>NZ_JAAZTM010000013.1:0-234329 GCF_012395805.1 Labrenzia sp. 5N | reverse complement strand
CACCCCACCCGAAACAAGGACACAAGCACGGCGGAGGCAAGTCGCCGGCCGGTGCCGACGAAGAGAGTATTGTTGACCCAGTCATAACGCGGGTCTCCGGTCTCCAGCCGCGCCGCCGTGCGGAAGTAATAGAGCGTCGGGTCGATATCCTCGCCGCGGGCAAGCGCTTTCAGCACGTCCGGCGGACCATGGCGAACACCCTTGTTGATGATCTCGATCACCGCACCGTCGTCTGTCTCGAAGGCGTAGCGGGTGTCGATATCGGCCGAACCGTCCGCCAGGATCGTCTGCCAGTCAGCGCCCATGTCCAGTACCGTTCCGGACACCTGACCTGTCACCCGGCCACCGACAATCGGGATGATCCGCCGCGCGCCCGCCCTGCCCTGGCCTAGTTCCCGGACAGGGCCAAGTTCGACCTCAAGGTCGCAGAAATGGGAGAGCTGCGGAGTGATCATGCCAGCCCCAGCAGCCTTGCCGCATTGCCCTTGATGATGTCCGGCCGCAGCTCGTCCTTGATGGCGATCTTCTCGAAATCCGCCAACCAGCGCTCCGGCGTGATCATCGGCCAGTCGGAGCCGAACAGCACCTTCTTCTTCAGGATCGAATTGCAGTATTTCACCAGGATTTCCGGGAAATACTTCGGCGACCAACCTGAGAGGTCGATATAGACATTCGGCTTGTGCTGGGCGACCGCCAGGGCTTCCTCCTGCCAGGGAAAGGAAGGATGCGCGAGGATGATCTTCATGTCGGGAAAATCGACCGCGACATCGTCCATATACATCGGGTTGGAGTATTTCAGCCGCATGCCGTTGCCACCGCGCATGCCGCTGCCGACGCCCGTCTGGCCGGTGTGGAAGAGCGCGATGGAGCCTTCTTCCGCAATGGCTTCGTAAAGTTCGTAGGCCATGCGGTCGTTGGGGTAAAAACCCTGCATCGTCGGGTGGAACTTGAAACCCTTGATGCCGAAATCCCTCATCAGGCGCCGCGCCTCGCGCGCACCCATCTTGCCCTTGTGCGGATCGATGGAGGCGAAGGGGATCAGCACATCGTCGTTTTCGGCGGCAAATTCCGCCACTTCCTCATTCTTGTAGCGGCGGTAGCCGGTCTCGCGCTCGGCATCGACCGGAAAGATTACCGCCGCAATGTTCTGTTCCCGGTAATGGGCTGCCGTTTCCGGTACGGTCGGCGGATGGCTCCAGGGCGCGCGGAAGTATTTCGCCATCGTCGCCTGCAAGTCGTCATAGCCATCGTCGGAATGACAGCCGCAAGGCTCTTCGGCGTGAGTGTGGATGTCGATGGCGCGAACCTTGGTGATATCGACCATTTCAAGCGCTCCTCAATCAGAGTGTGACCACAGCAGGGTCATCGTCGGTGTAAAGCCGTTCCAGCAGGGCCTCGCGGCGCGCCAGAACCTTTCGGATGTTCAGATTGCCCTTGGCGGTCATCTCGCCTTCGGGCATGGAAGCGGGCTGAGACAGCACGATGGCGCGGGACACCATTGTCGAGCTGCCGCTGATCTCGCGGGCGCGCGCCGAAAGCCGGCGGTGGATTTCGCCCTGCAGCAGCTTGCAGCGGAAAGCACCGTCATCATCGTTGAGGTCAAAGCCTTCCCGGGTCAGCTCCGCGACATTCGGGAAGATCATCACCCCGATCTGGTTCCGATCGGCGCCGGTGATGATCAGGTCTGCGGCAAGCGGTGCGAGACGGGACAGCATGTCCAGCTTCAGCTGCGCCGCCCGCACCCAGGTGCCGGACTGCAGCTTGAAGTCTTCCGATATCCGGCCGTCAAAGCGCATGCCCTTGTTTGCGTCCGCCGGATCAAGAAACAGCATCGCATCCCCGGTGATGAAGAACCCTTCTTCATCGAAGGCCGCGGCGGTCTTTTCAGGATCGTTGAGATAGCCGGGCATCACGTTGGGGCCCTTCACGCGGACTTCGCAGCGCATGTCCGCATCGGGTAGAAGCTTGACGGTGACGCCGCTCACCGGAACACCGACAATGCCGGAGTGGGGTGCAGGTTCCTGCTGCATCAGGGCCGAGGGCGCTGTTTCGGTCAGTCCCCAGGAAGACGTCATCAAGGGCACCTCTCCCTTGACCTCCATCGCCATGCGCTCAAATCCGGACCAGACCTCCTGCGGCAGGGAGGCCCCTGCATAGAAGATCAGGTCCAGATCCTCGAAGAAGCGCTGACGCAGATCCGCGTCCGCTTCCAGAGCTTTCAGCAGCATGCCGAAGCCAAGCGGCACGTTGAACACCAGCGTACCGGTCTTCAACGACAGGTTCTCCACCGTCCGTTCGAACAGGCCCTTCACCGGCTTGCCGTCGTCAATGTAGAGACTTCCACCGTTGGCCAGCATCATGTTGAAATTATGCGAGCCGCCGAAGACGTGGTTCCAGGGCAGCCAGTCGACGATCACCGGCGGACGCTTACGCAGGAACGGCATGGAGTCGGCAAGTTGGGCCTGATTCACGCACATCATCCGGTGGGTGGTCAGAACGCCCTTCGGGCTGGAGGTCGAGCCGGAGGTCATCAGGATCTTGCCGACCGTATCCGGCGTGACCGCCGCGAAAGCACTGTCGACGTCGACGCTGCCGTCTCCCTTCAGAAGGTCGGCGAAGGCGGTAACGTTCCGGCTTCCCGGTCGGCTGGCGACAATCTCGACCGACGCAAGATCTTCAAGGTTCAACGCTTCGCCGTATTGGTCGGCATCGACCACATAGGCCATTTTCGGCTTGATGAGGTTGATCGCCTCGCGCAGGCGGCCATGGGCACCGTGAATGAGCGAATACTGCTCGGCCACCGGCACCACCGGCACTCCGACATACTGGGCAGCAAGCGCAAGAATGCCGTGATCGACGCCGTTGCCGGACATGATCAGGATCGGCGTATTTGCCCCCATGCCCCTTGCCAGGAGCGCGGCACCGATCGCCCGAACCTTTTCCAGGATGCCCGCATAGCTTTCCTCGCGCCAGCCGGCACCGCTGCGTTCGGCCAGAAACACCCTGTCCGGAGCTTCCCCCGCCCATTGGTGCAGCCAGTCTCCCGTCCGCTCGACCACTGGGCTCAGCGGATAGGTGGACCGCAGCAGAATGCTGCCATCCGGACGGTCTTCCCGCTCGACCGAGTGGCGCAGAAATTCCGTGGTGCGCTTCATGATCGTCTCCTCCCGAAACTTCATGTCAGTCTTCCCGTTGGCGGTTGCTTTCAATCATCTGCATCACCTTGGTGGCGACACTCAACGCGTCCTTGCTGATACCGTTGAGCAGCATCTTCTCGTGCTCCATGACCGCGGCGATTGCCTTTTCACACAGCCGGCGACCGGCCAGTGTCGCCTTCAACGCATAGGCCCTGCGGTCACTCGGCAACCGGTCACGGATGATCAGGTCACGCCGCTCCAGTTCGTCGACAATCACGACCAGGTTGGGCCGTTCGATATCCATGGCCTCGGCCAGTTGCGACTGGCGCAGGCCCGGGTTGTCGACGATCAGCACAAGGGCGGTATAGGTCAGCATGCGCAGGTCGAACGGCTTCAGGGTGCGGCTCAGGTCCGACTGAATGACGTTGAACGTGCGCTTCATCTGATAGCCGTAGAGCGCACGCAGGGTCCTGTCGCTGACGTTTACAATTCCGGTCTCGGTCTCCGGTTCCATCGCGGTTTTCCTCATGAGGTCACCTGAAGGTCGGGTTGCGCTTTTCCAGGAAGGCGGCAAGGCCTTCCAGCGCGTCCGGGCTGGTCTGCGTAATGGCGGCGCACAGGCTCTCGGTAAAGAGACCGTCCGTCTTGGACATGTCCGCAATGCGCGCCAGCGCCTGGATCATGATGTAGTTGGACAGCGGCGCGTTGGAAGCGATCCGGCCTGCCAGGTCCTGTGCCTTGGCCAGTGCCTCTCCCTCGCCGACGGTGTAATGAGCAAGGCCCAGAGCCAGGCCTTCATCCGCGTTGTACTTGCGGCCGGTCAGCATCATCTCGGTCATCCGGTCCGCGCCCAGAATGCGGCCCACGCGCACGGAAGCGCCACCACCGACGAAGATGCCCCTGCGGCCTTCCGGCAGCTGGAAGAACGCGGAGGTTTCGGCAACGCGCACATGGGTGGCACTGGCCAGTTCCAGACCGCCGCCGATGACGGCGCCGAACATGGCGGATACCACCGGCAATCCGCCGAACTGGATCCGGTCCATCACCTGGTGCCAGCCGCGCGAATGGCGCATGGTTCCTTCCGCGTCGCGGGCCACATGCTCGGACAGATCAAGGCCCGAGCAGAAATGCCCGGCCGTGCCGGTGATGACCACCGCCTTCACCTCGGCGGGCGGAGACAGGAAGAAGCCGTCGATGGCCCCAAGCAGCTCGTCGCACATGGCGTTGCGCTTGTCCGGACGGTTCATGGTCAGGGTCGCGACGCTATCGGAAATCTCAATTTTCAGGATCGGTTCTGTCATCGGTGTCTCCTCAGCGCGGCGGCAGACGCACGGCGCCATCCAGGCGGATGGTCGTGCCGTTCAGGAACGGGTTGGTCACGATGTGCCCGGCAAGCAGGGCGAATTCCTCCGGCTCGCCAAGACGTGGCGGGAACGGAATGTTGGCCGTGATCTTGGCTGAGACCTCTTCCGGCAGGCCTTCCATCATCGGCGTTCTGAACAGGCCAGGCGCAATGGCCATCACGCGGATGCCGTGCTGGGCAAACTCCCGCGCTGCCGGCAGACACATGGCGGCAATGCCGCCCTTGGAAGCCGAATAGGCAGCCTGGCCCAGCTGGCCGTCCTCGAAGGCGACCGATGCCGTATTGACGATCACGCCACGCTCGCCGTTTTCCAGCGGCTCCACGTCCATGAGACGTCTTGCGGCATGGCTCATGACATTGAATGTGCCGAAGAGATTGACCTTCAGCGTCTTTTCAAACGTATCGAAGGAGAGCTTGCCTTCCCGGCCGACGATGCGCGCGGCAAAGCCGACGCCGGCGCAGTTGACGACAACGCGCGGCGTTTCACCGAGCAACCCGATCGCTTCGTCCAGTGCAGTCCCTACGGCTGCCTCGTCGCTGACGTCGGCCTGAACGGCGAAGCCGCCGATTTCTCCCGCCACAGTGCGGGCCCGGTCGATATCAAAATCAAGGATCGCAACTTTCGCGCCCTGGCTCGCAAAATGACGGGCCGTCGCCGCCCCGAGGCCACTGCCGCCACCTGTCACGAAAGCCGCTTGTCCGGATATCAGCATGGCACAGCCTCTGAATTGGTTTTAGTCATCATTGTTATATCTCATACCTATTTTGATACGCCGAAAGGGCGCACTCCTTCCGGCTGGGTTAGCCAGCCAGAAGGAACAGGGTGATTGACGGAAAGAGAACCAACAGGATCACGCGGACTATGTCGGACGTTACGAACCAGAGAACCGCCTTGTAGGTCTCCTTCATCGGCGTCGACCGATCCATCGCGTTGATGATGAATAGGTTCATGCCGACGGGTGGTGTTATCAGCCCCACCTCGACAACGATCAGCACCAGGATACCGAACCAGATGGCAACGTGTTCCGGGCTCATGCCGAAGTCGAGTACGCTGATCACCGGAAAGAAGATCGGGATGGTCAGAAGGATCATCGACAGGCTGTCCATGAGGCAACCGAACACCAGGTAGAACAGCAGGATCAGCGTCAGAACAACAAGCGGACTGAACCCCTGGCCGACGACCCAGCCGGAGAGTTCCTGCGGCAGCTGGCTGAGTGCCAGGAAGCTGTTGTAGAAGCCGGCACCGAGCACGATGAAGAAGATCATCGCCGTACTCATGGCCGTCTGAATCATGCTGTCGACAAAGACCTTCCAGGTCAGGTTACCGGAAATGAGCGCGATGATGCCCGTTCCGGCCGCACCGACGGCAGCGCCCTCGGTCGGGGTGAACCAGCCCAGATAGATGCCACCGACCACGAGCCCGAACACCAGAAGCACAGGCCAGACGTCCATCAGCGCACGCATGCGCTCCGCATAAGGCACCGGCTCACGCGTTCCGGCGGAGCCGGGGTTGAGGCGGACATAGATCGAGATGGTGATCATGTAGCCGATGGCCGCCAGGATGCCCGGAATGAAGGCAGCCAGGAACAGTTTGGCGATGTTCTGTTCGGTCAGGATGGCATAGATCACCAGGATGACCGACGGCGGAATGAGAATGCCGAGCGTGCCGCCGGCGGCCAGCGTTGCCGTCGAAAAGCCGCCGGAATAGCCGTAGCGGCGCAGTTCCGGCAGGGCGACACGGCTCATGGTGGCGGCGGTTGCCAGCGACGATCCGCAGATGGCGCCAAAGCCCGCGCAGGCCCCGACGGCAGCCATGGCAACACCGCCCTTGCGATGGCCGAGCCAGCTTTCGGCGGCCTTGAAGAGAGACGACGACATGCCAGAGTGGGTCGCGAACTGCCCCATCAGCAGGAACATCGGAATGATCGTCAGCGAGTAGCTGGAGAAGGTGGAATAGGTCTCCGACTTCAGCTTGGCGAGAATGATGTTGGAACTGCCGGTCGCAAGATAGAGACCACCCAGACCGCAAATCATCATGGCAAGGCCGATCGGCGCCCGCAGGAAGATAAGCAGCAGAAGAACGGGAAACGACAGATAGCCGAGTTCAAGCAGGCTCAATGGACCCCTCCCTCGGCATCGGGCGTGAAACGCCGGCCGGTGATCAGTTCAAGCACCTTGGCGACGGCGCAGTAGAGCGCGACGACGGAGGCAACAGCGGCGGCGGCAAAGCTGAGCGCGAAGGCCCACCAGATCGGAAACTGCAGCAGGAAGGTGGTTTCGTTGTAGCGGATCTTGTCTTCCATGCCGACAAACAGCCGCCAGGTGATCAGGAAGATCAGCAAGCTGAGGAGAACCTCCCACACGACTTCCAGCCACCGGTTCATCCAGCGCGGAAAACTGCCGGCGAAAACGTCCACGGTGGCGTGCCCCCGCTTAAGCTGACAGATGGGCAGAAAGGCGAAAATGGTGAAGCTGATCCCCGCCTCGACCAGCTCGAAATCGCCGGAAACCGGACCGACACCGGTCGCGATCAGCGCGTTGGCGGCGCTTTCGGACAGCGAGGTCATGAATTCGGAATGACCGAATGTGTTCAGCCCGCGGCCAAGCACGCTGACACAGGTCAGCCCGATCAGCGCTGTCAGAACCAGACCGCCAAGGATCGCCATGAAGCGCGCGAGACGCTCCACCAGAGTGAGCAGCATTTTACGTGTATCCTGTCGAAGGATGCCCTCCGGAACACCTGGTTCCGGAGGGCTGCTTCATGACGGTCAGTTGGCCATCAGCGCTTCGGCACGGGCCTGCAGCGCCTTGCCGTCGATGCCCTTGGCATCCATTTCGGCGTACCACTCGTCGATGGTGCCCTGAGCGGCGGCTTCCCACTCGGCAGCCTGCTCGTCCGTCAGCGTGATGATGTTGTTGCCCATCTCCACGGCTGCGGCCCGCGGGCCGGCATCATCGGCCTGCATCTGCTTGCCGGCGAAGGCAGAGAATTCCTCACCGGAGTTTGCGTCGATGATGGCCTTCAGGTCGTCCGGCAGGCTGTCGTACTTGTCCTTGTTCATCCCGAAGATGAAGGACGTGGTGTAGAGCGCCTTGCCCGGAAACTCGGTATGGTTCTTGACCAGCTCGTTCACCTTCAGCGCGCCGACGACTTCCCACGGAATAACCGTCGCATCGACAACACCCTTGCTGAGAGCTTCCGGAATGGCCGGAACCGGCATGCCGATCGGCGTTGCACCCAGATTGGAGAACAGCTTGTTGGTGACACGGGTCGGTGCACGCAGCTTGACGCCGTTCAGGTCGGACAGCGCGACGATCGGCTTGCTGGAGTGGATGACACCAGGACCATGAACCCAGAGGGCCAGCGGCTTGAAGCGCGCGAAGTCCTCATCCATCATCGTTTCTTCGGCAAGCTTCCAGTAGGCGCGGGACATGGTCTCCGCATCCGTCATCGTGAACGGAAGCTCGAACACTTCTGCGCGCGGGAAGCGGCCCGGGGTATAACCGGCAACGGTCCAGACGATATCAACGACACCATCGACGACCTGATCGATCAGCTCCGGCGGCTTGCCGCCCAGCTGCATGGCCGGATAACGCTCGATCTTGATGCGTCCACCGGATTCCGCTTCGATCTTGTCGGCCCAGGGGTCGAGAACGTTCTTGGGTACATTGGCCTGAGCCGGCAGGAACTGGTGCAGGCGCAGCGTGACTTCCTGCGCAAGTGTGGACGACATGCTCCCGCCAAGTGCGATTGCGGAGACAGTCGCAGCCACAGCCAGTTTGGCAAACTGCTTATGCAAGTTGATCATGGTTTCCTCCCTGTTCGATCAACTTCAAAACCTGACCGGATTCCTCCCTCCGATCAGATGATGATCTATAATAGTTATATTACATAACTTTTTTCAAGCTCTATTTGGCGACCTGGTTCACTCCCTTCGCCCTGAGCTTTGCATGCAGGCGACCAATCGGAAAGTTATACATTCTGGTCAGCCGCAAAAGCATCACAAGATCCCGTAAAATTTGCCGGAGTTTGTGATGGATCAATCCCGAAGGCAAGGGTTTCCGTGAGAAGAATGGACAGAAAACGTCTTTATCATCAACCCTGCCACTTCCTGCAAAGGAAGACCCGCCAGCCGGCATGACGACAGGCACCTTACCTAACGCAAGGGCATCAAGGCGGTAGCATCAAGCCAACGGGAATTTGTGGAAAGCCTGCCGGAGATCGCAATGTCCCGGGACTTGCGGGTTATCCGAACGCCGGAACACCATTGGCGTGGACACGCGACCAGGGGCTGGCTCAATGGAATGGAAAATCAGGGAAAGCACCGGCAGGCCGTGGGCTCGAAGCCCGGCCTGCCGGTCAGGTGCCGGCCTACGCGGACTTGGAGTTAAGGGCCGGTGAGAGGGTCAGTTGCTCGAACAGCCGGGCGACGGCCTCCGCGCCCGGATCGTTGTGACCGGAGAGGTTCGCCTCCGAGACATAGGATGCCCTGCCCGCGCGCGCCCGCGTGATCCGCGACGTGGCGTCCGCGCCCTGACGGGCTTCGGCAGCAGCCGCCTCGACACCGTTTTCCAGAGCGTTGAGCGCCGGCAACAGAGCATCGATCATGGTGCGGTCACCCGGCTGGGCGCCGCCCACCTGCATGATCCGGTCAAGACCCGCTTTCAGCGCTCCAATGGCCCCACGGCCGCTGGAGGACGCATCGCCGGCAGCGGCAAAGAAGATCGCCAGCAGGACACCGGAAGACCCGCCCATCGTCTGGCTGAGTTCCAGACCGATAGCGCGATAAAGCTGGGTGAGATCCGCCAGCGGCAACCGGTCGAGCGCCTTCACCAGCGCCCGGGCGGCGGTGGCAAGCGTGCTGCCGGTATCGCCGTCGCCCGACTTGGCATCAAGCGCATTGAGATCGTCCTCGGCCGCGATCAGGATGTCGCAGCAGCGTTCGATGAACTTCCGCGTCTCCGGGTTCTTGGACGGCAGCGGCTGGATCGGCGTCAGACCGTCCGGCAGCGGCAGCACCGACACAGCGCCAAGCGCCAGACAACCGGGCCACGCCCAGGGTGCGACCGGCGCCTGCAGCAGGGCTTCTTCCGTCTTGCCGACCGGCAGCAGCGACACGGAGAACCCGTGCATGTCGAGCGAGGTCATCATGGCGGCCGGGCCGATGACCCAGCGGATCTGGCTGCCGATGCGCGAGGCCGTGAGCTCTTCCAGAAGCACCGACATTTCAAGAGGTGTCGTGCTGCCCAGATTGTTCACGATCGCCACATGAGGTCCGGGTGCGAGGTTCGGTGCAAGCCGGTCCACCACCATCGCCATGGCGGCACGGGCATTCGAATAGTCAACCTGCTCGATCCCCGCCTCGCCATGAATGCCAAGCCCGAGTTCCGCCTTGCCATGGGCAATCCGGTCTTCCTTGGGCGAGCCAGGCACCGTGCAGGTGTCCAGCGACATGCCGATCGAGATCGCACCGCCGATGGTTTTCTTCGCCGCCTCGGTAATGGTTTCCAGATCCGCGCCCTGATCGGCAAGCGCTCCGGCGATCTTGTGCACGAACAGCGTACCGGCGACACCGCGTGCCTGCGGCAGGTCTGGCAGGGCAACGTCGTCATCGACGATCACCATGTTGACCTTCAGTCCGAAGGAGCGAGCCCGCTCGGCCGCAAGACCGAAGTTCAGCCGGTCGCCGGTGTAGTTCTTGACGATCAGCAGGCAGCCGGCCTTGCCGGTGACGGCCAGAATGCCCGCCAGCACGGCATCCACGGAGGGCGAGGCAAACACCTCGCCGCAGACGGCCGCCGTCAGCATGCCCTGGCCGACGAAACCTGCATGGCTCGGCTCATGCCCAGAGCCGCCGCCGGAGACCAGCGCCACCTTGGATTTGTCCCAGTCGGTGCGCACCACCACCTTGATATGCGGATAGCCGTCGAGACGGGCGAGCCGCCCGCCGGCCGTGCGCAGCATGCCGTCAATCGCTTCGGTGACGAGCGTTTCCTTGGTATTGATGAATTGCTTCATGTCCCGTCTCCTCAGGAAATGCGAGCGCCGCTGGCGTCGAAGAAAAGCGGATTTCTTGGTTGAATGGCGAGAGTGTCGCCCGGTTCCAGGGCGGTGTGGCTGTCTGACAGCGTTACGACGGAATGTCCATCCAGAGATAGATGCAGCCGGGTCTGATCACCCAGATGTTCGACCCGGCGAACTTCCGAGACCTTGCCCTCGCCTTGCGCGATATGCTCCGGGCGCAGGCCGATGGTCTTGGCACCGCTCGGCGCACCGGCAAAAAGATCGGCCGGCAGCACGTTGATACGTGGCTGGCCGAGACGCCCGGCGACATAGAGATTGACCGGGTTCTCGTAGATCTCGCGCGGCGACCCGAATTGCACCAGGCGGCCATGATCGAGAACTCCGACGTGCGTTGCCATGGTCATGGCCTCGATCTGGTCATGGGTCACGTAAAGCAACGTCGCCCCCAGGCTTTCCTGGATGCGCTTCAACTCGATGCGCAGGTCCGAACGCAGCTTCGCATCGAGCGAGGAAAGCGGTTCATCCATGAGATAGATGGACGGATCGCGTACCAGCGCCCGGCCGATGGACACCCGCTGCATTTCGCCGCCGGAAAGGTTGGTCGCCTTGTTGGCAAGCTTGTGCGAAATGCGCAAGACTTCGGCCACTTCGGCAACCTTGCGGTCGATCTCGTCCGCAGGCGTCTTGAGCAAGGGCGAGCGAAGCGGAAATGCCAGGTTCTCCCGCACGCTCATGTGCGGATAGAGCGAATATTGCTGGAACACCATGGCAACGTTGCGCTGCGCCGGTGTGTCGCCAACCACCGACCGCCCCGCGATGACGACGTCGCCCGCGTCCGGCTGTTCCAGTCCCGCGATCAGACGCAGAATGGTGGTCTTTCCGGCCCCCGTCGGCCCCAGCAGCGTCACGAAGGCGCCGTTGGGGATGTTCATGCTCACCTCATCGACAGCGAGCGTATCGCTGAACCGCTTGGTGAGGCCTGACAGCCTGACTTCAGCCATGAGCAAGCACTCCCTCGTTCAGTTCCGACCGCAGCGCCCGCCCCGACTGATTGTCGAACAGCGTCACCGTTGACCCGTTGAATTCGAGGCCGACAAATTCGCCGGCGCGAACAGGCTGGTCTGAGGGAATGCGGGCCTTCAGCTCACCGGAGGTGGTCTTCAACGTGACGATCTGCGTGGTGCCGAGATATTCGGCGGCCAGAACCTCGCCCCGGTAGGATCCGCTGTCGTTGAGCGTGATGTGCTCCGGACGGATGCCGAAGACCATGTCGCCTTCAAAGGGTTCCATCAGCCGCGGCACGTCCAGTTCCTCGTGATGCATCATCACCTTGGATGCGCCCGCATGGACCTCGCCGTGAAAGCGCAGGAAGTTCATCGGCGGCGAGCCGATGAAGTCGGCAACGAACATGGTTGCCGGCTTGTCGTAGATATCCTGCGGCGTGCCGAACTGCTCGATGACGCCATGGTTCATGACCACGATCTTGTCGCCCATCTGCATGGCCTCCAGCTGGTCGTGGGTGACATAGACAGTGGTGGCGCCCATGCGGTCATGCAGCGCCCGCAGCTCCTCGGCCATATGCTCGCGGAACTCCGCATCGAGCGCACCGAGCGGCTCGTCCATCATGAAGGCTTTCGGATCCCGGACGATGGCCCGGCCGAGCGCGACACGCTGGCGGTCGCCGCCGGAAAGCCCGCCCACCGGCCGGTCGAGGATCTTCTCGATCCCGAGAATGCGGGCAACTTCCGCCACCTTCTCGGCAACCTGATGTTTCGGCATGCCCTGGCTGACCAGCGGATAGGAGATGTTCTTGCGCACATTCATGTGCGGGTAGAGGGCGAACATCTGGAAGACAAAGGCAATATCGCGCTGGCTCGCCGGCCGTTGGCCGACCTCCTCGCCGTCGATATAGATCTCGCCTGACGTCGGCAGCTCCAGCCCGGCGATCATGCGCAAGGTGGTGGTCTTGCCGCAGCCGGACGGCCCCAGAAGCATGAAGAACTCACCGTCCTCGATCTTGAAGGAAGACGACTGCACGGCAGTGAAGTCGCCGAATTCCTTCCGAAGGTTTCTGATTACGATCTCTGCCAAGACAGTCACTCCGGAAAGTGGCTGACGATGATGAACATGACTGTTCCGGTCAGCGTGACGATGAAGGAATAGGTGTAGGCCCACAGGAAGACCGGCTGCATCAGCATGATCACACCAATGGCGATCAGAAGGGATGCGAGCATTTCCCAGGACCCGCGGCGCAGGCGGACGAGGCCGCTCATGAAATCGCTGATCATTTGCGGACCGCTCCGAAGGTGATGCCGCGCAGGAGATGTTTGCGAAGCAGGATGGTGAAGACCATGACCGGCACCAGGAACAGGGTTGCCCCTGCCGCGACCGCCGGCCAGTCCTGGCCGCCGACGCCGATGATGGTCGGAATGAAGGGGGGAGCCGTCTGTGCCGTGCCGGAAGTCAGCAGCACCGCGAAGGCATATTCGTTCCACGAGAAGATCAGGCAGAAGATGGCAGTGGAGGCGATGCCCGTTGCCGCCTGCGGCAACACCACCTTGTAGAATGCCTGGAAGCGGGTGTAGCCGTCGATCAGCGCCGCTTCCTCGTATTCTCGCGGGATCTCGTCGATGAAGCCCTTCAGCAGCCAGACCGCAAGCGAGATATTGACCGCCGTATAGAGCAGGATCATGCCCAGGTGCGTATCCGACAGCCCAAGGGTGCGGAACATCAGGAAGATCGGGATCGCGACCGCGATCGGCGGCATCATTCTTGTCGACAGGATGAAGAACAGCAGGTCGTCCTTCAGCGGCACCTTGAACCTTGAAAAGGCATAGGCGGCGAGCGTTCCGAGGAACACCGACAGGAAGGTGGAGCCAAATCCGATAATGACCGAATTCAGGAACCTTTCGCCGTAGCGGGAGGGGCCCGCGATCACCATGTCGCGGTTACGCACGATTTCCTCGTACCAGGTAGCGGGCGGCGGCAGGGCCTGAAGCTGTTCCGGCGATACGCGGGTGCGGGTGGTGAAGAGGTTGACGTAGCCTTCCAGAGACGGCTCGAAGAGCACCTTCGGAGGATAGGCGATGGCATCGACCGGAGACTTGAACCCTGTCGTCAGGATCCAGACCAGCGGCAGCAGGGTGATGACCGCGTAGGCGATGACCAGCAACCCGGCCACCCACTTCTGCCGCGAAGACGGTTCTGTGATGGAATAGCTGCTCATCTTTCCTTCACCTTGTTCAGGGCTTTGACGTAGATCGAGGCGAGGCCGAAGACAGTCACGAACAGGACGATCGCGTAGGCGGAGGCATAGCCGGTGCGCCACTTCTCGAAGGCTTCACGCTTCAGGTTGATGGAGGTGAGTTCGGTCACGGAGCCTGGGCCACCGCCGGTGAGCTGCACCACAAGATCGAACATCTTGAAGTTCTCGATGCCGCGGAACAGGACTGCCAGCATGAGGAAGGGCAGCACCATGGGCACAGTGATCGTCCAGAACTGGCGCCACTTGCTGGCCCGATCGATTTCCGCGGCCTCGTAGATATAGTCCGGTATCGATCGCAGGCCTGCCAGACAGATGAGCATCACGAAGGGGGTCCACATCCAGGTGTCGACAATCACGATGGCCCAGGGCGCGAGCGCCACGTCGCCGATCATCTGGAAGGATGCCGGATCGACCCCGGTGAAGAAGGACACACCGTAATTGAAGAGACCGATCTGCGGCTGGTAGAGAAAGGTCCAGAAATTGCCGACAACGGCCGGCGACAACATCATCGGCAGCACAATCAGGGTGGTCCACAGATCGTTGCCCTTGAATTTCCGGTTGATCAGCCAGGCCAGTGTGAAACCGATCAGCACCTGCAGGACGATGGTCCAGAACAGGAAATGCGCGGTCGCCTGCATGGTCAGCCAGATGTCGCCATCGGTTAGGATGCGCTCGTAATTGCGCAGGCCGATGTATTCGACATCGCGGTTGGGCCGATTGGCGCGGAAATTCGTGAAACTGAGATTGATCGTCCAGATCAGCGGGAAGATATTGACCGCAAGCAGCAGGAAAATTGTCGGAGCGACAAAAAGCCAGGCAATCGTACGGTCGGAAAGCCCTCGGATTTTCGCGGCAACGGTGGGCGGCGTTGCCTTTGCTACTCGGTCTATCGGGGTGTCGGACATGAGACGCTCTTCTTGAGAAACGGTTCCGGAAAGCACGGGCCGGTACGGCCGGTCTTTCAGGGTGAGACAGCCCGCCAGAAGGCGGGCCGTCCGCAGAGGCAGGATCAGGATATGGCCGCCAAAAGACCGGCCATCCGCTGAGACAAGGGCAGGTCAACCCCTGACAAGCGCATTGGTATCGTCAGGGTTCACCTGGAGCCGTCAGAGTTTGCCTTCGTCCTCGAAGGTTTCGGTCCAGTCGGCGATCAGCTTGTCGAGCGCTTCCTGTGCAGTGCCCTGGTCGGCAACCACATAGTCATGAAGGCGTTTTTGCATCGCCAGCAGCAGTTCGGCGTAAGCCGGCTCCTGCCAGAAATCCATCACGTTATCCATGGCCAGAAGGAAGTCGGACGCAAACGGCGCACTGTCCGGGAAGCTCGGGTCACTGAGAACGCTGACATGGCAGGAATAGCCGCCGAGATCCCACCACTTCTTCTGAACGCTCGGCTGCGCGAACCACTTGATGTACTCAAGCGCCGCATCCTGCTTGTCGGAATAGGCCACCACGGAGATGCCCTGCCCGCCGAGCGTCGAGGCTTCCCGGTTCTGGCCGGGATTGACGAAGAAGCCGATCTTGTCGCCGCCCACATCCGGGTCGGCATAGAGGCCTGGGAAGAAGGCGAACCAGTTCATGGCCATGGCCACCTGCCCCGACTTGAAGGCATCGAGGGACTGTTCCATGTAGCTGTCGGTGTAGCCCGGGGGCGTGCCGGTCTTGTAGAGTTCCTTGTAGAACTCCAGTCCCGCCACGGCTTCGGGCGAGTTGACCGCACCTTCCATGTCGTATTTGCCCGGCGTCATCTCGTATTTGAAGCCGAACGGATAAAGCGCGCTGGTCGCGCCCATGGTGATGCCTTCCGAGCCGCGCTCGGTGAAGATGGACGCGCCGTACCGGGTTTGACCGTCGATCTCGCGCCCCTGGAAGAATTGTGCGACTTCCAGAAGCTCAGCTTGCGTCTTGGGCGGAGCCAGGTCACGGCCGTGCTTCTCCTTGAACGCAGCCTGAATTTCCGGCATTTCGAACCAGTCCTTGCGATAGAACCAGCCGTTGGCATCGCCCATGGCCGGCAGCGCATAGTAGTTCGGCTCCCCCTTGGGCCAGGTGGAATAGGCATAGACGGTCGCCGGAGCGAAATCGTCCATGCTGATGCCTTCCTTCTCGAAGAAGTCGTTCAGCTTGACGTAATGGCCGTTTTCGGCGCCGCCGCCGATCCACTGGCTGTCGCCGATCAGCAGATCGCACAGCTTGCCGCCGGAGTTCAGCTCGTTCAGCATGCGGTCGGCGAAGTTCGGCCAGGGCACGAATTCGAAATTCATGGTGTGGCCGTATTCGGCTTCAAATTCCTTCGACAGCTCGACCAGCGCGTTGGCCGGATCCCAGGCCGCCCAGCACAGCGTCAGCTCATCGGCCTGCGCATTGGAAACAGATAGTCCGCTAACCGCAACAATGGCGGTTGCCGCGAGAAGTTTCGCAGTTTTCATGGGTGAAGTCCTCCCGAATGGTCGCGTGCCGGCGCATGCCGGACCGCAGCACTCCTCCAAGTGCAGGCTCACGCTATCTGACATACGTATGTCACGTCAATCAAAAAACTGACATACGTCTTTCTTTTCGAGGTCAATCAGACCTGATTCATGCCGACAACACAGGGCATGATATTGATATTGCTTATTTTTAGGGGACAGAACTCTTGGCTGGAGCGGCCAGCCTCAATAGAGGTTTTCGCGCATGATGATCTCGATCCGGATCTTTTCCTGCGCCTCATAGATGTCCGTGCCGTCGCATTTGGCCCGCAAGACCCGCAGGGCACTGCGCACGAGATGCCCGACATTCTGGGCGATGACAGCATCAAGTTCGCCATCGGCAAGAGCCTGCCGCGTTACGGGCGTCAGATCGTGAGCGATCACCACAAACCGTCCGGCAACGCCATGCTCACGCAATGCATCCAGCATGGCCGCATTTCCCGACCCCATGGAATAAACCGCCTTCAGCTCCGGATGTGCCTTGAGCGCATGGTCAAGGGTTTCATGGATCCGGTCCGGATCGTCGTAGAATTCGATCGTCGGCAGGGTTTTCAGTTGCGGAAAGTCCCGCGACAGCACTTCGTCCAGACCGAAGCGGCGCTCGATACTGTCACGCGCCACCATGGAATTGGTCACCACCAGGATGCTGCCGGTCTCGTTGCGCAAAAACTTACCCAACAGCGCCCCTGCGGTCTTGCCGGCAGAGAAATTGTCGACACCTGCAAAATAGTGGCATTTCGAGTTCGGCAGGTCCGACACCAGCGCGACGACGTAAACACCTGCACTCTTGATATGCGCGATGGCATCGCGCACCTGCGGTGTTTCCGGAACCATCATGGCAACGCCGTCCAGTTCGGACAGGTCCAGGGTCTTCAGCTTGTCGACAACCGCGTGCGGATCAGCGGCGTCGACCAGCAACACGCTGACGTCGGTCCGGTCCGCCACCTGCGCACCGGACGCTTCTTCGACCGCGGCCACCAGCGTTTCGACGAAATGATTGGGCCCTTCGGGAAGAACGAACACGAATTTGTACTGGCGCTGCCTGGCGAGATTGGCCGCATTGGTATCGCGCACATAGCCGAGCTTGCGAACAGCTTCCTTCACCCGCTCCGCGTTCTTCGGGCGCACATCCGCACGCCCGTTCAAGACCCGGTCGACGGTCGACAGGCTGACCCCGGCCTCCCGGGCGATATCGTGTACGGTTGGCTTGACCATTACGTCTCCCGGACCATCCCGCGTTCTCGTGAACGCAGACAAGATGATCCACCACTTCAACGCCGATCAGCGTCCGGGCGCCCTCGCGGGATCGACCGGATACCCGCGGACCGACAGGGAGACAATGTCGCGCAGCATTCTGACATACGTCAATCAAAAATCCGCTTTACGGCGATTGACGGAAGAAATTTCCCCAAGGATATCAGGCAATTGCAAATCGCGGGCAAGCGTTGCAGAAGCAATATGGCGCCATTGGCCACGCTTTCCTGCAGCTAATCCGATTCATGGCAACAGGGCAAGCCAGGGCGGTCGTTTCAACCGGCACCGGCTCAAGGAACAGCAATCAAACAGCGGACAGACCGGGGTCAGTAGCACCTGCACTGAAGGCACATGTAGTCTCTGCAAGCTGCGCCTCGCCATTTGCATCCGCAAAGGCCCGAACCATATGCGCAAGCCCTTCCTCTATGCTTGTCTTCGTTTGCCAGCCAAGCAATTGCCGGGCTCTTTCCCCCGATCCGACGAAGCCGTTGACGTCGAAGCTGCGCGGCCCGACATGGTGGATTTCGGCGGCCGTTCCGGCAAGCCGTACGCTGGCTTCGGCAAGTTCGGTCAGGCTGGTGCCGACCCCGGAGACGAATTGCACAGGCGGCGACGCCTTCCGTTCCGCCTCGATGAAAGTGACCATCTTCAGAATACCGTCAACGACATCATCCAGATAATTGAAGTCGAAGACATGATTGCGGCCCTCGACCTGCAATCTGCGCCCTTCGGCGGCGGCTCTTGCGAAGGCGGGAACAACACGGTCCGCATGATCGGAAATCCGGCCATAGACGTTCGAGAACCGCAGGATAGCGGCCTTGACACCGGCCTCCTGGGCTGCCTCCACCAGCTTCTCGCCTGCCAGTTTTGACCGTCCATAGACATTCATCGGGCAGCGTGCAGTGTCTTCATCTGCCGGAAATCGGGTGACCGGCCCATAAGCTTCCCGGCTGCTGCCGAAGAGAACCCAGGGGCGGCTCCCGCTACTTGCAGCAGCTGCAAGAACGTTGCGGGTTCCCCCGACATTCACCTCCCGGCACAGCACGGGATTATGCTCGCCCCAAAGCACCCGGGACACTGCTGCCAGGTGAATAACGCCGCTGCAGCCCCGCACCGCGTCTTCAACCGCAGCGCCGTTGCGGCTGTCCTGCCCAGCATCGGCAATATCAAACGTACGGACAGGACGGCCCAGCGCCGTCAGCGTGTCCACAAGGGCGGACCCGATAAGGCCGGCACTTCCGGTGATCAGTATGGGAAGGGACATGATGTGGTGTGTTCCGGGGTAGCTGCGAAAGCCCGGCCGCCTACCCGCTCGGCCGTTAAATCGCACCTAGCACACGCCGTGCCAAAGACGCCCGGCAGCATCACAAAGCTGCTGCGGATCAAAATCTCTCGGCCAATTCCGCCAGACAGCTTCTCAATCAAGCAGCGTTTGCTCGGAGCCCCCTCAGCCAATGCCGGCCCATGGCATGGCCGCGCCAGGGCATTTCCTGCCGAGCGCACCACCAGCACCGGGCGAATTTTGCCTGGGGACAGCGGAAGATTTTGTCCGACGCGACCAACAGCCGGCATCCATTCAACAGGAGAAATCAGCGTTTTTCGCAAAAACAGGCACTGGCACGGAAGTTGCTTAGCAGCCTTCGGCCCGCTATGGGGCTTTCTGGAACCTCCTTAAGTGACGACAATCAACGCCACGCCCAGCGCGGCAACCTTCTACGTCTCACCTGCAAGCACGTCGGTGTCTCCGGCCACGGAGGAGCCATCTTCCGATACAACTTCCGGACAAACGACGACGGGATCTGGAACCAGCACCCTCACCTCGTCCCAGACGCTCGCCAGTTACGATGCGATCACCTACCAGGAAGTCAGTTCGGACGACGCGGACCATATCCGCGCGCTGACCACCACCCAGATCCGGCAACTGACGGCGGAGGACCTTGCCGGTTTTTCCGCGAGCGAGTTGCAGGCACTGACGGCACCCCAGATCGCCGCCCTTTCCGCCACCCAGATCCAGGATCTTTCCGGAACACAGATCGAGGCGTTTTCGCCCGGTCAGGTCAAGAGCTTTGCGACATCCGTCCTTGCCGGGTTCTCCGACAGCCAGTTTTCGCATTTCGGCTCTGACGATATTTCCGCACTGACCAGCCTGCAGGTGAAGGCGCTTTCACCCGCGAGAGTGGCGGGCCTGAGCCTGGAACAGTTTTCCGGCATGGCCAGCACCCAGCTTGGCATGCTGAGCGTGTCGCAATTCCGCAATCTGACCGTGGATCAGGTTGCGGCAATGACGGCGGAACAATCCGGCCAGCTGACGACCACCCACATGGGCAGCCTGACGATGCCGCAGGTGAAGGCGATCAGCGTCGACACGCTGCTGTCGCTCGCCAGCACCCAGTTCCGCGCCCTCAGCAGCCAGAGCATCGCCGCACTGACGACGACCCAGTTTGGCGCCCTGACCGCCACCCATATCGGCACTCTGTCGACCACCCAGGTGAAAGGGCTGACGCTGCCGGAAATATCCGCACTGACGTCCTCCCAGCTAGCCGGGCTCACGGCCCAGCAGGTCTCCGTGCTGTCGACCAGGCAGGTCCAGTCCTTCTCCGAGGACCAGATCCAGACCTTCAGCCCCGGGCAGATCAGGTTTTTTTCCGGAACCTCCATCGGCGCCATGACGACCACGCAGATCGGTGCGCTGACGGCTCCCCAGATCGCAAATTTCAGCAAGGCCCAAATCCAGGGCCTTACCCAGACCCAGACGCGTTACCTGAACGAGACCCAGCTCGGCGCGCTGAACTTCTCACAGATCGGTCAATTGACCCGGACGGCGGTGGCTGCCCTCGGGGCTCAGCAGGTCGCCTCCCTGACTGCGGACCAATTCGCGTCTTTCTCGGCAACGCAGATCACCTCGCTCAACAACGAGGTCATTTCCGGCCTCAGCGAGACACGCATCGCCAGTCTGACCACGACACAATTCCAGGGACTGACCGCCGGCGACCTGTCGCTGTTTTCCGAAGACCAGTTCAAGGCGCTGACAGAGACCCAACTGACCTCGATCACCGCGACCCAGGGCAAGGCGCTGAAAGAAACCCAGATCGCGCTTCTTACCGGCACACGCCTGAGCGCCCTGTCCAGTTTCGTGATCGCAGGGTTCAACGAGACCCAGTTCGACGCCCTGTCGACCGACCAGATCGGCGCCTTGAGCGTCAACCAGGTGCGCGGCATCGGCACCACAATGATCGCCGCACTGGATGAAACCCAGATCGGCGCACTCGGCTCGCTGCAGGTCCGCTCGCTGACCGCTCCCCAGATGCGGGCCTTTTCCGCCGGACAGCTCCGAACTTTCAGCACCGAGCAGATCGGCTCGATGGGCTATGCACAGGCGCTAGCCCTGAATGGCACGACAATCCGCCAGCTCAGCAGCGACCAGATCGCCGCCTTCAACAGCACAGCCATCAAGGGCTTTTCCACCACCACGATTGCCGCGCTCGGACCGGAGCAGATGGAAGCGCTGTCGAGCAGCTTCCTGTCGAACCTGTCGACCAGCCAGTTGCGGAGCCTGACCGAAACCGCCTTCGCAAGCCTGAGTGCCGAGCAGTTTGCGGCGCTCGGCAACACGCAACTTGCCGATCTTGCCCCGGCGCAGATCCGCGGTTTGAGTGAAAGCCATATCGCGGCCCTGACGCCAGACAGGCTGGAAAGCCTGACTGCCACTGCCCTGTCGGGCCTGACCGGCTCCCAGATCGGGTTTTTCTCGACGAGCCAGCTCAGCCAGCTTGCCCCGACCCAGATTGCCGGTCTCTCGGGCCAGGCAATCGCCGCCCTTGGAACGGACCAGCTTGCAGCGCTGTCAATAACGCAAGTGGCGGCTCTTACCGGCGCACAGGTGAAAAGCCTGACCGCATCGGCGGTTTCATCGCTGTCGTCCGATCAGTTCCAGGCGTTGTCCACGACCCAGATTGCAGCCCTTGCCGGCAACACTGCCGGCCTGACGGATGCTCAGGTTTCCGCCCTGCAGGGCGAGCGCCTGAACGCCCTTTCGGCAGCCGGCATTTCTTCCCTCGGCTCCGGCCAGATCGCTGCTCTGACACCGGACCAGATTGCGGCGCTGAGCAACACACAGGTTTCAGCTCTTTCCAGCACCGCCGTCGGCCAGTTGAGTACGGCGCAATTCGATGCCTTCACGACAACGCAGATCACATCCCTTGTCGCCAATCAGGCCAAGGGCCTGACCCGGGACCAGATTGCCTCCCTGTCGACAACACAGGTGGCAAGCCTTGCACCTGCCGCACTAGGCGCCCTCGACATCACCCAGACCGAAGTGCTCTCTTCGACCCAGGCGGCCGCGCTATCTGCCAAACAGATCGGCTCGCTGTTGGCCTCCGGGCTTGCCGGGCTGAACAGCGACGTTATTGCGGGGCTTGAGAAAACCCAGATTGCCGGACTGACAGCCACACAGACCGCATCTCTCGGCGCAACCCAGATCGCCGCATTGTCCGCGGACCAACTGGCCCAGTTCAGCTCCGTGCAATTGCGTGCCCTGACCCAGACGCAGATGGCGGCGGTGACGGCGACCAAACTCGGCTCTCTGTCGAACGCGCAGTTTGGAGAACTGACGGCAGCCGCAATCGGCGGTTTGCGTGAAGAGACCATCGCCGCCCTGACGACGACACAACTCGGCTCCCTGACAACAACACAGATGAAAGGCCTGACCGACGATCAGGTTGATGCGCTGTCGCCCGAGCAGATCCTGGCGCTGAGCGACAAGCAGATCGGCGCTTTGTCTGCAACGGGTCTCGCAGGTCTTTCCGCCTCCGACGTGTCGGGCCTGACAACAGCCCAGTTGCACGGCCTGACAGGGGTTCAGTTGAAGGCCTTGAACGCAACCCAGTTCGAAGCCCTGGTGCCAGGTCAGATCGCGGCGCTGACAGCAACCCAGATCGCCAGTTTCAACGCGGCGCAGGTGACCCGCCTGACAACGGCACAGGTGGAAGCGCTGACCACCACCCAAACCGCAGCCCTTTCGGCCACCGGGATCAAGGGCTTGACCCGAACCGCAATTGCAACCTTGAGCGATGCCCAGCTGGCCGCCTTGACCGGTACGGCGATGGCGGGCCTGGCCACCACGCAGATCCAGTCTTTCAGCACCGGCCAGATATCCGCCCTGTCGGTAACACAGGTGAAAAGCCTCAGCGCCGGAACGATTGGTGCGCTCAAGGCCACTCAGGCAGCCGCCCTTACCAACGAACAGCTTGCGGCCCTGAACACCACACAAATTGCGGGCCTGGGTGATGAAGCCCTTGAAGCCTTTTCGAGTGAGCAGATGGCGGCGCTGTCACGGTCACAGATCAGCAGTCTGAGCACCGCGGCGCTGACCGGACTAACCACCACACAGACCGCCTCCCTCTCCACATCACAGATCAGCGCGCTCACGAGAACACAGATTGGATCGCTGTCGGCTGATCAGATCGGATCTTTCACGACCAGCCAGATCGCCGGGCTGACGACCACCCAGGTCAGCGCCATATCCGGAGACGCTGCTGCAGGCCTGAGCCCGGCGACCTCCGCCTCCCTGTCGACAACACAACTGAACGCGCTTTCAGCCGCAGCCTGGAAAGGCCTTGCTCCGGCAGCAGTTTCCGCACTCTCGACCAGCCAGATATCCAGCCTCGCTGCAATCACCATTGGCCTTCTGAACGGCGATCAGGTCGGAGCGCTATCGACCACGCAGATCGAGAGCCTGTCTAAAACGCAGATACAGCGGCTTTCCGCCGTAGGTCTCGGCGCCATGAGTGCCGGGCAACTGGGTGCTCTTACCGACAAGCAGATCTCCGGCCTGTCTTCGAAAGCCCTTGCCGGTCTGACCCCGATCCAGGCAGACCAGCTTGGCCCGGACAAACTGCTGTCGCTGACCTCCGAGCAGATATCAGGGCTCTCCACGAGTGTCATTTCAAGCCTGGCGCCGGGCACGATCGCCAGCCTCAGCACACATCAGGTAAAGGCCCTCACGACAAGGCAGACAGGTGCCTTGACAACTGAGCAGTCCGCCGCCGTCACCGGCAATCAGATCGCTGCAATGTCGACAGCCGGTATCGGCGGACTTTCGTCCACGGTCCTCTCGAGCCTTTCGCAGGAACAGATCTCCCGGTTCGATCCGGATCAGGTAGCCGCACTTGCTCCCGGCGCCCTGGCAGGAAGCGGGACTGCCGTGCTTTCCAGATTGTCCGCGGAGCAGTTTTCCGCATTGACCGCCGGTCAGCTTGCAGCTCTCAAACCAGCGCAGATCGCGTCCCTTGAAAGCGGAACGATAGCCGGACTGGCAACGACACAGATTGCGGGGCTGTCGGCAGCGCAAGTCGGCGCTCTCACCCAGGATCAGATCGGAGCGCTTGGCACACGTCAGGTTGCGGCGCTGACACCTGCCGGCCTGTCCGGTCTGGGGGCCGATCAATTCTCCTGGTTGTCAGCCGGCCAGCTCGCCATGTTTAGCGGAAAGCATGTTGCCGGGCTTTCGACAACAACGATTGCCGCACTCGATGCAACGAGCCTTGCAGCTTTCTCCGGCGGACAATGGGCGAGCATGACCGCCACCCAGGCTGCAGCCTTGACGGCAACGCAGATCGGCACACTGACGCCACTGCGGGTCTCTCAATTGTCGCTGATCGAGATGGGTGGCCTTTCCAGCTCGGCAGCCGGTGCCCTGTCCGCCCCTCAACTGGCCGCGCTGACAACAGGACAGGTTTCGGCCCTGTCCCAAAATGCTGTTTCCGGCCTGAGTGCGGCACAAATCAGTGCGCTGTCCGAAGACCAACTCACAGCTCTGACGACCAGTCAGATCGAGGGATTGTCCGGAGCAGCGCTTGCCGGGCTTTCGCCAACGACGCTTGCCACCTTCACAGATCCGCAATTCGGCGCACTGTCGGCCACCGCGCTCAGCGGACTGAGCACCGGCCAGATCGCCTCCCTTTCCAGCACACGCATTGGCCTTTTGACGCCCGCCGCAACCGGCGGCCTGACCGGGGCGCAGATCGCCTCCCTGACCACCGACCAGTTGGCCGCTCTCAAGCCCGCACAGATTACGGCCCTATCGGCCAGCGGCATCAAGGGACTGACGGCAGCGCAGCTCTCGCAGTTCAACTCAGGTCAGCTTGGCGCCATCGGCTCGACCGGACTGGAGGCCCTGACCGCCACTGCCATTGCCGGCCTGACGCTGTCACAACTGAGCTCGCTCTCTACTTCGCAAATGGAATATCTGTCGGCGTCAGCGATCTCCGGTCTGAGCGCGGACCAGGTCGGCGGTCTGGCGACAGCACAGCTTCTCGCTCTTGCCAGAGAGGCGGTCTCCGGCCTGACGGCAACCCAGATTGGCGCCTTGTCTGCAGACCAGTTCACCGCCTTCACCTCGACCATGATCGGCGCCCTTTTGCCGTCGACGATTGCGGGACTTTCGGAAAATCAGATCGAAGCGCTGACCCTGACCCAGATCAGCGGCTTGAGCGCTGCGCAGGTCGGATCCATTTCCACCAGCGCGTTGGCCGGTCTTTCTCCGGATGAAATCGCCGAAATGAGCGCGTCACAACTTGCCGGTCTCGTGCGTGTGCAGTTGCGCGCCCTGTCAAATGCGCAATTCACGGCTTTGACCCCATCCCAGATCGCCTCCCTCAGCGCAAACCAGGTTTCCAACCTGACCAGCAGTGAAATCTCGATCCTGTCGTCCACCCAGTTCGGAGCACTGACTTCGCGCCAGGTCGGGGCGCTGACGGTCACGCAGCTGGGTGCCCTGGCACCGGAACGCATCGGAGCCATGTCTTACGCCCAGCTATCCGGCCTCACCGGAACCCAGATCCGTTCGCTCAGCGCGCAGGCGATCGCTGCCCTCGGCCCGCAGTCGATCGAAGCGCTCGACGCTGACCAGATCGGACACTTCACAGAGACACAGATCGCGACCATGACACCTGAGCAAATCGCCGCCATGGCTGTAGCGGTCTCCTGATCTTTGCGCCATCATTCCGACTCACCAGACACACCCAGGACCGCCACGAATGGCAAATGAAACCAGCCTGTCGATCGTTGAACTCATCGGCGCGGCCGAGGCCCTGAAAGGCAACGGCTCCTTTGGTGCCGCGGAAGTTCTCTATGGCACCTGGGTGGCACAGAACCCGGATGACCCACTGCTGTATGCAGTGCTTTTCAACCAGTCTGTGCTGTTTTCCGAAACCGGCAAGCTGACGGCTGCGCGCGAGACCCTGGAGCGCGCGTTGAACCTCAATCCGAGCTTTCATGCGGCCCATATCAACCTCGGCCGTGTTCTGGAACAGCAGGGGGATATCGGCGCGGCGGTTGGGCAGTGGAACACAGTGCTGGAACAGACCCTTGCGGTGACGCCGGCTTCGCTCTCCGTTCGACTGACGGCCCTCAACCAGATTGCCCGCACACTGGAAGCCGCCAACCAGGATGTTCTAGCCGAAAGCATGCTGCGCCAGAGCCTGGAACTCGACCCGCACCAACGGGAAGTCGCGCAGCATTTCATTGCCCTTCGGCAGCGCCAGTGCGAGTGGCCGGTGGTGCAGCCGCTGGAACGGGTAACGCCTTCACAGCAGGTGCGGGCCATGTCACCCCTTTCGGCCGCGGCCTTCAGCGACGACCCGCTGTTTCAGCTGGGCCTTTGCGCCGACTACAGCCGCCAGGACGTTGGAACGCCCTCCGCCCCCATGAAGGCATGGCCAAAAGCCATGGAGCAAGACGGCCCGCTGCGGATCGGTTACCTGTCGTCCGATCTTCGCGAACATGCCGTCGGCCACCTGATGGCGGAAGTGTTCGGCCTGCATGAGCGGTCCAAGGTCGAGGTCTTCGCCTATGATTGCGGCCCGGCGGCGGATGATCCGCTCAGCCGGAATTTCCGGGAAACCACCGACAACTGGCGCACCATTTCCGGCATAGACGACGAAGCTGCCGCGCGGTTGATCGCCGAAGACGGTATCCAGATCCTGATCGACGTAAACGGCTATACCCGGGAAGGCCGTACGCGGCTGGTCGCACTGCGTCCGGCTCCGGTCATCATCAACTGGCTCGGCTTTCCGGGCACGACGGCCAGTCCGTTCCATCACTATATCGTCGCCGACGACATCATCATTCCACAGGACCACGAGATCTATTATTCCGAAGAGGTTCTGCGCCTGCCCTGCTACCAGCCGAACAACCGCAAGCGCGTCGTTTCCGAGCGCATCTGGCACCGCTCCGATTTCGGACTGCCGGAAGACGGCACGGTGTTCTGCTGCTTCAACGGCAGCCACAAGATCACGCGGTTCTGCCTCGACCGCTGGTTCGCTATCCTGAAGCAGGTACCGGGAAGCGTTCTCTGGCTGCTGACCGGCGGAACGGAAACCGACCAGCGTCTCAAGGCTTGTACCGAAGCGGCAGGCATTGCTCCGGACAGGCTGGTTTTTGCCGGGAAGATGACCAACCCCGACCATCTGGCACGTTATCCGCTTGCCGACCTCTTCCTCGACACCACCCCCTATGGCGCCCATACCACCGCCTCAGATGCCCTCTGGATGGGCGTGCCGGTCCTCACGATTGCCGGAAAATGTTTCGCCGCACGGGTCTGTGCGAGCCTGGTCACCGCCGCTGGTCTTCAGGAGCTCGTCTGTCCGACGCCGGAGGATTACGTGAAACGCGCAGCAGACCTCGGCAAGGACCGCCAAGCGCTGCGGGATCTTCGTCAACGCCTGACCGAGAGCCGGGACGACTGCCTCCTCTTCGACACGCCGCTTCTGGTTTCGAAACTGGAAGGTCTTTATGCTGAAATGTGGCAGGCGTGCCGCAGCAATACGCTGCCAAAACCCGATCTCAGCGATCTGGACGCCTTGCTCGAAGTTGCCACCGGTATCGACCATGAAACGACAGACATGCTGGCCGTGGACGATTATCCCGCCGCCTGGCGCGATCTTCTCATCGCACGTCACGAGGCAAGGCCATTGTTCAGCCGCCGGTTTCTGGACTTTACCGGGGCCTGACCAACATCAGCCTCCGGAACGAGTTGGGTGTTCAGGCTTGGACGAGCGCGCCAAGTCGTTCCACGGTGAGGTTCACCTGTTCATCCGTCAGGCCCGGATGTATGGGCAGACACAGGATCCTTTTTGCCAGCATGGACGCAGTTTCGAGGCGACCAGACCGGCGGCAATGCAGCAGAACCGGCTGATCGTGCAGCGGAGCGGGATAATGAACTGCCGTTTCTATGCCTGCCTCGCGCAAACCTCTGGCAAGCGCTTCGCGATCCTCCAGAACGACGGCATATTGCGAACGGGCACTGCCTGCCATGTCCGGACTGCTGACAAAATCCAACTTTCCGGTGTCCCGGAGTGGTTCGAGGAGCCTGTCGTATAGCTCACCGATACTGCGGCGACGATCCAACGCCTTGCTGAAACGGTCGAGCCGCGCCAGCAGGGCAGCTGCGGCGATCGAACTCATCCTGCCGTTCATCCCCAGCCGCAGGTGATGGTACTTGCCGCCTTGTCCATGGTCGCGGATCTCGCGAAGCGCGCCGGCCATCACTTCATCATTGGTGAAGACCGCTCCGCCGTCCCCTGCCCCGCCGAGCACCTTCGTCGGAAAAAAACTGGTGCATCCGAGCCCCGCCAGATTGCCACTCCGCCTGTCTTCCAACCCCGCCCCCAGGCTCTGGGCAGCGTCTTCGATCACTGGAATTCCGTGCCTTGCGGCAATCGAATTGATGGCTTCGAAGTTGGCAGGCAGTCCAAAAAGCGAGACCGCGACGATGGCCTTGGTGCGGCTGGAAATCGCTGTTTCCAGCGCATCCGTGTCAAGCAGGCCGGACGGGTGCAGGACGTCCACCAGAACCGGCTCGGCACCGAGCACAAGAGCGCTTTCCGCTGGCGCGATGAAGGTAAAGTCCGGAACAATGACTTCATCACCCGGCCCTATGCCGAGAGCCATCATGGCCATTTGCAGGGCCGTCGTTCCCGAAGCACAGGCGACTGCAAATCTTGCACCAGTTATTCCGGCAAGTTTTTGTTCCAGCTCGGCAATTTCCGGACCGCCGACAAAACGCCCATGTGAGAACACCCTGTCGATACCTTCCAGAGCCTTGGCCCGGACAGGTTGCCATTCGGCAACCACATCGGCGAATGGAACAATCACCTTCACGCCGCACCTTCCGGTAGCTTGGAGGTCTCGAATGCGCATCGTCTGATTGCGTCCGACAGTCGAAGTACAGCGAGCGCCTCTTCAGCTGTCGCCAGCTCAGCCGCGTCACCTGCTCTGCTCATGACAAAAACTTCAGCCTGCCGCGTCAGTGGGTCCGGCCGCCCGTCTGGCGACAACGCAAGAAGGTCGAAACAGCGCGTTTCATCTCTGTCCAGCCTGACGTCAAGGCTGCGCTTCCGCTCGCGGGCTCCATGGACCGCAGCCAGTTCATAGGATCTGTCGCCAAAACCGAGACAGCAGCAGACATAATCCAGGCAGCCTGCCGTCCTGCGGCTCTCCAGCACCGTTATCTCGCAGTCACTTGTTCCCTCGAGTTTCACGATCCAGTCCAGATCATGCACCATCAGGTCGGCGATCACGTCCGGGCCGCCGGCAACGCTTTGCATCCGGGACAGCCGTTGCACACGCACCTTGCCTGAGCGCTTGCGCAAGGCGGCCATCGTGCTTTCGATGGCCGGGTTGAAACGTTCGACCTGCGCGACCGATAGCCTGGCGCCGCCGGTGCGGGCCGCGGCAATCATCGTTTCTATCTCTCCCGGGCACAGCGACAAAGGTTTTTCCACAAGGCAATCGATGCCGCGTGCGAGCAACGGAACGGCAGCCTCGGCATGCCTTTCGACAGGAACCGCAATAACGGCAGCTGCAAAGTCGTTGGCGAGACCATCGATCGATCGCGCGAACGGGATCCCGTTTGCAGCAATCTCTTTGCCCTCGTCTTCATCGACGATACCGACAATAGAAACGCCGGGCATTTTGGACAGGCATTCCATATGAAGCTGGCCCATCTTGCCAAGGCCAACCAGCAGCACGCGCAATGGTTCCTCGGAGACAATTTCGGCAAGATGCAGGGTCACGATTTCGGCTTCCTGAAGGACGCTATCTGCCGGCGGCACCGTTTGAGAACCTGCTTCTCGAACCCCTGCCAGGCCATCCGGACAGCAAATCCTGGAAATCTGTGTCTTTCCAGTTCCCTCTTCCGACCCTGCAATTCCCTCCTCAGGCCCTGCACTTCTCTTTCCAGTTCAGCGATCCTCGCCTTGTGTCGCGCATCATTGTTGGCAGCTACTGCCGTATCCCGCTCCAACTGAGCTTTCGCCGCCCTGAGGTCTGCATCGGCGAGGTTTTTGCAATGTTCCGCCTGTTCCTTTGCCTTCACCCGCGGTGCAAGCTGACTGACATAGCGCGATGCGGAGGTCAGTCTCTCGCCATCGTGCAGCGTCCCGGCAACGTCACTCCAGCGTTCGATGGTCCTGTAGTAGATTTCCAGCCATCGATCCACGGCTGCTTCCAGGCCGGCGTTCGCCCTGATCCACTGTGTCACCGCGCGCGCATCCGATGCGTCGTAACGCTCCAGTTCACGCTCGATCTTGTCCTGATGCAAAAGCTGGTTCTGCAAGGTTCGGATGCCGAAATTCAATCCGCGCATGCTTTGCAGATTGGAGGAACTGACAAGCCCGCCAAGTTGACCGTAATCCATGACGACAACGGCACATCCGGATGCCATTGCCTCGATTGCAGCGCGCGCCTTTGCAAAGACAACGTCATAGTCCGCCAGGATGGTCTCCGGATGTGCGGCGGAGCGGCCGGAGTTCTGTCCAACGATATCGACGCGCTCGATGCCCATGCGGGTGCAGGCGTCACGTATCGCCTTCGGGACCTGAGCCGCAGAATTGCTGAAGACAAGCGCGGACTTCGGCTTGTCCGGAAGGTCCCGCACCTTTCTGAAGCGGTCGAGATCGACAAAATTATGCAGGACCGAGATCTGGTCAGCCGGTACGCCCGCACTGGTGAGAAGACGTTCCCGGCACAGGTCATCAACCGCGACATAGTGCAGGACGTTCGGGAAGACCGGTGGCCATTCCTGCCAGGGAATCCAGCCGTGACAGGTATAGGTGACCGGCACCTGCGGAAAATGAAGCGCGGCCGTCATCGTTTCCAGATGATGCTGGCCGTGGATCACATCGGGCACCGCGGACAGGTCCCGCAGGTCGTCAACGACAGGAATGGTCGCCGCTCGGAGACGGTCGGCAACCGGGCCAAGGCTCTGGCTGTAGGCGACCGGGAAGTGTCCGCGCCGCATGAGGGACAGCGCCAGATCCCTGAGATAGAGCTCCGACCCGGCTGGTTGATCCAGCGTGTTGTTGGTCATCAGGATCCGGAGCGGACGACGGTCAGCCTGCATGAGGCGTCATCCCGAGCGCTTCGCGAACCTGCGAGGCAGAGGCAAACCGCTTGCCAAGGAGCGTGCAGAGTTCGCTTACCCGGCTAACCAGTTTCTCGTTTGTAGCCGGTTGCGTTCTGTCCGCGTCAAGCCACAGAAAATCCTCCAGACCGGTTCGCACACCGTTTCCGAACAAGAGCCCCAGCGTGTTGGCGGCAAGCTGGCTTTCGCCGATCCCGCCTGCACACCAGACGGATTCTGGAGGCAGATCCTGCGTGATCGCCGCCAGATGCAAGGGCGTTACCTGTGCACTGCTGAGATTCCCGAGCAGCACGTTGAAATAGAAGGGAGGCTTCAATATCCCGCGGTCTGCAAGATACCTGGCGTAGTTCACCATGCCCGCATCGAAGACCTCCAGCTCGGGACGAATGCCGCGGTCTTCCATGGTCTTTGCAAGGCGGACAACCATGTCCGGTGCATTGATACTTTCGGTGCGGGCAAAATTCAGCGAGGACAGCGTGAGGCTGGCCATGTCAGGCCTGAGGTCCCCAGTCAACAGCAAGGGGTCTGAACGTTGTTCGAACTCCGGGAAGTTCCGACCGCTGAGGGACACGCAGATGATCACATCCGGGTGCGTTTCCCGGATACCTGCAATGATCCGCCCGTATATGTCTTTCCGGAATGTTGGCCGGCCATCCTCGTCTCTTGCATGAACGTGCAGGATCGTCGCGCCAAGGTCCGCACACAGGCGGCAGTCGGCGATGATCTCGTCCGGCGACAGCGGCACGGCCGACGACATGGCACGGGTCGGCACCATTCCCGTGGGTGCAAGGTTCAGGATCAGGTCCTTCATGGGGATTTCTGAGCTTGCCTGTCCTGTCCGTCAGATCTGACACGAGCCGGATTACCAACCACGAGGGCACCCGGAGGAACGTCTCTGGTCACAACACTGCCGGCACCGACAACTGCATTTGCTCCGACACGAACACCCGGAAGAATGCGGCTGCCACCACCGATCTTCGCTCCGCGCTCGATATAAGGATAGACCATCGGTCCGCCTTTCAGCTTGTCGTTGAGCGTAACGACTTGCGGGCCGATGAAGACGTCATCTTCAACAGTAACCCCACGTGTAATATGGCAGCCGGTCTGAATGGAAACGTTATCGCCAATGACACATTCGCAAATATTGCAATGCGACCCGATAGTAGTTCCAGAACCAATGCTTGCATTCTTGTGAATTATCGTCATGGAACCGACACGTGTACCGGGTCCTATTGTGACGTTTTCCTGCACCTCCGTGAGTGAGGCATTGTAAAAATGCACGTCGGGAAAACGTTCTTCTGGCGTTTCGGATTGGCTCATGTGATTTGACGGGGCTGTTGTTGTTGTTTTTGAAGATCAGGTCTGCGGAACAATGGCATAGCCGTTGACGGCGTGAAAGGTCAAAGGCTTTCAAATACGCCTTTGCCGCAGGTGCTGTTTCGCGGTAGTCCACATGCCCGTTCCCGTCCTGTTACGACAGGACAACCACCACGAACCGCGAGACCTGACACCTTCACACGGAACGTGTTGCGGGCAGACAGACAGGGCAATGAAGACAGCATCGGATCAGGAAAAGACAAACGTCCAGCGCCTTGGCGAGAAGATGGCGCTCGACCACGGATTTCTTGGCGTGCCGACCCAGACCTTCGATGAAGGTGGCAGACGTCAGTTCGCAGAGCTCCTGCGCGAAGGCTTGTCGCCGGAAACGAGCCTGCTGGAAATCGGCTGCGGTTGTCTGCGGACCGCCTACTGGCTGATTCCCTTTCTTGGAGAGCGAAACTACTGTGGTATCGAACCGCACCGCGACAGGGTGCGTTGGGGACTTGATCTGTTGTTTGATGATCAGGTCCTTCGACAAAGACAGCCGCGTTTCGACCACAATGCCGAATTCGACCTGTCCGTGTTCGGTAAAAAGTTCGACATGGTTCTGGCGGGATCCATCTGGACCCATTGCAGCAAGTCTCATATCCGCACGATGCTGGAGGGTTTTCTCCAGAACTCGAACGAGAATGAGGTTTTCCTCGTTTCCTACCTCCCTGCGAAGTCCCCGGAAGAGGACTACAACGGCACAGCATGGGTCGGCACAAGCCATGTTTCCGATGAACCGGGGATCGTTCGCCACAGCAAGTCCTGGATCGACACCGAGTGCACCAGTCTTGGACTTCGTGTGGATTTTCTCGACAGGAAGGCCTTCGACGGACAACTCTGGCTGCGGGTACAACGGGCATCCAGCATCGGCTTTCCCGGCCGTCTTCAAGACTGAGCCGCTTCATGCCGTCCCAGGAACACACCGCAAGCATGTGGAACCATGACGTTTCGGCAAGCGCGTTGTAATTGTATTTCCAAGAAGACTTGCTAAATAAGAATCACTTTGAAAAAATTTTATCCGGAAGGGGCCCATGGCGGATTTCAGCGCTCAGATTGAAAAGTCGAAAAAGGAAGTTGCCGCCGCGAGGCAGAAGATCGACGAGCTGACCTCGAAGATCGAAACAGCGAAGTCCAAGCTGGACACCGGGCAGGATATTTCAATCGACATCGAGAACGCGTCCCTGGACGATGTTCACAAGCACACCGAGCTCATGGGCGCCAACATCGCCGAGCTGATCATGGGTCTTGACGATGTCACCGCGACCTTTTCCAAGGACTTCGATGCCATGCGCACGAAGACCGGATGGGAAAGCTTCATCGGCATCTTTTCCAAGCAGCGCTCCGACAGCATCCGCCAGGAACGCATGCGCTCCGCCAGCATCGACGACAAGCTTCAGGACCTGATCACCAAGTCCAATGTCATCGGACAGCTGCTGCAGGAACAGCTCAACACGCTGAACGAACATTCCAAGCGCGTGGAAACCAACCTCAGCGACACGCTGAGCCAGCGAGAACAGACTGTCGGCACGCTGGAAGAAATCAAGGCCAAGCTTGTGGCCATGGATCCGGATGTGATTGCTCTGGAAAACAAGATTTCCGTGGAAACCGATGCCTCCGAGCGCACCAAGCTGGAGAGCCAGCTGGCGGAGATGAACGCCGAATACAACCGCCTGGCCCAGGAAGAGCAGGTCAAGCTGGCCGAGAGCCAGACGCTGGAACGCTACATCGAAAAGGGCAAGACCTGGGTCGACAGCCTTCAGAACCAGGCGGCTACCCAGATGGTGCTGATCAACAAGCTGCAGACGGACACAAAGCAGCGCGTCGTGCTCTACGATGCGCTTGTGAAATCCCTCAAGACGGCCCAGCAGCAGGATATCGCCCACAAGATCAACGAGATCGGCGTGGCCACCGACAAGGAAGCCCAGTCCGCGATGGCCGCCATCGGCTCGGCAACCAACCAGCGCATGGCCGACATGATGGAAGCCCATGAGGACCACATGGTGTTCGCCCGCAAGGTGCTGGAGGAAAAGGCCAAGTCGGACGAGCGTTTCGCGCGCCGGTTCCAGCAGATCGTCGAGAAGCACGACAAGAACACGTACGGGGCCTGAGGGTCTGAACCGTGGATCTGACCCTGGACCACAGAACCCTGGAAGAAGCGCATGAAACACGGCGCTACTTCGCCAAGTTCGAGCGGATCATCTCGCATTTGCAGGGCGTCGCGGAAAGCGTCATCAACGAGAACACGGCGCTTCCGACGGAAATTCCGATTCTGAAGGAATACCTGGAAGCGCTGTCAGGCACCTTCACGGCGCTTTCCTACAAATACCTTCTGGCGGGCCGCGTCTCGGACATGCTGCCTTCGCTCCTGAACATCGACCGGCAGGACAGCGGCTTCCCGATCTATCAGGAGCTGCTGCAGATGGCGAATGACGCCATGCAGGCGGACAAGCATTTGCGCTCGCTGCCGGCAATGCGCGAACTCAAGCTGGAGATGGTCAACCATATCCTGCGTGAACAGTCCTCGCCGACCAACCTGCAATTTGCCGCCTCGCAGCGGCAGTATTACGAAGAGCTCGCCAAGGGCGACCTGTTCTGGGCACGGAACGATCCACGTCTGGCCTGGATGGGCAACGTCGTCGACAACCGCCGCCTCTACAGGGTGCATTGGGCCGTCTATGACAGTCAGCAGAACATTCCGCTGATCTACATTCTCGACCTGGAAGACAGCGGCAAGTGGCCTCTGGCCAAGGACGAGCGCCGTTGGCCGCGCGTCCAGAGCCATCTGACCGCGCAATCCTCCGCGTCCCTGAAGCTGGTGACAATCGCCCGCGGCTTTGACCGCGACTTCGATGACCTGCATCCCAAGCGCCTGCGCCGGTTCTTTCTGGGGCCGATGTACAGCCACACCTTTACCCAACAGTCCGGTCCGCTACGCGACGTCCTTGCCGAAGCCACCGGTCGTCCTGGAGAAGACTGGGCCCTGGCCTGGACAACCGAAACCCTGGTCGCCTCCGGCTCCGAGTTCGAATCCGCAGGCTTCTTTTCGTCTGTCGAGCGGCAGATCTACCAACTCGATCCGCTGTCGGCACACAATCCGGCGTCACAGGAAGTCGCAGGCCATACGCACCAGCAGCGGTCGCTGATCCTGCCGCAGCGGCCTTACCAAATTCTGGAAGAGCGAAACCCGCCGGGCTTCGCCAATATCCGCAAGTATGTCGTCAGCCCTTCGGGCAAGATCCTCAGTTACAAATAGGTTTTTCGCGTGACCCTTTCCAACGACCTCATGGAACTGAAAGAAGACAAGATCCGCGAGAAATACGCCTTTGTGGAAGCAATGCTCCAGGGCTTCGACCACACCCCGCGGATCGCCAAGAAGTCGGATGCGCCCGTTGCACAGGACCGTTCGCCCGGCCTTGGTGCCCGCCGGCGGTTCCGCTCCACGACGCCCGGCCTCGTCACCCGTTCCACGGCCCGTCCCGAAGGTGTGCAGCTTTCAAACCGCATTCTGGAATGCGACGACGATGCTCTGACCACCCCGCTTCAGGCGAGCGTTCTGCGGTCCCTGCGCCGAGCGCTGGCTGTCGCCCAGGTAACGTCCGACCAGTTTGCCGACCAGACCGGCCTTGCCGAGCTAAAGCGCGCCAACCTTGCCGGAACGCTGGACGCCTCGCAGAAAATGCGGTTCCAGGAACTTCTGTCGGCAACGGCCATGATTGCGCTGCACGTCTTTGCCAACATGACGGACTTCCTCCTGTCGGGGCTCTCAGCCGAAACCGGTGAAACCGAAGTCCAGTGCGGCGACGTCGAAGAAATCCTTTTCGACAACGACCAGCTCGCCCTTCATGGTGTTCTCTGGGAGCTGGACCAGGAAATTGCCGCCGCCGCGATTGAAACCGATGCCCAGTTGATCGGCCTGGTGACGTCCTTCTGCGAACAGCTGATGGAAAAGGTGACACTGCGCGCGGAAGGCGTCAGCGTGCTGCAGGCGTTCTCGGAAAGCCGTTACCGCGTGGAAGCGGACAATTTCGAGATCACCGGCTTCACGCCTTCCGCACGCGCGCACTCGACCACCCTCGCCATGGCGTTCAAGAAGCCGGAAGAAGTCGTCGGCAACCACATCGCCAAATACCAGGCGATGAAGCTTGCCAAGATGCTGATGGCCTACGATTTCGACCGCAAGCTCAACCCGTTCGCGGAACTCGGCGGCTTCATCTTCACCTTCATGGGCGACGGCAAACCGGGCACCGGCAAGACAACCCTGATCCAGATGATGGCCGGCATGGTCAACGACTATTGTCAGGTCGCCGGCTATCCGTTCCGCTATCAGAACCTGTCCACGGAGAGCATCGACAGCTACCAGGGCAAGTCTGCCCAGAATGCCAAGGCCTTCATCCGCAATGTCACCGACCCGAATGTGATCGGTTTCGGCACCATCGACGACATAGACCAGCTTGCCGGCAAGCGCGGCGATCGCCAATCCTCCGCCGGCCAGCTGGAAATTACAGCGGTCCTGATGGAGAGCTTTGCCGGTGCCAACACGGTGGTGCGCGGCAACTGCACGTTCGGCATGTTCTCCAACTATCCGGAGAACGTCGATGACGCCCTGCGTCAGCGCGCCGGCGCCCGCTTCCTGGTCGACGGCCCGCAAAGCCGCGAGGACTACATCGACATCCTGCATCTGCTGATGGGCAAGAACCACTCGATCCCAGTCGGCGACCATGATCTTTTCGAGGCCCAGGCCCTGAAGAAGGCTGTTGCGGCGTCCTACGAGCGTCACTCCCGGCCACAGGAAGATGCGCTGACAAAGGTGTTCGACAACGTGCGGGCTGAAATCGGTGACCTGGACACGATCGCCAAGCTCGGGACCTACCTGAAGGCCATCCAGCAAGCGGACGAACGTTTCACCGGCCGGGCGATCAAGAACATCACCGATGCCGTGAAAGTGCGGGCGATGGACTTCGAATTGCCGGATGCCTGGATGGAGGATCCGGAACTGTTCCTGTTCAAGGACTACGAGACCAAGAAGGCGATGATCGCCGACCTGGCGCAGCCGATCACCGTCGACATGGTCATCCAGGAAATCAACCGCTACGCGGACAGCGAATTCCGCTATGCGGACAAGTCGGACGAGGTTGCCATCGAGAATGCCGTGCGCGAGATGCAGCGCATGGAAGAAGCCAAGCGCCGCTACATGGAAATCACGCGCACATGATGAGGCTCGTCAAACATGGCTTGATGTTCGGCAACCTCTACGAGGTTTCCGCACCGTCCATGGTGGCCCGCTACAACCGCGCGCTGGAACACCTGACCGGCAAGCGAACGGCGCTCGAGGCCTTTCACGTCGATATCTCCGGATTTTCGCCGGAGATCGGCGATGAACTGGACGACATCCACTACCTCAATCCGCACGGCTGCAACCGGCAGTTCATTCTGCTGTCGATCGAACAGAAGACCGCACCGCTGCTGAATGCTCGGTTCTCCACGTCACGTTCGATCCTGAAACGCTTCATCGAGGACAATGAGGAACAGCTCTTTGCGCTGTCGATCCGCGATTGCGTCGTCGGTGAACTGGTCAACTCGATCTATTCCATCACCTCGCCGCAGGACCTGTTTTATATCAGGGCGATCGAAGTGGAGGCCGACACCGTCGGCGGGCATTCCGAAGCAGGTGACGAACTGGCCGACAAGATCGAAGCGTTCATGAGCGAGCCCGACGGCTGGTGGGACGATGTGCTGATCGCGGACATGATCGAGCTTTCCAAGCACACCGGCGATATCATCCGCACCCCCTTGGCGATCAGTTCGAAAAGCTATGAGCAAGGAAATTTCCATACCTCCCATTTCGGCGGCCTCTACATCTTTCGCGATGTGAAGGAAACCGCATGCATCGCCTCCAGGCGCATGGACATTGTCGTCGACCTGCCCGTGAAGCACCTCTTCAGCCTGGAAGACCGCTACGAGGTGGCCGATTTCCTCAATCGAAACCAGTTGGTGGAGCCTATCCTCGATGCAGGCGGCAGCGTCGCCAAGAGCCTTTTGAAACAGAAACTGGACTTCATCGTCATCGACACGGCCGCCAGCCAGGGCGAGGATCTGTCGGACGTCTCGCGGCGTGACCTGCGCGCTTTGAGACGCAAGTATCACCAGCAGCTCCCCGCGGAATATCACGCCCTCAACGACATCGTGCACAGGCTGGAGCTGAAAGACGACAAGCTGTGGGTCGAACCGGAAAACGCAGCCTATTTCTACCTGCTTCGCTCGCGCAATCACCGCGACAAGAACCTGGTCAACATGCTGCTGGCCGAATTGACACCGCTTGACTTCCGCCAGCTTTTCATTTGTCACAAGGACGCATTCTACGGTCATTACCGAAGCTGGAGCGAAGCCAAGAAGAACTACGCGGTCCAGTTCCTTGCGGAAGAATATATGGTCGACAAGGTCGGCACGCGGCTGGAGCTGTTCGGACCGGAGGCCGCCATGGCGGAAGAAGACCAGGCCGACTACGGCTTCGGCAGGAACATGGGGCCGTGGGGTGCGATCCCCGGGGAACAAGACGGCGAGGACGGCGCACAATGAAGTGGATCAAATGGATAATCGGCATTCCGCTCCTGCTGATCCTTGTCGCCTTCCTCCACTACACGCTGCCGGGACGTGATGTGGTTCGCATCGTCGGCACCGACGTCAAACGCATGGACATCGGCGCTTCGTCGCTCTTCTGGGCCGCCCCCGATGCAGGTACCAACAAGAACTGGACAAGGGACGTCCGCTTCATCAACACGGTCTGGCCGAACGGCAAGCCAAGGGTCTACCGCAACGAAGACACCGACTGGGGCTGGCCGCCCTATTTCAAGTTCGACAGCAGCAACATCACCGCCCAGGCGCAGGATCTGGCCAAGAAAAGCGATGATGTCTGGATCGCCGTCACCCACTATGGCTGGCGTGTGGAGCTGTTCACGATCTTTCCCAATGCCATCAGCATCGAGGTTGTCTCCGGGCCGGATGTCTTCCTGATCCCCTGGTTCAATATCCTGTTCGTCGTGGTGCTTGTCGCTCTCGCCTATCTGATCATCAAGACCGTCAACGCCTTCAAGAAACGCCGGATCGACCCGGTGGTCGACGGTATCGACGACTTCATGGACGATGTCGGCGATAGCGCCGAGCAGGCCCGCGCCAGCGCCCATCGTCGCGCGAGCGAAGCCACGAGCGGCTTCCGCCGATGGCTTAAACGCTGGTTCGGTTGACGGGACCGGAACGGCGTGCCTCTCTGTCGGCCGTGCTCTCTGCACCGCCCTCATCCTGAGGAGGACCGCCAGGTCCGTCTCAACGGACGGGCTTCATACTCCTGAGCAAGCGGCCCATCCTTCGAGGCAGCGCTTGCGCGCCTCCTCAGGATGAGGTCGTTCGTTTTAACTTTCCAATCGGCAGGAACCCCGAGTTTGAATCAGCCAATCGACCTAGTCATCTTCGACTGCGACGGTGTTCTCATCGACAGCGAAGTCATCAGCGCGCGCATGCTGGTGGCTGAACTCGCGACGCGGAACGTCCACATCACCATGGACTACGTCGCTCACCATTTCCTGGGTCGAAGCTATCCGGTTGTCCTGCAGCAGATCCGCAAGGAATTCGGTGTCGACCTGCCGCCGGAATTCGAAACCGCCTACCGGGCAAGCCTTCTCAGCGCCTTTGAAGCGGAGCTCAGACCGATCGACGGCGTGCGGGAGGTGATCGAGAACCTTGGCGTGGACTATTGCCTTGCGACCAGTTCCAGCCCGCCGCGGCTCGCCAGATCGCTGGAGATAACCGGGCTGACGGATCTCTTTGCCGGCCGGACCACCACGGCTTCCGAAGTCGCTCACGGCAAACCCGCGCCGGACCTGTTCCTCCTTGCGGCAGAAAAACATGGCATCGCACCGGAGCGCTGCCTGGTGATCGAGGACAGCGAAAACGGCATCAAGGCAGGGCTTGCCGCCGGTATGGAAGTCTACCGTTTCATTGGCGGTTCGCACCTTGCCGGCCTTCTGAATTCGGCCACTGCCACTGCAGGGGCCGTGCAACTGTTTGCATCTTTCGGCGAATTCTTTCAGCTTAGGCCGGATCTGAAGAACAACGGCAACTAAGATGAAACAGAAAATTCCTGCCGAGGCATCCCGTCTCGATGACGCCGCCCGCGCCGGCTGGTTATACTATGTTGCCGGCAACACCCAGGACGAGATCGCCCGCAAGCTCGGTGTATCCCGCCAATCGGCACAGCGGCTGGTTTCGCTTGCTGTCAGTGAACGGCTGATCAAGGTGCGGCTCGACCACCCGATCGCCAACTGCATGGAACTGAGCACCCGCCTGACGGAACGCTTCGGACTGCAGAGCTGCGAAGTGGTTCCCAGCGACCCGGACGCCCCGTCCTCCACGGTCGGCATTGCCCAGGCGGCCGCCACCGAGATGGAACGTCATTTCCGCTCCCAGAAACCCAAGATCATCGCCTACGGCACGGGCCGCACCTTGCGCGCCTCGGTGGATCAGTTGCCGATGATGGACTGTCCGCAGCACCGCATCGTCTCGCTTCTGGGCAACATGATGTCGGACGGCTCGGCCTCGGCCTACAACGTCATCATCCGGCTTGCCGACCGCATCAATGCCCGGCACTACCCGATGCCTCTGCCCGTCTTCGCCCGCTCCCGCGAGGAACTGCAATTGCTGCATAACCAGGAAGCGGTGCACAATATCCTCGATCTCATCCGGCAGGCGGACGTTACTTTCGTGGGTATCGGCAACATGGGACCGACTGCGCCACTGACGGTCGACGGATTCGTCAGTCACGACGAAATGCGCGCACTGGAGAAAGCCGGTGCCATCGGCGAGATTACGAGCTGGGTCTACGACCGAAAAGGCGCGCTGGTCGAAGGACTTACCAATGACCTGGTAGCCAGTGCCCCCCTGCTGCCGGCCGGAGAGAAACCGGTTTACGGAATTGCGGCGGGCGACGGCAAGGTGCCGGCCATGCTGGGAGCGTTGAACGGCAAATTTGTCAATTGCCTGATCACCAACGAGACGACGGCTGAGCAATTGCTCAAGCTCTGAGCGATTTCCCAATATAAATAACTATATGAATTTTAAAGGCTTTTCGCAGTGCAGCGAGAAGCCTTTTTTGTTTTAGGCGATTCACATCTTGACTCGGGGTGCGAATTGGAGCGAATATTTGCCCGCAAGAATGGCAAATGCCCAATCTCGCTTGGGAGGAAAATATGGCATTTCATACCCGTGCGCTCCTCAGCGCATGTGCAATGGCGGCTCTGTGCGCATCCGCATCTGCAGAAACAATCACCATCGCGACCGTGAACAACGGCGACATGATCCGCATGCAGGGTCTGACGAAGGACTTCACCGACAAGAACCCTGACATCGAAGTCAAATGGCTGACCATGGAGGAGAACGTTCTCCGCCAGCGCGTCACCACTGACGTCGCCACCAAGGGCGGTCAGTTCGACGTCATGACCATCGGCACCTATGAAGTTCCGATCTGGGGCAAGCAGGGCTGGCTCGTTTCCCTGAACGACCTGCCGGAAAGCTACGACGCGGACGACATCCTGCCGGCCATCCGTGGCGGCCTGACCGTTGACGGCGAGCTCTTTGCAGCACCGTTCTACGGCGAAAGCTCCATGGTCATGTACCGCAAGGACCTGATGGAAAAAGCCGGCCTGGAAATGCCGGAAGCCCCGACCTGGGACTTTATCGTCGAAGCCGCCAAGGCAATGACGGACAAGGAAAACGAAGTCTACGGCATCTGCCTGCGCGGCAAGGCCGGCTGGGGTGAAAACATGGCGTTCCTGACGGCCATGGCGAACTCTTACGGCGCCCGCTGGTTCGACATGGACTGGAAGCCGCAGTTCGACACACCGCAGTGGAAAGAAGCTCTTACCACCTATCTCGACGTGATGAACGAAGCAGGCCCTCCGGGCGCTTCTTCCAACGGCTTCAACGAAAACCTGGCCCTGTTCCAGACCGGCAAGTGCGGCATGTGGATCGACGCCACCGTGGCGGCCTCCTTCGTGACCAACCCGAAGGACAGCCAGGTTGCTGACAAGGTCGGCTTTGCTCTGGCACCGGACAAGGGCCTCGGCAAACGCGGTAACTGGCTCTGGGCGTGGTCCCTGGCCATTCCGGCCGGCACCCAGAAGGAAGCTGCTGCGAAGAAGTTCATCGAGTGGGCGACTTCCAAGGAATACCTGGAGCTGGTTGCAGCCGAAGAAGGCTGGGCGAACGTTCCCCCGGGAACCCGTACGTCTCTCTATGAGAACCCGGAGTACCAGAAAGTTCCGTTCGCAAAGATGACGCTGGACAGCATCAACTCCGCTGATCCGCAGAATCCGACCGTCGATCCGGTTCCGTATGTCGGCGTGCAGTTCGTCGCCATTCCGGAATTCCAGGGCATGGCAACCGTTGTCGGCCAGGCATTCTCGGCAGCTCTTGCCGGCTCGATGGATGCGGACGCTGCACTGGCTGCTGCCCAGGCGACCGCTGAACGCGAAATGAAGAAGGCCGGTTACCTCAAGTAGAAGCCTTCGCGGACCGGCGGGTGCCTGCCCGTCCCGCCGGTCTCCTCCTTTCTGTTCCGCGTGAGCTCTGGCTCTGACCGAGCAAAGGTCGCATCATGGCTACCCAACATTCACGGGCGGCGGCCCGTTTGATGATCTCTCCGGCAGTTCTCCTGCTGCTGGGTTGGATGATCATCCCGCTCTCGATGACCCTCTATTTCTCTTTCCTGCGCTACAACCTGCTCATTCCGGGAATGGAAGAGTGGACCGGCTGGACCAACTACGAGTTCTTCCTCACCGATCCGGCTTTCTTTGCAGCGCTGAAGAACACCCTGCTGCTCGTTGGCGGCGTCCTTCTCATCACCATTGTCGGCGGCGTGCTGCTGGCCCTGCTGCTCGACCAGCCCTTCTGGGGCCAGGGGATCGTGCGCATTCTGGTGATTGCCCCGTTCTTCGTCATGCCCACCGTCTCCGCGCTGGTGTGGAAGAACATGTTCATGAACCCGGTCAACGGCCTGTTCGCATACTTTGCGAAATTTCTGGGGCTGCAACCGTTCGACTTTCTTTCGCATGCACCGCTGTTCTCGATCATCCTGATCGTCGCCTGGCAGTGGTTGCCATTTGCGACGCTCATTCTGCTTACCGCCCTGCAGTCGCTGGACAGCGAACAGCTGGAAGCGGCCGAAATGGACGGCGCCAATTTCCTGAACCGCTTCGTCTTCATCATGGTGCCGCACCTGGCCCGTTCGATCACCGTCGTGATCCTGATCCAGACGATCTTCCTGCTGTCGGTCTTCGCGGAAATTCTCGTCACCACCAATGGCGGTCCGGGCTATGCCTCGACCAACCTCACCTACCTGATCTACGCCCAGTCGCTGCTGCAGTTCGACGTCGGCGGCGGATCGGCCGGCGGTGTGGTCGCCATTATCCTCGCCAACATCGTTGCGATCTTCCTGATGCGGATGATCGGCAAGAACCTGGAGGCCTGACCCATGGCGCGCGCAGTCTCCAACCGCCGCAAGGCTCTCGTCACCGTATGTGCGTGGGCCGTCGGCATCGCCATCTTCTTCCCGATCCTGTGGACCGTGCTGACCAGCTTCAAGACGGAAGCGGAAGCCATTGCGTCTCCTCCTAGCTTCCTGTTTTTCGACTGGACGCTGGAAAACTACAGCACGGTCCAGGAGCGTTCGGACTATTTCCGACACTTCTCCAACTCGGTCATCATTTCCTTCGGCTCCACCCTTCTGGGTCTGCTGATCGCGATACCGGCGGCCTGGTCAATGGCCTTCGTGCCGGGCAAGCGCACCAAGGACGTCCTGATGTGGATGCTGTCCACCAAGATGCTTCCGCCGGTGGGTGTGCTGATCCCGATCTATCTCCTGTTCCGGGATACCGGTCTCCTCGACACGCGTGTCGGCCTCGTGATGGTGCTTACCCTCATCAACCTGCCGATCATCGTCTGGATGCTGTTCACCTACTTCCGCGAAATACCGGGCGAGATCCTGGAAGCCGCGCGGATGGACGGTGCAGAGCTGTGGTCCGAGATCATCTACGTGCTGACACCCATGGCGGTGCCCGGCATTGCCTCGACCCTGCTGCTGAACATCATCCTGTCCTGGAACGAAGCGTTCTGGACCTTGAACCTGACGGCGGTCGACGCCGCCCCACTCACCGCTTTCATTGCCAGCTATTCCAGCCCGGAAGGCCTGTTCTACGCAAAACTGAGCGCTGCCTCGACGATGGCGATCGCCCCGATCCTCATCATCGGCTGGTTCAGCCAGAAGCAGCTCGTACGCGGCCTGACCTTCGGCGCGGTTAAATAGGAGACCTGAACATGGGTCAGATAACCCTCAAGCAGATTACCAAGAGCTTCGGCGACGTTCAGGTTATCCCGCCGTTGGACCTGCAGATCGACGACGGCGAGTTCGTGGTGTTCGTCGGTCCGTCCGGCTGCGGCAAGTCCACACTCCTGCGTCTCATTGCAGGTCTGGAGGATGTCTCTTCCGGTGACATCACCATCGACGGCAAGAACGCCACCGAAGTGCCGCCCGCAAAACGTGGCCTTGCCATGGTGTTCCAGTCCTACGCGCTCTATCCGCACATGTCGGTGCGCAAGAACATCGCCTTCCCGCTGCGCATGGCCGGCATCGACAAGGCTGCGCAGGACGCCAAGGTGACCGCTGCCGCCAAGGTGCTGAACCTGACGGATTACCTGGACCGTCGCCCGGGTCAGCTTTCCGGCGGTCAGCGCCAGCGTGTTGCCATCGGCCGTGCCATCGTGCGCGAACCGGCCGCCTTCCTGTTCGACGAACCCCTGTCGAACCTGGATGCGGCGCTGCGGGTCAACATGCGGCTCGAGATCTCCGAACTGCACCAGTCCCTCAAGACGACCATGATCTACGTGACCCACGACCAGGTGGAAGCCATGACCATGGCCGACAAGATCGTGGTGCTGCAGGCAGGCAAGATCGAGCAGGTCGGCTCGCCGCTGGAACTTTATCACACGCCGCGCAACAAGTTCGTGGCCGGTTTCATCGGCTCGCCGAAGATGAACTTCCTGATGGGGTCCTTCGCCACCGAATACGATGCCGCCACGATCGGCATCCGCCCGGAACATCTGACCGTCTCGCAAAGCGACGGCAAATGGGTCGGAAAGGTCGGTGTCTCGGAACATCTCGGCTCCGACACCTTCCTCTACGTCGATATGGAAGGCGTCGACGAACCGATCACCGTGCGCTCGTCCGGTGAGATCGGGTTCCGCCATGGCGACACCGTTCACCTGACCCCGGCTCCTGACAAGATCCACCGCTTCGACAACCAGGGCCTGAGGATTGCATGAGCCGACTTGAAGGAAAATCCGCGCTGATCACGGGTTCGGCCCGGGGCATCGGCAAGGCCTTTGCCGCGCGGTTTGCAGAGGAAGGCGCCCGGGTGGCGATTGCCGATATCAACCTGGCCGGCGCAGAAGCGGCGGCCAGTGAAATCGGTCCGAATGCCTATGCCGTTCAGTTGGACGTCACCGACCAGTCGTCGATCGACGCTGCCATCGCTGCCGTGGAACAGAAGACCGGCGGGCTCGACATCCTGGTCAACAACGCGGCTCTGTTCGATCTGGCACCGATTGTCGAGATCACCCGCGACAGCTACCAGCGCCTGTTCGACATCAACGTTTCCGGAACCCTGTTCATGATGCAGGCCGCGGCAAAGTCGATGATCAGGCGTGGTCAGGGCGGCAAGATCATAAACATGGCCAGCCAGGCAGGCCGACGCGGTGAGGCGCTGGTGGGCATCTATTGCGCCACCAAGGCAGCGGTCATCAGTCTGACCCAGTCGGCAGGTCTCAACCTGATCGAACACGGCATCAACGTGAATGCCATCGCCCCCGGCGTCGTCGACGGCGAGCACTGGGACCATGTGGATTCGATGTTCGCGAAATACGAAGGCCTGCAGCCCGGTGAAAAGAAGGCAGCGGTCGGAGCCGCGGTGCCTTTCGGCCGCATGGGCACCGCCGAAGATCTCACCGGCATGGCTGTTTTCCTGGCGTCGAAAGACGCGGATTACATCGTATCGCAGACTTACAACGTCGATGGCGGCAACTGGATGAGCTGACCAATGACCCAGAACCTAAGTGAAACTGTGCTCTCTTCTCTTCCTGAAACCGTCAAGGCACCGGCGTATCGCCGGTCGGACCTGACCCCCGGCATCCTTCACATCGGCGTCGGCAACTTCCATCGCGCGCATCAGGCCATCTACCTGAGCAAGCTGTTCGATCTCGGCGAAGGTCGTGACTGGGCCATCGTCGGCGCGGGCCTCAAGCCCTACGACAAGACCATGCGTGAACGCCTCCAAGCCCAGGACTGGCTGACGACCGTGGTCGAGCTCGACCCGGAAGGCCTCAGCGCGCAGGTCTGTGGCGCCATGATCGACTTCGTCGACGTGGATCCGAAGGCGCTGATCGCTCGCCTTGGCGAACCCGATATCCGCATTGTCTCGCTGACGATCACCGAAGGCGGCTATTTCGTCGACCCGAACACCGGTGGCTTCGACGTCAATCATCCGGAAATCCAGGCGGATCTCGCCTCACCGGATGCGCCACAGACCGTGTTCGGCGTGCTTGTCGCCGCCCTGCTGGCCCGCCGCGACAAAGGCCTTGAACCCTTTACCGTGATGTCTTGCGACAACCTGCCCGAAAACGGCCATATGGCGAAACAGGCCGTTGCCGGTTTCGCCAGAGCCTTGTCGCCGGAAGCCGGAAGCTGGATTGCCGACAACGTCGCCTTTCCAAACGGCATGGTGGACTGCATCACCCCCGCGACCGGCGACCGCGAACGCGGCCTGGTTCAGGAACGCTTCGGCCTGACCGATGCGGCCCCTGTCGTCTGTGAACCCTTCCGCCAATGGGTGCTGGAGGATCATTTCCCGGCCGGTCGCCCGGCTCTGGAAAAGGTCGGCGTCGAATTCGTTGAGGACGTCGCTCCATACGAGCTGATGAAATTGCGCATTCTCAATGGCGGTCATGCGACCATCGCCTATCCGGGTGCGCTGCTGGGACATTACTTCGTCCATGACGCCATGGCCGATCCACTGATCTGCGCGTTCCTGAAAAAGCTGGAAGAAGACGAGATCCTGCCGACGGTTCCGGAAATTCCGGGGGTCAGCTTCGAGACCTATCTCACCACCGTGATGGACCGGTTCTCCAATCCGGCGGTGGGAGACACGATCCCCCGTCTCTGCCTTGACGGCTCCAACCGCCAGCCGAAGTTTATCCTGCCTTCTATCCAGGACCGCCTCGACAAGGGGTTGCCGGTGGCTGGCCTTGCCCTCGAAACGGCTCTTTGGTGCCGTTACTGCCTCGGTCACAACGAGGCTGGAGAACCGCATGTCATCGAGGACAACAATGCCGACATCCTGAAGGCCTGGGCACAAGGCGTATACGCCGACAAGCCTGCGCGCATCGAAATGCCGGAGCTATTCGGTGGGCTCGCTTCCGACGAAACCTTCCTGAAGGCCTTCAGCTACGCCGCAGGCATGATCGCTGAAGATGGGGTAGCCGCAACGCTGAAAGCCTACCTCGACGGCCGCTTCGACAAAGGCGCCCCCGCCCTCAAGGCGAACGCCCACTAGGAAACGAGGGATCACACTCGCGCCACCGTGTGCGCAATGTGATCCCATTTGCCTTTCAATTTGCCCTGTCCCGCTTACCTTGATGTCACTGACAGACGAGGATTTGACCTTCGCCTGCACGACGGAAAGCGGTAAGGCGGGATTACGGGCATGAGACAATTGAACAGACGGGACCTTCTGGCTGGTAGTGCGGCAATGGCATTGCTGCCGGGATCAGTGTTTGCGGCAGGCAACGACTTCTTCCGACTTGGTCTGGCCGAACCGGCCTTCGAAATCGAACCGAAACTCGACCTTCCCGATCTTGATGGCACCGTCCACACGCTTGCCGACTATTCCGGAAAGATCCTGCTTGTATCGTTCTGGGCGACATGGTGCCCGCCCTGCCGAAAGGAAATGCCGGGTCTGGCGCGTCTCAACCGGGAACTCGGCCCCGAAGGCTTTGCAGTGCTCGCCGTCAACGTAGGTGACCGGCAGGACCGGATCGAAGGTTTTCTGGATGAGATCAACCATGATGGCCTCACCGTCCTGATGGACAAGGACAAGGCCATGCCGAGCACCTGGTTCCTGCGTGGATTGCCGGTGACCTACGTCCTCGATGGCACCGGCAAGGTTGCCCTCGCCGCCATTGGCGACCGGGTGTGGGATTCAGAGGAAATGATCTCCGCGCTGCGCAGTTTGAAGACTGCCTGAACCTGACCACGTCGAACATCAGCAGCGTGAAAGACCCTCAGCCGTTGTCCATCGGCACGATGACAGGCCGTCCTCCACCCGAGCGTGTCAGGATTTCCAGCGGAAAGTCATAAGCTTTCGACAACATCTCCGCCTGCATGACCTCGTCCCGCGTACCGAAGGCAAGACGGCGGCCACCCTGCATGACCAGCACCCGGTCGGCAAAGGCCGCGGTCAGGTTGAGGTCGTGCATCACCGCGACGACGCCGCCACCACGCTTGGCGTAATCGGCTGCAAGCTGCATGATCTGGACCTGGTGCTTGATGTCGAGACTGGAGACCGGTTCGTCCAGGAACAACCAATGCGGCAGGCCTTCTTGCGGAAGCGGGTCCCAGACCTGACACAACACCCGTGCGAGCTGCACCCGTTGCTGCTCGCCGCCGGACAATTCCTGATAACTTCGCCCTTCGAACCCCGACAGGCCGACTTTCGCAAGGGCTTCGGCAATGCGCCGGGCACGGAAGGTCCGCTCCCGGCGGCTGGAGGTCAGGCCGAGACCGACCACTTCCGCCACGTTCAGCGGAAAGGAAATCTGGCTTGCCTGCGGCAGCACCCCGCGCATGGCGGCAAGCACTTCCGGTGACAGGCCGCCAACCTCCAGCCTTGCCAGCGTTAACCCGCCGGAATAAGGCAGTTCACCGGTCATTGCCTTCATCAAGGTCGTCTTGCCGGAACCGCTTGGCCCGATGATCGCTAGCACTTCCCCAGCCTTTGCGTGAAAGGAAAGGTCCTGCACGATCCGGGTCTTGCCTGCCGAAACAGACACCTGCTCGACAACAAGATCGGGTGTCAGCGCCGTGCCATTTTCAATTGTCCTGTGCAACATGACTACACCCTAAAGACCTGTGAGGCCGCGCTTGCGCAGCAGGATCCAGAGGAAGAAAGGCGCACCGGCAAAGGCGGTGATGATACCGATGGGCATTTCCGCCGGTGCCACGATGGTGCGCGCCAGCGTATCGGCGGCTATCAGCAGGCAGGCGCCAAGAAGCGCTGCGGCCGGCAGCATGTAGCGATGGTCGGGACCGATTGTGAGACGAAGCAAATGCGGCACGACGATGCCGACAAAACCGATGCCGCCGCTGACAGCCACGGAGGCGCCGGTTGCCGCCGCCACCAGCAGGATGCTGAGGTTCTTGAGCCGCTGCACCTTGATGCCGATGTGCGAGGCGGCGGCTTCGCCAAGCGTCAGACCGTTGAGACCGCGTGCCAGGAACGGCACGCAGACCAGCATGGTGAGGATGATTGGCGCGGCAGAAGCGACCTTCTGCCAGTTGGATCCCGCGAGCGACCCAAGTCCCCAGAACTGCAGGTCGCGCAGTTCCTGGTCATCGGCCACATAGACCAATAGCCCTGTCATCGCACCGGTGAGCGCACCGAGCGCAATGCCCGCCAGCAGCAATGTCGCAACTGACGTGATGCCTCCGCGCGTGCCGATCCTGTAAAGAAGCAGCGTCGTGACGAGGCCGCCGGCAAAGGCTGCCAGTGGGACCGCATAGATACCCAGAAGCGCCATCACTGGCGCCAGTACGGTATTTCCGAAAACGATGAACGCGGCTGCGCCAAGTCCCGCCCCGGCGGAAACGCCGACAATGCCCGGATCTGCAAGCGGATTTCGGAACAGCCCCTGCATTACGGCGCCGGACACCGCCAGGGCCGCTCCGATAAGCGCTCCCAGCGTAACCCGCGGCAGGCGAATATCCATGAGCACGATCCAGTCCCTTGCCGAAACGCCCTGTGGCACGCCCTCTCCCGCTCCCGCGAAATAGGACGGCACATGCGGCAGAAGCTCCAGAACCGGGATCGAGATAGGGCCGATGGCAAGGCTTCCCAGAACGACGAGACATGCCAGCACGGCGAGCAGCACAATGACGGCCCGGGCGAGCGGAGCCCTGTCTCCGCGCTGCAGGTCGGCAAGCCCAAGGAGAGAGGAAATCCGTCCCCTTCTGGCGGGCAAGGCCGTATCGCTCATCAGTGCCATCAGCTTGCCGTATCCGCCAGACGGGTCGACAATTCACGGACGGCTTCTGCGGTGCGCGGACCGAACCCCAGCAGGAGCTGCCCGTTCATGCGGACCAGTCGCCTGTTCTTCCCTGCCGGCGTTTGCGCCACGGCCGGATGATCGAACACCGCATCACCGCTCGTTGCGTCTTCGCCGTCGCCGTGGCGATCCATCATCAGCACGACGTCCGGTGCCGCACTGACGATCGCCTCGTCGCTGAGGATCTTGTAGCCGGAAAAGCCGGACGTCGCGTTTTCAGCACCCGCAAGCGCAAGTATGCCGTTGGCGGCCGTATCCGATCCGGCGGCAAGGATGCGCCCGCCCTTTGTCGACAGGACGAAGAGGACACGAACGCCTGACGTCCGGCTTTCAGCGGCACGTTGCGCCTCGGCCAGATCCTGTTCAAGCTTGCCCGCAAGAGCATCGGCCTTCGCCTCGACGCCGAGCACATCACCAACGACACGCACCTTTTTGATGATGCCTTCGGCGGTATATGCCTCCGGCACATCCGCCATCGCCACACCGGACTTGCGCAACACGTCCACCGTTTCCTGAGGCCCGCTGCCTTCCAGCATCAGGATCAGCTCCGGATTGACAGAGAGCACACCTTCCGGGGACAGCGCGCGCATGTACCCGACATCCGGAAGGCTTGCCGCTTCCGCCGGGAAGATGCTGGTGCTGTCACGGGCAATCAGCCTCTTGTCTTCGCCCAGGGCGTAGACGATCTCCGTCACCGAACCGCCGATGGCAACAACATTGCTGCTGTCCGGACTGCCCGTGCCTTCCGCAAACAGTGGCTTGCCGGGCAGGACCAGGGCTGCGACGGTCAGCGCGACAGCCGCCGAGACGCCGGAAAAACGCGAAAGTGACCCGATCATTCCGCTGCTCCCAGCTTTACCGCCCGATCCAGTTTCGGCAGGTTTTCGGCAAGGCCGCGCCAATCGGACCGTTCCTGGTTGCCCTCACCACGCACACCGAAGAACTGGATGATCTGCTGTCCGTCGCTGTCATAAGCTTCCACCGACGTGACATGGCCGACATCCGCCGGTTTGCGCACGGCCCAGACCTCGTGGATGTGGTCGGTCCGCAGATGCAGATGGAAGGTCGGGTCCATCACATTGATCCATGGGCCCCGGTCCATCACCGTTGCCACCGCCCCGGAGTGGATCTGAATGCAACCGCGATTGCCGACAAAACACATGATCGGGATGTTTTCCGACGCTGCAAGACGCAACAAGGCCGGCACCGCCCCACGATCGAGCGGCCAGGCCCAGGCATCGCCCGCCAGTTCAAAGGCGCTAACCCGGTCGAGGTCCAGATCCTTCAAAAGTCCGTGGAACTGATGCGGATCGGTCATCGCCTGCCAGCGGTCGCGCAGCATCGCTTCAGCTCCTTCGGATGCCTGTTTTCGGCTGAACGGTTTTGCTTCGCTCACTTGCGGCAACACATCCGGCGTCTGGTCGTCCAGCACGAGCTTTTCAACCAGAGTGTTCCACGCATCCAGGTCCGTTTCCGCACGGGTGTGGATCTTCATCACCGCATCACCATGGGCATCGAAGAACTGCAGTGACCGGCGGATATCGTTGCCGTCAGCCTTTTCGACCGCAAAGCCATGCACCCAATTGGCCGGAAACATGCGCGTGTCGATCTGCTCGCCCAGCATCAGGGCCGCCCGCTTGCCGTTCACGAATTTCTCGAACGGGCCGATCTTCTCGTGCACCGCGCTCTCGTTGCGCGTCAGTGCCATGACCGTGCCGACGGTCTGCAACCCCGGAAACAGATCCTCGAAACGCGGCGCGATGCGGCGCACGCCATGCCCTACGAAGCTGGCGACCAGCTCCGCTTCCGTAATGCCGAGTATCTGCGCCAGATCCCGCTCCCGCATCTTCGGATTGTCCGCGCGTGCCGCCCGGATGTCGGCTGCGCTCTGCCTGGTTTCAGAGGAGATCTGATCGGCATTCATGAGTTCTATCCCCAATCGCTATGGTCTTCCTGCAGCCCGCGCTCAGTTTTCCGCCTCATCATCCCGTAACGTAAATTACTGAGATTATTAGGAATTTTTGAATCATTCCAAAGAGACGCTTTTCCTCGGCGACCGCAATCTAATACTTGACTCCTATATTCATATTTCATTAGGAACACAATACCTGAGTCACTGACTCATGTTTAAAACGCTGTGTGAGAGGCAGCGAAAAGGACGCGAACAACGCGCACTCTTGGAGAATTTTTATGGGGCTCAAGAAGACCGGTAACACCCGCTTGATGGGTGGTGTTGCCCTTTGGGTTTTGGCTTTTAATTGCGGGGCGGCTGCACAGGATGCAGTAGCGGATGCAGCACCGGCGACACCCGTTGCCGGACAGGATCAACCGGTGTCGCAGCTACAACAGATCGTGATCAGCGCCGGCGTGCCCAAAGTCGCGATCGACACTCCTCAGGCCGTCACCGTGCTGGACCAGGAAGCCATCGACGATCTGCAACCGCGCTCGATCGGAGACGTCTTCCAGGAGATCCCGGGCGTCACGCCGATCGGCAGTAACTCGATCCTCGGCGAAAGCATCAATATCCGCGGTATCGGTGAAGCTCTTTCCGGCGACGAGACCCGGATCATCATGCAGGTAGACGGGGTCAACAAGTTTTTCGAACAGTACCGGATGGGGTCGTTCTTCTCCGATCCGGAACTCTATAAACAGATCGAGGTCCTGCGTGGACCGGCATCATCGACACTTTATGGCGCCGGTGCGATGGGGGGGGTGATCACCTTCACCACAAAGGATGCCAGCGATTTCCTCGATCCGGGTGACCTGATCGGTGGCCGGCTGAAAACCTCCTGGGATTCGAACGGCAACGGCTGGCTGGGCAGCGCGATCGTCGCGGCGGAACCGGTCAAGAACCTCGAGTTGCTCGGCGCGCTCAACTATCGGCAGTCTCAGGACATTACGGATGGCCAGGGCAACGAGGTCCCGGACACGGATTTCAACTCCATCAACGGTCTGATCAAGGCTCGTTACACCTTCGGGGAAAATGAAGACCAGTCCGTTTTCGCAAGTTACCAGAACTGGTCGAGTGACGAGGACGACCAGAACTACGACCAGATTGCCTGGGGTCCGGACTTTGGCGACGTCGACCGCACAGTGACGGATCAGACTGCGATCGTCGGTTATGCAAACGGGTTTTCAGGAAACGATCTGCTTGATGTGAAGGCCCAGTTCAGCTGGTCCGACACGCGGGTCGAGCAGAAGAACCAGGATCAGATCTGCGCCCAGTTCGCACCGGCGCCAGCGCCGCCGACCTGCTATTACCCGTTTGGCTTCAATTCCGAATATTCCTACGAGACCTGGCAGGGCAAGGCCGACAACGTCGCAACGTTCCAGCTGGGCGAAGACTGGATGGCCTATGTCACGACCGGCATCGACGGCCAGTACCAGGAACGCCGCAATCCGCGTGATTTCGGCACCTATGTGCGCAGTGGTTCAGGGTCTCACCCGGAAGGCGAAACGGTCAACGTCGGCGGTTATGCGCAGGCCGAACTGGTGTGGAACGACCGCATCACCCTCATTCCCGGCATGCGGATCGACTACAGCAACGTGTCTGTCGGCAGCTATGTGGACGGCAGCGGCAACACCATTAACCTGAACGAGGAAAAGAGCGCCGTCGGCTATTCGCCAAAGCTTGCAGCCATGATCAAGATGTCCGAATGGCTCGGCGTCTTCGGTTCCGTCGCACACACCGAGCGTCTGCCCTCCCTCGACGAGGTGTTTTCGAACTACGTCGTCAACGATCTCGACAAGGAACTGTCGAACAACTTCGAGGCCGGCGTCACCTTTTCTTTCGATGACCTGATCATGGGTGGTGACGCTTTCCGCCTGAAGGGAACGGCGTTCCGCAACAACGTCACCAACTACTACGCCAGCTACTGGAACGGTTCGACAGTGGTGACGGAAATCATTCCGAAAGCCCGTTACGAAGGGCTTGAGCTGGAAGCCTCCTACTGGACCGAAAGCATCTACGGGTCTCTCGGCGCCTCGCTGATCCGGGGCAACAACGTCAGCACCGGCGGCTACATGAATGCCGTCCCCGCCGACAGCGCCTTCCTCAAGATCGGCTACGTCTACCGTCCGTGGAACCTCGACTTCGGCTGGAAAGGCGATTTCTACGCCGCCCAGGACCGTGTGGGCGCCGACGAACAGGAAACCGCAGGCTACGTGCTGCATAACCTTTATGCGGCATGGCAACCGACCGACGGTTTCATGGCGGACAGTGAGGTCCGGTTCAACGTCGACAACGTGTTCGACAAGTCGTACCGGAACCACCTGAGTGAAGACGAAGGTGCAGGCCGCAGCTTCAAGCTGAGCTTCGCCAAGAAGTTCTGACCCATGACCCGCCGCCTGTCCCCGCGGGCGGCGGGTTTCAAGCCCGGTTGCGGCTGAAGACTGCGCATCGAAAAGCGCTCCCTTTCCCTTCTGGAAACGCTTTCATCAAAGTGACATCGACACCCTGTATTCAGTGTTGGAAACGTTTCCAAGACTGAAGGAACCAAGGGTGAGATCGCGTCCGCCGACGATCAAGGATGTTGCCGAGCAGGCCGGTTGCGGCATTGCAACGGTAAGCCGCGTCCTCAACGGCACCGGCTCCGCCAGCGCCGACACCCGCCGGAAGGTTCTTTCGGCAGCAAAAGCACTCGGCTTCGAATTCAGCGCGCTTGGCCGGTCCCTGCAAAGCAGCTCGACAAAGACACTCGGCTGCATTGTCCCTTCTCTCGCCAATCCCGTGTTTGCCGAAGTCGTCCAGGCTGCCCAGCAGGAAGCCCACCGCGAAGGCTATCAGCTCATTCTGGCATGTTCGGAATACGACGAAGTGCTGGAGCTTCAGGCCGCACGCACCCTGATTGCCAAACAGGTCGACGGCCTGGTCCTGACGGTCAACAATGCGGCCGACAGCGAGGCTCTGGAGCTGATCCGGGATCGGAACCTTCCCTGCTGCCTCGTCTATAACCGCTCTTCTTTCGGCTTGCCCGCGTGGGCCGTCGACAACCGCGCCGCCGCGCGTGAAGTCGCAAGGGCCTTTCACAGCCAGGGGCACGTTCAAACCGGTTTTCTGGCCCTGCGGTTCCATCGCTCCGACCGCTCGCGTGAGCGCTACGAAGGATTTGCCGCCGCATGCCGCGAGTTCGGCATGGCAGACCCGCTTCTTCTGGAAATCGAGGAGCAGGACGGCACCCTTCTGGAATTGCTCGGCACGCTTCTGGCCGAACATCAGGCCCTGACCGGAATTTTTGCGTCGAACGACTTTCTCGCCCTTGCCGCCATGAAGGCCGCACGCGCACTTGGAAAGCGTATTCCCGACGATCTGTCGCTGGTCGGCTTTGACGGCATTTCCACCGGACTGCTGGTCGACCCTCATCTGGCGACGGTCGAAACAGATCCGCGCACCATGGGTCAGGGCGCCGTCCATTCCGTGCTGGCAAGGCTGCTGGACCGGCCCACCCCCGACCTGCCGTCCGCAGCCGCCACATTCAGTTTCCGCGCGGGAGGCAGCCTTGGCCCTCCCGTTCCCGGAAAAGCCGATGGCAGAGAAGCTGCCACTTCCCTGCCATCCAATGAGTAACCCCGAGACCTGCTTGAGATCGCTTCAGGAGTCACTGACATGAAACGTACACTTTTCGCATTGGCCATGACAATGGCGGCCGTCGTGCCGGCAAAGGCCGAAGATGCCGTTTGCTACAACTGCCCGCCGCAATGGGCCGACTGGGCATCGATGCTGGAAGCCATCAATGAGAAGCTCGGCATTGCCATGCCGCATGACAACAAGAATTCCGGCCAGACCCTCAGCCAGCTTCTGGCCGAGAAGGCCGCGCCGGTCGCCGACGTTGCCTATTACGGCGTGACCACTGGAATCAAGGCCGGCAACGAAGGTGTCGTCACCGCCTATAAGCCGGCCGGTTTCGATGACATCCCCGAAGGTCTGAAGGACCCGGAAGGCAAGTGGTTTGCCGTTCACTACGGTACCCTCGGCATGTTCGTGAATGTCGACGCGCTCGGCGGCGCACCGGTGCCGCAGTGCTTCGCCGATCTGAAAAAGCCGGAATACCGCGGCATGGTCGGCTATCTTGATCCGTCTTCCGCCTTTGTCGGCTATGCGGGAGCGGTTGCCGTCAACCTGGCATTCGGCGGCGATCTGGAGAACTTCGATCCGGCCATCAGCTACTTCAAGGAACTGGCCGAAAACGATCCGATCGTTCCCAAGCAGACCTCTTTCGCGCGCGTCGTTTCCGGCGAAATCCCGATCCTCTTCGACTATGACTTCAACGCCTATCGCGGCAAATACGAAGAAGACGGCAACTTCGAGTTCGTGCTGCCGTGCGAAGGTTCCGTGCGCGTTCCCTACGTGATGAGCCTGGTGGCAGGCGCCCCGCATGAAGAAGCCGGCAAGAAGGTTCTGGACTTCATCCTGTCCGACGAAGGCCAGGCGATCTGGACCAATGCCTACCTGCAGCCGTCCCGCCCGGTGGAACTGCCGGCTGAAGTCGCCGCGAAGTTCCTGCCTGCAAGCGACTACGAGCGCGCGGTTGCTGTCGATTATGCCCACATGGAACGCGCCCAGGCCGGTTTCGGTGAGCGTTACCTGAACGAAGTCAAATAAAATCCTGACCTTGCGGGCCGGAGCGCATCGGCGTTCCGGCCCGTTTTCCCGAAGGCATTCTTCATGTCCGACAGAACATTCGTGACCGCCTGCCTTGTACCGCTGGCGGTATTCGCCCTCGCTTTTCTGGCTCTGCCGCTGGTGCGCCTGGTTCAGGCTTCCTTTGAATCAGAAGCCGGATGGCACATCTACCTGCAGATCCTGCAAACGCCTCGATATCTTGAAACGCTGGTCAACACGGTGCTGGTGTCGCTGGCGGTCAGCCTTGCCGCGCTTGCTCTGGCGACCACCGCCGGCCTGTTCCTGGCGCGGAACAGGTTTATCGGACGCGGCCTGCTGCTTTCCGTCCTGACCCTGCCGCTAGCCTTTCCGGGCGTCGTCATCGGCTTCCTGATCATCCTCCTGGGAGGACGCCAGGGGCTGTTCAACCAGCTATTGCCCGGACACATCGTGTTCGCCTATTCGCTGACAGGCCTCTTTCTCGGCTATCTCTATTTTTCCATCCCGCGCGTCCTGCTGACGGTGATGGCCGCGGTCGAAAAACTCGACCCCGCGCTGGAAGAAGCCGCCCGCACCCTGGGCGCATCGCCGTGGCGCATTCTCATCGACGTGATCCTGCCCGGTCTTGCCCCGTCCCTCGTTGCCGCCGGTGCAATCGCCTTTGCCACCGCCATGGGAGCCTTCGGAACCGCCTTCACGCTGGCAACCAATATCGATGTCCTGCCGATGGTGATCTATACCGAATTCACCCTGTCGGCGAACATCGCCATGGCGTCAGCCCTGTCCGTTATGCTTGGCCTTGTGACCTGGGCCCTGCTTTACATCGCCCGCAGTTTTGCAGGAACGACGGTTGCGGCGGGAGGCTGACGTGAAAAGATCACTCGCCTGGTGGCTGCAATGCGCGGTCACGCTTGTCATTGCGGCCTTTCTGCTGGTCCCGGCCATCCAGTCGATCCTGGCCGGGGTAACAGCCAACTACTTTCGCGGTCTTTCCTCTGGCCTGACCCTGAAATGGATCGGGCGGGTCTGGGAGTTATATTCCGCCAGCATCTTCCTGTCGCTCTGGCTCGCGATAGCCTGCCTTGCCGTCACGCTGGTGATCGGCGTTCCGGCGGCCTACGCCCTTGCCAGGAATCCCGGACGCCTGTCGCGCCTGCTGGAAGAGTTCATCTCGTTGCCGCTCGCCATTCCCGGCCTCGCACTGGCACTCGCGCTCTTGCAGCTCTACGGAACCTTGTCCGGGTTCCGCACGTCCTGGACCTTCATCCTCGTCGGCCATGTTCTCTACACGCTGCCGTTCATGGTGCGATCCGTCCTGGCCGTTCTGATGGCCATGGATTTCCGCAGCCTTGAAGAAAGCGCGGCGACACTTGGCGCGTCTGCCTTCACGCGGTTTCGAACGGTGATCATCCCCAATGCCATGCCGGGCATCCTGGCTGGTGCCCTGACCGTGGTGACGCTCTCCATCGGCGAATTCAACCTCACCTGGATGTTGCACACGCCTTATCTGAAAACCCTGCCGGTCGGTCTTGCCGACAGCTATGCCTCCATGCGGCTGGAAGTCGCCTCCGCCTATACGCTCATCTTCTTCGCGATGATCGTGCCGCTGTTGATGGCCATGCAATGGGCCTCCGCCAGAGCGCAAAGGATCGCTCAATGACCCTGACAATCGAAAACGCCGCCAAGACCTTTGCCGATGGCACGCGGGCTCTCTGCCCGACCAATCTGACCGTCGGTCCCGGCGAAATCCTGTCGCTGCTCGGTCCTTCCGGCTGTGGCAAGACGACCCTGCTGCGCATCATTGCCGGACTGGAGCGCCCCGATGCGGGCAGCCGGATCCGGTTCGACGAGACCGACGTGACCGGACTTGCCGTGGAACATCGCAATGTCGGCATGGTGTTTCAGTCCTATGCGCTCTTTCCCAACATGAGCGTGCGCGCGAATGTCGGCTACGGCCTGAAGGTTAGAAAAGTGCCGGCGGAAGAACGCCGGCAACGTGTGAACGAGGTGCTGAGCCTGTGCCGCCTTACCGACTACGCCGACCGGCCGACACATGCCCTTTCGGGCGGGCAACGCCAACGGGTGGCCCTGGCCCGTGCCGTCGCACCGCGCCCCAGGATCCTGCTGCTGGACGAACCCCTGTCCGCGCTGGACGCCGCCTTGCGCGACAACCTGCGTGACGAACTGGCCGCAATGCTGCGGCAGTTCCGGATCACGGCTGTTTTCGTCACCCACGACCAGAGCGAGGCGATGGCAATCGCGGACCGGATCGCGGTGATGTCGAACGGAACCATGCTTCAGGTCGGCAGGCCAGAAGAGCTGTACCACACTCCGGCCAATGCCTTCGTCGCCCGCTTCATCGGCAACGCCATGCCATTGACCGGACACATGGAAAACGATGTACTGCAGCTGCCTGGCGGGCAGCTGAAGCTTCCCGCTGGCGCCGCCGGCAAAACAGCTTACATACGGTCGGAAAACGTCCGGCTAGACCAGACAGGATCCTTGTCGGGAACAGTGGAAACCGTCACGTTCTCGGGCGGTCATTTCCGTCTCGCCGTGGGCGGCGTCCTTCCGGATGCCGGCCTTCTCTATCTTCAGCACCCGGGCAGGACAGCCCCTGAAACCGGCAGCACCGTGCGCCTCACCATTGATCCCTCCGACCTCATCTTCCTTGCAGACCAGACATCGACCCATTCATGACCAAGATCATTCAGATTTCAGACACCCACATTGTTCCTGAAGGAGCACTCGCCTACGGACAGGTCGACACGGCCGCGGCCCTTGCCGAAACGGTCGCCACAATCAACCACCTGCTGCCGCAGATCGGTCCAGTCGACCTCGTGATCGTTACCGGTGACCTGACCGAACATGGAACGCCAGAAGAATACGACCGCTTCAAGATGCTGATGGCGGACCTCGACCTGCCCTACAGGGTGCTGCCGGGCAACCACGACCGGCGCGAGCCGATGCGGGAGAGCTTCGCAGACGCACAGTGGATGCCCCGCACCGGCCCCCTGGACTGGCAGATCGATTTTGAAGACTTTGCCGTTGTCGGGCTCGACAGCCTTACCGAAAGCGCAGCGCATGGCACACTTGAACCGGCAACCCTGTCCTTCCTGACGGACGCGCTCTCCGGTCTTGGCGACAAACCCGCGATAGTCGGGCTTCATCACCCTCCCTTTGCCGTGGGGATCAGGGCGATGGACGCGCAGAACCTGCACGACGCAGACAGCCTGGGCACCGCCCTCTCCCTTCATTCCGGGCAGGTTCGGCTTGTCTGCGGCCATCTGCACCGCTCCATCGCCGGCCTCTTTTCCGGCAGCCTGTGTCAGGTCTGCCCCGGCACCTCGCATGCGGTCACGCTGGACCAGCGCACCAACGCTGGCAACAGCCTGACCAAGGAACCCGGCGGGATGCTGCTTCACGAATGGCGAGACGATGGTTTCCTGACCCACCTCATTCCGGTCGGCGCCTTTCCGGGGCCTTATCCCTTCCTGGGCGTTTCCTGAGGACCTGAAACGAGCATCATGCAACGCGCCTGCCGGCGCCTCATGGCCCGGGAAACGTCGACCGCCATCGGCGCAAAAAGGTTTCCCGGGTCAGGGCATCCAGCGCAACCATGAGCGCAGGGGAAAGACCTATCGGCCGCAGGGCTGTCGAACTCAGGACTTCGCCTTCGTTGCCATCCTCCGTTTCCAGAAGCGGGCTGATCAGCAATGCGGTCCGAAGTGCAAGCGTGCCTTCCGAGGACAAGAGGAAATCCAGGAACGCCTCGGCCTCGGCTTCGTTGTTTGCCTGCTTCGGGATCATGAAGGTGCGTGACAGGACCAGTGTGTAGTCGGACGGCAGCACGATGCCGATCCGGTCGTCGTTGAGCTGATAGCCCTGGGCGTAGGAGCCAAGCACGTTGTAGGCGATCAGGTAGCGCCCCTCGGCAACACCCTTGATGATGTCGACCGAGCAACAGGTGGAAATCGCCTGTGAGCGGCCGAAGGATTCTTGCAGCGCGCCGAAGGTGGTTGCTTCCTGCGCGTCGGCAAAAGCAAACAGATACCCAAGCCCCGACTGCTCGATGTCATAGGTTGCGACCCGCCCGGCATATGGAGTGCCGGAAGGCCGAAGGAGATCGAGCAGGTCGAAGCGGGTCTGCGGAATATCCTCAACGGGCACCAGCTCGCGGTTATAGACGATCACCGCGGGCTCGCGGGTGATGCCCCACAATTCGTCGCGCCAGCGAAGGGCCTCCGGCAACTGTTCGGTCAACCGTGAGCGGTAGGACGCTGCGCAGGCTTCGTTGACCAGCTGCACCATCTGGTGAACACCGGAGCTGATGACGATGTCGGCGCCTGGAACGCCGTCGCGGCAGTCCCGGCGGGTCAGGCGGTAGAGCTCGTTCGATCCCCATTGCTCGTAGCGCACCTGTAGCCCAGGCCGGGTGCGCAGAAAGCTTTCGACCACCGGACCGAAGATGGAAATATCCGTCGTGGAGCGCACCACCAGCACACGGTTGGTGGTCTCTGGTCCGAAAATCTCCACCAGCTCCTGTGCCGACACGGCCCGGCCAGAGGCAAGCATCATCACGACTGCAGCCAGGCACTTCAACATATAGGCGAGTCGCTTCATGTCCGCCCCTCCGGTACGGCTGCAAACACAAGGGCAGCGCGAAAACGCGCCCCACCGGTCTTTTCCAGGCGCAATTCGCCATCGTAGGAAAGGGCGACGGAATGCGCGATCGCAAGACCGAGGCCGGAACTGCTTTGCCGCGACAGCGCGCCCTTGTTGAAACGGGACCCCAGTTCGGCAAGAACCCCATCCACCGGTCCACCGCCCGCATCTTCCACCCAGATACTGGCCCGCCTGCCTTGCAGCGAAGCCCCGATCCTTACCGGCGAGCGGCCGTATTTGAGTGCGTTGTTCAGGAGGTTCTTCAAGGCTTCCTTCAGCGATTGCACATCCGCCAGCACTTCGACAGGGTCTTCGCCGATATCCAGGATCACGTCGAATTCCGGATTGAGAACAGCGTGATCGCCTTCCTCGAAAACGTCGAGGGCAATATCGCGCAAGTCCACCTTTTCCCGTCTGGCGCTGTCGCCGCGGTGGATCACCAGTGCCTGGCTCAGAAGCTGGTCGAGCAGACGGCCGAGGCTTGCCGTTCGGGTCTGTATCCTCTCGACGATCTTTTCCTTGCGGGAAAGTTCCGGTTCGTCGGTGAAGAGATCCGCCTGGGCCCTGAGGGCCGCGACAGGCGTCCTGAGCTGATGCGCGGTGTCGGAGATCAGATGCCGCATGGAATTCATCTGCCGGTCGAGCCGGGCCATGAAGCCGTTGAGGGCATTGATCATCACCGCCGTTTCCCGCGGCACCGAGGTGTCGAGCGGTGTCAGGTCATGGGGGTCCCGCGCGGAGAGACCGCCGGCGATCCGTTCCAGCGGCTGCAGCACCGAGCGGACGACGACGACCGACAACAGCACCATTGCCAGGCCGGATGCTGCAAGCACGTAGAGCGCCTTGCGGGTGATGTCATAGGCCATGTCGTTACGCGCCCGCAGGGTCTGGCCGACAACCACCTTGATCGTGCCGTTGAGCGTACGCTCGGCAAATCGGCGCGAGACCACGGCAAAACGGGCCGGCTCTCCAAAGAACGAACCGTCGAAAAACCCTTCCCGGAAATCGCGCCGGCCTGTCGGCAGGGTGATTTCATCATAGCCGGTCAGCGTCGCGCCCTCCGGGCCGATAATGCGATAGCCGATCCTGTCGTCGGGGGCGAGCGCCAGCAACTCGAACGCCGAAACCGGCAACTCGATGACGGGCCTGTCGTCCTGAACGGTGATCGACGAAGCAATGCCTGTCGCCGCGCCCAGGAGCAACCGGTCGTAGGCGCTTCTGGCCGCTTCCCGGCCATAGGCGAATGCCGCGATGGAAACGATCACCCCGCCGAAAATCAGCAGAAAGGCAATCCCGAAGGCAACACGTGCGGTGAGCGAGGTCGACGCCAGCCTGCGGATGAGATCAGTCATCGACTTCCAGCTTGTAACCAAGCCCTCTCTGGGTCTCGATCCTGACAGATCCGCCCGAGAGTTTCTTGCGCAGCCGCGCAACATAAAGCTCCAGCGCGTTCATGCTGACGTCGGTGTCCTGGAAACTGAACACCCCTTCGAACAGACGTTCCTTGCTGACGGTCTTGCCGCGGTTACGGACCAGGATCTCCAGCAGCGAGAATTCGCGCCGGGTCAGATTGATCGGGCTGTCACCCTGACGCACGACCCGCGCGGAAGCATTGAACGTGAGGCTGCCGAGCGTCAGTTCCTCAGCCTTGTCGCCCTGTTCTCGTCGATAGAGTGCGCGGATGCGGGCTTCCAGTTCGCGGTGATCGAACGGCTTGACAAGGTAATCATCCGCCCCGGAATTGAGCGAGGATACCCTGTCGTCGACGGAAAATTCCGCCGTCAGCATCAGCACCGGCGTGCGCTCGCCCCGAGACCTGATCTCTTTCAGCAGCTCGGTGCCCAGGCCATCCGGCAAATTGATATCAAGAACGATCACGTCGTAATGCTGAACGTTGACGCAGGCCCTCGCCTCTTCCAGCGACTTTGCCAGATCGCAGGCAATGCCTGACCGGTCCAGCCGGATCATGATCGCCTCCGCCATGTCAAACGTGTCTTCAACGAGCAAAAGGCGCAAAGATTCGTTCCTCCCGCCTCCAGTCTTGCCCCGCAATTTCGCTGCTTGCAAGCAATGTGCCCCCTGGTGACAGGTTGATGACAGGGTTTGGCGCTAGGCTCTCCTCACGTCCGTTGGGAGGACCCGCTTTAACGCGGCACAACGGATACCAGGGGCTCACCAAAAGCCTTGCACATGTGGAGGAAACACAACATGGCATTCAAAACGACCCGCCTTCTGCTGGCGGCCGCATTCCTTGGCGCATCCGCTTTCGGCGCAACAGCTGCCGATTTCACGCCGGAAAACCCGGAGTGCATCGCACCGGCCAACCCGGGTGGTGGCTGGGACTTCACCTGCCGCCAGGTCGGCAAGACCCTTCAGGACCTGAAGCTTCTCGACAAGACCATGCAGGTTGTGAACCTGGCTGGCGGCGGCGGCGGTGTGGCCTATGCTGAAGTCGTCAACAAGCGCGGCGACGACAACGACCTGATCGTTGCAGCTTCCTCGGCAACCGCAACCCGCCTTGCCCAGGGTGCCTTCCCGGGCAACACCATGGACCAGGTTCGCTGGGTGGCTTCCGTTGGCGCTGACTACGGCGTGATCGCCGTTGCGGCCGACAGCCCGATCAACACCCTGCCGGAACTTCTCGACCAGATGAAATCCGACCCGACGTCCGTGTCCGTTGCCGGCGGTTCCGCTGTTGGTGGCTGGGATCACCTGAAGGTTCTGATCGCTGCAAACGCTTACGGCATCGAAGACGTCCGCACCGTGAAATACATCGCTTTCGACGGTGGTGGTGAAGCCGTGACCCAGCTTCTGGCCGGTTCCGTCCAGGCTTTCACCGGTGACATTTCCGAAGCCAAGGGCTTTGTCGACAGTGGCGACATCAAGGTGATCGCTGTTCTGGCACCTGAGCGTCTGTCCGGCGAATTCGCCGACTTCCCGACGGCAAAGGAACAGGGTGTCGACGCGATCGGCGCAAACTGGCGCGGTTTCTACGCACCGGGCAACATGTCCGACGACGCCTATAACGCATGGGTGTCCAAGATCTCCGATCTGTACGCAAGTGAAGAATGGAAAGGCATCATGGCTGCAAACGGTCTGGCTCCGCTCGACCTGCAGGGTGCCGACTTCCAGGAATTCGTTGCCAACTCGGTTCAGCAGATCCAGAACATCTCCAAAGAAATCGGCATCATCAAATAAGAATGCCGTCAGTCCGACTGGAGGGGGCGCAGTCCATGTGCCCCCTTCTTTTTCAGGACGCGTCCGAACGCGGGCAATATCCGGTTTACCGCACGCAGCATTAAGACTGACAGCGTAACGCCGGAAGTATGTCTGCCTGATCATTGTCCGCCCGATTGGGCAAAGTGGATTGTCGGCGGACACAGTGGCACACTTCGGGTGCCAACAAACAACAGAACACATAAGGGGCGGCCGCCGGACTTGGGGAGGAGCCGCTATTAGGAAGGTATCCATGAGCGACCGCATCTTTGGCGCGGTCGGGCTACTTCTCGCGCTGGGATATGCCTGGGCCGCTCTTGTCATCGAAGAAAGCTTTCTGTCCGACGCCGTCGGCCCGAAGGCGTTCCCCCTGATCATCGCATCCGTGTTGGGTCTGTCGTCGCTGGCGATTTTCCTGAAACCCGACGTCGCGCCGGAATGGCCGTCGCTGCCGCGTCTGCTTGAAGTCGCCATGGCAGTGCTGGCGATGATCCTCTACGCGATACTTCTGCCGGAAGCCGGCTTCATCATCGCGACAGCCGTTGCCGCTGCCTATCTGACCTGGCGCCTCGGCTCTTCACCGATCGGCTCGCTTATCACCGGCTGCCTGACTTCGCTCGGCATCTATGCGGTCTTCCACCTCGTTCTTGGCCTCTCCCTGGCCAAGGGCCCGTTCGGCTTTTAACGGAGCATCGCCATGGAAACTCTCTCTTCACTGGCCGACGGCTTCGTCATCGCGCTGACCTGGCAGAACCTGCTGCTGGCCCTGCTCGGCTGCTTTCTCGGCACCATCATGGGCGCCCTGCCGGGCCTCGGCCCGTCCAATGGCGTCGCTATCCTCATCCCGCTTGCCTTCACGCTCGGTCTTGGCGCTACGCCGTCATTGATCCTGCTGACGTCGGTCTATTACGGCGCCATGTACGGCGGGCGTATCTCGTCGATCCTCTTGAACATTCCCGGTGACGAACCGGCGATGATGACCTGTCTCGACGGTTACCCGATGGCCCAGCAGGGCCGCGCAGGCGAGGCTCTCTCGCTGTCGGGCGTTGCCTCCTTCGTCGGTGCCTTCCTGGCCACCTGGGGCCTGATCCTGCTGGCACCGCAGCTGGTCAAGATCGCGCTTCTGTTCGGTCCGGCGGAATATTTCGCCCTGTTCACCCTGGCCTTCGCCACCCTAGGCGGCGTTGCCTCGACCAACCAGGCCAAGACCGCCTTCGCAGCCGCGCTCGGCATTGGCCTTGCCACCGTCGGCGTCGACACCCAGACAGGTGTGCCGCGCTTCACCTTCGGCGAAGTGCACCTCTACGACGGGATCGACTTTTTGGTTGCCATCGTCGGCCTGTTTGCTCTGTCCGAGGTCTTCCTGTTCCTGGAACACCGCCACGGCAATGCGGACGCCAACTCCAGCAAGGTTACCGTCGGCCGGCTGATGCCCAGCTTCTCGCTGCTGAAGTCCTGCACCCCGACCATGCTGCGCACCAGTCTGCTCGGCTTCATTGCCGGCGTTCTGCCTGGTGCCGGCGCGTCACTCGGCTCGTTCATCTCCTATACGTTCGAGAAGAAACTGGTCGACAAGGAAGGCACCTTCGGCAAGGGCGACCCGCGCGGTGTCGCCGCGCCTGAAGCCGGCAACAACGCCGCCGCGGGCGGTGCGCTGGTGCCGATGCTCGCGCTCGGCGTTCCCGGCTCCGGGACCACGGCCGTGCTGCTGGCGGTTCTGCTGGCGCTCAACATCACGCCGGGCCCGCTGCTGTTCACCCAGCAGCCGGATGTGGTCTGGGGTCTGATCGCGGCCCTGTTCATTGCCAACTTCATGCTGCTGGCCATGAACATCCCGATGATCGGTCTCTTCACCCGCGTCCTGTTGATCCCGCCGCGCATCCTCATGCCCATCGTGGCCATGGTCAGCTTCGTCGGCATCTACGGCATCTCCGGCTCCTCCTTCGACCTTCTGGTCATGGTCGGCTTCGGTGTGCTGGGCTGGGTGCTGCGCAAGCTGGACGTGCCGCTGGTCCCGATCATCCTTGGCACGCTGCTCGGCAACGCCATGGAAAACAACCTGCGCCGCGCGATCACCATCAGCAACGGCGACTGGTTCACCCTGATCGACAGCCCGCTGTCGCTGACCCTGTGGAGCATGGCCATCATCGGCTTCGTCCTGCCGATCATCTTCGGCAAGGTCCTGAAAGCCCGCATGCGTCACATGAAGAAGGACGAAGAGGGCTCGGTCATCGACTGATCGCTGCCAACACCGCAAGAAACGAAAACGCCCTCTCCTTCCGGATGAGGGCGTTTTTATTTGCGGACGTCTCACCGCCGCCATTCCCGATGGTCCGAAGCGAAGCTGCCACCCAGCGGGAAACCAGGTGCAAGGTGCCAGTCAAAAATGCTTCAGATTTGAGAAGACGAACTCAGCTAAACCACCAGCGCTCCGTAGCGCGCAGACCGTCGAGCGGCCAGTTTGCGGCGACTTTTTCCGGATGACTGACCTTGTCGCTGAGTGCCATCACATAGCTTGCGAACATGGGGATGATGGTGCCGCCATCGGTCCTGACGATGTTCTGCATCTCGCGATACATATCCGCGCGCTTTGCTTCGTCGAGTTCGGAGCGCGCTTCGCTCAGAAGCCGGTTGAAGCGCTCGTTGTCCCAATAGGTGTCGTTCCACGGCGCCCCGGCAGCGTAGGCGAGCGTGAAGGTCGCGTCCTCGGTCGGTCGTCCGGTCCAGTAGACCGCGCAGAACGGCTTCTTCATCCAGACATCGGACCAGTAACCGTCATTGGGCTCGCGCACCGGCTGAATGTTGATACCGGCCGCCTCTGCCTTGCTTGAATAGAGCGCTGCTGCATCGACAGCGCCGCCAAAAGCAGCGTCGGAGGCGGAGAGTTGCAGATCCAGCGAGCTGAGGCCCGCCTGTTTCAGATAATATTTCGCCTTGTCCGGATCATAACTGGTCTGCTCAAGATCGGCTGCGTAAAAGCGGTTGGCCGGGCTGATCGGGTGGTCGTTGCCAACCGAGCCATAGCCAAAGAGGATCTTGTCGACGAGTTCCTGCCGGTCGATGGCGTATTTCAAGGCCATGCGGACATTGTTGTCGTTGAAGGGCGCTGCCCGTGTGTCCATGGCGAACGTATAGTGCTGACCGCCGGTCGCCGAGACGATCTGGACACCCGGAGCGCGCTGGAACAGATGCACCGTTTTCAGATCCACCTGGTCCACGACGTCGACATTTCCGGTCATCAGTGCAGCCTGCCGCGCTGCCGGATCAACAATGGCCATCAGGACAACCGCATCGAAATGGGCACGGTCCGATTTCCAGTAATTCGGATTGCGCGTGAGCTCGGCGATGTAGCCGGGTTTGAAGTTGGTGACTTTGTACGGACCGCACCCATCACCGCTGGTGGGATCGATCTTGCCATCCGATGACTTCAGGATCGGCATATGGTAGTCGCTCACCACATAAGGGAAATCGGCGTTGCCTGCATCCAGCGTGAAAACGACGGTATCGCCGTCGCTGGCAATGTCGGTAACCGGTGCAAGGAAGGGCTTGGCAGCCGAACTGCTGTCCGCGCCGCGGTGATAGTTGATCGAGGCAACGACATCATCGGGTGTCACGGTACCGCCGCTGTGGAACTCGACACCGCTGCGGATCTTGAACGTCCAGACCTTTGCATCGGGAGATGAAGTCCAGCTTTCAGCCACTTCCCCGACGAGAGATCCGTCCGAGGCGATCTCCACCAGGTAGCCGTTGCGGGCAAAGGCGAAGACCTGCGAATAGGTGTTGTCCCAAACTGCCGGATCGTACGTGTCGTTGGTATTGCCCGAGGCAATCCCGAAGCGGATCGTTCCGCCTTTTTTGGGCTGGGCAACGGCCGGCCCGATACCAAGAGACGATACGAGAGCCGTGGCGCCGAGCGCAGCAGTTCCCCCGAGAACGCTTCGCCGCGAGACTGCCAGTCGGTTTTGCGGCGTAAAGGCCTCTCCCATTCCATGGTTCTCCTTGATGAGCGTGATAGGTTTCAGTTCAACTTGTTTGCCGGTACGGACGGCCAGTCGCGAAAACCGGAAATTCGGCAAATTCCGCCCGCCCGGCCCGGCGGTGTCACCATCGGGCCTTGCATGATTTTGTTTCGAGTGTCCGCTGCCTTGCGTCCGCAGCCTGGGCCGTGCCGGTGCCTAGCTGGCGTAGTTCGAGCCTTCGTCGTCCAGAATGGCTTTCAATTCGGCGAAGTGGTCGTGCCCAAGGCCGGGATAATTTTCAATTTCCTGCGCGGTCTTCTCGGCAATCTCAGGGCTGAGAATGCGCAGTGGTTTTCCGGTCTGCAGTGCCCGGATGTAGGTCTCTGCAGCACGTTCGAAATGATAAAGGCGGTCAAAGGCTTCCGCGACAGTGCTGGCGACGACCAGAACGCCGTGATTGCCCATGATCAGCACCTTGATCTTCGGGTCGCGAAGCAACGTCGCGCAGCGTTCGCCTTCTTCCTCGAAAGCAAGCCCGCCATAGTTCTCGTCAATTGCGAAGCGGCCATAAAAAGTCGCGGTGTTCTGGTCGATCGGCGGCAGAGTGCTGTCGGCAAGGCAGGCCAGAACCGTGGCATGGACCGAATGCACATGCATGACGCAGCGCGCATGTGGGCATTGCCGGTGGATGGCGCCATGCAATCCCCAGGCAGTCGGGTCCGGAGCGTTTGGGTGTTCCAGCGTTTGCGGGTCATTTGCATCAAGCAAAATCAGGTCGGATGCCCTGATCCGGCTGAAATGCCGCTGGCGGGGGTTTACCAGAAAAGCCGTGCCTTCGTCATTGACGGCGAGGCTGAAATGATTTGCGACAGCTTCGTGCATTCCAAGACGCTCGGTCCAGCGGAATGCTGCCGCCAGGTCGATCCGCTCCGCCCAGTGAGTGATGTTCGAATGTTCTGCAACACGCAGCATGCACTGTCTCCCTCGCTTTCTCTTCGACGCTAGGGAGCGCTTCCAACATTGACAAACAATATATTCGATGGCGTTGCATTAATAAAATTAATACACATTATGTCAGTTGATGAATGAGTGAGGTGCACGCATGAAGACGGTTGGATTGCCTCCGCTGGCCTGGTTGCGGGCATTCGAGGCAACTGCGCGCCATCTCAGCTTCACCCGTGCCTCGCAGGAATTGAACCTGACCCAGTCCGCGGTCAGCCAGCATGTACGCAGCCTCGAGACCTTGCTCGGCTGCAGTCTTTTTGTGCGCAAGACGCGTGCCCTGGAACTGACGCTCGAAGGGGAAACCTATCTGCCGAGCCTGCGTGAAGCCTTCGACCTGATCACAAGGAGCACGCAGCTTGTCACCGGCAGTGACCTGGGGCGCAACCTGACGCTTCAGTGCAATCTGGCCTTTTCCGTCTATTGGCTGGCCCCGCGCCTTCGCCGGCTTTACGAAGAATTTCCCTGGCTGACGCTCAATATCGTGACATCGATCTGGGACACCGAAAAGCGCGCGGCCGATGCCTCTCTGGAAATCCGCTTCGCCCGTCCGGAGGACATGCCGACCGCCGCCATTCGGCTTGCCGAGGAAAAATGCTATCCGGTCTGCTCACCCGGCCTGCCTGAAGAAGAGCGCTCACTGGAGAGCGGCAGGCTGTTCGACTGCGCGGGCATCACCGGCTCCTGGTCCGGTTGGATGAACTCGCAAGGCAGGTCCTTTGCAAGGGAAGCCGAAGTCAATCTGGCGTCGACCTATGTGATCGCGATTTCGGCAGCCTTGAACGGTGCGGGCCTCGTCCTCGCACATGACACGCTCGTCGGTGACCTCCTCCAAAGCGGTGACCTTGTTCGTCCCTTTGAACATCAGGCGCCCCTGAGTGAAGCCTACTTCGTCCGGACCCCGCCACCTTACGCGGAAACACCTGCCTCCAAGGTGTTTTTGGACTGGATCCAGAAAGAGCGGGCTTCTACGCGCTGATCTGCAATCCTGCCTGCCAGAGCAAGCAATGACGCGTGCACAAGAGCGCAATAGTCTGAGTTTTTGAATACGGCAAAGCGCCCAAGGCAATAGGTTATCCAGGGCCCGGATCTTACCGCGCAGCCACGCCGTGACCCACCCGGAATACCGGTGGAGGGGGCATCATACCTTCCCCCTGAGCCCTCAAAAAATGGCCAAAACCTTACCCCAAAACTCAAAACCGCCGCCTTCAAGTCAAGTGACATGCCGCACAAGTGCGACCTGCAGGACGCGTGATATCCAGCCTCTCAACGAGAACTCAAGTGATACCGAAAAAGAGGTGTAAATCTGATGCACGTTCAAATCAGAAAACCAAAGAACCCCATCCCCAGGAACTACTTTCCCCACAACCGTGTGGAACAAAAGCGCGACGGTGTCTGGGTGAGGTGCGGGGTCGTTATGCCTGTCGGCGCCGGCGACAGCTGGGAGACGATCGGCAAGTTCTGCGACGGCATCCCTGCCGAAGAAGTGGCCTATGCCAACTTCGAGACCTATGACCCCGCCGAGATCAACTGGTACCTGAGAGAATACGTCGGCTGCCACAAGCCTGGTCCTCGCGGCTTCAACTTCATGTTCGATGGCGCAAAGCCTGGACTTATCCTGGCTCCGTTCCGGGATGCGCTGATCGGCGATGTGGTGGAACGCGCGCACAGGCAGGAGGAGCGCCGTCAGCGCCGCACCATCCTCGACCGACGATGGGACAACCGCAATATCGACATTCCGGAGGGTGAAAAACTCGTCGTCCAGGCACGCGAAATGATTTACCGCCGCGTCCAGAACCACGTCCCGAACTCGCAGGATTTCGATCTGCAAAAGGAATTGACGGGATTTCTCGTGGGCGAGGCGATTGACGGTGGCGGCGGGCTCCTCACGCCGCACAAGGCGCTCTTGAAGACCTTGCTCAAGCCCCTCAAGGAACTCCATCCGGAAAACGAGCGGGTTCGTAAGCTGCGCAAGAAGTATTATGAAGGGTTCGCAAACGGCGTAGCGGCGGCGCTCTTTCCAGGGCACGACTACGCGCTTCACGACAAGGTCCCGGGAGAGAGGTTCTTCTACAATGCCGGTCTCGAACATGGTCGCCAGATGAGCGGTCTGCAGCGTTACCAGTTCGTGATGGGCCTGATGGAACGCGCACGCCGTTATGGTCTGCGGGGAGGCAACCCGATCTATCAGCAGAAAGCCAACTTCTCGAAGGGTTTTGGCGGACGCGCCGTTGCATTCTATCTCGCACGGGAATTGTCTTCCAGCCGTTTGCTGGAACGCAATATCCACGAGACACCGCTCAAGGAAGACATTGTGGATGCAGTAAAGGACACCCTCACGGACAAAGCCAAGGAAGCTGTCGGTATCCCGTCCTTCTAAGACGGGCTACTGCTGGCCTTAGGCGACTGCTCAGGACGTGCAGAAGGCGGCACCGATCAAAAAGCGAACACAGAAATATTCATCTTGTGCGTGTTGAGGGGTGCGCAGAGCCCCTCCCTCACTTCCTACGGAGACCCTGTCGGTTACTTCTCGGCCGCCAGGCTTTCCCAAACCTGCCACGCCTCGTCGAACGCCGGTGTTCCGCCTTCCGACTGGATATAGGCGCGGACATAGGCCTGACGGTCTGCAATATGTTTGGGAATGGTGAGGGTATATTCCGGGCCGCCCATGCCGCCTTCGACTGTCGTCAAGGTGTGCGGGGCGGGATCGGCCCCTTCGGTGTCGACCCCGCCGGCGACCGGCTGCGGCGCGGTGGTCCAAATGGCGATTTCATCGACCTCGCGCAGAGCCTGTTCCGGCAAAAGCAGAATGTGATCGGCACCTGTTTCGACCTTGCGTCCTTCGGGTACGCCAAACTGCAGGCCGTCGACAACTTCAGTCTTCATCTCAATCACTCTTTGCTGCTCGGCATTGCAGGACGCCAAAATAAACGGAACCAGAAAGGGAAATATTTTCAGCCACTTCACCATGATATCTTGGCGCCTGACATGTCGGAATGAGCTTCACCGACAAAGCTTCCCCAACCGGTCACCCTGTCGTCCCACGGCCGTGAGGTGTATTCGGACCCAAGCGCCGCAACGTTGTCCGCAGGCCAGTTCCTGGCATGCTGCGCATAGGCGGCAAAATTGATGCCGGGAAACGCAGCGGCGGTTCTTGGCAAGTCCGTTTTTGTCTTTTTGCCGACGAGATTGGCAACATACCTGATGTATTTCGCAACAGCGAAGATATTGAACTCGTCGCACGTCAGAAGCGTCGCGATCTGCGCGCCGTCGAGACCTTGCCTCCGTTTGTGTTCAAGCAACCCGGAGAACAGATCCGTACGCGCGACAGTGTCGTCACGCACCTGACCAAGGCCTACAGAGGTTGTGCGCCTTGAGACCGAGTGCGTCGCCGCTGTGTAGTCGAGCATGTCTTCGTTTTGAGATTGATCACGCTGTTCCGCCAAGACGATCGCTCCTATGACTTCCGGCGTCAGATCATAGGTTTTTGCAGCAGCGTTCATCACGGCTCCCCGGGACGGGCGACCGTTCAGGTAAATCGGCTCAAACAATGTGGAGATCGGCAAACTCGTAATGCGCGCGGCTTGCCGAAGACGTTCACTGGCGGAACTGGGAACAGTCAGACCATTCCAGAGCGGATTGGAGTAGCTGCGCGACACGGGACCGGATGCGCCAGGATCACCTTGCGGATTTGTCTTCTGCTCATAGAGGATGCGTGCCTGGTCAAACGCAGAAACGCGGTGATTGAAGATGTCACGTCCCGTTGCACCGCTGCCTGAGAAAGACGCGGATGCACTTGAGGGAATAGTCGCACTGGTGATGGGTTTCTTGGTGCTGATCGAAAGCAAGCCGTACTTGCGCATGCTGTCGGCCAGATCGTTTGCAAGCCCGAACACCTTTGCCGGATTGCCAAATTGCGCGTTGAGGATTGCTGCATCCCGGTCGAAAAAAAAGAAACCAGCCAGGTTGTTTTCGATACTGGAAACTGAAACTGGCCCGGCTTTCGCTGCCATCAGCATTACGGCGTCGTAAAGCGAAGGAGCACTTTGCTGATTGAAGTACCTTGTAAAAAAATCTCTCAGAACTTTCCCGGTCTGAAATTGCGTGATTGTTGCATCGAACCTCGTGTCACGTTCAAGAAGTTCCAGAGCTTTTGCCCGCTCCCCGTCGGTAACCCATCGGAAGACATCTCCCAGTTCCAGGAGTTTGATGACCTCATCGCCTACAACGGTCATGATTTTCTTCAACCCCTCTATTGCTCGGGCTGGTCAGGACAGAAATTGTTTTCCAATCCGAAAATTAAAATAAATCAACTAGTTAACAAACTTTCAGAATCCAACCCTAATTGATTGCCGACCCAGTTACAACTCTAAGGGGCGCAATCGCAATGAGCGGGGCCATGCCCGGCCGGTATTTGAACAACCTTGCTGGAGAGGTCGGAAAACGCCCCTCCCCGTTCAGATCTCCGTCCGCATCCGGTAGCCCGGGGCGAAGATCAGGCGGACATGGGTGATCGGCAGGGGGCCGGTCCAGGTGATGCGTTCCATCGCAAAGAGGGCTGCGCCCGTGGAAGCGTCCAGTTTGCGCGACAGGGTCTTGTCGGCATTGACGGCGAAGAAGGAAATGTCGCCGTGGCTGTAGGGCGCGTTATGCACCAGCCACTCGTTGGCGCTGACGTCCTCGAACGTCATGTCACGCGCCGCAGGAGCGGCTTCCAGGTTGATGTAGCGTTCCTCGAAGGCATAGGGCCGGTCATCGGCAAAGTGCAGCGTCTTTAAAAACAGAACATCCGCGCCGAGCGTCACCTGGAACGCGCCGTGCAACATGGGCGGCAGGGGCCGGAGATCCTTTTCCAGAAGGCTGTGCCGGTAGGTGCGGCCAAGCGCTTCGACTTCTTCACGCAGGATCGGAATGGTGAGCGTGGCGCGCTGAGGCGGGTTGAGCGCAACACGCGTTCCCGCCCGGCGCTTGCGCACCACAAGCCCGCTTTCGGCCAAGTCCCGGAGAGCACGGTTGACGGTGGTGCGGGCGCAGCCGAACTCTTCCGCAAGATCGGCCTCATGGGGGATCTGCTCCCCCGGCTGCCAGATCCGGTCATGGATCCGCCGAAGGAGTTCTTCGCGAATGCCCGTCCAGGAATTTGTGTCCGCAAGCGCCAAGTCGTCTACCCGTTCAAGTCGTTCTTCAAAGTCTGGCGCGCAACGAGGCCATGGTGGCCCGGTATTTCGCGCGGATGGCGTTGCCTTTTACATGGTTTCCGCCGGAAACAACATGCCGGCCGGCGGACCAGACCTCAGCGACCATCCGGTCGTCACCGGCAAAGATCCAGGCATCAAGAATTTCGTCGCCTTCCCGGCCTTCCAGGTCGATGGCGGTGCCATCCAGTGCGACGAGATCGGCGAGCGATCCTTCCAATATCCTGCCCGCCGCACGCCCCGCCGCCTGCGCGCCACCGGCCACGACGCTGTCGAAGAGGACCCGACCGGTGGACTTTTCCTTCGTTGCAACAGAAGCCCGGCAGGTATCCCGCAGGCGCTGGGAATATTCCAGCGTGCGCAGCTCTTCGGAGAGCGCGATGCGGATGTTGGAATCCGAGCCGACGCCGAAGCGGCCGCCCGCGGCCAGGTAGTCGACGCCGTCGAAGATCCCGTCGCCGAGGCTGGATTCGGTGATCGGACAAAGCCCCGCGACGGCCCCGGTCGCAGCAAGACCGGCGGTCTCCTGCGAGGTCATCTGCGTGCAGTGGATCAGGCACCAGTTTTCTGAAACCGCGTGGTTGGCAAGCAGCCATTCCACGGGGCGCTGCCCCGTGGCCGCCAGAACCTCTTCCACTTCCGGGATCTGCTCGGCAAGATGCATGTGCAGCGGGTTGCCGCCGGCAAGGGCAACGGCCTTCTTCAGACTGTCGGCATCCACCGCCCTAAGTGAATGCGGGGCAACGCCGATAACCGCATCATCCGGCAGGGACTTGAGCGCCTCAGACGCAAGCTCGTGAAGTTTCTGGAAACGGTCGAAGTCGTTGCCAAAGCGGATCTGTCCGGCAGCCAATGGGCGTCCGTCGCAGCCGCCGAACTGGTAATGAACCGGCAGATGCGTAAGGCCGATGCCGGTATCTGAAGCGGCCGCCATGATGCGGTCCGACATTTCCGCCAGGTTGGCGTAGGGCGCACCGCCCGGCTGATGATGCAGATAGTGGAACTCGCCAACGGCGGCATAACCCGCCTCCAGCATTTCCATCTGCACGAAGGCGGCAATCGCCTCCACATCTTCCGGCGTCAGGGTGTCCAGAAAGCGGAACATGATCTGGCGCCAGGTCCAGAAACTGTCGCGGCTTTCGCTACCGCGCCGCTCGCTCATGCCCGCCATGGCCCGCTGGAAGGCGTGGCTGTGCAGGTTGACCGGGGCCGGCAGAAGAATGCCGACGCGTTCGCCGATTGGCTGCGTATCTCTTTCAACCGAGGCGATCCGGCCGTCCGGACCGATCGAGACAGCGACATTTTCCGCCCAGCCGTCGGCCAGAAGCGCCTTTTCCGCAAAAACCGTCGCGCCAGAAACTGTCGACATGTCGTCTTTTCCTCCGTTGACACGTTAATATGTGCATGCATATTATCTTATATCGCAATCTAATCAAGCCGGAGATGGACGTGCTGAAACGCCTCCTCACAAACGCCAAGCTGGCAACGCTCACCGCAAACGGAGAGCCGTACGGCCTGATTGAGGACGGTGCGCTGGTGATCGAAGGTGGCCGGATCGCCTGGATCGGCAAGGCCGCAGACCTGCCGTCTCATTATGCGTCGCTCAGCGCGGATGATATCGGCGGACGGCTGGTGACCCCGGGGCTGATCGACTGTCATACCCATGTTGTTTTCGGCGGCGACCGGGCGCGTGAATTCGAAATGCGCCTTCAAGGTGCAACGTACGAAGAAGTTGCCCGGGCCGGTGGCGGCATCGTTTCCACGGTCAAGGCAACGCGCGCAGCCAGCGAAAAGCAGCTGCTGGAAGCTGCCCTGCCGCGTGTCGATGCCCTGATCGCCGAGGGCGTCACCGCCATCGAGATCAAGTCCGGCTATGGCCTCGACCGGGAAACGGAGCTGCGCATGCTGCGCACCGCCCGCAAGATCGGCAAGCTGCGCCCGATCACCGTCAAGACCAGCTTCCTGGGCGCCCATGCCATTCCGGCCGAATACAAGGACAAGGCCGACCTCTATCTGGAAAAGGTCTGCCTGCCGACGCTGGAAGCGGCTCATGCCGAGGGACTGGTGGATGCCGTGGACGGTTTTTGCGAAGGCATCGCCTTTTCGCCGGAACAGATCGGCAAGGTGTTCGACAAGGCCAAGCACATCGGCCTGCCGGTGAAGCTGCATGCAGAGCAACTGTCCAACCTGAACGGCGCGGCCCTGGCCGCTTCCTATGGCGCCCTTTCCGCCGACCATCTGGAATACCTGGATGAAGCCGGCGTCAAGGCGATGGCCGAAAGCGGGTCTGTTGCCGTGCTTTTGCCGGGCGCTTTCTACACCTTGCGCGAAACGCAGTTCCCGCCGCTTGATCTTTTGCGCAAGCACAATGTGCCCGTCGCGCTGGCAACGGACTGCAATCCGGGTTCATCCCCCCTCGCCTCGTTGCTCCTGACCATGAACATGGGCTGCACCTTGTTCCGCATGACACCGGAAGAAGCGCTGGCCGGCGTCACCCGCGAAGCGGCGAAGGCGCTTGGTCTGGACGATCAGGGCACGCTGGCACCCGGCAAACGGGCGGACCTGGCTGTCTGGAACGTCAGCCACCCGGCGGAGCTTTCCTACCGGATCGGCTTCAATTCCCTCTTCAAACGCATTTTCGGAGGCTCTGAATGAGCGCCCTTACCCTGACACCGGGCTCCGTGACCCTGGCGGATCTGGAACGCATCTACCGGGAAGAGCTGCCAGTGCGCATCGACCGCGCGGCGGAAGCTGCGATCAACCTTGCGTCCGAACGAGTTGCCAAGGCGGCCCGGGGCAGCGAGGCCGTTTACGGCGTCAACACCGGCTTCGGCAAGCTGGCCAGCGTCAAGATCGCCCCGGAAGACACTGCAACCCTGCAGCGGAACCTGATCCTTTCCCATTGTTGCGGCGTCGGCGAACCGCTCGACAAGACCACCACACGCCTGATGATGGTGCTGAAGCTGCTCTCGCTTGGCCGCGGTGCCTCCGGTGTTCGCTTCGAAGTGATGAAACTGATCGAGGATTGCCTGGAAAGAAACGTCACGCCGATGGTTCCCTCGCAAGGGTCTGTCGGTGCATCCGGCGATCTTGCGCCGCTGGCCCATATGACGGCTGTCCTGATCGGTGAAGGCGAAGCTGATTTCGGCGGCACGCGCATGCCCGGTGGTGAAGCCCTTGCCAAGGCGGGCCTGACCCCGGTCGTGCTTGGCCCCAAGGAAGGCCTTGGGCTGATCAATGGCACGCAGTTTTCGACCGCCTGTGCGCTCACCGGCCTGTTCGACGCCTGGCGTCTGGCCGAAGCGACCCTGATGACCGCCAGCCTTTCCACCGACGCCATCATGGGCTCGACCGCACCGCTCCTACCGGAAATCCATGAACTGCGCGGCCATCGCGGCCAGATCGAAGTGGCAAGGGCCATGCGCGCAATCATGGACGGCTCGGAAATCCGCGAAAGCCACCGCGAGGGCGACACCCGCGTGCAGGACCCCTACTGCATCCGCTGCCAGCCCCAGGTTGCCGGCGCCTGTGTCGATCTGCTCCGCATGGCGGCCCGCACGCTCGAGATCGAAGCCAATGCGGCAACCGACAATCCGCTGGTACTGATCGATGCCGACCGGATCGTTTCCGGTGGCAATTTCCATGCCGAACCGGTTGCCTTTGCTGCCGACCAGATTGCGCTGGCCATTGCCGAACTCGGTGCGATTTCCCAGCGCCGTGTCGCGCTCATGGTCGACCCGACGCTTTCCTTCGACCTGCCGCCGTTCCTCGCCAAGGATCCGGGTCTGAACTCGGGCATGATGATCGCGGAAGTGACGACCGCCGCCCTGATGAGCGAGAACAAGCATCTCGCCAATCCGTGCTCGACAGATTCCACGCCGACCAGTGCCAACCAGGAAGACCATGTTTCCATGGCCGCCCACGGTGCTCGTCGTCTTGCCCGCATGAACGCCAACCTCAGTCAGATCCTGGGTGTGGAACTTCTGTGTGCCGCCGAAGGCATCGAGCACCGCGCCCCGCTGAAGACCAGCGCTTCGCTGCAAACGGTGATGGGCACTCTTCGCGGTGTCGTCCCCTCCCTGGAAAAGGACCGCTACATGGCACCGGACCTGGAAACGGCAGCCGGCCTGATCCGCAGCCGCAAGCTGGTCTCGGCGATTTCCGCCGGCCACATGATCACGCTGGGAGATGCCCATGCAGCCGGTTGACGTCTTCCGCGGTGATGGCCCGGTCGTTCTTGGCGTGCCTCATGCAGGCACATTCGTTCCGGACGACATCAAGGCAAGGTTCAACGACACCGGCCTGAAGCTGGCCGACACCGACTGGCATGTGGACCGGCTTTATTCCGATCTGCTGCCCGGTGCGACCATGGTGAAGGCGAACTTCCATCGTTACGTGATCGACGCCAATCGCGATCCGGAAGGCGTCAGCCTTTATCCGGGCCAGAACACCACGACGCTTTGCCCGACCACCGATTTCGATGGACGCCCCATCTACCAATCCGGCATGGAACCGCAGACCGGTGAAATCGAGGCCCGGCGTCTTGCCTGGCATGCTCCCTATCACGCTGCCCTTCAGGCGGAAATGGAACGGGTCCGCGCCAAACACGGCGTCGCCATTCTCTACGATTGCCACTCGATCCGCTCCGTAGTGCCGTTCCTGTTCGAAGGCACGCTGCCCGATTTCAACACGGGCACCAACAACGGCACGACCTGCGCCAGCGCCATCGAGGCTGCCGTGGTCGCCTGCACCCAGGCAGCGGAAGGTTACACGTCGATCCTAAACGGCCGCTTCAAGGGTGGCTGGACGACACGGCATTACGGCCGACCGGCCGAAGGCTTTCACGCCATCCAGATGGAGCTCGCCCAGAAGACCCATCTTGCCACCGAAGACACGCCCTTTGCCTATGACGAGGCCAAGGCTGACCGGCTTCGGACCCATCTGAAAGACATCCTGAGCGCGCTGGAAAACCTCGCGCCATCCTTATTCCAGAACAACACCCAGGGAGCGAACAATGACTGATCGCCGCCACAACGCCCGCGACGTATTCCCGCCCACCGGCACCGAGCTCAACACCAAGTCCTGGCTGACCGAAGCCCCGCTGCGCATGCTGATGAACAACCTTCATCCGGATGTGGCTGAAAACCCGCATGAGCTGGTCGTCTATGGCGGCATCGGCCGCGCGGCACGCACCTGGGACGATTTCGACCGCATCGTCGCAAGCCTCAAGACCCTTGAGGAAGACGAGACGCTGCTGGTGCAGTCCGGCAAGCCGGTCGGTGTCTTCAAGACCCACAAGGATGCTCCGCGCGTTCTGATCGCCAATTCCAACCTGGTGCCAAACTGGGCCAACTGGGACCACTTCCACGAGCTGGATAAGAAGGGCCTGGCCATGTATGGCCAGATGACCGCCGGTTCCTGGATCTACATCGGTACGCAGGGCATCGTGCAGGGCACCTATGAGACCTTCATGGAAGCCGGACGCCAGCACTACGAAGGCAACCTGAAGGGCCGCTGGATCCTGACCGGTGGTCTCGGCGGCATGGGCGGTGCCCAGCCGCTTGCAGCCGTCATGGCCGGGGCCTGCTGCCTTGCCGTCGAATGTGACGAGAAGAGCGCCGACTTCCGCCTGCGCACACGCTACGTCGACGAAAAGACCCACTCCCTCGACGAGGCGCTGGCACTGATCGACCGCTGGACCAAGGCAGGCGAAGCCAAGTCCGTGGCGCTGATCGGCAACGCCGCCGATGTCTTCTCCGAACTGGTGAAGCGCGGCGTGAAGCCGGACATCGTCACCGACCAGACCTCCGCCCATGACCCGGTCAACGGTTACCTGCCGCAGGGCTGGACCGTCGCCGAATGGCGCGCCAAGGCCGAGACCGACCCGAAGGCGGTGGAAAAAGCCGCTCGCGCGTCCATGAAGGTGCATGTCGCTGCCATGGTCGACTTCTGGAACATGGGTGTGCCGACACTCGATTACGGCAACAACATCCGCCAGGTTGCCATGGAAGAAGGCCTGGAAAACGCCTTTGCCTTCCCGGGTTTCGTGCCGGCCTATATCCGCCCGCTGTTCTGCCGTGGCATCGGCCCGTTCCGCTGGTGCGCGCTTTCGGGCGATCCGGAAGACATCTACAAGACCGACGCCAAGGTGAAGGAACTGATCCCGGACGACCAGCACCTGCACAACTGGCTGGACATGGCGCGCGAGCGCATTTCCTTCCAGGGCCTGCCGGCCCGCATCTGCTGGGTGGGCCTTGGGCAGCGCCACCGCCTCGGCCTTGCCTTCAACGAAATGGTCCGCAACGGCGAACTGAAAGCGCCGATCGTGATCGGCCGCGACCACCTCGACAGTGGTTCGGTCGCATCGCCCAACCGCGAGACCGAAGCCATGAAGGACGGCTCCGATGCCGTGTCCGACTGGCCGCTTCTGAATGCCCTGCTCAACACCGCTTCCGGCGCGACCTGGGTGTCGCTCCACCATGGCGGCGGCGTCGGCATGGGCTTTTCCCAGCACTCGGGTATGGTCATCTGCTGCGACGGCACGGAAGATGCCGATCGGCGAATCGGTCGGGTGCTCTGGAACGATCCGGCAACGGGCGTGATGCGTCACGCGGATGCCGGCTACGAGATCGCGCTGGACTGCGCGAAAGAACAGGGGCTTAACCTGCCGGCTATTCTGGGTCGTCCCGCGTCCTGATGGACGCAGAAAGATGACCCAGCAACTATAATGCAATCAACTTTCTGCTTTCATGGTCCAACATGAAAGCAGGTTGATATCGGGGAAACAATCAAGCACGGCGGGACACTCCGATCCATTCCTTTGACTGAGGGGTAATACCATGAAAAGACGTGATTTTCTGAAAGCCGGCGCCACCGGCACAGCCGCTGTTGCGGCCTCCACCCTGGCCGCACCTGCCATTGCGCAGGATGTGCACCAGTGGCGCATGGTCACCGCATGGCCGAAGAACCTGCCGGGACCGGGCGTCGCTGCCCAGATGCTGGCGGACCGCATCACCGCATTGTCCGGTGGCCGCATCGAGGTGAAGCTCTTTGCCGCCGGCGAAATCGTCCCGGGCAACGGTGTGTTCGATGCCGTCGGCCAGGGCACTGCCGAGCTGTACCATGCTGTACCCGCCTACTGGGGTTCCAAGTCCAAGGGCATCCTGCTGTTCGGTTCGCAGCCTTTCGGTCTGACAGCTCCCGAACAAGCCGGCTGGATGATCCACGGCGGCGGCCAGGCTCTCTATGACGAGATCTATGCCCGCTTCAACCTGAAGCCGTTCCTGTGCGGCAACTCCGGACCGCAGTGGGCTGGCTGGTTCCGCAACGAGATCAACAGCGCCGACGACCTGAAAGGCCTGAAGTTCCGGTCCACCGGTCTTGCCTCCGAAATGTGTTCCAAGCTCGGCATGGCGGTTCAGGCCATGAGCGGCCCGGCCATGTTCCAGGCGCTTCAGTCCGGCGCACTTGATGCGGGCGAGTTCATCGGTCCGTGGACCGACAGCGCGCTCGGCTACTACCAGATCGCCAAGAACTACTACTGGCCGGGTGTCGGCGAGCCGTCTTCCGCTGAAGAATGTGCCGTCAACCTGGAAGCCTACAACGCTCTGCCGGACGACCTGAAGGAAGCCGTGCAGCGTGCCTGCGCCAGCCTCTACAACGACGTTCTGACGGAATACAACACCAAGCACGCCCAGGCACTGACCCAGCTGGTCAACGATCACGGTGTGATGGTGAAGAAGCTTCCGGACGACGTCATCGTCGCAATGGGCAATGCCGCCGGTGAGGTGATCGCCGAACTGCGTGCGGACGAAGACGAGCTGGTGAAACGCATCACCGAGAGCTTCCTCGCCTACCGCAAGCTGATGCGCGAGTACATGCCCTATGCCGACAACGGCCAGATGAACGCGCGTATGCTCGACTACAACTACGACTGATCGGGTTGACGTCTCACATCGGGGAAATCTGTTTTCCCCGATGTGGTGGCGTTTTATCGCCCTGTCTGTCGTTGTCCCATTGCGAGCCCCCGGGATCCATTTCGGTTCCTCTTCGCGTCAGAATTCGCTTCGGGGAAACGGCATGCCCTGCAGGGTCAAGTCTTATAAGGATATTGAGGTTTGGGCATCTGTTTTAAGCCGCTTGGGAAGATGGACGGCAGGGGACAAGTGGCGCCTCTATAGAAATGGAACGGCAATGCCCTCCACTTGTCATCCCCGCGCAGGCGGGGATCCAGTAGTCACCGGCGCCCATGCTTTTTACAGGGGCTGCGGCGTACTGGATCCCGGATCTGCGCTCCGCTCCGTCCGGGATGACAAGCGTCGGGATGCCCGATCTCAAGTTCAGGCAGGCAGAAAGCCTTGAGGGGCAAAAGAACCGGGAAGCTACTTTGATGGAAAAACTGGCGGACGCGCTGGAGCGTGTCAATTCGGTAATAGGCAACACGCTGTGCTGGGCGGCGCTTCTGATGTTGCTGCTGCAATTCACGATCGTGTTGCTTCGCTATGTCTTTGGCTACAGCTTCATCTTTCTCGATGAAGGCGTGCTGTATTTCCACGGGGCGATCTTCATGCTCGGCGCCGGGTACACCTTCCTCGTCAATGCCCATGTCCGTGTCGACATCTTCTATGCCAGAAACAGCGAGCGCGCGCAGGCATGGATCGATATCTTCGGCCATCTGTTCCTGCTGACACCGGCTCTCGTCGTGCTGATCTGGTTCTCCTGGCCGTCCGTGCGCGGCAGCTGGGCCATTCTGGAAGGGCCGATTTCCGTTGGCGGCATCCCTGCCTCCTTCCTCCTTAAATCCCTCATTCCCGCCTATTGCGTGCTGCTGCTGATCCAGGGTGTGGCCGCCTTCATCCGCGATGTTCAGAAGCTGAAAGGCGTCAGCGCATGAGCCTGCCTCTCGATCTCATCATGTTCGGCGCGCTGATCGCCTTCATTCTGCTCGGCTATCCCGTTGCCTTCACCATCGCGGGCGTCGCCACGGGCTTTGCCCTGCTCGGCTGGATGATGGGCGACTTCAACATTCAGCTCATGGGTGCCATGGGCCAGCGTTTCTTCGGCGTGCTCACCAACCCGGTCCTGACCGCAATCCCTCTATTCGTCCTGATGGGCGTCATTCTGGAAAAGAGCCGCATCGCAGAGGATCTGCTGGAAACAATGGGCCGGCTCTTCGGCCGCATGAGAGGTGGTCTCGGTGTTTCGGTGATGCTGGTCGGTGCCCTGCTCGCCGCGTCCACAGGCATTGTCGGGGCAACGGTGGTTGCCATGGGCCTGATCGCCCTGCCCACAATGCTGCGCAATGGCTATGACCCCAAACTTGCCTCCGGCATGGTCTGTACCGCCGGAACGCTCGGCCAGATCATCCCGCCGTCGACGCTGCTGATCATCCTGGCCGACGTCATGTCCAATGCCTTCCAGCAGGCGCAATACGCGCAGGGCAAGTTCACCATCGAGACGATCTCGGTCGGCCAGACCTTTGCAGCCGCCATGATCCCGGGTCTGCTGCTCGTCGCCGTCTACTGCGCCTACATTGTCGGCCGGGCTTACCTGTTCCCGAATGATGCGCCAGCGATGTCGGAACATGTCGACCAGCCGTCAGGCCGGGAGATCGCTGCCGCCATCGTGCCGCCGATCCTGTTGATCGTTGCAGTGCTCGGTTCCATCCTCGGCGGCATCGCCTCGCCCAACGAGGCAGCTTCCGTCGGTGCCGTGGGCGCGATCCTGCTGGCAGGCCGCCGTCTCGGGGTGTCCTCAAAGCTCATCGTGCTGGCGACAGCTGCGCTCCTGACGCTTGCAATTGCCGCATCGATCCTGCCGATACGCCTGCAACGCTCCGATGTCACGGCCGGTGGCTACGTTATCGCCGCTGTCTATGCGGGGCTGGCGCTGTTTTCCCTGGGCGTCGTTCTGCACATCCTGAGGAAGGCTTTCGCGGACGGGCTCCTGAAAGCTTCCATGCTGTCCACGCTGACCGTCACCTCGATGATCTTCGCCACCATCCTGATGGCCAGCTTCTTCTCGCTGGTCTTCGTCGGTCTTGGGGGGGAAGACCGGGTCCATGACATCCTTCAGGAAATGCCGGGCGGTCCGACAGGCGCACTGATCTTCGCGATGCTGTTCGTCTTCGTGCTGGGCTTCTTCCTGGATTTCGTCGAGATCTCGGTGATCCTGCTGCCGGTTCTGATCCCGCCCCTGATCCTGATGGGCATCGACCCGATCTGGCTGACGGTCCTGATCGCGATCAACCTGCAGACCTCGTTCCTGACCCCTCCCTTTGGCTTCTCGCTGTTCTATCTGAGAGGCGCGGCACCGAAGGAAATCACAACGGGCCAGATCTACCGCGGCGTCGTTCCCTTTATCATCCTGCAGATAGTCGCCGTCGCCATCCTCTGGACCTTCCCGATGTTCGCCACCTGGCTGCCCCGCTGGCTGTATTGAGGAGTTTCTCGGCAAGCCGATAAAATTCACGATCTACCTAAAAAAGCCACAGCACCTTCCGCTGTGGCTTTTTTGTGCGTGTCCATGTCGTACATGAGTTTCATTCTTTGGCATTTTACGTTATTTTTTCCCATAGAGAGGGAGAAATGACAGGAATGGACAGTTTCTGGGGGGCATTTGCTGGAGCCCTTGGCCTGGTCGTCGCGCTGGATCCGGATCTGATGGAAATCATCGGCCTGTCCATGCGGGTCACGCTTACGGCTGTCGTTCTTGCCTGCGTCATCGGCCTGCCCCTCGGCGCAGCGGTCGGCACTTTCAATTTTCCCGGAAGAACGCTCGTCGCCGTCATCTTGAACGCGCTGATGGGCCTGCCGCCTGTCGTGGTCGGCCTGCTTGTCTATCTCGTCCTGTCGGCATCCGGTCCGCTCGGGCCGCTGCGCCTGCTCTACACACCGACTGCCATGATTATCGCGCAGATGGTGCTGGTGACGCCCATTGTCGCCGCGCTGACACGCCAGGTAATCGAAGACCTCAACAGGGAATATTCCGAGCAATTCGCATCGCTCGGCGTCGGCCGTTTTGATCGTCTGGCAGCCATGCTCTGGGATGCCCGCTACAGCCTGCTGACAGTCGCGCTGGCCGGTTTCGGCCGTGCGGTTGCCGAAGTCGGAGCGGTAATCATTGTCGGTGGCAACATCAACCATGTTACCCGCGTGATGACCACGACCATCGCCTTGGAAACATCCAAGGGCAACCTCCAGCTTGCCTTGGCGCTCGGCGTGATCCTTCTGATGATCGCCTTTGCCGTGAATGCCGGTGTCATGGCCCTTCGGGCCTCAGCTGCGAGGGCCGCCTATGCGTGACGCAGCTTTCGACACACCAGGCACTGCCTCCACGATGTCGCGCCGTAGCCCGGCAATGCACGACCCCCTGCTGGATGTCAGAAGTCTCGGCTTTTCGGCGGGCGGCGAAAAACTTCTGCACGACGTCGATGTTGCCATCCGGCGCGGTTCACGCACGCTCATCATGGGCCCGAACGGAGCCGGCAAGAGCCTCTTGCTGCGATTGATGCACGGTCTGCTTCAGCCGCAGGAAGGCGCTATCCTGTGGGAAGGCGGCCGGATGGACGCCACCGCCCGTCGCGCGCAGGCTATGGTCTTCCAGCGTCCCGTGTTGCTGCGCCGCTCGGTTATCGCCAATCTCAAGTTCGCACTGAGCGTTCGCGGCCTGCGGGGCAGCGAACGCGCCGACAAGGTCAAGGCCGCGCTGGAAACGGCGGGCCTCAGTCATCTGGCCCGGCGACCGGCGCGCGTCTTGTCCGGCGGCGAGCAGCAGCGCCTGTCCCTGGTGCGCGCTCTTGCCTGCGATCCCGAACTCCTGTTTCTCGACGAACCTACTGCCAATCTCGACCCGGCCTCCACTGCCGCGATCGAGTCCCTGGTACTGGAAGCCAACGCCCGCGGTGTCACCGTTGTTCTGGTGACCCATGATACAGGCCAGGCAAAACGCCTCGGTGAAGACCTCGTGTTTCTACAGAATGGCACCGTGGTCGAGACAGGCCCTGTCGAAAAAGTGCTGGCCAACCCCAGAAGCGAACCCGTTCGCGCCTGGCGGGACGGCAGGCTTTACCTTGGACCCAACACCCAATCCCTGAATGATTACCCCGGGAGGAAAAATTGATCAGAAGAGCATTTCTGGCGCTTGCTGCCGCCGTCCTGACGACCGTATTTGCCGGTCAGCCGAGTTTTGCGGAAGACAAGTTCATTGTCGTCCAGTCGACCACCTCAACCCAGAATTCGGGCCTGTTCGACTATCTCCTGCCCATCTTCCAGGAAAAGACCGGCATTGAGGTCCGCGTGGTTGCGGTTGGCACAGGTCAGGCCATCAAGAACGCCGCCAATGGCGATGGCGATGTCCTGTTCGTTCACTCCAAACCATCCGAAGAAAAGTTCGTTGCAGACGGTCTCGGCGTTTCCCGTTCCGACGTCATGTACAACGACTTTGTCATCGTTGGCCCGGCAAATGACCCTGCAGGCGTCGCCGGCTCGAAAGATGTCGTAGAGTCCCTGAAGAAAATCGCCGATGCGAAGGCCCCATTTGCCTCTCGCGGCGATGACAGCGGCACCCACAAGGCGGAGCTTCGCCTGTGGAAGGCCGCCGGCATCGACCCGAGCGAAGGCTCTGGCGACTGGTACCGTGAAACCGGCTCCGGCATGGGCGCTACCCTCAACACCGGCACCGGCATGGGCGCTTACGTCATGACCGACCGCGCCACCTGGATCTCCTTCGGCAACAAGGGCGACTACAAGGTTGCCGTTGAAGGCGACCCGATCCTGTTCAACCAGTACGGCATCATTCTGGTGAACCCGGAAGTTCATACCCATGTGAAGGCCGATCTTGGCCAGCAGTTCGTTGACTGGGTGCTGTCCAAGGAAGGCCAGCAGGCTATCGCCGACTACAAGGTCGACGGCCAGCAGCTGTTCTTCCCGAATTCGGACAAGGGCTCAAGCTGAGCCCGTCTGACCGTCTTCTCGCTTTCCGAGTGAGTGGAGCCAGATAGCAATCTGTGTCGCATGCTCCGCTCAAACCTTCCCCCTTCTCACGCGAGGAGGGGGATTTTTTTGACCTGATCAAGGCCAAATGGACTTGCGTGGAGTTTCAAGGTCACCCCGCGGCGAAAGGCCAGTGCGCCGCACACAGGTACCGCTCATGAGCTATCAAAAGCTCATGTGGAAAAGAATTAGCGGCAGGCGTCGCCTGTTTCCGTCGAATTGCGGGTAATCGTTATTCCCCCAAGCGCACGGACGGGCTGGACGTGAAGTCGGCGCTGGAAAACCGCAGGTGTTCCAGAACCTGGTTGGCGCCGATGGCAATCACGATAATGGCGGCAAACGCGATGAGCATTGTTTTCATTGTGTATCTCCTTCGGATGGCGCCGTCGCCGATTTCAGATAGTCGATCAGATCGTCACGGTCTTGCTGTTCCACAATCCGCTGCATCGGCATCTTCGACCCTGGAATATAGTGATCCGGGCCGTCCAGGAACAGTTGATCGATCGTCGTTTCCGACCAGACAATATCAGATCCTGACAGGGTCGCCGAATAGGGGTAGTCCGGAATAGTGCCCGCACGCCGGCCGAAGATGTTGTGAAGCGTCGGCCCGGCCTTGCGCGCGGTATCGCCGGTCAGGGCGTGGCAGATCGAGCATTTGCGCGCGAACTGCCGTTCGCCGTTGGACATTTCTTCCGGTTTCTTGAGGAATTGCGGTGTCTCGGTTGCCATCGGATCGAATGTTGCAAGATCCGCAAGGGGCCATGAATAGACGATGTTCTCGATGCCGCCCGCATGCAACACATCGCCGTCCTTCGAAAAGGCAAGCGCCCAGATCGGACCTTTCAGTGCAGCCCGGAAATCCGTTTCAAGCGCCCAGGACGTCGTGTCGAACACGGTGATATATCCATGACCGTCACCGGTCGCCAGACGTGAGCCATCCGGACTGACCGCCATGGCCAGTATGGGCCGGCGCTCGAAAGTGAAGTCATGCATCCGTTCGCCGGTTTCGATATCGACGATCCGCGTCACTCCGTCCTGGGAGCCGTAGGCAATCCAGCTCTCCCGGTCACCCTCACCGCCGATGGCAATGACATTGATGCCGAAACCATTGCGATCTACGACCCGCTTTTCACTTTGCGTTGCCAGATCCCAGAGCTTTATCGACCCGTCGACCGACGCTGAATAAAGCTGGCGCCCGTCCCTTGAAAACGCGACCGCATTCACCCCGGCTGCATGTCCGGCAAGATAAGCCGGCTCGCCGCCGGCAACCGGCCACAGTCCCACACGTGCATCCCAGCTTGCGCTGGCAATCGTCGTCTTGTCGGGAGAAACCGCAAGCCCCATGATCTTGGCCGTGTGCCCTTCCAGAACCCGGTTCGAGTTATCGCGGGTGTTCCAGAGAATAAGCTCGTTGTCGTCTCCGCCGGACACCAGATGGCTGCCGTCCAGAAACTGAACCACCTTGACCGCCGCCGCATGGCCCTCAAGCCATTGCGGCACCCGGTCTTTCCAGATGCCGACCGAATTGTCGAAGCTGGCAGTGGCCACCTGCCCGGTCTCAAGGGAAACGTCGATATCCATGACCGGGCCGCCGTGGCCCTTCAGGGTCTGGAAATCGGCGCTCCCGGCTGCGGAGACCAGCGTCAGAAGGAAGCCGGCAGCGGGCCCGAAGACCCGTGCAAGCAACCATACGGGATCCGGCTGAAACGGCATGTCACGCCGGGCCTATTCGGCGGGAACCGCGCTGTCGCCGCCTGAATGTTTGGCGGCTTCGCGCTTTTCAGCTTCTTCGACTTCCTTCACCCAGAGGCCGTGGTGCTCCTTCGCCCACTGCAGTTCGACCTCGCCGGAGCCCATGGCATCATAGGCGCCTTCCATGCCGATGGAACCGATGTAGATATGCGCCAGGATCAGCGCCATCATCACGAAGGCCACAATGGCGTGCCACAGCTGCGCAAACTGCATTTCCTCATGCGGTGCAAGCGCGGTAGGCAATGTACCGAGACCCACCAGCTGCGGCAGGCCGAGTGCGTTGAGCTTTTCGAAGGTGACCGCAAACATCGGCATTTCGAACGGGAACAGCAGCGACAGACCGGAAACGGAGATCGACGCGCCCAGGACGATCACCCCCCAGAACACCAGCTTCTGACCGAAGTTGAATTTCTTGGCCGGCGGGTGCACGCCCTTCTTGAAGAGCCCGCCACCGACGGCGATCCATTTCACGTCGGTCTTGTTCGGGATGTTGTGTGCGACCCACATCACGAACACCATGATCAGGCCAAGCATGAAGGCCCAGGCGACGTTGTTGTGGATCCACTTCGAGAAATGCGCGACGGGCGCGAAGGCGTCCTTGCCGATCATGGGGATGATCACAAAGCGCCCGAAAAGCGTCAGCAGGCCGGTAATGCCAAGCAGGACGAAGGATCCCGCAAGCAGCCAGTGCCCGAAGCGCTCGATCGCCTTGAAGCGGGTGATGGTGCGGCCGGTCTTCTCGCCGTCGATGCGAATACGGCCGCGAATGAGATAGAAAAGGGCCAGCAGCACGATAGTCCCGCCGAGCAGCCAGGCGCCGTAAGTGGCAAGCGGACCCTTGCGCCATTCGAGCCAGCGCATGCCGCCATCCTGCATCAGAACGGTTGCTGCAAATCCGCCCGAAGAGACTGTTACATCCGCGGAGCCATACCGCAGTGCCCGCCAGAGCTCCGGATCGGAGACACCGCCAAGTGTCCCGAGCTGTGAGGAAATCGACGCCGCGTCGTCCGGATCACCGGTATTGTTGCGGCGGAAGTCGTAGTCGACCTTCTCGCCACGCTGGCGTTTCATGATGTCTTCAAGCGTCTGCGCACCACCGGTCGCCGACCGGTCGGCGGACGTATCCTGTGCAAACCCTGTCCCCAGACCTGCACCAAGAAAGGCCAGAAGAACAAGCAAAGCCATAGTCACGCGTTTCATGACCGCAAACCTCATTGTCGATTACAACCGGAGACGAGCGGGGCGGCTGTAAAGCCGCCCCGCCTACGTTTCTTTCAGGCATCTACCCAAGCGTGACGGGCAGTCCGGCGTGCCGGTCTGCCCTCACCCCGCAAGGGATCAGCCGCCTTTCTGGCCGTAAGCGGTACCCCAGCCCCAGGCACCCGAGCCGAAGCCGCGGGCAACCACACGTTCGCGGTAGATGGCCGACACGACGTCGCCATCACCCGCGAGCAGGGCCTTGGTGGAGCACATTTCCGCGCAGAGCGGCAACTTGCCTTCCGCGATACGGTTGCGGCCGTATTTCGCGAACTCTGCAGTGGAGTTGTTTTCTTCCGGACCACCTGCACAGAAGGTGCATTTGTCCATCTTGCCGCGCGATCCGAAATTGCCCGCTTGCGGGAATTGCGGTGCGCCGAACGGACAGGCGTAGAAGCAGTAGCCGCAGCCAATGCACAGGTCCTTCGAGTGAAGCACCACGCCTTCTTCGGTCTGGTAGAAACAGTCCACCGGGCACACCGCCATGCAGGGTGCGTCCGAGCAGTGCATGCAGGCCACGGAGATCGACCGTTCGCCTGGTTTGCCATCATTGATGGTCACCACACGGCGGCGGTTGATGCCCCACGGCACTTCGTGCTCGTTCTTGCAGGCCGTGACGCAGGCATTGCACTCAATGCAGCGTTCGGCGTCGCAAAGGAACTTTGATCTTGCCATTTGTCGTCCTCCTTACGCTGCCGAGATCTTGCAGAGAGTAGCCTTGGTCTCTTGCATCTGGGTCACCGAGTCATACCCGTAGGTCTGAGCGGTGTTACAGCTTTCCCCAAGCACATAGGGGTCTGCACCCTTCGGATACTTCGACCTCAGGTCCTCGCCCTGGTAATGACCGCCGAAGTGGAACGGCATGAAGGCAACGCCTTCGCCGACACGTTCGGTAACCATCGCCATGACCTTGACCTTGCCGCCCTCCGGGCCTTCGACCCAGACCTGTGCGCCGTCACGTACCCCGAGATTGTTGGCATCCCGCGGATTGATTTCGACGAACATGTTCTGCTGGAGTTCCGCCAGCCAGGGGTTCGACCGGGTTTCGTCCCCGCCGCCCTCGTATTCGACCAGACGGCCGGATGTGAGGATGATCGGGAAGTCCTTGGAGAAGTCGTTCTTCTGGATCGACGCATAGAGTGTCGGAACGCGCCAGAACGACTTGTCGGCATAGGTCGGATAGTCCGCGACCAGATCCCGCCGGTTGGTGTAGAGCGGCTCGCGGTGCAGCGGCACCGGATCCGGGAAGGTCCACACAACAGCACGCGCCTTGGCGTTGCCGAACGGGGCACAGCCATGGGCGATCGCCACGCGCTGGATACCGCCCGAAAGGTCGGTTTTCCAGTTCACGGTGCCGATCTTGTCCGCAGCGCCGGCAACAGTCTCGATCGACTGACGCTCTTCGGCCGTCAGGTCACCATCCCAGCCGAGATCGATCAGCATCTGCATGGTGAACTCGGGATAGCCGTCCTGAATGTCCGCACCGGGGTTGGAGACGCCTTCCGCCAGAAGGTTCTGGCCATCACGCTCCACGCCGTAACGGGCACGGAAGCACAGACCGCCTTCAGCGACCGGCATGGACATGTCGTAGAGATTAGCCGTTCCCGGGTGTTTCATCTCTGCGGTGCCCCAGCACGGCCACGGCATGCCGTAGAACTCGCCGTCGTTCGGACCACCGACTGCACGCAGCGTGGTGCGGTCGAAGGTGTGCTGGTTCTCCATGTGCGACTTGATACGCTCAGGCGACTGGCCGGTGTAGCCCACCGTCCACATGCCGCGGTTGAACTCGCGTGTCAGGTCCTCGATGTTCGGCTCGTCCCCGTCCATGCCGATGTTGCGGAAGAGACGGTCGTCGAAACCGAACTTCTTGGCGAACATGGCGATGATCGTGTGGTCGGGCTTGGATTCAAACAGCGGTGCAATCACCTGTTCGCGCCACTGCAGCGACCGGTTGGAAGCGGTCACCGAACCACGGGTCTCGAACTGGGTCGAGGCCGGCAGCAGGTAACAGCCGTCGGTGCGGTCGTGCAGGATTGCCGAAACAGTCGGATAGGGATCAACCACGACCAGAAGGTCGAGCTTTTCCATAGCCTGTTTCATTTCCGGCAAACGGGTCTGGGAGTTCGGGGCATGGCCCCACAGCACCATCGCACGGGTGTTGTCCGGCTGTTCCAGGTTTTCCTTGGCTTCAAGGACACCATCGATCCAGCGGCTGACCGGGATACCGGTCAGGTTCATCATGGCCTTGTCCTTGCCGTCCGCACCCTTGATGGTGCCGAAGCGGCCTTTCAGCCAATCCAGATCTTCTTCCCACACACGAGCCCAGTGAGCCCAGGAGCCGGCGGTCAGGCCGTAATAGCCCGGCAGCGTGTCGGCGAGAACGCCGAGGTCGGTCGCTCCCTGCACGTTGTCGTGGCCACGGAAGATGTTGGTGCCGCCACCGGCGGTGCCCATGTTACCAAGCGCCAGCTGCAGGATGCAGTAGGCACGGGTGTTGTTGTTGCCGTTGGTGTGCTGGGTGCCGCCCATGCACCAGATCACGGTGCCCGGACGGTTGTTGGCAAGCGTCCGCGCCACGCGCTTCAGCTGGCTTTCTGGCGTACCGGTGACGCGCTCGACTTCATCGGGCGTCCATTTGGCGACTTCTTCGCGGATCTGGTCCATGCCCCACACGCGGGTGCGGATGAACTCCTTGTCTTCCCAACCGTTTTCGAAGATGTGCCACAGAATGCCCCAGATGAGGGCAACGTCCGAACCCGGACGGAAGCGCACATATTCGTCGGCATGGGCCGCGGTGCGGGTGAACCGCGGATCGCAGACGATCAGCGGTGCGTTGTTCTGTTCCTTGGCGCGCAGCACGTGCAGCAGGGAGACGGGGTGTGCCTCCGCCGGATTGCCGCCGATGATGAAGATCGCCTTGGAATTGTGGATGTCGTTGTAGCTGTTGGTCATGGCGCCGTAGCCCCATGTGTTCGCTACGCCGGCAACCGTCGTGGAGTGGCAGATGCGGGCCTGGTGGTCGACGTTGTTCGTTCCCCAGTAGCCTGCAAACTTGCGGAAGAGATAAGCCTGCTCGTTACTGTGCTTGGCCGAGCCGAGCCAGTAGACGCTGTCCGGACCGCTTTCTTCGCGGATCTGCAGCATCTTGTCGCCGATCTCGTTGATCGCCTCATCCCAGCTGATCCGCTTCCACTCTCCGCCTTCCTTTTTCATCGGATATTTCAGGCGGCGCTCGCCATGAGCGTGTTCGCGGACGGAAGCTCCCTTGGCGCAGTGGGCACCCAGGTTGAACGGGCTGTCCCAACCGGGCTCCTGCCCGATCCAGACTCCGCTGGAAACTTCGGCGATAACGGTACAGCCAACGGAACAGTGCGTGCAGATCGACTTGACGGTCTTCACGGCATCGCCGGTGGATTGTGCCTTGGCTTTGGTGACCGTTCCTCCGGTCACGGTAATGGCGGCCAGGCCGCCTGCGGCAAGACCGGATCCCTTAAGGAACGTACGGCGGTCTACCGACTTGTGTGCAGCGTCTTTCAGGATACTTGCACCTTGGGGGCGTCGCGCAACCCCATTGGTCTTTTTCCTAAGCATATTGCCCTACCTTGCTTGTATCAGAACCTGATACGGCTGGGTTATTTGTGAACCGGCGTCCGGGCGTCACGCAACCATGGCCGGGGAAGTCTCACAGGGTCCAGTTAGAACCGGGCGCTGTCGTAGTAGGCACGGGTATGAACCGTGTCCTGCATCTTGTCGGAAGCCAGGTCCGGTTCAGCCGCCTCAGCGGTGGTTCCGGCGGTTACCGTGGTCACGGCAACCGGGGCAGAAATCGCCGCCAGCTTCAGGAAGTCCCGGCGGCCTGTACCCTCTTCGGGGCTTGCCGTTTCGGGTCGTTTCATTGTCGCATTCCTCCTCTCGCAGATGGATGGCCAAGCCACCCCATTTCAGATGCAACCGTCAGTTCGAGATCATGTCGAAGCCCTGTGCCTCGATTTCCATGAACTGGCGCCCCAACGATCCGACAGCACCATAGAACACCGATGTTCCAGCCGCTTCCAGATCAGTGAAGAAATGTATCGCCCAGGGTTCCACATGGGCGTTGAAGAAACTCTTCTGTTCGCTGAGAGACGTCACCTTGCCGAAACGGCCGAGGATCATCCCCGCCATCATCTCCATCAGCGATGCGATGTTGTCTTCCGGCTCGTGCTTGTCTTCAGCGCGCTCGATCCCGCGCTCCGCCATGTCCTGGCGCAGCTTTGCGAGAGGCTTTTCGTTGAGGAACCCCGTCAGATAATAGCTGGCGTATGGCAGCAGTTCGCCGCGCCCGAGACCGACGAAAAGGGCATTGAATTCACGCTCGGCCGTCTCCGGCGTCGTCACTGCCGCAATTCTGGCAAGCACATTCAGAGCATTGCCCAGGGGCGTGTCACCACCCTGCAGGCCCGCAATCTGCTCGAGCAGTTCGGCTCCGGCCGGGCGCGCAAGCACCAGTGCCAGAAAGTCGTACAATTCGGACCGGGCCTGATCTTCCGGTTCGATAATGAATTCCCTCGCCACAACGGCCATTCGAGCCTTTTCCTCCCACACGCGCGGTGCTTTTCTGGCGCAAAACTTCTTAGACTTTAGTATTAATCAAAGTCGAAACGCATTCGGCGCCGTTTCGGCAGGCGCTCTTCTTCGGTTTCGACCAGTGCTGTTTCATCAGACACAATAGTTCCAATTTCACTAATTTGCACCTTCTCGTCTCTTTGCGTCAATCGAATAGATGTTTTTCCATTTTCGACATAATTATGCTGCGCTGCAGCAAGTTGTTCCGATTGCGTCGCAGCAGAATCACTTTGCCCGGAAAGTACTTCACCTTCTCCGGCCTGCGTAGCGTCCGAGTTTTCGTCCGGCTCCGTTTCAGAGATTTTTTTCAAGAATCCACGACCAACTTCATAGGCGGTCTTCACCACCTGACCGGCGGTCGATGCATCGGTAAAATCATCGTCATAATCGTTCAGGCCATCGAGATTGGCGAGAACGGGGTTGGACAGCCACAAACGGCGCAATGCCCTCCGGCGCAGACGCTCCGGCACGGTCTTGGCCAGGAACTTCGTGAAATCGTCGTCCTTCTGCAGGCTGTCGGGATCAGGCAATCCAAGTTCTTCCAGGATTTCCGCATCGGTCTTTTCTTCCAGCTCGACCCGTTTCGCGGTTTCAAGCTCAGCGTCCCGGCGCTCGACCTCCGCGGCTTCGGCCTCACGAACCGCAGCCTTGCGCCTTGACCAGAAATCCATTGGCTTGTCGTCGCCGGAGTTCACTGCAGTGTGTCCTTCTTGCGGGTGCCGGGCGCCCGGTAAACGTCGGCAAGCTGCCGGATGCGTGGATCACCGATGCCTTCTTCCTCCAGGTCGATCCGGTGCTTGTCACGCTGGCGCTTGTAGAAGATTTCCTCTTCGTGGTGCATGTCAATGAATTCCCGGACCCAGGCAATCAGCCCTGGCGGCATTGGCACCTTCTCGACAAAGACCTCGGCGGAATCCGCGTAATCCAGGCCTTCATGGGCAGATGCTGTCATGTGCAGCACCTCAATGGGGATCGCCGGAGCCAGCTCCGGGGCAGCCCGCATCACAACGTAGACGGAGGGAACCTTGTCGGACAGGGCAATCAGATAGGCTTCGGTCTGGGTGTGATGCAGCTCCAGGCTCAAGGTCGTCGCATGGTATTCGATCGCATCGCCTTCGGCCCGCAGCATTTTCCAGTCCGCAGGCGCGGCCCCCGGCAGCAGGGACACCGGCAACCAGGTCCACTTCTGCCAGCGCGTTACGCCAGGCAGCCTGCGCACCACAACCCCGACCGGCATGACGCGCGTTCTTTCCCTAGTCACGAACCACCTACCTCCCCGTCCGCCGGTTCAATCCGACTCTGTTTTGATGTTACGTAAAATGCTGTAGCAAGCGACATAAATTTCAAGCCCCGCAGAAGTCGAACTTGACGCGCGCCTTTCAGCGCCCTTGTTATGGGGTTCGGTATTGTCTGACAAATCACAAGAGAATCGGTTTCGGACGATCCGGGGGAGAGGACGCGCACACAATGACGCAACCAAGGCTTCTGCTTTGCGATTGCCTGAATACACAGGCTATTGACGCCGGGCTTATCGAACAGGCAACGGGACTGACCTGTTCGAAAATCCACACGCAACTTTGCCGCGGCGAAGCAGCGCAGGCTGCCGAAGCGCTTCAGGCGGGCAATGTCATCATTGCGTGTCAGCAGGAACGCCAGGCATTCGAGGATCTGGCCGCAGACCTTGAAGCGGACGAACCTCTTTTTGTCGATCTGCGCGACCGAGCCGGTTGGACCGCCGACACCCGCAGCACGTCTCCCAAGATGGCCGCGCTGCTCGCCGAATCGATCTTGCCGACACCCGGTGCAAAGGTCGTCGACGTTACCTCGGAGGGCACCTGCCTCATCCTTGGCGACAGCGAAGCTGCGCTTACCGCAGCAGACCATCTTTGCGAGCTCCTGAGCGTTACAGTCATTCTCGACCCTGCCGACGAATTGCCTCTAGCCGACGACCGGCGGTTCGACATCGTGCGCGGCCGGGTGACAACAGCAACCGGTGCGCTTGGCCACTTCAAGGTCGGTTTCGATGCCCTGCAGGAACGCATTCCCGGCGGACGGGGCGCGTTCAACTGGACAGACTCCAAGAGCGGCGGGCGCACGGAATGCGACATCGTGCTGGACCTCCGCCGGGGGCAGCCGCTCTTTCCCGCACCGGAAAAACGGGAAGGCTACCTGCGCGCAGACCCGGGCAATACGGGCGCGTTCACCAAGGTGCTTCTGGATGCCTCTCAACTTGTCGGCACCTTCGAAAAGCCGCTCTACGTTCGTCTGGACGAGCAGCTCTGCGCTCACTCCAGAGCCCGCAAAACAGGCTGCACGCGCTGTCTGGATCTTTGCCCAACCGGTGCCATCAGCCCCGGCGGCGACAGTGTTGCGGTCGATACGATGGTCTGCGCCGGCTGTGGAAGCTGTTCGGCAGTCTGTCCGTCCGGTGCCATCAGCTACGATGCTCCTCCCGTCAGCCACACCTTCCAGCGCCTGCAAACGCTGGCGGCAACCTGGCGCAAGCTCAGCTCCGACGCACCGCGCCTGCTCGTTCACGACAGCAGCCACGGCGCAGAACTGATCCGCCTGGGCGCGCGCTACGGCAAGGGCTTGCCGGCAGATGTCATTCCGCTGGAGATGGAAGCCATCGCCAGCTTCGGCCATACGGAAAGCCTGGCAGCACTTGCCTGCGGCTTCGCCGACGTGACCGTGTTGCTATCACCTGCCACCGAAAAGGAAGGCATGCCCTTCCAGGCCGAACTCTCCAATGCGATCGCAGGCGAAGACCGCGTCTGCCTCATCACCCCGTCCGATCCGGACGAGCTGGAAGAAATCCTCTACCGCGAACAGTCTCCGGTGACCGCGAAGCAGCCGATCCTGCCCCTTGGCTCCCGCCGGCAAATCACGCGCCTTGCCGCCAAAACGCTCAACGAGCCGGGCAAGGTCATCCCGCTTCCGGAAGGAGCCCCCTATGGCTCGGTTGTCCTTGACCAGGACGCCTGCACGCTGTGCCTGTCCTGCGTGTCGCTCTGCCCGTCCGGCGCCCTGAAGGAAAATCCCGATGCGCCGCAGCTGCGCTTTCAGGAGGATGCCTGCCTGCAGTGCGGCATCTGCACGACAATCTGCCCGGAAAAGGCCCTGACACTGGACCCGAGGCTGGATCTTTCGGACGACGCATTGCGCGCCAGGGTGCTGAAGGAAGAAGAACCGTTCAACTGTGTTGAATGCGGCAAGCCATTCGGTGTCCGGTCAACAGTGATGAGACTGACGGAAAAGCTCGCCGGCAAACACGCCATGTTCCAGGACAACAAGGCCATACAGCTCATACAGATGTGCGACGACTGCCGTGTGAACGCCGTCTACCATTCGGAAAACAACCCGTTCGCCTCCGCCGAGCGCCCACGTGTTCGCACGACGGACGACTACATCAGCAAGCGGCGCGATCATTGAACCGCATGAGACAAGATCACTGGTACTGTATGGGGGCTCCGAGGTCGGCTGGCGGAATGCGGGAAACGAACGCAAGGATCGCTTCGAGTTCTTCAAGCGTCATTTGCACCGGCACGATCGGCGATGGCCGGCTAATGTCGAAGGGTTCGGTAACGCCGTCGATCACCGTGAAAGCGGGATGCGGATTGAGGGCAAAAAACGCCTCGAACCGCATTTGCCAGTCGGAGAAACTGCGCATCACCGCGAAGGAAGGCGATGAACCGATGGTCGTAAGGCGCGTCGCCTCGTTGACCATGTGGCACCGTCCGCAATGGAGAACGGCCAGTTCCTCACCCCGGATCGCATCACCCGACAGGACGACCGGACCATCGTCCTCCACCTGTTCGAGCGCTGCGGTGAACACCTGCTTGCCGTCTTCCTCGAAAGCATCAACCGTGCGCCTGCCGATATCCCCGGTCAGCCAGTCCCGAAAGCGGATCGCGTGTTCGTTGGTTTCCTCATGGGTCATGAGGAACCAGGTCTTGCCAAGTCCGGAGAACACGGCAACTCCGGAAGTGCCTTCCGAAAGACTGAGTTCGGAGGATTCCGTGTCACCCACGATTTCGATGCGGATCCCGGTCTTGAGCGAAAAACGCGGCAGCAGATACTGGAGGAAGCCGGTTTCCGCAATCGCGTTCGGCACGCCCATCCGGAAAGACCGCGATTGCGCGATCCCCGGTTTATGGAACAGGATGCCGGCCGACAGGGCAACGGCAAGAAATATCAAGGCACGGCAGCCCACGCGCTCCTCCCTCACGTTGCTGGCCAGATCCGCTAGGGTAGGTTTCAATCGGGCGAGCCGTCAATGTGCGCCGCATTCAACAGGAGAATAAGATGAGCGAAGATTTCAACATGTCCATGCGCAAGTTCCTGAAGCAGGTCGGTGTGACCTCGCAGCAGGCGATCGAAAATGCGGTGCGCGAAGCAGGCCCGAATGCGGGAAAATCCTTCAAGGTGAAAGCTGTCGTGACGATCGAGGAACTCGGTCTCGAGCACGTGGTCACCGGCGAAATCGAGGGGCAGGACTAACGTGTCACTGACGCGCGAAACCGCCCTGTCGGTTCTGAAGACGATCAAGGATCCCGCCTCCGGCGAGGACATTGCCGCCTCGGGCATGATGCGGGCACTGCAGGTCAATGGCGGTACGGTCCGCTTCGTTCTGGAGATCGACCCGCGGCGCATGGCCGAGATGGAAGTTCTGAAACACGAAGCGGAAACAAAGCTCGAAGCGCTGGAAGGCTGCGAAAGCGTCAAGGTGATCCTGACGTCCCATGCGGACCAGCCGGCCGCGCAGGCCGCCAAACCCGCAGCGCCCAAACCGTCCGAACCGCAGCCGATCCGGGCGAAACCGCCAGCACCGGGCACAACCGGGCCGCAGAAGGTGCCTGGCATCGACCGGGTGATCGCGGTTGCCTCGGGCAAGGGCGGCGTCGGCAAGTCGACCGTGGCTGCCAACCTTGCCTGTGCGCTGGCCGCCGAAGGTCGCAAAGTGGGGCTTCTGGATGCCGATGTCTATGGTCCGTCGCAGCCCAAGATGCTTGGCATCTCCGGCCGGCCGACCTCGCCGGATGGCCAGATGATCCTGCCGCTGCGCAACCACGGCGTCACCATGATGTCCATCGGCCTGATGACATCTGGCGACGAGGCAGTTGCCTGGCGCGGGCCGATGCTGATGGGTGCTCTGCAGCAGATGATGACCCAGGTGCAATGGGGCGCGCTCGATGCGCTGATCGTCGATCTGCCGCCCGGCACCGGCGATGTCCAGATGACACTTTGCCAGAAGTTCGCCGTCGACGGCGCCATCATCGTTTCGACACCGCAGGACGTCGCCCTGATCGATGCCCGCAAGGGCATCAGCATGTTCAACCAGATGCAGGTTCCGCTTATCGGCATGATCGAGAACATGTCGACCCACATCTGCTCCAACTGCGGTCATGAGGAACATGTCTTTGGCCATGGCGGCGTTGCTGCGGAAGCGGAAAAGCTCGGGGTTCCCCTGTTGGCCGAGGTGCCGCTGCATCTCAACATCCGCCTTGCCGGCGATGGCGGCACGCCGATTTCGATCAAGACACCTGAAGCGCCGGAAGCTTCCGTGTTCCGTCAGCTCGCCCGAACTTTGATCGCGGAGGGCAACGCATGAGCGAAGTGCAGTTTCCGCCGCTTTTTCAGGGCGAGGCACTGACCGGACAGGCAGATCCCTTCGAACGTGCATTGGCGCTTGCCATCACCGGCACGGACCCTGGAACAGTCATCTATAACCTTGGCGGGGAACGTCTGCGGGCGGCTCTGATCTTTGCACCGGAAGTCCCGCTGGAGGAGGCCATGGCCATCCTGCCCGTGTGCGGCCTCGGCTTTCAGGCAGCGCTCGGCACGCTCGCCCCGCCGGAAGTGGCAGTCCACCTGGAATGGGATGGCCGGATTCGCGTCAACGGCGCGGTCTGCGGGCGCATGCGCGTCAAGGCGTCTACGCAGGATCCCGAGGCAACCCCGGACTGGCTGATCCTCGGCCTGGAACTCAGCATGACAAGCCGGAAATCAAACCCCGGCAAGGATCCTGACCGAACCTGGTTGTCCGAAGAAGGCTGCGGCGAGATTACCCCCGACCAGCTTCTGGAGTGCTGGGTGCGCCATAGCCTTTACTGGCTCAATCGCTGGCTGGACGACGGCCCGCGCCCCGTCCATTCCGACTGGCGCGGTCTTGTTCCGACGCTGGGTGAAACGGTGGAGGTTGACGGAACCTCCGGCACTTTCGTCGGTGTCGATGAAAATTTTGGTATGTTGCTGAGAACGGGCGAGGACACGACCTTGATCCCGCTTTCCAGCCGTCTTGAGGGATAACCGGATGAAACTCGCTCGTGCCATTCACCTGGATGACAGCGACCGCAACGTCTTCTTTTCCCCGGCTCGTACCGGCGAATGGTGCCTGTCCGGCGGCTTCGAGTTTTCCGACTGGACCGAAGCCGACCTGACCGGCAAGGCACGTCAGGCCTTTGCCAACGGCTGGCTGGGGCTGGAAACCTTCGGCAGAGCAACCTTCGTTGCCGTCACCCCGATCGAAGAAACCGAGCTTACCACCCTCGCCGAGCGGCTTGCTCAGCATTTTGTCGACATTTACGGCGCACCTTCCGTGGAGGCGGCGCTTGGTGTTGCCCGTCAGGAGCTGGCCTATATGGCAGAGCTTTGCGAGGAGCATCCGGAAAACACGCTGATCGCCGTTCAGCGCGACCTGACCGAAGACGGTGTGCGCGAAGCCTTCAGAACCATTGCCGCCCCGGAAGCGAAACTGGATATGGTCGCCGTCCACGGCGACCTCGAATAGCACCCGACCTGCCGGCCGGATGCCGTTCTGGAGCCGGCCACTTGCTTGTCTGCTCAAGACACGGTTGCTTAACCAAGAAGTTTCAACAAACCCGCATTACACGTCGTTAAGTTGATCTCTCAGGTGCGTTTCGCGCATCATGTATATGCTTGTTTTGATTTCAGTATCTCCCCAAGGAATTTGCATATGCCCCGGCACACACTCTCCCGCCGTCTGTTTCTCGGCACTGCGACCGCTGCACTGACTACACTGCCGCTGCGTGGGTTTGCGCAGGAGCTTTCTCCTGCCCAGACACCAGGTGTTGAAGCCTCGCCCGAGCAGATTGCAAAGGCCGTCGCGGAGCTTGACGCAATCGTGGCCGACGTGATGACGCGCAGCAAAATCCCGGGACTGGCCGTTGCCGCCGTTCATCGCGGCGAAACCGTCTATTCCAAGGGCTTCGGCGTGCGCCGACTTGGCGGACCGGAAACCATCACGCCGGACACCGTGTTTCAGCTTGCCTCCCTCTCCAAACCGGTGGGAGCGACCGTCGTTGCGAGCCAGGTCAGCAAGGGCGTCGTCGGCTGGGATAGCCGGATGCGCGAACTGCTGCCCTGGTTCGAATTGTCCGATCCCGACCGCACCGAAAAGCTGACCATAGGTGACCTCTACAGCCATCGCTCCGGTCTGCCGGACCACGCCGGCGACGATCTGGAAGACCTGGGTTACGACCGCAAGGAAATCCTGCAGAGGTTGAAGCTTCTGCCGCTGGCACCTTTCCGGATTTCCTATGCCTATACCAACTTCGGCCTGACTGCCGCCGCGGAGGCCGTTGCCGAGGCTGCCGGCACCGACTGGAGCAGCCTTTCGGAAGAAGCGCTTTACAGACCACTCGGCATGTCATCGACAAGCTCACGCTTTGCCGACTACATGGCAGCAAGCAACCGCGCCATACCACACAGCCGCGACGGCGACGGCTTTGCTCCGCTGTACCAGCGCAAACCCGATGCCCAGTCGCCGGCAGGTGGCGTCAGTTCGACCGCCAACGATCTGGCCATCTGGCTGAAGATGCTGCTTGCAGACGGCGCCCACGCGGGAACTCCGCTTATCGCATCCGAGGCGCTTCTGCCGGCCATCAGCCCGCAAAGTTTTTCGGATCGCCCCCACAGCCCCGATGCCAGGTCCGGCTTTTACGGTTACGGTTTCAATGTCGGCACTGATCCGTCCGGCCGTGTCCGGATCGGCCATTCCGGCGCGTTCCTGCTGGGCGCGGGCACCTGCTTTGCGATGATCCCCTCACTTGACCTGGGCATAGTCGTCCTCACCAATGCAGCCCCTGTCGGGGCAGCCGAAGCCATCACGGCCTCCTTCACCGACCTGGCGCAGCTTGGCCACATCACCCGTGACTGGTACGGCGGATATTCGAGCAGGTTCGAAGGCTTCTACACCAAACGTGGCAGCACTGTCGGTCAGGATCGCCCGGCAGATGCCGGCCCGACGCCTCCGCAAGACCTTCTCACCGGCACCTATTCCAACCCGTATTTCGGCAAGGTCGAGATCAAGGCAGACGGCGACAAGCTGGTGCTGATGGCAGGACCGAAACAGATCCCCTTCCCGCTGAAGCCCTGGAACGGGCCGGTAATGGTGTTCGATTTCGTCACCGAAAACGCGCCCGACGGATCCCGTTCGACAGTCGTCTTTGGCGATGTATCATCCGGTCCGGCCAAGTCGCTTGAGATCGAACTCTTTAGCGAGACGGGACCAGCGCTGTTCGAACGGGTCTGACGTCACACCGGCGCGGCGGATTTCACAGGTAAAACTCGCCCGTCAGCCGCAAGGCCGCATACCCACCGACAGAAACACCCGTGACTTCGCCGCCAGCCGTGTTCAGCACGGTTCTGACGATGCTTGGACGGCCCATCTCGAAGCCCTGCTCCGCGACCAGGACCGCCTGCCCGCCATTGCCAGGCAGAAGTTTTTGCGCCCGGAACAATTGGCAGGCCAGCGCACCATTGGTGGTACCGCTCGCCGCCTCTTCCGGATCGCCGACACCGTGGCAGAGATCCCGCAGACGAACCTTAGCCTTGCCCAGACCACGCCCTGTCCGGCACCAGATGCCCATCGTGTCGATCGACCGTGCCTGGCTGAAACGGCGCAGCCCGTCATCATCCGGACGAAGGGTTGCCAGAGCATCGGCATCTGCCACTTCGATGAAAACATGCCGAAGGGCTGTCGAGGACGCCGCAACGCTGAGAATACCAGCCGGTTCCATGCCGAGCAGCGGAGCTATCTCGTCCGCGGTTGCCTCGTTCAATCCGAACTTCGGCAAAGGCTGGTGCATGGTGATGGCACCGTCCGAGGCGACATCAACACCGATTTCCCCCGCGGGTGTTTCCTGAACATAGCTTCCAGGCCCAATCCGCCCGTCGGCCAGCAACGCTGCAAAAATCGCAACGGTAACATGGCCGCACATATCCATTTCCGCCCAGGTCGAGTGAAAGCGGACCTCGACCCTCTTGTCGGACTTCTGGCGGACAAAACCCGTCGTCGGGGCACCGATATCCGCAGCGATCCGCTGACGCGCGTCCGGCCACAGCGGCGTATCCTCAAAAACAACGCCGCCGATGTTGCCGCCTCGCTCATCGGCAGCAAAAGCGGCATAGAGGCGGACGGGCAACTTATCCATTTCGGCATTCTCACATTGTCGGCGTTGCAAAGAGGGCGCATCCGATCATGCAAGAGGAGGTGTAGCAACAGCGACGGCGCGTTATCCAAAGATTGGAAACAGCCGCTGCGAGGCGTCAATTTTTCATCACGAATTCGTCACGCAGGACCCTCGCCATTTTATTTCCATGTGATCGCATTCAGAGCCAAGTATCTGCCAGCAGAAGAGACAATCTCAGGAAAGTGATCCCGTCATGAATACGACTTCCAGCCAGGCCCAGACTGCCGGCACCCTGCCCGCCCTGAGTTTTCATACGCTCGGTCTGATGTTCATCTCAGGCTTCTTTGCAACCAACGCGTTCGACCTCTGGGGCCAGATCATCAGTCCGGCTTTGGGTTTCGCGACCCTTTCACCGCACGGCCTCGCAAAAAGCCTGCTTGGCAGCCTGGGTCTTCCGAACGGTGACTTCGGCGGATATTTCGTCCATTTCTACGCCGTCGGACTGATCGGCTACCCTGTCGGCTGGATGTTCATCTTCGCGCCGTTGTGGCAGCGCGTGGTCGGCAACACCCACTGGCTCCTGCCGTCGGCAATTTACGGTTTCGGTCTCTGGGTCTTCGCCATCGGCGGCATCACATCGGTCGCTGGCCTGCCCTTCTTCCTGAACTTCAGTGGCATCGTCTGGGTCGCCCTCGTTGGCCATGTTCTCTACGGCATCGTGCTTGTGGCAGTGCTGAAGCTGATCGAACGCAGCCAGGGCGCTTCATCCTGACACCTTGAGCCGACCGGCAGCCTCCCACCCCTGAAAGCACGGGAGGCTGCAGTCCACTTGAGCAAAAAGCTCGATCGTGTCCCCAGCCAGGCCGTCAGTTTGCCGCCTTCAAATCTTCCCGGAAAGCGTCAACGATCATCTTGGCCATCTGATCGTGCAGCTCGGCACGAGACCTGCCGCCACCATCGGTGCACAGGCTGTCCGTCTCACCGATGGATTTCATGAAGGCAATCGCGTCTTGCTTGCACACGGGCAGGAAGCTGAAATGAACGGCATCCTCGATGTGATCCAGATCGGCGTCTGGCGCAGCAGCGGCCAGATGCGCAGAACGCACACCGACATCGATCTGCCCTGCCACGCCAAGATTGAGGAAATGCAGCGGCATACCGACGCCCGCGAAGCTTTGCTCCTGAAAGGCAGCCGCCAGCGCCGGATCGACAGCAATAACAGACTTGACCCGGGCATCATGGCTCTTTTGTTCGAAAAGAACCTTGTCGACCGTCCGCAGATCAAGCGGCTCGACCTTGATTTCCTCCCTGTCGACAAAGGCTCTGCCGCCCATGAACCATTGGCAGTCCGGCATCTGCGGATTGGTGTCGCAATAGTCGACATAAGCCTCCAGGCTTGCCGTTGCACCCACGCTTTCCAGAACGGCAGCGCCGCCAAGGGAAAAACCGAGCGCCCCGATATTTCCTCGATCGATTGACACCGACCAGTCCGGATCGGCAAGCAACTCATCGATCACCGTGGCGAGATCGTCCGTGCGTTGCCAGAGCTTCGGCGTATCTTCCGGCGTGGAATCGCCGCTGGTGGTGCCGGGGTGATTTGCACCGGCAACAATAAAGCCTTCGCCGGCAAGTTCGCTCGCGATCCAGGCCATCTTTTCGACTGACGCTCCCGACCCGTGCGAGAGCACGATCAGCGGATACATCCCTTCCGCCCTTGCGGCATCGGTCAATGCTGGCGTGCCTTCGAAGATCCTGTCATCGCCGATCAGCACCGCCTCCCCGCCCGGCTTGGCCGGGTACCAGACCAGAACAGTGAGATCCTCGCCTCTGGCTTTCGAATTTACCGAGATCTCGCGAACACCCACCGGTTCCTGGGCCTTGGCTGGTGTGGTGACGGCCAGCGTGAGAACCAACGGCAAGAAAAGAGATTGTATTTTCATGAGGGGTCTTTCAGTCAGTGGAGCAATGACCGAATTCTTGCTAAGGCCGTGATGGAAAGCGTCCTCTTTCACGATTCAGTCATGCCGGATCGCGATAAAGGTCCCCGCCATCGCCCCATCGAGGTGCCTTGCCCGTGCTGTTTGTTCCCCTGCCCTTCGTCAACGCGTTGCTTCTGGCGCTTGTCTTTGTGTTCCTGAAGAAAAGCAACGGAGCAACAGCCACACGCGCCTTCCTGATGCTGATTGCCCTGTGCTGCCTGCAATCCATCGTCCTGGGCCTGCGCTGGGGATATAACGTCGACGCTTTGCGCTTCGTGCAGCCGCTGCTGGCCGCTCTGCTTCCCCCTCTTGCCTATGAGAGCTTTCGCGGTCTCGTCGATCAGGCCGCGCCCGGACGGTTTCGCCTGGCAGCGGCGCCACTGGCCGCACTCGTCATTCTGGGTCTGATGCTTGCGGCGCCTATCTTGCTGGATAGTGCCCTGGTGCTGCTGTTCCTGGCCTATGCCGTAGCCCTGGCACGGATCGCCTGGCGCGGACCGGACGGCCTCGGACTTGCCCGTCTTGACGAAGCTGCCGCTGCCCACCGCGCCTTGTGGCTGGCCGCCTTCTGCCTGTGCCTGTCCGCCCTGTTCGATCTGGTGATCCTTTTCGATTTCGAACGCTCGGGCGGCAGCCATGCAGCCATTCTGGTCAGTAACGCAAATATAGTCAGCCTGCTGCTGATCGGTCTTGCCGCCCGCACGGCAGGCCATGCCCAGACGGAGACAAACACCGAGCCGGAACCCGCGGCCCAGACCGCCACCTCCGAAGACGCGGAAATCGTCGCGCGAGTCGACGCCCTGATGATGGCACAGCACCTTCATCGCGACGACACGCTCAACCTCTCAAGGCTGGCTCGCCGTGCCGGTCTGCCCGCCCGTCAGCTCTCGCAGGCGATCAACCGGGTGCGCGACATGAATGTCTCACGCTATGTGAACGATTTCAGGATCAAGGATGTCTGCACGCTGCTGCGCCAGGACGGCATCACGGTGACCGAGGCCATGTACCGGGCAGGGTTTTCGACCAAGTCGAATTTCAACCGCGAATTCCTGCGGGTGACCGGCATGACGCCGGATCAGTGGCGGAAGGCGGAGAGCCGCGATCTCGAACAGAAAGACCGAATGGCGCGCTGAGCGCCAGCAATGCACACACCACCAACCTCATCCTGGGATCGATCAGAGCGACCTGAAGTGCAAAGGCTCTGAGTACGTCATCCGCGACGCAGCTAAGAGAAGACCCGGGATCGGAGAGCGTCAAAGCTGTCCGCGAACAGTTCTGGTCCATCTGCTGGCCCCGCGGCACACCGGCCCGGCTTGGCTACGCTTGGCCGTGATTGCGAAAGATGGCCTGAAAAACAAAAAAAGGCGCACCGGTATCCGGTGCGCCTTCGAGGTCAAGGGGTCTTGCTTCAGACGGTACCCTGCTGAGCCTTTTCGAAGATTTCCAATGCGCCTTCCTTGGTCAGCGGAACCGGGTTGCCGCCTGCGGTCGGGTCGACAATCGCCATTTCGGCAATCAGGTCGCGCTTGCTGTCATCGACATTGAGACCGGCAAGCGTGTGCGGTACGCCGAGGTCTTCACGCAGTTTCAGGATTGCATCGAGTACACCCTGATAACCGCCGGCGATGCCAAGGAAACCGGCAAGCCGCTCGAATTTCTGTTCGATGGCCGGTTTGTTGAACTGCAGCACGTAAGGCATGAAGACCGCGTTGGTCATGCCGTGGTGAGTGTCATAAAGCGCGCCGACCGGATGAGACAGCGAGTGGATCGCTCCGAGGCCCTTCTGGAAGGCAACAGCACCCATGGCGGCCGCGCTCATCAGGTGACCACGTGCTTCAAGATCGGACGCATCCGCGGCAACTTTCGGCAGGTTTTCAAACACCAGCCGCATGCCTTCAAGCGCGATGCCTTCGGACATCGGGTGATACATCGGTGCGGAATAGGCTTCCAGGCAATGTGCCAGAGCGTCCATACCGGTGCCGACGGTGATGAAGCGCGGCATGCCGACGGTCAGTTCCGGATCGCAGATCACAATGGCCGGCAGCATTTTCGGGTGGAAGATAACCTTCTTGGTGTGCGTCGCTTCGTTGGTGACAACACCCGCGCGGCCAACTTCCGAGCCGGTTCCGGCAGTGGTCGGCACCGCGACGATCGGCGCAATACCGGCCGGATCTGCGCGGGTCCACCAGTCGCCGATATCTTCGAAGTCCCAGATCGGCCGGGTCTGGCCGGACATGAAGGCGATCAGCTTGCCTGCATCGAGGCCCGAACCGCCACCAAAAGCGATGACACCATCATGGCCACCGGCCTTGTAGGCGGCGACACCGGCAGCAATGTTGCTGTCGACCGGGTTCGGCTTGACGTCGGAAAAGACCGCAGCCTTAAGGCCGGCAGCTTCCAGGCTTGCAATCGCCTCTGCGACCATCGGCAGGCCGGCAAGGCCCGGGTCGGTGACCAGCAGCGGATTGGCCATTCCAGTGGCCTTGACAGCATCGGGAAGTTCCTTGATGCGGCCGGCACCGAAGCGAACGGAGGTCGGATAGGACCAATTGACGGAAGGAAGTGAGCTCATGGGTGTCTCGTTGTCTTGAAACTCAGGGTTCTGGTCGCTGCCACACCGACAAGGGAGGCAGTTACAAGTCTCGGCATTGCCTCTTGCACCCCTCTCCCTCCTTGCGGGGGAGATGTCAGCCAAGCTGACGGAGGGGGGTGACTGGGCTCTGCGTATATTCCGGTGCCTAGTTTGCCGAGGGGCTGGCACCCCCCTCTGTCTCCTTGCGGAGACATCTCCCCCTCAAGGGGGAGAGGGGAGCAAGCTCAATCACCCTGCCCGATTTGGGACCAGGAAACTGGGCTTGCTCGGTCGTTTGTCAAACCGGCCTCAATGTTCCAGACGGAAGTGGAACGACTTCGGCCGGGTGAGATTGTGGAAGCCGATTTCGGAAAGGGCAGCGCCCTTGCCGGTGTCCTTGACGCCAGTCCAGACAAGCGCCGGGTCGAGATAGTCGCAACGGTTCATGAACACGGTGCCGGTCTCGATCTTGTCGCCGATCTCTGCAGCGGCCTGAACGTCTTCGGTCCAGATCGATGCGGTGAGGCCATAGGGGCTGTCGTTCATGAACTGCAGCGCTTCCTCGTCGTCCTTCACCTTCATGATGCCGACGACCGGGCCGAAGCTTTCTTCGCGCATCACGGACATCTGGTGATTGACGTCCGTCAGCACCTGCGGAGCCAGGTAGGGCGTGCCTTCCTTGTCGGCTTCGAACTTGGAAGTATCGATGTGCGCCTTCGCGCCCTTGCGCAGAGCTTCTTGCGTCTGCTCGCGGATCCAGGCGGCAAAACGCGCCTGGGCCATCGGGCCGAGAGTGGTCGCTTCATCCAGCGGATTGCCCAGCTTGTACTGGCTGGTCAGATCGACAAAGCCTTCGACGAAGCGGTCGTAGAGGCTTTCATGCACATAGACGCGTTCGATGCCGCAGCAGCACTGGCCGGCGTTGTAGAATGCACCATCGACCAGATTCTCAACCGCATAGTTCAGGTCTGCATCAGCCCGCACATATGCCGGGTCCTTGCCGCCCAGTTCCAGGCCAAGCGTCGCGAAGGTACCGGCCAGCGCCTTTTCGATGGCACGTCCGCCGCCGACGGAACCTGTGAAGTTAACATGGTCGATCAGACCGGAACCGAGCAGCTTTTCCGTGCCCTGGTGGGTCAGGACGATGTTCTGGAAAACGCCCTTCGGCAGACCGGCAATCTCGAAGGCCTTGGCGAGGCGCTCACCGACCAGAAGGGTCTGCGCGGCATGCTTCAGCACGACCACGTTGCCTGCCATCAGCGCCGGCATGATGGTATTGATCGCCGTCATGAACGGATAGTTCCACGGCGCGATCACCATGACGATGCCGAGCGGCACGCGGCGCAGGTAGCGCTTGAAGCCCGCCTTGTCGGTGCGCTCCACATCGGCCAGCGCTTCAGCAGCGATCTTCGCGCAATATTCGGTACGCTCGATGGTGCCGCCGAGTTCGCCACCGAAACGTATCGGCCGGCCCATCTGCCAGGCCAGTTCGGGCACGACTTCTTCGTTCATCGCCTTCAGCGCTTCCAGCGCCTTGAGGCAATAGGCAACGCGTTCGGCAACCGGCACGGCAGCCCAGCTTGCCTGTGCGGTCCGTGCGGTGGAAACCACCCGGTCGACCGCGGCGTCGTCCAGCGCCGTGCGTTCGGCATAGACCGAACCGTCGATGGGGGAAATCAGCTTGATGACATCTGACATTTTGAACCTCTCAGAACCGCCTCTACGGACGGTTTGTTGAAAGTGGTTGGCTCCGATTTCTTGTTTTTCAGCACCCGCCTCCCTCATCCTGAGGAAGCGCGCGAGCGCTGTCTCGAAGGATGGCCGCTTGTCCGGTGTGCCGCCCATCCTTCGAGACGGACCTGGCGGTCCTCCTCAGGATGAGGGGTAACCAAGCAGCTTGCCTTCTAGTGCTTCATCGCCTCTTACGCCCGCTCGAAGCCGCGGGCAATCTCGTAATCGGTGACCACACGGTCGAACTCCTCCAGCTCCCATTCGGCGGCGCGGGAATAGTGGTCGATCACCTGGTCGGAGAACGCTTCACGCAGGAATTTCGACTTGCGCAGGGTCTCGCGGGCCTCGCGCAAAGTGTGCGGAATTTCCCTCGCCTTCTTGGCGTCGTAGACGTCGCCGGTGGTCGGAGCGTCGAGTTCCAGCTTCTCTTCCATGCCCTTGATGCCGGCAGCGATCTGAACCGCCAGTGCCAGATAGGGATTGAGGTCGGAACCGCCGATGCGGCACTCGACGCGAAGGCCCTTGGTGCCTTCGCCGCAGAGCCGGAAGCCGGCGGTGCGGTTGTCGACCGACCACACGGTCTTGGTCGGCGCGAAGGTGCCCTTCTGGAACCGCTTGTAGCTGTTGATGTAGGGCGCCAGGAAATAGGTATAGTCCGGTGCATACTTTATGAGCCCGGCCATGTAGTGGCGCATGGTCTCGGACATGCCGTATTCGCCCTTGGCATCCACGAAGACGTTGTTGCCGTCCTTGTCGAACAGCGACTGGTGCACATGGGACGAAGACCCGACGCGGGAATGATGCCACTTGGCAAGGAACGACGCGGAACGCCCTTTTGCCCAGGCAATTTCCTTCACCGCATGCTTGGCGATGGTATGATATTCGGCCGTGTCGAGTGCCGGTGCATATTTGATATTGAGCTCTTCCTGCCCGGCTTCGGCTTCACCCTTGGTGTTCTCGACCGGGATACCGGCGGCATAGAGGTGATTGCGCACCGGGCGCATCACATCCTCTTCCTTGGTGGTCTGCAGGATATGGTAATCTTCGTTGTAACCGGAAATCGGCTCCAGATCGCGGTAGCCGCCCTTGCGCATGTCCTCAAAGCTTTTCTCGAACAGGAAAAACTCCAGCTCGGTCGCCATGATCGGCGTCAGCCCAAGTTCCTCCAGACGCGCGACTTGCGATTTCAGCATCGCACGCGGGGAATGCGGCACTTCCTTGTGGGTGTGGTGATCGAGGACATCGCACATCACCATGGCCGTGCCTTCCAGCCACGGCACCCGCCGCAGGGAGGAAAGATCCGGTTTCATGACATAGTCGCCGTACCCGCCGGACCAGCTCGTCGCCGCATAGCCTTCGACCGTGTACATCTCCAGGTCGGTTGCCAGCAGATAGTTGCAGCAATGGGTCTCGTGATAGGCACTGTCGACGAAATGCTGGGCGTGGAAACGCTTGCCCATCAGCCGTCCCTGCATGTCGACGATACAGGTCAGCACCGTGTCGATCTCGCCGGATGAGACGAGAGACTTCAGTGCATCAAAGGTCAGGTTGCCAGGCATTTTACGGTTGTTCCAGGTTGAGCGGTCGAGAATTTAATTCCGGAAATTCCCGGTCCGGAGGTGTCGCTCCGGACCGGCAGATCCGACCGTGCCTGCCGATGGCCGGCACGGTCCGGGTTTCTATCAGGAATAGCGGTAAGGCCGGCCGGCCTTCTTCATGTCCTGATTGTACTTCTTGAAGATCTCCACGACCTTTGCCTTGGTCGGGGATTCAGCTGCGATCTCGTCCCAGAAGGCCATGGCAGCTTCTTCAACCGTTGCCCATTCGGCGTCCGGAATGGAGGTCAGCTCCATCTTGGTGCCGTTGACGCGCAGGTTGGCTTCACCGCCCCAGTACCACCACTGGCGATAGTAGTGCGACGCATCCATGGCAAGCTGCAGCATGGTCTTCAGGTGATCGGGAAGCTCGTTCCAGCGCTCCTGGTTGGCGAAGAACGAACCAGCCCACGCACCCGAGATGTTGTTGGTCAGGAAGTAGTTGGTCACATCCGCCCAGCCGACGGTGTAATCCTCGGTGATGCCCGACCAGGCAATGCCGTCGAGTTCGCCGGTCTGAACGGCGACCTCGATGTCTTCCCACGGCAGGGTGACCGGCACGACGCCGAACTGGCTCATGAAACGGCCGGCTGTCGGGAAGGTGAAGACGCGCTTGCCTTCAAGATCCTTCAGAGAACGGATCGGGTCCTTGGTGGCAAAGTGGCACGGATCCCAGGAACCTGCGGAAATGTGCTTCACGCCAACCTTGGCATATTCCTCTTCCCAGATTTCCTTCAGGCCGTACTGGTTGAACAGCACCGGCACGTCGAGGGAATAACGGGAAGCGAACGGGAAGTAGCCGCCGAAGACGGTGACTTCGGTCGGGGACGCCATGCTGTCGTCGTCCGACTGAACGGCATCGATCGTGCCCTGCTGCATGGCGCGGAACAGTTCGCCCGTCGGCACCAACTGGTCGGCGGTGTAGAGCTCGATCACCATCTCGCCGTTGGCGGCCTTGTTGAAGGCATCGATATGCGGCTTGATCACGTGTTCGGCAAGCGCCGGACCGGCATAGGTCTGGAGGCGCCATTTGATCTGCGACTGGCCATGCACGGCCGGAGCCGCAAGGGTGGTCGCTCCGGCGGCGGCGGCAGTGCCGATACCGGCTTTTTTCAGAAACTCACGTCTGTTGGTCATCTCAAGTTCCCCTAAGTTTCACATTCAGCTAAAGCGGTGCGGCCGTTTTCCGGCTCTCGTAAGTCCGCGGTCCAACTCCGTTTTTCCTCCGGACGTTGTCTTCTTGTCCCGTTCCTTGCTACCTGCCGTAAACCAGATCCGGCAACCACAGGGCAATTTGCGGGAAAACCATGACGAGGACGAGCGCCAGGACCATCACCGCGACAAACGGCGTAATCGAGCCGTAGATGTCGCGCATGCTGATTTCCTTGGGCGCCATCGCCCGCATCAAGAATAGATTGTAGCCAAAGGGCGGTGTCATGTAGGCGATCTGCGTGGTGATCGTGTAGAGCACCCCGTACCAGATCAGAACTTCGCCCGCCGGCATGCCCAGATCAAGGCTTGCGACCAGAGGCACGTAAAGCGGTGCCACGATGACCAGCATCGCCGTATCATCCAGGAAGGTGCCCATCACCAGGAAGGACAGCTGCATCAGGATCAGGATCATCCACGGCGACAGGCCGAGCTGTTCGGTGAAGAGGCTCTCGATGGCCTTGACCGCGCCCAGACCGTCAAACACCGCGCCGAACCCGAGGGCGGCAAGGATGATCCACATGAACATGCACGAAATGCCGAGCGTGTTCTTCAGGCAAAGCTTCAGGATATCCCAGGTCATCCGGCGACGGATGATGGCAGCCACCAGGGCGGCCAGAGCACCAATGGCCGAGCTTTCCACCAGGCTGGTGTAGCCCTTGACGAACGGTACCATCATCACCGCAAAGATGATGATCGGCAGGATGCCTGCCAGAAGCAGATGGTATTTCTCGTCCTTGGAGGCGTCGCGCTCTTCTTTCGTCAGCGCAGGGCCAAGTTCAGGTTGGATCTTGCAGCGGATCGCGATGTAGACGACGAACATGGCTGCCATCATCAGACCAGGAACGACCCCCGCCAGCCAGAGCTGGCCGACAGGAGCGCGCGCGATCATCGCATAAAGCACCAGCACCACGGACGGCGGCACCAGAATGCCAAGCGACGACCCGGCCTGGATTACCCCCGTGACCATCCGTTTGTCGTATTTTCGTTTGAGGAGTTCCGGCAAGGCGATGGTCGCACCGATGGCCATGCCGGCAACCGACAGACCGTTCATGGCGGAAATCAGGACCATCAGCAGGATCGTGCCAATAGCCAGACCGCCATTGAGCGGGCCCATCCACACGTGGAACATCTTGTAGAGGTCGTCGGCGATCTTGGTTTCCGACAGCACATAGCCCATGAAGATGAACATCGGCAGCGTCAGCAGCGGATACCACTTCATCAGCTTCATGGCCGCGGAGAAAGGAATGTCGCCACCGCCAGTGCCCCAAAGGGCCAGAGCGGCGATTGCGGCAATGCCACCGATGGCGCCGAAAACGCGCTGCCCCGTCAGGAGCATCAGCATCATCGACGAGAACATCAGGAGAGCGATCATCTCGTATGACATCAGAGCGTCTCTCCCTTGATCAGGGCGATATCCTTGATGAATTCCGAGATGGCCTGCAGCAGCATCAAAACAAATCCAATGATCATTATGAGTTTGACCGGCCAGAGATAGGGCCGCCAGGCCGTCGGGCTGCGCTCGATATAGCCGAGCTTTTCAGCTGCCGCGTCAGGACCACCGGTGATGAAGGAAACGAACAGGTCCCACCAGAAGCTGAGCGAGTCCTTGCCGAAATAGCCAAGCGAGTACGCCGTGGAATTCAACGCGCCATAGAGCAGCACGCCGAGATAGAACATCAGCAGCAGCACCGTGAAGGCATCGAACCAGGCCTTCTTCTTGGTGCTCCACTCGGCATAGAACAGATCCATGCGCACATTGGAGCCGAGCTGTATGGAATAGGGCCCGCCCAGAATGTAATAGGCAACCATCGCGAACTGGGCGACTTCCAGTGTCCAGAGCGATGGATTGAAGAAGGTCTTGGAGATCGACGACCACAGAAGGATCGCCGCCATGACGAAGACCCCCCACATGATTATTTTGCCGAGACCCCGATTGAAGCCGTCGACGATGCAGATATAGATGCGGGCAGCCTTAAGCATGGGCTTCTCCCTGCGTCTGCCCGCCAACGGCTTGCGCGGCGTGCTCCAGCAGGGGCGCCAGAAGATCGCTCCACTGCGCTTCTTCTGCCGAGGTCTTCACTTCGTCGTTGCGGATTTCAATCATCAGGCAAGGCAGCTTGCGATCCTCGCCGTGCCGACGGATTGTATAATAGACACCATCGGACGGAGCGTACGGCTCGTTGTCTCCAACGGTCAGGCCACACTTGGCCTTCAAGCCCTCCAGGACCGGATCGGCAAGACGCCGGTCCCTGTCGTAGATGAGGCCGATTTCCCAGGGACGGGACTGTCCCTTGTAGACCGGTGTGAACGAATGGATAGAGACCACCGCTGTCGGCAGCCCGCGCTCGAGACGCTGGCTGATCACATTGTCGATGGCGTCGTGAAACGGCCGGTGCGCAAGGTCCAGACGGAAGGTCTTCTCATCGGCCGACAGGTCCTGGTTGCCCGCAATCTTGGTGGTTTCGCTAAGGCACGGGATCAGGTCAGGCCGGTTTTCCTCGCGATTGCAGTCGATGATCAGGCGCGAGACAGTGGTATGGACCAGCGGCGCATCAAGGCTCTTGGCCAGCCCCCTGGCAACGCCGAGCGCTCCCGGGTCCCAAGCGATATGCGCAATCTTGTCCGCATCGGTAATCCCGAGCGATGTATCGTAGGGGGGCGGAAAGAAGTTGGAAGCGTGATCGCAGACAAAAACGAAAGGCCCCGCTCCCTCCGCATTTTCAACGGCGACAGCCCGAGTCATTCCTCCGGTCTGGGGATTCGAACCCATTCCCTACTCCCTGAAAGATCGGCCCTGCATTTTGTAATGTTTATTACAGGATTGCCGACTTAACTAACTTCTGTAATATTTGATACGCAGATTGCAGCGGCTGTCAAATGAAATTCAGTGCCGCGGACCGTCATAAAGGCCGACGCCCATGGAACGTCCTCTTCTGGAAGATATTCGCGACCGTCTGGACGAATTCACCGCCACGGAAAAGAAGGCGGCGCATGCGTTGTTGGCCAATTACCCGATGCAGGGACTGGGCACCGTCGCCCAGTTTGCAGAAGCCGCGGGGGTCAGTTCCCCCACCATCCTGCGCTTCGTCGGCCGCCTGGGCTTTCCCGGCTTCGCCGAGTTTCAGCGCAAGCTCCGCGGCGAACTGGAAAGCCAGCTGAATTCGCCACTCGCCCGCAGTGCCAACATGGAAGACGACCCGGTCGGCGACCCCCATGTCAGCCAGCTTCTGGAAAATGTGCGCGAGACCTTTGCCCATCTGCCGAAAGGTGAACTGACCGGCCTCGTCAAGCTGCTGTCAGACGAACGCAAGCATGTGCACCTGATCGGGGGCCGCTTTACCGACGGCCTTGCCCGTTACATGGCGGCGCATCTGCGGATCGTGCGAGCCAACGTCAATCACGTTGCCGGCCAGCAGGGCAACTGGCTGGACCAGCTCATCGGCATCGGTCCGAAGGACGTCGTCGTCGTTTTCGATATCCGGCGCTACCAGGCTGAAATCATCCAGTTTGCCGAAGCTGCCGCCCGACAGGGCGCGACCGTGGCCCTTGTCACCGATAGCTGGATGTCACCGGTCGGCCGCATCGCCACCTTCGTTCTGCCTGCCCGCGTCGCGGTCCCTTCCCCATGGGACTCCTCGCTGGCGCTCATGGCGATTGCCGAAGTGCTCATCACCGGCGTCACCCGTGAGAACCAGAAGCGGGCCCAGGAGCGCATGCGCGCACTGGAGAAATTGCGCAACGACATCGACCCCTCGACAGAAGGTCGCGCCATGGGGCCGGATATCTGAGCGGCCTGGAACCACTTGAAACCGTGAACAGTCGAAGATCGGTTCGCTCGCGGTGAGCGACTCACCTATACTCGCCCCATCACGGCCCTGCTGAAAGCCGAAGCGGGCCCCTGACAGAAGCTGCGCCAGCCGGTCTGGCAGGTCCCGAACCGGCAGGCCTGAACAGGGAGCGAGATCCATCGCAAGTGACGCGCCCCTAAAAGGTGCCGTGTTTCGGCCCGTCATCCGCTCAACACCAAGAGCCTTTATCCGCCGGGGTGACCGGCTGCTGGTGCAAGACAAGCGACACCCCGTCAAAGGCCGGTACTTCACTCTGCCCGGCGGCAAGCAGGACCCGGGCGAAACGCTTGAAGCCTGCCTGAAGCGCGAATGCGTGGAAGAAATCGGTGCCGCAATCACCGTGTCGCACCTGATGCATGTGGCGGAAGTTCATCGGCGCAAACAGGCCGCAAGAGAATATCAGCACCAGCTCGATTTCATTTTCGCCTGCAGCGTTGCCGAAGACTACCAACCGGTATTGGGACCACGCCCGGACCCGCATCAGGTCGGGACACGCTGGATAGGTTTCGACGAAGCTCAACAGCTACGTCCGCTTTATGTCACAAAACTGTTTTCACTTGGCTGTACGCGGGAGCCCGAAGTCTATCTCGGACCCCATAATGATTAATGCCCCAAAGACCATTCGGGAAAATCTCCGTTTTCTGTGCGCGGAAATCGATGGTCAGCTCATACAGCTTGAAGCCTTCTTCAAGGAACCGACGGCAGCGACGGCACGCCGGATCATGGACCGTGCCGGATACGCCCATAACCTGAAGAGCCGGATTCTTGCGGCCTGTGTCCAGCAGATGGCCGGAGCCAGAAAGAACGATCGCAAACATCTTACCCTGCGCAGCCTTGAGTTTGTCGCCACCGATCTTCAGCGCATCGCCAACCTGGTGCGCCAATCCTTGCGCCATGCAGAGCGCATCGAAACCTTTGTAACGCTCGAACCTGAACGTTATCCCGCGATCGTCAGTCGTGTCCGGCAAGGCGTTGCCCGCATCGAGGACGCCCTTCTCAGCAGGGACAGTGAAAAGGCCATAGAGATCGGCCAGCTCCAGAACAAGATCGAGGCTGACTACCGCAAGCTCTTCAAGGCCTACACACGCGACATGCGCAACCCGGACCGGTTGCCGGCCGACATCGCCAACAGCCTGCTGGTCGCCAGCGAATTCCAGCGCATGGGCGAATCCCTGCGGGCCATAAGCGAAGCGCTGATTTCCGCCAACATCGGACAGGCAGTCAATTTCGAACGCTATTTCGCCCTGCAAAGCCTGATGTCGGACCTGGACACGGCCAGCGACGATGTCACCATTGAAACGATTGCCGAAACCAGGTCGGGAAGTTCCATCTCCGCCATCAAGGACAAGAAGACCGAAACGGTTACGGCGGTCTTCAAGGATGGCGACAAGAGCAAGGTCAAGGAAGAGCGCCAGGGGGTGAAAAGCTGGCATTCCATCTATCCAGGCCTTGCCCCGAAAATCCTGTCCTACCGCAAACGCGACCAGTCGGCAGCGCTCCTGATCGAACATTTGCCCGGCCTGACCTTCGAGCACATCGTCCTGAACGAAGGCGACGCCCTGCGCAACCAGGCACTTGCCAGTCTTTCCCGCACGCTGAAAGACGTCTGGAAGCAGACGCGGACTGCAGAACCGGCGGATCTCGGCAGCATGCAGCAACTTGGCAAACGCCTTGGTGACGTCCGCAGGGTTCACCCGGAATTCAAGGAAACCGGCATCCATTTCGCGGGAGAAACCCTTCCCTCGCTCGACGCCCTGATCATCGAGGCAGCCGACCGCGAGGCAAGGGTAACAGCTCCCTTTTCCGTCTATATCCATGGTGACTTCAACGTCGACAACATCATCTACGACCCCGGCGAGAACCGGATCCACTTCGTCGACCTGCATCGCTCCCGCTACATGGACTACGTCCAGGACGTTTCCGTGTTCATGGTCTCGAATTACCGGCTTCAGGTGCTCGACAGGGAAACACGCCGGCGGATCAGCGATGTCTCTCTCGCATTCTACAAATCCGTAAGAACCTTCGCCCGCAAGCAGGGTGACGACACGTTCGAATATCGGCTTGCCCTTGGCCTTGCCCGGTCCTTTGCCACGTCGACGCGGTTCATTCTGGACAAGTCCCATGCCCGGCGCATGTGGCTGCGTGCCCGCTACCTGATCGAACAGGCTCTTGCCTGCCCGCCTGGCGCCGAGGCCCGGTTCCGCCTGCAAATGAAGGAGATCTTCGTTGACTGACCTCAGGATCGGCGTTGTCGGCATCCCCGGCAAATGGTCGACGGAAGTTCTGGCGGACGCCCTGGAAGCACAAACAGGTTTTCGCTGCGTGGTCGACATGGCCGACGTCGTTCTGGATCTGGAAGCCAGGGCGCTGATGGCTGGGCAGATCGATCTTTGCAGCCTCGACGGCATCGTGGTCAAGAAGATCAGCCAGACCTACAGCCCCGCAACGCTGGACCGGCTGGAGATGTTGCGCCTTGCCGAGGCCAGCGGCACCAGGGTCCTTTCCAGCACAAGGTCCATTCTCGGCCTGGTCAACCGGCTGAGCTGCACCGTGACCCTGGCCAATGCAGGCATTCCCATGCCAGCCACCTGTGTGAGCGAAAGCGAAGACGAAGCCCTGGCCGCCGTCCTGCGGTTCGGCAGTGCGGTGTTCAAGCCCCTGTTTTCGACCAAGGCCCGCGGCATGACGCTGATGGATGCCGCCGAAGGCGAAACAGCCCTCCGGCACAAGATTGCCGCGTTCAAGGCCGACAATCCGGTGATGTACCTGCAGAAGAAGGTCAATCTTTCCGGCAGGGACCTCGGCATAGTTTTCCTCGGCGGGTCCTATCTCGGCACCTATGCCCGCGTCGCCCAGACAAACAGCTGGAACACGACCATCCTTCACGGCGGTAAATACGAACCGTTCGAACCTGATGCCGACCTGATCGAACTGGCGCGCCGCGCGCAGGAACCGTTCGATCTCGACTTCACCACCGTGGATGTTGGCCTGACGGACAGCGGACCGGTCGTGTTTGAGGTCTCGGCCTTCGGTGGTTTCAAGGGAGCTCTGGAAGGCGCCGGCATCGACGCTGCCAAGCTTTACGCCAACCATGTAATTGAAAAGGTGCGCGGATGACCGGCATAACCGTCCAGGACGTTGTCGACGCTCTTTCCCCGGCTCGGGAAACGCGAAACTGCGATCCGGTGTGCCTCACGGTCGGCGGCCATGTGGTCGAGGTAAGATGCACCTCTTCGGCGCTTCTGGCCGAATTGTTGCGCTATTTCCAGCATGTGATTTCCGCGCCGAGCGAACCGGACAGGATCGTCCATGTGCTCGGATCCATGGAACTGCCCTTCGACCCGGAGTACACCGACTGGGAGCGGGAAACGGGAAAGTCCGGCCGCAAGGATGCGGTCTGCGACCTTGAAAACGGGCGCCTGATCCTGAAGGTCCGCACGGGTCTGCAGTTCCTGCAATCCCCCGACTGGGCGATCGCCTTTGGCCCTACGGACGATCACCCCAACCAGGTGATCAACTTCATCAACACCCAGTTTCTCAATCACTTCCAGCGGCAGGGGTGGGTCGCCTGTCATGCAGCGGCTGTCCGCACCCCCAACAGGGGGCTTGCGATATCGGGCCTTTCCGGCGGCGGCAAGTCCACCTCGATGTTGCGCCTGATGGAACTCACCGGCACGCAGTATGTCACCAACGACCGCCTTCTCGTGCGCAATGCCGGCAACAGTACCGATGCGCTCGGCATTCCGAAACTGCCGCGCATCAACCCGGGCACCATCGTCACCAATGCACGGCTGACCGGTCTTATCGACGAGGAGCGCGAAGAGGAACTGCGCAACCTGGAACCGGACGAACTCTGGCACCTGGAAGAAAAATACGACCTCTTCATCGATGACATCTATGGCCCCGGGCGCATTTCCCACGATGCGCGCCTGACAGATTTCTGGGTGTTGAACTGGTCCCGCGACAGCGCCGACGCGACCGAAGTAAGCAAGACGGATCTGAAGGACCGGCCGGATCTTCTGTCCGCGATCATGAAGAACCCCGGCCCGTTCTACCAGACGCCGCAAGGCCCGTTCTGGCCGATGAAAACACCGCTCGACACAGAGGCCTACCTGGGGGCGCTCGAAGGTGTTCAGGTGTGGGAAGTGAAGGGACTGATCGATTTCGACGCCCTGTTTGAAGCCGGTGCGGAGCTGCTGGGACAAACGCCATGACAGACCGCTTCGCCATCCTGGTGCGTCATGGCGCTTACAATCAAAAACCGGACACGCCGAGTGCCCTGCAGCCCTATGGCCTGACCGATGTAGGCAAGGTGCAGGCACAAGAACTTGGCGCCGAGATTGCAGACATCGCGCGGCAGGAAGGCATCCGGCTGGCACCGGAGATCTTGTGTTCACGCCAGCTCAGAGCCTGGCAGACGGCAGCGATTCTCGGCCAGTCGCTTGGTGAAGTCCTCGGATCGGACTTCACGATCACCGAGGACGAAGCTCTTGCCGAACGCAGTGTCGGTGCCCTTGCCAACCTGACCTTGCGGGAAATCGAGCAGGTGATAGCAGACGATCCACGCACCGCACCGCTGCCGGGAGACTGGAAGTCGAATAGCCACCACAGACTGCCGGTTCAGGGCGCTGAGAGCCTGATGGAAGCCGGACAGCGGGTGGCTGCGTTCCTGAATCAGAAGATGAAAGATCTGGATGACGAGGCTGGACCCGGTGCCCGGATCTTCGTCGGCCACGGTGCTTCCATACGACATGCCGCCCATTGCCTGGGTGTGCTGACGTTTGATCAGATCCGCCAGCTCAGCATGCACCACGCGCGCGCCGTCGTCCTGAAACTGGAGAGCGACGGCACCTGGGTGCACCACCGGGGTGACTGGAAACTGCGACAGCCACTTGAAACCGCAACGGATTGAACCGGATTGCTGCCATGATGACCCATCTGCCACTGACCCCGCTTCTGCCGCCGATGGACCAGGCGGAAGCCATTGATCTCGGCCTGCCCGAAAGCTGTGTCCCCTGGCCACTAGCGCCCATCGGGAATCTGCCCCTCGGCCAGTTCACCACCGAAAGCACCCTTCCCGGTGTTGTCGGCAGCCTTGCCCGGGCAAATGCTCTTGGCCCCTGGGACTGGCCGGAAAAGCCGGTGATCTTCATTTCCGACCTGCATGCGGATGCGGAAAGTCTGTTGAGATCCCTGACGGCGGCACGGACAATCCAGCGCAATGGAAATGGTCTGAGCGACTTTCACCTGACGCCCTTCGGCCGAAGCTGCCAGTTCATCATCGGTGGCGATTGCCTGGACAAGGGCCCCAGCAATCTGGACCTTCTCGACAGCCTCAGCGCCCTGCTGAAAACCGGCGCCGATGTCGTCATCCTCGCCGGCAACCACGACCTGCGGCTTTACCTCGGTCTCGAAGCCCTCACGGTCAAGCGCAGCTCGCTCAACGCCCATATGTTCGTTCGCATGGGAAAGAAGGTGATGCCGCTCTTGAAGGAAGTGCACGAGCGGTATGTCGGCAGCTCGGCCAACCTCGCCATGCTGCCCGACGAGGAAACCTGCCTGTCGCTGATGGTTCCGGGAAAGAAGTGGACCAGACAATTTCCGAAGGCAGCCTCACGCTATCTGAGTGACGCGGCCATCCGCAAGGAAATGCAGCGGCTTAAGAAGAAGGCGGACAAGTTCGCGGAACACGCCGCCGAAGTCGGCCTTACCATTCGTCAGCTGTATGCTGCCGCGCTCAAATGCCGGGAACTCTTCGTTGAACCCGGCGGACGCTACGCCTGGTTCTTTCAAAGCCTCAAGGCCGTGCATCAGAGCGGCTCGCTGCTGTTCGTGCATGCCGGTATCGATGATCACATGGCTGCACAGATCTCGGCAAAAGGTGTGGCCCACGTCAATCGCCGCTTTCGGAAGGAAAGCCGGAAGGATCCCTTCGTGTTCTACTCCGGCACCATCGCCAATCTGATGCGCACGAAATACCGGGATGTGGACCATCCCCTGACCGAAACCGGCGTAGACGATCTCCATCTTGCCGGCATCAGGATGCTGGTACAGGGGCACGTCAACAGGCACAGCGGACAGGAGCTGACGGCCAAGCACGGCCTCTTGCATCTGGAAGCGGACATCACGCTCGACCGGCATTCCAGAAGCTCCGAAGGTCTTGAAGGCATTGGCACCGGCGCCACGATCATCTGCCCGGATGGCAACATCGTCGGCATCAGCCGGGATTATCCCCACGCCAAGCTGTTCAATCCGGCGCACATTCTCCAGCAACACGGATTGTCGTCATGATGGAACGCAAGGGCCGTTTCCGGCACCAGTCCCTGCAGGACAGGAAATCGATCCAGAAACTGCTCGACGCCGTCAAGCGTGGCATCGCCAAGGGCGAGCTGCAATTCGGTGACGACACTGGCGAGATTACCCTGCACCCGAAAGGTCTGATGGCCATCAGGGTGACAGCCACCACGGAAGACGACCAGTCCCGCCTGGACCTGCGCATCACATGGGCCAACGACGGCCAGGACAAGAAGGACAATGGCAAGCTGAAGGTAAAGGGCGGATAGGCCAAGCCCCGAGAACCGCTTGCCCCTTCACCGTCATTCCGGACAAGGAAGGCGCAGCCGCCCGCAGATCCGGAACCCGGTCATGAGCCGCGCTGCGAACGCGTCCTCTCAAGTCCCTGGCTGAGATAACAAAGCAGCCTCTCCTGGAGGAACACAAAGGCCGGTGTGTACCGGATCTCGTCCTGGCTGCGCCAAACCGGGATGCCAAGCATCGGATTGGGAAAGAGCCTTGGGGCCAATGCGGCCCTCAGCAGATGCGCGGCAGCTGCTCACCCGAGAGCCAGTCGACAACACGGGAGCCGCCGAAGCCGGTCTTCATGACCACCATGCAATCGGCGTCCTCCACGATTTCGCCGATCTTCGCAGCATTCTGCCCCAGCGGGTGTGCCTTCATGATCGCCAACAACCGGTCTGCATCAGACGCCTCGCAAATGCAGATCAGCTTGCCTTCATTGGCAACGTAAAGCGGGTCGAGACCGAGCAGCTCGCAGGCCCCTTCCACGTCCGGGCGAACGGGGATCTCACCCTCGTCGAGCATCACGCCAACCTTCGAAGCATGAGCGATTTCGTTCAGCGCAGTTGCCAGTCCACCCCTGGTCGGATCCCGCAGAACCGAAATGCCCGGCACCGCGTCGACCATCGAACCGACGAGGCCATGTAGTGCTGCACTGTCGGACTGGATTTCGGTTTCGAAGGTCAGGTTTTCCCGTTTCGACAGGATGGCCACACCATGATCGCCAATGGTACCGGACAGAAGAACCGCCTGACCTGGCTTGGCCGCAGCGGGAGAAATCGAGACGCCTTCCGGCAGAACTCCAACACCGGTCGTTGTGATGAAGACCCCGTCGCCCTTCCCCTTTTCAACCACCTTGGTATCGCCGGAAACCACCGGCACTCCGGCTTCACGGGCTGCGCGCGCCATGGATATGACAATCCGTTCCAGATCAGCCAGCGGGAACCCTTCTTCCAGTATGAAGCTCGCGGTGAGCGACACCGGCCTCGCACCGGCCATGGCCACGTCGTTCAAGGTGCCATGGACCGACAGCGATCCGATATCGCCACCTGGAAAGAACAGCGGCGAGATCACATGGGCATCGGTCGACATGACGAGCCGTCCTGGCGGCACTTCGAGCACCGCCGCATCATGGCCCTGGTCCAGGATTGTATTTTTCAGATGCCGGTGAAACAGGTCCTCGATCAGGACGGCCATGGCCCGGCCGCCGCCGCCATGGGTCATATCGACAGCGCCGGTACGGAATTTTGCCTGCGGATCGATGCTGGTCACGCCGCAGCTCCCTTGGCGGCGGCAATCGCCTCGCGCTTGCGGCCATAGGTCCAGTATGCGGCGCAGGCACCTTCAGAGGAAACCATGCAGGCCCCCATCGGATTGTCCGGCGTGCAGACCGTGCCGAACAGCTTGCATTCCGTGGGCTTCTTCACCCCGCGCAGGATCGCCGGACATTCGCAGGATTTGACTTCGCGCGACTCCTTCGGGCTGAGCGCAAAGCGCACTTCGGCATCGAAGTCGACATAGGCTTCTCGGATTTTCAGGGCACTGTCAGGAACATAGCCGAGCCCGCGCCATTCAAAGGTCCGGCGCAACTCCAAAACGTCGTCAACCAGCCTTTGGGCCTTGCGATTGCCTTCCTTCGTGACGACCCGGGTGTACTGGTTTTCCACTTCATGCCGGCCTTCGTTGATCTGGCGGATCAGCATCAGGGTCGACTGCATCACGTCGAGCGGCTCAAAGCCGGCAATGACGACTGGTCTCCTGAAGTCCCGCGCCGCCGGTTGGTACGGCGCCCAGCCGATGACCGAGCTGACGTGAGAAGGCCCGAGGAAACCGTCGATTTTCACAGGCTGCTCCCCCGGCTCCGCCGGAGCGTTGACGATATGGGCGATGGCAGGCGGTGTCAGAACGTGATTGCAGAAGACGGAGAAATTCTTCAGGCCTTCCGCCTTTGCCTGCAGGATCGCGACCGCCGTTGGCGGCGTCGTCGTCTCAAAGCCGATGGCGAAAAAGACCACCTGCCGTTGCGGGTTCTCCCGCGCAATCCGCAGGGCATCCTGGGTCGAATAGACCATCCGGATATCGGCGCCTTCGGCCTTGGCCCGGATCAGGCTCTTCTGCTTGGTGCCCGGCACCCGCATCATGTCGCCATAGGTGGTCAGGATCACATTCGACTTCAGTGCCAGCTCGATCGCATCATCGAGACGCCGTACCGGCAAGACACAGACCGGGCATCCCGGCCCATGCACATACTCGACATTTTGCGGAACCAGATCCTGCACTCCGTAACGGAAAATGGCGTGAGTATGCCCACCGCAAAATTCCATCAGATGGTAGCGTCGGTCCGGATCAGCTTCCTGCCCGATTGCAAGGGCAAGCTTTTGCGCCAGTTTTCCGTCCCGAAATTCCTTGATGTATTTCATGCGCCCGTCCCCACCACCGGCTCGCCCGCCATCTCCTCCAGCTCCTCGGCAAGAACACCGGCTTCCGCCATAAGCTGAAGGGTCCGTTCGGCTTCCTCCTCGCTGAGCTTGTGCAGGGCATAGCCGACATGGACGAGCACATAGTCGCCAACGGCAACCTCCTCCAGGAGAGCCGTCGAGACCGGTTTCCGGATCCCTTCCAGAGCGACGGTTGCCATGTCGTCGCTATCGACGGAAACCACCCTTGCGGGAATGGCGAGACACATGACGGAGAACTCCTATTCCGCAGCAAGGCTGCGTGCGTGCGCTGCCTGCATCTTCAGGGCACCGTCCAGCCAGGCTAGCCAGCTGTCCAGGCCACCGCCAGTGCGCGCGGACACTTGCAGAACCTGGATCTTGTGATTGACCCGCCGTGCATTCCTGATCGCCGCGCCGACGCAGAAATCCACATGCGGCAGAAGGTCGGCCTTGTTGAGGATCATCAGGTCGGCGTTGGCGAAGATATCGGGGTATTTCAGCGGCTTGTCCTCGCCTTCCGTCACCGAAAGGATCACCACCTTGCTGGCTTCGCCGAGATCGAACGCCGCCGGACAAACCAGATTGCCGACATTCTCGATGAAAAGCACACTGCCCTTTTCCAGAGGCAGTCTTTCCAGCGCGTGGCCGACCATATGCGCATCCAGATGGCAGCCCTTGCCGGTGTTGATCTGAATGGCGGGCACACCTGTTTCGCGGATCCGGTCGGCGTCATTAGACGTCTGCTGATCGCCCTCGATGACTGCAGCCGGGGTCCTGCCCGCCATCCGCTTCAAGGTCTCGACAAGCAGCGTCGTCTTGCCGGAGCCGGGGCTTGAGACAAGATTGAGTGCCAGAACGCCTTTTGCGACCAGCAAGGCACGATTGTTGTCCGCATAGGAATTGTTCTTGCCCAGAATGTCGGTTTCGATCTGGATCAGCCGCGCCTGGCTCATGCCTGGAACGGAAACGCCGGCATCCCCTTCCCCGAAATGGACATGACCTGCGCCATGTGAATGGGCGTGTCCATGGTAGTGCTCATGGTCATGTTCGTGAGAGCCGCTGCAACCGCATACCGTACACATCACACCACCTCCAGTTCCCGAATCTTCAGCTCTTCCCCGCTGACAACCTGCAGGGCTTCCGAACCACATTCCGGGCAGCAATCGAACCGTGCGTTCACCTGCACGGTCTTGAAACAGGAAAGACACAGCGCCTCGGCTGAAGGCCTAGAAATTTCCAGTATGGCACCTTCGGCGAGTGAACCCCGCATGACGACGTCGAATCCAAATTTCAGCGCCTCTGGTTCGACGCAAGACAACGGTCCGATGTCGACCGCGACCCGCTTCACCCGGGTAAAGCTATCCTTCGCCGCCTGATCCTTCAAAATGTCGAGTATGCTCTCGCAAAGTGACATTTCATGCATGGGCTGCCTCCCTCTGCTGATCTGCCTTTTGCAGCCACTCCAGCAAGAAAGCCTCGGCTGCAGCCAGATTGGCAGCTGCCTTGTCGGACAGCCCTTCCTTTACCTCACCAAATTCATAGCCGGAGATACCAAGCACGAAGGCTTTCGGTCGGGCGCCATAAAGGATATCGCAAAGCGCCAGAACAGTCTGCGGAACCAGGCTGTGGCTGCCGAGCACTTCCGGTGCACCCGGCGCGATTTCCCGAAACGAATAGGCTCCCTCGGCACCGATCTCCGCGTCAACGAAGATCACCACATCTTGCTCCGAGACCGCCAGCGCATGTTCGGCGACAAGCTGATAATCGGTATCGACCTCCAATCCCGGCAATCCGCGCGCGGCGATTGCCTCGGACAAGGCCGGCCCAAGCCCGTCATCGCCCCGCCCGGGATTGCCATATCCGATCAGAAGCATGAAGACGTCCCCTTTTCAGAGTTCCTACAAAAACCCTTTCCAGCGTCATCCCGGCCAAGCGCAGCGCGAGCCGGGATCGGGGAGGCACAGATTTCTCGGCAATTCATTTCCCGAAAGAGAGTATCGAACTCGCCGATCCCGGATCTCCGCTTTGCTGCGTTCGGGATGACCATCTGAGAGGTATTCATTCCGCTGAACCTCCCCACGCTCACACACACTGCGTCCGGCTGTCGACCAACCCGCCATCCGCATTGAACAGCTCTACCTGCAGCGGCATCTGGCCAAGAGCGTGGGTGGCACACGAAAGGCATGGATCATAGGCGCGGATCGCGACTTCGACATGGTTGAGCATGCCCTCGGTGATCTGCTCCTTGCCGGAAAGATGCTTGACCGCGACGTCCTTAACCGCGCGGTTCATGCCCTCGTTGTTATGGGTCGTGGAGACGATCAGGTTGCAATAGGTCACCTGATCATGCTCATCGACCTTGTAATGGTGGATGAGATTGCCGCGCGGTGCCTCGATCACGCCGATGCCTTCCTCGCGCCGGTCGCCCTTCACGATCAGATCCGTTCCCTGCAGGTCGGGATCGTTCAGAAGCTCCCTGATCTTTTCGACGCAGTGCAGAACCTCGATCATCCGCGCCCAGTGATTGGCCAGCGTGGAATTGTTCGGCGTGCCGCAGGTCACGGCCTTCAGGTCCTTCAGGGCGGCGTTGGCCAGAGGCGTATCGATGAAGGCTGCCGTGTTCATGCGTGCCAATGGCCCGACCCGATACCAGCCGGCGTCAGGCCCAAGCGTCTTGATGAAGGGGAATTTCATGTACGACCAGGAGCGCACGTCCTCGACAATCAGCTCGTGATATTTCGTGTAAGGCACCTGATCGAAGATCATGTCTCCGGTGGAGCTGAGAGCCCGCAGATTGCCGTGATAGAGATCGAGAGCTCCGTCGCTCTCGCGCACCAGTGACATGTAGTTGGAGGGGAACGACCCGAACTCGGCAACCAGGTCTTCATGCTCCAGCGTGTAGTTCCTGGCGAGTTTCACCGCATCCAGGGACCATTCGATCATCTGGTCCACCGAGGCGAGAAAATGATCCCGCCGTTCGATGGGCAGGTTGCGATTGATACCACCGGGAATGGCGCCGGTGCCGTGCACTTTCTTGCCTGCCGTCGCCTCGATGATCTCCTGCCCGTATTTGCGCATCAGGACGGCGCGCTTGCCGAGTTCCGGATTTTCCTTGATCACCTCGAAGATGTTGCGCTTTTCCGCAGGCGCACCGAAGCCGAACAGGAGATCGGGCGCTGCCAGGTGGAAGAAGTGCAGCACGTGGGACTGCATCACCTGGCCGTAATGCATCAGCCGGCGCATCTTTTCCGCCGTCGGCGTCAACTGATCGACACCGGCGATCATGTCCATGGCTTTTGCTGCCGCCAGATGGTGGCTGACAGGGCAGATGCCGCAAAGCCGCTGCACGATCACCGGCACTTCCCACATCAGCCGGCCGCGGATGAACCGCTCGAAGCCGCGGAATTCGACAATGTGCAGCCGGGCTTCATCCACCTCGTTTTCCGCGTTCAGGTGGATCGTCACCTTGCCATGGCCTTCCACGCGGGTGACAGGAGAGATTTCAATCAGTCTGGGCTCAGTCATCGCCATCACCCTCAGTCGAACTTGATCATTTCACGCTCGAAGCCCCGGAACTTGCCGGTCAGCAGCTTGGAAAGCGTGTCGAAGATGATGTCACCACTGGGTGCACAGCCGGGGATCTGGTAGTCGATCTCCACCACCTGGGAACACGGATAAACCTCGTCCAGAAGCAGCGGCAGAGCCGGATCATTGGGCACGTTGTGGGTCGTGTTGCGGATGTATTTGCCGGTGATATAGGCCTCGTCCAGACACTCGCGCAGCGGCGCGTCGGAATGCATGATCGCGTTGCGCATGGCCGGCAGCCCACCCATGATCGCGCATTGGCCGAGCGCGATCAGCACATCGCAGTTGCGCCGGAAGTCATGCAGCACATGCACGTTTTCCTCGTTGCAGCAGCCGCCTTCGATGATGCCGATGTCGCACCGCTGGGTGAAGCGCTTCTTGTCGGTAAGCGGCGAACGGTCGACGTCGACAAGCTGCATCAGCTCGATCAGGCGCTCGTCGATATCCAGGATCGCCATGTGACAACCGAAACAGCCGGCAAGAGAAGCGGTCGCGATCCGGGCCTTGGGCAGCTCGCTCATTTGCGCTTCTCCTCGATATCGTGACCGATCAGGCCATGATCGAATTCCCGCTCGCCGATGGGAACGGCGAAGCCGACGCGCTTGCGGATGATGCAGCCAACCGGGCAGACCTCCGCCGAAATCGCGTGATCGGTCACCTCGGCATCGGTATCGGCAAGGTTCTCGCCGTTGACTGCCACACGGCGATGAATGCCGCGGCCGACATAACCGAAGATGCCCTTGCCATCGACGTCCTGGGAGGCGCGGATGCAGCGCCCGCAGGAAATGCAGCGGTTGGTGTCCAGCGCGATGTCGGGATGGGAGGCATCCAGCGCCCGGCATGGTTCCAGATAGGGAAACCTGGTGGCTTCCGTCATGTCGAGCCGATAGGCCATGGCCTGAAGCTCGCAATTGCCGCTGGCCTCGCAGATCGGGCACAGGTGATTGCCCTCGTGAAACAGCATTTCCACCAGATCGCGGCGCATCTTGGTTAGATGCGGCGTCTCGTTCTCCACCGCCTGGCCGGGGGCTGCCGGCTGGGTGCAGGCGGCAACGCTGCGCCCGCCCGCCTTCACCGTGCAGACCCGGCAACTGCCCTGGTGGCGCAGGCCTTCGTGGTCGCACAAGCGCGGGATATAGACCCCGGCCTCGTCGGCCGCTTCCATGATGGTCTGGCCCGCATAGGCGGTGATCTCCACCCCGTCGATGGTGAAGGTGAAGCCGGTCTCTCTCTTCGTGCCGCTCATTGGGTGAAATCCTTGTCGAAGATATAGGAGCGGCGCTTGGCGATCTTGCGCGCACCGTCGATGGCCGACTGGATGTCGAACGTGTCGCGAATGCCGTCCTTGCTTGGCTTGATCACCGCCGAATAGACCAGCGGAAAGTTCTTCAAGGTGGTGAGAACCGGGTTGGGAGACGTCATGCCGAGACCGCAGCGGCTGGTCTCGATGATCGTTCCGGAGAGGTCCTTGAGGTAGTCGATGTCCTCCGGGTTCGCGAGGCCCTTTCGGAACTTCTGGATCGCCTTCTGAAGGAAGACGTTGCCGACCCGGCAGGGCGTGCAATAGCCGCAGCTCTCATGCACGAAGAAGGACATGTAGTATTCGACGATCTCCAGAACGTTGCGCTCGCCATTGAAGACGATGATCGCCCCGCCGGTCGCAAGGTCGTCGAACGTCAGTTTGCGGTGAAAGCTGTCGCGGGCAATCATCGTGCCGCTCGGTCCGCCAACCTGAACCGCGGCGGCATCCTCGCCGCCGACCATCGCCAGCAATTCCCGGACCGTGTGTCCGTAAGGCAGTTCGTAGATGCCCGGGTTCAGGCAATCGCCACAGACGGAGAAGAGCTTGGTGCCATGTGAGCCCTCCATGCCCATGGCATTGAACCATGCTGCCCCCTTGTCGAGAATGCGCGCGGCATGACAGAAGGTCTCAACGTTGTTGACCACCGTCGGATACCCGAGATAGCCGCGATTGACCGGGAACGGCGGCCGTGTCTTGGGTTCGCCCGGCAGGCCCTCGCAGGAGCTGATAAGCGCACCTTCCTCGCCGCAGATATAAGCGCCGGCGCCAAGCTGCAGGCGGATATCGAAATCAAAGCCCTTAACGCCCAGAATATCCTTGCCGAGAAGACCGCGCCGGCGTCGTTCTTCCAGCACCTGAAGAAGAAGCTCGCGCAGATAGACATATTCGCCGCGCAGATAAAGTATGCCCTCGCGCGCACCGACAGCCCTTGCCGCAATAGTCATGCCTTCGATCAGGAGATGCGGCCGTTCGGTCAGGAGAACGCGGTCCTTGAAGGTGCCCGGTTCACCTTCATCGGCATTGCAGATGACGAAGTGTTTCTCGGCACGTTCACTGGCCGCGAACCGCCACTTGCGGCCGGTGGTAAAGCCTGCGCCGCCACAGCCGCGCAACCCGCTTTCCTCGATCGCGGAGATGATCTGCGTCGGCGTTATCGTGGCCGCCTTGGCAAGGCCGGCATCTTCTGGAACAGGCCCCAGCAGCACTTCACCCGCATGGCGGATGTTGTTGTCGACCATATGCAAGGCGCGTTCGGCAGGTGTCAGCGCCTCGAACCTTTCGCTGATCAATTGTTCCGGGCTGCGGCCCGCCTTCAGCGCCTGCGCGGCGCTGCGCGCGGTCTCCGGCGTCAGTTTCGTCAGGACGATGTCGTTGATCATCGCGGCTGGCGCCTGATCGCACATGCCGATGCAGGGAGTGTACTCCAGCGAAAACGCACCGTCGTTGCTGGTTTCGCCGATTTTGAGCCCAAGCTCCTCTTCAAGAACACAGGCAACCTCGGACACCCCGGAGAACCGGTCGACGATATCGTCACACAGCCGAATGGTGACCCTGCCTTTCGGCGCCAGGGAGAGGAAGGAATAAAAGCTGGCAACGCCCTCCACCTCGATCCGGGTGAGACCGGTAGCGGCGGCAACATGGTCCATGGTGGCCGGGGCAATGCAGCGGTAGCGGTCCTGCACCTCGCGCAGGATGTCGAGCATTCGGTGCTTGTCGTTGCCAAATTGCGCGCAGATCGCTTCGATCTCTTCGGCAGGAACAGGCGCGGTTCCGCAGATGGCCGTGGAGACCCCGTTCCCGGTCTTGTGCCCGTTGTCCATGGCCCCTCCCTCCTGATACCCAAAGCAGATTGCACCCGCGTAGGCAATGACCGTTCCGTCCGGCGCGATTGGCTGGTGTTGCGCCCTGCCGCTAAATCGATTTGAGATCAAACCGGACTGCAGCACATGATGGCAACGACCCGCAATACACTTGTGAAATTTCCGAGTGGCTCCACGCTTCCAGACTTGCAGGAAAACGTCTTTGAGGAAGATCAACCTGCTTAAAATCGGGGCAGATGGTACCCGATGGCCTATCAGTCGACCCTGCTGAATAAGGCGCGTTCAAGGACCTTCAGTCAGGGCAAAAAATCAGTCATCGAAGGTTCAGGGCGCTTGCAAATTTGCCGCGATTACCGCCTGACCGAGCGCAAGGCCGCCATCGTTGGCGGGCACACTTTTGTGGTTGAGAACAGTGTAGCCATCGGTTTCCAGCTTCTCGGTCAGGCCGTCGCGCAGGAAGGCGTTCTGGAAAACGCCGCCGGAAAGGACGACTTTACCGGATGGTCTTGCGCCTGCAGCCGACAGGCCGCACGCAAGGCCGTCGATCAGGCCTTGGTGAAAGCGCGCGGAGATAGTCTCATGCGCCACCCCCGATTTGAGATCGCCAAGAAGCGCAGGCCAGACCTTGTCGAACGACAGCGATACGGTCTCCGACGTCGTCACCTCCACCGGATATCCTTCCTTGCCAGCCACGGAGGCTCGCGCCAGCACCTCCAGCTGCATTGCAGCCTCACCTTCGAAGCCTTGCTTGTCCGGACAAATATCAAGCGCGGCAGCCACCGCATCAAACAGTCGTCCAGCAGAGGACGTCATCGGTGCGTTGACACCTTTCTGCATCATCTGATCAAGCAGCTTTGCCTGATGACCGGCAAACCTGGTTTCCAGACCGGTTTCCACCAAGTTGGCGCGGTAGTTCACTCCAAAGACAGTAAACAGTTGCGCAGCCAGATTGCGCCACGGCTTCCGAATTGCGGCCTCTCCTCCCGGCAACGGCACTTGCCGCAAATGGCCGCGCCGCACGAAGCCGCCATAGCTTCCCTGCAGGATTTCACCGCCCCAGACCGTCCCGTCCGCACCCCAGCCCAGCCCGTCCAGAACAACGGCATGAACGGTCCCGGGCATCGCCTGGTCTTGCCCCTGATCAGCCAGACAGGCCGCGAGATGCGCATGGTGATGCTGCACCCGAACCAACGGCAGGCCACGCTCCCGGGCAAAGTCTTCGCCGGTCCGCGTCGACAGATATTGCGGATGTGCATCGACGGCGACAATATCAGGTTCGAACTGGTAGAGGTCCAGATAGAGCCTCAGCATCTTCTTGTAGTCCGCAAGGGTCGGCGCGTTTTCAAGATCGCCGATATGCTGCGACAGAACTACATTGCGGCCGTCGAGAAGGCAGAAGGTCGCTTTCAACTCTCCCCCAAGAGCAAGAACCTTCGGCGCCCCCTCGAAAGAAGTGGGCAGACGGATCGGCGACGGAGCGTATCCGCGCGCGCGGCGCAGGATGGAAACGCCGGATCGATCCTGACGAACGACGCTGTCATCCAGCCGGTTGACCACGTCGCGGTTGTGCATCAGGAACCCGTCGACAATGCCTGCAAGGTTGTGCCGGGCACATTCGTTTTGTGTTTCCTGCGGGTTCTCGGAAAGATTTCCGGAGGTCAGCACGATCGGCCCCTTCAGCTCGGCCATCAGCAGATGGTGCAAGGGGGTGTTCGGCAGCATGACACCCAGGCGGTCGAACGGACCGGCGATACCGGGCGCCAGTGGTGCGCCCGCTTTCTTAAGCAGAACGATCGGTGCCGCCGGGCTTTCCAGCAGCGCCACTTCTTTTGCATCAGCCAAGGCGAAGTCCCGAATCTGGTCCAGATCCCGCGCCATAAGGGCGAGTGGCTTCACCGGACGGTGCTTGCACAACCTCAGCTTTTCAATGGCGCTCTGATTGCCTGCATCGACTGCTATCTGAAACCCGCCAATACCCTTGATCGCCAGAATGGCACCGCGCCCGAGCCGCTCGGCGGCAAGGACGACAGGATCGCCATCAACGGCACATCCGTCTTTGTCTTCAAACCAGAGTTTCGGCCCACACTGCGGACAGGCAATCGGTTGGGCATGGAAGCGTCGGTCAGCCGGGTTTTCATATTCGATGCGGCACACCCGGCACATTTCGAAGGCCGCCATGGCTGTCGAGGCCCGGTCATAAGGAATGTGCCGCAGGATGGACAGACGCGGTCCGCAATGGGTGCAATTGGCAAAGGCATAGCGGTAGCGCCTGTCGGCCGGGTTTCGGATGTCGCCCAGGCAGGCCGGACACGTTGCGGCGTCCGGCACCACGCCAGTGGCGACCTTGCCTTCTTCACTCGGCAGAATTCTGAAATCTCCGGCATCCGGCGCACCTACCAGATCGGACACGGCAATCTGGTCGATACGTGCCAGCAGTGGCGCGTCCGATTGCAGACGGCTCAGAAAAAGGTCAAGCGAGCGCTCGTCACCACTTGCTTCGATCAGCACACCTTCGCCGTCGTTCAGCACATGACCGGCAAGACCCAGGCCCCTTGCAAGCTGCCAGACAAACGGCCGAAAGCCGACGCCCTGGACAAGACCCCTGATCCGTATGGATTTGGCTGACCTCAATGGACCTGTTTCTTGCACGCGCTCAAGATCTCTGGATTGCCCGACGCCGCCGCCGACGGTGCCCTTCATTTCTCGCCAGCCACGAGGCACCGCCCCTGTGCAGGCACGGTTCAGTAATCCCCTGAATGGCGAATGATTTCCAGATGGATATTTTTGAATGACCCGCAATCGAGGCACGCACAGCGCGAACGGGAGCTCATGGTCGCTCGCCGGAGCAAGACCAAACGTTTTGTAGAACAGAGGGGATATGCTCCTGCTCCGGACAACTTTCCGCCCGGAGCAGTGTTGGATCACTCAGCGCAGCGGGCGCTGCGCAAAGGTATTATAGGCCTGTTGCCCGTTCGAACCGTTTCTGGTTTCCAGGCGCTCCAGATTGATGATGGCCGACAGCATCAGCCGGTCCTGGCTCCAGTCCGCCGGTTTCTGGATCGACAGTGCCGACAGGAAAACCACCGCCACCATGGGCAACACGGCCAGGCAGGTAACACCCCAATGAGGACGAACCCGATTGGTTTCCAGCAAAGCCTCCACGCGGCGGCGCAGTTTCGCGGCCGGGGAACGGCGAAGCAGCTTGTCCTGCACCTCCAAAAGGGCAACGGCTGCGATCCCGACCGAACGTTTGCGCGCTTCCTTGTCCTGGCGCTTGCGGATCCCCGCCTGGGCGGCGCGGAGCAGACACATGCAATACGACCTCAGGTCCACATGGGCGTTTTCGGCGACCTTCTGATCGCAGGCCAGTTCACGCAGACGCTCGACTTCCGACTTCCACATGTAGAAGAACGGGTTCCAGAAGAACAGCGGGCGCAGCAGTTCAAGCCCGATTTCCCAGGTGACATCGCCCTGGCGCAGATGCTGGAACTCGTGCTTGAGAACCAGCTTCAGGTCTTCCGGCTCGGCCAGCAGGTCGGACGGAATGACCACGTAGTGGCGCCTCAGCCCACGTGCGGAAAACGGCACCATTGCACGATCCGACAGCAGCAACAGCACACGGCCATTGCTCCGCCATTCATGGCAGGTTGCCAGCACCCGGTACAATCGGACGAAGCTGACGACAAGCTTCAGCGCGAAATAGCTGAACCCGGCCACGAAAGCCAAAGCGATCCCGGCACCCAGACCGGTAGACAGGGTCAGGATCGTTTCGCTGATCTGTGTGCGCAGTCCAAGCAGCGACTGAAAGTCTTCCGCCGAAATGGCGATGCCGCCACGCAGGTACTGCGACACGGCGTAATCGGCCAGGTTGACGGACATGGTCCGGGGGACCACCTCCGCCGACAGCATGTGCTGGTAGCCCATGACGGCGAAGGGTGTTAGCAGGATCAGGGCGAACAAGCCGTTCAGCAGCCCAAGCTGTACGGAAAAGTCGACCTTCTTGCCGGAACGGGCCAGCAGAAGTTTGGCGCTCAGCCACACAATTGCGGTAATGGCCAGTGTGATGTTCAGGTCGATATAGATATCGAAAATCTGGTTAAGTAGCGTCATCTGTCCTCCTCCTGTCCAGCAACGCTCTGATTTCCTCCAGATCGTCTCCCGATAGTTCGTATTCATCGACAAGTCGGGCCACGAGTGACGCCGGCGTGCCGTCGAACAGTTTTTCTGAAAGGTTTCGGAGAGATCGGGACTGGTAGGTATCCCTGGTCAGCCGAGGGGAATAGATGAATGTCTTGCCTTCTTTGCGGCTGTCCACGAAGCCTTTTTCATCCAGGATCCGCATGATGGTGGCGCAGGACGTATAGGCGAGTTTTCTCTCCGGCGGCAGACATGCAAGGATGTCCCGCACGGAACCTTCGCCGAGTTTCCAGAGTTCGGTCATGAACTCCAGTTCGACTTCGGTCAAAAACTCGTTGCTCTTACGCTTTCTCATTACAGTCCTGCACCGATTGCGGAATGGATGTGGCTTACGCATCTATTCATGCACCAGAATATCGGAAATTACTATGTCTTTAGTCGACGAAGGTGTTCGGGTTTCTCCCATGATAGAGACCACCTGATGGACGAAACGCGCGGGAAACCCGCGCGCCTTTATTCACGTCAGACTTTCCAGAAGCAGAAGACGCCCCAACCGATGCTCAGGGCGAGCGGCCACCAGAGCGGGTTGCCCACCAGGCCCAGCCAGGCCAGAAAGATATAGGCCGTTCCGAGCAAGGTGATGAAGAGGCGGTCGCCGCGGGTCGTTTCCAGTCCCAGGACACCGCGCCGGGCAGCTCCACCGGGAAATTTCACTTCCAGGGCGGTCAGCACCCCGATTGCGGAGAATATACCGACGAACAGCAGAGCCGTCGGCAGGGTCCAGGCCATCCAACCGAGCATCATACCCTCCCCAGGGCGAAGCCCTTGGCAATGTAGTTACGGACAAAATAGATGACGATGGCGCCGGGAATGATGGTCAGGGTCCCGGCGGCCGCCAGCAGACCCAGTTCGTAACCGGCGGAGGAAGCGGTTCGGGTCATCACGGCGGCAATGGGTTTCGCCTCGACGGCGGTAAGTGTCTTGGACAGCAGCATTTCCACCCAGGAGAACATGAAGCAGAAGAAGGCGGCCACCCCGACGCCGGACTTGATGGCCGGCAGGAAGATCGTCATGAAGAAGCGCGGGAAGGAATAGCCGTCCACATAGGCGGTTTCGTCCAGTTCCTTCGGCACCCCGCTCATGAAACCCTCCAGAATCCAGACCGCCAGCGGCACGTTGAACAGGCAGTGTGCCAGTGCAACGGCAAGATGGGTGTCGAACAGGCCGACGGCGGAATAGAGCTGGAAGAAGGGCAGCGCGAAGACAGCAGCCGGAGCCATCCGGTTTGTCAGCAGCCAGAAGAACAGGTGCTTGTCGCCGACGAAGGAATAGCGGGAGAAAGCATAGGCTGCCGGCAGCGCGACGGTGATCGAAATGACCGTGTTGATGGTCACGTAGATGATCGAGTTGATGTAGCCCCAGTACCAGGTCGGATCGGTGAAGATCTCGATGTAGTTGGCGAAGGTCCAGGTCTGCGGGAACAGGGTGAACCCGGACAGGATCTCGTTGGTGGTCTTGAAGCTCATCGCGACGAGCCAGTAGATCGGCAACATCAGGAAGAGAATGTACAGGATGGGAACCAGGCTTTTCAGGCGCATGACGGTTCTCCTCAGGACTTGTTATCGTTCATCGTCATCAGCGTGTAGAACAGCCAGGAGGCGAACAACGTGATGGCGAAGTAGATGAGGGACATGGCGGCTGCCGGTCCAAGGTCGAACTGACCCAGCGCGATCTTCACAAGATCGATCGAGAGCAGCGTCGTGGAGTTGCCCGGACCACCGCCCGTCAGCACGAAAGGCTCCGTATAGATGTTGAAGCTGTCCATGAAGCGCAGCAGCACGGCAATGGTCAGCACCGTTTTCATCTTCGGCAACTGGATGAAGCGGAACACCGCCCACCGGGAGGCTCCATCGATTTCCGCCGCCTGATAATAGGCGTTCGGGATCGAAACCAGACCGGCATAGGCCAGGAGCACCACCAGCGATGTCCAGTGCCAGACATCCATGACGATGATCGTCACCCAGGCAGCGATCGGGTTCTGGGTCATGTCATAGGAGATGCCCAGGGTGTGGTTCAGGAAGTAACCGAGCAGACCGATGTCCGGCAGGGTGAAGATGTTCCACATCGCGCCGACCACGTTCCACGGGATCAGCATCGGCAAGGCCATGGTGACGAGGCAGAACGGCACCCAGACCCCCTTCTTGGGCATGGACAGCGCAATCGCGACACCAAGCGGCACCTCGATAATCAGGATCAGGAAGGTGAACAGGAACTGCCGTCCGAGCGCATTGTGAAAACGCTCCGAGCGAAGCACCTGCTCGAACCAGTCCAGACCCTGCCAGAAGAACAGGTTGTCGCCGAAGGTTTCCTGAACGGAGTAGTTCACCACGGTCATCATCGGGATGAGCGCGTTGAAGGCGACAAGAATGAGCACCGGGGTTACGAAGAACCAGGCGCGTTGATTTTGCGTTTTCATCGGGCCCCTCCCTCAGGCTGGCTCGCCAGCCAGCCGTCCTTGTAGAGACGCGTCTGGGATTGTTTGAAGTCGAGCATCACGTCGTCTCCGGCATTGGGCGCTTCGCCCTCCAGAATGGCGTTGATACGCATGTCATGAGCGATCGCCTCAACCACCTTGTGGCGGCCGATATCGGCAACCTTGCGGACCTTCGCCGCAATGCCTGCACCGTCGGCAGACACCTTGACGAATTCCGGACGGACCCCGATCTCCGCCGAGCCGTCGCCGGCGGCAGTCACCGGGCCTTCCAGCGCGACCTTTTCACCGCGGAAGAACGCGGCGCCGTTCTGGACGTCGCAGGGCAGGACGTTCATTCCCGGAGAGCCGATGAAGTGACCGACGAAAGTGTGGGCCGGACGTTCGAACAACTCCACTGGCGTCCCGATCTGCACGACTTCACCGTCCTGCATCACCACCACCTGGTCGGCAAAGGTCAGCGCTTCGGTCTGGTCGTGCGTCACGTAGATCATGGTCGCCTTGACCCGCTGATGAAGCTCTTTCAGCTTGGATCGCAGCTTCCATTTCAGATGTGGGTCGATCACCGTCAGCGGCTCGTCGAACATGACGACGTTGACGTCCTCGCGGATGAGGCCACGGCCCATGGAGATCTTCTGCTTGTTGTCCGGCGAAAGATTTGCCGCCCGAACCTTCAGCATGTCGCTGACTTCCAGCATTTCGGCGATCGCGGCGACCCGGCGCTTGACCGTGTCCTCGTCCCGCCCGCGGTTTCTGAGCGGAAAGGCCAGATTGTCGTAGACGGTCATCGTGTCGTAGATGACCGGAAACTGGAACACCTGCGCAATATTGCGCTTTGCCGGCGGCAGCGAGGTAACGTCCTGATTGTTGAACAGGATCTTGCCTTCAGAAGGCACCAGCAGGCCGGAAATGATGTTCAACAGCGTGGACTTGCCGCAGCCCGACGGGCCAAGCAGGGCATAGGCGCCGCCGTCATCCCACGTCAGGTCGATCTTCTTCAGGGCGTAATCCGCATCGCTCACCGGATTGGGCTGGTAGCTGTGACGCAGATTGGAGAGTTTGATTTGTGCCATGATGTCCTCTCCTCAGGCGACCAGCTGGCCGTCAGGCGCAAAGAAGAAACAATGGCTCGGATCCAGGTAGAAAGTGTGGACCTCGCCGACGGAATAGGGATGAACACCGGGTGACAGAGAGACCCAGGCGTTGCCGTCCATGTCGAAATGGGCACTGCTTTCCGAACCGCTGAGCTCCGTCACCAGTACGTGTCCGTCAAGCTTCACGGTATGATGCGCACTTGCCACCGGCATCACGTGATTGGGCCGGATCGCAAGGGTGTAGGCGCCATCTTGAAGTCCCGACGCAGCACCTGTGGCCTGCCAGCTCGTGACCTCGTTCAGGATCACCAGGTCTCCGCGCTTGGTAACCGGGGCGACATTGATCGGCGGGTTGGAGAACACCTTGGCGGCATCCAGATCCTTCGGCTTGCGATAGATGTCGGCGGTCGGGCCGAACTGCACCACGTTGCCGTCGGTCATGAGGGCCGTATGCCCTCCCAGAAGAAGGGCTTCTTCAGGCTCGGACGTTGCGTAGACGACGACCGCGCCGCGGCCTGCAAAAAGTTCCGGAAGCTGGTCGCGCAGTTCCTCGCGCAGCTTGTAGTCGAGGTTGGCGAGCGGTTCGTCGAGGAAGACCGCATCGCTTTCCTTGACGATGGCGCGCGCCAGCGCGGTGCGCTGCTGCTGGCCGCCCGACAGTTCATGCGGCTTGCGGTTGAGATACGGGTTCAGCTTCATCAGCTTGGCCGCTTCTTCCACCCGGCCTTCGATCTCCGACCTGGCAACTCCTGCAACCTTCAGCGGCGAGGCGATGTTGTCGAAGACAGACATATGCGGGTAGTTGACGAAAAACTGGTGCACCAGGCTGATGTTGCGCTTTTGCGCGGACAGGCGGGACACGTCCTTGCCATTGAGCACGATCTGCCCTGTCGCCAGGCTGTCGAGACCAGCCATCAGCTTGATCAGCGAGGTCTTGCCCGAGCCGGTTTCCCCAAGCAGAACATTGAAGTGACCGGGATGCAGCGTCAGGCTCGTTTCCTTGACATGGGTGATGCCTGCAACGCGCTTGCTGACGTTCTTAAGTTCTAGAGACATTTATTTTTCGCCCGCGTCCGGACAGGTGCAAGTGGCGAAACATCGATTTCGCGCCCTGTCGCTTCGGATCGGTGGTGGACCGGGGAAACGCCCCGGTCCGGTTTGTTGGGTGATGGGTGCCCGGGCATCATGTTCTGCATGGCAGACACGATGCCCTTGCACGTCGCGCTCAGGTTTACTTTTCAGCCCAGCGTGCGACCAGCTCGTCGTAGTTCACGGTCTGGCCCTGCGGCTTCTCGTTTTCGAGCTTTGCCTTCGGTGCGCCCGGCTTGTTCAGCCATTCTTGCGGATCCGACTCTTCGTTCAGACGCGGACCGCAGCCACCGTAGACGTTGGCGCGCTCGTCAGCCTGCTGCATGCGGGCCATGACGATGTCCATTTCCTGTGCCAGACGATCCATGGCTTCCTGCGGCGTGAACGCGCCGGAGTTCACGTCACCGATCTGCTGCCACCAGATCTGGGCCAGCTTCGGATAGTCCGGAACGTTGATGCCGGTCGGGGACCAGGCAACACGGTCCGGCGAGCGATAGAACTCGACCAGGCCGCCGAGCTTCGGAGAACGCTCGGTGAAGGACTCGTGACGCACGGTACTGTCGCGAATGAAGGTGAGACCGACATGGCTCTTCTTCACGTCAACCGTCTTGGAAACCACGAACTGGGCATAGAGCCAGGCTGCTTTCGCACGATCCACCGGAGTGGAGTTCAGGATGGTCCAGGAACCCACGTCCTGGTAGCCGACCTTCTGGCCTTCTTCCCAGTAAGGACCATGGGGGCTCGGAGCCATGCGCCACAGCGGCGTGCCTTCGTCGTCAACCGTGTTGTTGCCTTCGGACTTCGGCTTCACCATGTCCGCGGTGAACGCGGTGTACCAGAAGATCTGCTGGGCAACGTTGCCCTGGCTGAGAGCCGGCAGGGACTGATAGAAGTCGAAGCTGGCAGCACCCGGAGGCGCGTAGTTCCGCAGCCATTCGTCCCACTTGCGGATCGCATAGACGGCCGCCGGGCCATTTGCAGCACCACCGCGGGAAACCGAAGCGCCAACCGGGTTACAGGTGCCGGCTTCCATGCGGATGCCCCACTCGTCAACCGGTACGCCGTTCGGCTCGCCCTTGTCGCCCGCACCCGCCATGGACAGCCAGGCATCGGTCATGCGCCAGCCGAGATCCGGTGCGCGCTTGCCGTAGTCCATGTGACCATAGATCTGGACGCCGTCGACTTCCTTGACGTCCTTGGTGAAGAATTCGGCAATGTCCTCATATGCGGACCAGTTGACCGGCACGCCGAGTTCATAACCGTATTTTTCCTTGAAGGCTGCCTTCAGGTCTTCACGGTCGAACCAGTCCTTGCGGAACCAGTAGAGGTTCGCGAACTGCTGGTCAGGCAACTGATAGAGGTCACCGTCCGGACCGGTCGTGAACTGGGTGCCCATGAAGTCTTCCAGGTCGAGACCCGGGTTGGTGACATCCTTGGCGTCGCCGTTCATCCAGTCGGTCAGGTTGTAGGCGAGCTGCAGACGGGAATGGGTGCCGATCAGGTCGGAATCATTGACATAGGCGTCATAGAGGTTCCGGCCGGTCTGCATCTGGGTCTGCACGGCCTGCACCACTTCCCCTTCGCCGAGGATCTGGTGATTGACCTTGATACCGGTGATTTCTTCGAAGGCCTTGGTCAGAACTTCCGACTCATAGGAGTGCGTCGGAATGCCTTCGGACAAGACGTTGATTTCCATGCCCTTGAACGGTTCAGCCGCATTGATGAACCACTGCATTTCTGCAAGCTGCTCATCTTTTGACAGAACGGATGGCTGGAATTCCTGGTCGATCCACTTTTGCGCCGCTGCTTCATCGGCAAAAGCGGACCCTGCCCCCGCAAGCACAGCACCAGCTGCGACTGCGGTGAGTAGATACTTACGCATCTGCATCTCCTCCCGTGAGATATTAAACGCCGTCATTAACCGGCTACGAATAGATGGTCACAGCATCGCCATGTTGTCAAACTAAATTTTTAGTAGATAATCAAGCCTACTCAAAAGAGTGGTAAAATATTGATTTCAAAGGCGTTTCAAGAACAGGAGCGACCTCTGCACTCGACCCGAAAACCCGGTCACCTGTCGACCAGCACCGTCAGTGTGGCACAATTTTGACATCAGATGTAGCACGAAATCGGGTTTCGAGTCTTTCATATTTTTCTACATCATACTTCTATTAAGGTTCGTTTTGCATCGCAAAACGAAATCCGAATACTGACTTTGCACTGCAGCGTGGCCTGCTCGCCCATGTCCCGAGCCTGTCCGCACCCCGGATACGATGCCCGCCAGGCAGGTCATCACGATCGTCTGTCGCCCATTGGCTGCTGGTCGGGCATCTATGGCCAAAACAATTCCTGTGTTGACGCACACCATCCAGCGGCTATCTCACTGCTTGGACAAGCTGCCGAGGCAAGAGCGGCCTTCAAAGGAAGGATGACCAGATCCGATGACCTCTTTTTCCACCGATGCACCGGTCCTGGTAACGGGTGCCACGGGCTATGTTGCCGGCTGGCTGGTGAAGGAATTGCTTGATGCCGGAATTACGGTGCACGCTGCTGTCCGTGACCCGGACCGCAATGACAAGGTCGCACACCTTCAGGAGATTGCGGCCGGATCTCCGGGCACCTTGCGTTTTTTCAGGGCCGACCTGCTGGAGGAAGGTTCCTACGCCGAGGCGATGGCAGGCTGTGCCATCGTCTTCCACACAGCCTCCCCTTTCACCACATTGGTCAAGGACCCGCAGAGGGAACTGATCGAGCCAGCGGTGAAAGGCACCCGGAGCGTTTTGGAAACCGCCGCGCGGACTGCAAGTGTCAAACGCGTGGTCGTCACCAGCTCCTGCGCGGCCATCTACACGGATGCAGTCGACTGCTTAAAAGCCCCGGGTGGCAAACTGACGGAGGAGGTCTGGAACACCACCGCCTCTCTCGAATACCAGCCCTACAGCTATTCCAAGACGCTTGCGGAACAGGAAGCCTGGAAGATCGCCAGGGCTCAGGATCGCTTCAAGCTGGTCACCGTAAATCCGTCGCTGGTGATCGGTCCGGCCCTTAACGCCTGGCCGACATCCGAAAGTTTCAACATCGTCCGCCAGATGGGCGACGGCACCATGAAACGGGGCGCTCCGAAACTTGGCCTTGGCGTCGTGGATGTGCGTGACCTTGCCAGGGCGCACATGGAGGCCGGCTTCCGGGAAGAGGCCGAGGGACGGCATATCATCTCCGGCCACGACACCAACATTCTGGAACTCGGCAAGGCCTTGATCGGGAAATACGGCGATCGTTATCCGGTGCCTCGCCAGTCGCTACCCAAATGGATCGTCTGGCTGGTCGGGCCGATCGTCGGCGGTATTTCACGGAAATTCGTCACCAACAACGTCGACGTGAAATGGCGCGCCGACAATTCCAAAAGCAAACGCGCCCTCGGCGTAACCTACAGACCGATGAAAACCTCCATGGAAGAGATGTTCCAGCAGATGATCGATACAGGTGTGTTCGGGAAGTAGCTCGCTTCAGACCACACCCTCTCCGTTCGCTGAGATCACGGCATGGATTGCAGGGTCAAGCCCTGCAATGACGGACGCCGGGCAAAGTATCGCCGTATACGTGCCCTCTATTCTCCCACTCCCTCCCCGTCATCCCATGGCTCGACCATGGGATCCATGCCGTTGCCCTTGGGCCAAACCGCAGCCCCGGCTGGCATGGTCAAGGTGCGGATTACAGGGGCAAGCCCTGGAAAGACCGAAGTCAGGTGAGGTGTAATTTCGCCAGCAAAGGTAATTGAACCCAGCCCCATACTTCCTGCGAGCCGGGCCCCGGGAGCCCCACGATTTCAAAAAGAAAAAGGCGCAGCCCGGAGACTGCGCCTTTCGCATTGTGTAGAGAAACCCGCCGGGTCTTACATCTTGCACTCGGCTGAATAGGCGTCACCGTGATCGGTCAGGGCCGTTCCGACGATCTTGTTGGTGTAGACATCACCTTCCTTGATCACCTCGCGAACATAGATGTCCTGGATCGGATGATGGTTCGGGCCGAAGCTGAACTTGCCGCGCACGGACGGGAAGTCAGCTGCTTCAAGCGCTGCGCGGAAACCGTCAGCGTCCGTCACATCCGCTTTCGCCATAGCCGACAGCAGCAGATTGGCCGTGTCGAAACCCTGGGCCGCATAAAGCGACGGCAGGCGACCGTATTCGGCCTGGAAGCTTTCAACGAAGGCCTTGTTGGCATCGTTGTCGATATCCTTGCTCCACTGGCTCGTGTTCTTCACGCCCAGCGCAGCATCGCCGACTGCCTGCAGGATACCCTGATCAAAGGAAAAGGCCGGACCAACGACCGGAAGGCCGACGCCGCTGTCGGCATATTGCTTCAGGAAGGAAATACCCATGCCGCCAGGCAGGAAGAAGAACACGCTATCGGCGCCCGATGCGCGGATCTGGGCAATCTCGGCCGCATAGTCGGTCTGGCCCAGCTTGGTGTAGATCTCACCCGCAAGTTCACCGTCGTAGTAGCGCTTGTATCCGGTCAGCGAATCCTTGCCGGCCGGATAGTTCGGCGCGAGGATGAAACTCTTCTTGAAACCGGCTTCCTTGGCGTAGGCGCCTGCGGCCTCGTGCAGGTTGTCGTTCTGATAGGCAACACTGAAATAGTTCGGATGGCAGCCCTTGCCGGCCAGAGCGGACGGACCGGCGTTCGGTGACAGATAGAACTTGCCCTGGGCCGTGACAGACGGCACGACGGCCATGGCCAGGTTCGACCAGATAATGCCGGTCAAGACGTCGACCTTGTCTGACTGGATCATCTTGTCGGCAAGCTGAACCGCGACGTCCGGCTTGCGCTGGTCGTCTTCGATGATCACTTCTAGGTCCTTGTTGCCGGCCTGTTTGACCGCCAGCATGAAGCCGTCACGTGCATCGATGCCAAGACCTGCACCACCGCCGGACAGGGTTGTGATCATGCCGACCTTGACGGGTTCGGCCTGTGCCGCTCCCGCCAGAATGGCCACCAGGCTGGCGGCCGCAGCAAATTGTTTCAACATAGGAAATCCCCTCTTCAGTCCCTTGAGCCCGCTTGCGGGGCTCTTGAAACGACACTCTATCGGCACAAACGCCGATGGCAAACATGCAATTCGTCCAAGAATGACGAGACGCAGACTGTTTCAGAGCGCAGTGCGCACATGCCAGAGCTCGGGGAAGAGTTCGACTTCCAGCATGCGCTTCAGGTAACTGACGCCGCCGGTTCCGCCGGTTCCACGTTTGAAGCCGATCACCCGTTCCACGGTGGTGACATGATTGAAGCGCCACCGGCGGAAGTAGTCTTCCAGATCAACCAGTTTCTCACCGACCTCGTAAAGGGCCCAATGGGCGGACGGATCCCGGTAAACCTTCTGCCAGAGCGTCATGATCTCGGGAACTTCGAGATGTGGAGCAGAAGCAGGTACCGCAATGGCGTCATCCGGCACATCGAGACCCTGGCGGCGGGCGAAGGCCAGCACGACCTGGTAAAGGCTGGGGCGGGCCAGCTCCGCATTCAGCAAAGCAACGCTTTGCGCATCGTGCTCGTGCGGTCGGATCATTGCCGTGTTCCGGTTGCCCAGCGCATATTCGATCAGCCGGTACTGCAGCGACTGGAAGCCCGAGGACATGCCGAGGGCATCCCGGAACTGGGTATAGTCGCTCGGCGTCATTGTTCGCAGCACATCCCAGGCAGAATTCAATTGCTCCATGATCCGGCTGACCCGGGCAAGAAGCTTCATCGCCTGCGGCATGTGATCATCGGCAATCGCATCGCGAGCGGCGTTCAGCTCATGCAGCATGAGCTTCATCCACAATTCCGACGTCTGGTGCTGAATGATGAAAAGCAGCTCGTCGGAGGCGTCCGACAAGGGTGCCTGTGCATTCAGAATCTGCGTCAGCCCTAGATAGTCGCCATAGGACATCTTGTCCGCAAAGCGCATCTCGGCGCCTTCCGTTTCCGGATTATAGGCTTTGCCCGGTTCGGCTTCGTCGCTCATGGCTCTCTCCCGCTGGGCTCTTCAAATGGCCCTTCCAAGGCATCTATACCGTCCGGACAGCAGACTTGGATAGGTGAGAATTCAAAGTGTTACGAGAAAAGAAACAACAGCCGTCCACTTCCAGCCGGCACGCCGGTCAACTGCCGGCAGCTTCCAGAATGGCGTCAGCTGAAAAATCGTAGTGGCTATGATTGGAAGACGATTTGCAGAAACGGGCAAAGTCGATCTTGTCCCAATTCCCGTCACCAAGCCTGCTGAGATATAGCTCGACGTTCTGGGCGGTGATCGGCGACATCTTGAACACGACATCGACGAAAACTTCCCCCTGAACGCTTCTGAAGAAATGATCCCTCAGCATCACGATCGCCCAGGCACCTGCAAAGAAATGCCCGCCATGAGTCATGGTCAGTTCGTTGGACCGTACCGCGTTCATGCCGCGGTTCGACCAGTTCAACCCGGCGAACAATATATCCTTGCCGATGTTCAGCCCGGCATCGGTTGCTGCACGCTGTGCACCGAAAGCAATGTCATCGTTCGCACCCCAGACGACGTCAATTCGCGTACGGTTCAAAACGCTTTTCGTCCGCGCGAAAGCAAGTTCCTCGCTCCAGTCGACCGGAATGGCATGGACCAGTTTGACGTCGCTGTTGTCTGCGACAGCCCGCAACATGCCGAGTTCCCGCTGCAATCCGGCAGGCGTGGTTGAATCGCCTGTCAGGGACAGCAACCGGATTTCCCCTGCCTCCGGGTTGAGCCGCCGCGCTTCGGCAAACAACGACTGTGCCATCTCGTAACCGGCCGTTTCATTGTCCGGAACGACCGAGGCGATAATACCATGAAGATCGATGTTCCTGCGTTCCAGGTCGACCCGTTGCTTCGGCGTCAGCTTGTTGAGCAGGAACAGAACCTTGCTCTTCCGGCCCTCCATAAGCTGCATCAGACGGGCAGCCGCCTGGTTCTCATTCACCAGAATGAAATAGTCCGGCAGCTCCCCCTGTTCCAGTCGGAGGCTGAGAAGCTCTTCCATGCCGTAGGGACGCCGATCGGCGTGCAGGATTTCCAGGTCGACGTTCAGATCGGCAGCAGCCGCCATCATGGTCCTGGACACGTCACCCCAGAAACCGGTCTCACCACCCGGATTGATGAAGGTCACGCGGAAGTCCGCCGCCTGGACCACGCCGGCTGCCACCCAGAACCACACCATGCACAGCAGTCTGACGATCATCATTATCCTTCGCTCTTCATCCTTGCCCGTCCCGTCTTGCAGCTCTTCACGCAAGAACGGCCCCGCTTCAGATCACGGACATTCACCGCAGCACCGCGTGAATGTTCGAAAGCCAAACGGAACCTTGACATGGGGCCGGCCGATCGCACCGAAACAGTGCCTGGTCATACCCCCGGCGTCATATTAGCCACCACAAATATGTTCTGCAGAAGTGGCAACCACTTACGCACATTTTATTGGCGCATATCCAAAGATTGCCAGAAACCGGTTCCAGAGGCATTCCTGCCTGAAACCCGGTCGCAACAGAGCTGCTGCCTGCTGGCCGTTCGCTGGCAGCCGGCACCTTGATCCGATTGTGTTAATCAATCCGAAATTAGCACAGGAAAAGCGCTCGTCAGAGCCGGCTTCGACTGAAGGATTGCATCGTGTTTAACGAACCCTGACCGGCGACACGCGATTTCACCTGGTTTCCGGTCTTCTCCTTTCACAAGATGCTTGCAGCCCATTCGTGAGGCGAAACTGCCTACAGAAAGACGTGGTTATGCGTTTGATTTTGTGAAAACCTGACACTCGCGCTTTGAAACGGACAAATACCGGGGCCCTGTAAATGTCAATTCGTGCAAGCATTTATCACCTGACCCATTACCGATACGACCGTCCGGTCACCTTAAGCCCGCAGATTATCCGCTTGCGGCCGGCCCCTCACAGCCGCACCCGGGTCCTGTCTCACTCGTTGAAGGTTTCGCCCGAAGGACACTTCGTCAATCACCAGCAGGACCCCTACGGCAACTGGCTGTCCCGCTTCGTGTTTCCCGAGCCTGTACGCGAATTCAAGATCGAAGTGGATCTGGTCGCCGACATGGCCGTCTACAATCCCTTCGATTTCTTCATCGAGGAGAGCGCGGAGGAATGGCCCTTCGACTATCCGCCGGAACTTCGCGAAGATCTTCAGATTTACCGTCGCCTCGACCCTACCGGCCCGCACATGACCGCTTTCCTGGAAACGGTCCCGAAGGATCGCCAGAGAACCGTCGACTTCATCGTCGGGCTGAACGCCAAGGTCTCCCAGACCGTCAACTATGTCATTCGCATGGAGCCTGGCGTACAGACACCGGAAGAAACCTTCGAGAAAGGAACCGGGTCCTGTCGCGATTCCACCTGGCTGCTGGTGCAGGCCCTGCGCCATCTCGGTTTTGCCGCAAGGTTTGTCTCCGGATATCTCATCCAGTTGAAGCCGGATCTGGAAGCACTGGACGGCCCCTCCGGCACCGATCACGATTTCACCGATCTTCATGCCTGGGCCGAGGTCTTCCTGCCGGGTGCAGGCTGGATAGGGCTCGATCCGACCTCCGGCCTTCTGGCAGGCGAAAGCCACATTCCGCTGGCTGCGACGCCGCATTACGTCAACGCCGCCCCGATTGTCGGCATGGCAAGCAAGGCGGAGGTCGACTTTGCCTTCGACATGAAGGTGGCCCGCGTCGCCGAACATCCGCGCATCACCAAGCCGTTTTCCGACGATGCCTGGTCGGCACTCAATCAGCTCGGCACCAAGGTCGACCGGATCCTGTCGCAGGAGGACGTCCGCCTCACCATGGGCGGTGAACCCACCTTCGTCTCGATCGATGATTTCGAAGCCGCTGAATGGAACACCGACGCGGTCGGCCCGACCAAACGCCAGAAGGCGGACATTCTGATCCGCCGGCTGCGTGAACGCTTTGCCCCTGGAGGGTTCCTGCATTACGGCCAGGGGAAATGGTACCCGGGTGAAACCCTGCCCCGCTGGACTTTCTCGCTTTACTGGCGCCGCGACGAAAAACCGATCTGGCATGATCCGGATTTGATCGCGGAAGAAGGCGACGATACCAAGGCCAGCGCAGATCAGGCCGCAGCGCTGCTGCAGGAGATCGCAACGAAGCTGGAAATCGACCCGGACCACGTCGTGGCCGCCTATGAAGACCCGACGGTGTGGCTGGTGAAGGAAGCCAACCTTCCGGAAAATGTCACCCCGAAAAATTCCAAGCTGGAGGACGCCGAGGCCCGGCATCGTATTGCCCGTGTCTTCGACCGGGGGCTGACCGAACCTGCCGGACATGTGCTGCCGATCCAGCGCTGGCAATCGAAGGCCGGCGGACACCGCTGGCGATCCGAACGCTGGAAGCTGCGCCGTGACGCGCTGTTCCTCGTTCCCGGAGACAGCCCTGTCGGCTACCGCCTGCCGCTGGAATCCCTGCCCCATGTCCCACCGGCCCAATATCCCTACACCAATATCGCCGATCCGACCGTCCCGCGCGATCCGTTGCCGGAGTTTCCTGCGGGCCCGCGCGCTGACCGGAGGCAGGATGTTGCCCATTTCACCGCCAGCGAAGGCCAGCAGGACCGGCGGGAACAAACCCTGACGGACGACGAATTTGGCGGGGCATCGGTCAGAACAGCGCTGTCGGTGGAAGCTCGCGATGGACGTCTTTGCGTTTTCATGCCGCCGGTGGAACGGATCGAGGACTATCTGGAACTCATCTCGGTGGCGGAATCTGCCGCGGCTGACTTGAACCTGCCGGTTCATATCGAAGGATATCCGCCCCCGCCCGACCCGCGCATGAATGTCATCCGCGTCGCACCGGATCCGGGCGTCATCGAGGTCAACATCCATCCGGCATCCAGCTGGCAGGAATGTGTCGCGATCACCGAAGGCGTCTACGAGGAAGCCCGGCAGTCGCGGCTCGGTGCCGACAAGTTCATGATTGACGGCAAGCACACGGGCACCGGCGGCGGCAACCACGTGGTAGTTGGCGGCGCGACGCCGCTCGACAGTCCGTTCCTGCGCCGGCCTGATCTCCTGCGCAGCCTGATCCTGCACTGGCAGCGCCATCCAAGCCTGTCCTACCTGTTCTCCGGCCTCTTCATCGGCCCGACCTCGCAGGCTCCGCGCGTCGATGAGGCCCGTCATGACGGCCTTTACGAGTTGGAAGTCGCGCTGTCACAGATCCACCGCCCACATGAAGGAGCAACGCCGTTCCCCTGGCTGGTTGACCGGTTGCTGCGCAACCTTCTGGTGGATGTCACCGGCAACACCCACCGGGCGGAAATCTGCATCGACAAGCTCTATTCCCCCGACGGCCCGACAGGACGGCTGGGCCTCGTCGAGTTTCGCGGCTTCGAAATGCCGCCGGACCCACGCATGAGCCTTGCCCAGCAGCTGTTGCTCAGGGCGCTCATTGCGCGCCTGTGGCAGCAGCCACTGTCCGGCAACCTGACCCGTTGGGGCACGGCCCTGCACGACCGGTTCATGCTGCCGCATTATGTCTGGACCGATTTTCTCGACGTCCTGGGCGATCTGGAGCATCACGGTTTTCAGATGCGTCCGGACTGGTTCGAAGCCCAGGCCGAATTCCGCTTCCCCTTCTGCGGAGAACTCGAGGTCGATGGTGTTCACCTTGAACTTCGACAGGCACTGGAACCCTGGCACGTACTGGGCGAGACCGGCGCCATCGGCGGCACCGTGCGCTATACGGACAGCTCCACCGAACGTCTGCAAGTCAAGCTCACAACCAGCGATCCGGACCGCTACGCCGTCACCTGTAACCGGCGGACCTTGCCGCTCAGGAAAACCGAAACCAACGGCGTTTCGGTTGCCGGTGTCCGTTACAAGGCCTGGCAACCGGCCATGGCGCTGCACCCCGTGCATCCGGTCGACGCCCCGCTGACCTTCGATATCTTCGATCGCTGGAGCGGCCGGGCCCTTGGTGGCTGCGTCTATCATGTTGCTCATCCGGGCGGACGGAACTATGACACGTTTCCTGTGAACGGGAACGAGGCAGAAGCCCGCCGCCTTGCAAGGTTCGAGCCGCACGGCCATACGCCGGGGCTCTATCTTCCGGGGCTTGAACGGCCGCATCCGGAGTTTCCGTTGACGTTGGACCTGCGCAGACCGCAGAATGTCTGACGAACCGGCAGCCCCGCCGACTGGAAACGATGCATGAGTTTGGACGAAAACGCAGAACCCGGAGCGCTTCGCTACGGCCTCTTGAAGGCCTATCGTCCCTTTCCGGATGTTTCGGACGAGCTGCTCTTCCCTGATGGCCGGGTAAGACCGGTCTGGCGGCCGTTTCTGGAGCATCTGAGCGCTCTGACGCCGGAGGAAATCACCGAACGTTTCGCGCGCGGCAATCAGTATCTGAACGATGCCGGGGTCTATTTCCGTCAATACGGGCAGGACGGGGCGAATGAGCGGGAATGGCCGTTGAGCCATATTCCGGTGATCATCAGCCAGGACGACTGGCAGGTGATTGCAGACGGTCTGACCCAGCGCGCCGAACTTCTGGAACAGGTTGTCGCCGATCTTTATGGCGACAACAGGCTGGTGACCAACGGCTATCTTCCGGCAAGCCTGATTGCGCAAAGCCCGGAGTGGCAGCGTCCGCTGGTGGGCATCAAGCCGAAATCCGGACATTTTCTGCATTTCCTCTCGTTTGAGATCGGCCGCGGGCCGGACGGAACCTGGTGGGTTCTGTCCGACAGGGCACAGGCGCCTTCCGGTGCCGGCTTCGCACTGGAAAACCGGGTCGCAACCGGACGCGTCTTCAACGAGTTCTTCGCCCGCGCCAATGTCCATCGGCTGGCCGGGTTTTTCCGGCGGTTCCGCGACCACCTGGTCGAGCTGCGTGGAGAAAGCGAAAGCCGCGTTTCGATCCTGACACCAGGCCCGCTGAACGACACCTATTTCGAGCATGCCTACATCGCCCGCTATCTCGGTTTCATGCTGCTGGAAGGTGAGGACCTGACAGTTGAAAACGGCAAGCTGATGGTACGCACGGTCGCCGGGCTGAGACCCGTCAGCGTTCTCTGGCGGCGCCTTGATGCCGCCTGGGCCGATCCGGTGGAATTGAACGAAACCTCTCACATCGGTACGCCGGGTCTTGTTCAGGCGGTCCGCAGCGGCGCAGTCACCATGATCAATGCGCTCGGCACCGGCATTCTGGAAACGCGTGCGCTCCTTGCCTTTCTGCCGCGCATCAGCGAACACCTGCTCGGCGAGCCGCTGAAACTGCCGAACGTCGCGACCTGGTGGTGCGGTGAAGAGGGAACGAAAGCCTACGTGAAAGAAAATGCGGAAGGCATGATGTTCAGCCCCGCGCTGTCGACCGCCCTGCCTTTCACGTCCTCCCATACCGATTTTATCGGCAAGGATTTCGACAAGTTCCACAAGGGCATTCTGGAAACCTGGATCGACAGCAAGAGCGACAAGCTGGTCGGGCAGGAAGCCGTGACCCTGTCGACGACACCTGCCTATGACAACGGGCTTCTGGTCCCCCGGCCCATGAGCCTGCGCGTCTTCCTGGCCCGAACGACCAACGGCTGGGAGGTCATGGCTGGCGGCTTTGCCCGGATCGGACAAACGGAAGATGCAAGTGCGATCGCCATGCAGGCGGGCGGATCGGCGGCCGATGTATGGATCGTCGGCGGTCAGAAGCCGCACAAGGAAACCTTGCTCCACCAGACGGAATCGCCGTTCTTCAAATCACAGACCGGTTCCCTGCCATCGCGCGCAGCCGACAACCTGTTCTGGCTCGGCCGCTACGTGGAGCGTGCGGAAGGCGCGGTGCGGCTGCTGCGTGCCTATCATGCCCGGTTGATGGAAACGGCAGACCCGGAAGCCCCGCTTGTGGCATTGACGGCGGAATATCTGGACAAGATCGGCATGACGCCCGTCGAGCCTGTTCCCGATGGCCTGTGCGACATGCTGCAATCGGCCGTCGCCAGCGCTGCAAAGGTACGCGACCGGTTTTCCGTCGATGGCTGGCTGGCGCTGAACGACCTTGCCCAGGCCGCGAACGGCGCCAAGCGCACGATGCGCGACAATGCCGACGTTACCAGAGCCATGGGCCTGCTGCTGCGCAAGATCACCGGCTTTTCGGGTCTTGTGCATGAAAACATGTACAGGTTTATCGGCTGGCGTTTCCTGTCCATCGGCCGTGCACTGGAACGCGCCCACCGGATGGCTGACCTCCTGTCGGTCTTTACCGACGAAGACGCACCGGAAGGCTCTCTTGAACTGCTGCTTGAGGTTGGCGACAGCGCCATGTCGATGAGCCGGCGTTATGCGGTCTCTCTCAGCCATGCCACCGTGCTGGACCTTTTGGCGATGGACACCAAGAACCCGCGCGCGGTGCTCTACCAGCTGACCGACATGAAAGACCATATCGGCGTGCTGCCCAACGCGACGGAAAACGGACATCTGTCGGAGCTGGCCCGCTCCGTCCTGCAGGTTCACACACTTCTGGCAATCGCCACCCCGGAGACACTGACACCGGCTTCTCTTGCCGATCTTCGCGATCAGATTTCCTATCTCTCCGTGGAGCTGACCGATGCCTATATCCGGTAACGGACGGTCGCTTTCACCCGACACGCCCGACGCGAGGCGCCCGTGCATTACGATGTAACGCTTGAAATCACCTACGACTATGCCAGCCCGGCCAACTACGGACATCATGCACTCCGGCTGATGCCGGCGACCATTCCCGGCGAGCAAAGGCTGATGGCAGGGCAGATCCATATCGTGCCTGGCCCTTCCGAGCGTCACGACCGGACGGACTTCTTCGGCAATGCTGTCACCGACGTTGCCTACCGGCGCAGCCACAGCGAACTCAGTTTCAAGCTGAAGGCCCGTATCGACAGAACCGCGGTGCCGGAAGAACTCGACATTTCACCGCCGTTGCACGCGCTGGCAAGGGAGCTCTCCGGCGTTCAGTCGCTTGCCCCCAGGGCGCCGGTCCATTTTCTTTCCGCCTCGCCGCGTCTTCCCCTCGACCCCGCGTTTGCAGTCTATGCGCAGGACCATGTCGTCCCGGGCATGAGCACGATTTCCGCCGTCGAAGCCATCGGCAAGGCCTTGAACACGGACATGCGTTTCGATGCCGAGGCCACAACGGTCGATACTCCGGCCATCGAGGCGTTCGAGCGACGTCATGGCGTCTGCCAGGATTTTTCGCACATCATGATCGCATGCCTCAGAAGCATCGGCATTCCGGCAGGCTACGTCAGCGGCTTTCTCCGGACCATTCCGCCGGAAGGCCAGGAACGGCTGGAAGGTGCGGATGCCATGCACGCCTGGGTCAGGGCCTGGTGCGGCATCGAGATCGGCTGGATCGAATATGACCCCACCAATGCTCTCAGGGTCGGACAGGATCACATCGTTGTCGCGCATGGCCGCGACTACGGAGACGCGGCACCGGTGAAAGGCGTGTTGCGCACGTCAGGGTCCCAAACCACCGATCACAAGGTCGATGTTGTTCCGCTTTGAAACATGGTTTTTCAGGCTGCTCCATCTGAACACCGCCTCCGGAGTTTTATCGCGAGATATCCCCGACTGAGCAGGGTGAGCCTGTTTCCATCATCGCCGTTTTGCTAAAATGTGGGACGCGACCAAGGGGAGCTGGTTATGCGTTCGTTTCTTCATGCCATCGTGTTTTTGCTGGTATCAGCCGGCACCGTGCAGGCAGGTTACGATCAGTCCAAGGACTGGTTCCATGCCAGGGACTGGCGAGAACGGGTCCGGATCCAGTTCCTGCTGGTCTTTACGGGAGACTACGCCTCACAGGTGGACGGAACCTTCGGCAGGCTCACCTATAACGCGCTTACAACTTTCCAGAAGCACCGGGACTTCACCCCGAACGGTGTGCTCGACGATGAGCAGATGCAGATCCTCCAGCGCGATGGCCTCGACCTTGTCGAACGGGTCGGTTTTGAAACCTACAAGGACGCCGTTTCCGGATTGCAGCTCGGCGTTCCGGGCAAGCTCTTCGAACCGCCCTCCCAGACGCCGCGCGGACACCTCTGGCGGGCCTATGACAACAGCATCGAACTGGAAACCCTGCAGGTTTCGGCGGAAGAAACCGACTACGCGGCCCTCTACAAGCGTCTGACCGATACCAGCGATGGGCGGACCGTGGAGCACAAGCAATTCCGGAATGACTACTTCGTCGTCTCCGGTCGGCAGGATGGACGCGATTTCTACCTCCGCATGATGAAGACCTCTTCGGACAGCCGTGGCTTTTCGCTTGCCTGGCAGGCACGCCATGCCGTCTTCATGGACCGCGTGGCAGTTGCTATGTCGAACAGCATGACGTTTTACGACGGAACGGATGAGGAGAAACTGGACGCGGTTACATCAGCTCCGGGCCTGCAGGTTCTGGAAGAGGACAGCAGCAGCGATCCGCTTCCCAAGGGAGCACGCAAGGATATTATCGGCCGCAAGACCTCCTCCTCCGGCAGCGGCTATTTCCTGACGAGCGAAGGCCACATCGGCACCAATGCGCATGTGGTCGGCAACTGCCGCTCGCTGGATATTCCAGGCCACGGAACTGCGAGGCTGGTGAAGGCGGACACGGAAAACGACCTCGCGATCCTGCAGCTCGACAGCGGCAAGTCGGATGATGTTGCGCAGTTCCGCTCAAAACAGCCGATCGTTCGCGGAGAGGAGATTTTCGTGATCGGCTATCCCTTTGCCCAGATCCTGGACAACAACCTGAACTTCACTCCCGGCATGATCTCGTCGCTGGCAGGGGTCAAGGGCGACAGCCGTCATTTCATGCTGACAGCACCGGTACAGCCAGGCAATTCAGGTGGCCCGGTTCTGGACAGGACGGGAGCCGTCGTCGGCACCGTTGTGTCTCGTCTGGACAAGTTCAAGACGCTCAAGCTGGCCGGTGACCTGCCGGAAAACGTGAATTTCGCGGTCAGGGGCAAGCTGATGGCGGAGTTCATGGAAGATCTCGGCCTGGCGCCTTCCTACAACACCATCACCAACATCAAGAGCCCGACCCGGATCGACGAGGAGGCTTCTCGATACACCGTGCTGGTGCTCTGCCGGAACTGAACCCGCCGAAAAGGCCGGGTTCATTCCGACAGACTGTCTTAGCGGATAGCCTTGTCTTCACCGTCGAAGAAATGCAGGCGGCTCTCGTCGAAAGTCAGACCAACACGAGTACCCTCCTCCACGTCTTCGGCACCGCTGATGCGCACCAGGATCGTTTCAAGCCCGTCGAGCGCCACGTAAAGGAAGGTGTCTGCACCCAGATATTCGGCCACTTCCACCGTTCCGGTGCAATGCCCTTCGCCCGGTGTTGCAAGGCTGATGTGCTCCGGACGGATGCCGAGTTTCACCGGTGTTTGTCCGCTGCCGGCATACGGATAAGGACCGCCCCCATGCCCGCGCAGCGAAAACCGTCCTTCTTCGAGTGAACAGGGCAACACGTTCATCTTCGGCGAACCGATGAACTGGGCCACGAACAGATTGTCCGGCCGTTCATAAAGTTCGCGCGGTGATCCGACCTGTTCGATCCTGCCGGCCTGCAACACCACGATCTTGTCGGCCAGCGTCATGGCTTCCACCTGATCGTGTGTCACGTAGATCATGGTGGTGCCGAGGCTCTTGTGGAGCCGGGCGACCTCGAAACGCATTTCAACGCGAAGCGCTGCGTCCAGGTTCGACAACGGTTCATCGAACAGGAAGGCACTTGGCTCGCGAACAATGGCGCGGCCGATGGCCACCCGCTGGCGCTGTCCCCCCGAAAGCGCCTTGGGGCGCCGGTCGAGATATTCGTCCAGCTTCAGCACTTCAGCAGCCGCATTCACCTTGCGGTCGATCTCCGCCTTGGGAAAGCCTGCCGTCTTCAGACCGAAACCGACGTTCTCGCGCACCGACATATGCGGGTAAAGCGCATAGGACTGGAAGACCATCGACAGTCCCCGCCCTGATGGCGGCAGTGCAGTGACGTCCTTGCCATCGATTTCGATAGCACCACGGCTGGTTTCCTCAAGCCCTGAGATCAGACGCAACAGTGTCGACTTCCCGCAGCCGGACGGTCCGACAAAGATGACGAATTCGCCATCCTTGATGTCGAGGTCGATGCCCTTGATGACCTGCAGGTTGCCGAACCACTTTTCAACCTTGTTGAGCTGGATCGCTCCCATCGCGTCCCCCTTAAGCTGCCTGCTCGGCGTGTGAAGGCGAAGCCCAGGTCAGCCAGATGGCCGACGTCCAGGAGAACGATCCGCCACCTGCTCCTGCGCCCGTTTCGGGGCTGAAATATTCCGCAAAGCCCCCGGTTTCGATCAGCCGTGCGGTGTCGGCGCGCAGTCGTTCGGCCCGGACGGCATCGCCTGCTTCGGCAAAGCCTTTCGCGATCATGTAATTGATCATCGCCCACACCGGTCCGCGCCAGTACCGCAAAGGCTCGTAACTGCGGTGATCGGGATCATAGGACGGCATCAGGTATTCGACCCGCTCCGCGATCCTGTCAAAATGCGCCTGAAGCGCACCAAGGGTCTGCGGATCATGGAGCCCGGCATAGAGCGCCAGGAAGGAAGCACTGGAGATGCCATCTGTCTGCTTGCCGCGACGCTCGTCAAAAGCGACATGTGCTTTGACCTCATCATTCCAAAGCGTCCGGCTGCCTTTTTCCATCGCCGCGATCCACCCTCGGATCTCGTCGGCTTCCGCACTCATGCCGAGTTTTTCGGCCAGCGCGAGAAGATCCCGGTTGGCGCGCAGGAAGATGAAGGTAACGCCCGGGTCGGCAACGAAGAACGGGCAGGTTTCGGCGACTTTTTCCGGATCCCAGCCTACCTTGCGGCAAGCAGCGACAATGCTGAGATAACGGTCGTAGTCCTCCTTGTGCGGCCGCATGGCCGGATCGACATGAGAGGTGTCCTTCCGCTCATAGGGACCAATGTCCTTGACCTCGACCGCCCGCAGCGCCTCGTCCCAGTCCGGCAGGTTGTCCCGCCCGGACTCCCAGGGGTGAATAACGGCAATGACGCCAAGGTTTTTCGGGTCGCGATAGGCAAGATACCAGCGATGCCAGGCCATCAGTTTCGGCAACAAGGCCTTCGCCCGCTCCAGTGCCTTGCCGGTCCGGTCAGCCTCCACCAGGCTATGGACGACGGACGCGGCCACCGGCGGCTGGGAATGACCGGAACTCGGGATCGGACCGCCGTCGGTTCCCCACACGCCCGGTCCGGGAAAATAGCTCGGATCGTCCTTGCGAAACAGGATGTGCGGCACCATTCCGTCGCGCCACTGGCCCTGGAACAGCATCTCGATTTCCTGCCAGGCCCGGTCCTGGTCGAATTCCGCAAACCCCAGGGCGACAAAGACGGAATCCCAGTTCCACTGGTACGGATAAAGACCCTTCGTCGGGATCGTGTACCCGCCCTGGTCGTTTTCGGTCAGGATGGCCTTTGCCGCCTGGTCTAGATCTGCGTGTGCCACAGCATACTCCCTCGGGCTCTTCAGAGCCCCTACTCTTGATCGTTCAACCCTTGACGCTGCCGGCCGTCAGGCCCTGGACAAGGAAACGTTCGAACCACAGGAAAATGAAAAGGACGGGCACGGTCGCAATTACCGCGCCCGCCATGAGATGCTGACGTGGCACCTCGGAGGAATTGAGGGACACCACTCCGCGCGACAGCGTGAAGATGTCCGGATCGTCCAGGAACATGAACGCGAACAGGAACTCGTTCCAGGCGATCATGAAGACGTAAAGCGAAACGGAAGCCAGCGCCGGAAGGGACAGCGGCAGGGTGATCTTGAGGATCACGCCGATGCGCGACAGCCCGTCCATCAGCCCGGCTTCTTCCAGTTCGGACGGCAGACCGCGAAAGTACCCCTGCAACATGTAGAGCGCGACCGGGATGGTGGTTGCCGGATAGACGATCAGCAGGCCGGTGAGTGTGTTGCGCAGACCAAGCTGCGAGAACACCGCATAGAGCGGGATCACCAGCACGATCGCCGGCACCATGTAGATGAGCAGCACGGAGCGGGCCAGGAATGCCTGCCCCGGAAACCGCAGCCGCGACACGGCATAGGCGCCCGGCACCGAGAACAGCAATGTCAGCACGACGGTTGCCACCGACACGAAGGCGGACACCATCAGGTAACGGCCGAAGTTGAACTGGGTGAAAAGCTCGACATAGGACCGGAACAGCCCGCTGATGCCCTGACTGACGTCGATCGACAGGTCCAGCGGATTGGCCAGCAGCGCCTGTTGGCTTTTGAGCGAGGTCATGATCATGACGTAGAACGGCAAGGCGACAATGATCGAGAAGACGACGAAGCCGACGCCCTTCGCGATGCGAATATAGACAACCTCACGCTCGTAGCGCGACATGGCACCAAGCCGGGCCCCACCGAGGCAGATCGCATTGGCACCGGTAACGCCGGCGACAAACATCACCAGACCAAGTCCCTGCCACAAGGAGTGCTGACCAAGCGACAGACCGAAGGGCGCCGCGAAGGAAGCCACCATCAGGACGACGAACAGGACGGCAGCACAAAGCCCCCTGTCCGCCATGGCTCCAGCGCCCCCGGTCGACTGCCTCCAGACCAGAACCAGAGCACTGACAAGCCCCGCAAGACCTGCTGCCGTTGCCTGCGGCTGCGCCACATCGCCGGTCACCAGTGTCAGCGTGACACCGATGACCACCATGGCAGTGACGCCCCAGATCAGGCCGGTCAGCGCCGCGAGAACGATACTGCCGGGTCTCATAGCCCTTCCTCCTTCGGCGAAAAGCGGATGAACAAAGTGGCGAAGGTGACAAGGACGACAAAGACGACCACGGCAACGGCTGCACCGGCGCCAAGATTGGACAGGGCAAATCCCTGCTCATAGACATCGACGGTCAGCGTACGTGTGCCCGCGTTGCCGCCGGTCAGAAGGAAGATGTCGTCGAACTTGTTGAAGGTCCAGATGAAGCGCAGCAGGAACAGGACCGAGAGGATCCCCATCAGTTGCGGCAGCGACAGGTACCAGAACTGTTGCAGCGGCGTTGCCCCGTCCATTTCGGCAGCTTCATACATGTCGGTGTTGATCGACTGCATGCGCGCCAGGATGAACAGGAAAGACAGCGGGAAGTAACGCCAGGCCTCGAAGGCTATCACCGTCGTCAGCGCCAGCGGAAACTCCATCGGAATGCCGAGAACGGAAAACTCGATCGCCCTCTGGCCGAAGAAATTGATCGGATCGGCGACAACGCCCATTTTGGTCAGCAGCGCGTTGAGCGTGCCGGAAAACGGGTCGAACAGAACGACCCAGGTGAAGGCAACCGCGATCACAGGCGAGACGTAGGGAAACAGAAACAGGCCCCGCAGGACACCGCGACCGGGGAAGGTCGTGTTCAGGAGCTGCGCCGCAAAGAGACCCAGCACCAACGCGCCACCCGTCCCGAAGATGGTGTAGTAGAACGTAATGCGCAGCACTGACCAGAACTCGTCCGCGCTGAAGATCCGGCTGAAGTTCTCGAACGTGAATTCGAAGTTGGTCAGCACATTGTTGGCTTCGCCCGAAATAACCGGCTCGCTCGCACGTTCGGGACGGTTTGCATCCAGAAACCCCTGCGACACAGTTCCAACCAGTTCGACGTCTCCGCGCCAGCCAGGCGCTACGGTTCCAAGATCGCACGTCAGCGCGGCGCCATTGAGCGAACAGTTTTCGGAATGCGAAGTCACCGTGAAGCCATCGGGCACCACATCGCTCAGCGTCACGTTGCGGACTTCCTCGTCCTGGGAGGAATTGCGCAGCCGGTATTCCAGCCGGGCCTCGTCGCCTGGTGCTTTTGGCCGGCCACGAACCCGTTCGTTGACGAGCACGGTCGGCGGCCGCAGGTCGGCAAGCTGAACCGGCTTCACACTGATCCAGAAATTGGCAAGCAGCGGTCCGGCAACAATCATCAGGATGATGGCAAATGTCGGCGCCAGCATCAGATACGCCAGCCACATTTCACGCCGCTGCATCGGACCGATGCCTTTCGGCGGCCCTGAGGAAGCGTCAGCTTCGGTTTTGGTGTTCATGTTTCCGCCCGGGGTCTAGATCCCGTTCTGCCGTTGGCGACCGACAAGTCCCAACCGGCAACTGTCTGGAGCCCATCTCGGCTGCCGGCAATGCAGCGGCAGGAGATTGGGAAGGACCGGGCATCCGATGGACGCCCGGTCCGGGCCGTTATGTGCGGGCTTTCCCACCCCCTCGTGGGGTCTTGAGGGGTGGAAAGGCGTTACTGGATCTTGGCCAGTTCCTCGTTGAGCTTGGCAACGGTTGCCGCAGCATCGCGTTCATCGTCGATGTATTCACGCACCAGTCGGTTCATCACCTGGCTGTTGATCATCTTGGAGGCAAGCGAGAGCTGGCCTTCCTTGACGCCCCAGCGGCTGGCGGTGTCGAGACCGGAGACGATGGTCTTGATGGTCTCGGCATCGTAGAGATCGGTCAGCGGCGCCTTGCGGTCGACACCTACCGGGAGCTTTGCCCAGCCATCGACGAATTCGGTCGCGTTGTCGGCTGAACCACGACGGATCGGGAACTTGCCTTCCGGCGCGATCGACAGGGTCGACAGGTAGCCGTCATCCATGGAGAACTCGACGAACTGCATCGCCGCTTCCGTGTCCGCGTCGTTGGTGATGCCGAAGTAACGGATGTCGGCCCAGGCTGCCCCATCTGGATTGGACGGGCCGCTCAAGGTGGTGACAACACCAGTCTTGGAAGCAAGTTCCGTGGAAGTCGGATCGTCGGTGATGGTGGGCGGAGCGCTGTCACGCAGGCCAGCAAGCTCATCCAGGATGAACGGTGACCAGATGATCATGGCTGCTTTGCCGGCAAAATAAAGCTCGCGCGACTGCTTCCAGAAGAGGTCTCCGGGAGGCGATACCTTGGCGATGGCCTTGTAGAACTCCAGCGCTTCGACGGTCTTCTTCTCGTCCAGCGGCTTGAAACCGTCATCACCGACAGGGCTGACACCATTGGCCAGAAGCACGTGCTCCAGCACCTGGCTCATGAAGTTCTCGTCAACCTTGGTCGCGGCGACGAAACCGAACATCTCGGGCGGGTTATGAAGCTTTTCGACGGCCGCCAGAATGTCTTCATAGCTGTCCGGAGCGGCAAGGCCGTTTTCCTCAAAGAGGTCCTTGCGGTAGATCACCATCTGGGTCCAGCCGTCCACAGGCACGGAGGCGACACCGTCTTCAACGGCAGCCATGGCAACCGCGCCCGGCGCGAATGTGCCGGCACCCAGTTTTTCAAACACCTCGGTTGCAGCTTCCGTATCCAGGATGCCTGCTTCGGCCCAGGGCAGCGCGTATTGCAGCGTGTGATAGATGACATCCGGCAGATCGCCGGCGGCAAAGGCTGCCGTGGCACGCGTGCCGAGATCGGATTCCGTCACCGGAATGACGTCCACCTCGATGCCTGTCTTTTCCTTGAACGCGGCGGCCATTTCTTCCTGCTTGGCCAGGCGCTCCGGTTGTTCTTCAGTCGTCCAGAACCGCAACGTCTCGGCCTGTGCGGCCGTCAGACCGAGCGTCAGAACGCCCGCGATGGTCGAGGCCAGGAATGTTGTCCTCCCAAACATATTACTCTCCCTTCCTGCCGGAATGTGGCTGTTGGTTCAGCCGGTCGCGGAGCGCGCTTGCAAGCGCCTCCGATGAATTTGCCGGAGCGCCATCCGAGGCGCGCCGGATCAGGTTTGCCTTGGCAAGGGCCTGCAGATCCGTGGGGTTCTTGCCGTCCAGAACATCGATAAGCATGCGGGCAACCCTGCCGCCTGCTTCCTGGGCGCTTTGCGAAAAGGTCGTCAGCGGCGGGTCCAGATATTCGCCCACCGGCAGGCCGTCATAGCCGACGACGGTAACGTCGGAGCCGACCTTCAGACCGAACTTGCGGCAGTACTGCACCGCTCCGATGGCAAGGGCGTCGGTCACGCACAAAAGTGCGGTTGGCGGCGCCTCCAGCGACAACAACGCCTCGGCGCCTGCAAAGCCGCCTTTTTCGCTGAGCGGCTGAAGATTTTCCAATGCCGGATCATGTACAAGGCCCAGGGCCTCCAGGCCCTGCCTGTACCCATTGCGGCGCTGAAGCGCGAAGTTGAGTTCCATCGGACCGCCGATGAACCCGATCCGCTCGTGTCCGAGGCTGTAGAGGTGGCGAACGCCGTCAGCAAAGGCCGCCTCGTTATCGATATCGAACCAGGCATAGCCTGCCGGATCGCGCGTGCGGCCGTGGGCGACGAATGGAAAATTCTGTTCCCGCAGATAGGCGATGCGCGGATCGTCCACTTCCGTTCGGGTGACGATGAAACCGTCCACCTTGCGCCGGGCGATCAGCCGCTTCACGGTCTCGATCATGTGTTCGCGTGAATGGGCAGTGGTCACCAGAAGGTCCAGCCCCAGTTCGTCGAGAGCTCTTGCGATGCCGTCGATGAATTCGGACAGGAACGGATCCGCTCCACTGCCGTGACCCACGGGGATGACGATGCCGAGCGTGTCCTGACGTCCGCGTTTCAGATTGCGCGCGGTGGCCGACGGCTGATAGCCCAGATCCTGAACAGCCTTGAGGATACGTTTTCGGGTGGCTTCGGAAATATCGGTGTAATTGTTGAGGACCCGCGACACGGTTCCTTTCGCAACGCCCACATGGCGCGCCACGTCATCAATGGTGACGGAATCGCGAAGTCGCGACATCGATCCTCCCTGCGAGCCCGAAGGGCTCAATTCCCGGCCTGCAGCCCCAAAAGGCAACAGATTGTTTTATTGAGGAAAATTTTTACAAAACCGATTTTGTAAGTCAACAAAATCGGTTTTGGAGATCAAATTTTTATTTTTTGCAGAGCGGGAAGCGACTGACGTTGCAACGAAACATGCCGTCGCAACGTTTCGGAAAACAAAAATGGGAGGAGCACTTCCGCTCCTCCCTCGCATCGGTCAGTTCTCATCAATGGCTGTCGAGACAGGCCTTGCAGACACCGTCTGCGGCGATTGTCAGAACGGTACGCCGGAGACGAGAATCAGATTTGCATAAGGCGTGCATTCACCGGTGCGAATGACCGCACGTGCCTTCGAACAACGCTCCTTGAAGTCCTCGTGAGACATGCGGACATGCTCGATCGGCTTGCCGGTATCAGCCGCCCAATGGGCCAACCGGACCTCGATCTGCGTGACGAGATCTTCCGATGCCTCGTCCGCAAAGACCGCCTGCTCGACGATCATTTCATCGGCCAGAGCTTCCAGAACATCGAAGAAGGCCGGAATACCGGGGCTGACTGCCAGGTCGATCACACCAACATTGGCAGGAACCGGAAGGCCTGCATCGGCAAGGACGATCTCGTCCGTATGGCCGAGCGAGGCTACCAGTTTACTGAGATGCCGGTTTAGAAGCTTCGTACGTTTCATGGCCTTGTCCTGAATGTTTGGTGGTGCTTACGTCAGCGAGACCAGAGTTTCGCAAAGCGGCACAGGGGCATAATAGGGGGCTGACGCCTTGCTGACGAGATCGAGCCGAAGCACGGAAAGCCCAAGCGCCTGCAGCCCTTCCGTTTCCTTCTCCGGAACCGCTTGGTCGACGATCACGAAGTTGAGCAGACGGTCGACCGGGCAATCGCCGCCCGCGTCCCGCCGCAAGTAGGCAAGCAGGGTCTGCACCTTGTCGGCAACACTCATCCTGCCGGTTTCCGGATCCTGCCCCGTTCCGGGCACATAGACCTTCGGAACGGTGCGTGCGGCAATGGCTTTTCCGACGCCTTTCGGCAGAAGATTTGCGATCAGGCTGGTATAGAAACTGCCCGGCGCATAACAGATGAGGTCAGCGGACTGGATGAGGCTCCGGTTGCGGTCCGGAAACGCTGCTTCCGCAGGGTCCTTGCCGGTCAGCCCCCGATTGAGGAACAGGTTCCTGATCGGCGAGACCAGTGGCGGATGCTCCTTGCCGGTCAGAAGATGCTGGCCGATGACAACCTCGCCATCCTCAAGGTCTGCCCCCAGGTGCAGGTTGTCGTCGGCAACGGCCCGGACGGTGCCCTGAACACCCACCAGCTTGGCCACCAGAAAGATGATCGGTTCAAGTTGCTGGTTCTGGTTGAGGTAACCACCGGCCAGGATCAGGTTGCCGATGCTCGCGCCGCGCAGGTCGAAATCTATCGGGCGTGCCGCGTGAAACATCCCCAGCTGATTCTGGATGAGCGTGCGCATCGGCTGCTCTATCGCCTCCACCAGCGGATGCGTTCCGGCGATCATGCTTTCCAGCTCGGCAGCCAGATCCACTTGCGAGGCTGTTTTCGAAAACCGATGTGTGAACAGGCGAAAAACGTCCGGATGGCCGAGCACCGTTTCGTCGGCGAGTGCCATCAACCGGCTTCTGAGATCACCAATGGCCGGCATGTTGAAGGCAATCCTGAGCCCTTGCGAGCTGCCGCCGGAATCGAACGGTGTCACCAGGTGGATGGAATTATGCGTGTAGCGCTTCAGGCACTGGGCGACACCGTTGAGTGCCGATCCTCCGCTGAAGAACAACGTCCTCGGGCCAAGCTTCGGATTGGACAGAAACCGTTCGATCCGAAACGGATCCGGCAGGCGCGCCACACGGGTGATGGTGATTTCAGTCAAGTCCGGTCCCTTGGGAATTCCGGCGCCATTTGCCGGGTAAAGGATTTGCGGGCGTTCGTCCCGGCCAATGCGCTATCCAATCCATATGGCACGGAAATCATTGACATTCGTCAGTGTCGGCCCGGTGACAACCTGATCTCCGATCGTGTCGAAAAAGCGGTGAGCGTCATTGGTAAGAAGTGCCTCTTCCACATCTGCACCCGCCTTGTCCGCACTCGCCAGCGTATCCGGGCCAATGACAGCACCCGCTACCTCTGCTGCCCCGTCGACACCGTCCGTGTCGCAAGCGATCGCGTGGATACCTGGAGCCCCGCGCAAGGCAAAGGCAAGAGCCAGGGCGTATTCGGCGTTCGGTCCGCCAACGCCCTCGCCGCGTCGGGTCACCGTCAGCTCACCGCCGGACAGCAGCAGCAAGGGCCGGCTGCCTTCGGGGCGCTCGCTCTGGCGGCTGAGGGCAAGCTCTGCATGGGCACGCGCAACTTCCCGCGCTTCGCCTTCCAGGGCATCCCCCAGGATCTCGACATCACAGCCTTCTGCTTCAGCAAGGTTCCGGGCAGCTTCCAGCGACTGGGAGGGAGCTGCGAAGATGACATTCGACACTCGGCTAAGCTTTTCGTCATCGGGCTTCAACACACCGCTTCCGGCGGCGAGAGCCTGTTGCACCGAAGCCGGCACTTTGATCTTCCACTGCTCCAGGATCGCCTTGGCATCGGCCGTCGTGCTGGTATCACCAACCGTCGGACCGGACCCGATTTCAGCAGGATTGTCACCGGGAACATCGGAGATGAGCAGAGCCAGCATCTTTGCAGGATAGGCAGCGGCTGCCAATTGCCCGCCCTTCACCCGGCTCAGATGTTTCCGCACGACGTTCATCTGGCCGATCGGCGCACCGGAGGCCAGAAGTGCCTGGTTGACCGCCTGCTTTTCGGCCAGCGAGATTTCTCCGGCAGGCGCAATCAGCAAGGCCGAGGCACCACCGGACATGAGCACCAGCACGTAGTCGTTCTCACCCAGGCCTGAAACAAGCTCGATCATGCGTTTGGTCGCGACAAACCCCATTTCGTCCGGAACCGGATGCGCGGCCTCCACGATCTCGATCCCTTCGCACGGCCTCGCGTAGCCATAGCGCGTGATCACCAGGCCTTCGCACGGCCCCCAGACCTTTTCGACCGCTTCCGCCATTCGGGCGGAGGCCTTGCCTGCGCCGATCACCACGACGCGGCCCGCTGGTTTCTCCGGCAGAAACGCACCAAGGCTCTGCATCGGGTCCGCCACTTCGACGGCCCGCAGGAACAGCCGTTTCAAAAAATCCTGAACGCTTTCGGCCATGGCACCACTTCTTCCTAAATTCATGTTCTCCTGTTTGAGCGCAGAACTGCAGGAATTATCAAGGCCGAAACGATGACCTTCAACCTGCGAACGCCCAAAACCCAGCGAAACCGTGTGCCCTGCAGCATAGAATTGTTTTGCGTTTCATCGTCACCATCCACACATGAGGGCCAATTCCACGGAGGACCTCATGACTGCGCAGACAATGCCCGCCTTCGATACGGCGATCCGCAACCCGGAAAACCCCGACCACCTGATGGTGATTAAGGACGTGCCCCGGCGAATTCGCATCTACCAGGGCGCGGCCCTGCTGGCGGACAGCATCAATGCGGTTCGCGTTCTTGAAATCGGCAAGTCTTTTTATGACCCCGTGATCTACGTGCCGGAAGCCGATCTCAAGACCCGGTTCGGGTATGTCGACAAGTCTACCCATTGCCCCATCAAGGGCGACGCCAGCTACATTTCCCATGATGGCGAGGAGATCGGCTGGGTCTACAGATCGCCGGTGCCGATGGCGGAGAAACTTGCCGGGCACTACGCCTTCTGGCCATCCAAGGTCCGGATCATCGAGGGCGAGTAGAAGGCCCTCGAATGCGCAACCGGTCAGCCTAACGCCGCTCGGCAGCCAAAAAACTGTAACAACGGCTCAGTCCTTGCCAACATCCTCGACATAGACCAGCGCCCGGCCCTGACAGATGCGGGTGCCGTCCTCGGCTTCACAGAGCGTTTCCAGATCGACCAGGTGTTTTTCCGGCCGCAGGCGCGTGATGGTCACCGAGGCCGTCAGCGTCTCCCCAACCGGGGCAGGCGCCAGAAACTCCAGGTTCTGCTTCAGGTAGTTGGTTCCTCTCCCCGGCAGCTCGACGCCCAGCAGATAGGAAAAGAGCCCGCCGATCAGTGGCCCCGGAACAGACACCGGTACTTCCGCACCGTTTCCGGCAAGCTGCGCGAAACCACGCATGTCGTCTTCTGTGTAGTTGCGTTTGACTTCCGCGCGCGCTCCGACTTCCAGGCTCATGTCCGCACCCCCAGTTTGCAGGAACCGGACAAGGTCACGGCCCCGTCCGCCGCACGGGCGACCTCGATCAGGATCAGGTCTGCATCGTCCTCGCTCGGCGTGAACGAAAACGACAGTTCCTCATTCGCATAGGCCGGATTGGGAAACATCAAAGTCTGCACGGCATGGCTTCGCCCCGGATGGAGGGCCTCCAGATGCGCAAAGACCCGCGTATAAAGCAGCATTCCGTGGGAGACCGTCCGACCGAACCGTGTGCGAGCCGAAAATTCGGGATCGACGTGGATCGGGTTGTCATCACCGGACAGATCGGCAAAGGCATCGAAATCCTCCTGACGGGGGATCCAGCTAAACGTTGCGCTGTGCTGCGCGTCAGCGGTCAGGCTCATCGGTTATGCTTTCTCCAGGGAATTGTCGGCAAGGAAGTCGTCTTTCAGAATGTTCTTGCGCACCTTGCCCGCCGCGGTGCGCGGCAGGTCGTCAACGACGGTAAAGCTTTTCGGCACCTTGTAGGGCGCCAGCTGCTTGCGGCACCAGTCGGCCAACGTCGTCGTGTCGAGGTCTTCGCCGGGACGCACAATCAGGAAGGCCGCACCGACCTCGCCCCACTTAGCATCAGGCACACCAATCACCACAGCCTCCAGAACAGCCGGATGACCAACAAGAACCTTCTCGACTTCGGCCGGATAGACGTTCTCGCCTCCCGAGATGTACATGTCCTTGATCCGGTCGACGATGTAGTAGTAGCCGTCCTCGTCGCGGCGCCCGATGTCACCGGATTTCAGCCAGCCGTCGACAGTGAAGGTGGCAACCGTCGCTTCCTTGTTGTCCATGTAGCCCGGCGTGATGTTCGGCCCGCGAAACTGGACTTCCCCCTCACCCGGCCCTTCGACAATACCGCCATCGCCGTCGACCAGGCGAACATCCGTCAGGATCTGCGGTTTTCCGACTGAACCGATCTTGGCGGGCGCATGGCCCTTGTCCATCAGGAATACGGTTGGCCCGGTCTCGGTCATGCCCATGCCATTGCAGATGGTGACACCCCGCTCCTGAAACTCCGACAACAGGTGTTTCGGCACCGGCGCACCACCGCACCCCAGGGACCGGACCCTTGAAAAGTTCGTCTTGCCGATCCTGGGTGACAGGGCCAGCGCCTGATAGATCGCCGGAACACCGAAGAAGCAGGTGACGTTTCCGGCGGAAACGAGATCAAGCACGGTCTCCGGGTCGAACTTGCGCAAGACTGTCGACATGCCGCCGTTCAGGAAGATCGGCAGCGTCGGCAGGTTGATCCCCGCCGTATGGAAGAGCGGCAGGAAATTGACGCCTTTTTCGCCGATCGAAAGACCCGTTGCCTGGCAGTAGTTGATCATGTTGGCATAGGCCATGCCCGCCGTCTGGATGACCGCCTTGGGCAGGCCCGTCGTTCCGGAGGTGTAAAGCAGATACCAGGGGGCCGAGGCCTTGACCTTGCCGCAGCCGATCGCTGCAGGACTTGCCCCCGTCAGAAGACGATCAAGAGCACTGCCACCCCGGCCCTCGGCGCCCAGAGGCAGAAGCGACAGGCCGGTTGTGGCGGCAAGTTCTTCGGCAATCTCGACAAACGCAAGATCATGAAACAGCAGCTTCGCACCGGAGGCCGCCAATATGGGCTGCAGCTCGGCAACCGGCTGTCGCCAGTTGAGCGGCACAAGCAGGATGCCGGTTTTCTGAGCCGCAAACAGCAGCACGAAGAAATCCGGGTGGTTATGGCAAAGCACCGCCATGCGGTCGCCCTTGGCAAGACCGCGACCGAGCAGAAGGTTGCCCAATCGGGTGGCGCGTTCGTTGATCTCGCAGAAACTGAAAGATCTGCCGCTTTCATGATCGACAAAGGCTGTCGCCCCGGGCGTGAGCTCCGCCCGTTTTGCGGCCATGTCGGTTAAATATTCCATGCGTCCTCCCAACACCTGGCGGGGCCTCGAGCCAGCGCCCTGCAAGGCGAGGTGTCCGTCTTGCAGTCGCCGTCCCGGTCCTTCGGACGGGCTTCTCCTCAGGCCCGTTTCCTGGTGAATTCCTTCATGCCGTCGAGCGTGCTTTGACGGCTCACCAGGTCCAGGAACCTGGCTTTTTCCTGGTCGAGACGGTCTCGCACCATCGCGCATCTGCGTGCATCCCAAACACTCTGCCGTGTCGTGCGATGGGTCTGGGCGAAGCCTTTGCCGAGATCCACGACCCAGCCGTCAACAGTTGCAACAAGCTCAGCCCCCGGCACCTGACAGACGGCAAGCCCCAGTTCCACGGCCTCCGAAGCACTGATGCGCGTGTTGCGATACTGGATCGCAAGTGCCTTCGAAGTGCCGATGCGGTCCGGCAGCAAGGCTGTCCAGCCGCCATCCGGACCGAACCCCACCTGATTGTAGTAGGGCTGGACAAAGGCTGTCCCGGACATGGCGACCATGTCTGCCGCCAGCATCAAGCCAGCAGAACCACCCGTCACCGGCCCATTGACCGCCGCCAGCACCGGCGCCGGAAAGGACAGCAGGCCGAGGATCGTCTCGTGCAGGCTGCCGACAAGCTCGTCCGAGTAGGCCACGAGTTTACCCTGCGATCCGGCATGGTCCAAAAACCCGCCAATATCGCCACCAGTCGAAAAGCTGGATCCGCGGCCTGACAGGACCAGCGCCACCGGTTCGGCCATCGCCGCTTCGGCAATGGCGCTCCGCAGTTCGCAAACCAGGGCCGGAACCAGAGCATTGTGCCGGTCCGGACGATTCAACCATATCCAGATAGCGCCGCCGCGTGTTTCTGTCTCAACGAGGCCCATGACATGCGCCTCAGGGTTTGATGCCGTTGGCAATCAGGTCGTAGGCACTGGCAACCAGTTCGGAAATGGGTTTTTCCGACTTGAACACGACCAGCTGCTCTCCAAGAGCCCGGGCGATGCCCATGAGGGCCCAGGCACGGGTTTCCGTGTCCCCCTTGGAGATCTGGCCGGCGGCCTCGGCGGCAACCAGTCCAGACCGGTAACCGGCGGCGAATGTCTTGTAATATTCCTCATAGGCGGCAGGATCGACGAACAGTGCTTCCTGTACGATCCGGTAGAGGTCCGGATGGGCCTGGACGAATTCCAGGAAGGCCCGCAGGCCGGCCTCTTCCGCTTCCAGTCGGTTGCCGATGCCCTGCGTTGCCTCGGCGATCGTGTGTCGGACCAGCCGCCCCATTTCCAGGACGAGCTCCGAGAACACCTGCTCCTTGGTGGTGAAGTAGATATAGAAAGTGCCTTGGGCGACGCCTGCCTCACTGGTAATGTGGCCGATGGAGGCGTCGTTGTAGCCTTTCTCGCCGATCACCCTTTCGGCAGCTGTCAGGATCGCCTTTCGGGTGGCTTCACCGCGCGCCGTTTTCGGCTGGTTGCCTGCAGCCTTTTGCGGCGCGTCTGCTTCTGCGGCTGATTTGCGCACCTGCTGTTTCCTCCCAATTCATGAAACATGAATCAGTATTCATGTTTGAGGGTTGAAAGCAAGAAACTTCTTCAAACCGGGCCGAAGAATGCGGCAATTTGGCCCCATGCACTTTCCGATGCCGTACCCATGTTTGCCGTAACAGCGAAAACTTTCCGGCAATCACCTTGGGATATTCTTCGGTTTCACCGGGAATTGCGCTCTTTTTTCCGACAAGGGAACAAGGCCGGTTTTCCTTGGCAAACCACGGCAACGGACACTATGGCGATTGGACGCAGCCGGGGTTTTTGACCTTGATCAAGGCCAAAACTTTGATAAGCAGTTTTGAATGGCTATAAGTTAGCTGCTAGTCTGGAATCGGACGGAAAGGTTCCAGGCAGCAAATTGGCCGCGCGGGACGCGAGTTGCGCGGGCAGGAGAGAGGCGCTGGCAAAGGTGCCCGCGATGAGAGGATCCTGAGAATGGACGTGAACGCGTATCTGGAAGAACGCCTGGGCAAACTGCATGACAACGGCAATTACCGTGTGTTTGCAGATCTGGAACGCCAGGCAGGTGCTTTTCCGCGCGCAACCCGTTACCGCGAAGATGGTTCCGTTCAGGACGTGACCGTCTGGTGCTCCAACGATTATCTCGGCATGGGCCAGAACGAAAAGGTCGTGTCCGCGATGCAGGACGTGATCTCCAAATGCGGCGCAGGCGCAGGCGGAACGCGCAACATTTCCGGCACCAACCACTACCATGTTCTTCTGGAGAACGAGCTGGCCGACCTTCACGGCAAGGAAGCTGCTCTGATCTTCACCTCCGGTTATGTTTCCAACTGGGCAGCGCTGGGTACGCTCGCCTCCCAGGTTCCGGGCATGATCGTCTATTCGGACTCGCTCAATCACGCCTCCATGATTGAAGGCATCCGCCACGCCCGCTGCGAAAAGCGCATCTTCAAGCACAACGACTATGAAGACCTGGAACGCCAGATGGCGGCGGACGATCCGGACGCGCCGAAACTGGTCGCATTCGAAAGCGTCTATTCCATGGATGGCGACATCGCGCCGATCAAGGAGATCTGCGACGTTGCCGACAAGTTCGGTGCACTGACCTACCTCGACGAAGTGCATGCCGTGGGCATGTACGGCCCGCGCGGTGGCGGCGTTGCCGAACGCGAAGGCCTGATGGATCGTCTGACCATTATCGAAGGCACGCTCGGCAAGGCCTTCGGCGTGATGGGCGGTTACATCACCGGTTCGAAGACGGTTGTCGACTTTATCCGCTCCTTCGCCTCCGGCTTCATCTTCACCACCGCCCTGCCGCCGGCGCTGGCAGCAGGCGCAGCCGTCTCCATCCGTCACCTGAAGGACAGCCCGTTCGAGCGCAAGGCGCACAAGGACCGGGTCGCCCAGGTCCGCGCCGCTCTCGACAAGCGCGGCATCCCGCACATGGAAAACCCGAGCCACATCGTTCCGGTGATGGTGGGTGATGCCAAGAAGTGCAAATGGATCTCTGACATCCTTCTGGACACCTATGGCATCTACGTTCAGCCGATCAACTATCCGACGGTTCCGGTCGGCACGGAGCGCCTGCGCTTCACCCCGACCCCGCTGCACACGGCCGAGGACATCGAACACCTCGCCAACGCGATCAACGACCTGTGGTCGCAATGCGCACTGGCCCGCGCTGTCGCGTAAGGTCAGAATTAAAACAGATCAGACAAAACCCGCTTTCCGATGGAAGGCGGGTTTTTTGTTTGTTCATTTCGAAGCGTCGTCATCCCATGGCATGACCATGGGATCCAAGCCGTTGCACCTCCGTACAAAGAGCGTGAACGAGGAAACGCATTGGCATGGATTGCGGGATTAAGCACATCCGAACCTCCATGATTTGTCGTCCCGGTTTGTTGCGTCAGCAGCAAGACCGGGACCCAGTACGCCGTGTCGTATGAGACGAAAACCGCAAAGTCTGTGAGTTACTGGATCCCTGCCTGCGCAGGGATGACAAGTTGCCGGTGCTTGAGTGCAAATATTCTGTGGCGAGAGCTTCCCCGGATACGAGTGGGGCAAGCCGTATTATGACATGTGCGAACAACGACAAACTTCGCGACACGACCATCATCCACCCTGCCATTTTCCCGACCCCGCCCTAGCTACTCTCAAATGCCTTTGCCATGGGGAGACGGTTGCGATGCGGATAATCCTTGCTGTTGTTGTCTGGTGCCTTTTTCTGATCCCCCCAGCCTTTTCCGAAGAACTCGATCTGGAACTAGTGCTCCTGGCCGATGCAACCGGGTCCATCGATGACGAAGAAATTCGGTTTCAACGCAAGGGCTATGCCGACGCGATCACGGATCCGTCAGTGCTGAATGCCATCGCCAGCAATATCTACGGCAAGATCGTCGTCACCTATGTCGAATGGGCGGACATGCGCTCCCAGGATGTTGTCGTGGACTGGACAGTCATCGACGGTCCGGAGAGCGCCCAGCATTTTGCAACGGAACTGATGGCAGCCCCGCGCCGCGCCTACGGCCGCAACGCCATTGGCGCAGCGCTTCTGAAAGGCAAGGAGCTGATCGACGACAATGCCTTTGCAGGCTTGCGCAGGGTGATCGACCTGTCTGCCGACAGCGCCAACAATTGGAACGGCCCGACCATACCCGAAGCCCGGAATATCGTGGTTTCCTCCGGTATTGTCATCAACGGCCTGGCGGTTCTGTGCCGGCATTGTTCCGGCCGGCCGATTGCCTACGATCTGGAAAAGCGGTTCTACGAGAGCATCATCGGCGGTCCGGCCGCCTTTGTGGTGACTGCCGACAGTCCAGCGACATTTGCCGAAGCAGTGCGCAAGAAACTGATCCTTGAAATCGCCGCCAAACCCACCGATGCGCAGCGCATCCTGAAGCAATTATCGGCCTTGCAGTAATCCTCACACGGGCCTTTGACCCGCCCTTTCCAAACGCATTTTCGCCTTTGGCAAATCACGGCTGTCGCACAACCGCGTCATCGCATTATGATTTGAGACGGCAGCTCGCGCTGTCCTAACGTCACAGCGTTCGAGGGGGATACCGTTTCATGACAACCGGCCTGTTGCTTCTGGCGCTGTTTACGGTCTGCTACACGCTGCTGGCCAGGACATTGTCGAAGGGCGTCCTGACAGCGCCGATCCTCTTCATCGGCTTCGGTTACCTGATGGCCCAGACCGGGCTGATGCCCGGAACCGATGCTGAACGCCTTCTGCATATCGTTGCCGAAATGGCTCTCATCGTCCTTCTGTTCCTGGACGCTGCCCAGATCAATCTTCAGGCCCTGCGCCAGCGCCACCAATGGCCCCTGCGCATGCTCGCCCTTGGCCTGCCACTTGCCATCATTATCGGAACCATGGCGGCCATACCGTTTTTGAGCGGCGAACCGCTCATCGTCGCCGCTCTTGCTGCCGCGCTGCTCGCCCCGACCGATGCTGCTCTCGGCCAGGCTGTCGTCACCAACAAGGCGGTGCCGGAGCGGGTGCGCCGGGCGCTGACCCTGGAAAGCGGCCTCAATGACGGACTGGCCCTGCCGGCCATCTTGCTGTTCGCGAGCCTTGCCGGGGAAATGATGCAGCCGGGCGCGACAGACTGGCTGATGTTTGGCGCCAAGCAACTGATCCTTGGTCCCCTGGCGGGCGCGGCTATCGGTGCTGCGGGCGGGGTGCTGTTTCTGGCTGCCAAACGCCGGGGCATGACCACCGATACAATCGAAGGCATCGGCGCCATTGCCATGGCTAGCGGCGCTTATCTGGCCGCCGGCGAAATCGGCGGCAACGGCTTCATATCAGCGTTCGTCGCAGGGCTCTTCTTCGGCAACGTCATCAAGGGGCAATGCGCCTTCATTTACGAGTTTACCGAAAGCGAAGGCCAGATGCTTTCCTGGGGTGCCTTTTTCCTGATCGGTCTTGCCCTGTTGCCCGATGCTATCGCCCATCTTGATGCCGCCAGCCTTGCACTCATTCTGGTGAGCCTGTTCGTGGTGCGGCCACTGGCGGTCTGGCTGTCGCTTGCCGGCACGGATGCCGCCCCGCTGACCAAGCTCTTTTTCGGCTGGTTCGGCCCGCGCGGACTGGCAACAGCCCTCTTTGCGCTGCTCGTCGTTGACCAGATCGATCACGCAATCGGCGAACAGCTCCTGAATCTGGCCGTTAACGCGGTCTGGATCAGCGCGGTCCTGCATGGTGTCACAGCCGTGCCTTTTGCCAAATGGTACGCTGCTCACATGTCCGGCAAGGACGGGGCAGCGGAACTCAAGGCCATGCCGCCCATGCGGCCGGAAGTGCCTGCCGACTGAATTTCGACCAACCCAATAGCAAGGGCGCATATCGCCAGTAGCCGGGGGAAGACATGACAAAACAGGTTGTTGCCAAACTCAGCGAATTGCCGGACAGAAAACCGACCTATGCCCTCGTCGCCGATGTTGACCTTGTGGTTGTTCGCTTCGACGACGACATCTCCGTCTTCTACGGCCGCTGCCTGCATCGCGGCGCACTCATGTCCGATGGCTATGTCAGCGGCAACAACCTCATCTGCGGTGTTCATTACTGGGATTACCGGCTCGACAGCGGCGTCTCCGAATACAACAACTCCGAGGCCTTGCCGAAATTCAACAGCTGGGTGGAAGGCGACGATGTCCTGGTCGACGAGGACGAGGTCGCCGCCTGGGCTCGGGAGCATCCGCAGCCGTTCAACCGCAACAGCTACCTCGGCCTTTATGCCGACACCAGCCACGGCACCGAGGAAGAACCTTACAACGGCCTGATCCAGCAATACGCCCGCGACGGTCTTAAAAAGACAGGTCATCATGGCCGCGTCGACGCCATGGGCGTGCCGCGCAACCAGTTGCCCGACTGGGACGATATCCAGATCCTGACGGCCCAACTGCAGAAATTCCCGCTTCTGGAGGACGAACCGGTCGGCACCGACGTTGTTGTCGGGCCGAACGCGCAGAAACCGCTGAAACTGAAGATCCCGTTGCTGGTCTCCGACATGAGCTTTGGCGCCCTGTCGGAGCCAGCGAAGATTGCCCTTGCCAGAGGCGCAGACCTTGCCGGAACCGGCATCTGCTCCGGCGAAGGCGGCATGCTGCCGGAAGAACAACAGGCCAATTCAAGGTATTTCTATGAACTCGCCTCGGCCCGTTTCGGTTTTGCGTGGGACAAGCTCGACAAGGTTCAGGCGTTTCACTTCAAGGGCGGTCAGGGGGCCAAGACCGGCACGGGTGGTCATCTGCCGGGTGCCAAGGTCAAGGGCAAGATTGCCGAGGTCCGCGGCTTGAAGGAAGGCGAAGACGCGATCTCGCCACCCCGCTTTCCGGACTGGACAGATCGATCCCAGATAAAGGATTTCGCTGACGAGGTCCGCACCCGCACCGGCGGCATCCCGATCGGTTACAAGCTGTCGGCCCAGCACGTCGAAAAGGATATCGACGCGGCGCTGGAGCTGGGTGTCGACTACATTATCCTTGATGGCCGTGGCGGCGGCACCGGGGCAGCACCGATCATCTTCCGCGACAATATCTCCGTTCCGACCATTCCCGCGCTTGCCCGCGCCCGGCGGCACCTCGACACGTCGGAACGGCCGGACATCACGTTGATCATCACAGGCGGCCTGCGCAAACCGGCCGATTTCATCAAGGCCCTGGCGCTCGGTGCCGACGCGGTGGCGCTTTCCAATTCGGCCATGCAAGCCATCGGCTGTATCGCCATGCGAGCCTGCCACACCAACAATTGCCCGGTCGGGATCGCCACCCAGAAACCGCATCTGGTCAATCGGCTGGAAATCGAGAAATCCGCCCGTCAGCTGACCAACTTCTTCGAAGCATCGGTTGAACTGATGCAGGTGATGGCAAGGGCCTGCGGCCATTCGCACCTGAGCCAGTTCACCCTGGAAGACCTGACGACCTGGAAACGGGAAATGGCCGAGCTATCCGGCGTTGCCTATGGCGGCATCGCGTGACCGATCGCGACGTTTAAGGGAGGAAGACCAATGGACGCACAGGATCTCGACTGGATCAAGGTTGGGCACGTCAAAGACCTGCCCGAAGGCCGGGTGAAAACGGTCACGGCGCGTACAATCTCGATCTGCCTGTCGCACTTCGAAGGCCAGTGGGCGGCGATGGACAATCATTGCCCGCATCAACGCGGCCCGCTCGGGGAAGGCTCCATCGAGAAGGGGTCGGACGGCAAATGCTGGATCCGTTGTCCCTGGCACGGCTGGGATTTCGATCCGCTGACGGGCACGCCTCCCGGCGGTCACGAGGACAGTGGCCAGAAGCTCTATCCCCTCAGGATCGACGGTGACGAGATCTTCATCGGCCTGGAACCGGAGCCGCCCCATGAACGCACGGTGACCGACGTCATGGCCGAAACCATGGTCAACTGGGGCGTCAAGCGTGTCTTCGGCATGGTCGGCCACTCCAACCTCGGTCTTGCCGATGCGATACGCCGTCAGGTCGACAAAGGCGCTTTGGGCTATATCGGAATTCGCCACGAGGGCGCGGCCGCCTTCGCCGCATCCGCCTATGGCAAGCTGACAGGCAAACCGGCAGCCTGCCTCACCATTGCCGGCCCCGGCGCAACCAACCTTCTGACCGGCCTCTGGGACGCCAAGGTCGACCGGTCACCGGTTCTGGCCCTCACCGGCCAGGTTCAGACCCAGGTGTTCGGCCCCGGGGCCTTTCAGGACATTGATCTCAAATCCGCGTTCGAAGCCGTCTCGAAGTTTTCCCAGCCGGTGCTCAGCACCTCCAACCATGCCGAGCTGATGTCGCTGGCCTTGAAAACCGCGCTGGTGGAACGGGATGTCGCCAATCTCATTTTCCCCGACGACGTCCAGACCAACCCGAGCAGCAGGGAGGCAGGCAAACCCGAAGGCCGCCTCGGCGGAACCGGCATCACGCCCTCCGGCGAGGATCTCGCAAAGGCCGTTGAGATGATCAACGCAGCGAAACGCCCGGTCATTGTGCTTGGCTACGGCGCCAAGGATGTTCGCGACAAGGTCGTTGCGCTTGCCGAAAAGCTCGGCGCTCCGGTCCTGACCACTTTCAAAGGCAAGGGCCTGATCCCGGACACCCACCCGCTGGCGGCTGGTGTTCTTGGCCGCTCCGGGACGCCCATTGCAAGCTGGTTCATGAACGAGGCGGATCTGATCGTCTCGCTCGGGTCTTCCTTTGCCAACCACACAGGCATCGCTCCCTACAAGACCATCATCCAGGTGGATTTCGAGCGCATGCAGCTCGGCAAGTTCCATCCCGTGACCCTGCCTGTCTGGGGCGAGATCGGCACCTTCTGCGAAGCCATTGTCGATCAGGCGCTGAAACCGGCAGATGCCCCCGACCAGGCGAGCGAGCTGGTGGAACGCTGGACAATCTGGCGCGCGGAAAAGGATCTTCGTCTTTCCGAGGACGGCGGCAGGGGCATTCACTCGGCGGCCGTTTTCAAGGCTTTGAGCGATCTGTGCCCACCGGACGCGATCATCCCGGTCGACGTCGGCAACAACACCTATTCCTTCGGTCGGTATTTTGAGCCTTGCGGACAGCGTATCCTGATGTCCGGCTATCTCGGCTCCATCGGCTTCAGCCTGCCCGCGGCCCTGGGCGCCTGGAGCGCGACCCAGGACTTCGAGGAATTCCGGGGCCGCAAGGTGATCTCGATTTCGGGTGACGGAGGTTTTGGTCAATACGCCATGGAGTTCACCACGGCCGTCAAATACGGAATGGATATAACCCATATCCTTTTGAACAATTCAGAGCTCGGCAAGATCTCCAAGGAGCAGCGCTCGGGCGAATGGCCGGTCTGGGAAACGAACCTCACCAACCCGTCCTTCGCCGCTTTCGCGCGCCTGTGCGGTGGTCATGGCCACCGGGTGACCGACCCTGCCGAACTGAAAGACGCCATCGCCGATGCGATCGCCCACGACGGTCCGTCACTGGTGGAGATCATCACGGATGCGGATCTGGTTTGATGGAAACCGTGACAAGGTCTCAATCGCTCCTTTTACGCGGCAAGGCCACTCGAGCAACACCTCCTCCTCCGTCATCCCATGGCTCGACCATGGGATCCATGCCATTGCGGTTCGACATGACGGACCTCGCTCAAGGCACGGAAACGGCATGGATTGCAGGGTCGAGCCCTGCAATGACGGGGTGAGAAGAGAAGAGAGGCCAACTCGGACCGGAAGAAATGAAGAGACCGTTGGCAATGCTTCGTAATGAGCTAAGCTGACACCAATCACATCCAGACCTGGTGGGGGTCCACTTGCAAACAGCAGCCATTCTGATCGACATCGGAAAATACTATCTCATGGCCGGCGGGCTGGTCGCGGTACTCTTTCTTGTCATCGGCATCGACCGGGTGGAGCCATCCGCACGCGGGTCTCATGTCTTCCGGCCCTTGCTCATTCCCGGTATCTGCCTGATCTGGCCGCTGGTGCTCTATCGCTGGTACGTGCTTGAAAAGCATGGGGAGGCTGGCCGGTGAAACGTGCACATCGCAAAGCCCATGCCCGTATCTGGACTGTCCTCGGCCTTTTGCTGCCGCTGGCTTTCTTTGCCATCCTGGCGATGCGCCAGTCGCCCCCCACGGACAGACCGGCTGTGCTGATTGAAGTCCCGGTGGAAAGCTCCGGGGAGGCAAGCCAATGAGCGTGCAATACACACCGGTGATCTGGAATCGCAACAAGATGGTCTATGATGCCATCCTGCTGATTGCCGTTGCGCTTTATCTTTACATCTTCATTCGTGTCGGGCCGTTCTATGAGGATATCACCCGGCCAATCGACGGTGCCATCCTGAGGATGCGTGCCTTCGGCAGCTGTGCCTTCCTGATGCTGACGGTGATCCTGTGCATCGGGCCGCTGGCCCGGCTCGACCGGCGCTTTTTGCCGCTGCTTTATAACCGCCGCCATTTCGGCGTGATGACCGCCGGTATTGCCGCCGTTCACGCCAACTATGTGCTTGGCTGGTATTTCAACTTCTCACCGACAGACAGCTACGTCGCGTTACTGTCGTCCAACACAAGCTACGGGCAAGTGATCGGCTTTCCCTTCGAGGCTTTCGGTATCGCCGCGCTCCTGATCCTGTTCGTACTGGCTGCCACCAGCCATGATTTCTGGCTCAGCTTTCTGGGAGCGCCGATCTGGAAGGCGCTGCACATGTTCATCTATGCCGCCTACGCCTTCGTAGTGTTGCATGTCGCGCTCGGCGCGCTGCAAGGCCCGTCCGATCCCATCTTCACCAGCATGGTTGCGGCAAGCGTTGTCATGGTCTGCGGTCTTCACTTTGCAAGCGGGCGCCTGGAGGCCAATCGGGAAAAGGGCGATGCCACGGCAAAGGCTTCCCTAGAGGAAGCCGGCTGGGTCGTCGCCGGAGAGGTGGACGAAATCGACGACAAATGCGCCAAGGTCGTGACCCTGAGCGAAGAGGAGCGTGTCGCAATCTTCAAGTATGACGGCAAGCTGTCGGCTGTCACCAATGTCTGCGCCCACCAGAACGGCCCGCTTGGCGAAGGCAAGGTGCTGTGGGGCTGCATCACCTGCCCCTGGCACGGGTATCAGTACAATCTGGCCGACGGCCGAGCACCCGCGCCCTTCACCGAGAAGATCGCCACCTACAAGCTGAAGCTGGTCGGCTCCACCGTTCTTCTCGATCCCAACGCTCTGCCACCCGGCACCTATGTCGAGCCGGTGGTGATCGGAGGTGCGCCATGAGCTGGAAACAAACCAAGGCGGCTCCGTTTTTCGTCGGTTATCTCAACAAGGTACCGAAGCCGCTGGTGGCCTTTCTCGGGGTCTTCTCCCTGTGTTTTGTCGCGGGACTGGGCCTTGCAGCCTTCGCCCTGTCCACCACACAGAACGATCCGGGCAGCGGCACGTTTCAGTGGGGCAACAGGTTCGAGCAAACCGGCCTGCTCGAACTCCGGCCCTATCCGGTGTTCCGCATTCCGGCGGATGGCGACACCCCTGCCCGCACCTACATGCTGGCAGGCCAGGGCAAACGCGGTGTCTTTGAACAGGCAGAAGCCAATCGCGAGATGCAGGTGACCTTGCGTGGAGTGCCCGTGAACCGGGGCGATCTGACAATGATCCAGGTGGGACAGGTAGCACCTGCTATGGACGATGCGCCCGGCTTCACCCCATCCGAACCCGTCTCGCTGGGACGCTGGAAACTGACCGGTGAAATCTGCGACGGCAAGTGCTATGCGGGCGCCATGCGCCCGGGCCGGGGCCTTGCGCACAAGGCCTGCGCGGACCTCTGCCTGACCGGCGGCATTCCGCCGGTCTTCGTCTCGTCCGGACCGGTCGAGGGGCGCACCTTCTTTCTCATGGCCGGCAAGGACGGCCAGCTTCTCGGCGATGCCATCGATCCGCTGCTGGCGCTTTACATCGAGGTCGAAGGCGAGGTCGAACAGCTGGACGACCTGATGGTGTTCAAAGCGGACCTTCTGACCGCCAGGGTGCTGAAATGAGCGACCAGCCGCAAAAGCCTCTCTGGCAGAACATCCTGATCTCGCTGGTGATGACAGCACTCCTCGCCGGGATCGCCTGGGCTGTGTGGACCTACGCCAACAGCAGCGTCCAGGATTTTGCCCTCGGCACGTTGCTGCGCGACCTCCGCTTCTTCGTCGGCCTGCTCGCCGTGTTCCTGGTTTTGAGCATCCTGGACCGGATCATTGAATTCGTGAAGGCGAAGCTGGGCGGCGGACACTAAGGAAACGGTCAGGATGGCCGTCCCAAAAAGCCAAGTTTGTGCGCCTCAGCCCTTCACCAGGTTCCGCAGCAGGCTGTTGAACTTGTCCGCCTCTTCCATGTGCGGCGCGTGGCCTGATGCTTCAAAGCCATGGAAACGGAAATCCAGAACATTGTCCGCGTGCCAACGATGGACACCCGGGCCGTAAAGCTGGCTGCGCAGACCCGCCACCAGATGAAACGGCACGGGAAAGGCTTTCAAAAGCGGGCGGAAATCCTGCGCGGTGAGCGACGACCACATCGGCTTCAAGAGCACAGGATCGGCTGCAGCAATCTCTTTGCGGGCTAGCTCCGCAACGCACTCCGGCACGGGCAGGCCTTCGGCGAACAGTCGTCTCGCGATCCGGGCCGGCAGTTTGGCCCAATCCGCCACAATGGCATTCAGGAAATGGTCGTTGAGTTCAGCATTGAGGCCGTTCAGCGTTCCGTTCTGCCAGTCGGGGTCGTTCAGAACCTTCGGCGTCATGTCAATGGCAACGAACTGCGAGATCCTGTCGGCGCCGTGCCGCTCGATCATTGCATAGGAAACCAGCGCACCCATCGACCAACCGCAGAGGATTACTTCGGTTAGTTCGCGCTCGACCATAGTTTCATGAACCGCATCGGCTGCTGCCTCGATGGTCAATGGCAACCGGCCCGCTGTTTTGCCGTGGCCCGGCAGATCCGGAACGATGCAACGGGCGTCAGTTTTCAGAGCCCCGATCTGGCCTTCGAAGAACCGGCCCGGACAGGACCAGCCGTGGATCAGCACCAGCGGTCTGCCCGTTCCCTCGTCGCGGATATGCAGCATATTCCCGCTCACGCACGCCCCGCCCGTAGCCGTCCGACAATGCCCGTCGGGAAAAAATAGACCGACAGAATGAAGAGAACACCCAGCCACAACAGCCAGCGTTCCGGCGCCACCAGCGTCGAGAACACCGGCACCGCGCTGGTTGCTTCTGCAGCAACACCCATCAGGTTCTGCAGATAGGTTTGCGCCAGAATGAACAGGGTTGCCCCGAGCACGGCCCCGTAAAGCGTGCCCATGCCCCCTATCACGACCATCAACAGAATGTCGATCATGATCTCCATGGAGAGCGTTGTTGCCGGGCCGGTGTAGCGCAGCCAGATGGCCAGAAGAGAGCCCGCAAGCGCTGCCATGACTGCCGACAGAACGGTGGCCGTGGTGCGATACCAGACCACGCGGTAACCGATCGCCTCCGCCCGGAAGGCATTGTCGCGAACCGCCTTCAGCGTGCGGCCGAACGGCGAATTGACGATGCGCAGCATGATCAGGAACAGGATCGCGGCGGCGAAGAACACCAGGTAATAGGCCAGGATCTTGCCATTGATGCTGACGTCGAACACCTTCGTCTTGATAAGCTTGAAGGCGGGCGTCAGTTCGCGCGGGATCTTGTAGTTGAGCCCGTCCTCACCGCCTGTCAGCCAGGACATCTGCGACACCAGCACGGCAAAGGCGCTTGCGACCGCCAGCGTCACCATGGCGAAGAAGATCGCCTTCACCCGAAGCGAGAACAGCCCGATGGCCAGCGCGAACAGGGCCGCAACCCCGGCACCCGCCGCCGTACCCCAGATCAGCGAACCGTAGTTCGGCCCGGTGGTCGACAGGGCAAGCGCGGTCCCATAAGCGCCGATGCCGAAGAACATGGTGTGGGCGAAGGAAACGATACCGGCATAACCCAGCAACAGGTCGTAACTTGCCACCAGCACGATGAAGATGCAGATCCGCGCGGCCGTCTCCAGCGACTTGGTGCCCGGAAAGAGAAACGGTGCAAAGGCGAGCGAGATCAACACGATCAGCAGCAGCGCTGTCAGAAGGCCGCTGCGCGGCGTGTCGCCGGAAAGAAGTCTGGTCAGCATGATCTTGTTCCGTCCCTACTTCGCCTTGACCACCGGATAAAGCCCCTGTGGCCGCCACATCAGCACCACGACCATCAGCGCGATGGTCGAGATCAGCGCCACCTTCGGCGCCAGGAAGGCCGTGTAGTTTGCAAGCAGTCCCACCAGCATGGCGCCGATGAAACAACCCTCGACCGAGCCGAGGCCGCCGATGATCACCACGATGAACACCAGCACCATGATCTCCGAGCCCATGTGTGCGGTAATCGTTTCCTGATAAAGTCCCCACATGACGCCTCCGAGCCCGGCCAGCGCCGACCCGGTCATGAACACGATCAGGAACAGCCGGCGGATACGGTAGCCGAGTGCTTCCACCATCTCGCCGTTCTCCACCCCGGCGCGCACCAGCAGACCGATCTTGGTGTTCTTCAGGATATGGCGCATGCCGATGAACAGCGCGAGGCCGATGCCGACCGCCACCAGGCGATATTTCTCGATGGCTGCTTCGCCGATCACCAGCGATCCCTGCAAGGCTTCCGGGCGGGACATATGCAGCTCGTCCGGCCCCCAGACCACGTAGATCATCTGCTGAGCCACGATCAGCCCGCCCATGGTGACAAGGATCTGCTTCAGATGTTCGCCGTAGACCGGCATCACGATCACCCGCTCGAAGGCAAGACCGAGAAGGCCGGTCACGAGCATGGCCGCAAGGATGGCAATCAGCACGGCGGAGAGATTCATGAAGACGCTTGGCGAAGCCGTCCAGCCGGCCAGCCAGGCCAGAACCGTGAAGCCGACGAAGGCGCCGACGGCAACAAAGGCGCCATGGCCGAAGTTGATCACGTCCATCAGCCCGAAAACCACGGTCAATCCCGACGCCATGATGAAGATCATCATGCCCATGGCCAGCCCGGCCACCGTCAGTGTCAGCCAGCTCGCCGGATTGCCGATGGCAATGAGCCCGACGGCAGCCAGCACCGGCACCAGCAGCACCGGCAGTTTCTGGGCAAGCTGTTCCTTCAGCGGGATTTTCTCGATCCGCGGTTTGATCGCCGTCTCGCTCATTGATGCGCCTCCAGGCTCAGCCCCATGAGTTTTTCCTGCAAGGCGACATCCGCCACCAGTTCGTCCATGCGGCCTGAATGAATGATGTGACCATCATCCATCACCGCGACCGTGTCGCCGATGCCGGACGCCATGGCGAAATTCTGCTCCACCAGCAGGATAGTGGTGTCGGTTTCCTTCAGTTCCTTCAGCGCATCTGTCATCGCCTTGATGATCGCCGGTGCGAGGCCTTTCGTCGGCTCATCGATCAGGATCAGCCGGCGCGGCTCGATGATCGCCCGCGCCACGGACAGCATCTGCTTCTGACCACCGGACAGCGTTCCTGCGGAGGAATTCCAGAAGCTGCCGATCGGCGGAAACAGCTCCTTGATCCAGGCAAGGCGCTTTTGGTCCATCGGCCCGTTGGCAGCGGCCAGGATCATGTTTTCGGCAACTGTCAGATCGGTGAAGATGCCCATGTCTTCCGGCACGAAGGCAATTCCCCTGCGGGAAATTTCAGGCGTCGACAGTTTGGTGATGACATGATCGTCAAACCGGATATCGCCCTGGCTGGCCGTCCAAAGCCCCATAATGGTGCGTAACGTTGTGGTCTTGCCCGCGCCGTTGCGGCCGAGCAGAACGGTCACCCCACCTTCAGGCACTGCGAGGTCCACGCCCTGCAGGATGTGATAGGGGCCGATATGGGTGTGCACTCCGGAAAGGGTGAGCAGGTTTTCCGCCATCACGCAGCCTCCCCGGAGGAAGCCGGTGCCTTGCCGAGATAAGCCTCCTGCACGATCGGCAGGGCAATCACTTCCGAGGGTTCTCCATCGGCCACCAGCGCCCCGTTGTGCAGAACGATGATACGGTCGGCCAGGGTGCGAATGACATCCATCTTGTGCTCCACCAGCAGGATCGTCCGGTCCATGTCGCTCTTCAATTTCTGGATCAGCTCCAGGATCACCGGCACTTCGTCGACGCTCATTCCGGCGGTCGGCTCGTCGAACATGAGCACCTGGGGCCCAAGCGCGATCAGCAGCGCTACCTCAAGCTTGCGCTGGTCACCATGGGGCAGAGCGGAAACGGTCTGGTCGGCCTGATCGATCAGCCGAACCTCCGCCAGCACGTGGTCTGCCCGCTCCAGAAGTTCCACATGGCTTTCTGCAACGGTGAAGAGATCGAACCCCTTGCGTGCCTTCGCCTGAGCTACAAGCCGCACGTTTTCGCGCACGCTCAGGGTCGGAAAGAGATTGGTCAGCTGGAACGCCCGGCCGATACCCCTGTCGGTGCGTTCAGGCACCGACAGTCGGGTGATGGTCTCGCCGTTGAGCAGCACAGCCCCGGAGGTCGCTGCCAGCTGACCGGAGATCAGGTTGAAATAGGTGGTCTTGCCCGCGCCGTTCGGCCCAACGATCGCCGTCAGGGTGCCTCGATCGAAGGCGCAGGAAACGTGATCGACCGCCACATGACCGCCGAAGCGAATGGTCAGGTCCCTCGTTTCCAGAATCGGGTGTTCCTTGGCCACGATGCGCGTTCCCAGGCTTGATTTGTCGCGAAAACTGTATCGGATGAGTGCCCGGCCGGACGGGTTTCCCACCAGCCGGGCAAACTTAAAGGTCTTGAGGCCACGCGGGCGAAGCTGAAAGCTCCGCCGCGTCTTCATTCGGCTTACTGGTTGCGCACCGGGATGTTCATGTCCTCGATTGTCAACTCGCGCACCAGCTCCGGGATGCCCCATTCGACATCCGGGTCGACCTTGATCTTGAAGTGATACATCGACTGCAGAGCCTGGTGATCTTCCGCCCGGAACATCATCTTGCCCTTCGGCGTTTCGAACTCCATGCCTTCCATGGCAGTGATCAGGTCTTCGGTCTCCGTGGACCCGGCCTTGCGGATAGCCTCGACAATGGCAATGCCGGAAGACATGCCACCCGCGGTGAAGAAGTCCGGCGGCGCATTGAAGCGCTTCTGGTGTTCGGCCACCAGCCAGTCGTTCACCGGGTTCTTCGGGATCTCGTAGTAATAGTAAGTCGCGCCTTCCATGCCCGGCAGTTCCTTGTAGGCCGCCATGGCCGCCAGGATGTTGCCGCCCGTGGCGATCTCGACACCAAAGCGCTCCGGCTCCATTGCCTTGATCTTGCTGATAGGATTGCCGCCACCGGCCCAGATCACGAACAGGAACTTGCGGCCCGGCTCATCCTTCAGGGCATCAAAGACGCGCTGCGCGTTGGCTGTGAAATCCTTGGTATCGGTCGGCGCATATTCCTCGAACACCAATTTGGCACCCGTGCCTTCCAGCGCTTCCTTGAAGGCGGCGACGCCGTCACGACCGAAGGCATAGTCCTGTGCAAGCGTCGCGATGGAGACGCCTTCCTGCCCCAGTGCGACAGCGTTGGCGATCGCGTCCTGGGACGAGTTCCGCGCGGTGCGGAAGATGTAGCGGTTCCAGTTCTCGCCGGTGATGCTGTCGGCAACCGCCGGCTCCACCAGAAGCACCTTCTCGTATTCTTCGGCGACCGGCAGCATGGCCAGCGCAACGCCGGAGGAGACAGGGCCGACGGCGATATCGACTTCATCGTCACCATAGGCTTCCGCCAGCGCGGCCTTGCCGATATCCGGCTTCAGTTGGGTGTCCTTCTCGATGACCACGATCTTGCGGCCGTCGATTTCCATGGTGCCGTCGGTGGCATATTCGAGACCCATCATCAGGCCGGTATGCGACTGTTTCGCATAGGCCTCCAGGGCACCGGTCTTGCCGTAAACATGGGCGATCTTGATATCGTCGGCCTGGGCACCGGCAATCCCGGCAGCCGCCACGCTGATGCCAGCCAGAAGCGGCACGGCCCAGCGGAAAACGCGTTTCGTCATGAATTCTCCTCCCGTTGCGCGAAAGGCCGGCAAACCTGCCCGGCCGCTCCCACGGCCTCCACAGGGTAACATCATCGCCTGACGCTGGAATATATGACACATGAATCAGTATTCATGTCAAGGCAAGATGCGCGTTCGAAGTGGCCGCCTTTCCGGGCGGGTCGTCAGTTAGCGTAACACGAGCTCATGACAGATGAATGCAGCCCTGTCCTGCAAAGACACAGCACCAAGAGCGGCAGCGCAATGCCAGACAGTCATGTGATAAAGACTGTCTGAAGGATGATGATGACAGAGAAAAAAGATCGGCCCTGACGGGAGAGCCGCCAAAATCGTCAAAAAACAGACTCGCCACCAGACGAATGCAATGCAAGCGACCCGCAGACCAAATGCCCTGCGTCCAGGCATAAGTGGAAAGGCGTTCTCAGTCCCCTGCCCAATCCGTTTTGCCAGCCCCTCGAGGACAAGGCCTTCAACGGTTACCCAAAGTCATTCCGGACAAGCGCAGCATAAGCTGCGTGCAGATCCGCAATCCAGCGCATCTGCGTGAGTGTAGCGAACTCTTTTTCGTACGAGGAGACGCGCCAATGGCGCGGCTGATATCCGGTTTCCGGTTCGGCATTGCCTCACTTGTCCAAAACCACTTGCGGAAGGCGGGCCGCCTGGACCAGTCGCCTCGGCAAGACTACCTCAGCCGCTGTTCCGTCTTCGCATCGAAGAACAGCGCTGAAGCCGGGTCGAAGTCGATGGCGACAGTTCCATCAGAAACAGGCACATCCTCACCCTTGGTTTCCACGATCACACGCTCGCCCGATGGGCAGATGAGATAGGAATAGGCGACGCCGCCGAGCTGCTCGCACAGATCGACCTTCGCCCCTTCCTGCGCAGGTGAGACTTTCAGATGCTGCGGGCGCAGACCGACGAGAACCTTTTCGCCCTTGGCGGGCAGCGCGACCGATGTCGGCACGGCAACACCGCCGAACGCAGCAACACTGACCTCACCCTCCCCGGCAATCCCCTCCACGAAATTCATACTGGGGGAACCGATGAAGCCAGCGACGAACCTGTTGTCCGGATCGGAATAGAGCTGCATCGGCGAGCCGACCTGCTCGATATTGCCACCGCGCAGAACCACGATCTTGTCCGCCAGCGTCATCGCCTCGACCTGGTCGTGCGTCACGTAGATCATCGTCGCGCCGATATCCTTGTGCAGGCGGGCGATTTCAACGCGCATGTCGACACGCAGCTCGGCATCCAGGTTGGAGAGCGGTTCGTCGAACAGGAACACTTCCGGTCCGCGCACGATGGCCCGGCCGATGGCAACACGCTGGCGCTGCCCGCCGGAAAGCGCCTTCGGCTTGCGCTTCAGATAAGGGTCCAGCTTCAGGATGCGGCTGGCTTCGGCAACCTTGGACTGGATCTCGGCCTTCGGATGACCGTTCATCTTCAGCCCGAAGCCCATGTTCTCCTCGACCGTCATATGCGGGTAAAGCGCATAGGTCTGGAACACCATGGCTACGCCCCGTTCCGCCGGATCTGACTTGGTCACATCACGGTCACCGATCTCGATCCTGCCGTCGGTCGTTTCCTCCAGCCCGGCGATCATGCGCAGAAGGGTGGACTTGCCACAGCCGGACGGACCGACAAAAACGCAGAATTCGCCATGCTCGATCTGAAGGTCCACTCCGTGGATGACTTCCAGGTCGCCATATTTCTTGACGGCTTTTGTCAGTGTGACGCCAGACATGTAATTCTCTCTCCCTTGGGATTCTTGTTAGGCAGGGAACTGCCAGTCCTCGACCGCCGCCGCGATCTTGGAGGCCGTATCCAGCAGTGCAGGCCGTGCCTCCAGAAGCTGTTCGAGGCTCTTGCGCTGTGTGGACGTGGTAACGGAAAGCGCCCCGACCGGGCGCCCCTTGGACGACAGGATCGGCGCTGCAATGCAGATGATGCCGGGCTCATGTTCCTCGCGGTCGTAGGACAGCCCCTCTTCGCGGATCTTTTCCAGGTCTGCACGCAGTTCAGCTTCGCTGGCCAGCGTTGCCGGGGTGTAGCGATAGAACGACTGCTTCTTCAAAACGTGATCGAGTTCAGCAGGCTCCAGAAAGGCCATCAGGGCCTTACCGACCCCGGTGCAATAGGCCGGACCAACCTTGCCGGCCTGCGAAAACATGTCGATGGCATTGGTCGGGTTTCTCTTGTCGACATAAAGCACCTGCCCGCTGTCGAGCTGTGCCAGGTGCACCGTTTCGCCGACAGCTTCCGACAAGGCGCCTACGAAGGGACGCGCAATCGGCGCGATGGAACTTTGCCGCCAGGCCGCATGCGCCAGCCGCACCAGGCGGATACCCAGCGAATAGGTCTGCTGGCGCTCGTCGTAGGCCAGCATGCCCTGGCTCACCAGCGTCTGCAGCAACCGGTACAGCGTCGCCTTGGGATGAGTGCTTTCAGACAGCAGTTCGGAAAAGCGCACGGGCCGGCCCACAGCTGCAACCTTGTCCAGCACTTCCAGCGCCTTGCCGACCGTGCCGTCACCTGTCGATGACCCCGCCTGTTTGTTCATGAGCTCCTCCTTCGGCCCGTTTCTTGTCGTCGAGCCTGTTGACAACTTATCGCCATCGCATCAAAGTATCAATATACAAAACTAAGTTTCACATAATGGAACAAAAAGGGAGGACACCATGCGTTCCATGCTGAAAACGTCCGTAGCGGCATTTGCCATGTTGGCAGCCGTGATGGGCGCAGCTTCTGCTGACGGCCTGACAGGCAATCTGAAAATCTTTCTCGACACATCGAACCCGGCGCCGCGTGCGACCATGGAAGAGATGATCGCTCAGTTCCAGGAGAAGAACCCGGAGCTGAACATCGAGACGACGGTGATTGACCGGGAAGCCTACAAGACCCAGATCCGCAACTTCCTGACGGCAAATGCGCCGGACGTTGCCACCTGGTACGCGGCCAACCGCATGCGGCCTTACGTGGAGGCCGGCCTCTTCGAGGACGTGTCCGACCTTTGGGCGGAACCGGAAATTGCCGACAACCTCGCCTCTACCAAGGGTGCGATGACCATCGACGGCAAGCAGTGGGGCGTGCCCTACACCTACTACCAGTGGGGTGTTTACTACCGCAAAGACATCTTCGACGAGCTTGGCCTGTCCGAACCCACTACCTGGGAAGAGGAAAAGGCGAACTGCCAGAAGATCATCGATGCCGGCAAGAAGTGCTACACGATCGGCACCAAGTTTCTCTGGACCGCAGGTGGCTGGTTCGACTACCTGAACATGCGCACCAACGGCTTCGATTTCCACATGGACCTGCTCACGGGCAAGGCGTCCTGGAAGTCCGACGAAGTCCGCAAGACCTTCGCCAACTGGCGCGAGCTCATCGACATGGGCGCCTTCATCGACAACCATCAGACCTACTCCTGGCAGGAAGCTCTGCCGTTCATGGTCAAGGGCGATGCAGCCGCTTACCTGATGGGCAACTTTGCCGTGGCGCCGCTGCGCGAAGCCGGTCTTTCCGATGACCAGATCGATTTCTACCAGTTCGTGGAAATCACGCCGGGCATCGCCAAGGCGGAAGACGCGCCGACCGATACCTTCCACATTCCGGCCAATGCCGAGAACAAGGAAAACGCGCGCGAATTCCTGAAGTTCGCGGTCTCGCCGGACGTCCAGACCTGGATCAACGACGGCAAGCACCTCGGCCAGCTCCCGGTGAACGCCAAGTCGTCCGTGGATAAGGACAAGTTCCTGGAACAGGGCTTTGAGATGCTGTCCACGAACTCCCCCGGCGGCGTTGCCCAGTTCTTCGACCGCGATGCCCCGGCTGAAATGGCAAAGGTTGCCATGGAAGGCCTGCAGGAATTCATGGTCAAGCCGGACAACCTGGACAAGATCCTGGACCGTTTGGACCGCGCCCAACAGCGTATCTACAAATAAGGTCTGCCTTCGCATGACCGGACAGGGGGCAACCGCTCCCTGTCCTCTTTTCCGGTATACGCCGACGACTCACGAAGAGTTCCGAAAATGGCCCAAGCATCCGTCGCCGAGACCCGCCAGAGTTCCTGGTGGCATCGCAACCAGCAGCAGTTGACACCCTGGCTGTTCCTGGCTCCCGGGATCCTGTTCTTCCTGTTCTATGTGATCTTTCCGATTTTCCAGTCGTTCAACCTGTCGCTCTACGAGTGGGACGGTTTGGGCCAGGCGGAATATGTCGGGCTCTACAATTACGAGGAACTCTACTGGGATGACGCGTTCTACACCTCGCTGAAGAACAACGTCATCTGGCTGCTGCTCTATCTGCTTGCCATTCCGGCCGGTCTGTTCATCGCGCTGTTCCTGAACCAGACCGTCACCGGCATCCGGCTCTATAAATCCCTGTTCTTCTTTCCCTTCGTGATTTCCCAGGTCGTCGTCGGCCTGGTGTTCACCTGGTTCTACGACCCGACATTCGGCATCCTCAACGTTCTGCTCGGCGCGGTCGGCCTGCCGCCGCTCAACGTGCTGGGGGACGAAAACTGGGTCACCGTGGGCATCATCGTCGCGGGCCTCTGGCCCCAGACAGCCTATTGCATGATCCTCTATCTCACCGGCCTCAACGCGGTTGATCCGGAGCAGATCGAGGCCGGACGCCTCGACGGCGCCAAGGGCTGGCGCATGCTCTGGTACATCATCGTGCCGCAGCTTCGCCCGGCCACCTTCATCGCCTTCGTCGTCACCATCATCGGCGCTTTGCGCTCTTTCGACCTGATTTCGGTCATGACCAACGGCGGGCCCTTCGGCGCCAGCCGGGTGCTCAGCTTCTACATGTTCGAGGTCGCACTCTCCGAATACGGCTTCCGCATGGGCTACGGCGCGGCCATTGCCGTGGTGCTGTTCCTGATCATGCTGGCCTTCATCGCCTACTTCCTCTGGTCGATGTACAAAGAAGAAAAGGCGCGCTGACATGTTCCCGACACCGATCGAACGCACGTCCCGCCCCTGGCAGATCACCTATCAGACGCTGCTTCCGCTGGCGCTGATCCTGTGGCTGCTGCCGCTGATCGCGGTCGCCATCTTTTCGGTCAAGCCAGATTCGGATTTCGCCAACGCCAACTACTGGGGATGGCCGTCATCCTTCGAAGGCTTCACCAACTACGCGCTGGTCTTCACCGGCTCGGACATGCCGCAGTATTTGCTGAACTCGTTCAAGATCACCATTCCAACGGTGATCGGCGCGGTTGGCCTCTCCTGCATGACCGGCTTCGCCCTCGGCATCTACAAGTTCAAGGCCAATATCTGGCTCTTCTTCATGTTCGTGGCGGGCAACTTCGTGCCGTTCCAGATCCTGATGGTGCCGGTGCGCGACCTGACCCTGCAGATGGGCCTCTACAACACCATCACCGGCCTGGTTCTGTTCCACATCGCCTTCCAGACCGGCTTCTGCACACTCTTCATGCGCAACTTCATCCGTGCCCTGCCGTTTGAGCTGATCGAGGCTGCGCGCGTTGAGGGCGTCTCCGAATGGCGGATCTTCTGGTACGTGGTGCTGCCGCTGATGAAGCCGGCCATCGCCGCGCTGTCGGTGCTGATCTTCACCTTCATCTGGAACGACTACTTCTGGGCCGTGGTGCTGACGCAGGGCGTTGAAAGCCAGCCTGTCACCGCCGGCATCACGTCCTTCAACGCGCAATATCGTGCTGCCTACCACCTGATGAGCGCCGGTTCCATCGTGGCCGCCCTGCCGCCTGTCGCCATGTTCTTCCTGATGCAGCGCCACTTTATTGCAGGCCTCACACTCGGAGCCGTGAAATGATCCGCAGCTGGCATCTTGGAGATGACAGACAGAGCCTGGTCCTGGCCAGCTTCGACGACCGATTGCCGGAAGCCGTCTACTGGGGGCCCGCCCTTCCCACTGGCGAAAACCTGGAGACGCTTTCGGCAGCCGCACTTGCCGACGTCACCGGTGGCATGGTCGACCGCAACGCCGGTCTGAGCCTGTGTCCGGAAGCCTCCGAAAGCTTCCCCGGGCAAACCGGCCTGACTGCAAGGAACGCATCCGGCGCGCCGCTCATGCCCAGTTTCCGGTTCGAAAGCGAAGCCGCTTCGGAGCATGGCCTGACGCTTGTCTTTGCCGACAACAGCCTTGATCTCAGCCTCGTCTTCGATCTCGTCCTGACACCGGAAACCTCCCTGTTAAAGCTTCAGACACGGCTGGAAAGCGCCGATGAGATCACGGTCGACTGGCTGGCGGCTCCGGTTCTGCCGGTCCCGGCTCACACTGGCGAGATGATCGAGTTTTCCGGCCGCTGGTGCGCGGAATTCCTGACCCGCCGCCTGCCGTTTGCGCCCGGTTCCCGTGTCCGCGACAACCGCACGGGCCGCACGGACCACGCCCATTTCCCGGGGCTTGTCGTCTGCAATGCCGGAACGTCCAACACGGCTGGTGAAGCTTTCGCGTTTCACTATGGCTGGTCCGGGGGCCACAAGATGGTTGCCGAGGAACTTGCCGATGGCCGTCGCCAGGTCCAGTTCGGCCACGCCACTGCCAGCCTTTCCAGCGGACGCCACTTCGTCAGCGCACCGCTCTACGCAACCTATTCCGCCACCGGCTTCAACGGTGCCGCCGTGCGGTTCCAGCGCCATGTTCGCGACCGTGTGGTTCAGGGAGCCCGAACTCCCCGCCCGGTCCACTACAATTGCTGGGAAGCGGTCTATTTCAAACACGACCTCGACGAACTCAAAGCCATCGCCTCCCAAGCGGCGGGCCTGGGCGCCGAGCGCTTTGTGCTGGACGACGGCTGGTTTGGCCGCCGGGATGACGACACCTCGTCTCTGGGAGACTGGGTGATCGACAAACGCAAGTACCCGGACGGACTCACCCCGCTGATCGACCATATCAAGGCGCTCGGCATGGAGTTCGGCATCTGGTTCGAACCGGAAATGGTCAACGAGGACAGTGACCTCTGCCGCGCCCATCCCGACTGGGTGCTCGGTCACGCCGACCAGATCCGCGGACGCCAGCAACTGGTGCTGGACATGTCCAACCAGGAGGTTCGCGACTATCTTTATGCCCACATCGCCGACGTCCTGAAAAACAACGACATCGGCTACATCAAGTGGGACCACAACCGCATCCTGCCCGTGGTCGATGCCGAACAGGCCGAAGGCTTTTACGAGCTGGTCGACCGTCTGCGGTCCGATTTTCCGGCAGTGGAGATCGAGAGCTGCTCGTCCGGCGGCGGGCGGATCGACTTCGGCGTCCTGGAACGCACGCACCGGGTCTGGCTTTCGGACAGTAACGATGCGCTGGAACGCCAGCGTATTCAGCACGATGCCGCCTTGTTCCTGCCAGCCTCGGTAACAGGCTCTCACGTCGGGCCCCGTCACTGCCATACTTCCGGCCGAACGCTGGACATTCGTCTGCGCGCCTGGACCGCGGCTCAACGCCACATGGGCTTCGAGATGGACCCGCGTGAGCTGACGGAAGCCGAAGCCGAGACGCTGCGCAATGTCACGAGCTGGTGGAAAGCCAACCGGGACTGGATGATGCAGGCCGATATCCTGCGGCTCGACAGCGCCGATCCGGCCGTGATCGCAGAACAGCAGCTTGCCGGCGACGGCAGCCGGTTCGTTGCGTTTGCCGCGCTGACGCGACCAAGTGACCAGATCCTGCCGCGTCCGTTGCGCTTGACCGGTCTGGACCCGCAAGGCAGATACAGGCTATCTCTCGTCAATCGGGACGAAGCGCCCCGGCTGTCCCGCGGTGCGCCTTTCCTGAAACATCAAGACCTTGAAGTCAGTGGACAATATCTGATGTCCCACGGGCTCACGCTCCCCTGGCGGTTCCCAGAAACCGTCTGGGTTGTGGAAGGCGAACGTCTTTGAGTAACGTTACTCAAAACGAACCGATTTCGGCTTAGGCCGCCAAAACAATTGAGGAAGTGCCATGTACGCAACATACCCGGATCTCGACAACGCATCGGTATTCATCACCGGTGGCGGCTCCGGCATTGGCGCGGTGCTGACGGAGGGCTTTCTGCGGCAGGGGGCGAAGGTCGCCTTTGTGCAGCGTTCCGACGCAGCGCCCTTCTGCGACGAGATGGAACAGAAATACGGCCGCCGTCCGCTGTTCCTGCCCTGTGACATCACAGACATGGCTGCCCTTAAGGCAGCCATGGATCAGGCAGCCGAAGCCCATGGCCCGATCACGGTTCTGGTCAATAATGCCGCCAACGACAAACGCCACAAGACCGAAGAGGTTGACGAGGCGTTCTGGGACTGGTCCGTGGCGATCAACCTGAAGGCCTATTTCTTTGCCTGCCAGCATGTGGTTGCCGGCATGCGAGCGGCCGGCGGTGGCTCCATCGTCAACTTCTCGTCCATCTCCTACATGATGGGCAATGCGGGCTACCCGGTCTACACAACCGCGAATTCCGGCATCAACGGCATGACCCGCAGCCTCGCACGAGAATTCGGCCCGGAGAACATCCGCGTCAACGCAATTGCGCCCGGCTGGGTCCTGACCCAGAAGCAGAAGGACATGTGGGTAACACCGGAAGGCCTGGCAGCTCACATCGACCGGCAGTGTCTCAAGGTTGAACTGCAGCCGGACGACATGGTCGACCCGGTGCTTTTCCTTGCCTCCAGAAGCAGCAAGGCGATGACAGGACAGGCGCTGGTCGTGGATGGCGGCGTGGTGGTGACGGGATGAACACACATCCAAAAGCGTCCTGGATCGCAGCGGATTGGGGCACCACCAATCTGCGCATCTGGGCGCTTGACGAAGCCGGCGGCATCCTTGCCCATCGCAGCTCCGAAAAGGGCATGGGCCGACTGGAGAAACAGGATTTCGAACCTGCCCTGATCGAACTGATCGCCGACCTCCTGAAGGACGGTGAGGTCACACCCGTGATCGTCTGCGGCATGGCCGGGTCCCGGCAGGGTTGGGCCGAAGCTCCCTACATGACCGTACCCTGCGCGCCGCCGTCGATCCGGAACGCTACCGGGGTGGATGCAGCCGACCCGCGCCTTGACGTGCGCATCCTGCCGGGCATCAAGCAGCTCACACCTCCCGATGTCATGCGCGGCGAGGAAACGCAGATCGCGGGGTTCCTTGCGGATAATCAGACCTATTCCGGCACCTTGTGCCTGCCTGGAACGCACACCAAGTGGGTCGCCTTAAAGGACGGACGAATTGAGCGGTTCCGCACCTTCATGACAGGAGAGACCTTCGCGCTTCTGTCCAAACACTCCGTCCTGCGGCACGGCCTTTCCGCCGATGACCTCGACAGCACAGCCTTTGCCGAAGCGGCCGAACACAGTTTCAATGCCCCCGAAGCGCTGACTGCCGATCTCTTTGGCGTGCGCGCCGCCGGCCTTGTTGCTGACCTTGGCCCGGCACAGGCAAGCGGCAGATTATCGGGGCTTCTGATCGGAGCCGAACTGGCCGCTGTCAGCCGTGATTTCGACCTTGGTAACACGGCCCTGCTGGGCAGCGACAAGATCGCCGGTGCCTATCGCAGCGCCTTGACACATCTCGGCCATGCCTCAAGGCAGCTCGATGCGGAAACCATCACCTTGAAGGGGCTGACCCTTGCCTATTCCTTCTACGAACCGGAGCATTCATGAGCCGTAACCTGATAGCCATCCTGCGCGGCCTGACCCCGGACGAGGCTCTGCCCGTTACCGAATGCCTGATTGCCGCCGGCATCACTCGTATCGAGGTTCCGCTCAACTCGCCGGACCCGCTTGTCAGCATTGCCGCCATGGCAAAGGCCTTTTCCTCGAATGCCGAGATCGGCGCAGGCACCGTGCTGGCGCCCGAACAGGTGCGCGACGTCAAGAACGCCGGCGGCACGCTGATCGTGTCACCCGACTGCAATCCGGATGTCATCAAGACGACGAAAGCCGAAGGCATGTCTTCCTTTCCCGGTGTGATGACACCAAGCGAGTGCTTCACGGCGCTGCGCAGCGGGGCAGATGGCCTCAAATTCTTTCCAGCCTCGCTCATCGGCCCGGACGGACTGAAGGCGATGCTGGCGGTATTGCCGAAGGGCACTGCGACCTATGCCGTGGGCGGTGCCGGCCCGGACAATTTCGAGGACTGGATCAAGGCCGGGGCAGCCGGCTTCGGCATCGGAACGGCTCTGTTCAAACCCGGTTTCAGCGTTGCCGAAGTCAGCGACCGGGCCGAAAAAATCGTCGCCGCCTACGACGCGGCCGTTGCAGCATGCAGGTGATGTCATGAGCACAGTTTTCGACGAGCGCCAGTGCACCCTTGGCGAAGGCCCGTTGTGGCATCCCGAACGCCAGCAGCTGTTCTGGTTCGACATTCTCAACAAGCGCCTGCTCAGCCGTGACAACGGCACGGAAAAGACCTGGCAGTTCGATGAATATGTTTCTGCCGCAGGCTGGGTCAGTCGGACCGAACTCCTGATCGCCAGCTCTTCGAAGCTGTTCCTGTTCAATCTGGAAACGGATGCCTCCGCAAAGATCTGCGATCTGGAGGCCGACAACGCAATCACCCGGTCCAACGACGGCAGGGCAGATCACAAGGGAGGTTTCTGGATCGGCACCATGGGCCTTGGCGCCGAAAAGAACGCCGGATCGATCTACCGATATTACAAGGGAGAGCTGCGCAAGCTGTTCTCCGACATCACCATTTCCAACGCGATCTGTTTTTCGCCGGACGGCAAGACAGCCTATTTTGCCGACACCGACACCCTGACCATTCAGAAGGTCGCCCTGGACGCCGAGGGCTGGCCAGCAGGTGCGCCGTCCCTGTTCGTCGATCTGTCCGCCGACGGGTTCAATCCGGATGGCGCCGTGGTCGATAGCGAGGGGTTCCTGTGGAACGCCCATTGGGGGGCGAACCACGTAGCGCGCTATACGTCGGACGGGAAATTTGCCGAGGCTGTTTCCATGCCTGCAAAACAGATTTCCTGCCCGGCATTCGGCGGGGCGGATTTGCAGACGCTCTTTGCCACATCCGCCGCCGAAGGTCTTACCGGCGAGCACGAAGGCAAGACCTATTTCGCGCAAGTGAAGGTTCGTGGACAGAGCGAGCACAGGGTCTTGCTCTAACAGGTCCGCCGTCCATCTCCCGGGCAAAGTTTTGGGAGCACCGGGACAAAATGCAAGTTCAGTGGACCTTTGAAGGGTCCTCAGGCCCCGCCTTCGCGGGGATGACACGGAATATGTGGCAACGCTTCACCATCCGGATGAGCGTTGCCGAACCATCAAGCAGTGAGCATCCATCATGAAACGCACTCTCGGCACCTGCTATTATCCGGAACACTGGCCGGAAGAAATCTGGGAAGCTGATGCCCGCCGGATGGCCGAGACCGGGCTGACATGGATCCGCATCGGTGAATTCGCCTGGTCGCGCCTCGAGCCTCGCCCCGATGACTTGCACTTCGAGTGGCTGGACAGGGCCATCGAGACCTTGGGCAGTGCAGGGTTGAAGGTCGTGCTCGGCACACCGACCGCAACGCCGCCGCGCTGGGTTGTCGACAAGCATCCGGACATGGTCGCCGTCGATGCCGGCGGCAATCCCCGCAAGTTTGGTTCCCGCCGCCACTACTGCTTTTCGCACGAGGGCTTTCGCCAGGAGAGCGACCGGATCGTGAAGCTTGTCGCCGAGCGCTACGGCAACAATCCGCATGTCGCCGCCTGGCAGACCGACAACGAATATGGCTGCCACGACACGATTCTCTCCTATTCGGATGCTGCCCGAAAGGCGTTCCGGGTCTGGCTGAAGGGCCGCTACGGCTCCATCGAGGCGCTCAACCGCGCCTGGGGCAACGTGTTCTGGTCTATGGAGTATCTCTCCTTTGACGAGATCGACCTGCCGAACCTGACCGTAACCGAACCGAACCCCTCGCACACGCTTGCCTTCCGGCGGTTCTCCTCCGATCAGGTGGTTACCTTCAACAAGCGCCAGGTCGATATCATCCGGGCGCATTCCAGCGCACCGATCAGCCACAACTACATGGGCCGGGTAACGGATTTCGACCACTTCAAGGTCAGCGACGATCTCGAGATCGCGACATGGGACAGCTACCCGCTCGGTTTTCTGGAAGACCGTGTCGGCGCGGATGACGCCCATCAGCGAGCCTTCATGCGCCAGGGCGATCCGGACTTCCAGGCCTTCCACCACGATCTCTACCGTGCCGTTGGCAAGGGCCGCTGGTGGGTGATGGAACAACAGCCGGGACCGGTGAACTGGGCCCCCCACAATCCGGCTCCTCTGCCGGGCATGATGCGGCTTTGGGCCTGGGAGGCTTATGCCCATGGGGCCGAGGCCGTGTGCTACTTCCGTTGGCGACAGGCGCCTTTCGCGCAGGAACAGATGCATGCCGGCATGCTGCGCCCGGACAATGCCGATGCGCCGGCGCTGCTCGAAGCCCGCAAAGTCGCCGACGAATTGCGCGATGCGCCTGACGTCTCGGCCCCACAGGCACCTGTTGCACTGATCTTCGACTATGACGCGGATTTCGCCTGGACCACCCAGCCGCACGGCAAGGAGCTTTCCTATTTCCAGCTTGTTTTCGACACCTACAAGGCGCTGCGCAAGCTCGGGCTTTCGGTCGATATCCTGCGCGGCGAAACCCGCGACTTTTCCGGCTACAAGATCATTGCCCTGCCTGGCCTGATCTACGTGCCGCAGGACCTGAAACAGGTGCTTGCCGAAACCGAAGCACTGGTGGTGTTGGGCCCGCGCACAGCCGCCCGCAACGCCGACATGGTCATTCCCGTGCCATTGCCACCAGACATGCCCGGGCTCGACCTTGCGGTCTCACGGGTCGAAAGCCTGCGCCCGGATATGCCGATGCCGCTCAAGGGCGGCGGCGCCTTCACCGGCTACCGCGAGGAACTGGAAGGTGCTGGCGAAGTTATCCTGGAACTGGAAGACGGCCAACCCGCCGCCTACCGCCAGGAACATCTCGTCTATGTCGGCGGCTGGGGTGACGAAACCGTGCTGAAGCGCCTCTACACCATGCTGTGCGAAGAAGCCGGGATCGACACGCTCGACCTTGCCGGCGGCGTCCGCTGCCGTGTGACCGATGGCCTGAGGATCTGGACAAATTACGGCACCGAGCCTGCCGACACACCTGCCGGCCGGATCGAAGCTGCAGGGGTGTTGTTCGAAAAGCTGTAAGGCAAAGTTGGTTCTACCCTGAGAGTGGTTAGATAACCGAACTCTTCCTCCACCCCGTCATTGCAGGACTTGATCCTGCAATCCATGCCGAGACAGTGCCTCAAACTGAGGCCTGTGGAGCGGGAACGGAACGGCGTGGATGCCATGGTAGCTATGGCATGACGAAGAAATTGGACGATCTACAGGTTATCTCCAAGGCTGTGCCGTCAGGCCGCCTTGCCCTTCGTCAGCTCGGTGATGATGGCCGCGAAATTGTCGACGCCCTGTGCGCCTGATACCAGGTGCTGACGCTCGAAGATGACAGCCGGAACGCCGTGAATGCCGTTGCCGGTCCAGAAGGCTTCTTCCGCACGAACGGTTTCGGCAAAGCGGCCGTCTTCCAGAACGGCAAGGGCTTCGGCCCGGTTGAGGCCAATGCTTTCGGCCACATCCGCCAGAACCTGATTGTCATTGAGGTCCTTCCGGTCGCCGAAATAGGCCTGGAACAGCGCCATCTTCAACTGGTGTTCCTTGCGGCTCTCACCGGCCCAATGGATCAGCTGGTGCGCCTTGAAGGTGTTCACCATGCGCATGTCGTCGGTGAAGTTGAACTCGAAACCAAGGCTCGCGCCAAGGTCCGTCAGCCGGTCCCGCGCCGCCTGGGACTGCTCCGCGCTGGAGCCGTATTTGCGCATGATGTGTTCGCGCAGGTTCTCTCCCTCGGCAGCCATATCCTGATTGAGTTCAAAAGGATGCCATTTGATGGCGGCCGTAACGCCGGTCCGTGCGATCGCCTGTTCGAGCTGCTTGAAGCCGACGATGCACCACGGACAGACGACATCGGAAACAATGTCGATCTGCAACACATCATCGAGGCCGGTTGTGTCGGTGTCTTGCGAAGTCATGATTGGTTCCTGTTCCGGCGCAGTCAGCCGCGTGTCTGGCTGGCGCCATTGTCTGTCTTGCCCCGCATATAGGAGCCGCTGCCAGCCGGGAAAAGGCAGTGGTTACCACCGGGAAACCTCATTCTTTTGTCGGAACGCTGCTTTCCGCCTCCCGTCAGAGCGTCGCATCGCCCTTTGGGGGCGGCGTCCAGCCACGCTCCGATCCTTCAGGGCGATCACCACCCCTGTCGACTTGCATGATTTCGAACAGGGTTTCGGAATGCGCCCTCATGGCATCGATATAGGAAGTGTCGACGCCACCGTCGTTGAAATTCTCGCGAAGGTCATCGAGCATCGCAATGTCGTGATGACGGAATTCCCTCGCCTTGGTGCGCGCCCGGAACGGATGGTACCCTAGCTCGGTCAAGGCCTGGCGTCCAAGCGCCAGGGCCCCTTCGAAGACCTCTCGCTCGGCACAATGAGCACCGGCATTTTCCAGTTCGTAGACATGATGCCGGTCGCGGGCACGGGCGAGGATCCGGACATTCGGATAGGTCTTGGCAACGTGTTCCACCAGTTCGGTCTGCTTGTCGCGATCATCAAGCGCGGCAACGAAGAGGTCGGCATCGTCCAGCCCGGCACCGTGCAGAAGGTCCGGCCGGGTCGCATCCCCATAGAAGGTTCGAATGCCTATCCTGCGCAGGTTTTCGATCGTCTGCGGGTCATGATCGAGAATGATCACGTCATAGCCACTGGTCAGCAGCAGTCGCGAGACGATCTGGCCGAACCGGCCCATGCCCGCGACAACAACCCGGCCGCGCCTGTCGATGACATCCGGTTCCCGATCCGCTTTCGCCAGAGCCCGTGGAGCGACGATTTTTTCGTAGAAGATGAACAACGCGGGTGTCAGCAGCATGGAAATCGCCACCACCAGGGTCATGGTCTTGATCAGCGATGGTTCCAGCACCCCGCTGCCCGAGGCAAATCCGAACAGCACGAAAGCGAATTCCCCTGCCTGTGCCAGCCCGAGCGCGAACAGCCACCGATCTGGCCCTGTGAGGCGAAAGAGGGCTGCAAGCAGGAACAGCACCAGAAACTTGACTGCCATCAAGCCGAGCGCGAGTCCAAGGATCGATAAAGGGGCACCGAACAGCAGGTCGAAATCGATCCCCGCCCCGACCGTCAGGAAGAACAGGCCAAGCAACAGGCCCTTGAAGGGTTCGATATCGCTTTCCAGCTCATGACGATAGTCGCTGTCGGACAGGACAACCCCGGCAAGAAAGGTTCCGAGTGCCGGCGACAGGCCGACAAAATCCATGACCAGGGCGATGCCGATTACGAGCAGCAGCGCGGTTGCCGTGAAGATTTCCCGCAGGCGTGCTTCGGCTATGAACCGGAAGACAGGCCGCAGCAGATGACGCCCTGCCAGGATGATGGCGGCAATAACAGCCAGAATGACAAGAGCCTGTGCCCAGCCCGGCAAGGCCGCCAGAGCTTCACCACCATGACCGGCACTCTCGCCATGCCCGTCCGCGGCTCCTTCCCCGCCATGGCCACTGATGGCAAGCAACGGAAGAAGTGCCAGCATCGGAATGACCGCGATATCCTGGGTCAGCAATACCGAGAAGGAACTCTGCCCACCTTGCGTTTTCAGCCAGCCCTTCTCGTTGAGGGTCTGCAAGACGATGGCGGTGGAGGAAAGCGACAGGATCATGCCGAGCGCCAAAGCGCTCTGCCAGTGAAGACCGAACGCCAGACCGGCCGCGGCAAAGATGAGCGCTGTCCCGACAACCTGCAAGCCGCCAAGCCCGACAAGCTGCTGGCGCATTTTCCAGAGCATGGCGGGTTGCAGTTCCAGCCCGACCAGGAACAGCATCATAACCACGCCGAATTCTGCAAAATGTTGCACGTCGGCCGCTTCCGACCCGACGATGCCGATGACAGGCCCGATCACCACACCGGCGATCAGATAACCAAGCACGGAGCCAAGACCAAGCCGGTTGGCAATCGGCACCGCGATGACGGCCGCGCACAGATAGACGAAGGCTTCGCTGAGCAGCGCCATCAAACCGTCTCCCCTGCCAGCAGGAACGCATCCAGGTCATCCGGCAGCACCGGCGCTACGGCCGCCTTTGCAAGATCCAGCTGATCGCGGACCAAAGCATTCAGAAGCTTTCCATAGGCATGGCGGTGGGCCTCAAAGCGGTTTTCCTCCAGTGCTCGCCCGGCCCCGAACAGCGCAAAGGGCGCAAGGTAGCGCATGCCGCACAGATCCGCCGTCTTTTCGAATGGGCCCAGCAAGCTGCGCAACTCGGCATGGTTCATGCCCGTTTGCGAATAGGCATCCGGTTTGGCACCGGTCGTGACCGCGTTCAGAAACACCTTGCCATGCAATGCCTTGCCGGCATGACCATAGGCAAAGCCATGTTCCAGAACCAGATCCTGCCACTCTTTCATGATGGCGGGAGCCGAATACCAGTAAAGCGGATGCTGGAAGACAACCACGTCATGAGCCCGCAGGCGGTCCTGTTCCCGGTCGATATCGATGCTGAAATCCGGATAGTCCGCATAAAGATCGACGGTTGTGATCTCCTTGATCGACCGCGCGGTTTCAAACAGCGGCAGGTTCACCTCCGACCTGTGCGGTCGTGGGTGGGCAAAGAAAACGATTACCTTGGCCAAGAGGATCTCCCGGATCTGAGTAAGCCCGCAGAGCCGGCAAGGCCCGCCAGGCAAGGCAAACCAACGGTCTGTATTCTCAAGAGTTTATAGGGATCATCCGCAACAGATAAAGGGCGCGAACAGGAACCGGCCTGTTCGCGCCCATTGAACAATAAAGTGAGCGATAGACAGTGGGATGCTGTCGGCGTCAGTCCGCTCTGGAGACCCGCACCCGGGTGCCCGTCTCTCCAGCCTCGGCAATCGCATGAATGACCGCTTCAAAATGAAGCGCCTCCCGGAACGACGGCACGGCATTGCGCCCTTCTGAAATCGCCGTCAGGAACTCATGAACCTCTATCACCTTCAGATCGTTGAACCCGAGCTGATGGCCGGCGGCCGGAACGAATTGCCCGTACGGCGGATGAGCTGGCCCGCTGAGCAACGTCTTGAAACCCTGTTCGGCAAGCTCGCCCCGGTTCTGATAGAGACGGAGTTCGTTCATGCGCTCCTGATCAAAGGTAATCATGCCTTCCGTTCCATGCACCTCGAAGCCGATGTAGCTCTTGCGGCCCCAGGCACTGCGCGAGGTCGAGACAACACCATGGACACCGTTTTCGAAGGTCAGCAGTGCAGAAGCGATGTCTTCGTTTTCAACCGGACGCCGCTCGCTTGAGCCATTGCCCATGGGCCGTGTTTCATGAACCGTTCTTGTCTCTGCGACCAGGCTTTCGACCGGTCCGACGAGTGCGGTTGCGAGCGAAATCAGATGGCAGCCAAGATCGCCGAGCGTGCCGAGGCCGGCATCGGCCTTGGTTGCCCGCCAGGTCCAGGCGAGGTTTGGATCAGCCTGGTAGTCTTCATCGACCATGCCGCGAAAATGCACGATCCGGCCGATGGCGCCATCCGCGATGAGTTTGCGGGCATGCGAAATCGCCGGATTATGCAGGTAGTTGTAGCCGACGATGGTCTTCGCACCTGTTCTTTCGGCAACAGCCAGCATCTGTCTGGCGTCCTCCAGGCTAAGCGCCATCGGTTTTTCCAGATGCACGTGCTTGCCGGCCTCGAGCGCGGCAAGCGCCATTTCCTTGTGCACCTTGTTGGGTGTGGTGATGCAGACGATATCGACCTTCGGATCCGCAATCAGATCTTTCCAGTCGCTCGTTGCCCTTGCGAAGCCGAACTGGTCGGCAAAGGCTTCTGCCTTTTCTGCAGGAACATCGCACAGCACTTCCAGGCGGGTCGCCGGCACATCGCCGAACACCGCTTTCACCGAACCATAGGCAAGCGCATGGCACTTTCCCATGAAACCGGTGCCGATCAATCCGATACCGAGACTTGTCATGTAATCCGATCCTCCCTGAGGTGACGAAGCGGACCGTTCCGCCCTTTAACCTCATCCTGAGGAAGCGCCTTGGCGCTGTCTCGAAGGATGGGCTGCTTGCTCATGAGTGCGCCGCCCATCCTTCGAGACGGACCAGACGGTCCTCCTCAGGATGAGGTCATAGTGGTTCTGACGCTCAGACTTCGTCCATGCCGACGGCGCGGCGTTCGGCGATGGACTTGAGGGCAGCTTCCGCCAGGGCGAGTGCCTTCAATCCGTCCTCGCCACTCGGTGACGGCGCACTACCGGTTTCGATAGCCTCGACGAAAGCGGTGATTTCAGCCGCATAGGCTTCCGTGTAGCGGGTCATGAAGAAATCATGCAACGGCGGACGGGTGTACCCGGCTTCGGTTGCCACTTCGATGGATACCGGACGCTGGTTTTCCGCACTCACCACACCCTTGGAGCCATGCACTTCGATGCGCTGGTCGTAGCCATAGGTTGCCCGGCGGGAATTGGAGATGGAGCATTGCTTGCCGGACGCCGTCGTCAGCACCACCATGGCGCTGTCGTAATCGCCGAGCTTGCCGATTTCCGGATCGACCAGAACCGACGCCGTCGCGTAGACGGTCGTGACTTCATCGCCGAGCAGGAACCGGGCCATGTCGAAATCATGGATGGTCATGTCACGGAAGATGCCGCCGGACGACGTGATGTAGGATGGCGGCGGTGCACCCGGATCGCGCGAGGTGATCTGCACCATTTCCACGTCGCCGATTCGCCCTTCGTCAATGGCTGCGCGCACGGCGCGGAAATGCGGATCGAAACGGCGGTTGAACCCCAACATCAAGGTTGCGCCAAGGTCTTCTACCGTCTTCAGGCAGGCTTTCACCCGGTCCAGCGACAGATCGACCGGCTTTTCGCAGAAGATCGCCTTGCCTGCGCGTGCGAACTTCTCGATCAGATCGGCATGGGTGTCGGTCGGCGTGCAGATGATCACCGCGTCGACATCGCCGGCGGCAGCGATCTCGTCGATCGTGCTGACACGGGCGCCATAGGCGGCTGCAAGCGTTTCGGCGGCTTCCGGGAAGGCGTCCGCAACAGCGACGAGCGTCGCACCGGCGGCCGCGCCAACGGCCTTTGCGTGCACTTTACCGATACGTCCAGCCCCAAGCAGGGCGACATTGACGGCCATGATACTTCCTCCCGGATGACATGTGGCAGAGCGGTTTGAACCAGCGCTTGCCAATTTAGAATAAAAATTCCAAAATCATTTTCGACGGAATGTGTCAAGCCGGAAAAGAAGAAGACAATGAATGACGCCTCGCCCGATCCAGAAAATGAACCCAATCTCGCCACCGCCGAAATCCTTGCGCCGCCGCAGTCGATCGATGCGTTTTTTGCCCGGCTCGGCAGCACCGCCGAAAGACTCCCCAAGCGCCTGAAACAATTCGCGAACTACATCGCGGCCAACCCAGACAAGGTGGCGGTTTCCACGGTTGCCGAACTTGCCGAAGGCGCCGACGTTCAGCCGTCCGCCGTGATGCGTTTCTGCCAGGAAATGGGCTTTTCCGGTTTTTCGCAAATGCAGAAACTGTTCCGCTCGGACTATTCCCAGAAATGGCCGGACTACGCCACCCGCCTCGCCAAACTGCGCGAGCACGGCACCGAGTCCCCTTCTGCGCTCCTGGCCGAATTCGTCGAGGTTGGCCGTTCTTCTCTGGAAAACCTACTGACAACCGTCGACCCGACCGCGCTTCAACAGGCAGTCGATGTGCTGGCCCGGGCCGAAACGATTCACATGATCGGCTTCCGCAGGGCCTTCCCGGTCACGTCGTATCTTGCCTATGCCTTCGAAAAGATGGACGTGCCGGCGGTTCTCCATTCAGGCATCGCCAACATCAACATGGAACACCTGATCCGGCCGAACGACGCGGTCATCGCGGTGACCTTCGCCCCGTACACGGAAATGACCATCGACATGGCCACCAAGGCCCGTGCCAGCGGCGCTGACATTGTCGCGATTACGGATGTCGTGACCAGCCCGCTCGCACGCCTGAAAGCAATCCAGCTACTGGTCTCGGAACTGGACGTAGGCGCGTTCCGGGCGCTGTCCGCAAGTCTCTCCCTGGCCATTGCCCTGGCCGTTTCCGTGGGGGCTCAACGGAACAGGCTGTGATCTTTCTGGAAAAAATCTGTTGCGCTTCGATAAAAATGGAATTTATATTCCAAATGCGGCAACGGCGATCCCGAGCCGCCACAGACTTCTGATGACGCGGGTGGGATTGTTCGAGGCCCGCGGTCCACGTTCTGGGAGGAACACCATGAAGAAGACACTTATTGCAATGGCGGCTGCCGCCGTTGCCTTTACCGGCCTTGCCGCTCCGGCCTCCGCTGATGGCGAACGTTTCGTTCTGGTCAGCCATGCACCGGACAGCGACAGCTGGTGGAACACGATCAAGAACGCCATCACCGTTGCCGGTGGCCAGATGGGCGTTGAAGTGGAATACCGCAACCCGCCGACAGGCGATCTTGCCGACATGGCTCGCATCATCGAACAGGCTGCTGCGTCCAACCCGAACGGCATCATCGCGACGATCGCCGACTACGACGTTCTGAGCGGCCCGCTGTCCAACGCGGTTGCCAAGGGCATTCCGGTCATCACCATCAACTCCGGCACTGAAGAGCAGTCCAAGAAAATCGGCGCTCTGATGCATGTCGGTCAGCCGGAATACGATGCCGGCAAGGGTGCAGGTGAAAAGGCCAAGGCGGCCGGCGTCACCAGCTTCCTTTGTGTGAACCACTACATCACCAACCCGGCTTCGGTTGAACGTTGCCAGGGCTATGCTGATGCACTGGGCGTCGAACTGGGCGGCCAGATGATCGACAGTGGCCAGGACCCGGCTGAAATCAAGTCCAAGGTCATGGCCTACCTGCAGGGCAACCCGGACACCAATGGTGTCCTGACCCTCGGCCCGACCTCTGCGCATCCGACGCTGGCTGCGCTGGAAGACATGGGCAAGTCCGGCACCATCCACTTCGGCACCTTTGACCTTTCCGGCGAAATCGCTGAAGCCATCAAGGGTGACGTGATCGCCTTTGCCATCGACCAGCAGCCTTACCTGCAGGGCTACCTGCCGGTCGTCATCCTGACGAACCTGGCTCGTTACGGCGTGGTTCCGGGCAACTCCATCAACTCCGGCCCGGGTTTCGTGACCAAGGGCAACATTGCCCTGGTGGAAAAATACGCCGGCGAATACCGCTAAGCTGAAGGGCCGCCAGGCGCGGCCCTGTGGAGAGGCGGCCCTCCGCCTCTCCCTTGCAACTGACACGCTCGCGCACCCCGAAGGGTAAGCGCTGAATTCCAGAACACTGTTCTGCGGCCGGGCCGCATACTGGACGCGGCCGGCCACCCCGGCACGCAGGAGGAGACCTATGGCTGAGACACAATCGGCAGCCGCCCCTCGGAAAGACGAGCGCATCCGCGAAATGTCGCCCATGCGCAAGGCCCTGATCCGCCCGGAGCTGGGCGCGATCTGCGGCACTATTCTCGTATTCATGTTCTTCCTCGGCATCGCCAGCGACAGCGGCATGTTTGCCCCGGAAGGCATCATCAACTGGGGCACAGTCTCTGCCCAGTTCGCCATCATCGCCGTCGGCGCCTGCCTTTTGATGATCGCGGGAGAGTTCGACCTCTCCGTCGGCTCGATGATCGGCTTTTCCGGCGTCATCATCGCGCTCTTCACTGTTCAGTGGGGGTTCCCCGCATGGTTCGGTATCCTGGTCGCATTTGCCATGGCGCTGGCCATTGGCGGGCTCAACGGATACCTGGTCATCAAGACCGGCCTGCCCTCCTTCATCGTCACCCTCGCCTTTCTCTACATTCTGCGCGGTCTGACGATCTTCATTTCCATCGCCACCACCCGCAAGACCATCATCGGCGGCGTGCGTGAAGCGGCGGAAGGTGATCCCATCGCATGGCTTTTCGGCGGCAAGGTCTTTTCCGGCCTCTTTGTCTGGCTGGCCGATCTCGGCATTGTCGGCAAGTTCGTTGCCGGCCCGAAAGCAGGACTGCCGGTGGTCGAAGGCATTCCGATGCTGATGATCTGGGCAATCATCCTGATCGTGTTCGGCCATATCCTGCTCACCCGCACCCGCTTCGGCAACTGGATCTTCGCCGCCGGCGGCGACGCCCAGGCAGCGCGCTATGTCGGCGTGCCCGTGAACCGGGTCAAGATCCTGATGTTCATGTTCTCCGCCTTCTGCGCCACTATTTTCGCCACCTGTCAGGTGATGGAATTCGGCTCGGCCGCAGCCGACCGCGGCCTCCTGAAGGAATTCGAAGCCATCATTTCCGTGGTGATCGGCGGCGCACTTCTCACCGGCGGCTACGGTTCGGTGGTAGGCGCGGCGCTTGGTGCACTGATCTTCGGCGTTGTTCAGCAAGGCCTCTTCTTCGCCGGGGTCGAAAGCTCGCTTTTCCGGGTTTTCCTCGGCGTTATCCTGCTGCTCGCCGTGATCCTCAACACCTACATCCGCCGCATGATCACGGGGGAACGCTAAGATGTCCGACAACCTCATCGAACTCGTCGATATCGAAAAACACTTCGGCCCGGTGATCGCCCTCAATGGTGTCTCCGTGTCCGTCAAGGCCGGCGAATGCCACTGCCTTCTGGGCGACAACGGCGCGGGCAAGTCCACCTTCATCAAGACCATGTCCGGCGTCCACAAGCCGACCAAGGGCAAGATCCTGATGGAAGGCAAGGAAGTCAGCTTCAACAGTCCGCGGGACGCCATGGAAGCCGGCATCGCGACCGTCTACCAGGACCTGGCGATGATCCCGCTGATGTCGGTGACCCGGAACTTCTGGATGGGCCGCGAACCGCAAAGGCGCTTCGGCCCGTTCAAGTTCTTCGATTTTTCCGAAGCCAACGAAGTCACCATGACCGAGATGGCCAAGATGGGCATTCACCTGCGCTCGCCTGACCAGGCGGTCGGCACATTGTCGGGCGGTGAACGCCAGACGGTCGCCATCTCGCGCGCCGTCTTCTTCGGGGCCAAGGTGTTGATCCTCGACGAACCGACATCTGCCCTGGGTGTGCGCCAGACCTCCAACGTGCTGGCGACGATCGACAAGGTCCGCCAAAAAGGCATCGGTGTTGTCTTCATCACCCACAACGTGCGCCATGCCATGGCCGTGGGCGACAGGTTCACGGTACTCAACCGCGGCAAGACGCTTGGCACCGCAGAGCGCGGAGACATAAAAGCGGAAGAACTTCAGGACCTGATGGCCGGTGGCCAGGAACTGGCGGAACTGGAAGGTTCCCTCGGCGGCACCATCTGACGGGCTGAATCAAAAACGGAATGTGCACGTGAAGAAACTCGATGTCATCACGATAGGCCGCTCGTCGGTCGACCTCTACGGAGCCCAGGCTGGCGGCCGTCTGGAGGACATGGCGTCCTTCAACAAGTATATCGGCGGCTCGCCCACCAACATGGCCTGCGGCACGGCTCGGCTCGGCCTGAAATCCGCGCTGATCACCCGTGTCGGTGACGAACACATGGGCCGTTTCATCCGCGAGGAACTGGAACGGCACGGTGTCGACACACAAGGCGTAATCACCGACAGGGAGCGGCTCACCGCGCTTGTGCTGCTCGGCATCCGCGACCAGGAGCAGTTCCCGCTGATCTTCTACCGCGAGAACTGCGCCGACATGGCTATTGGCGAAGATGACATCGATCCCGCGTTCATTGCCTCGGCCAAGGCCGTGGTCGCCACGGGCACGCACCTCAGCCATCCGCAGACGGAAGCTGCCGTTCTGAAGGCACTGAGGCTTGCCCGCGAAAACGGCAGCCGTACCGCGCTTGACATCGACTACCGCCCCAACCTCTGGGGCCTGTCAGGGCACGGCGACGGCGAGAACCGCTTCATTGCCTCCGACAAGGTGACGGCCAAGCTGCAATCGAGCCTGCATCTGTTCGACCTGATCGTGGGCACGGAAGAAGAATTCCACATTGCCGGTGGAACCACGGACACGGTCGAGGCACTGCGCAATGTGCGCAAAGTGTCGGGGGCGACGCTGGTCTGCAAGCGTGGACCGATGGGGGCAACTGCCTTCGAAGGCACGATTCCCGACAGCCTCGACGAGGGCATTTCCGGTCCCGGATTTCCGATCGAGGTGTTCAACGTTCTGGGGGCCGGCGACGGCTTCATGTCCGGGCTGCTGAAAGGCTGGATCACCGGCGAGGACTGGGTCACGGCCCTGACCTATGCCAACGCATGCGGCGCGTTTGCCGTCTCCCGGCACGGCTGCACGCCGGCCTATCCGAGCTGGGAGGAGCTGCAGTTCTTCCTGAAACGGGGCGTGAAGGACAAGGCCCTGCGCAAGGACCCGGAACTGGAACAGATCCACTGGTCCACAAACCGGCATCGGCTGCACGGCGGCAACTGGTCGACCATGCGTGTCTTTGCCTTCGACCACCGTATTCAGCTCGAACAGATGGCCGATACGGCAAATGCCGGTCACGAGCGGATCGGATCGTTCAAGAAACTCTGCCTCGACGCGGCACTTTCGGTCGCAGACGGCCAGCCGGGCTATGGCATTCTGTGCGACAGCCGACACGGCCGCGAGGCGCTTTATCGGGCCGCCGGAACCGGGCTTTGGATCGGTCATCCGGTGGAGTGGCCTACCTCCCGGCCACTGACACTGGAACCGGAAATCGGTCCGGATTTCGGCGGCCTGGCCGAATGGCCGACGGAGCATGTGGTCAAGGTGCTGTGCTTCTATCATCCGCATGACACCGACGCGATGAAGGCCGAGCAGGAAGATGTCCTGAAGCGGCTGTTTGCCGCCTGCCGCCGCAACCGGCTGGAAATGCTGCTGGAGATCATCCCCTCCAAGGTTGGTCCGGTTGATGCCGACACCACGGCAGATATCATCCGCCGTTTCTACGAGATCGGCATCTATCCGGACTGGTGGAAGCTGGAACCCATGACCTCGTCGGAAGCATGGGCGAAGGCTTGCGACGCGATTTCCGAAAACGACCCTCACACCCGCGGCATCGTGGTACTCGGTCTTGATGCCCCGGAAGAGGAACTCGCCGCGAGCTTTGCCGAAGCGGCCCGCTTCCCGCTGGTCAAGGGCTTTGCGGTCGGCCGCACGATTTTTGCCGAAGCAGCCCGCAAATGGCTGGCAGGTGAATTGACAGACGAAGCTGCCGTCGCCGACATGGTGAGCCGCTTCGCCCGCCTGTGCAGCATCTGGGACACGGCGCGCACAGAAGCCGGAACCGAGGCACACGTCAACGAACTCCAGGGAATTTCCGCATGAGCACGATCCGTCTCACCGCCGCCCAGGCCATGGTGCGGTATATCTCCGCGCAGATGACCGAGGACGGCGAGCGTTTCATCGACGGTGTCTGGGCGATCTTCGGCCATGGCAATGTTGCCGGTCTGGGCGAGGCGCTGGAGCAGGCCGGCAACGCCCTGCCGACCTGGCGCGGCCAGAACGAACAGACCATGGCCCATACGGCTATCGCCTATGCCAAGGCCAAGAAACGCACACGGGCAATGGCCGTCACCTCGTCCATCGGCCCCGGCGCCACCAACATGGTAACCGCCGCAGCCCTTGCCCATGTCAACCGCCTTCCCGTTCTGCTGATCCCCGGCGATGTCTTTGCCAATCGCGCGCCGGACCCGGTGCTGCAGCAGGTGGAGGATTTTGACGACGGCACGGTCTCGGTCAATGACTGCTTCCGTCCGGTATCGCGCTACTTCGACCGCATCAGCCGCCCGGAACACCTGCTGACGGCCCTGCCGCGCGCCTTCCGCGTGATGACCGATCCGGTCAATTGCGGCCCTGTGACCCTGGCGTTCTGCCAGGACACGCAGGCAGAAGCCTTCGATTATCCGGCAAGCTTCTTCGAGCCGAAGGTCTGGCGCATCCGTCGCCCGGAACCCGACAGCCGGGACATCGCCGATGTTGTCGCCCTCATCAAATCCGCAAAGAACCCGGTTCTGGTTTGCGGCGGCGGGGTGATCTACTCGCAGGCAGAGGAAACCCTCGGCGCGTTTGCGACCAGGCACGGCATTCCAGTGATCGAGACCCAGGCGGGCAAGTCGGCGCTGGCGCAGTCTCATCCGATGAACTTCGGCACTGCCGGGGTCGACGGCTCGGCCTGCGCCAACGAGATTGCCGAAAGCGCGGACCTCGTCATCGGCATTGGCACCCGTTTCCAGGACTTCACCACCGGCTCCTGGGCGCTCTTCAAGGAACCGGGCCGCAAGCTCGTCTCCATCAACGTCCAGGGCTACGACGCCCTGAAGCATGGCGCCGTCGGTGTCATCGGCGATGCCAAGGTGTCGCTGGAGAAGATCTCAGCGACCCTTGGCTCAGAGACAAAATCGGCTTTCAATCCGCAGTCCCGTCTTGACTGGCTGGCGAAGGTCGATGCCCACTGCAGTGCGCGGACCGATGTGCCCGAAGGCTACCTGCCGCTCGACGCCGAAGTCATCGGCGCGGTGCAGCGGACGTCTTCGGAAAAGACCATCGCCATGTGCGCGGCCGGCACCATGCCGGGCGCCCTGAAGCTTCTGTGGCAGGCGCCGCAGGGTGGCTATCACATGGAATACGGCTATTCCTGCATGGGCTACGAGATTGCCGGTGCCATGGGCATCAAGCTGGCGCAGCCGGAGCGGGATGTCGTCTGCTTCGTCGGTGACGGGTCCTACATGATGGCCAACTCGGAACTTGCGACCGCCGTCATGAGGCGGGTGCCGTTCACGGTCGTGCTCACCGACAACCGGGGCTACGGCTGCATCAACCGGCTGCAGATGGGCACCGGTGGCAACCAGTTCAACAACCTCTACAAGGACTGCAATGTCGAGGCGCAGCCGGTGATCGACTTCGTCGCCCACGCGGCCGCCATGGGCGCCCACGCGGTAAAGGCAAAGGACATCGCCGACCTGGAAGCGCAGATCCTCGCCTCGAAGGACCGGGCCATTCCGACCGTAATCGTCATCGATACGGACCCGATGCACGGGCCGGGTGAGAACGGTGGCGGTCACTGGTGGGACGTCGCCGTGCCGGAGGTCTCTGAGCGGACCGAAGTCAACAAGGCCCGTGAGGGCTATGTCGACGCTTTGAAGCACCAGAACCTGGTCGATTGAGGGGAATGCAGAACACCAGCCCAGCTTTTCCACCCAGTCACACCTCATCCTGAGGAGGACCGTCAGGTCCGTCTCGAAGGATGGGCGGCATATACCGAACAAGTGGCCCATCCTTCGAGACAGCGCTGAAGCGCTTCCTCAGGATGAGGTTCGAAAGTTACGATCAACTCCAACGCACCAATGCGTTACAGGACAACAGCCATGATCCTTTACGGCACCAACCCGATCGCCTGGGCCAATGATGACGACCAGACCCTTGGCGCACATATTCCGACCGAGCAGATCCTGTCGGAAGCTTCCGAAATCGGCTTCGACGGTATCGAGAACGGCCACCGCTGGCCCAACGATCCGGAAGAGCTGAAACAGCTTCTGGGCGGCCATGGGCTCAAGTTCATTTCCGGCTGGTACTCGCTCAACCTGCTTGCCCAGTCGGTCGAGGACGAAAAGAAGGCGATCCAGCCGCATCTGGACAAGCTGAAGCACAATGGCTGCAAGGTCTGCATTGCCTGCGAGACCTCCAACACCATTCAGGGCTCTCAGGTCGACATCAACACCAGCCCCGTTCTGACCGCAGAAGAAATGAAAACCTTCGGCGCCAAAATCGAGGAACTTGCCGCCTTCTGTGCAAGCCAGGGCATCGACCTTGTCTACCACCACCACATGGGCACTGTGGTCGAGACACCGGCGGAAATCGACGCCTTCATGGATGCCACCGGCCCGGCGACCAAGTTGCTGTTCGATGCCGGTCATTGCTATTTCGGCAGCAATGGTCAGGATCCGGCGCCGGTTCTGGAAAAACACGCTGCCCGCGTGAAGCATTTCCATGCCAAGAACGTTCGGCCTGCCGTGATGAAGAATATCCGCGAAGACAAGAAGTCCTTCATGGACGGCGTCCGTGCCGGCGTCTTCACCGTACCGGGTGACGAGGAAGGCGGCGTTGATTTCAAACCTCTTCTAAAGATCCTGAAGGACACCGGCTACGAAGGCTGGATCGTTATCGAGGCAGAGCAGGACCCGGAAGTCCGCAATCCGTTCCAGTATCAGAGCCTCGGCCTCAAGACCCTCAAGCAACTCGCAAAGGAAGTGGATTTGACATGAGCCATCTTCTCGTCAAACCGTCCGGCACCTCCGGCAAGGTGCACGACATCACGCCTGAAAGCGCCAGGTGGGGCTATGTCGGCTTCGGCCTGTATCACCTGGAAGCGGGACAGTCTGCATCGGAAGAAACCGGTGACAAGGAAGTCATCCTTGTCCTCGTGGAAGGCAAGGCGTCAATTTCCGCTGGAGATGAAAGCTTTGGTGAGCTGGGCGACCGGATGAGCGTGTTCGAGCGCAAGAAGCCGCATTGCGTCTATGTGCCCAACGGCAGCAGCTGGTCCGCAACGGCGACAACCGACTGCGTCCTGGCGGTCTGCACTGCCCCCGGCAAGGGCAACTACAAGGCCCGTGTGATCACGGACATCGGCCAGGTGGAACGCGGCAAGGGTGCGAACACCCGCTATATCCACCCGATTGCGATGGAAGAAAGCGATATCGCCGACAGCCTGCTAGTGACGGAAGTGTTCACACCCCAGGGCAATTGGTCGTCCTACCCGCCGCACCGGCACGACGAAGACAACTTTCCGGACATGACCTATCTGGAAGAGACCTACTACCACCGTCTGAACCCGAAACAGGGTTTCGGGTTCCAGCGCGTTTTCACCGAGGACAGCGAGCTGGACGAGACAATGGCTGTTGCCGATGGCGACGTGGTGCTGGTCCCCAAGGGCCATCACCCCTGCGGCGCGCCCTACGGCTACGAGATGTATTATCTGAACGTCATGGCCGGCCCGATGCGCAAGTGGCGCTTCCAGAACCATCCGGATCACGACTGGATTGCCCAACGGGACGCTGGGTAGGCTCAAGCAACTGAGACTGAGCAAGTAGCCCATCCTTCAAGACGGGCTTTGGCCCTCCTCAGGATTAGGATCGTGCATGATGAGGACAGGGAAAAGGCGCCAGCGGCACTGTTCCTTTCCCCCTCATCCGTCATCCCGGACGCAGCGAAGCGAAGATCCGGGATCGGTGAGCCAAGGGCTTTCGTCAACAAAAAAAGGGCGCCGACAGGCGCCCTTTTCGTTTCCTGAGATTGCCATCTTATGCGGCGATGAGAATGTGGCTTTCTGCTAGCTGTTCGGCGAATTCCACGCCGCAGCCTGCTCCTGTCTGGCGCACGACCTTGCCTTGCAGCACGGTGCCATCCAGGAATTCCAGCGTCATCCGTTCGCCGATCGGCAGATCGGTCATATCCAGGATCTGCGCACCGGTGACACTGACGTCGATCAGCTGCGCGGTGCGCTTGCGACCGTCCGCGAACGTGATGGCAACATCCTCGGAAATCGCCTTGCGCACCGAACGTCTCCGGTCCTCTACGTCCTTCGTGACGTCCGCCAGGAACTTCTCGACCTCGCGGGCAAGGCTGTCGCTTGCCTCCGAAACCAGGTCGGACGCAGTGTTGACTGATCCGGCTTCAGTCGACGTTTGTTCAACTGCACCGGAAACAGACGACATGCTGCTGGCAGCATTGCCTGTACTGTCACTGGCCGAACGGGCCGAGCGCGCGATTTCCTGGTTTGCCGCCCGCTGTTCCTCGATAGCCCCTGCCACGGAACTGGTCAGGTTCTTGATGTCGGACACCTTCTCGGCAATGTGCTCGATGGCACCCGCTGCATCGCGAACCGAGGACTGGATGCCTGAAATCCGACCGGAAATCTCGTCCGTCGCCTTGGAAGTCTGCTCTGCAAGCTGTTTGACTTCCGACGCCACGACCGCAAAACCGCGACCGGCTTCCCCCGCACGGGCTGCCTCAATGGTGGCATTGAGCGCCAGAAGATTGGTCTGCTCGGCGATATCGCGAATGAGATTGACCACGCTGCCGATATGCTCGGCGGCTTCCGACAGCGTCTGAACGTTGCGGTTGGTCTGTTCCGCCGCTTCCACGGTCTCCAGAACGATGCGGGTGGTGGCTTCGGTCTGGTTGGCGATTTCCTGAACCGTGGCCGTCATTTCTTCTGTTGCGGCGGCAACGGCGGCGACGTTTTCAGAAGCACTGATGGAGGCGTGACCTGCCTGATCGGATTCAGACTTCGCATTTGATGCCAGGTCTTCCAGCGTTGTGGCAGCATCGCGCATCCGTTCCATCTGGTCGGACACGGTTGCCAGGCGATCAGTCATGATCGACTTGAAGTCCGCGATCACCCCTTCCAGGAAAGCCTGGCGCTGGCGTTCCCTGTCACGTTCGTTGCGGGCCTGGTCTTCAAGATGACGGCGCTGAATGGCGTTTTCCTTGAAAATCGCCACAGCCTTGAACATGTCGCCGATCTCGTCGCCCCGCTCGGAACCGTCCGTATCTACGCGTGTGTCCCCATCGGCAAGCCGGTTCATGGCGGAGACCACCATGTTGATCGGCTTTGTTACGGAGCGCGCTGCAAAGAAGCCAAGGGCAGCGGCAATCGCAAGCAAGGCGAGCCCGGCGAGGACCATCCGGTTGCGCATATCTGTCAGCGGGGTAACGGCTTCTGCATAAGGTTGCATGGCGACGATGGCGAAGTTCTTGCCCTGGTAGGTGAATTTCTCGGCTTCAACGTCCATCAGCTTGTCGCCGAAATAGGTATTCATGCCGAAGGCGCTGCCTTCCGCGAAGGCCTTGTCGATGACGGGCCCACTCAGTTCCGTAGCCAGAATATCGTTCTTGTCGGCAGTGAGCGGCGTATCGTTGCGCATCATGCGATCTTCGCCGATCAAAGCCAATTCACCGGTTTCTCCAAGCCCGAGACCACTGCTCATGAGAGAATTGATCTTGTCGATCGGCATCTGGAAGGCCAGAACACCAACCGTTTCACCGTTCGCGTGAATCGGGTGCGCCATGAAGCTGGCAGGGGCGTCGAAGCTCGGTTTATAGGCGGCAAAATCCTCAAAGGCGACTTCGTCCTCTGCGGTGATCGCCATCGCCTTGCGGTAGACTTCGCCGAGGTCGGTATCCGCCCACTGGCCACCACCCTTTTCGAAATTCGTGGCGTAATCCAGTTCCTTGAAAACCGTGTAGACGAGGTTGCCCTTGGCGTCGAACAGGAACACGTCGTAATAACCCTGGTCCTGCTGCAGTTTTCGGAACCAGGGGTGATATTTGGCGTGCACCTCGTCGTAAGCCGACCCGGTCTCGGCCCGGTCGAGCTTGTGTTTCTCGCCGGTCGGATGCGGGTTGCCGGTGATATACGCAGCTTGCAGTTCTTCCTGCGGATTGCCGCCGGACATTTTCCAGAAATCCCAAACAGAGGCGAAATCCTGGACAGCGGCTGCTGTGCCAGGGTGCTCAGCCGTCAGAATGAGCTCGCGTTCGATCGCCTGCAGATAGGCGACTGTTTCCTTTTCGCCAGTCTCGGCAGCCGTCTGAAGGCGTTCCTTCGTCAGTTCTTTCACGATCACAGAAGACGTGAGGTAGCTTTCTACACCGACACCGATGCCAACCACCGCAGCGGCGCCCAAAACCAGCGCCGGAATCTTTTTCGACAAACGCATGCCTGAGAACATTCGTGCCCCCCTCAGATGGCCCATTCAGCCAACGATCAAAACCGAACGTAGGGTAAGGACAAGGAGCGAACGAAAGCTTAATTTCATCGCATAAAGTTATTTTCAGGCAAATATTGGCGAAAGAATTCGGAACAGCTTCCAAATCATACTGTTAATATTCGCAATATATTCTCTTTTGGGTTGAACGCCTTTTCTTGAAGCAATCAATCACCAGCCGAATCATACGCACTTACCCTCAGGCAGCTTCGAGGCAGGCAACGAGGGCACCACGGTGCTGGATCACCTTGCCGGCGAGACGTGCACCGGCATCAACGCTTGCCGGGACGTCGCCCCCTGAAAGATACTTCGCCAGAAACGCGGCATTGAAGCTGTCGCCGGCTGCAGTCGTATCGACAATGCTGGAAACCGGCGCTGGCTGGAAAGCCTGCCGGGAAACGGCATCCGCGCAGATCACCTCTTCCGGCCCGTTCTTGACCACGACCATGCCTGCCCCTGCTGCCAGATAGCGGTCGGCGCTGACGTCTGGCGTTGCATCACCGAAATGGGCCAGCTCGTCCTCGAAGGACGGCATCAGGAAATCACAGCAGCCGGCAGCTTCCGTAACACTTGCCCGCATGGTGTCCGCATCTTCCCAAAGACGCGGACGCAGGTTCGGGTCGAACGCCGTTTTGGCACCGGCTTTTCGCGCGGTTCTGAGTGCGTCCAGAAATTTTACCCGGTCTTCCGATGGAAGGATCGCAAGGGTAATCCCGCTGAAATAGATCAACCCCGCACCACTAAGCGCAGATGCAAGATGTGTCCCGTCCGCGGCAAGACACCGGGCTGCCGATTGCGAACGCCAGTATGCGAAGCTGCGTTCGCCGTCCTTCAGCTGGATCATGTAGAGGCCGACGGTCCGGTCGTCCCGCTTCTGGATGGCAGCCGTCTCCAGGTCGGATTCTTTCAGGAAAGAAAGCATCTGCTCCGACACCTGATCGCGGCCAACCGCAGTGTAATAGCCGACGGTCCAGTCGGCAGGCAGGCATTTGCGCGCATACCAGGCGGTGTTGAGCGTATCGCCGGCAAACCCCATGGCATAGGTGCCCTCACCCGTTGGTGCCATCTCGACCATACATTCGCCAATGGCAAGGAATTTGAGTGACACGGCGGGGCTCCTCGATGCTCGGGGATCAGAAAAACTTAAGGCGAAAACCCCGCAGAAAACCGGGATTTAAATCCATTAGCATAAAAGTCCATGCCTTAAAAAGTGGCACAAAGGTCTATGCCCGTTGCCAAAGCGGTTTGGCCGTCCGGACGATGGTCATTCATCCCCGGTTTCTGCTGTTTCTCGGATTAATTTTATTTGATGCCGGCGCGCATGAAGCTTTGGACAAACTGCCTCTGGAACAGCAGAAAGGCGATCAGCAGCGGCCCGGAGGTCATCAACGTCGCGGCATTGATGACCGACCATTCCACCCCGCTGTCGATGGCCGAGAAGATGCTGAGACCGACGGTAACCGGGCGGGTGTCCACCGAGTTGGTCACGATCAGCGGCCACAGGAAATTGTTCCAGTGGTGACTGACGGAAACGAGGCCATAGGCAAGATAGGTCGGCTTTGCGAGCGGAATATAGACCCGCCACAACACGCCCAGAACCGAAGCACCCTCGATGCGCGCTGCCTCGTCCAGTTCCTTCGGGATGGTCATGAAGGTTTGCCGCAGCAGGAAGATGCCAAAGCCGGACGCGATGTAGGGCAGCGCGATGGCGGGGATGGTGTCCACCAGATTGAGCATGCGCATGGTCTGATAGTTTTCCACCATCAGGATGTCCGGCATCACCAGAAGCTGCAGCAAGACAAGCGTAAAGAGGACATTGCGCCCGGGAAACTGGAACCGGGCGAAGGCAAAGGCGGCTAGCGTGCCGAGGAAAAACTGCCCGGCAAGGATCATCGACACCAGCAGGAAGGTGTTCAGGAAATAACGGGCGAAGGGCGCCGCATCCCAGGCCTTTACGAAATTGTCGAGTGTCAGCGGTGCAAGAAGCTCGAACCGTGCCTCGTAGGCCTCCGGATGAAAAGCGGTCCAGATGGCATAGGCCAGCGGCAGCACCCACAACAGTGCCAATGCCCAGGCAGCGAAGGTGTTGAGCACCCTGTCGAAGGAAAAGCCGGCGCCGGTCATTTGTAATGCACCTTGCGGTCGAAGAAGAAGAACTGGCCGATGGCAAGCAGCGACAGAAGCACCAGAAGAGCGACGGTGAGCGTTGCGCCATAGGCGGTTTCCCAGAAGCGGAAGGCGACCTCGTAGATGTAGAACAGCAGCAGTGCCGAAGCGTTGTCCGGCCCTCCGTCCGTCAAAATGAAGATATGGTCCACCAGGCGGAAGGAATTGATGACCGCGTTGACACAGACGAACAGGGTCGTCGGCATCAGAAGTGGAAAGGTGATCCGCCAGAAGATCGTCCAGCGCCCGGCGCCTTCGATCTGCGCGGCCTCCTTCAGCGTGACCGGAATTGCCTGCAACGCCGCAAGATAAAAGATCATGAAGAAGCCGGCTTCCTTCCAGACGGTGACCACGATGATGGCGTTGAGCGCGGTGTCCGGGTTGCCGAGATAGTTGCTGGCAGGCCAGCCAAACAGGGTTCCGGTGATCTGGTCGACCAGGCCGAAGCCGGGCGTGTAGAAAAACATCCAGATGTTGGCGACGGCGATCAGAGGCAGAACGGTCGGCGTGAAATAGGCCATGCGCACGAAGCTTCGGCCAACCAGCCTGTCGTTGACCCAGAGCGCCATGACGATCGCCAGACCAACGGAGACCGGAATGGTGCCAAAGGCGAACCAGACGTTGTTCCAGAGTACTTTCCAGAACACCGGGTCATCCAGCATGCGCTCATAATTGGATAGGCCGATGAACTTGGCCGGGCGGCGTCCGCGCGGGGTGGAAAAGAAGCTGTTCAGGAACGTCGTGACCGCGGGGATGTGGGTAAAGGCAAACAGGAACACCATTGCCGGCAGCAACAGCAGCCAGCCGTGGATCCAGTCGCGTTTCAAGGCAATGCCCCGCTTCATGGTCTAGGCCCCGATAAGGAGAAAAACCCGACCTAAAGCAAATTGCGGTTAGGACGGCGAAAGGTCTGGAGAACGGGACGGAACACCGGAGTGGGACCCGGTGCTCCGCCCCGAATGGCGTTAGCGGTATTCGCTCAGGATCTCGTCAGCCTGTGCCTGAGCTTCCTTCAGAGCCGTTTCGGCATCCTTCTGGCCGGTGATGGCAGCAGCAAGCGCATCGTTGAAGATGCCGGTCACGCGCTGGTTCTGGTAGGTCGCCAGTTCAGCCTTGGCGAAGTTCAGCTGGTCGCGGGCAACCAGGACAGCCGGGAAATCAGCCGCATAGGCTTTCATCGTGTCGGTTTCCCAGGTTTCGGCGCGTGGAGCGACGTAGCCTGTTGCGATGGTCCACTTCGCGGACTGTTCCGGAGCCGTGATCCACTGAACGAACTTGACGGCAGCCTTGTTCTGTTCGTCGGAAGCCCCCTTGAACAGGTAGAAGTTGCCACCGCCGGTCGGTGCGCCGCGCTGTGCCTTTTCCGGCAGCATGGCAACGCCGAACTTGAACGGGGCATTGTCACGAACGTTGGTGAGGTTGCCGGTGGAGGTCCACATCATGGCCGTCTGGCCTTCGAAAAAGGCTTTCGGCGTTGCGCCCCACTCGATGATGCCCGGAGCCATCACTTCGTGCTTGGTGCTGAGATCGACAAGATACTGCAGCGCCTCGACCACCTTGGGATCGTCGAAGTTGGTCTTGTTGCCGTCGGCATTGGCCAGGATCGCGCCGTTTTCGATGGCAAGGCCCTGGAACAGCCAGTACGGGAAACCGGAAGACGGAATACGCACGCCCCACTGGGTGACATTGCCGTTGTTGTCTTTCTTCGTCAGCTTCTTGCCGAATTCGACCATTTCGTCCCAGGTTGCCGGAGCGACCTCCGGGTCAAGCCCGGCCGCTTCGAAGGCTTCCTTGTTCCAGTAGAGCACCGGCGTGGAGCGCTGGAACGGAATGCCGTAGGTCTTGCCGCCGGTCTGGCTGTTTTCCATGAATGCCGGATAAAAACCTTCGACCCATTTCTTGTCTTCGTCGCTGGTCAGATAGTCGTCGAAGGGCTGGATCAGATCCTCATCGATCAGGGTGAACATGTCGGCAGACAGGATCACCGAAAGCTGGGGCGGGTTGCCGCCGCGCGAAGCGGTGATCGCCTTGGCGACGGTGTCCTGGTAGGAGCCGGCATAAACGGCGTCGATTGTAACGTCCGGGTTCTGCGCAACATAGGCGTCGGTCAGTTCCTGGATGGTGTCAGCAGCCTTGCCGCCAACGGCGACCGGAAAATAGAATTGCAAATCAACAGCCTGAGCGGAGGCCCAGGTGCTGAAGGAAAGCGCCGTTGCCGCAACGGCTTTCAGGAAAGTGGACTTCAACATCAGTTTACTTCCTAAGGTTCGAAAATCCGCAGGTCTGCGGTCGGTCTACGCGGGCGTGCGCAGCAGGTCAGGAGCGCAACAAGGCTCCGAACTCGGAAATGAGATCGTCCCGGCGGCGGCCGGTATCGGCGTCGAAAACATGAAGATCGTCCGGCGAAAAGCCGAGCTGCACGGATTGGCCGGGCGTGAAGGCCCGGCTGGCCGGAAGGCGCACCTGAAAACCGGTGCCGGCAACTTCGCAATCGGCCAGCACATCCGCCCCCAGATACTCGACGGCACGAACAGACGCGTTGACCGGGCCGCCGTCTTCCAGATGCATTGCCTCCGGGCGCAGGCCGAGCTTGAAGTCCGGCGCGGTGCACAGCTTCCTGAAGGCATTGGCCGGAAAGAGGTTCATTGGCGGCGTACCGATGAAACGGGCGGCAAACGGCGTTGCCGGTTTTTCGTAAAGATCCCGCGGGCTCGCCACCTGCTCCAGCCGGCCACCGTTCAAAAGCACCACCTGATCGGCCATGGTGATGGCCTCGACCTGATCATGCGTGACATAGACCATCGTGAAGCCGAGCTGCTGCTGCAGCGCGCGGATCTCCACCCGCATTTCATGGCGCAGCTTGGCGTCGAGATTGGACAGCGGCTCATCCATCAGGCAGATCGGCTTTTCGCCGATGATTGCCCGCCCAAGGGCGACACGCTGCTGCTGACCACCCGAAAGCTGACCCGGCTTGCGCTCCAGCAACTGGCCAAGGCCCAGCAGATCGGCAACCCGTGCAAGACGCCGGTCCCGCTCGGCCCTGCCGACCCGGCGAACCTTCAGGCCGAAAATGATGTTCTCGCCAACGTTCAGATGCGGAAACAGCGCATAGGACTGGAACACCATGGCAAGGTCACGCTTGGCCGACGGACGGCCGGTGACATCCTCTCCGCCGATCAGGATGCGTCCGCTGCTGACATTCTCGAGACCCGCAATCATGCGCAATGTCGTTGACTTGCCACAGCCGGACGGACCCAGAAGTGCCGTGAAGGAGCCTGCCGGAATATCGATCGACAGGCCATCGACGGCCACCGTCTCACCCCAGGTACGCGACACCGTTTCAAGGACGATCGGCTTGCCGGCGCCAGAGGGTTTTGCACCCTGGATATGCGGATCTGATGTCACGCCTCATCCCCGTCGTCGGCCACGAACACTTCCGTTTTCGTGCCTTCCAGCGATGCCAGGAAAACATCCGGCACCGGGCAATCGGTGAAGATCGCATCGACATCGCTGAGTTGACCGCCGCGCACATGGGCGTTCCGGCCGAACTTGCTGTGATCGAGGACCAGATAGGACCGGCGGCAATTGGCGAGTATCGACTGGCGGGCCGCCACTTCGTCCTCATGGAAATCCAGCAGCGTGCCGTCTTCATCGACACCGGCAACACCAAAAATGCCGATATCGACCTTGTAGTTGGAGAAGAACGCCTGCGCTGCGGACCCCAGCACGTCGCGGTCGCCATGACGCAACCGCCCGCCGGTGATAGTCACCTGAAACGACGGATTGACCGAAGCCGTGAAGGCCACGTTCAGATTGTTCGTGAAAACCGCCAGTTTCTCATGCCCAACCAGGGCCTGCATCACGATCTCCGGGGTGGTGCCGATGGAAAACGCGATCGACTGGTTGTTGCCGACATGGCCGGCCACCAGTTTCGCAATCAGCTGTTTTTCCGGAAGATTGAGGATCTGCCGGGTGGAATAATGGATGTTGGACGCCGGTGCCGGAGGCTCGACGCCGCCGTGGGTCCGGCGCAGGATCCCCAGTTCGCATAGACCGTTGACGTCCCTGCGAATTGTCTGCGTGGTCACCTCGAACCGGTCCGCCAGTTCCTCGACGGACGCAAATCCTGCCTTTTGTACCAGATCCGCGATTTCGGCCTGACGCTTTGAAATGTCTATTTGCCCAAGCATGTTCTTCTGATCCGCCATCGTCCCCTCTCCTCCTGCTGATGCAGAAGGCCAGTTGCTCCAAAGGCATCATGTTGACTCGAAAAAGCCTGACTTCGAAGCCCGTTAAAACATTTTCATATGAACCTTATTCGACGCTCATATGAAAATGATGTGACAATAGGGGATAGCGGGCAGCCCAGGAACACAGGACGCGACAGCGTCCTCAGATTTCAGGACTCCATTTTTCTATCTGTAATTGCCCGGGCTTTTCACAAGGCTGCCAGGCCGATTACCCGGCCAGGGAACAACCCTGCGGCTCGATGACAAGACGCTACCGAAGAAGAGACAAGACGGCGCAAAAGTAGAAGAGTTGAATTCAATCGTCGAAGTTATGTAATAAAATAACAAATCTGTTTCGTCATCCAACTGTCAATCAGATGTCATGCAGCGTTTTTAAGTAGCTCCCGGGATGCACCCTCACCTCCGGGAGATATCATGAAAACGATCGTTTGCACTTCGCTGGCGCTGGCCCTTACCGGCTCCGTCGTCTTTGCTCAGGACGCCCTGCCGCAAGCCTCCAGCCAGTGGTACAAGGATGGCGAAGCCGCCATTCAGGCCATTTTGGACCGTCAGCCGAACACCAACCGCGCCAAGAACGTGATCCTGCTGATCGCTGATGGCAACGGTGTCGGCACCAACTACGCCACGCGCCTTTTCGACGGTCAGCAGAAAGGCATGCTGGGCGAGGAAAACGTTCTCCCGTACGAAACTCCGGAGTTCTACAGCGCCCTGGTCAAGACCTACAACATCAACGCCCAGACGCCGGACTCCGCTCCGACCGCCGGCTCGATGAACACAGGCGTGAAGCAGCGCTTCAACCTGATCAACCTCGGCGAAGAAGCCATCCATGACGATTGCTCCACCGTCGAAGGCAACCAGCTTGCCCTGTTCTCCGAAATGATGACCGAAGCCGGCAAGTCCGTCGGCGTGGTTTCCACCGCCCGCCTGACCCACGCAACTCCGGCTGCCGTCTACGCCAAAACAGCGAACCGCAACTGGGAAGACGCGGTGCCGGAAGGCTGCACCGCACAGAAGGACATCGCGACCCAGCTGATCGACGCCATGGAAGCCGGCACCGTCGATTTCGCAATGGGCGGCGGTGGCCGTTACTTCCTGCCGAAGGACAAGGAAATGGGTGGGCTGAAAGGCCGCCGCGAAGACAATGTCGACCTGGTTGAGCGTGCAACCGGGCTGGGCGCTCAGTTCGCATCCGACACCGCCGGTTTCCAGTCGCTGAAGCTTGACGGCTCCAGCCCAGTGCTGGCCCTGTTCAACAACAGCCACATGGAATATGAGGCCGACCGCGCCGACAATGACGAGCCGTCCCTGGCCGACATGACCAAAGCAGCCATCGAATATCTGTCCAAGAACGAAGGCGGCTACTACCTGGAAATCGAAGCCGGCCGCGTCGACCACGCCAACCATGACGGCAATGCAGCCCGCGCCATGCGCGACGGTGTCGCCTTTGCAGAAGCCGTTGCCATGGCTGACGAGCTGACCAACGATGAAGACACGCTCATCATCGTCACCGCCGACCACGAACATGCCATCGCCTTCAACGGCTATTGCGGCCGCGGCTCGGCCATCCTCGGCCTTTGCTACGACGTTGCCCAGGTGGGCATCAAGCATTCCGACAAGGTTCTGACCGCGGACGACGGCAAGCCGTACACCGTGATCGGTTACCTGAACGGCTCCGGTTCGGTTCTGAAGAAGGGCGAAGGCGAAAACGACTACACCGGCTCGCGCCCGGACCTGGACCAGGAAACCGCCACCGATCTGGACTACGTCCAGCAGGCGTTGATCCCCAAGTCCTCCGAAACCCATTCGGGTGAAGATGTTGCTGTCTACGCAAAGGGCCCGTGGGCTCATCTGGTCGATGGCACCATCGAGCAGAACGTGATCTTCCACGTCATGAACCACGCTGTGAACGCCCAATAAGCCTTCAGTCAGCGTCCAACAAGCGCTCAGCGGGATCCCTGGTCGAATACCTGCCAGGGATCCTGAAGGCCTGCCGCCCGGCAGGCCTTTGCCTGTTTGTCATATTAGCCGGATAAGTTAGGAGCATGAATTGGCCAGAACCAGGGATGTCATGAACCGCAGACAGCTTATCGTCGGGCTCGGCCTCGCTCCGTTTGCCGGGAATCTGCTGCCGAACACCGCCTGTGCGGCGGACGCCCCCCTCAAGTTGCGCACGCTTTACAACAAGGACCGGAGCTTTTCCGACCTCGCCCATTCACTGGAAGGCACCAGGGTATCGGTCGGTGGCTACATGGCCCCACCCCTGAAGGCCGACAGCCAGTTCTTCGTGCTCACCAAGATTCCGATGGCAGTTTGCCCGTTCTGTGAAACCGAGGCGGAATGGCCGCGGGACATTCTCGCCATCTACACCAAGCGCATTGTCGACGTGGTCGCCTTCAACAGCAAGATCGTGACACGGGGCGTTCTGGAACTGGGAACCTTCAAGGATCCAGAGACCGGGTTCGTCAGCCGGGCAAGACTGGTCGATGCTGTCTATGAACGCAGCTGACAGCTTCTCATGAATCTTGCTCTTCAAGTCGACGATCTCCGCGTCAGGACACCCGGTGGCCGGGTGCTGCTGTCCTGCGATCACTTTGATGCAACACCAGGCGCAACTATCGGCCTGCGTGGCCCGTCAGGTGCCGGGAAATCGACCTTTCTCTACGCGCTCGCCGGACTGCACCCGGCCATGACAGGTCATATCCATTGGGGTGCAACCGATCTGGTGCAGCTGAACGACGCCGCCCGCGCCGCGTTCCGCCGCAGCCATGTCGGGCTGATCTTCCAGGACTTCCTGCTGTTTGAGGAACTGAGCGCCCTTGGCAACGCCTCCCTTGCAACGGCGTTCAACCCGGCTGAAAAACGCCGGTCGATCACCAACACCGCACGGGATTTTCTCAAGAGCCTCAAGGTGCCGGCAGAAGCGCGGACCGTAGACAGTTTTTCCGGAGGTGAACGCCAACGCACTGCGATTGCCCGCGCGCTGGCCCACGATCCCGAGATCATTCTCGCGGACGAACCGACGGCAAGCCTCGACCGCAAGACCGCCGATGCCCTGATCGAAGACCTGATCAGCCTGACCCGCGCGCGGAACAAGACGCTGATCGCCGTCAGCCACGACCAGCATCTGCTGGACCGGATGGATAGGGTCGTCGAAGTGACGGACGGCCATCTGCAGACGGAGACCGCCGGTGCCTGACTTTTTCGCAGACCGCTGGCAGGACCTTTCGCCGCTTGCCCAGGACGCTCTGTGGCTCGTGCTGCTGCTGTTACCCGCCGTGATAACCGGCCTGATCGTGATCTGGGGCTTCCGGCCACAGGCGCTGGTCGGAGCACTGCTCTGGCGCTTCCGCTGGACCAATCTGACCTTCGTTTTCCTGATCGCCATTTCCATCGGCATCGGCGTTGGCCTGATAGCCCAGGAACGCGGCCTCAGAAAGGGAACGGCACGGGCAGCGGAAAAGTTCGATCTGATCGTCGCAGCCCCCGGCAGCGAAATCACCATGATGTTTGCCGCCGTCTATCTGCAACCAAGCGACGTGCCGCTTCTGGGAGGCGAGATCTACAACGAGATTGCCACCCATGACGACGTCGACCTTGCCGCCCCGATTGCCTTCGGCGACAGCTACCTGTCGTCACCTGTTGTCGGCACCACGCCGCAGTTCGTCACGCATCTGGCCGGAAACCTCGCCGAAGGCAAGCTCTTTGCCGGCAGCGGGGAAGCGGTTGCCGGCTCGCGGGTCGACCTGAAGCTTGGCGAGACATTCGAACCCGCGCACGGCATTGGTGACAGCGCGGAAGAAGATGCCCACGCCGGCCACGCGCTCACCATCGTCGGCAGGATGCCGCCCACCGGCAGCCCATGGGACAAGGCCATTCTCGTTCCGGTGGAAAGCGTCTGGGAAGTGCACGGGCTGACCAATGGCCATGGCCCGGAACGACAGACACAGATCGGCCCGCCGTTTGACGCCGATTATTTCCCGGGAACACCGGCGATACTCGTTCATGCCAATGAGCTCTGGGCGAATTACGCCCTGCGGTCCGAGTTTACCCGCGACGACACCATGGCGTTCTTTCCCGGCGCGGTGCTTGCACAACTTCATGCACTCATGGGTGACATCCGTCAGATCATGTCGGTGATGGCGGTGCTGACCCAGGTGCTTGTGACTGCCGGTGTCCTGACGGGGCTGATAGCCCTTGCCCGGTTGTTCTCCAGGCGTCTGGCACTCCTGCGGGCCCTTGGGGCACCGGGACGCTTCGTCTTTGCCGTGGTCTGGTCCTATGCCGCCACCCTGATTGTCCTGGGCTCGGCCGTCGGGCTGGGCGTCGGCTGGATCGCGGTCGATGTCATCTCCTCAATCGTCACCGCCCGAACGGACATTCTGGTGATGGCAACGCTCGACTGGCCGGAGTTTCACCTCATCGCCGGTTTCGTCAGTCTGACGGTGCTGCTCGCGCTTCTGCCCGCCTTCATGGCAATGTCACGTAATATCATTACTGATTTGCGCGCCTGACCTGAAGCCCGAAGGATCTTCCCGATATGCGCGCCCTTGCCGTCCTGTTGCTACTGCTGTTCTGCCTGCCTCACTCTGCTTTGGCGTCCGGCACACATACTGCCTCCGAAACAGGGCATGGCGATGCAGAAGCACACGAAACGCATGACGAAGCCGAACATCATCACGATGAGGATGAAGGCAGCCACGAAGGCGCGTCTGAAGGCGTGCGTGCTGTCCACGCCTGGATCCGCGAGACTTCGGCCAACTCCGCGCTGCTTTTCGTCAACATCGAGAACACCTCCGGACGGCAGGTAAAGCTGGTTGGCGGTCACACCGAGATCGCCTCGAAGGTCGAACTGGTCGGCTTTGCCCTGAAGGACGGTGAAACCGGCTACGATCCCCTGCCGCCCGTTCCGATCCAACCGGGCAAGTCCCTCGTCCTTGCTCCCAACGCCCTGGCCCTGCGCCTCGGCGGCCTTACCCGCCCTTTCCGGGAAGGAGAGGAGTTCGAAATCGAGATCGAATTCGATTTCGGCCATATCGAGATGGAGGCCCAGGTCGAATCCATCAATGCAACCCGGCACAGCCACGCCGGGCATCAGCATTAGATCTGCCGGGATAAGAGACAGGGATTAAGTGGGGTTGGTATCCCAAGCTTCAGTCGATGAATACCCCCACCCCTACCCCTCCCCACAACGGGGAGGGGGTCAGTCCGTGCAGATTGAAAAGATCTCACTTGTCTGCCCGAATACCTGAAAAGGGATAGCGGGTTTCAGCGCACCTACATAGTGGCGCGGTAAAGCATTAGTCCCCCTCCCCCTTGTGGGGAGGGGTTAGGGGTGGGGGTCA
>NZ_JAAZTM010000012.1:0-42855 GCF_012395805.1 Labrenzia sp. 5N | reverse complement strand
TCCCCCTTGTGGGGAGGGGTTAGGGGTGGGGGTCAACAGCGTTACCAAAAACACCCAACCCTGCCGGGAATATCACCTGTAAAGGAACGACCGCCCTTCGCCATCGAACAGATGCAGCTTTTCCGGCGGGGCCGTCAGGCGCAGCTCCGTGCCCTTTTCAACCTTGTAGATACCCGGGATCTTGGCAATGAAAGCATCGTGGCCTTCTCTCGGCGCGAAATAGAGCACTGTTGTCTCGCCGAGGGCTTCCACGATTTCGACATTCGCCGCGACCAGATAATCATCATCTTCGGTAACGCTGAGATCTTCCGGACGCACGCCCAGCTTGACGCGCGCACCCTTGTCGCTGTCGAGCGAGGCAATCGGTACATCCGCATGACCGCCATCGGACATCTGGACGGATGTCATCTGGCCGGTCGCCGTCACCTTGGCATCGACAAGGTTCATTGCCGGAGAGCCGATGAACTGGGCAACGAAGGTGTTTGCGGGACGCTCGTAAAGGTCCAGCGGCGCACCGAATTGCTCCACGTCTCCACCATGCAGCACGACAATCCGGGTCGCGAGGGTCATCGCTTCCACCTGATCGTGGGTGACGTAGATCATGGTGCTTTCCGGCATGCTCTCCTTCAGCTGTGCGATCTCGATCCGGGTGGCAACACGCAAGGCGGCATCGAGGTTCGACAACGGTTCGTCGAACAGGAATACCTTGGGATCCCGCACGATCGAGCGGCCGATGGCAACGCGCTGGCGTTGACCGCCGGACAGTGCTTTGGGCAGACGGTCGAGATAGGCGGTGAGCTGCAGCCTGTCCGCAGCCGCCCGCACCGCCTTGTCGATTTCGTCGCGCGACTTGCCCGCCAGCTTCAGGGCGAAGGCCATGTTGTCGTAGACCGTCATATGCGGATAAAGCGCATAGGACTGGAACACCATGGCGATGCCGCGCTGTGCCGGCGGCACATCGTTGACGACCACACCGTCGATCTCCAGCGTTCCGCCGGTGATCTTTTCAAGTCCTGCGATCATCCGCAGCAATGTCGACTTTCCGCACCCGGACGGACCGACGAAAACGATCAGCTCGCCTGCGTTGATCTCCATGTTGATGTTGCGCAGAACTTCGACCGATCCATAGGACTTGCTGACATTCTTCAAGGACAACGATGTCATGCCGGCTGCTCCCGATTGTTGATTTTGTTCATGTTATTTCACCGACCCGGCCAACAGGCCGCGCACGAGGTAGCGCTGCATCGCGAAGAACACGAAGAGCGGCACTGCGATGGACACAAAGGCCGCCGTCGCGAGAATTTCCCAGTTGCCGCCGCGCGTTCCCAGGAGTTCGACGATCTGGTTGGTCATGACCGTGGTCGAGCCTGTGGCATCGATCAGGAACACCTTCGCCACCAGCAGATCGTTCCAGGTCCACAGGAACTGGAAGATGGCGAAGGACGCCAGGGCCGGAAAGCTGAGCGGCAGAATGATGCGGGTGAAGATCTGGAAATCCGTCGCCCCGTCCACCTTGGCATTCTCGATGATGTCCCGCGGCAATCCGACCATGTAGTTCCTGAGCAGATAGACCGCGAGCGGCATGCCGAAGGCCGTATGGGCCAGCCAGACCCCCATATAGCCCTTGCCGATACCGACGGCGAGATGGAGCCGCAGCAGCGGAATGAGCGCCAGTTGCAACGGCACGACGAGCAGCGCCACAACGGCGGCAATCAAGAGGGCGCGGCCGGGAAATTCCATCCAGGCAAGGGCATAGGCTGCGAACGCCGCAATGACGATCGGGATGATCGTCGCCGGAATGGTGACCGTCAGCGTGTTGAAGAACGCCTTGCCCATGTTGTCCTGTCCGGTGCCGGAAAACAGGATGGTCTGGTAGTTTTCCAGCGTGAATTCCGGCGGCACGGTCGCGGTCACGAAAACACGCTGGCCACGGCCGGAGATCTGCTTGTCATTGCCCTTCCAGACATAGGACCCGTCGGCCTGGAGCGTCAGGCTTTCGCCATCGCCCATATCCGCCGTTTCACCCGCCTGGTAAGCAGACACGTCTCTGGATGAGACGCCCCACGAGCGGATCTCGCGCGGCTCACCTTCGAAGATGTTGCCGGACACGGTGAAAAGGTCTCCGTCGGCAACACGGGTCTCGTCCGGATCCGAAGTTCGGTAGACCTCGTTCTGTTCGGCCGGAAACAGCGCCGCCCACCAGCCGGAGCTGGAGATCTGGTCCGCGGTCCGGAAGGACGAGACGAACAGCCCGACGGTCGGAAACAGCCACAACAGAACGAGCGCTGCGACGGAGATCTGAACGGCCCAGGTCAGGCCGGATTTTTTCCCAGCAATACTGGCCATCACTTCATCTCCTTCCGGGCGTTGTAAACGTTCCAGACGAGGATCGGCGTGACGAGCAACATGATGATGATGGCACTCGCCGACCCCACTCCCCAATCGTTGGCACGGAAAAGCTTGTCGTACATGTAGTTGGCCAGAACCTGCGTCTCCCACTGGCCGTTGGTCATCGCGAAGACGATGTCGAACACCTTGAGCACGGTGAGTGTGATCGTGGTCCAGACCACCACGATGGTCCCCATGATCTGCGGCACCTTGATCTTGAAGAAGATCTGGAACGGATTGGCACCGTCAACGATCGCAGCTTCCACGGTTTCCTCCGGAATGCCGCGCAGGGCCGCGGACAGGATCACCATGGCAAAGCCGGTCTGAATCCAGATCAGCACCACCATCAGGAAAAAGTTGTTCCACAGCGGCAAGGTCAGCCAGGTCTGCGGTTCGCCGTAGGGCACTTCGGCCATCCAGACACCGAGCGCGGAATTCAGCGAAATCCAGATCAGCCAGATCCCGCCAACGGCGACCAGAAGGCGCAGGGGCAGAAGCCAGATCGACTTGTCCTCCCCCCGGGCGACAATGCCGCGCACGAAGGTCCAGGCCACATAGGCAACAACAACAGCGAATGCCAGCAGGAGAAGGGTCGGCAGAAGCTGAAGAAAGACAACGGAGCCGATACCACCGTCAAACTTCAGCCAGATCGCGTTCAGAACGCCGATCTGGTTCTGATCGGCGGCGCGCGTATCGTAGATCAGCTTGAAGATGACCGATGCGCCAACGAAAGAGATCGCCATCGGCATGAAGATCAGTGACTTGGCGAAGTTGCCCCATCTGATCCGGTCCGTGAGCTGGGCGACCAGCAGCCCGAAAGCCGTCGAGGCAGCCGGCACGACAATCAGCCACAGCATGTTGTTGCGCACCGCTTCCCAGAACTTCGCCTCGTTCATCATCTGGCGATAGTTGGCAAGGCCGACAAAGGCCCCTCCCTGGGAGCGGTCTGTCAGCGACAGCCGCAAGGTCTCGAAGACCGGATAGGCAAGATACAGCGTCAGCGCGAACAAGGCCGGGAACAGGAACAGCCAGGGCCGGATCATGTTGGCCCGGTTGATGTTCTTTCCTGCATTGGGGCCGCGCGCCGGAAACAGGACCTTGTCGAGAAAGACATTCGAAAAGAAGAAATAGGCAAGGCAGGCTCCAACGCCAACGACGATGGTAAAGAGCCCTAACAGTGCCGGATTGTCCGATAGCATGGCCGTTCCCTCCCATTATTGATTATGGGGAGGCACCCGGAAGACCGGGGGCTTCCTGCGTTTAGGAACTTTGTTTCTTGGACGTTTTCGCCGATCCGTCAGAAGAACGGCCAGCCTCCCTGGGGAGACCGGCCGCCTGAAGGATTACTTGAGGGCGTCCCAGCTTTTCTGGATTTCCTCGGCGACGGCTTTTGCGTCCTTGCCGCCGGTATAGTCGACCATTCCGGTCCAGAACGTGCCCGCGCCAACGGCACCCGGCATCAGGTCGGAACCATCGAAACGGAAGGTGCTGGCATTGACCAGGATCTCGCCCTGACCGCGCAGCGTGTCGTCCTTGTAGGCTGCCGGGTTGGCACCCTTGTGAGGCGTGAGGAAGCCAGTCTGGGCCATCATCACTTCATGCGAGAGCGGCAGTTCGAAGAACTTCATCAGTTCGTTGGTCGCGTCGGACGGATTGGTGATCGCCATCAGCGTGCCACCACCGAGAACCGGGCTGCCGAGATCCTTTTCCGCGTAGGCCGGGAAGTAGAAGAAGTCGACATCGGTGCCGAACTCGACGCCATCCGGGAAGAAGGCCGGCACGAAGGATGCCTGGCGGTGCAGGTAGCACTGCGGCGGCGAGGAGAAGAGACCCTTCGGGCTGTCACGGAAATCGGTGGAAGCAACGGCTCCCGCACCGCCCGCGACCTTGGCATCGTCGCGTGCGAACCAGCCGAATTCCTCGATCGCGGCAACGACACGCTCGTCGTCAAAGGGGATCTCGTTGGTGGTCCACTGGTCGTAGACGTCAGCCGGCTGCGTGCGCAGCATCAGATCCTCGACCCAGTCGGTTGCCGGCCAGCCCGTGGCAGCACCTGAACCCAGACCGATACACCAGGGTGTTTCGCCATCGGCAACGATCTGCTCGGTCAGCGCCTTCAGCTCTTCCATGGTCGTCGGCACTTCATAGCCGGCGTCCTCGAAGTTTTCCGGCACGTACCAGACAAGGCTCTTGACGTTGACGTTATAGAAGAAGCCGAACAGCTGATCCTGGCCGTCGGCATCCTTGTAGGTGCCGAGGTTCACCCAGCTTTCGCCGGCCCCGTAGTTGTTGGCGACCCAGTCAGCCATGCCTTCCGGGAGCGGCTTCAGCAGGCCGCGCGCAGCCATGTCGGCGGCAAGGCCCGGCTGCGGGAAGACAGCGATATTCGGTGCGGCGCCGGCTTCGGCATCAATCACGATCTGCTGTTCGAAGGAATCCGAACCAGTGTAAATGACTTCAGCGCCGGTAGCTTCGGTGAAATAGGCTAGCACGTTGCGGAAATAGCCGTCTTCCGGCTGCAGCCACGGGCCGGCGATCGTCACGGTCTGCCCCTTCAGGTCAGGCGCGCTCTCAGCCCATGCGTTGTAGCTGTCCCAGTTGAACGGGCCTTCGCCCGGAGCGAATTTCAGGTCGGCCGCGGATGCAGAGCCCGCGCCAAGCCCGATGGCAAGCGCCAGGCCTGCCGTGCAGGCTTTCAAACGTAGTTTCATATCTGTCCTCCCAGATTGTCCCTATGCTGGAACACTCCACCCAAGGTGGCATACCTCGCCACCTTGCAGCAATACCTACCCGTTTTTCCAGGTCGGCAATTCTACCAGAACCCTTTATCCAAACCGCTTTGGATTTGGCCCTAACCATGTCTTCAGGCTTCGGCCTTGTCAAGCGCGCAACGCGCGAATTAATGTTGCATTTCAATAACAGCCTGTTGGGAGGGCGCTTTCAAAGCGTTTTGGGCCAGAATGAGCAATGGCGTAAACCTGAAAGAACTGTCGCAACGGCTGAACCTGTCTCAGACCACGGTAAGCCGCGCACTCAACGGCTATCCGGAAGTCAGCGAAGAAACGCGCAAACGCGTAACCGAGATGGCCGACAAGCTCGGCTACGCGCCCAACAGCCAGGCACGGCGGCTTGCCACCGGCCGCGCAATGGCCATCGGCCATGTCATACCGCGCTCAATTCACGAGATGATGAACCCGATCTTTCTGGAGTTCATAGCCGGCGCCGGGGAGACCTATTCGCGCCACGGCTACGACATGATCATTTCCGTCGTCGACGATGCCAAGGAAGAAGACGCCTACCGGCAGATCGCCTCACGCAAGAAGGCCGACGGCGTGATCATTCACGGCCCCGCAAATGACGAGCGCAGGCACAGGCTTCTGAAAGAACTCAATCTGCCCTTCGTCGTTCACGGACGCATCCCGGGTGCCGAGGAAGAAACATCGTGGATCGACATGAACAACCGGCGGGCCTTCGAGCGGGCGACAAACCTGCTGCTGGACCTCGGCCACACCCGGATCGCACTGTTGAACGGTCTGGAACATATGGACTTCGCCAACCGGCGCCGGCGCGGCTTCGAGGAAGCGCTGGCAGCACGGGGCCTGACACCGGACCCGGCCTTGATGCGCAGTGCGGACATGACCGAACCCTACGGCTGCGACAATGCGATGGAGATGCTGAAGAGCGACAATCCGCCGACCGCCTTCCTGATTTCGTCCATGATATCGGCGATCGGCGTCGCCCGCGCTGTCGGCCAGTGCGGATTGAAGACAGGCAGGGACGTGTCCATCATCACCCATGATGATGCCCTGTCTTTCCTGCCCAACAGCGGCGAAGTGCCGATTTTCACCTGCACCCGCTCCTCGGTGCGCTACGCCGGGGAAAAAGCTGCCGAGCTGCTCCTGAACATGATTTCCAATCCGGCCAGCAAACCGGCTTCCCTGCATCTGGACGCGGAGCTGATCATCGGACAGTCCACCGGCCCCGCCCCCGCCGCGCCAAAATGATCAAACGTGGCTGAGACCACAGTCCTGCAGCAGATCCTTCATCCTGAGCATTCCGTTGAGACGGTGTAACCGCGCCGTCTCCGTGGCGCTGTCGGTGTCGCCGTCCCGGATCGCCTGCACAATCTTGCGATGATCGGCAGCATTTGAGGCCGGTGCCTTGTTCAGGCGCAGCAACACGGTGTTAGCCCGGTAGACCTGATCGAGAAACCCCTCGATTTCAGCTTCCAGACGCAGATTGCCGCTCGCCTTGGCCATCAGCCTGTGGAACCTGTCATCGTGAACGGCCCAGGCCTCGATATCCTGGCGTTCCAGCGCATCATCGGCCTCGTTGAGCACTTCTTCGATTTCCACGAGCGTCTCGTCGCCCGCCTTGCGGCAAGCGGTGCCTGCGGCGAGGGCTTCAAGCGCCGAAAGGATCTGGTAGATCTCGCAGATGTCCTGCAGCGAAATCGGCAGAACCTTTGCTCCCCGGCGGGGCACGAGGTCCACCAGACCGTCAGCCTCCAGCCGGATAAGCGCTTCGCGAACCGGCGTCCGGCTCATGCCCAGCCGTGTCGCGATGTCCGGTTCCGGCGCCTGAAATCCGGGCGGCAATTGCCCGTTCAGGATCTCGGTTTTCAAGCGTTCATAAGCGTTATCGACGCGAGTGGATCTGGCTTTCGTTGGCATTGCGGGATGCACCCGTTCTCCTGACGTGTCTTAAACAGTTTGCATTGTCCCGCACCTCTCGCTCGAGGCCGGAGCGGCATTTCTGATCGCTGAAGGCATTGCCCTCCGGCGCGGCCGCCCTGTTTTGGAAGCAAATAAATGCCGTATTGCTAATTATATCGATAGAATTTTATCCATCCCCATGCCCTCAGGGCACCCGGGTAGAGTCGCGACCTTCCGGATCCGCTCATTTGCTGGATTTTGCACGAATTTCGGGCTTTCTTGAGGCTGAAAAAATATTGTCAAAAATTACGGTGACTTAAGGACATGCTCCAGTTACCGAAGCGTCAAGTCAACCCTGCTGAACGCGCCTCTGCCTGAAAATGCCGTGCTTTTGGCGGCAGATGTTTACGATTTTGCCTGGCTCGGACAAAGGGCGGGTGTCGCCACGCTCTTCAGAAGCAGCTCTTCCGCTCCAATTGCACGCTGGCAAACCGGAAGCGGCACCTATGCGCCCCAAAGCCGCTTGTAAAACAGGTCAATACTGACAATAAAAGCCAGCAATTGACCGGATACTTCATGCGTAATTACAACAATACCAGATTAAACAATGAGCAATACTTGAAATACTCCGAAAAAACACAGTTTGTTATGCTTTTTAAGCTTTCATGAAATCAACCGTCGGTGGGAGCTTTTATGGAACGCGTCGCAACAGTTTTGTCTTTTGAGCATGACCATGCTCTTTTGACACTTGCGATCGCAACGTGTCTCTTCGGATGCGCCTTTTCCTTCCTGCTCCTTGCGAAGGTTGACCGCGATGCAAGCCCTGCACGGGTCATCTGGCTCATCTGGTCTGCACTCGTCGGCGCCTCGGCAATCTGGGCGGCCCAGATCATCGCCTTTTCTTCGGTAAAGCTTCCCGCGGAATCAGGGTACCGGCTTCAAACGGCTCTGCTTGCCCTGCTTGTCGTCTTTGCCGGACTCCTGTCAGGTTATGCGCTTGCTGTGCGGCGAAACATCCGGCTCGCACCGGAACTTGGCGGCATCCTCTTTGGCCTTGCCATTGCAGGAATGGGTCTGACGCTGACGACGGCCAGAGAGATCGCCGGTTTACCTGATACGAGCGAAGCCTTCGGACTTTGGACATTTCTGTTCGGAACGTGCCTTGGGGCAATTGCAATGAGTTTCGTTCCGCAGCTGCAGTCCAGACGCGCATTTGTAAGTGCAACGCTGTTCCTTTTCCTGTCAGCAGTTTCGATACACATGCCGGTGCATTCCCCGGCCACGCCCCTTCGCGAAGTCAGTTTCCCGCGCGAAATCATGCTCATGTCCGAAAGGCACATGATGGTGATGTCGCTGGTCATCTTCGGTCTATGCACCTTTGTGGCTGCAACTGGTGCGCTGCTCGACCGGTACAGGAAAAACGCGGCCAGGCGAGCCTATAAACACCTGTCGCTGCAAGATTCTCTGACACGACTTCCAAACCGGCATTTTGTGCAGAAGGCTGCGGCAGACCTTCTGGAAAAGGCCGAACTGGAGGGCAAGACATGCGCCGTCGTGCTGATCAGCCTCGACCAGTTCAAGGCCATCAACGACCTTCACGGCTACGAAGTCGGCGACACTGTCCTGTGCACCTTGGCCAATACGCTGAAAAACAACCTGAGCGACAGGGTCTTCATCTCCCGCTTCTACGGTGACGAATTTCTGGTCATCAATCCGTCGCTCGACACATTGGATGACGCCGTAGACTTCGCCCGTCTGGTTCGCTCCCTTGCCCGAAGGCCGGTTCAGTGGAATTCCTACCGCCTGTCCATCCGCTCCAGTATTGGCCTTGCCGTGTTTCCACGCGACGGCAAGGACCTGAACAAGCTGGTGCAAAGGGCAAACCTAGCTGCCAAGCAAGCGAAATCGATCGGCGGCAACCTCATCCAGCCCTATGTCACGGGCATGGAGGAAACCAATCGCTGGGAGGCGGGCCTGGCGGCTGACTTGCGCAATGCAACGCTCGAAAACCAGCTCAACCTGGTCTTCCAGAAACAGAATCTGACAAAGACTGGCGAGTTGATTGGCTACGAAGCTCTGGTCCGGTGGCGTCACGCGGAAAAAGGTCCGATTCCGCCGGAGGACTTCATTCCGATTGCCGAACGGTCAGGCATCATCCTGGATATCGGCAATTGGGTTCTCGAAGCTGCCTGCAAGGAAGCTGCCTGCTGGGAAAATCCGGTAACGCTGTCGGTCAACGCTTCCCCGCTGCAGTTCTCCCGTTGCGATTTTGCCGGTCTCGTTTCCACCGTGCTGATGAAGACAGGCCTGCCCGCAGAACGCCTGGAAGTAGAACTCACCGAATCCACCCCGATCGAGGATCACGAACGGGTTCACGAGACGATCCTCTCGCTGCGCAAAATGGGGGTGCGCGTTGCCATGGACGACTTCGGCAAGGGCTATTCCTCGCTCAACACGCTGCAAGCCTTTCCCTTCGACAAGATCAAGGTCGACAGAGCCTTTACCCAGTCGCTGGAAACCAACCCCCATGCCCGGGCAATCCTGCGCTCTGCCGTTCTGCTCGGCCATAGTTTCAAGATCCCAGTAATCGCCGAAGGTGTCGAAACGGAACGACAGCTGCAATTCCTGCAACAAGCCGGATGCCTGCAGGTGCAGGGCTTTCTATTCGGGAAACATCTACTGCCTTCGCAGATCAAAAAGTTTCACCCGAGCTTAGACCGAACGGGAAGCTGACTTATCACTGAATTCAACTTAAATTATTATCAAATTAAACCTTGATATTAATATCAATATCCCAAAAGAAGTAGCACCAAACAAAGATTACCCTAGGTAATTACTGAAAATTCTTGGCCATATTCTCTAATCTCAACTTACTTTTGATTAACTATAAAATTTTACCTTAAGGGCAGACAACAATCACGGTGCTGCAATGACGACCTTCCTTGCCCCTGCCAAACTGATGCATGGATTGAAAACCCACCTCGCCGGTCTTCTGGCAGGCGCGTCACTGATCAGCCTGTCCTTCGCCAGCGCAACTGTATCCGCCCAGTCGCTCGAAGAAGCCATGGGGTCGGCCTATGCCATCAACCCGGGCCTCAAGGCGGAACGGTCGCGTTACGAAGCGACCAACCAGGACGTCTGGACCGCCAGATCCGAGTTTCTGCCGACGGTTACCGGCACCTACCTGGGAGAACAGAACGCCTTCCGCAGCGAGCGCAGCGGCAACAGCGACAGGTCCTTCTTCCACGAGCTGGGCATCTCCATGTCCCAGACGGTGTTTCAGGGTTTCGCGGGTGTCAATCGGCTGAACCAGGCTCATGAGGAAGCAAATTCCGGTCGCAACCAGCTCATTGGCGCGGAACAGACGCTGCTGTTCAACACAGCCGATGCCTATCTGCGCGTTGTTCGCGATCGGGCGATCCTCGCTCACTTGCGGGCCTACACCAACGTGGTGCAACGGGAGGTAAACGCCGCCCGTGCCCGTTACAAGTCGGGAGACGCAACGCGCACCGATATCGAACAGGCGCTTGCCCGTCTCGGTGAAGCGCAGGGGAATTCCGACCAGGCGGTCGGCGACCTCGAAGCCTCCGAGGCTGTCTATGAGCGCCTGACCGGACAAAAGCCGGGCAAGCTCGGCTGGCCTGGCATTCCGCAGACAATCGAGCCCGCCGGTCTGGATGACGCGATCAACGTCGCGCTGCAGAACAATCCGTCCATCCGCGCCGCAACGGCAGATGCAAGGGCCGCACGTTACGCCGCACGCGCCGCAGTCGGCGACATGCTGCCGCGTGTCTCGCTGGAAAGCGAATGGCAAACCGGTTACCAGGGCAACCTTGGCAATCAGGACGAAGAAGACTTCCGCTTTGGCGTGCGCGTCACGGCCCCTTTCTTCACCGGAGGCCGCAACATTGCCGCGGTCAAACGCGCAAACTTCACGGCAGCCCAACAGGAATACGAGCTGGACGACACCCAGCAGATCATCCGCGAGAACGTTGTCCGTGCCATGAAGCAGCGGGCTGCCTCAAGGCTGAAGGTCAAGGCGGTAAAGCGCGCGATTGAGGCCAACCAGCGTGCGGTCAAGGGCCTGCAGGTGGAATTCGACAGCGGTCAGCGGTCCCTGCTCGATGTTCTGGACGGCGAGCGCGAACTTCTTCTCAGCAAGGTCGATCACGTCCGGGCGCGCTATGACAGCCGCATTGCAGACTTTTTCCTGCTGGCCAACATTGGCCGGCTGGCGCCGCAGCATTTCGGGATCATCGAGGAACGGCCGGCACCGGTCCCGCGCCTCATGCCAGAGTTCAATACCTGGGACCTGCGCCTTGGACCGTCGGAGAACGATGTCTTCCAGTCGACCGTCGTCGAGGTCGTGACCAGCGACACCGTCTTTATCGAGACAGAACCACTGCCTCCGATTCAATAACCGGCAACACAAAAAGCGGGCGTAACAAGCCCGCTTTTTTTCATTCCTTCTGATCAGTACTGAACGCCTTCCAGATCCGTGAAGTCGATGCGTCCGCCATCGGCAAACTCGATGTAGCCCCCCGAATCCTGCGAAAGGGTGATCTCGCTCGCCGCTGCATCGATGCTCTCGATGGAACCTTCCGTCATGGTGATGGACCAGTCGACACCATAGGTTCCGATATCGGTGCCATCGGCGGCCTTGCTCAGATCGACGATATCGATCCAGCTCTCGCCGGCGCCGCCGTAAATGCTGTCATGCCCGTCGCCGAGCATGTAGGCGAACAGATCCGACCCGTCGCCACCGGAAAGAACGTCGTCGCCCGCGCCACCCCGGATCACATCGTCACCAGCCCCGCCATAGATGAGGTCGTTGCCCCCCTGACCCAGCAGGATGTCATTTCCGCCAAGTCCGGAAATGCTGTCCACGAAACCACCCCCAACAATCGTATCGGCACCACTGGTCCCAACCTCGCACAGGGGCACATCATCAAAGTCGACCACATCCAGGGTAATTGTCTCGGTATCCGACAAGCCTCCGCTGTCCGTCGCGGTAACGTCTATCGTGATGCTTTGCTCCGTTTCGTAGTCGACTGCCGCATCATCCTTCAGTTTCAGCAGATAGCTGTCGCCATCGCTCACGACTTCAAACCGATCATCCGACACCGTGAAGGTGTGCGTGTCGCCGATATCGGGATCTACTACCGAAAGTTCGACAAGTTCGACACCTGCCTGGTTTTCTGGAACGTGATATTCGTTGCCCGTACAGTCGTCGTCGTGGCCGTGATACGTCTGACCATGGACACCGTCATCTTCATGATAGTGCCCCGTTTCCCCGTCCTTGATATGTCCCCAATGGCCATCATGATGATCGTCCCAGTGCTTGTTGCCCTGGTCCGGCCGGTAGATCGCGTTGCCGACGATCAGATCAGGCGGCGAGTTCTCAGTTACACCCGAAGTCACCGTCACGGGGAAAACCGCGCTCGACTGGGATCCATCACTTGATGTGGCGGTGATCGTCACGTCGATGGTCTCGCCTGCAACCAGCGTTGCACCACTGGCAAGGGTCACCACACCGGTGTCTGCGTCGATATCAAACCGGCTGTCGTCGATGGAATAGGTCACAGTGTCTCCGGCGTCGGCATCTTCCGCGAATGCCGTCAGGCCGATCACCATTCCGGCCGCAGCTGTCGCCACAACCAGATTCTGGGCCGTATCGGCATCCCTGACAGGCCCGACCGGCTCATTGTCGTCGGCAGGCCCTTCCGGCTCCACGTCGATGACGTCGATCACAATGGTTTCCGTGTCCGACAGCCCGCCGCTATCGGTAACGGTAACCTCAACGGTCACCTGGGTCTCGGTCTCATAATCGAGCGCCACACCGTCCTTCAGTTTGAGAATGTTCTCACCGTTGATCGATATGACCTCGAAGCGACTATCGGAAACCGTGAAGCTGTGCGTATCGCCGACATCGGGATCGAATACCGACAAGGTACCGATTTCCGCCCCCGGATCTTCTTCATAGACCGCGGCACGAGCAGTGGTTTCGAAAGTTGTCTGGTCAAAGACGACGTCGTCGAAATCCTCGTCACCCCCGCCGGCAATGTCCTCAAAGCCGATCCTGATGCCGCTTTCCACCGTGTAGTCGTATCCATCCGGATTGAGTGACCCGTTACCGGAGAAAAGAACATTGGCCTCGGCCCCGACCAGCAGCGTCCCGTCGGGTCCGACGGCCTGCCAGTTCCCCTGCCCGTCTTTCTGGAACGTCACCTTGTCACCGGCAAGAAGACCATTGTTCGTGTCTGCACCATCCGGGATCAGGAAATAGCCGATTTCGCTCGCTTCGACGCCTTCCAGATAGAGGGTCGCCGTATCGCCCGGTGTCAATTGGTTCTGGTTGACCCAGACGATTTCGCCAGCCACGGGATTGCCGTTGCCATCCACGTAGAAGACACCCAGCACATTGCTGTGGCCGGCGTATTCCTCGACAAAGGTCAGTGTCACGGAAACACCCGGCCCAAGTTCGGGATCGAAGTCGAGGTCCGGCGCCTCATTGGCATCGGCAATCGCAATCGTGAAGGTTTCAGTTGAGACTGATCCGTCAGTCGAAGTAGCCGTCACCAGAACATCGATTTCCGGTTCGGTTTCCTTGTCGAAGCTTGCCCCACTGGCGACGGTGATCACCCCCGACACCGGGTCGATCTCGAAGCGCGCATCACCGCTGAGCTGATACGTCACGCTGTCGCCTGCATCCGGATCGTTTGCAAAGGCAGTCAGACCCACGACGGCACCTGCAGCGGCGTTTTCAAGAACCTGGTTTGCGCTGGCATCAATGTCGGTGAGTGGACCGATGGGAGAATTGGTGTCATCGATATCGATCACGTCGATCACCACGATCTCCGTGTCGGAAAGACCGCCTTGGTCGGTTGCCGTCACCTCAAGGGTCACCTGAGTCTCGGTTTCATAATCGAAAGCCTGATCGTCTTTCAATTTGAGCAGGTATCTGTCGCCGGATACGACCACCTCAAACCGGTCGTCCGAAACCGTGAATGTATGCGTATCGCCCACATCCGGATCGAATACTGACAAGGGTGCAATCTCTGCGCCGTAATATTCCTCGACGACCGCAGTGCGGTTGTCGGAAACGATGGACACACTGTCGATCAGCGCACCACCCAGGTTATCGGAACCGATCTCAACGAATGTCAGCGTATTGGAGCCGTCGCCGGATCCGCCAACGATGTCATAGGCATAGGCCTGCCAGCCCGTTCCCGTTGTGGCCGGGTCGATCGTGTCGATCAACTCGCCGTTCCAATAGACCTCGGCGACACTTTCCCCCACGCCGCCGCGCGACTTCATGTCGAATGTCAGATGATAGACCTGACCATCAAGCTGCCCCTCTATTTGCTGAGAAGCCCAGCCATTGTTCATGGCGGCAAGGTCCAGATGATGACCGCCGTCTGTCGCGCCGTAACTATTGTGCCCCGCCTCATGCACATCGACGTTGTCGTAGGTCCAACCCTCGATCGAAGTTGGATTTTCGTACCAGCCGGACCCGGCTGGTCCGCCGTGAACCCCGTCATAGATTTCGAAGCTGCCGTTGACGACAAACTGTTCTGAGCCGTTTTCCAGATGAACGATCAGATCCGGTGCTTCATTGTTATCTGTCACGGCCACGGTGAAGGTCTTAGTTGAGGAAGAGCCATCCGTTGACGTTGCGGTGACAGTCATCTCGATGGAAGGTTCTGTTTCCGCATCGAATGTCGCGCCATCCTTTACGGTGATGACACCTGTGTCCGGATCGATCTCGAACCTGTCGTCACCAGTCAGCTGGTAGGTGACACTGTCCGCCGGATCAGGATCCTCGGCGAAGGCAGTGATCCCGGCAAATTCGCCGCCATTGGCGGTCTCTGAAATGCTGTTGGCTGCCGGGTCGATGTCGTTCACCGGTCCAATATCGAACTCGTTCTCGTCGCCCACCGTGACCCGGAAGGTCCCGGTCGAAGTCGAGCCATCTGTCGACGTCGCTGTGACCTCGATATCGATATAGGGGGTTGTCTCGCGGTCAATCACGGCACCATCGGCAACGGTAATCACACCCGTATCCGGGTCGATCTCGAACCGACCATCGGTGATGGAATAGGAAACCGAGTCCGTTGCATCCGGATCCTCGGCAAACGCCGTCACACCGACAACCGTGCCACCGGCAGAATTCTCCTGGACGAAGTTGTCGGCACCATCAACGTCCGTCACCGGTCCAATGTCGAACTCGTTCTCGTCTCCCACCGTGACCCGGAAGATACCGGTCGAGGTTGACCCATCTGTCGAGGTGGCAGTGACCTCGATATCGATAAAAGGCGTCGTCTCGCGATCGAGCACCGCGCCATCAGCAACGGTGATAACGCCCGTATCCGGGTCGATCTCGAACCGACTATCGGTGATGGAATAGGTGACCGTGTCGGTCGCATCCGGATCCTCGGCGAACGCCGTCACACCGACAACCGTGCCACCGGCAGAATTCTCCTGGACGAAGTTGTCGGCTCCGTCCACATCCGTCACCGGGCCAATGTCGAACTCGTTCTCGTCGCCCACCGTGACCCGGAAGGTACCGGTCGAAGTCGATCCATCCGTGGACGTCGCCGTCACTTCAATATCGATAAAAGGCGTCGTCTCGCGGTCGATCACCGCGCCATCGGCAACGGTAATCACGCCCGTATCCGGGTCGATCTCGAACCGGCTGTCTGTGATGGAATAGGTGACCGTGTCGGTCGCATCCGGATCCTCGGCAAACGCCGTCACACCGACAACCGTGCCACCGGCAGAGTTCTCCTGGACGAAGTTGTCGGCACCATCAACGTCCGTCACCGGGCCGATATCGAACTCGTTCTCGTCGCCCACCGTGACCCGGAAGATGCCGGTCGAGGTTGACCCATCCGTTGACGTCGCCGTCACCTCGATGTCGATATAGGGGGTTGTCTCGCGGTCAATCACCGCGCCATCGGCAACGGTAATGACGCCCGTATCCGGGTCGATATCGAAGCGGCTGTCTGTGATGGAATAGGTGACCGTGTCCGTTGCATCCGGGTCTTCAGCAAACGCCGTCACGCCGACGACTGTACCACCAGCGGAGTTCTCCTGAACGAAGTTGTCGGCACCATCGACGTCCGTCACCGGGCCAATGTCGAACTCGTTCTCGTCGCCCACCGTGACCCGGAAGGTCCCGGTCGAAGTCGAGCCATCTGTCGAGGTGGCAGTGACTTCAATATCGATATAGGGGGTTGTCTCGCGGTCAATCACCGCGCCATCGGCAACGGTAATCACGCCCGTATCCGGGTCGATATCGAAGCGGCTGTCTGTGATGGAATAGGTGACCGTGTCCGTTGCATCCGGGTCTTCAGCAAACGCCGTCACGCCGACGACTGTACCACCAGCGGAGTTCTCCTGAACGAAGTTGTCGGCACCATCGACGTCCGTCACCGGGCCAATGTCGAACTCGTTCTCGTCGCCCACCGTGACCCGGAAGGTCCCGGTCGAAGTCGAGCCATCTGTCGAGGTGGCAGTGACTTCAATATCGATATAGGGGGTTGTCTCGCGGTCAATCACCGCGCCATCGGCAACGGTAATGACGCCCGTATCCGGGTCGATATCGAAGCGGCTGTCTGTGATGGAATAGGTGACCGTGTCGGTCGCATCCGGATCATTCGCAAAGGCGACTACGCCGACAACGGTACCTCCTGCGGCGTTTTCCGTTACAAAATTGTCGGTGCTGTCGACGTCCTCAACAGGGCCGACCCCGGTGTTTCCAGCATCGCCGCCTTCACCAGCACCTCCGCCTCCGCCGCTGGTTCCGTCACCAACCTGGGAGCCCGATAACTGAATGCCATCGCCGCCCAGATCGAATTGAGACAACGTCGGGTCGAGTCCACGCGCTTCCGGAACGGCACCGTCGCCAAGGCCGCCGTCTTCGTTTGGACCACCATCGGCGGTTTCGGCCACTTCGGAACCGCCGTCCGGCAGTAGCGTGTCACCGGTTCCAGCTCCGCCCAATCCCTGACCCAGCCCCCCATGCGCACCCTGGCCGTCTGTGCCGCCGTCGCCGCCAAGTCCCTCGGCATCCTGGGTTGAAGCACCAGATCCTCGATCTTCGAGAGGCACAGCCTGATAAAGGTTCGCCAAGGTTGCTTCACCGGTATCTTCCGGTTCCACGGACAGGGAATAATCATTGCCACCGGCCGGGCGGTAGGGATCGCCTGCTTGAGCCTCCATGCGTGCAGGCGACGGTTCTGATCCGCCGTTGGACTTTGCTGCGTTCTCCGTTGAAGAAGAAACGCCCGGCTTGCCTGCGTTCGCTGAAGTATCGGTATCGGCCATGACTTGCACGTGCTCCGTTAAAACCTGACATCATCACACGCAGGGTTATCTTAATAAAAACCAACCTCATTCTTCGAATTACATGTACAACTTGAGATAAATTTAGAATTTGTGGTATTTTTGGTAAACGGTTTTGAAACAATTACGCGCCTTAATGTATTCAAGGAGGCGCTTACTATGGCATCTTTTATCACTGATACTTTTTCCAGTATCAAACTGCCGCAAATGGAGTTTTTTTCCTCCGAAACCGGAGAAAAAGTATCAACACCGAAACTCCCGCGCTCGGTGGTAACCGCTTCCATCCTGATCAATATCCTCGGTCTGGCGATGCCACTGACCATCTTGCAGGTCTATGACCGGATTCTGCCGAACAAGTCGACCGACACGCTCGTCATCCTGATCGCAGGACTGGGTTTCGTTCTGGTGATCGATGCAGTTCTGAAAACGACACGTTCGTATCTGACGGGCTGGCTTGCAGCCTCTTTCACCCACCAGGCCAATGTCGAAGCAGCCAGACGTCTTCTGCACTCCAGAGCGGACATCAACTCTGAGGCGACAGTCACCAAACACCTGGACTCGCTGCGCTCGCTGCAAGCAATGGGTGACCATTACGGTGGTCAGGCCCGCCTCCTGGCAATCGACCTTCCCGCCAGCCTCCTCTTTCTTGCCGTCCTGTTTCTTATCGGGGGGCCGATCGGCTTCGTGCCGCTTGTTCTCCTGGCCTTGTTTGCCCTGAGAACCGCCGCTCTAAATACAAGGATCGACAGCCTGATCGAAAAACGCGCAGAGCAGGATCAGCGCAAATACGATTTCATCTTCGAGGTTCTGTCTGGCATCAACACCATCAAGGCGATGGCCTTCGAGCCCGTCATCCTGCGAAGGTTTGAACGCCTGCAGACGCAAAATTCTCGCCTTGGCTACGACTATATCGATCTCACCAACCGGGCACGGAATTCCTCCGGGTTCTTCACCGTCCTCACAACGGTCTGCGTGGTGTCGGCCGGGGCCCTCATGGTCATGTCCGGGTTCATCAGTGTCGGGGCGGTTGCGGCCTGCACCCTGCTGGCAGGTCAGGTCGTGCAGCCCCTGCTGCGCGGCATCAACCACTGGACGGACATGCAGCGGGTCAAACATGATTTCCGCGAAGCGCGCGCCCTGTTCGATTTGCCAAAGGAAGAGCGATCAGGAAACAGGAACCTGACAATTGTCGGCAACATCAAGCTGCAAAATGCCAGCTTCGCCGCGCGCAGCGATGCGATCGTGCCTGTCCAGAATCTGAGCCTGACGATCAATGCCGGAGAAACCGTTGCCTTTGAGGGCAGCGACGGCAGCGGCCGAACGACGCTTGCTCGCCTGATTTCCGGTGATATCGAACCGACCTCCGGCAAGGTCATGATAGACGGACAGGATTTGTACGGTGTCGACCACCGGTATCTGTGCCGGCACATCGCCTACGTCAGCAACGACGCCCAGATGTTCGCCGGCACGATCCTGCAGAACCTGACTCTCTTCGGATCTCGCGCGAGCCCGCAAAAAGCCCGATTGGCGGCGGACCTGATCGGCCTTGAAAAGGATATTCACCTGCTGCCGTTGGGCTACGACACAATGCTCGGCAACGCGATTGAAGAAAATCTCACCGACAGCATGGTACAGCGCATTGCCATTGCTCGCGCGCTCGCAGGCGAACCGAAGATCCTTATCCTCAACGATGCCAACGGCGCTCTCGACCACAAGAGCGAAGCCCAGCTCGTTGAAGCGTTGAAGCGGCTCAAAGGCCAGTTGACGACGTTGATCGTCAGCCACCGCCCTTCTTTCCGCGCCATTGCCGACAAGCAGTTTCTGATGGAGCACGGCCGGATTAGCGCCTTGCCGGACACGCCGAACACCCCTCGATACAAATTGCGGCGGCGCGAGCCAGCCGACACCAAAAAGCAGGCTTAGGAGCTGAACATGTCCCTGGCGGCTTTTGAAAACGCGGATTCGATCTTTCAGAACCTGAACCCGGCAGAGAGCCGGATGAACCTGGAAACCCGTGTCCAGCAGCATTCAGGCAGTACGATCGACCGCGCGTCTCCGGCAGAGGCCTGTTTGCTGCCCCTTCTGGAAGCCCTCGGCTGGGATGGCATGGAACGCCATCTCTTCGAAGCCCTGCCTCACCTTGAAGGCATAAAGGGCATCTTCGACCTTCGCGCCGTGCTGACCCGGCTGAACTTTCGGGTCACTCCGACCGGACGGTCCGCAAAGCAGCTGACCGCGGAACAGTTTCCCTGCCTGGTGAAACACGGAGACAATCTACTGGTCGGCCTGGGGCGCTCGAGCGACGGCCGGTTCCAGGCCTACAGCGGCGAGGCTCATCGCACGGTCGCCATTGCCTTCAGCGAACTCAAGGATGCCGAGATCTTCGTGATCGAGCCGGATGACAGCACCGAAAGCGCCGGTTTTCAGCACTGGTCCTCCCGCCTGTTCCATCAGTTCAGGGGCACGGTGCTGTCGATCATGACCGTCGGCCTGCTGTCGAACATCCTGGCGCTCGGTCTGCCGCTCTTTGTCATGAGCGTTTACGACAAGGCTATCGGCGCCAAATCCGTTTCCGTGCTGGTCACGCTGCTGATCGGCATTGCACTTGTGCTGATCATGGACTGGATGGTCAGAGGCACCAAATCGCATCTCCAGGCTTACCTGGGCGCCAGGCTCGACGCGGTGGTCGCCAACACCACCTTCCGCCATTTCCTGCATCTGCCGCTCCCCCTGATTTCGTCCGCCCCCATCGGAGCGCAAATCACCCGTCTGAAGCAGTTCGACGGCGTGCGGGACGTCTTTCACGGCAATCTCGCCAATGCGTTGATCGACCTTCCCTTCTCGGTGATTTTCGTCATGGTTCTCGGCTTCATTGGCGGGCCGCTTGCACTGCTGCCGGCTGGGCTGCTGGTGCTCTATGTCCTGTCGGCCATGCTCATCGTTCCGCGCATGAAACAGGCAATCAATCAGGCCGGCGATGCAAAATCGCGCATGCAGAACATCACCGTGGAGATCCTGTCGAAGCGAAAGGCCATCCGGGAACTGTCCGCCGACGACATCTGGGTCGAGAAATACCGGGCAATTTCCGCGGACTTTGCGCTGAAGAACCTGAAGACGAGGCAACTGTCGCAGGTCATGCAAGTGGTCTCGCAGATGTTCATGACCCTGTGCGGCATCGGGGTCCTCGGTTTCGGAGCCGTTCTGGTCATGAACCAGGACCTGTCTCAAGGCGCGCTCATTGCCGTCATGGCCCTTTCCTGGCGTGCGCTCAGCCCGATGCATCAGGCCTTCCTCAGCGTATCGCAACTGGGCCAGGCCCAGCAGACGATCGAACGGATCAACAGCCTTCTGAAAATCGAAATGGAACGCCAGCCCGGCAGGCTGCCGAGCCTGCACCGCCAGTTCCAGGGCACGATCCGCTTTTCCAACGTCGTGCTGCGCTACCCTTCCCGCCAGGAACCGGCCTTGCGCAATTTTTCGCTTCAGATGGAGCAGGGATCCGTCACCGCGATCACAGGCCCGAGCGGCTGCGGCAAGACCTCGCTGGTGCGGGCCGTGCTCGGGCTTTATCGACCCCATATGGGCGCTGTCCTTGTCGACGATCTCGACATCCGCCAGCTCGACCCGGGCGAATGGCGCAACTCCATCGGCTATGCACCGGAACACCACGATTTCTTCTACGGTACGATTGCGCAGAACTTCCGCATGGCCAATCCGCAGGCGGACAACGATCAGGTTCGCAAGGCCTTCGAGGAATTCGGCCTCAACGCCTATGGCGAAATTCTGCCCCAGGGTGTGGAGACCCGGTTGACCGGCCAGCTGATCGAAGTGCTGCCGGACAACGTCAAACAGCGCCTGCTGCTGGCCAGGGCCTTCATGCGCCCTGCCCCGATCTATCTGCTAGACAACCCTGCCGGAAATCTGGATTTCGAAGGCGACAAGTTCCTGATGAAGAAGATCGACCAGGTTCGCGGAAAGTCGACCGTCATCATCACGACCTACCGCCCCAGCCACATGCGCATGGCAGACAACATTGTCTACATGCAGAACGGCATGGTGGCGATGGCCGGAGCCCCGAAGGACATCCTTGAGGACGTGCTCAAGCAACAATCGAAATAACGTAAGGGGCCGTCGCCGGCCCGCTGCAAGACAACCGCCGAGGACTTTCCAATGGCAGCAAAAGACGATCCCGACACTCTCCGCAAGGCGGTCTACGGCCGCGTCGGCCTTCCGCTGGAATTGGAAGACGGCGTGCCCCCAGCCTTTTATTCACGCCTCCTCATGGGACTGACCATCGCGACCGGCTTCCTGTTGCTGTGGGCTGCCGTCGGCCAGATCCGGGAAGTGGCCAACACGATCGGGGAGATAGCGCCTGCCGGCCAGATTTTGAAAGTGGAGCACCTGGAAGGCGGCATCGTCTCGGAGATCCTTGTTGAGGAAGGCCAGCTGGTACAGGCGGGAGACCCACTCGCCCACCTGGAAAAACAGGATACGACCACGGAACTCGCCCGCATTCAAAGCCGTCTCAGCTATCTGGAACTTGAGGAACGCCGTCTGCTTGCACAGGAATACAGCGATGCCAACACCGTTGGCCTGCGCCTGGACCCGTCGGTGGATGGCCTGAGCACCCAGCAACGGGCAGCCTTGACCGCCAACCGCAAGGCGGTTGCCGACGAACAGGAAGCCTACACCGCGCGTGTCGCCCAGAGGCGTGCCGAAGTGGTCAGCCTGGAAGCACAGGTCGAACTTCAAAAATCACAGGTCGAACTGGAAAAGGAAAAATTCCAGATCCAGGAAGGTTTGCTGAAAGACGGCTACACGTCGCGTCGCCGCTTCCTGGAGGCCAAGGGGGATTTTCAGCGGTCGCAGGTCACACTGGAACAGCTGTTCGGCAATCTCGCACAGGCCCGTGAAATGCTGACCGAAGCCCAGGCCAGCCTCAGTCAGGCCGGCGCCGAAGTGAACCGGGATGTCGCCGACGAGCGCGCCAGGATTGCCCAGGAGCGCGACGAACTGAAACAGGAAATCGCCAAACTGAAAGACCGGCAGGACCGCCTGTTCGTTAAGGCGCCGGTGGCAGGTTACGTCAAGAGCCTTGGCCCGACCGGTCGTGGTGCAGTCGTCAATCCCGGCGATCTGATTGCCGAGATCGTCCCCCTGTCCGAAAACCTCGTTGCCGAGGTGAAGGTCAATCCGAAGGACGTCGGCCATATCAACATCGGCGACAGGGCCGACATCACGATCACCAGCTACGACCCGAACATCTATGGCACCGTGGCCGCGGAAGTGGAGACCATTTCCGCCTCGAGTTTCCAGGACGAATTCGGCGAATACTACTTCAAGGCAACCCTCGCCTTTCCCGGCCAGGTCATCGGCGCCGGTTCACACGAACGGCCGATCCGCCCTGGCATGCAGGTCAACGCCCAAGTGGTCACCGGATCGAAATCGATCCTCCTTTACCTGCTGCACCCTGTAACACGTGCGGCACGAACGATCTTCACAGAGCGCTGAAGTCGAGTTTTCCGGAAATCCTGAAGCCCCGGAAACACTCCGGGGCTTTTTCTTCTTGCAGGTACACCGAGGCTTCTTCCGAGAAAGAGTGGAGGTTGCCGCCCAGGATACAAAAAACCCCGGAGCGAACTCCGGGGTTTTGATGTTTTCACACTTCATTGGCTCAGTGGGTTGCCGGCGTCACCATCGCATAGATCGTGTCATGCACGTTGAGCACGCCGATCGGACGGCCATCGCTGTTGACGATGTTTGCCTCGCCCTCGCCCGTGTCGGCAAAGGTCCGGGCCGCTTCTTCCAGCAGGATGCCGCTGGAAATCGTCGGTCCGTTTTCCAGCGTCCGGGACGTATCCATGACCGTGTCGACCAGGATCACCCGGCCACGGTTCACTTCCTTGACGAAGTCGGCAATGTAGGCGTCCGCAGGCTTCAGAACGATTTCCTGCCCGGTCCCCTGCTGCACAACTGCCCCGTCGCGCAGGATCGCGATCCTGTCGCCAAGGCGCAGCGCCTCGTCCAGATCGTGGGTGATGAAGACGACGGTCTTGTGCAGCTCTTCCTGAAGGTCGAGAAGCACGGTCTGCATGTCCATGCGGATTAGCGGGTCGAGCGCCGAGAACGCCTCGTCCATCAGCAGAATGTCAGCATCGTTGGTGAGTGCGCGCGCAAGCCCCACACGCTGCTGCATGCCGCCGGACAGCTGGTTGGGATAGTGGTTCTCGAACCCTTCCAGCCCGACGCGGGCAATCCAGCGGGCCGCACGCTCTTCAGCTTCCTTGACCGGCACACCCTGGATTTCCAGGCCGTAGATGGCGTTCTTCATCACCGTGCGGTGTGGCAGCAGCGCGAACTTCTGGAACACCATCGCCGTCTTGTGGCGGCGGAATTCCCGAAGTTCTGCCTGAGACATCTTGCAGACATCGTCGTTGCCATAAAGCACTTCGCCATCGGTCGGGTCGATCAACCGGTTGATATGGCGGATCAAGGTGGATTTGCCCGAGCCGGAAAGGCCCATCACCACCTGGATCTTGCCACCTGGCATGGAGATGTTGATGTCGTTGAGGCCAAGCACATGGTTGAATTTCTCGTTCAACTCGGACTTGGACATGCCGTCCTTGACCTTCTTGACCATCTCCTTGCCGTTCGATCCGAAGATCTTGTAGAGATTCTTGATCTCGATACCCGTTGCCTCAGCCATGAAGCACCTCCGAGTGTTTTTGAAGGCGTTTTCCATATGCCTGTGTTGCCCGGTCGAATATGATAGCGATCGCGACAATCGCTAGACCGTTCTGAACCCCCATGAAGAAATACTGGTTTGCGATAGCGTTCAGGACAGGCTGCCCAAGCCCTTTGACCCCGATCAGGGCCGCGACAACAACCATGGCCAGTGCCATCATGATTGTCTGGTTGATCCCCGCCATGATGGTTGGTAGCGCCAGGGGCAACTGAACATTGACTAGCTTTTGCCATGGGCTGGATCCAAACGCATCGGCAGCCTCAAGGACATCCTGATCGACAAGGCGGATTCCAAGGTTCGTCAATCGGATGGTCGGCGGGATAGCATACACAACGATCGCGATCAGGCCGGCAACTTTACCAATTCCGAAAATCATCACGACCGGAATGAGGTAGACGAAGCTCGGCATCGTCTGCATCAGGTCCAAAATGGGGTTGATCCAGCCTTGAACCCGTTCCGAGCGCGACATCAAAATGCCGAGCGGGATTCCCAAAAGAATAGCCAACATGGTACAGACCGTGACCATGGCGATGGTCCGCATGGTGTCTTCCCACATACCGAATACACCGATCAGGATGAGTGAAAAGAGTGATCCAGCAACGATCTTGTAGTTCCGGCTCATCAAGAAGACGATGCTGAGAAGAACAGCCAGCACAATTGGCCAAGGCGACGAAATCAGTAGGTCTTCCAGCCAGATGAGAAAATCTTTCAGGGGATCGAAAGCGTGTTCGATCGCTTCGCCATAGGCCCCCAGAAAAGTGTCAACGGTGCCGTCGATCGTCACGCGAATGTCTCGCAACGTACCCCTGCTTAACGAGGGAAATTCAATCCAATCCATCTAACCAATCCTGATGGTATTCTTTTTGCCCCATATGGAAAGGGCCGCACCTGCTGGGGCGGCCCTTCTACTTATTGCCGGCTCAGAGTGCCGACTTGACCTTTTCGGCCGTTTCCGGGCTAACCCACTTGGTCCAGACATCCTCGAAGTTTTCGAGGAAGTAGTAGGCACCATCTTCATTGGTCGCCTGGTTGTCGGTCATCCAGGCAAGAACCTTGCCGGCCGTCCGGTTATCCCAGGTGCGGCCCTTGATGTACTCCATGGCCGGGCCTGCTTTGTTGGCAAAGTCGTCGGTGACGACGGTAAAGACTTCAGACTTCACCCAGGAGTTCGGCTTAGGCTCCGGGCAGTCCTCGATCACGGTGCAGGTGTCCCACTCTTCCTTGTCATGCGGGACTTCGAAGTCGAGCAGGGTCATGTCGTACTTGCCGAGGATCGCGGTCGGTGCCCAATAGTAACCGAGCCAGCCTTCCTTGCGCTCGTTGGCTTTGGCGAGTGAGCCATCGAGACCGGCAGCAGAACCCGGATCGACCAGTTCGAAACCGCCCTTGTCGAAGCCGAAGGCGCGGAACAGGTTTCCGGTTGTGATGCGGCAGTTCCAGCCGGTCGGACACGTGAAGAAGGCACCCTTGCTTTCGTCTTCCGCGCCAGGGAACAGTTCCGGATGCGCAAGAGCGTCCTTCACTGTGTAAATATTATGCTCTTCGGCGATATAGGTCGGAACCCAGAAGCCTTCGACACCGCCTTCGTTCAGGATTTCGCCGCCAATGATCAGGGAGCCTTCGGCCACTTCCTTGTCGAGAGGCTCGCGCACGGCGTTGATCCAGAGTTCCGGCGCCATGTCCGGCTTCCCTTTGGAACTCATGGAGGTGAAGGTCGGCATCGTGTCGCCTGTGACCAGTTCGACGTCGCAGCCGTAACCATTTTCCAGAATGATCTTGTCGATCTGCGCGATAGCGCCTGCCGACGCCCAGTTCATTTCCGCAACGGTGACCGTGCCGCACTCTTCTGCCATGGCGGACGAGGCCATGCCGATAAGAGCGGTCGCGGCGACCGAGACAAACAACTTCTTCATGAGGATGCTCCTGTGCAGTCTGTTTGCTTGAGATTGAATTGGGCGCGGCGCGCGAAAGCTTCCGTGAAAGCAATCACCTCCCTGCGCGTCCAATGGAAAAGAATAACGAGTTGAGAACAGAATTGAGCCGTGAAGGCCTCTAGATTAAATCTTATTAATTCAGCCTTCATTTGACGCATATACGTTGTTCTTGCTCGAAATAAGCCTGACCGCCGTCTCTACTTGAGAAGAAGGTCATACTCGGTATTTGTACCGAGCTCAGGCCCAACGACCAATACAATTGCATTAAGAGGCTCCTAGCACAACAGTATAGTCGCAATTCTCATACCATTCATACGTCAAATTTCGTGAACATGCCTGCAAACGACATTTTAATGCCGGTATTCGTCATGACACATAATTTTCTTACTATGACAGTGATTCTTTTCACCCTTAAAAGGTGTTTAAACTCAATAAGATCAACCAGTAAGTGCCGAATTTAACCATGTGTACTGATGACCTGATCGCGCAACACCTTGTGCACGAGGTCGGCAAGTACCGGTGCGGCACAAGTGTGCTTTCGCAAGAAAACCATTTCGCGTCCGGCCCCGCCCTGAAGATCTTTCAAGGTCATCTCCGGACCATGCATCCGCAACCCTTGCCAGACGGGCAAAATCGCCTGTCCTGCTCCCTGAGACACCATCTGCGCGATCGTTTCCGGAGCATCGAGCTCACACAGGATGTGTTCTTCGCCAACCAACGCGCCAAAATCTGCCCAGAGTTTGCGGCCGCCCCACGATTGCCTGTCATAGACAATCCAGGGCAGTTTTCCGGCCTCGGTTTTGGATAGATCGCGTTCGGGCGGCAAGGCATGAACGATAGCCTGCGCCTCCAGTGTTCTGCAGATGATGTCCTTGGGCAATTCAAATGGGGCGGCAACCGTAATGGCCGCGTCCAGCGCTCCGCTGCGCAATCCCTCGTAAAGATCGGCCGACGTGCCGGGCCGAACGGTCAGCACCGCCTGAGGCGCCTTTTGCCGGAACTGCTGGATGACCGTGGGCACGTTGTCCGAAAGGGCCGTCGATACCGCCCCAAGCCGAAATGGACCGCTTAACCCATCAGCATCTATGCGGTTTGTCAGCTGCTCCGCGTCCCGCACAAGGCGACGTGCTGCGGGCAACAGCCGGAAACAGGTTTCGGTCGGCAGGGCTGCGTGTGCCGTTCGGTTGAGAAGCGTTGCCCCCAATTCGGCTTCCAGCACACGAATACGCTGGCTGACGGCAGCGGCCGTGAGCCCCTGCTGCCGCGCAGCCGCAGCAATGGATCCGGTTTCGGCAACGGCCAGCAGGCTTTCAAGAAATCGGGTATCCAAAACATTTTCCTTCGCTCAGAAGCAGAAAAACATCTTAAATGTTTTGAATCGGATCTGCTACTCAACATCCGTTTTCAAAGGAGCCGAGCGATGCAACCCTGTTTTCACCTTGCCTATCACGTAACCGATCTGGACGAAGCCCGCGCGTTCTACGGCGGCATGCTTGGCTGCAAGGAAGGCCGCAGCACGCAGACCTGGGTCGACTTCAACTTCTTCGGCCATCAGGTGTCCCTCCATCTCGGCAAGCCTTTCGAGACGACCAACACCGGCAAGGTCGGCGATCACATGGTGCCGATGCCGCACCTGGGCGTGGTGCTGGACATGGAGACCTGGAAGACGCTTGCGCAAAAGCTGACAGACGCTAACCTCGCCTTCGTCATCGCCCCGACCGTCCGGTTCGAGGGCCAACCCGGCGAGCAGAGCACCATGTTTTTCAAGGACCCTTCCGGCAACCCAATCGAAATCAAGGGCTTTGCCGATGAAGCCGGGGTTTTCGCCGCATGAGGCCCGTCGTTCCCTTTGTTTCCTCCGCAAGCCCTGATGAGCGCCAGAGCTGGCGCGAGGCACTGCCGAAGGCTCTCGACGGCATCGCCGACGTCAAGCTGTTCGAAGACCTGACGGAGGACCAACGATCCGAAGCGCGCGTTGCCATCGTCGCCAATCCCGACCCCGCCAATGTGGCGGCACTTCCCAATCTGGTCTGGGTACAAAGCCTGTGGGCCGGGGTGGAGCGCCTGATGGGTGAGCTTCCCGCAAACGGTCCGAAGATCGTCCGCCTGACGGATCCGCAAATGGCGGAAACCATGTCGGAAGCGGTTCTTGCCTGGACGCTTTACCTGCACAGGGGCATGCCCCGGTACATTGCCCAGCAGCGGCAGAAGGTCTGGCAGGATCATGCACTCGAACGCCCACAGGAACGCACGGTTGGTGTTCTGGGTCTTGGCAAGCTCGGCGCAGCCGCCGCCTTGCGGATGAAAGCCAACGGCTTCAATGTGCTCGGCTGGAGCCGTACCGAAAAATCAATTGAAGGCATAGCCTGCCGGCATGGTCGCGCCGGACTTCTGGAGGTGCTCGGCCAGTCGGATTTCATCGTCCTGCTGATGCCGCTGACGGATGAAACACGCGGATTGCTCGGCCAGGACGAGCTGAGCGCCTGCAAGAAGGGCGCTTCGATCATCAACTTCGCCCGAGGGCCGATTATCAACACTGCCGCTCTCATCAACAAACTCGACAACGGCCCGCTCGGCCATGCCGTTCTCGACGTCTTCGATGAAGAGCCCCTGCCACCGTCAAGTCCGCTGTGGGATCATGACAAGGTCACGGTGCTGCCGCACATATCCGCCCCGACCATCATCAGCACAGCGTCCAGGATCGTGGCAGACAACATCGGCCGGTATTACGAAGACGGTACGATTCCCCCAGCCGTCGACCGGGAACGTGGATACTGAAATTTGATCCGCTCTCCGTCGCAATAGTGTCAAGGATCAGCCTCTAATCAGGCGACAACCGTTTCGTCTCCTTCAAAGGTGTTTCATGACCGATCTTCCAATTCTTGGTGCCGCGCTGACAGTTGACGCGCTGGAAACCCATCGCAATCTGATGCTGGACAAACCGCGGGATCTGGAACTTCAGGACTTCTGGCCGGCCGAAGTGCTGAACGGTGACTGGAAACCGATTGTCGAGAAGGCCCAAAAACTGCTGGACGGCCATCAGGGCCGTGTCGGCATTCACGGCCCCTTCTTTGGCTTCACCGTCGACAGCATGGATGTCGACGTCCGCGAGATCGTACGCAAGCGCCTGTTGCAAGGGCTGGAAGTCTGCGAGGCACTGGGCGGCACCCACATGGTCGTGCACAGCCCCTATACGACCTGGGACTTCAACAACCTCGACAATTATGAAAATGCCCGGCAGCGCAAGATAGAGCTCTGTCACCTGACGATGAGCGACGCAGTCAAGCGTGCAGAAGATATCGGCTGCGAACTCGTCATCGAGAACATCGAAGACAAGGACCCTTATGCCCGGATAGAGCTTGCAGAGAGCTTCGGTTCACAGGCGGTGAAAGTCTCTATCGATACAGGACACGCTCACTATGCTCATGGCACGACTGGCGCCCCGCCGGTCGATTACTACGTCAGGGCCGCCGGCAATCGTCTGCGCCATATCCACCTGCAGGACGCGGATGGCTACGCCGACCGCCACTGGACGCTTGGGCAGGGCACCATCAACTGGCACTCCGTGTTCGGCGCGCTTTCCAAACTCGAGAGTGATCCCCGTCTGATCATCGAACTGCGCGACCATTCCGGCCTGCCGGCGTCAATTGCCAACATGGCGGCACTTGGACTGGCGCAGTAACCACAAGGACGGCACTGCGAGGCGGCGCAAAACCGTGCGCCGTCATTGCGGACAAGTGCTTCGCAGCGCACACACCGAGCCGCAATGACGCCCAGGCGAAAGCCTGAGCGTCTGATTTTTGGCCTCAGCCCATCGCCCAGGGGCCGTGGTAGCCGCCGCCGTCCTTGTCGGTGCGTTCAAAACCATGCGCGCCGAAGAAATCGCGCTGGCCCTGAAGCATGTTTGCGGTGGAACGGCCTGTGCGCATGATGTCGAAATAGGACAGCGCCGCCGAAAGGGCCGGTACCGGCAAACCATGCAGCGCGGACTGGGCAACGACCTGGCGAAGCATCGCTTCGGTTTCCTTCAGCTTTGCCGAGAAGAACGGCGCCAGCATCAGGTTGCGTTCGGCGTCGTCGGACAGTGCGGACGACATGTCGTTCAGCATGGACGAGCGAATGATGCAGCCGTTCCGCCAGATCTTGGCGATTTCCGGCAGAGGCATTGCCCAGCCATATTGTTTGGCCGCTTCCAGGATCAGACCGAAGCCTTGCGCATAACAGATGATCTTGCCGGCAACGAGAGCTGCTTCCAGCGCATCGATCGTCACAGCTTCGCGGTCCATGCCGCTCGGAGCCGCGCCAAATTCGGCTTCGCCTTCCTTGCGCTCCTCATACCGCGCGGACATGTTGCGCACGGCAACGGCCGCCTCGATGGCGCTTGCCGGGGTGCCCAGCATCAGTGCCTCGATGGCCGTCCAGCGACCGGTGCCTTTCTGGCCGGCCTTGTCCAGGATGATGTCGAGCATCGGTCTGCCGGTGTCCGGATCCGCCGTCTTGGCAACCTTGCCGGAAATCTCGATCAGGTAGGACTGCAGGATGCCGCCATTCCACTTCTCGAAGACATCCCCGATCTCTGTAGCCGACATGCCAAAACCGTCGCGCATGACGCCGTAGACTTCGGCAATCATCTGCATGTCGGCATACTCGATGCCGTTGTGGACTGTCTTGACCAGATGACCCGCGCCTGCTTCACCCAGAAAGGCCGCGCAGGGCGTTTCTTCGTGTTTGGCGGAAATCGCTTCCAGAATATGGCCGACCTGATCCCAGGCGTCCTTCGCACCACCGCCCATGATGGACGGACCGAAGCGTGCGCCTTCCTCGCCACCGGAAACACCGATCCCCATGAAGCGAGGGCCTTTTTCGGCAGCTTCCGCCGCGCGGCGGTTCGTGTCGTGGTAATTGGCATTGCCCGCATCGATGATGAGATCGCCTGCATCGAATAGCGGCCGCAGAGCCTCGATCTGTGCATCGACCGCTTCACCGGCCGGAACCATCAGGATGACCGCGCGCGGGGTCTTGATGGATGCAACGAAGTCTTCCAGCGTCTTGGTCGGAACCAGTTTCGGCGCGAGTTCCCCGGCCTTCGCCATGAATTGGTCGGTCTTCTCCGTGGTCCGGTTGAACACCGCGATCTGAAAGCCATGTTCGGCAATATTGAGCGCAAGGTTGCCACCCATGGTACCGAGACCGATCAGGCCGATTTCCGCGGCCGCGCCGTTTGTGCTCATGAACATGCCTTTCATAAATCGATTAATGTCTGGTGGGGCGGTGATAGCCGACAAGCTGCCCAACGGCAATGTCTGGTTGGGGCAAGACCGTGTAAAATCCGATCAGCCGAAAGCACTTGCCAGATGATCCACCAGCAGGCGAACGCGCTTGGGGATGAACCGTCGTGACGGCAGGACCGCAAAGAGCGGCAACTCCGGCAGATCGACCGGACACGCAGCCTCGACCAAGCGTCCATCCGCCAGGAATTCGGCACACATCGATTTCGGCAAGATACCCGCCACACCGCCATTCAGCACCAGGGCCAGCGCAAGCTGCAGGTTTCGCGTCCTGTAAACAGGGGCGCCTCCTCCTTGCCCTGCCTCCACCAGCACTTCGGCGGGATCGATCACCCGTCCTGACGTCAACAGCTCGCCGAACGACGCCTCTTCCATGAGCTCCGGCCGGGCAACAAGAACAAGGAAACTGGAGGCGATCTTGCGGACGATGACACTTTCCGATGCAACCCGGTTGCCGCGGAGGGCGAAGTCGAACCGCTCGCCGGTCAGATCAACGGGTCGATCGCTGACATGCACTTCGATCCGGACCTCCGGATATCGTAAGTTGAAGCTGGCCATCGCCTCTGCCAGAACATCCAGCGGCAGGTCGACCGGGACGGACACTCGCACCATCCCCTGCGGCGCCTGTGCCGATTTCAGCTGTTCTCCGGCCTCCTCCAGGTCCCGCAAGGCCGGCTGCACTTTTTCCCGATAGGCCTCGCCTTCCACCGTCAGGCGCACCTGCCTGGTCGTGCGCTGGAACAGGGCGACGCCAAGCTCTTCCTCCAGTGCCTTGATACGAGCCGTCACTGTCGACCTCGGCAAGTCAAGCTGCCGGGCGGCAGCAGCGAAACTGCCAAGACCGGCCACTTCAACAAAGGTTTCCAGATGTGCCAACGTTGTCATTGCGCGACATTTTCAGCCAGACTGTTCATTTTTATACAGCTACACCGAACAATATCTGCGGTCTACCTACAACGCACCATCAATGGTCCCAAGAGGTATTCCCATGAAACGGCGCAGTTTTCTGAAGTCAGCCGGCACCATGTCGCTGGCTGCTCCCGCAATCTTGACCGGTGTTTCGTCCGCTCCCGCAAGAACCGCAACAGGATCTCCCCGGCTCGACATCACCTGGCTCGGCGGTGCAACGATGCTGATCGAATGCGGGGACCTCACCCTCCTGACCGACCCGGCCTTCGGCGAAGGTGAGCACGCGTTTCGCATGGGTGATCCCAACCAGATGTTCGATCTCGCCACGGGACCCGATGTGGTGACACACAAACGGCTGACCCCGTTTCGCGGTGTCGATCTTTCCAGGGTGGATCAAGTCCTGCTGTCCCACCTGCATGAAGATCATTTCGACCAGACGGCGGAAAGCGCAATTGCCCCGGACATGCCATTCCTCGTTCCCTCACATGACCGGGAGCGATTGACCGCAAAGGGGTTCACGCAGGTTCAGGTGGCCGACTGGATGAAACCTCACGTGATCACCAGAGGTGACGTCACGCTCTCGCTGACCGCACTACCTGCCGAACACTCGGAAAACCCGGAGATTGCCTCGCTGCTTGGCCCAGGTAATGGCTACTGGCTGGAGATCCGCCAGGGCGACTGGGCAAAGTCGGTCTATTGGACCGGCGATACCTTCCCGACGCCAAATGTCCTCGACGCGCTCAAGGGTTTCGGATCGCCGGACGTGCTCATTCCACATCTTGGCGGCGTCGGCACTTCAGGACCTCTCGGGCAGATCAGCATGGGCGCAAATCATGCCGCCGATTTCGTGGATAAGCTCCGGCCTGGCAAGGTACTGCCGATCCATCACTCCACTTACGCGCTTTATCTTGAACCCGTCACCAGCCTGCCGACTGCGCTTGCCGGCAAGACGCAGGGACTGGATCTTGTTTCGGAAGGCACCTGCGTAAGTTACGTCTGACCACGAAAACAACGGGGCACCGGCGTCTCCAAAGGAGATGCCGGCTGCCGCAAACGCCTCCAATAAACTAAACTTAGCCGGCAAAATTACACGTAAAAATACTCGCTGTCTGAATAAAACTGTCATGTAGAGCTGATAGGCGATTTTCATCCGCAACCCTTTTGCTGCTCTGTGCAAAGGATCTGTCACATGAAAAAGCTTCTGATCGCAGCCGGCCTCCTGGCCGCGGCATCCGCCTCCGCTTACGCCGAAGATGTTACCGGCAAGCTCGTGCTCTACACCTCCCAGCCGAACGCCGACGCCCAGGCAACCGTCGATGCCTTCACCGCGGCGCATCCGGGCGTTGAGGTCGAGTGGGTCCGTGACGGCACCACCAAGATCATGGCGAAGCTGCTGGCCGAATTCGAAGCCGGCGCGCCGAAGCCGGACGTACTGCTGATCGCCGACATGGTGACCATGGAGAGCCTGAAGCAGGAAGGTCGTCTGATGGCGCATGAGGCGGCCGACGTTTCCGCCTACGATCCGGCGATCATGGACAAGGACAAGAGCTACTTCTCCACCAAGCTGATCACCACCGGCATCATGTACAACACCAACGCGCCGATGAAGCCGACGTCCTACAAGGATCTCCTGAAGCCGGAAGCAAAGGACAAGCTGGCAATGCCGTCGCCGCTGACGTCCGGCGCCGCGACCATCCACATGACTGCGCTGACCTCCAACCCGGAGCTTGGCTGGGCCTACTACGAAGGCCTCGCAGACCAGGGCGCCAACCCGCAGGGCGGCAATGGCGGCGTCTACAAGGCGATTGCCGGTGGCGAGAAACTCTACGGCTTCGTCGTCGACTTCCTGCCGATCCGCGAAAAGGTAAAAGGCGCACCGGTTGAGTTCGTCTTCCCGGAAGAAGGCGTCTCCGCCGTCACCGAGCCGGTTGCGATCCTCTCCACTGCCCAGAACCCGGATGCCGCCAAGGCATTTGTCGACTTCCTGATTTCCGAAGACGGTCAGAAGCTCGCCGCATCCCAGGGCTACCTGCCGGCACACCCGGGCGTCCCCGCTCCGGAAGGCTTTCCCGCGCGCGACCAGATCAAGCTCATGGATTTCGATCCGGCCAAGGCCCTGGAACAGGACCAGGCCGACAAGATGAAATTCTCCGAGATCTTCGGCGGGTAAGGCCAACGCCTCCTTTCGACAACGGGCAGCGTGGCGGAAGCCTCGCTGCTTTTTTCCGTTCCCCCGTCAATCCGGACAAATGCGGCGTTGCTGCATGCTGATCCGGAAGCCAGACATCAGCATGAGCAAAGCGAATACTGTTCCATTTGGAATTTGGCCGCGCCTCCGGCGCGAAACATGTCTGGATTCCGGATCATCGCTCGGCTACGCCTCACTTGTCCGGAATGACTGCGAGAAGCAACGGCAAATCCCTGTGCAGCTATCGAAGCTTTCCGAAAAGACCACCCTTCTCGCGCTTTTTCTCGGCGCAACGCTGATCTGCGGGCTGCCGCTGCTGCTTTTGTTCAAGACCGGACTGACGGGTGATGGCGGTCTCGACCTAGGCCCGTTGACGGAAGCCGTGCAGAGCCGGTCGGTCCGAAGCGCGCTATGGCATTCCGTTGAGAGCAGTTTCTTGTCGGCACTGGCAGCAACCGCGCTCGGCACCCTGCTCGCACTCCTGATCGGCCTCACCGATATTCGCGCCAAGGGTCTGCTGGTTTTCCTGATCCTGCTGCCGATGATGATCCCGCCGCATGTAACGGCTATTGCCTGGATACAGGCGCTCGGCCCGGGCAGCCCGGTGCTGCGCTGGCTTGGGCTGGCTCCGGAACTCGGCTCCACCCACCCTCTCTACTCCCGTGAAGGCCTCGTCCTGCTGCTGACCCTGCAGCACAGCCCGCTGGTGTTCCTGCTTGTCCGTGCCGCGTTGAGGTCGTTTCCGCGCGAACTCTCAGACGCAGCCCGCGTTTCCGGCTCCGGAAGCCTCTTGATGTTGCGCAGGATCACCTTGCCGTTGCTCGCGCCATCCCTGCTGGCCGGTTTTGCGCTCGCCTTCGTTGCCGCACTTGGCAATTTCGGCATCAATGCCCTGATCGGCATTCCGGCACGCTACACCACGTTGCCCGTTCTGGTCTGGCGGAGACTGGCAAGCTTCGGTCCGGATGTCCTGCCAAACGTGGCGGTCATTTCGGTTATCCTGGCCGTTGTCGCCCTTGCCGCGATCCTGCTGCAAGGTGTGCTGCAGCGGCGCCTGCGCACCAGCCTCATCGGTCTGCCGCAAGACCCTCTGGCGATCTCCCTTGGCCGTAAGCGTCCCTTTGTGGAAGCCACTCTCTGGCTGTTCGTGGCCTTCGTACTGCTGTTGCCGGCAACCTCGTTGCTGGCGACCTCGCTGGTCCGCACGTACGGCCTGCCGCTGTCTGCGGAAACCCTGACACTCGAAAACTTCACCGAGGTGCTCTGGCGCCAGTCCGTCACGCTCAGGGCCTTCGCCAACTCAACTCTCGTTGCCGGGGTTGCCGCACTTGTCATTGCTGTCATCAGCCTGTTCCTGGCCTATTTCCTCGCCCATCGGAAGCCGGCTCACAGAACCTGGGCGAGCCTTGCGCTCACACAGTCGGAAATAGCCTTTGCCGTGCCCGGCCTGGTGATGTCGATCGCCTTCATCCTGGCATTCATCCGCCCTCTGCCGGTATTGAACATCTCGCTCTACGGCACCCTCTGGATAATTCTGATTGCCTATGTCTCCGTTTTCCTGGCGGTGGGCCTGAAACCGGTTGCCGCCGCCTTCCTGCAAATGGATGGTACATTGGAAGATGCGGCTCGGGTGGCTGGCGCCGGGTTCTACCGGCGCATGACAAGGATCTTCACCCCGCTCGCAGCTCCCGCGGCTGCCTCCGGTGCAATTCTGGTGTTTCTGACCGCTTACAACGAGGTCACGGTCTCCGCCCTGCTCTGGTCCACCGGCAACGAGACCATCGGCACGACAATCTTCAACTACGAAGACGGCGGCTACACTACGCTTGCCGCCGCCATGTCGGTTGTGGTCGTCGCCGCAACGATTTTGATCATGCTGACAATGAATGCACTGGCCCGCAAGGTTCCGGCCGGGACGATTCCCTGGAAGGATTGAGGGATAGTCGAAGCTCTTGTCATCCCGGGTCTGCACTGCGCTTTACCCTGGGTGATAACAAGGAACAAAACTCACTCCGGCAACACCCACCCGTGCAGGATATCGAGCTGAAGGAGCTCGCCAGGGTCCGCCTTTCGGTGAAGCACCATGAGAAGCGGCTGCGAAAGGCCTTCGAGACGGACGAAGACTTCCCAATAGCCACCCCGGTAGATCGTCCGTTCGACCGTTGCCTCGAAGCCGGAAGTGCCCGTTGCGAGCACCAGATGTTCCGGCCTGAGCAACAACGTTGCTGGGCCCGAAACTGTTTGGTCAGGACAATCGACGACCGCGATGACATTGCCGAAGCGCACTTGCGCCTCGCCGTTTTCAACTCGCAGCACATCCACCGGAATGAGTGTGCTGCGGCCGATGAAACCGGCGACCTTCTTCGAATTCGGACGGCGGTAAAGCGTGTCGGGATCGTCCGCCTGCAGGATGGAGCCATCCCACATCACCGCCACCTTGTCGGCAAGGGCCATTGCCTCGCGCTGGTCGTGCGTAATGAAAAGCGTCGTCGCGCCGCTCGCCCTGTGGAATGCCGCCAGCTCTTCTTCCATCGTGCTGCGCAGATGCGGATCGAGATTGGCGAGAGGCTCGTCCATCAGCACGGTGCGCGCGCCCTGCGCCAGGCACCGCGCCAGAGCCACCCGTTGGCGTTGACCACCGGAAAGTTCGGCCGGCTTGCGCTGCCGGAACGGTGTCAGGGCCACCGTTTCCAGGCACTCCGCCACACGGGCCGTCACCGCGCTCCGCCTTTCACCCGCCGTCTCCAGCGGAAAGGCGACATTGGCGGCAACATTCATGTGCGGCCACAGCGCATAGGACTGAAACACTACTCCCACCTGGCGCTGCTCGGGCGGCAGGTGCAGGCCCTTGCCGGCAACGGCCTGCCCACTGAGTTTGATCTCTCCCGCATCGACCGGCTCCAACCCGGCAATGGCGCGCAGCAAGGTCGACTTGCCGCAACCGGACGGGCCGAGCACCACGAAAAACGTGCCGCCCTCAATCGAAAGGGACACGCTGTTCAGCGCCTTTTGGGCATCGAAGGACTTGGAAACGGAAGCAAGCTGGATGGACATGCCTCCCGTTAGCCTTCTCCCATGACAGATTGATTACAACTACTGCAAACGCCCCTCATCGGCCCCGCAAACGCAGCAGCAGATCGACTTCCTCTTCCAGCGCGCGGCCATAGGCCCTGGCCGCCGGGGCGTTGGAATGCATCAGTGTTTCGTGGCGGAACAGGCAATAGGCTGCAAGGCACCAGTGATAGGCGCCGCGCTCCTTCAGAAAATGCTCGACCGTCTCCTGGTCAGGATAGCGCGTCAGGAACATTTCCTCCGCATGGGCGACAAGCGGATGCAGGCCATAGAGCGTTGCAAGACCGGGAGAGACGAAACAGGCGATATCCTCGACCGGGTCACCAAGCCCGGCGAATTGCCAATCGATCAGCCGGGCACCATCGCCGGTTGCCTGGATCGTGCCCAGACAGAAACTGCGATGAACCAGCGAACGCTTGATCTCGCGCTTTTTGACGGCGCCCTCCGCCGGGCGCGACCGCTTCAGGTTCGCCGCCTTGCGGCTATGCGGAATGAGCGCCAGCATGGCATCGCCCCGCGCCAGCACCTCGTGATATCCGGCCGGAACGGTCTGGTGTCCCGGCACCGGTTCACTCAAGGCGGCAAACCGACCGATCAGCTCGGCGGCTTCTCCGACATCAATCTCGTTGTCGACGGGGGTCGGATAGCCATAGATCAACAGCGGTGTTTTCGCCGGACTGTAGGTGAACGCTTCAAGTTCCGGCGAGAGGCCATGGCGGGCTAGAACGGCAAGGGCGTCCGCCTCCTGCCTCGGCAAGGTCGGATACAGAGGGTTGTCTTCGTTTTCGGGGAAGAATTCCTTGATAACAAAGCTTCGGCCAGGCGTATCCAGGCGCCAGAACCGGGCGGTATACGCGACCGGCAACGGTCGCAGCCGTGCAACTGACCAGTCCTTCACCGGCAGTAGCGTTTTCAGAAAAGCCAGCAGTTCCGAATCCGACAGCAACACGCGCACCAAGGGTCCCCACAAAAAGTCTCCTTGTTCTGATCGCTTTGAAGTCCCTTGCCGTCAAGCCCTTCGATTGGCGAGACCACGGCTGGATCGAGGACACGGTGCCGGATGTCGGAGTTGAAGCACTGGCCGTCGTTCTGAGACTGCCCGCTGAAAGTCCCCTCTCAAGTAACGTCTGATGAGATGGCGCAGACCGGGCCGCGCCCAAGCCTTTCCAGGGCAACAGGTCCGGCTTTCAGGAATAGTGGCGGACGACATGACGCATGACATCGAAACGGCCTCGCTTGCCGAGACGGCTCCCGCACGGCGCGGACGGCGGCGCAGGGGCGGCGAGAAGACCGGTCCGGATCTCTTTCCGCAAAAACCCTTCAAGCAGCCGCGGCATATCTTCAAGCCGTTGGAAGCCGTTTCCGCTGACGAACTTGAAGCGATCCACGACGCATCCATGCGCGTTCTGGAAGAGATCGGCATCGACTTCCTGCACGAGGAAGCAAAGCAGATCCTGAAGGATGCCGGGGCCGACATCAAGCCGGGTGAAGACCGTGTACGCATGGACCGGGCAATGGTGGAAGAGCTTGTTGCCAAGGCCCCGACCGAATTCACGATCCGTGCGCGCAACCGGGCGCATGATCTGCAGGTGGGCGGCAATGCCCTTGCCTTTTCCTGTGTGGCCAGCGCGCCCAATGCCGTCGACCGCGACCACGGCCGCCGCCCGGGCAACCAGGAGGACTATCGCAACTTCCTGAAACTGTCGCAGTTCTTTAACATCATTCACTGCGTCATGGGCTACCCGGTCGAACCGGTCGATATCCACGCTTCCGTGCGCCATCTCGACTGCGTTGCAGACATGCTCCGGCTCACCGACAAGGTCTATCACATCTATTCGCTCGGCAAGGAGCGCAACCTCGATGGACTGGAACTGACCCGGATCGGCTACGGCCTTACCCCGGAAGAATTCGTCGAAACGCCGTGCGTGGCAACGGTCATCAACACGTCCTCGCCGCTGAGGCTCGACACACCAATGCTGCAAGGCCTGATCGAAATGGCCAAGGCCGGACAGGTTTCCATCGTCACGCCTTTCACTCTTGCCGGTGCCATGGCTCCGGTCACCGTTGCCGGCGCGCTGACCCTGCAGAACGCGGAAGCCCTTGCCGGGATTGCCTTCGCCCAGCTTGTCCGCCCGGGTGTGCCGGTGGTCTATGGCGGCTTCACGTCCAACGTCGACATGAAATCCGGCGCGCCAGCCTTCGGCACGCCGGAATACATGAAGGCAGCAATCGTCGGCGGCCAGCTCGCCCGGCGCTATCATCTTCCCTACAGGTCGTCAGGCGTTTGCGCGGCCAACACGGTCGACTATCAGGCAGCGCTGGAAACCACCTTGTCGGAATGGGGCGCGATCAACGGCGGGGCCCATATCATCAAGCATGCCGCCGGATGGCTGGAAGGCGGACTGAGTGCCGGTTTCGAGAAATTCATCACCGACATCGATCTGCTCCAGAAGATCGCCGAATACCTGACGCCGCTTGATGTGTCAGAGGCAGCCCTTGCCGTCGATGCGATCCGCGAGGTCGGTCCGGCGGGCCACTTCTTCGGCACCCAGCACACCCAGGACCGTTACAAGGACGCTTTCTACGCGCCCATCGTTTCCGACTGGCGCAATTACGAAAGCTGGTCGGAGGCAGGCAGCCCAACCGCCTACGACAAGGCGAACATGCTCTACAAGAAGGCTCTGGAAGCCTATGAGCAGCCCCCGCTTGATCCGGCCATCGACGAGGAAATCACCGCCTTTGTCGAGAGGCGAAAGGCCGAGGGCGGCGCCCCGACCGACTTCTGATCATTTCGCGTTTCACGTTCGAACACGGCCTGCCGCGCAAGAGCAGGCGCTTCCGGAGCAGATTGCATGAATACCCACACTCAGGTTGTTGTCATTGGCGGTGGCGTTGTCGGCTGCAGCGTTCTGTATCACCTGACCAAGCTCGGCTGGAAAGACGTCACGCTGATCGAGCGCGACGAACTGACATCCGGCTCCTCCTGGCACGCAGCAGGTGGCTTCCACACCCTGAACGGCGATCCGAACGTAGCCCAGCTGCAAAGTTACACCGTCGACCTCTACAAGGAACTGGAAGAAATCTCCGGCCAGTCCTGCAGCCTGCACCTGACCGGCGGCGTCATGCTGGCCGATACGCCCGAGCGAATGGATTTCCTGCGTCTTGCCCAGGCCAAGGGGCGCTATCTTGGCATGGACCTGGAGCTGATCTCGGTCTCCGAAGCCAAGAAGATGTTCCCTCTTCTGGACGAGAAACACTTCATCGGCGCGCTCTGGGACCCGATTGAAGGCCATCTCGACCCCTCCGGCACCACCCATGCCTATGCCAAGGCGGCCCGCGTCAAAGGCGCGACAGTCCTGCGCCACACCAAGGTGGAAGAACTGGTTCAAACGCCCGACGGCACCTGGGATGTCATCACCAACAAGGGCACGATCCACGCCGAACACGTGGTCAACGCCGGTGGCCTGTGGGCACGCGAATGCGGACGCATGGTCGGCATCGAACTGCCGGTGCTCGCCATGGAGCACATGTACCTCCTGACCGACGAGATGGAGGAAGTGACCTCACACAACGAGGCCACCGGCAAGGAACTGATCGGCGTTCTGGATTTCGGTGGTGAGATCTACACCCGCCAGGAAGGCAAGGGTGTGCTGCTCGGCACCTACGAGCAGAACTGCCGCCCGTGGAGCCCGCGCCAGACCCCCTGGGATTTCGGCCACGAACTGCTGGCGCCGGATCTCGACCGGATCGCGCCGGAGCTGGAAGTCGGCTTCGAGCATTTCCCCGCCCTGCAGAATGCCGGTATCAAGCAGATCATCAACGGGCCTTTCACCTTCGCGCCGGACGGTAACCCACTGGTCGGCCCGGTTCGCGGTCTTCGGAACTACTGGGTTGCCTGCGGCGTCATGGCCGGGTTCAGCCAGGGCGGCGGTGTCGGCCTGACGCTCGCCAACTGGATGATCAACGGCGACCCCGGCTACGACATCTGGGGCATGGATGTTGCCCGCTACGGCACCTGGGCAACGCTCTCCTATACCAATGCCAAGGTTCAGGAAAATTATCGCCGCCGGTTCCGGATCCGTTTCCCCAACGAGGAACTTCCGGCTGCCCGCCCGCAGCAGACAACCCCGCTTTACGACCGCATGCTGGCGCAAGGCGCCGTCATGGGCGACAGCTGGGGCCTGGAGACACCGCTCTGGTTCGCTCCGGAAGGCGTGGAAGCCAGGGACATCGTCTCCTACCATCGCTCCAACGATTTTGAGCACATCGGCGCCGAGTGCCGGGCTGTGCGCGAGAGCGTGGGCGTGACGGAGACGGCCAACTTCGCCAAATACGAGATCACCGGGCCAGGCGCGGAAAGCTTCCTGTCGCTTTTGATGACCAACACAATGCCGAAGGTCGGCCGCATCATCCTGACGCCGATGCTGAACGAGAACGGCAAACTGATCGGTGATTTCACCATCGCCCGGGCCAGCGACCAGAAGTTCTACATGTGGGGCTCGTCCCAGGCCGAGATCTATCACATGCGCTGGTTCGAGAAGCACCTGCCAGAGGACGGCTCGGTGACGATCCGCGCAATCAACCTCGGCTGGGTTGGCCTCTCCATCGCCGGTCCCAATTCGCGCAAGGTTCTGGAGAAGATCACCGGAGACGATGTCTCGGGCGAGGCCTTCCGGTTCATGGACTTCCGCGAAATGGACGTTGCCAACGCCCCCTGCAAGGTCAATCGCATCACCTACACGGGCGACCTTGGCTACGAGATCTGGATGGCGCCGGAGTACCAGCGTCAGGTCTATGATGCGCTGATGAAGGCCGGAGCCGAGTTCAACATCGTCAACTTCGGCATGCGCGCCCTGCTCTGCCTGCGGCTAGAAAAGAACTTCGGCACCTGGTTCCGCGAGTTCCGCCCGATCTACGGCGCATTCGAAGCCGATCTTGGCCGGTTCGTGAAGCTGTCCAAGGACACCTTCATCGGCAAGGAGGCGGCCCAGAAAGAATTCGATGAAGGACCGAAGCGCCTGCGTGTCAGCTTCGTGGTCGACGCGTCGGACGCCGACGTCATGGGCGATGAGCCCGTTTGGCACGATGGCAAGGTGATCGGCTGGGTGACTTCCGGCGGCTACGCCCACTACCTGCGGAAATCCCTCGCACAAGGGTATATTCCCTCGGAACTGGCAGCGAACACGCAGGAAGGCGCCTTCGAGATCGAAATCCTAGGCGAGCGCCGCAAGGCCACCATCATCAGCGAACCGCTGTTCGACCCGAAAGCCGAACGCATGCGCATGTGAATGCATCCGGTCGTCGGGGTGTTGGTCTGACGACCGGATGC
>NZ_JAAZTM010000011.1:0-275088 GCF_012395805.1 Labrenzia sp. 5N | reverse complement strand
CCCCCTATCCTCCCGGGCTCCCCTCAACCTCATCCTGAGGAGGCGCAAAGCGCCGTCTCGAAGGATGGGCAGCATACTCGGGAACAAGCGGCCATCCTTCGAGACGGGCCTCCGGCCCTCCTCAGGATGAGGGGTTGGTGTAGGGAACGATTAGGATTTACCGGAGGTGGGGTCGGCACGAAAAGGCAGGGAAGACGAGGACAGTTGAGCGGACAAGAGCGTCCCAGCACTGAGGATACCTGCCGAGTTCCGAAGAGCGCAGAGCGCAGAGCGACAGATCGATTCAGAGACCTGCGCAGTCACTCCATCCGGAACACCCCGATTCTTCGCCTTTGCTGAACTCCGCTTTCCGCTCCCCTCATCCCGAACTTCTCCCCCCTCATCCTGAGGAGGTGCGAAGCGCCGTCTCGAAGGATGGGCGACAAACGCCAACACAAGTGGCCCATCCTTAGAGACGGGCTTTCAGCCCTCCTCCGGATGAGGAGTTTGGTGGGGACTGGCAGATAATAATGCGACCTAAGCAAACCGATGGCAGACGCCAGTCGGCTTATCAGAACACGCCTGCAGACCGGTTCTCGGACTTTACTTCAACCGGATGATCTTCGGGCCGAGGGCGCGCACGTAATCGCTTTGATCGGCAAAAACCATCACGTTGGTCTCGGTCACTTCGGTCTGCTTCAGTTCCAGCGGCGTCTTGCCGTCCGGATTGACGATCACCTTGCGGGTCGGTGGCAGGCCGCGGAACACCAGCACACCGGCTTCCTTGGTCACGATGGCACCATAAGGTTCGTCGTGGACAATGCGCGTCGTGCCGCTTTCGGCCTGCACCGCGGCTCCAAGGGCGATGCTAAAGCCGGCTGCGGCCAGCAGGGTTTTGCAGATGGAATTCATGACACGTCTCGCTGTTAACGCTTCATTTACCATGAATCGTAACCGCTCGTTAACTTTTGCGCCAGAGGTCCTGCGGGTTTGTCCCGTGAAACAGAAATTATGGTTAACGCGACAGACTGACTTCAGACCGAGACGCCGTGGCTGAGGTCCTTGAAGCTTTCGGCAACATGCTTGGCGAACGCATGAGTGGCTTTGCCCGCATGGGCCCGCTCGGCCATGAGAATGTGATAGTCGCCGATTTCCGGCAGGCCATGCCGTTCGTCCAGGGCCATCAGGGGCGCCTCGACCACACTCGCCGGAAAGGGAGCCACGGCAAGGTCCGCCAGAAGTGCGGCTTCCTGGCCGGCACTGTGAAAGCTGGTGTAGGAAACGCGGTAAGGCTTCTGGGCATCGTCCAGCGCAACCCGCGCAGCTCTGCGCCAGGGGCACCCGGGCGTGGAAACGGCAAGCGGCAACGGATCGCGCTCATAGGCGATACCACCTTCCAGTCCTACCCAGACCAGCGGCTCGGTGAAGACGATTGTGCCTCCCCGCGCCAGTGCGGTACCCGGACGGGCGGTAAAGAGCGCAAGGTCCAGCTCCCCCTTCTTCACCTTCTCATCCAGCATCGGACTGCCATCGAGATGCACGTCCACATTCACACCAGGATGAGAGCGTGCAAAGCGTGAAAGAATGTTGGGCAGGAACCTGGTGCCGAAATCGGACGGCGCTCCGAAGCGGACTTCGCCTTCCACTTCAGGAGACAGGAACAGCGAAACAGCTTCCTCGTTCAGCATCAGGATACGCCGCGCATATCCAAGCAAAGCTTCGCCTTCCGTAGTCATACGTACGGTGCGCCCTTCCCGGGCGAACACCGAAACCCCGAGGATCGATTCAAGTTTTTTGATCTGCATTGAAACTGCTGACGGCGTTCGCCCAACAAGCTCGGAAGCTTTTGAAAAACTTGAGGTTTCCGCGATCACCAAAAAGGTCCTGTAAAGATCCAGATCGATCAGCGGCATGCCGGTGCCGGGCAACTTTTGCATGGTCCAGATTTCCCAGAAGTTCAGTTCAATTTTCTTGAACGAATAGATGAATACTATTCGATTGATTGAACTGCAAGTTCTGCCCATATAGCAGGCAAGCGGCCTCGCGTTTAAGCAGTGGACCGCACTTTCTTGTAACAATCGAATACGCTCAGGATTGGCAACGCCATGACCTATCTTGCACAAGCCCTCGGCACCAACCTCATGGGTGTCGTCAGCGGACACACCACGGCAGAGCTGGCTCGTATGAACCAGGCCCTGCGTCAGCGCGAAGCTCAGAAGTCCAAGAAACGCTGATCCGACGATCTGGATAACTGCCGATTGCCGGCCTGAAGCCGGCAATCTGACAATTTTCCAGAGGGTGCGAAACCAGCGTCAGGCCAGCACGGGATACCCGCGCTCTGCCGCCTCGGCTTCCATCTTCAAGATGACCGCGTAATCGTCGGAAGACAGTTTCGAAAAGCCGTGAATGCCAAGGCGTTCACGGCTTTGTTGCGTTTCAGGCGCTGAAAGCACCTCGGCAACGGCATCGCTAATAAGTGCGTGTTCCGCATCGCTGAAACGGCGGGAAGTGATCAGCGGCAACCCGGGCGCGGATGCTGTGCGGCCAAGCGGCCGAACTTGCGCCGCCAGCTCCGGCATTTCCCGGCAGACCAGTGCCCAGCAAACTGCATCGATGGATGCGATGTCGGCCTTGCCCTCCGCAACGGCCTTCAACGACGCCAGGTGGCTCCCGCTCACAATGACGTCTGAAAAGAAAGCGCCCTCAGTATCAAGCTGTGCCACCGCATGACGGAAAGTATTCATGCCTGACTGGCTGTCCGATCCGTTGAAAACCGCCCGGTGACCGCGCAGGCCCTCCAGGTTTTGGTGGGAGCTGTCATGCTTGACGATCAGTTGACTGCAATATCGTGGACCATCGCACCCTTCCGCATCGTAGTGAGGCGTCCCCACGAGCCGGACCTTGTCCGCAAGTGCATGGGTCAGGGGGTAACCGCAGGTTTGCGACAAGAGGAGATCCGGGTCCGTCCAGGCCGCCACCAGATCTTGCCCATTCTGCCATGGCCGGTTATCGCTTTCACTCAGTCCCAGAACGCTGCAAAGCGCGCCCTGGAGCGCGCTTTCAAGATCCCGCGTGGCATGACGTACCTCCGGCCAGTCGTACATCGGCAGCCGGACAGCTAGAAAAGATCCACCGGTCAAGACACCGCCTTTTCCGCGGCAGGAAATCCGCTGGTCTCATTGTATTTGATCGGGTGCACAACGGGCTCCTTCACCTTGAAAAAATAGTGCCTGGCCAACTGGAAATAGCTCGCAAAGACATAGCCGCCGTTCCGCTCCTGCCATTCCGAGCGGGCAGCGCGGTAGATCTTCGGAAGATGATACCAGGGTGCACGCGGATTGGCGTGATGAACGACATGGAGATTATTGTTCAGAAACAGAAGCGAGAACACCGGGCAGAACTCGACGATGATCGACCGCGCCTCCGCATGTTCATGCGCACGGTGCTCCGCATAGGTGCGCAGCATCAACAGGCTCATGCCCGGATAGGCGACCCCGAGAACATACAGCCAGAACGGCATGCCGCCGACCAGAGTGACAAACAGGACAAGCGGCACCACACCGGCAACATGATGTGCCCAGGCGCGCATGACGACCTTGTCCCCCGCAAGCATCATCCGGATTTCGGCTCCCACGAAACCGACCATCGAGACCACCGGCCCGATCAGCAGCCGGCCCAATAGCGTGTTGTTGATCGTCAGGATCATTTGTATCGGACGGGGAAGGCTCTGCCAGTCCGCCCAGGCGAGATAGTAGCTTTCCGGATCGTCGTAGGGATCCGTCAGCCGGTCATTGTTATGATGGCGCAGGTGAAGAGACTTGAAGCGGCGATACGGCACGCACAGGCCGAACGAGCAGTAGACCAGGGCTTCGTTGAGTGCGGGACTGCGCGTGGGGTGACCATGAAGCACCTCGTGTTGCAGTGAGGATTGCAGTGTCACCAGAATCGCCGCCAGGGGGCAGACCACGAAAGGTCCAAGCTCGGAATAGAACCCTATCAACAAAACCCAAGCCGACGAGGTGGCCAGAATCAGGGCCAATGTCGGCCACTCGCAGAATTTCGCGCGCGGCAAGGAAGTCTCCAAATGTTTGAAAAATCGGCGTAAACCGACATGAACTGGTTTGACTATGCGCGCGGGCCATCTTCAGGACAATTTGAGACTTGAGAACAAATTCCACGATATTTAGCAAACTCAGCATGATGGTTTTATTTGTAAACAGATGATGATTTTTAGCTGCATCTGCAGCCTTTCCGACAAACGATATGACTGGATCGGAACATCAAGTGGCGGTTTTGCCGCTAGACAAAAAAGGGACTGTCCTCTGTTCTGGGCGAAACGCCGGAAGGAAGGACTGCCATGCCAACATCAAACGAAACGCCGAACCGCCATGACGTGATTATCATCGGTGCCGGCATCATCGGTTGCGCCATCGCATTGTCCATGACGCGCAAGGGCTACAAGACACTGAATGTCGACGCCCTGCCGGCAGCCGGCTATGGCTCCACCTCCAGTTCCGCGGCGGTGATCCGCACCTATTATTCCACGCGCGACGGCACGGCGATGGCCCTTGAAGGCTATCACGACTGGAAGAACTGGCAGGCCTATCTGGAAACGGAAGACGCCGGGGAACTGGCGCATTTCATCGAGACCGGCACCCTGGTGATGAAGACCGCATCCGACAACTACCAGAAGCATGTTCTGGAACATGCCGACGCCCTCGGCATCCCTTATGAACACTGGTCGGCCGACCGCATCACACAGGAACTCCCAGGCTACAACCTGGACTGTTTCGCTCCGGCGAAAACCATGGATGACGACGACTTCGGCATGCCGACCGGTGGCGCTCTTCAGGGAGGTGTCTTCTTCCCGGCAGGTGGCTACGTCGACGATCCGCAAATCGCCGCCCGCAACCTGAAGGATGCGGCAGCCAAGCTTGGGGCGCAGTTCCGCTTCAAGACCAGGATCGTCAAGATTCCGGTAGAGAACAACCGTGTCACCGGTGTTCTCACTGAGAACGGCGAACATATCCCGGCAGCTATCGTCATCAATGTCGCTGGCCCGCATTCCGGCAAGGTGAACGCGCTCCTGGAAGGCGAAACCGGACTGAAGATCGGCCACCGCCCGCTGCGCCAGGAAGTGGTTCAGATCGCCCCGCCTCAAAGTCTGAACTATTCCCGCGAAGGTCTGGTCGTTTCCGACAACGACATCTCCGTCTACGTCAAGCCAGGTGGCGGCGGCCAGTTGATGATCGGCAGCCAGAACCCTGCCTGCGACCCGCATCTCGTGGAAGATCCCGACGATTTCGCCATGGACCTGACTGACCGCGGTCTCACCTATGCCTACCGCTACTCTCAACGAGTTCCCGAGCTGGGCGTATCCCAACACCCTGTCGGTGTGGCAGCGCTCTATGATGCGACGGACGACTGGCTTCCGATTTACGACCGCACCAATGTCGATGGCTACTACCTGGCCATCGGAACCAGCGGCAACCAGTTCAAGAACGCAACCGTTGCCGGGCGCCTGATGACAGATCTGATCGGTTACTGCGAAGCTGGCAACGATCATGACGCCACGCCATTGCAATTCAAGCTGGAGCATGTCCCCCACACGCTCAACACGGCGACGTTCTCCCGCAAGCGCGAGCTGACGAAGGAAAGTTCGTTTTCGGTGCTCGGGTAATTTCACTCAAGCTTCTGTTCTTCTGAGCCGAAATCGTAGGGGCGATCCCCAACCCTCCCCCTCATCCTGAGGAGCGCACGAAAGTGCGCGTCTCGAAGGATGGGCTACTTGCTCCTGAGTGTGCTACCCATCCTTCGAGACAGGCCTTCGGCCCTCCTCAGGATGAGGGGGAGGTTGGGACTGGGTTGGGGCTGAGCCTGGGTCTACGGCTGCGGCTGGGGTTGGGGTTGGAACTACGGCAAGGTCTGAGGCTGGCGTCTGGATTGGAAACGGCTCCTGTCTGGCTTCGCTGGACGAACGCCCGGTGCGCGCGCCTGAACATAACGGCCTCAAGCCCCCCCAATTCCGCCGTGGTCGAATCGCCCGTTTCGGGGTAAGCAACCGGTTCTGATCCTGAAGGAGCATTCCGTGGCCTGGTCCCCGCAACAAGATGAAGCCCTGAAAGAAGCCGCTGCCTGGCTAAAGCGCGGCGACAGGCAGGTGTTCCGCCTGTTCGGCTTTGCGGGCACGGGCAAGACAACGCTTGCCCGGCATCTGGCGGAAGGCATCGACGGCGACGTCTGTTTTGGCGCCTTCACCGGCAAGGCTGCTCATGTGCTGCGCCAGAAAGGCTGCGAGGACGCGGGCACGATCCATTCGCTGATCTACCGCCCACGCTCGGCCAAGGAAGAAGACGACCTTGACGACGATGATGACGACAGCGGCCCGCAGTTTGCCATCAAGCGTGACAGCCAGGCTTCGACCGCGAGCCTGATCGTCATCGACGAATGCTCCATGGTGGACGAAGACCTGGGCAAGGACCTTCTGTCCTTCGGCACGCCTGTTCTGGTGCTGGGTGACCCGGCACAGCTGCCTCCGGTCAAGGGCGGCGGCTTTTTCACCGAAGCAGAACCCGACGTGATGCTGACCGAGGTTCACCGGCAGGCGCAGGACAATCCGATCGTGCGCATGTCGATGACCATTCGCGACGGTGGCCAGCTCGACTACGGCACATTCGGCGAAAGCCGGGTGATCCACCGGCGCGACATCGACAAGGACCAGATCCTTGCCGCCGATCAGGTGCTGGTCGGCACCAACAAGACGCGCAGGCTCTACAACGCCCGCATTCGCGAGTTGAAGGATTTCTCCACTCCCATGCCAGCGGTCGGCGACAAGCTGGTGTGCCTCAGGAACGACAAGACCAAGGGGCTTTTGAACGGCGGTCTATGGACGGTCAAGCGCCTGCGGCCCCCACGTGGCAACACGTTGCGCTTCGATGTCGTGTCCGAGGACGAGCTCTCGAGAAACGCCGTCAAGGTGAAGGTGTTGCCGGCCATGTTCGAGGATGGCGCGGAAAGCATTCCCTATGCCATCCGGCGCAAGGCGGACGAATTCGACTACGGCTATGCGCTGACCGTCCACAAGGCCCAGGGCTCGCAGTGGGACAACGTTGTCCTGTTCGATGAAAGTTGGGCATTCCGCGAGCACAAGAGCCGCTGGCTTTATACCGCAGTCACCCGCGCCGCCGAGAAGATCACTGTCGTAAGATAGGCGAGTCGAACGCGGCTTCGGAAATCTCCTGCAGATCATTGCTGGCAGGAAGTGCCTGGAGACCGGTCTCGATAAAGGTTCTGAGGTCGTTCTCGCTGCTGCCGCTGCGCCCAAGCAGGGCAATTGCCGAAAACTGTCCGTCGATGAAGGTTGCCGTCCGGTCCACGTCGGTATCTTCAGACATCTCCCCCGCGGCAACCGCCTTTAAAAGGCGATCCCTGATGGCCTTGAACCGTGCAGCCCTCAGGTTCAGCACGACTTCCTGATGCCGCTGAGCGCCATATGTGCAATCGACAAGCGCATTGACGAGAAAACATCCAGCCGGCGTTTCCTTGTCCAGCGTCAGGTCCGCGACGGCACCGAGAAAATCCCTGAAGTCCTGTACAACGTGTTTTTCAGCCCGTTTCAACCTGGCAAAAACCGGCCCGCCATAGGTTTCGAAATAATGCAGAAGCGCCTTTTCGAACAGTGCTTCCTTATCGCCGAACGCGGCATAAAGGCCCGGTTTGGCCATGCCTGACGCTTCGGCAAGATCGCTCATGGATGTGCCGGTATAGCCGTTCTGCCAAAAGGCGATCATCACGGAATGAAGAGCGTCTTTGGTATCGATTTTTCTTGGCCGTCCGCGCGCCATCGGTCTGCACTCCTCATAACAAACCGTGTGATCCGGTTATTAAAGCTCGGGAACCTTGAACCTCGGCAGGATGTGTGCCCTTGCCCACCATGCGCACCACCAACCGACCACGACATCCTGTTGAAAGAATAGCTGCTCGTTTTCAACGCAGAATACGCAATTTATTGCAATTCGTACAGGAACTACCCACCATTCAACCCAAAAGTGCATACCAAAACAATTTCACTGCACTGCCTGCTGTGAAATTGGTTCGCCATTGGGCTCAGCTCGTTTCAATCCGGCGCGCCCGATCCGGCAATCTTTCGGTATTTCACAGTGGACGGAGCTCATCGGTCCCTTTTCCGCCCGATTGAGGGGGCTTATCGTCTGCGGCTCAGATTTTTCTCGACGGAAAGTACCTTTCGTAAATGGCAAGCGTATCGATGACCGACCCGACCACGTCCACTCCCAAGGCCGACCTGTCCGCCCAGACCGCCCTGCGCATCGCACAGAGGATCGCGGATGAAATCGGCTGCAAGGCCGGCCAGGTGAATTCGGCCGTCCAGATGCTGGACGAAGGTTCGACGGTGCCATTCATCGCCCGCTACCGGAAGGAAGCCACCGGCGGGCTTGACGACACCCAGCTGCGCAAGCTCGAAGAGCGGCTGATTTATCTGCGCGAAATGGAAGACCGCCGCGTCGCCATAACCAAATCAATCGAAGAGCAGGGCAAGCTCACAGACGATCTTGTTGCCAGCATTCAGGCAGCCGATACAAAGTCCCAGCTTGAGGACATCTATCTGCCGTTCAAGAAGAAGCGTCGCACCAAGGCACAGATTGCCCGTGAAGCCGGCCTGGAACCGCTGGCCGACACTCTTCTGGGTGATCCCACCCGAGACCCCGAAGCCGAAGCGGCCGCTTACGTGGATGAAGGCAAGGGCGTTGCCGACACCAAGGCGGCGCTTGACGGTGCTCGCCAGATCCTGATGGAACGCTTTGCCGAAAACGCCGAGCTGGTCGGCCGCCTGCGCCGCCATGTCGAGGAACGTGGTGTCGTTCAATCGAAACTCATCGACGGCATGGCGGAAAAAGGTGCGAAATTCGCCGACTATTTCGACTATTCCGAACAATGGTCCAAGATCCCGAGTCACCGCGCCCTTGCGCTGTTCCGTGGTCGCAACGAAGGCATCCTGTCTGTCGACCTGACGGTTGATGCTGACGACGTCTCCCCTGTCCTGCCCGCCGTAAAGATGGTTGCTGACACCTATGGCATCGCTGACCGGGGCCGCCCTGGCGACAAGTGGCTTATGGAAGCTGCGCGTTTCGCCTGGAAGGTGAAGCTTGCCCTGCACCTGGAACTCGACCTGATGGGTGTCCTGCGTGACAAGGCGGAAGAAGAAGCCATCCAGGTTTTTGCCCGCAACCTCAAGGATCTTCTGCTGGCAGCGCCCGCCGGCTCCAGAACCACACTCGGCCTCGATCCCGGCATCCGGACAGGTGTGAAGGTTGCCGTTGTCGATGCAACCGGCAAGCTGGTCGAAACCGCGACCATCTATCCGTTCCAGCCGCGCAATGATGTTTCCGGCTCCCGCGCCGCTCTCCTCGCCTTGATCGCGAAACACAAGGTCGGCCTGATCGCCATCGGCAACGGCACGGCCAGCCGTGAAACAGACAAGCTGGCGGGTGACGTTCTTGCCGACATTCCCGCCGCCCAGCGCCCGGTAAAGGTCATCGTCAACGAGGCCGGTGCTTCGGTCTATTCGGCCTCGGAACTGGCGGCGAAGGAAATGCCGGATGTCGACGTTTCCCTGCGCGGCGCGGCCTCCATCGCCCGCCGCCTGCAGGACCCGCTTGCCGAACTGGTCAAGATCGAACCGAAGTCCATCGGGGTCGGCCAGTACCAGCACGACGTCAACCAGACCAAGCTGGCCCGTGCGCTGGATGCGGTTGTCGAAGACGCGGTGAATGCCGTCGGCGTTGATCTCAACACCGCCTCTCCCGCCCTGCTGTCGCGCATTTCCGGCCTGTCGGACAGTCTGGCAAAGGCCGTGGTCGAACACCGTGAAGCCATCGGCCGGTTCGACAGTCGGACCCAGCTCAAGGAAGTCCCGCGCCTCGGCGCCAAGGCTTTTGAACTTTGCGCAGGCTTTCTGCGCATCAACGAAGGCAAGGAACCACTCGACGCCTCCTCCGTCCACCCGGAAGCCTATCCCTTGGCAAAACGGATCGTGAAGGCCTGCGGCCGCGACGTGCGCCAGATCATGGGCGATGCCTCACTGCTGAAAGGCCTCGAACCGTCAGAATTCACCGACGAGAAATTCGGCCTTCCAACCGTGAAGGACATCCTGTCGGAACTGGAAAAGCCGGGCCGCGACCCGCGCCCCGAATTCAAGACCGCGACCCTTCAGGACGGCGTCGAGGAAATTTCCGACCTGAAACCGGGCATGAAGCTGGAAGGCACGGTCACCAACGTTACCAACTTCGGCGCCTTCGTCGATGTTGGTGTTCATCAGGACGGGCTGGTGCATGTTTCCCAATTGGCTGATCGGTTCGTCGATGATCCGCACAAGGTCGTGAAGGCCGGTGACATCGTCAAGGTGACGGTCCTGGAAGTGGATGTTCCACGCAAGCGCATCTCCATGACCATGAAGTCCCAGGCAGATTACCAGGGCCAGCGCGAGCGTGGTGGTCAGGACAGGGGTGGCCAGAACCGGAACGGTCCGGGAGGCAGAGCCCCCAGCGGCAAGGGACCCGGCGGCGGTAACGGCCCGCGCGGAAATGGCCCCCGTGGTGGCGGCGCGCCGAAGTCCTCCGGCGGAGACAGCGGCAACAACGCCTTGGCCGCGGCACTCGCCGCAGCGATGAACAAGAAGAAATGACGGACTGATCCAGCGGCGTTATCAGCGCCGCTGGATCAACCTGTTACTGGTTTTCGTAACATTCATCGATGCCCGAAGGCGACTGGAGCAAGAGCTGCCGTCCCTTGCTGTGAACCGTGTACTGACCGTCCGTATAACGCGCGCCTGACCCTGAGACGACCTGCTCGAGCCGTCTCGGCGTGTGACCGTCAATGGTGTAGATCAGGTGGCCATTGCCGCTTTGCACGTAGGTGGCCGTCAAAGGCAATCCTTCGGTGCACGTGTAATGCACCGTGATTGAGTCACCGGCGGCCGGCTGCGCCACATTGCCAGCTGCTGCCGGTTGATAGTTGCGCGCCGGAAAGGCATCGGTGATCTGGTATAGGTCCGACCGCGGACCATTTCCCTGCGCATAAAGGATCATGCGCCGATGCAGATCCAGCTGCAGCGTCACATTTCTTGAAGCATCGTGGAGATACACCGACCAGTCGTCCCGGCCGAATTCCTGAAAATGGAAATTCACGGTGCCGTAGACGTCCGCTTCCTGCCACTGGCCGTTTCCAACGTTTGTGAAACTGCCGCCAGAATGCCGGACGACACCAACATTCTGGCCATTCACACCAGGAGCTGCCGACAGTTGGCCACCAGGTTGCTGCGGCACCGGGTTCTGGACCTGAGGCCGGCCTCCGCAGACCTCATATATCCCCGGGTATGGGCGCTCCGAGCAGAACAGCCCGCCCCAGTGGTAGCCTGTCTGTCCGTTGCGGTACCTGACCTGGAACCACTCGTATCCATTCATCATGACCCCGGTACCGGACAGGATCAAAATGGCATCCCCCTGACGGAGACTGCCACTTTGCCCGTATTGCATACCAGGACCACTGCGAACCTTGCCGCCGTAGGATGCACCGTTTTGCGGGAAATCGACGTCCGGTGAGGCGAAAGCGAAACTGGCTGGCAAAACAAGTGTTGCCAGCACGACAAAAAGCGAAAATCTGCTCATCAAAATGCCTGTTCTATTGAAGTTACTTAAGAGGAAATGCAGCGTCTTCGGAGAAAATTACTGTATTCAACGACGAACTTTAGGTCATACGAACAGGAAATGGAACTTCGTTTTGCGGCTACTTGCGCGGCACTATGTCAGACAGGCAGCGCGCGCCCTTCCCCGGCTTCGCCATGGTCAATTTTGCCCCTCTGGCAATAGCGGGAAACTGCATTACTCTGTTTTAAAAGGAAGTCCGTTTAGGAACGGAATATGTCTCAGAAGGATCAGGAACAGGACTGGCCCAAGCAGGACATGGAGTCCGGCACGCTCACCGCGCTTGCCCACCTTTACCGCGCGGAGGTGTTTCGCAGCACACATTGGCGCACCCGCCTCGATAACACCACCAACTGGGCCGTCGTCACCACCGGCATCGCCCTGTCCGCGACATTCTCCAACAAGGAAGCCTCACCCTTGCCCATGGTGCTGGTGGGGCTGCTGGTAACTGTTTTCCTGATCTTCGAAGCTCGCCGCTACCGCTACTACAACATGTTTCGGGCCCGGGCACGGCTGATGGAGACGGACTTTTACGCGCCTATCCTCGCTGGAGGCAAAGTGCCCATGCGCGGAAGCTGGGCAACGATGCTCTCCGACGACTATGAGATGCCGCATTATCATATCTCGCTGGTCAGGGCGGCAGGACGGCGCTTGCGCAGCAACTATTCCTGGATCCTGGCGATCCAGGCTGTCGCCTACTACGGCAAGCTGGCGATACACCCCGTCCCACTGACCAGCCTTGCCGACGTGTTCCAACGGGCGGCGATAGGGCCGATCCCCGGATGGACCGTCATGCTTGCAGGTCTTGTCTTTCATACCAGCTGGGTGGTGTTTGCCATCGTGACCTTGCGGCTGGACAAGCTCTACCGGGAAAAACGCCGCTCGCCGATGCAGTCGATCTGAGACAGCCGATGTCAGCTTCGAGAAGCATGTGTCTTTTCCTCCGGCAGCAGGGTGTGGTATGGGCCTCTCAGTCCACTTCGGAGATTTTATGTCCTGACCTCTCGGGCACCCATAGGTGCCCATCCGCAAATCGCCTCCGCTGTCATGGAGTGCATTTGCCAAACCTGAAGAGAGACACCACCCGGTCGTGACCTCATGATCGGACGAGGACAATGTTATCCAAATGATCAGACCCTATGTCAGCCAGGACGCTGAACGGATCATCCATATCTGGCGCAAGGCCAGTGAATTCGCCCACCCGTTTCTGAGTGACGACTTCCACGACATGGCCGCCATTGCCATCCGCGACATCTATCTGCCAAAGGCGGAAACCTACGTCACGGAGATCAATGGTGTTGCCGTCGGTTTCATCTCGCTGCTGGACAACTACATCGGCGGCTTGTTTCTGGACCCGCAATATCATGGACGCGGCCTCGGAAGGGCCCTTGTGGATCACGCGGTCAAACAGAAGGGGCCGCTCACGGTTGAAGTCTTCAAGGAGAATGCTCGCGGCCGGCGTTTTTACACTGCCTATGGCTTTGTGCCGACCGAAGAATACTTTCACGAACAGGCACAGCACGTCAGCATTAAAATGACGATGAAGCCCTGACAGGAAAGCGGCGGCCTTCGGGCCGCCGCAACAGGCTTTGGCTCAGAACCGGCTTGCCGCAAAGGGCGCTGGATCGATATCAGGCCGCGCGCCCTCGATCATGTCCGCAATCATCCGCCCTGTGACGGCAGACTGCGTCAGACCGTGGTGGGCGTGGCCAAAGGCATAAAAGATGCTGCTATGCCGTGTTGCCGGCGAGATGACCGGCAGGCTGTCAGGAATGGACGGGCGGAACCCCATCCAGCGTTTGCCGCCTTCCGACTTGAGCTCCGGGAAAAACAGCTTTGCCTTGGCCAGCATTGCGTCCACGCGGCGCCAGTTCGGCGGCAGGTCGAGACCACCGAATTCCACCGCCCCGCCGACACGCAAGCCGCTGGACAGACGCGACAGGACGAACCCGTGACCGGACAGCATGATCATGCGGTTCACGTTAACGCCGGGGTTCGGGATGGTGATGTTGTAACCGCGCTCCGTATCCAGCGGGATCGGATCTCCCAGCTGCGCGGCAAGGGCCTTCGACCATGCCCCGCAGGCAATGACCAGTCGCTCGGCCGCGATCGTGCTGCCATCTTTCAGGATCACGTCACAGCCCTTGTCATTGGGCTGCAAGCGGCTGACCTCACCAACCTCGAACTTGACACCCTGAGATGACAGCCACTCGGCAACCGAAAGGCAAAGGACCTTGGGCTCATCCACCTGCACCCAGTCCGGCACGAGTGCCCCGCCGACGACACGGGAAGAAAGGTCCGGTTCCAGATCCCGGATCGCAGATGCATCCAGCTCCTCAACCTTGATGCCGTAGTCGCGCTGCTCCGCCCAGCCCGCGCGCGAGGCTTCAAGCGACTGCACCGTGTCGAACAGTTCCAGGCAGCCGTCCCGGCGCACCTGGTTGTGGGTTCCCGTTGTCCGCCAGAGCGCTTCCCACGCCGGAAGAGCGCCTCCATTCAGATCCGCCAGCGCCTTCGTGCTCTGCGCCATCTTTGCAGGGTTTGAAGCTGCCATGAAACGCAGCATCCACGGCAGGATCTTGAGCGCATAAGCCGGACGGACCGACAAGGGACCCAGCGGATCCAGCATCCATTTGAAGGCCTGTTTCCAAAGACCAGGCGAAGCAAGAGGCGCAACGTCTGTCCAGGCGATGGCAGCGGCGTTGCCCTGGCTTGCGCCTGCCGCAGGGCCTTCGCGGTCCAGCACCGTTACGCCGTATCCGCGTTGCACCAGGCTGGCAGCAGTCGCCAGCCCGACGATGCCCGCACCAATCACATGGACATGTCCCTTGCTCATTCGGCGTGTCTTTTCTCGTTCGCGATCAACGACCTGTTCGGCGAAACAATGCGGGTATCGCAAGGATCCACCGACCGGACCAACAGTCTGTTTTCAGGTTCACCGTCCTGCCAGAACCGGCAAGGCTCGTCTAGCGGCCAACCTTCTGATATATCACTCGCACATCTGAAACATATAAAGGCTCAGACTTTCATGTCCGCAGATTCCAGCCGATCCACTCAGGCCTACCGCCTGCTGGAAGAAGAAATCGTGACCCTGAAACTGAAACCAGGGGCAACAGTCACGGAAGCCGCGCTTACACAGAGACTGGGTTTTGGCAGAACACCCATACGCGAAGCCATTCAGCGGCTGTCCTGGGAAGGCCTTTTGAGCATCCGGCCGCGGCTTGGCATTGTCGTTGCGGAAATGAACCCGTCCGATTTTCTGAAGGTCCTTGAGGCCCGCCACGCCCTGGAACGTCTCGTTGCAGGGCTGGCAGCGCGGCTTGCCAGCAAGGACGACCGCAGAACCCTGGAAGCGATTGCGCTAGACATGCGCGAGGCGGCTGCGAAGCCGGACGTGGCGGACTATCTGCGCCTGGACAAAGCCTTCGACGAAGTCGTTTCGGCCGCTGCCTGCAACCCATTTGCAGCAAAGGCTCTGGCCCCTTTGCAGACGCAGAGCCGCCGGTTCTGGTACCGCCATTTTGGTGAGGAGGATCTCACCCCGGCAGCCTGGAGCCACATGGAGGTCATGCGCGCCGTTGCCGCCGGAGACGAGGCCGCCGCGATGGATCACGCGGAAAACCTGATGCTGTACCTGCGCCGTCAGGCAACAACGCTGGTCAGCGGCTCCGGTTAGGCAGCCGCCGGAAAGTGAGACCGTGTCCGGTTTGCAAAGGCGACCAGGGACAGCATCACCGGCACTTCCACAAGAACACCGACAACCGTCGCAAGGGCAGCGCCCGAGTTCAGACCGAACAGGCTGATGGCAACGGCCACGGCAAGTTCGAAGAAGTTGGACGTCCCGATCAGCGCTGCCGGCGCGGCGGTGTTGAACGGCACCCGCCACAGATACCCCCAGGCGTAGGCGACGAAGAAAATGCCATAGCTCTGGATCAGCAGGGGCACGGCAATCAACACGATCACCAGCGGCTTTTCCAGAATGGTCTGCGCCTGAAATCCGAACAGCAGGACAACGGTTGCCAGAAGCCCCATGACGGAGAAGGGTTTGACCTTTCCCGTGAACTCGGCGATGCGCTCGTCGCTCCCCGATCCATCCAGCGCCTTGCGGGTAAAATAGCCGGCCACCAGCGGAATGATCACATAAAGGATCACCGACAGCAGCAAGGTCTGCCACGGCACGACAATGTCTGTCACACCAAGCAGCAGCGCTGCGATGGGCGCGAAGGCAAACACCATGATGATGTCGTTGATGGAGACCTGGACCAGCGTGTAGTTGGCATCGCCGCGCACCAGCTGGCTCCAGACGAAGACCATGGCCGTGCACGGCGCAACCCCGAGCAGGATCATGCCGGCGATGTACTCTTTCGCAGTCTGCGGATCCACCAGCCCCGCAAATACGTGCTCGAAGAACAGGATGCCGAGTGCAGCCATCGTGAAGGGCTTCACCAGCCAGTTGACGACGATCGTGATGCAGAGCCCCTTCGGCTTGCGGCCGACATCCTTCAGCGAGGCAAAATCGACGTTGACCATCATCGGGTAGATCATCACCCAGATGAGTACGGCCACAACCAGATTGACGCTGGCATATTCCAGAGAGGCGATCGCCTCGAAGATCCCGGGAAAGAGGGCGCCGAGCCCGACCCCGGCGGCAATGCACAAGGCAACCCAGAGCGACAAGAAGCGCTCGAAGAGCCCCATGGGTGACGTTTCCTGTGTCATTCCAACTCTCTCTCACATCGGCATTTCAGCAAACCAGGGAGCAGCGTGGAAAACCTGCCCGAGGTGTCTCAACATCAATTCGCTCAGAACCGGTCACGCAGCTTGCCTTGCAGTCGAAAGGAACCCCCTTCCGGCATCCAGGCGTATCTGTTTCCTGAATGTCAGCACTTCCCACCTGGTTCACAGCCGCCACCGGCCACAAGCGATGCGATCGGTGCGCAGAGTTCCGGGTTGCCGCCGCAGCAATCCTGCAACAGGTAGGTCACGAGGCCCTGCATCGCTTCCAGGCTCGCCCGATAACAAATCGAGCGCCCGTCCCGTTCGGCGTGCACAAGGCCGGAACGGGACAAGGCGCCCAGGTGGGTCGACAGGGTATTCGGACGCACATCGAGTGCATCTGAGATGGCACCGGCGGTCATGCCTTCTTTTCCGGCCTTCACCAACAGGCGAAAGACGTCGAGGCGGGTTTCCTGACCAAGAGCTGCCAATGCATTCAGGGCGTCTTCTTTTTCCATATTTCGAGAATACTCGAAATATGGAACTATGCAACCCAAAAATTGCTGCATTGCGAGAAATTGCAAACCGAAGCTGCGACCGGGCGGGAATGTGAGCGCAGGTCAATCCCGGCAGCTCCGTGACCGAAAGCAAAAGACCCCCGCTCCGGAAAGAGCGAGGGTCTTATTTTCCGCGTCTGACAGAACTGCCGGTTCAGGCAGCCTTTGCAGCCAGTCGTTTCCTGATGCTTTCCACATCCGCATTCGGCGTCGCGGCGAACAGTGTCTTGGTGTAATCGTGCTGCGGGTTCTCGAAAACCTCGTCCCGCGTGCCGTATTCCACCACTTCACCGAAATACATCACCATCACCTTGTCTGCGATGTAGCGCACCACCGACAGGTCGTGAGAGATGAACACATAGGTGAGGCCCATTTCCTCCTGCAGGTCTGCAAGCAGGTTCAGAATCTGCGCCTGGACCGACAGGTCAAGCGCGGAGACCGGCTCGTCGAGCACCAGCAACTTCGGCTTCATCATGATCGCCCGCGCAATCGCGATGCGCTGGCGCTGGCCACCGGAGAACATGTGCGGATAACGGCCGTAATGCTCCGGCTGCAACCCGACTTTCTCCAGCATCTGCAGCGCCAGGTCACGGCGCTCTGCCGACGGCATGTCGGTGTTCAGGAGAAGCGGCTCTTCCAGAACATGGCCAATCTTCTGGCGCGGGTTCAGCGAGCCATAGGGGTTCTGGAAAACGATCTGCACCTTCTGGCGCATTTCTCGGGAAATACCGGTCTTGGAGATATCGATCGGCAGGCCGTCGATCTCGATAAGGCCGGAAGACTGAGCGTCGATCATGGTAAGCATGCGCGCAAGGGTCGACTTGCCACAGCCACTTTCGCCGACCACGGCAAGGGTGGTGCCGCGTTCCACATCCAGGTTCACACCCTTGACGGCAGTCAGGGTCGACGCCTTCTTGAACATGCCGCCCTTGATGTCATAGGTCCGGTACAGATCGCGGACCTTGAGGATCACATCGTCAGCCATCTCAGAAACCTCCCGCTTCGGCAAAGTCGCTCACCGTCGGCAAGCGGTCGCCCGTGGCATTTTCCGGCAGCGCTGAAAGCAATGCCTTCGTATACGGGTTCTTTGGGTTTTCGAAGAGGGACAGCACGTCGGCCTCCTCCATCTTGCGGCCCTTGTACTGCACGATGACACGATCGGCCGTTTCGGCCACCACGCCCATGTCATGGGTAATCATGATCAGCCCCATGCCGCTGTCCTGCTGCAGCTTGACCAGGAGATCCAGGATCTGTTTCTGGATTGTCACGTCGAGGGCAGTCGTCGGCTCATCGGCGATCAGCAATTTCGGGGCACAGGCAATTGCCATGGCGATCATCACGCGCTGGCACTGGCCGCCGGACATCTGATGCGGAAATGCGGACAGGCGTTCGGCTGGGTTCGGAATACCGACGGAGGTCAGGATCTCGACCACCCGGTCCCGGGCCTTACGTCCCTTCAACCCCATGTGGGTCTTCAATGTTTCACTGAGCTGGAAGCCAACCGTGAAACACGGGTTGAGACTGGCAATCGGCTCCTGGAAGATCATCGAGATGTCTTTCCCGATCACCCGGCGCCGTTCCTTGGCCGACAGGGTGCGCAGGTCGAGACCCTCGAATTCCATCTTGTCGGCGGTGATCGTTGCCGTGTTCGGCAGCAGACCCATGGTCGCCAGCATGGCGACGGATTTTCCGGACCCGGATTCGCCGACGATCGCCAGGACTTCGCCCGCATCGACCGCATAATCAACGCCGTCGAGCGCCTTGAACGGGCCCTTGGCGGTGTCGAACTCGACCTTCAGGTTTCTGATTTCAAGAAGAGACATGGCTTAGCTCCTCTTCAGTTTCGGGTCGAGCGCATCGCGCAGACCGTCACCGACCAGGTTGATGGCAAGAACGGTGATCAGGATCGCCAGACCCGGGAAGGTTACCACCCACCACGCGCGCAGGATGAATTCACGCGCTTCGGCAAGCATGGTGCCCCATTCCGGTGTTGGCGGCTGTGCTCCCATGCCCAGGAAGCCGAGGGCGGCCGCATCCAGGATCGCGTTGGAGAACGACAGCGTCGCCTGAACGATCAGCGGCGCCAGACAGTTGGGCAGGATCGTCTTGAACATCAGCCGCATGTGCCCGGCACCTGCCACTTTCGCCGCGACGACATAGTCCCGTGTGCGTTCGGACAGGACGGCCGCGCGGGTCAGACGCACGAAATGCGGCTGCAGCACGATGGCAATTGCGATCATGGCGTTGATCAGCCCGGGCCCCAGGATAGCCACCAGCACGAGGGCCAGCAGAAGCGAGGGGAATGCCAGGATGATGTCCATCACACGCATGATCAGCGTGTCGGTCATGCCGCGCATGTAACCGGCGACAAGGCCGATCACGACACCGCCGACAAGGGCGATGGTGACAACGACAACACCGATGAACAGCGAGAAGCGCGCGCCGAAGATGAGGCGCGAAAGAATATCACGGCCAACGGCGTCCGTTCCCAGCAGGAACGCGGCCTTGCCGCCCTCCTCCCAGACCGGAGGCACGAGGAAACTGTCGCGATACTGAAAGTCGGGACTATGCGGTGCGACCAGCGGCGCGAAGATGGCCATGAGGACCAGCAACGCGAACACCACGAGGCCGACAACGGCACCCTTGTTCTGTGAGAAGTAGTACCAGAACTCGACAAGCTGCGCCTTGGTGGCGTTGCGGCTTTCTGCCTGGAGCTTGGTCTGATCGGCTTTCGCAGCCGGCGAGGTATTTGTCATTTTCCTTGTCCCCGGCTCAGTTGTGGCGAATTCGCGGATTGATCAGGCCGTAGAGCACGTCCACGATCAGGTTGACCATCATGATGATCCCGGCAATCAGCAGCAGACCACCCTGGACCACGAAGTAGTCGCGGCGCGAGATGCTGTCGACGAGCCATTTGCCGATGCCCGGCCAGGAGAAGATAGTCTCGGTCAGGATCGCGCCGGCAAGAAGCACCCCGACCTGCAGGCCGATGGTGGTCACCACCGGGATAAGGGCATTGCGCAGCGCATGCAGACCGATCACCGCGCGGGGCGGCAGGCCTTTCGCGCGGGCCGTGCGCACATAGTCCTCGCCCAGAACTTCCAGCATGGCGGATCGTGTCTGGCGTGCGATCACCGCCATCGGAATGGTCGCCAGAACGATGGACGGCAGGATCAGGTGCCGGACGGCGGAGAGGAAGGCCCCCTTCTCGCCGGACAACAGACTGTCGATCAGCATGAAGCCGGTGACCTGCGGGAAGAAGAACATCAGCGAGATGCGCCCGGAGACCGGTGTCCAGCCGAGGGTTCCCGAAAACAGGATGATCAGCAGCAGGCCCCACCAGAAGATCGGCATCGAGTAGCCGACCAGCGCCGTGCCCATGATTGCCTGGTCGGCAACCGATCCGCGCTTCACGGCCGCGAAAATGCCGGCGGGAATGCCAAGGCAGACGGCAATGATGATGGCGCAGAGCGCGAGTTCGGCAGTCGCCGGAAACAGTGTCAGAAATTCATCCAGCACCGGCTTCTTCGACACGAAGGACGTGCCCAGATCCCCCTGGAAGATACCTGCGATGTAGTCGAGGTACTGTTGCCAGAGCGGTTTGTCGAAGCCAAGCTGGCCAAGGACCTGAGCCCTCCGCTCATCAGATATACCGCGCTCGCCTGCGAGCAGTTCGGCAGGATCGCCGGGCAGCATGCGGATAAACGAGAAGGCGACGAGGGTGACGCCGAAGAATGTCGGTATCAACAGGCCGAGACGACCTAGAAGAAAGCGAAGCATGTCAGGTTCCAGATACGAAGAGCCAGCGGAAACGACCTGATGTCAGGAAAGCATCCGCCGGCCAGAATGTCCGAAGGCGCCGGCATTGCTGCCAGCGCCCTCTTCGAGTTAGGCGGATTTACTCCGCAATGTCCACGCCGTCAAACCAGTGGCCGCCGAGCGGGTCCATGACGTAGCCAGAGACCTTGGAGGACATCGGCATGAAGACCACGGAGTGCGCGATGGTTGCCCACGGAGCCTGCTCCTTGAACACGACCTGTGCCTCTTCGTAGAGCTTGGTGCGCTCTTCCTTGCTGGTCACGGTCTTTGCCTTCTTGATCAGCGCGTCGAACTCTTCGTTGCACCACTGGGCGCGGTTGGAGCCGCCGACACCGTCACAGCCGAGCAGAACGGCCAGGAAGTTGTCCGGGTCACCGTTGTCACCGGTCCAGCCGAGAAGCACGGCACCGTCGCGGTTCTCGTCCTTGGAACGGGACAGGTATTCACCCCATTCGTAGGAAACGATCTCGACGTTCACGCCGACGTTCGCGAAATCGGCCTGCATGACTTCAGCCATACGACGAGCGTTCGGGTTGTACGGACGCTGTACCGGCATTGCCCAGATCTTCATGGAAAGATCGGATACACCAGCTGCTGCCAGCATTTCCTTGGCCAGTTCCGGATTGTAGTCGTCGTCTTCAACGGCGTCGTTGTAGGACCACATGGTCGGCGGGATCGGGTTCTTGGCAGCCTGGCCGGAGCCCTGGAAAACTGCGTCGAGGATCGCCTGCTTGTTGATCGCGTGGTTCAGCGCCTTGCGGACTTCCGGCTTGTCGAACGGTGCCTGCTTGGTGTTGTAAGCGAGGTAACCGACGTTCAGGCCCTGCTGTTCCATCAGGGTCAGGTTGCCGTCAGCCTTGATGTCGGCGATGTCGGCCGGTGCCGGGTACGGCATGACGTGACATTCACCGGCCTTCAGCTTCTGAAGACGCACGGCTGCATCCGGAGTGATCGCGAAGATCAGGTTGTCGACCGGCTGCTTGCCACCCCAGTAGTCCGGGTTTGCCGCATAACGGATCACGGCGTCCTTCTGGTAACCCACGAAGGAGAACGGACCGGTGCCGACCGGCTGCTGGTTCAGCTGTTCCTTGGAACCGGCTGCTTCAAGCTGGGCTGCGTATTCGGCGGACACGACGGAAGCGAAGTCCATCGCCAGGTTGGCGATCATCGGTGCTTCCGGACGGTTCAGGACGAACTTGACCGTGTAGTCGTCAACCCTGACGATTTCCTTGATCAGGTCCGGCATGGACATGCCATCGAAATATTCCCACGCGGTACCGGCGGTGTATTCGTGCCACGGATGATCCTTCTTCAGCTGACGCTCGAAGGTGAAGATCACGTCGTCTGCATTGAATTCACGGGTCGGCGTGAAGAAGCTGGTGGTGTGGAACTTCACACCCTGACGCAGCTTGAAGGTGTATTCCAGACCGTCTTCGGAAACTTCCCAGCTTTCAGCCAGGCCCGGCAGCACTTCGGTCGTGCCGCGCTTGAACTCGACAAGCCGGTTGTAGATCGGCTTGGAGGAAGCGTCGAACGTCGTGCCTGCGGTGTAAAGTGCAGCATCAAAGCCTTCAGGCGAACCTTCAGAGCAATAAACCAGGTTTTTTGCAGAAGCGCCGGTTGCTGCAATCACAGCAAGGCTTACGCCAAGAAGGGATGCCTTCAAGGTTTTTTGGAAATTCATCAAACTGTTCTCCCCTTGATGAAGAGCAAGGGCCTTGCATCGTTGAATCGCGCAAAGGAGTTAAGCCCAAGCCAGCGCAAACTAAGGCGTTTTTTTGGCAGAAAATCAACTGCCAACATATTTCTAATTTGAGGATGTTTTTGAAATTTTTTTGCTAGGTAAGAGTTGCTGCCGTAAATTTTTAATGCGGCAACGTTAACTCACGAGAAACAAATACCGCAACGGCAGCGTTTTTCAAGCTTCATCTAACCGCCTGAAAACAAAAGGCTCCCGCAACAACGGGAGCCCCTGAATTTCTCAATCCTGCGTAGAACGGGTTCGTTTGACAGCGTCCTGCCATCCGGCAAGCAATCTGGCCCGCTCACTTTCCTGTAAACGCGGCTCGAAACGCTTTTCCAGCTTCCATTCTGCCGAAAATGCCTCGGCGCCAGGCCAGATACCTGCCTTCGATCCGGCGAGCCACGCAGCCCCGAGCGCCGTCGTTTCCGGGACAGTCGGCCGGTCGACCGGCGCGCCCAGAATGTCGGCCAGGAACTGCATCGTCCAGTCGGATGCCGTCATGCCGCCATCGACACGGAGCACCGGCTGTTCGGCCTCCGGCCAGTCTGCCCGCATGGCTTCAACCAGGTCGCTGGTCTGGTAACCGACGCTTTGCAGGACCGCCCGGGCAATTTCCTTCGGACCCGTGTTTCGCGTCAGACCGAACAGCGCTCCCCGGGCTTCCGCGTCCCAATAGGGAGCGCCAAGACCAACGAAGGCAGGAACAAGGTAGACGTTCTGGTTGGGATCTGCCTGTTCGGCAAGTGACTGCGTGTCGCCGGCACTTTCGATGAGCCCCAGACCGTCGCGCAGCCACTGCACGGCAGCACCGGCAACGAAGATCGACCCTTCGAGCGCATATGTGGTTTCGCCGTTCAGCCTGTAGGCGATGGTCGTCAGCATGCGGTTGTTGGACCGGACCGGTTTGGACCCGGTGTTCATCAGTGCAAAGCAACCCGTGCCGTAGGTGGACTTGACCATTCCCGGCTTGAAGCATGCCTGCCCGACCGTCGCGGCCTGCTGGTCGCCGGCAACACCGAGGATCGGTATTGCCCGGCCGAACAATTCCGTATCGGTGACGCCGAAATCATCCGCACTGTCCTTGACCTCGGGCAGCAGGTTCTGCGGGATGTTGAGGAGCTTGCACAGCTCTTCATCCCACTTGTTTTCGTGAATGTTGTAGATCAGCGTCCGGGAAGCGTTGGTGGCATCGGTAGCGTGTACCTTGCCGCCCGTGAGTTGCCAGATCAACCATGTGTCGACGGTGCCGAAGGCAAGCTCACCGCGTTCCGCACGCTCGCGCACACCGTCCACATTTTCGAGGATCCAGGCGATCTTGGTTCCGGAAAAATAGGGATCCAGCAACAGGCCCGTCTTGGCGGAAAAAACTCCTTCGCGGCCTTCCGAGCGCAATTTCGCGCAGAAATCGGCCGTACGCCGATCCTGCCAGACAATGGCGTTGTAGACCGGTTCGCCCGTTGAGCGGTCCCAGACAAGGGTGGTTTCTCGCTGGTTGGTGATCCCGATCGCGGCAACATCCGCGCCACCGGACGGTGCCTTTTCCAGCGCCTCCCGGCACACGCGCAGCGTACTCGTCCAGATATCGGCCGGCGAATGCTCCACCCAACCCGACTTCGGGAAGTGTTGCGGAAACTCCTGCTGCCCCACACTGATTGGATGGAAATCGTCGCCGAAGACAATTGCCCGGCTCGACGTCGTGCCCTGGTCTATTGCCAAAACACATCCGGCCATGGCGCACCTCCCGTTTTCTTCTTGTCATGAAAACTGCCGGCAAGGCCGGCAGGTCATTTGGTTCCGTTTGATAAAACTATGCCGCAGCGCCGGCCTGCTCCGCAAGATAAGCCGACAGATAGGTGTCCAGCTCGGCAGCTTCCTCCCCGCTGAGCCGCAACCCCAGTTTCGTCCGTCGCCACAGGATGTCCTGCGCACTGCGAGCCCATTCGCGGCGGACCAGCCATTTCACTTCCGCTTCATGTAGATTGTAGCCAAAACAGCGGCCGAGATCGTCGAGCGTCTTTGCTTCCCCGAGTATGAAACGCGCATCCGTGCCGTAAAGACGGGTCAGACGAGTGGCGAAGACCTTGTCCAGGAACGGATAATCAGCCTTGAGGCGTGACACTTCCGCATCGAACTCGCTCACCTTAAAATCACCGCCCGGCAGCGGCGCATAGGCCGTCCAAACCCCGCGCTTGAAAGGCAGATACGGCTCCAACTTTTCCAGGACATGCTCGGCAAGCTTGCGATAGGTCGTGATCTTGCCGCCAAAGACGGACAGGATCGCCGGCTTTGCATCGCCCGCATCCAGCTCAAGCACATAGTCGCGCGTCGCTGCCTTGGCATCCTTTGCGCCGTCATCGTAGAGCGGGCGGACGCCGGAATAGGTATGAACCACGTCTTCAGGCGTGATCGCATTTGCCAGATACTCGCTCGCCGCCTTGCACAGATACGCGATCTCGTCTTTCGAGATCTCGACCTTGCTCAGGTCATCCTGGAAATCGACATCGGTCGTGCCAATCAGTGTGAAGTCGTTTTCATAAGGAATGGCGAACACGATCCGGCCGTCACCGTTCTGGAAGATGAAGCAACGGTCGTGTTCGAACTGGCGCTTGACGATGATGTGGCTGCCCTTGACCAGCCGGACGCTGGAACTGTTGTTCGCCCCGGTAACGCCGCTCAGCATGTCCGCAACCCAGGGCCCGGCGGCATTGACCAGCACATTGGCAGTGACGGTCTTTTCCTCGCCGCTTGCAAAGTCTTTTAGAACGACCTGCCAGACGTCGCCGTCGCGCCGCGCGCTGATGCATTTGGTGCGCGTCTGGATTTCGGCACCGCGATCAGCCGCATCGCGCGCATTCAGAACCACCAGCCGGGCATCGTCCACCCAGCAGTCCGAATATTCGAACCCCTTCTTGAAGAGCTTCTTGAGCCCTTGCGAGAACGGAGCCTGATCCAGGCGCACGGTCTTGGTGGCCGGCAGCAATTCCCGCCCGCCGAGATGGTCATACATGAAGAGGCCGAGCCGCAGGAGCCATGCCGGACGCAGGTCCTTGTGATGCGGCAGGATGAACCGCAGCGGCCAGGCAATATGCGGCGCTGCGCGCCACAACACTTCACGCTCTTTCAGCGCTTTGCGCACCAGACCGAACTCGTAATATTCCAGATAGCGCAGCCCGCCGTGGATGAGCTTGGTCGAGGCCGACGATGTGGCGCCGGCAAGGTCACCCATTTCGACCAGAAGAACCGAAGCCCCCCGGCCGACCGCGTCGCGGGCGATGCCCGTTCCGTTGATGCCCCCACCAATGATCAAAAGATCGTAATCCGCAGCCATAACTGTCCCCGGCCTGTGTTTTTGCGTCTCAGGATTGAAAATGAAAATAAAACGAAACTTCTCGAAATTCAATCAACAATTTCGCACACCAAGACGAAACACCCCGGCAAGAAGCTCGCGCCTCCGCCGGGGTTAAATAGACCACTCAGAAACTACAAGGTATTGATCTGTCTAGTTTTCTCCGTCCTCTGCCGGAGCATCGTCCTCCAACTGGGTCGAAGAAACGTCAACCTTCTTACGCTGTTTCGGTTTGTCCCCGTCTTCCACGAAGGGAGGCGTCGCGGCGTGATAGGTCACTTGCGGGAACGGGATTTCGATGTTCCGTTCGTCAAAGACCTGTTTGACGAATTCGTTATACGCACGCCCGACGCCCCACTGATCCCCCGGGACGGTCTTGATACGGCCGCGGATATCAATGGAACTGGCACCGAAATTGGTAACGCCGTGCATTTCGAAATCACCGATGATCTTTGGTCCGAAATCCGTTTCCTTCAGTCTGCGGAAGGCTTCCAGCATCGCGTCCTTGGCGTGGGTGATATTCGTGTCGTAGGCAACACCGATCAGCGCGACATGATAGGAGAAGCCGCGCATGAAGTTGGACACCATGTCGACCGACGAGAACGGAATGATGTGGGTTGTTCCATCGATATCGCGCATGCGCACCGACCGGACGGTGATCCCCTCGACCGTTCCCGTTATCCCGGCAACAGTGACGACGTCGCCCTCGTTGATGGCATTCTCGACCTGGATGAAGGCTCCGGTGATGATGTCCTTGACCAGGGTCTGCGCACCGAAGGAAATTGCCAGACCGACAACACCGGCACCGGCGATCAGCGGACCGATATCGACACCCACTTCCGACAGTGACAAGAGCAGTGCCATCACCACAATGACGACCGTCGATGCGTTGCGGAACAACTGGAACAGCGTGCGTTCGCGCGCTGTAACGATGTATCCGGAACGTGACTGCAGCCTGAGGTCCACCCACGACATGACGGCAAGCCAGATCATGAAAGCGACGAGCAGAACCAGGAAGGCAGAACCGTAGCTGCTCAGAAGCTGCACCCCGGCTTCGCTGACCAGCCATTCGGCAACCGTCAACAGACCCCAGATCTCCAGAAGCAGCAACACCGTCACCAGGAAGACGGCGAACCGGATGAACTTCAGAAGGCGCGGCACAAAGGCGTTCAGCCGGCTCTGAAGCGCCGGAAGGGTCCGGTTCAGGTCATCCGGCAGACGTATCCCTCCCTTGATGGCCTTGGTGACAACCAGAGAAATGGCCATGCCCGCCATGATGGTGAGGATCGACAGACCCGTTGCCCGCAGAATAATGGTTGTCGCGTCAAACGGCCGGGTCACCCAGATGATGAAAACCGCCGCGATATAGCCGTAGGCAGCCAGGTGCCAGAGCTGACCGACGAGCACGAGCGCACGCTTGGCAAGGGCGCTCTGCAGATGCTCGGCGTAATCCCGCGCACCCTCGTTTACCCGGTGCCTGTTCTGGTGCACCAGCACCAGAAGATAGATCATCCCGAGAAGCACGACGAGGAACCGCAAGGCGTTGCCGAGCACGAAGGATACCGCAACATTGGCGATCGGCACGGCGAGGAACAGGCCGAAGACCATCCAGTACATGAACAACCGCAAACGGCCGTACCAGTAGAGCGAACTTTCATCGGTGAACGGCAGCAACCGCAGTTCCGGCCGCCCCGGCGCAAATATGAAGCGCAGCGAAACGTTGGCCATGCCAAGGATGAAAAACGCGTTCAGCGCGAGACTTTCCTGAAGCGTTACGCCTGCATTTATTCCACCGAAGCTTGCCAGGGCCGCCGCGTTGCCGACGGCCCAACCGACGCCTACCGTCACTGCATCGACGACCGATGTCAGAACAAGAATGAAGCTGCGCGTCAGCCCACCGCCGTAACGCGCATAAAGCGACATGCGCGGATAGAGTGCCTTCGCGATCAGCTGGCTGGCAAAAAAGCCGAGATAAGCCGCAAGAAGCACGATGCCGACCTGGATCGCGATATCCTCGACCCGGTCCCATTTCACCGGAATATCGCCGCGCGCGACCAGAACCAGGCCGTTCAACGAGCGCATTGCCTGCTCCAGCAGATACCCCGCGTCATCTACCAGAACCCGTGTGTATTCACCGATCCGCAGGGCAAAGTTTTCCTGTTGTAGGGGTTGGGAGATACCCTCAACCGGAATTGCAGCCTCATTCCCGGGAACCTGCCTGTCACCATCAGCAGGCTGACCGTTCCCTGTGCTTTTCTGCAAGAGATCGATCAACGCCGCCCGGCTTTCAGGGTCGTTCAGGACCTTTATCAGGGCCTGGCTCGCCTGTTCGACATCGGCCGGTGGCGTCTGCTCCTGCGCTGGGGCCTGCCCCCCGCTTTCCTGAGCCAGAACCGGAGCCAACCCGGCAAGCATCATTGTCATCAGGGCAAAGAGGCAGCAGCGCAAAATCTTCATTTCAAACTCTTGTCAATTCCAGGAAGACCGGCGGGGGTCCGGCCATGGCAGGGACAATATGGAGGAACGCTCGCGGATGAAAAGGGTTCAGACTGCTGTCTTCGGACATTTTTTAGGTACTATTATAAAACGCAAGTTTCCCGTGCAGTAACGACCGTATCAAAACCAGCAGAAACAAGGATTCACTGGAAATCGCAAAAAGATTTCACCTTTACGCAAGGTAATATGCCAGCCTCCATTTATCGGGTAACGTAATAATAACAATATGGGCGCCAATCTGGCCCGACGAGGAGGAAGGATGCCCAGGTCCTTGATCAAACTTGCACAGGAAGGCACAGACGAGGCGCGACGACGGCTGTTCGCGCAGGTGAGCGAACTTGTGATCGCGAACCTCGATGAGCGGACCGACCGGGAACTGGCAATCTTCTCCGAAGTAATCATAAAACTGTACAGTGTCGGCTCGCCCAGGGACCGTGCCAGGCTGGCCCACAAGCTCGCTTCGCAAGTCAACACCCCGCCGGAGCTTGCCCGCAAGATCGCCGAAGACGACGTCAACGTGGCCATGCCGCTACTTGCGCAAAGCCCCGCGCTGACCCAGGAAGACCTGATCGACTTTGTCGAACGGCTGAGCAACAGCCACCTGCAGGTGATTGCCCGCCGCACGGATCTCTCGCCTGAAGTCTCAGATGCCATTGCCGAAAAAGGCGACCGCCCGGTGCACCGTATTCTGGCCGGCAACCGCGAGATCAAACTGTCCCGCGAAACGATGCTGAGTTTCGTCAAATACGCCACGGAAGACGTGGTCCTGCGCGAGGACCTGTGCCTGCGCTCCGATCTTTCCCCGGCAGTGTGCCGGGCCTTGCTGCCGCTTGTGGACGATGAAACCAAGAAGCGTCTGCGCAGTATCATCGAAGGCTCCCTGTCGCAGGATCAACTGGACCAGATCGCAAGACTGAAGGTGCTGCGCCGGGAGTTCGGCGATGCCCTCAACAATCCGGACATGACCCTCCTGTGGCGCGAAGCGGAGCGTGCGGAAATCACCGTCAACGAGCTTATGATTCTGTTGCTGCAGGATGGCCGCTTCAATCATGCGATCGAGCTGCTCAGCGCGCGCGGCCGAACGGCCCAGAAGGCGCTCAAGGATGCGGTCTTCAACGGCAAGAAGGATCTGGTTCTCAGAACCGCGGAGAAAGCCGGCCTCGACACGCCGACCTTCGCCCTTTTCGCCAAGGTTCGCTGCGACCACTTGAAGATCCCGGCAACGCAGGGCTCCGAATGGACGGCCACCTACAAGAAGTTTCTCGACAGCACGGCACAGACCAAACAATCCCGATGCGGTGATTTCCAGGCGAACCGGCGGGAAAAGAAACCAAGACCCACGGGTGATCGTCCCGGACGTGTCGCGGCAATGTAGCGACAACGCGCAGCGTTGCTTCGCGCCAACCGACTTATCGAAGCGCAACCTTGTCAGCGCTTTTTCTAGTCCGCGTTTTCCGAGAATTCAGCTTTTGGAACAAAGCGTCGCGGCGATTGCCGTCGACAGGGTCGCGGCCGCGTAGAACCAGAGGCCCGGCAAAATGGCGGCTGCCGCCAGTCCGCTTGTCTTGGCGGCAAAAAGCACCAGCGCCACCAGCATGACATCCAGCATCGACCACTTGCTGACCATCGACAGGAGCGCAAGCGAACGCGTCTTGGCACCACTAAGCACGGCCACATGGATCAGAAGGATCTTTAGCGCGGGAAACCCGATCGAAAACAGCGCCACGATCGCGGCAAGAACCGCATCGCCCTCGTGATAGAGGCTGGTCACCATTTCGATCAGCGTCGGTCGGTCTTCCAGAAAATAGAGGCGCTCGAACCGCATGAGCGGCTGCGTCAGTCCGAGGGCGAACGAGAAAGTGGAAACGGGAAGCAGCAAAGCCAGAAAAAATCGCATTGAAACTGCCGTACCCTGGCTATCGCGTAAACTTGTAGCGGCACCTGCGCCCGGCAACACCGAGAGGAGCACCATTTCCTATATCACCCGGATCGGAAAGCACAAAACCTGACCGCCGCGAGCAACGATCAGGAATATAAGAACGTATATCAAGCCCTGCCAGCCCCCATTCGGAGACCGGCTGCTTCCAGGGGAGTTCAGTAAGCCGTTATCGACCTCGAGCCCGCGCAGCAACTTCGTCGAGCTGATCCTGCTCCGCCAGTTCCTGGGCCGTGCGCTCGCGCTGCTGGTCGCGTTCTTCCAGCTGCTCGAACTTCTTCAGCTCCTCGATCGCCTCGCTGAGCTCGTCCTGGGCACGTTGCAGCTGGTCGTCCAGTTCATGCGCGGAATTGCGCAGGTTGTCGCGACGGTCCGCTGCGGCCTTGGCAAACGTCGGATAGGCAAAATGCGTGACATCCGTAATACCGACCCGCTCCTGCTCCGACCGGATCTGGTCATCAAGTTCATCGGCCATACGGTTGAACTCGGCGATCATGCTCTCGATCTGAGCAAGCTGTCGTCGTTTCTCGTCAACCTGAAACCGCTTCAAACGGATCAAACTGTCTCGGGTTTTCATTACTCAATACTCCCCTAACACGGGCAGTCTACCCCTGAGTCATTTCCAAAAGGTTGGCAAGTTGCTCATACCCGTCAGAAAGTGATGTCGCTTCGTCTTTTCCCTGATTCAGGAATTCGTCGATCATGTCGAACCTGTAGATGGCTTCGTCCACGGTCGGGTCCGACCCCTTACGGTATGCGCCCAGCCGGATCAATTCTTCCATGTCCGTATAGGTCGACAGAAGTTGTCGGGCCCTGCGAAGAACCGGGAGCTGCTCCGGCGGCACGCAGCGCGGCATGGTTCGTGACACGGATTTCAGCACATTGATTGCCGGATAACGGCCACGCTCGGCAATGCCGCGTTCCATCACCACGTGGCCATCGAGAATACCGCGCACCGCGTCGGCCACAGGCTCGTTGTGATTGTCACCTTCCACAAGAACGGTGAAAAGGCCGGTGATCGATCCGCTGTTCTCCTTGCCGGGACCTGCCCGTTCCAGAAGTCGCGGCAATTCAGTGAAGACCGTCGGCGTATAGCCCTTGGAGGTTGGCGGCTCGCCGATCGACAAGCCGATTTCGCGCTGTGCCATGGCGAATCGCGTTACCGAGTCCATCATGCACAGCACGTTCTTGCCTTCATCGCGGAAATGTTCGGCAACAGTCATGGTCAGATAGGCGGCCTGCCGCCGCATCAGAACGCTTTCATCTGAGGTCGCGACGACGACCACGGAGCGCTCCAGCCCCGAATCGCCCAGATCGTCCTCGATGAACTCCTGAACCTCTCGACCGCGTTCACCGATTAGGCCGATGACCGCGACATCACATTTTGTATTGCGCGCCAGCATGGACATCAGCACGGACTTGCCGACGCCGGAGCCGGCAAAAATGCCCATTCGCTGCCCCTCGCAACAGGTTACGAATGTATTAAGTGCGCGAACGCCGAGATCCAGGGGCGGTCCAACTCGTTTACGTTCGGAGGCCGGCGGAGGCGAACTTCGCAATTTGCGAGGCACTCCGCCATGAACAAGACTTCCTTTACCATCAATCGGTTCACCAAGTGCGTTAATCACTCGGCCAAGCCAGGCATTTGCCGGATGAACCACGCTGTCACGCGATTGAATCACGGCTTTGCAACCCATTCGCACGCCTTCGAGCCCGGAAAAAGGCATACAAAGTGCGTGTCCTTCACGAAAACCCACAACCTCTGCAGGCACTTTCGGGTTATCCTCACCGTTGTCGATCAACAATCTCGAGCCGACACTCATTTCGTGAATAGGGCCCGCAATCTCGACGAGAAGTCCCTGAACCGCAGTCACCCGGCCATAAATTTCGGTCGGCATGAGCGAATCAATCTCGGCGAAAAGCGCCTTCACGTAAGATTCCTTCCCTCGTTAACGGTTTTGGTAACCGATCGTTTACGACTCTGGTTAATCTTAACCTTTGGAAGGCTGACAAGCGAGAGCCATTTCGAAGTCAAAACGGCTTTGTTGAAAGGAATCTGAACGGAATCGGTTAGCGCCGGTTCTTAAAGTTCAACATTAAGATTTGTGAATCCGAATTTTTTCTGGGGATTCAATAAGTTGAGTGTTGTTCACAGTTTCCTCTCTCCAGAGCTTGCCGTTACGAATCATATTTTGTTAACCATTAACCGATAGCTTTGAGTCGGGGTTAACATCAGTCCTTCGTAGCAGGCACCGACAGAGCCGTTGCGACTTGCCCAGGAAAGGCAGAACAAGGGGATTGGCATGCGTGTATTGTTGATTGAGGATGACAGCGCCACGGCGCAGAGCATCGAGCTGATGCTGAAGTCCGAGAACTTCAACGTCTACACGACAGATCTTGGCGAGGAAGGCATCGACCTCGGCAAACTGTACGATTACGACATCATTATGTTGGATTTGAACCTGCCGGACATGTCCGGTTACGAGGTTCTCCGGACACTACGCGTTTCCAAGGTCAAGACACCGATCCTGATCCTTTCCGGTAACGCGGGTATCGAAGACAAGGTTCGCGGCCTCGGCTTCGGCGCCGACGATTACATGACCAAGCCGTTCCACAAGGACGAGCTGGTCGCGCGTATCCACGCAATCGTCCGCCGCTCCAAGGGGCACGCACAGTCGGTCATCGTCACTGGCGACCTGAAGGTCAACCTGGACACCAAAACCGTCGAAGTCGGCGGCCAGCGCGTCCATCTGACCGGCAAGGAATACCAGATGCTGGAGCTTCTCTCCCTGCGCAAGGGAACGACGCTCACCAAGGAGATGTTCCTGAACCATCTCTATGGCGGCATGGACGAGCCGGAACTGAAGATCATCGACGTGTTTATCTGTAAGCTTCGCAAGAAGCTGGCAGCTGCAACCTCCGGCAAGAACTACATCGAAACGGTGTGGGGCCGAGGTTACGTTCTGCGCGAGCCGGACGTCGAAGCAGCCGCCTGATCCAGCATCAGACGTTGACGTTTTAAAAGCCCCGGCACTGCCGGGGCTTTTTGTTGTTGAGGGTTGGATGTGACAAGGCTGATCTAGCCCTGGCCACCTGCGCGCTCGGCAAAGGTCAGCACAGCCCCTTCCCCCGCCTGCCCGTAATTGACAGACGCCAGCATCTCGCCGGAACTGTCATGCAGGGTAATCAACCCCTTGCGGTTCGACATCTGCATGTGATGGACCGTTGCCCGCGTCACCGACACCTTCAAAACGGCACCTGCAATCAGAACGACCGCCTCCACCGGCTGCGGCCGGCCCATCCTGTCCCGCAGTTCGTAGCCCGTGAGGTCGATGTCCGCTGCACCGGCATTCCAGATCTCCACCCATTCCGTGCCCTGGTCATCCCCCGGCGGGTTCGGCAGGGCCGAAAGAATGCGAAGCGGACCGTCATTCTGCATTTCAACGGTCCTTGGACGCACGACCACATTGCCAGAATCGTCCGTGCGGGTGCTGCCGTCACCAAGGAACACAGGGTAGAATGAGCGGATGTGCTGTCCCAGCGAGCCATCAGCCGTGGTCTCGTGATACATCACCAGATCGAACTTGCCCTCACCGAGCTGAACACGCTTCTTCTGGTTGGTGAGCAAGCCGTGCAGGCCTTCGTAATAGGCAAGCGTGCCGAGCGCGAATTCGCACGCAGGACTGCTGCCGACAAAAAATCCACCCTTGCTCTTGAAGAGCTCAGCGACAAGGTTGCCGGTCATGTCCTGGTGGTTCCAGACCATCTGCAGCGTCACGACATGGGGATTTTCCGGTCCCGGACCTCCGAGATCGTATTTGTAACCAAGGTAGTCGACCCGGTTGTTGAGTTCATCGAGCGCGAATTTCACCCAGGAGTGATAACCGGAGATTTCACCCTTCTCCGAGGCGGAATTCGCCCCTTTCTTGTATTTGCCCTCGCCGACAAAAACATGCTCGAAACCGGTGCAGAAGTGGGTCGACTTGCCCCGGAAGAAGTTGGTGTAGACCTCGAACCACATCCGGAACAGATCCTGCCGGAAGGTTTCAGCGGTCATGTCCCTGACGAGCTCGGCAGAAATATGCTCGAAGGCGATCTGCATCGGCCGGCTTGCAATCACCAGATCGAGAAACCCTTCGATCTCGTCTCGCTCGGCAGGCGAAATGGTTTCCGGGTCGCGAAAGTGGACCGCATAGTTGTCCAGAAGCCGGATGAAGGACTGATAAAGATCGCTCGCCGCCATCTTGTCGAAATCGACCCGGGCAAAGAGCGGGTTCGCGGCCAGGTCGACCTGGCGGGACCCTTTGGCCTTCACCTGCTCGTCCAGCAGAATGTCGGCTGTCATGTCCGTCCAGTCGCCATCCACGTTGCGCGTGCTGACGCTGAACCGGTCGGCATCTTCGTTCCAAATGGCCTGATAGATATGGTCTGACATGCGCGCCTCAACCTGAAGTAACGAGAAGAAGGCTTTCACACGTTTATGACATTTTCACTACCAGACGGAAACTCGTAACTATCCGGCGAAAACAAAAAAGCCGGCGTTGCCGCCGGCCTTTCCGCACTTGCGATGGCAGGATCAGAGCTGCAGCTGGTATGACGCAGGGACGTAACGGAAACCGCTGTCGTTGGTCTCCACGTAGCCGACCGCCGGGAACGGCATGTGATAGCCCACGAACGGGATCTTGTCGGCGGCCAGCATGCCGAAGACGGTCTTGCGGGTGGCCGCGGCGCCTTCCTTGTCCATGTCGAAGCGCACTTCCCATTCGGGATGCGCCAGCGACCAGACGTAGTGATTGGCGGTATCCGCTGTTATGGCAAGCTGCTTGCCGTCGCTTTCAAGCATGTAGATCATGTGACCGGGGGTATGACCTGCAGCAGCCATCGCGGTGACGCCCGTCGTCACGCTGCCGCCATCGTCGAGGAAAGTCATTTTCTCCGCCAACGGTTTGACGTGGCTCGCCATCAGCTTGGTCACCCCATTGGCTTCCGCATCCATTGCCGCCCAGAAATCATATTCCTTCTGCCCGGTCACATAGCGGGCATTGGCAAAGGTCGGCGAGCCACCTTCCATCAGACCGCTGACGTGGTCGGGATGCATGTGCGTCAGCACCACCACGTCAACCTGCTCCGGCGTGTAGCCCGCATTTTCCAGCGCAGCGCGCATCTTGCCGCGACCTGGCCTGGCACCTTCGCCATTGCCGGTGTCGAACAGGATCAGTTCGCTGCCCGTGTTCACGAGCGTTGGCGTGAAACTGATCTGGAAACTGTCGTTGGGCAGGAAGTTATCGGCATTGGTCGCAGAAAAAGTATCCGCGTCTACATTCATGGCGAAGGTCTTCTGCGGTTCGGTCAGGGAGACCGCACCGTCATGCAGGGTGGTTACCTCGAACCCGCCTACGGAATAGCGGGCGACGGGCGCCGGCACAGAGGCCTGCTTTTCTGCAGCCGCATGGACAACGGTGGTTCCGGCAAGACTTGCCCCGGCAAGCGCTCCACCTGCTCCCAGAAGCGCCGCGCGACGCGTGAGTTCAACTTTTATCTCGGTCATATTCCCACTCCCTGCAATTCCGATCCATAAAAACAGTCCCGCAGTCGAACACCCCGAGTGCCCGGCAGGACGCAAAGCTTACGTTCGAGAAAATGGAATGGATGCAGATGCAGACAAGTGCTGTTCGCCGCCAGCCGGATAAACTTCACGAGAGCGAACGAACGAAATGAATTTCAAAAACTTGCTCACTCGCAACAGACCGCTTTTTTGACGGGTTTCCTTCACGGTGCAGCGAATGAAAAAGGCGGCCAGAGGCCGCCTTTGAACTTGATCCGATATGTCCGAACCGTGCTGAAGAAGGGACGCAGGCTCTAACGCTGCAGACCCAGGCCTGCTCCAGCTCCCACGGCCAGGCGCGGCGTTGCTGCCGTGCCGGTCGCGGCCTGTGCAGCCTGTTTCTTCTGGAAGAGGCCTCTCTTACCGGGCACCGGCTTGAAGGCATCCGTCAGACCGACCACGGTTTCTGCGGCACCGAGAACGAGATACCCGTCATCCGGCAGGGATTTCGCCAACCGGCCGAGGATTTCCGTCTTGGTTGCCTGATCGAAGTAGATCAGCACGTTGCGGCAGAAAATGATGTCGAACTCGCCCAGATGGGTGAAGCTTTCCAGCAGGTTCAGCTTCTTCCATTCGATCATGGCGCGCATGCCGGCATTGATCTGCCACATGTCGCCCTTCTGCTCGAAGTATTTCAGCAGCATCTGGATCGGCAGACCACGCTGAACCTCGAACTGGCTGTAGAGGCCGGTCTTGGCCTTTTCCAGCACTTCGTTGGAGAGGTCCGTACCCAGGATCCGGGTTCGCCAGCCAGCCATCTTGGCCGCATCTTCCTTCAGGCAGATGCCCAGGGAATAAGGCTCCTGCCCGGTCGAGGCAGCCGCACACCAGATCTTGATCTGCTTGCGTGTCGCGCGGCTTTCCAGCAGCGCCGGCAGCATCGTGTCCTTGAAGTGCTCGAACGGTGTCTTGTCGCGAAAGAAGAACGACTCGTTGGTCGTCATCGCCTCAACGACGTCCGTTTCCAGCGCTCTGTTGGTGCCGCGCTGAAGCTGCTGGATCACCGCACTGAGCGTTTCCAGCTTGGAGCTGCGTGCAATCGGCAGAAGACGGCTTTCGACCAGGTATTGCTTGTCGTTCGACAGAACCAGGCCGGAGCGTGTCTTCAGGAAGTTTTTCAGAAACTCGAACTCGCTCGGGGTCATCTCGTGTTCCCCTTCAGAACGCGCGAGATCTTCGGGCCGATCTCCTTCAAGGGTAGAATTTCGCTGCAGACGCCCGTTTGTGCAGCTGCGCCCGGCATGCCCCAGACCACGCTTGTGGCTTCGTCCTGCGTGATCACGCTGCCGCCGCCTGCTGCAATGGTCTTGACGCCTTCAGCGCCGTCATGACCCATACCGGTCAGGATGACACCCAGGCTTGCCGAACCGAATACCTTCGCAACGCTGTCGAACAGGGGATCGACGGCAGGCTTGCAGAAGTTCACGGGAGGACCGTCGGTCAGCCGGATCTTGGCAACGCCGCCGTCCTTTTCCACGATCATGTGCTTGCCGCCAGGCGCGACATAGATATTGCCGGGTTTCAGCACTTCGCCATCTTCACCTTCCTTGGACGGACGCAGGGCAGCCTTGCCCATATGCTCGGCCAGAATGGCTGTGAAGGTTGGCGGCATATGCTGGGTGATGACCACCGGCACATCATTCATGGCCGTACCGACTTCGCGCATGACTTCCTGCAGTGCCTGCGGACCGCCCGTCGAGGAACCGATCGCAAGGATGCGCGGACGCGCGGAAGAGTACGGACGTGTCTGGTACTTCACTGCACCGGCAGCAGCTCCCGCCGGTTGAGCAGCTCCGCGAAAGGTCGCCCGTGTATCCGTTGCCGGACGCGCAGAAATCGGTCTGACCGGCTGCGCGGTGCGGCCTGCGCTGGTTTCTGCCCGCATGGTGCGCGCAGGACCGCGCATGCGCAGTGCACGTGCCCCAAGAGCCTTGACCTTCTCGATCAGCTCACGGCGAAAATCGATGGACGTCGTGACCTCGGAAGTCGATTCCGGCTTCGGCACGTAGTCGGCCGCGCCCAGAGACAGGGCCTTCAAGCTGATTTCCGCGTTGCGGCGGGTCAGTGTCGAAGCCATGATCACGACGAGATCGCGCTTCTTCGCCAGCATGAGCGGCAAGGCCGTCATGCCGTCCATTTCCGGCATCTCGATGTCGAGAACGACGACGTCGGGATTGCTTTTTTCGATATCTTCTACAGCAAGCTTGCCGTTGCGATGCGAGCTGACGACTTTCAGACTTTTGTCTTCACCGAGCCAGCGTGTCAGGAGTCCGCGGATGACGACAGCGTCATCTACGACCATGACTTTGATGGGGTCGCTGCCCGGACTCGTGCCCGCAGTTATGCTTCTTTGCGCAAACGCCATTTAGACTGCCCAACTCGAAACTAGATAAGACCGACTTCCTGAAACTTGGCTTCCACGATTTCGCGGTCAAACGGTTTCATGATGTACTCGTTTGCACCGGCGCGGATGGCGCGGGCGATGTGAGCAACATCGTTTTCGGTCGTGCAGAATACGACGATCGGGTTTTCTCCGCCTTCTTCCGCACGCAGGCTGGTCAGGAACTCAAGTCCGTCCATGACGGGCATGTTCCAGTCCAGCAGGATCGCGTCCGGCATGGTCTTGCGGCATTCGTCAAGCGCCTTCTGGCCGTCTTCCGCTTCCGTAATCTCGAAATTCATATCCTCGAGAATGCGGCGAGCCACCTTCCGGATGACGCTTGAGTCATCTACTACGAGGCACTGTTTCATCAGGCGTAACTCCACTCAATGGCCATTGCGGCCCAGTTATGCTGCAGCCATGGGTTCGGTGAACATCGCACCAAGCAGACGGTCGACATCCAGAATGACCATCAGGCGGCCGTCCAGACGATGGACGCCTCCGGAGATCTCGGCCCAACGGCGATCCAGGTTCGACGGGTTGGGCTCTGCAGATGCGGACGGCAGCGTCAGCACCTCACCAACCGTGTCGATGACAAGGCCGTAGCTTTCCTGCTTGTACTCGATGCCCACGGCCATCATCTGCCCTTCCTTCAGCGGAGGCAAGTGAAGGCGGCGGCGCATGTTGATTGCGGTGACGATGCGTCCACGCAGGTTCAGGACACCCTGAACCTCGGGTGCGGACATCGGCACGCGAGTTACGCTTTCCGGCACGAACACGTCGTGAACCTGGGAAATGGGCAGGCCGAACAGCTGGCCGCCGATGACCACGGTCACATACTGGATCATGTCACTCGCGGCTTTTTGCTCCGCGGTCAGTTTGTGTTCCAGCACACTCATGCTGCAGCTCCCATTTCACCGGAGAAGACGTCTTTCAGGGCGGCGATCAGGCCCGGACGGTCGAATTTGGCGACATAGTCGTCAAAGCCCGCCTGGCGGCCGCGTTCGATCGAGGCCGGCGTCACCATGGACGACAGGGCCAGGATCGGAATATTGCGGAACCGGGGATCGCGGCGCAGCGATTCACAGAACTCGAAGCCGTTGATTTCCGGCATTTCGATATCACTGACGATCGCATGGAACTTGTCGCCGTTTTCCAGAAGTTCGAACGCCTGATGCGGACCGGTACAGGTGGTCACATCGTAGCCGGCAGCCTTCAGAACCGGTGTCAGCATGTTGCGGAAGAAGGACGAGTCATCCACGAAGAGAACCTTCTTCGTCAGCGCCTCGATGTCCATTTCCTTGCGCATGAACCAGTCTTCAAAGGCCTGCGGCAGATAGTAGCCGAGGTCGATGATCTCGGTCGCACGTTCCTTCACCACGGCAGAGCCGAGGATGCCCGGACGTTCCGAACCGACTTCGATGTTCATGCGGTCCTCGACGATGTCGACGATCTCGTCGACCACGAGGCCCATGGAGCGTCCCGCATCGGAGAACACCAGCATCGGCTGCGTGCCTTCCGACTTGTGGCTGTCGCCTTCGTTCAGATAGACGAGCGGCATGAGCGCACCGCGGTACTGGACCAGATCGCGGCCGTTCGACCGTTCGATCTTGGAGACCTCGAACTCCTCCAGGCGCGTGACCAGCGACAGCGGCACGGCTTTCGGTTCCGGCGCACCGGCACGGAACAGCAGAAGCGAGATCGAGCTCTGGCCGGAAATCGCACGGCTCTGCAGGTCTTCCCGTTCGTCTTCCTGGTTCTCGGTGACCGCGCTGGATGCATGGCTTGCCATGGCACCGGCGATGCCGTTCGGATCGATGATCATGATCACGGAACCGTCGCCCAGGATGGTGTTGCCGGAGAACATGCCGAGGTTGCGCAGCATCGTCGACATCGGCTTGACCACGATTTCCTCCGTATGGAAGACACCGTCGACAACCACGCCGAATGTCTGGCTACCGACCTGCATGACAACGATGAAGCCGTTGTCCGCATCAATCGCCTCGTCCGCGTTTTCGCCCTCATAGATACCGAGGAGCTGGGACAGGTGCACCAGCGGCAGCAGCTTGTTGCGCAAGCGCAGGACCGGGGTGTCCTTGATCCGCTCTATACGGTGTTCCGAATTGGTCTGCACGCGGACCAGTTCGACAACGGAAAGCTGCGGGATGGCGAACCGGTCGCCGCCGGCTTCGACGATCAGCGTCGAAACAATGGCAAGCGTCAGCGGGATCTTGATGATGAAGCTCGAGCCCTTGCCCTGGGTAGAGCGTAGGTCGACGGTACCACCGATCAGTTCGATGTTGTTGCGAACGACATCCATGCCGACGCCGCGGCCGGACACGCTCGTGACCTTTGCCGCCGTGGAGAACCCGGCTGCGAAGATGAACTTGTGGATCTGGGCGTCCGTCATCTTGTCGACTTCGGCTTCCGACGCCAGGCCGCGTTCCACGACCTTCGCCTTCACCTTGTCGACGTCGATGCCCTTACCGTCATCGCGAACTTCGATGATGATGTGGCCGCCTTCATGGTAAGCCGCCAGGGTAATGGTACCCTTTTCAGGCTTGCCAGCGGAGCGGCGCTCATCCGGACGCTCAAGACCATGGTCGGCCGAGTTGCGGACCATGTGCGTGAGCGGGTCCTTGATCATCTCGAGAACCTGGCGGTCCAGTTCGGTATCCGCACCGATCATTTCCAGTTCGATCGGCTTTTCAAGTTCCTGGCTGAGATCGCGAACGATGCGTGGCAGTTTCTGCCAGGCATTGCCGATCGGCTGCATGCGCGTCGCCATGACGCCTTCCTGCAGTTCGGCAGTTACATTCGACAGACGCTGCAGCGGCACCTTGAATTCGCTGTCTTCATGGCGACGTACGATTTCCAGAAGCTGGTTCCGGGTCAGCACCAGTTCGGACACCATGGTCATCAGGTGCTCGAGCGTGTCGACCGCAACGCGGATGCTCTGGTTGGAAACACCGCCACCGGAGGATTTCTTCTCGCCGCCTTCGCCGCCAGCCTTTTTCGCCGGGGCTTTCGCAGCAGCCTTGGCTTCTGCCTTGACCGCAACGGGAGCAGGCTCTGGCTCATCGGCTTCGTCGACGATCTCTTCGAGTTCCGGAACTTCCGGCTCGGCGACTTCGACTTCAACTTCGGTTTCGCGGAACGCGCGCTCCAGTTCGTCCAGCGACACTTCGCCAGGACGGAGCGGACGTTCAAGAGCTTGCTCGGCGGCAGCTTCTTCGGCAGGCGCTTCAGGCTCTGCCGCAACGGCTTCAGCCACAGGCGCTTCCTTGACGGCTGCGCCACCCTTCATGGCAGCATCAGCTTTCGCGGACATCTCTTCCAGCTGGCCGATCAGCTCACTGTCGTCGCCTTGCGGCTCTTCGCCTTCGGCAGCTTCCAGTTCACCCAGAATGTCCTTGATCTGGTCGATCGAGGTCAGAATGAGGGAAACGGCCTCTTGCGTGACAGGAGCGCCATCGCGGAACTTGCCCATGAGGGTTTCAGCCGCATGCGCGATACCTTCAAGACGGGGAAGACCCAGGAAGCCACAGGTGCCCTTGATAGTGTGCACCAGGCGGAAAATATTATCTAGGATAGTCGCGTTGTTCGGTTCCTGCTCGAATTTTACGAGCTCAACGTCAACAACATCGAGACTTTCGTTTGTCTCGGTAATGAATTCCCTGAGGAGGTCGTCCATGGCCTGCTCTCACCCGACTTGTTACTGGTTCCGCATCCCAAAAGGGACGTCTGGACCGAGAAGTCCATGAGAGCTAGGTTGACGGCAAACAGTTAAGATACGCTGAAGCGGATGGAGACTTTTGAAGGCCTTGTTTATTCTGCCAAGAGGGCCGTTATTTTTACCAACTCTTCTTGTTTATCTATCGTTAATACCATTCCGCATTCACGGGCGAGCAGCAACGTGTAGATCGGCTGAACCGAGTGCGCATCGACCCGTTCAGGCTCTTCTCCGCTCAGAGTTTCCTTCATTCCGAGCGGAATGCGCGGATTGAGACCGCTGGCCTGAAGCGTGAAGGACGGAGATTGTGGATCGCCTTCCATTTCAACCTTGATTTCTCCACCGCGCGGAACGCACTGGTTGGCGATGAGGATCAAGTTGAGAAGTAGTTTTACGTAGTTCTTCGGCATCAGGTGCCGGGTCAATTGCCAATTCAGATCGGATTTTTCGTTTTCCATGAACCCGGTGGCAACGACCTGAGCGTCCCCCAGGTCGATCTCCGCGCCTGCCGAGCCTGCAGCGCCGAAGGCAAGACGGGCGAACTGCAGTTTTGCAGATGCCTGGCGCGCGCTCTTGCGGATGAGGTCCATGGCGAATTCACGCATGTCCTCCGACCCCTCCTCGTCCAGCACTTCCAACCCGTTGGTTATCGCCCCGACGGGAGAAATGATGTCGTGGCAGACGCGGCTGGCCACCAGGGCGGCAAGATCAAGAGAGGAAAGCTCTTTTAGTGCAGACATGGCGTTTTGAGGCTCTTCTTGAGGAGGCGGCGGAAACTGATTCGATATAGTGGCTGCAAGAGTTACACATCCGCACGGCGACTGCCAAGGCAGCGGCGGGCAGCAAACCGTGTCATCCAGATGAAAGTTTGCCCCGAAATCCGCCTTTTCCGGTGTCCGGGAGCAGTTTAACCGGGTAACCACCTACCGCATCGGCACGCAGCCGACCCGTTCGGCATTGTCTTGGGCCGCCGTCATCAGCTGGCTGCCGTTGACGACGAACAGGAACCGGTTGACCACCGAATGGAAAAAGACCAGTCGTCCGTCGACAATGGCATAGATGAACGGATTGCCGGCCGTGCCAAAGCCCTCGGACAGCGCATACCCGCCGCAGGCGGCAAAAAGCGGTGCATAGGCTTCAGGATCCCGCTTGAAGGCGGCAAGATTGCCTTCATTGACGAAGATCCATTCCGTGCCACCCCATTTGTGCACATGGTTCCGCTTTCCCTTGCGCGGGTAACCATCGACGAAATAGCTCACCGGATCATGTCCGCCGAGCGCGTATCCCGTGATCGGATCGGGAACGAAAACCTGGGGACGCGCGAAGACTTTCCCCGCAAAAAGACAGGAGAGCAGGATCAATACAGCACAAAGACATAACCTTGTCTTTTTTTGAGGCCAGCTTTCCATTGATTCGGCTTATGTAAGGTGCACCATCTCATGCGAATCAGCATGATATTGCATCAGTTTAACATTGCGGTCTGACCGAGCGGCAACAATCGGCGCGGCCAACAGATTTTCGGAGAATATCGAATGGCACAAAGTTCCCGGCGAGTTGTATCCCTGATATCGGCTGCGTTCCTGGCCCTGTGTGCATTTGCGTTTTCCAACCCGGCGTACTCCCAGAATTCCGGCAATGAGCCCATTCCGTCTGGTCAGACCTACGACCAGGACGAAATCCTGCAGGCAGGTCACCAGTTCTTCGGCTCTGTTTCGGGTGGGCTTGCATCAGTTGTCGAGAAGGCCTTCTCCAGCTACGGCGAACCGAACGGTTACGTGCTTGGGGAAGAAGGCTCCGGAGCGCTCATCGCCGGCGCCCGCTATGGCGAAGGCAACCTCTACACACGCAACGCCGGCACTCACAAGCTGTTCTGGCAAGGCCCGTCCGTAGGCTGGGACTTTGGCGCGGATGGTGCCCGGGTGATGATGCTGGTCTATAACCTGCCAACCGTGAACTCCCTCTACACCCGCTTTGCCGGTGTCAACGGATCGGCCTACCTGGTCGGCGGGGTCGGCATGACCGTGCTCTTGAACAACGAAATCGTGCTGGTGCCTGTGCGCGCCGGTGTCGGCGCCCGTCTCGGGCTGAACATGGGATATCTGAAGTTCACCGACAAGCCGACCTGGAACCCGTTCTGATCGGACCGGAAAGGCGGCTGTCGCAACCTGGCGACGAAGACGGGTTGCATTCGTTCCACGCAGGACACTTGGCGGCAGGCCTACTGTCGTCTAATGATGGAGTTGTGGGCGTTTTTTAGAACGTAACCGGGAGCCGGACTTGATTGAAGCAGCGATGTATGTGGCGCTGGGGTTTTGCACCGCCGGCCTGATCGGACTGGCAATCCTGCCCGCATTTTACCGCCGGGCCGCCCGACTGACCGAAGAAGCCCTGCGCGCCGTCAATCCGACCAGTTACGCCGAAGTCCGCGCTGCCCAGGACCAGGAACGTGCGCGCCATGCGGTAGAATTGCGCCGTGTCGAGAAGCGTCTCGACAACGAGCGTGAGAAGGCTGCGAAGTTTCAGCTCGAAACCACGCGGATGCGGGCGGAAGTTGAAGCGCTGACGAAATCTCACAAGGAAAAGATTTCCGGCCTGGAAGCCAAGGTCGCCGCCCAGGCGAGTGATCAGCACGCTGTCGACATGCTGTCGTCCGAAGTGACCTCCCTGAAAAAGAAGCTGTCGGAAGCCGAACGGGCTCTTGCGGAAAGCTGGACAAAAGGCCCCGAAGACACGCCTGCCGAGGCGAAGCCGGAAGAACCCGCAGAAGACGACAGCGGCTGGCTGCCAGCGTCCGGCACCATGGCACTTGCGACAATCACCGGACTTGAAGCGGAAGTTGCCACTTTGAAGGCCAAGCTGGCCCGGTATGAGCCGACAGTTGCAGGCCAGATGGATGCTGCGCGCAGCGAAACCGCCAAGACAAGGCTCGCCGAACTGGAAGCCCAATTGGTTGACACCGAATCCAACTATGTGTCCGCACAGGCTGAAGTCACCCGTCTGTCGCTGATGCTGGACGCAGCCAGGCTTCCGGAAAACGAGCGCCAGAAACATCTTGATGCCGAGCTGGAAAAGCTTTCCGGCGAAGCTGCCCGCTACCAGGCCGACGCTGCTGAAAAAGACCGTGCGCTTCAGCGGATCACCGCCCAGATGGCAAAGCTGCAGAAGGACCTGTCCTCGGTTCCTGCTCTCGTGGATCTGCGCCGCGATTTCCGCGCCCTTGCCGAAAAGCTGACCGGTCAGGCGTCTCCAGCCGTCAATGCTTCTGCCGCAGGCGCTCCCGCAAAGCCGGCACCGCCTTTCGTCCCGGTTTCTCTTCAGACCAAGGACAGCCCGCCGGAAGATCGCAACCGGCCTGAGGCATCCTCCAAGGAAAATCTGCAGGCAGACGCGGACCAGGGCACGGCACAAGCACAATCAAGATCCGGCGATATCGCCAACGCGGCTGAAGCGCTGGTAAGCAGGATCGTTGCCTCCAGCCGGAACAAGCCAAAGCCGGAGGCGGAAACAGCGCCTGCAAGTACCGGCGCCGCGCAAGACAGCGACCGGAAAACGAAAGCCACGAAACAAAAAAAGAAAGATGTGGCTTGATCTGAGCAGGTCGCTCCGGTCATCTAGTCCGATGGACATTCGTCCGAAAATTGAACGAACCTGACGCGCTGTTGCTCCTCGCCCGCATTTCCGTTTGCAGATGCAGGAACGCAACCAGCCCGTCATGCACAGGATGAGTCTGCCGTACATGTTGATCGAACGCCACAACGCCATTCTCGAACTCGCACGGCAGATGGGCCGCGTCAGCGTCGACGATCTCGCCCGGCGGTTTGATGTCAGCCCGCAGACGATCCGCAAGGACCTCAACGAGCTTTGCGACCGGCGCCTGCTGGCGCGTACCCACGGCGGGGCCCTGCTGTCGTCCGGCATCGAAAATGTCGGCTACGAGGCCCGCAGGATCATCTCCAGCAGGGAAAAGGCAGACATCGGCGAGAAGGTTGCCTCGCTCATTCCTGACAACGCGTCCATCTTCATCAACATCGGCACCACCACGGAAGCCGTCGCACAGGCGCTGCTCCAGCATCGCGGCCTGATGGTGATCACCAACAACATCAACGTCGCCAGCCTGATGCGCGGCTATTCCCAGATCGAGGTGGTGATTGCCGGTGGCGTGTTGCGCCATTCCGACGGCGGCATTGTCGGCGAGGCCGCGGTGGACTTCATGCGCCAGTTCAAGGTGGATTTCGCGGTCATCGGCGCTTCAGCGATCGATCCCGACGGCTCCCTGCTCGATTACGACTACCGGGAAGTGAAAGTCACCAAGACCATCATGGACAACGCCAGGCACGTCATTCTGGCGGCCGACAGCACCAAGTTCGAGCGCACTGCACCGGTCCGTGTCGGACACCTGCGACAGGTCACTACTTTCGTGACGGATTATTGCCCCTCGCCAGACTTCGCGCAGATCGCGCAAGACGCGGAAGTCGAGCTGATCGAGACCGGCCAGCAGGAAGACAGCACTGCCGGCTGATCGAACACAGCACTCCGTGTAGCCGGTGCACAAACGGGTGGAGAACCCTGTGCGCAGGATGTGGATATGCTGTTTGTGCCTTGGGGAGAAATGGCACGCCCAACGGGACTCGAACCCGTGTTTCCGCCGTGAAAGGGCGGCGTCCTAGACCGCTAGACGATGGGCGCGCGGGGCTTGAGAAGCTCAGTGCCTCAAGCCGAGGACCGTGCGTATACGGCTGCATGACAAAAGACGCAAGCCCTAATTTTCATTTTTCTGTCACATGCCTGTTCATAACCGCGCGCCGTATGCGCGACGCTACGTCAGCGCGCGACAAAATCCGTGCGACCCAGTTGCTTGCCCGTGACGGGATCGAAGCGCAGTAGCGCCGTCTTGCTGCCTTCGCGCACCAGAACCAGCAAGAGACCGTTCGAAAGGTCGGCCTGCAAAATTTCCGCGTCAGCGCCAACTGCCACTGTTGCGGCATATTGATCGGCTGAAACATCGGACTTATTGGAGTTGATCTTGTAGAGAATTGCTGCAAAGACAGCGATAAAGCCGGCGATCATGACGAGGGACGAGCCGAGCAACAGACGCTTCAGCTTGGCCTGGATGCGTTCGGCCGCAGGATCAAGCGGCTTTTCACCCGGCCCCTCATCCCGATAATCAGGTTGTGACATGACAGACAATTCCCTCGAGTATCCGGCCGGTATGGACCAGGATTTCAGTTTAACAGTTGATGCAGCCGATGCCGGGAAACGGCTGGATGCGGTGCTGGCGGCTCATCTGGAAGCCCTTAGCCGCAACAGGATCCAGTCCCTGATCAAGTCCGGGGACGTCACCGTCGGCGGCGCGAAAATAGTGGAGCCGAAATACCGGGTCAATGAAGGCGATGCCCTGACCCTCACTTTGCCGCAGGCGGAAGACCCGGAGCCCAAGGGCGAGGACATCCCCGTCTCGGTCGTCTTTGAGGACGAACACCTTATCGTGGTCGACAAACCGGCGGGGCTTGTCGTCCATCCTGGCGCCGGCAACTGGACCGGCACCCTCGTCAATGCACTCATCCATCATTGCGGTGACAGCCTTTCCGGCATCGGCGGCGTGAAGCGCCCCGGCATTGTTCACCGGATCGACAAGGACACTTCCGGACTGCTTGTCGTCGCCAAGACAGACCAGGCCCACAAGGGCCTTGCAGCCCAGTTTGCCGACCACGGCCGCACCGGACCGCTGGAACGCGCCTATTCGGCTCTGGTCTGGGGAGCACCCTCCGGCCTGAAGGGCACGATCAACGCCAATCTGGCCCGCTCGCAGGCAAACCGTCAGAAGATTGCCGTCGTCAAGACTTCCGGCCGCCACGCCATCACCCACTGGCAGGTGAAGGAGCGCTTCGGCAATGCCGAACAGCCTGCGCTCGCCTCGCTGCTGGAATGCCGCCTTGAAACCGGACGCACACACCAGATCCGCGTTCACATGGCCCACATTGGCCATCCGCTGATCGGAGACGATGATTACGGGTCGGGTTTCAAGACCAAGGCAAACAGGCTCGATGAGCCGCTCAAAAGCCTCGTAAACGGTTTTCACAGGCAAGCCCTGCATGCCGGCCTGCTGGCTTTCGAACACCCGGCAAATGGTAAAACCTTGCGCTTTGAGAGCCCTTACCCGGATGATTTCGCAAATCTTTTGTCCGGATTACAAAAATTTTAGGATGCGTTTTCGTTTTCTGACCATGCAATCGACCAATTTGGACCTATATTAGAACCTTCTGTGTGCCTGTACGGACACTATTGTGCGTCCGCCTTCCCTCAAAAATGGCTTGCTTGCGTATCACTGCGGGGCAGCGGGAGGAAGGGGTCGCAAACTTGACGAAAGGGGGTGCATGTTATGGCCCAGAACGTTCCGACGCTTACAGCAGGGGAAGGCGGTCTCAGCCGGTATCTGGACGAGATCCGCAAGTTTCCGATGCTTCAGCCGCAGGAAGAGTACATGCTCGCCAAGCGCTACAAAGAGCATGAAGACCCTGAAGCTGCAGAACGCCTAGTCAATTCCCATCTACGCCTCGTCGCCAAGATTGCCATGGGTTACCGCGGGTATGGCCTGCCGATCGGAGAAGTCGTTTCCGAAGGCAACGTCGGCCTGATGCAAGCGGTCAAGCGCTTTGAACCGGACAAGGGATTCCGGCTCGCGACCTATGCCATGTGGTGGATCAAGGCGGCTATCCAGGAATACATCCTGCGCTCATGGTCCCTCGTGAAAATGGGGACCACGGCCAACCAGAAACGCCTGTTCTTCAACCTGCGTCGCCTCAAGGGCAAGATCCAGGCGTTGGACGAAGGCGATCTGAAGCCGCATCAGGTCTCTGAGATTGCCACCAAACTCGGGGTGTCCGAGGAGGAAGTGGTGTCCATGAACCGCCGTCTGGGCGGCGATGCCAGCCTGAATGCGCCCGTGCGCGCGGAAGCTGATGCCGGTGAATGGCAGGACTGGCTTGTCGATGAAAGCGACAGTCAGGAAACCCTGCTTGCCAATCAGGAAGAGCTGGACATGCGTCGCAAGATGCTGAACGACGCAATGGACGTGCTCAACGAGCGTGAACGGCGCATCTTTGAAGCACGTCGCCTGGCCGAAGACCCGATGACGCTGGAAGACCTTTCGGGCGAATTCGGCGTCAGCCGCGAGCGCGTCCGCCAGATCGAGGTTCGCGCTTTCGAAAAGGTTCAGAAAGCCGTGCGCAACAGCGCCCGCACAATGGACCAGCCCGCCGCCTGAGGCACTCGGACAAAGAGAACCAAAAAAGCGCCGGAGCTATGCTCCGGCGCTTTTCTTTTGCCTAAGCTGATGTTCAGCGGATTTCGGCTGTGTAGCTCTCCACCGGCACGACCTTGCTGATCAGACCGGCTTCGGCCATGAATTCCGCAAAGCGCTGGTAGCGGCCTTCATCAAGTGCAGCCGGACGCTTGGCGAACCGCGGCAACGTATCGAACCATGCACGCCTGTTCAGCTCGTCATTGAGGTTCGGATACGCTTCTATGAAGGCATTCCAGGCTTCTTCCGGGTGATTGCTCAGATAGATCGTGGCCGCTTCCACGGCTGCCAGGAACTTGGCGAAGCGTGGATCGTCCGTCTTGTCCTTGTTGACGACATAAATCAGCTCATCAAAGATCGGCACACCGTTTTCTTCGGGGAAGAAAGCCTTGCCGGGTTTGCCTTCGATTTCGAGCTGGGTGAGCTCGAAATTGCGATATGCGCCGATCACCGCATCCACCTGACCGGCAAGAAGAGAGCCTGACAACGCGAAATTCACGTTCACCAGCTCCACATCATCCATGGTCAAACCGGCCGAACGCAGCATCTGGCCCAACATCGCGTCCTCGAAGCCAGACACGGAAAAGCCGACACTCTTCCCCTTGAGATCCTTCAGTTCCTGTATCGGGCCGTCCTTGAGCACGATGAGCGAATTGAGGGGCGTTTCCACCAGCGTACCGATCCATTTCAGCGGCAGCTCTTCCTCGATTTGCGCATGAAGCGTCGGCTGATAGGACACTGCGATATCGCCCTGCCCGGCAGCAACCAGTTTCGGCGGCATCGCCGGGTCCGCCGGTTCGATGATCTCAACCTCGAGGCCTTCTGCCTCGAAGAAACCCTTGGTCTGCGCAGTTACCAGCGGCGCGTGATCCGGATTGATGAACCAGTCGAGCAGCAAGGTCAGTTTCTCACTGGCCTGTACCGGCCCCGATGCCAGCAGCCCGGCCGCCAATGCTAGTGACAGGATTTGTTTTTTCATGAGGTCCTCCGTAGAGCGGCAGCTAGGTGAGCGGCTGCCAGGGAACAAGAAGTCGGGTGAGATGGTTCACGGCAAAGCGCATGATCAGCACCATCGCCGCGAGCAGGATCAGGGCGGCGAACATCATGTCCGCCTGCATCCGGTTGCTGCTTTGAAGCATGATGAAGGCAAGGCCTCCTTTTGCCCCGGCCCATTCGCCGATGATCGCCCCCATGGGAGCGAACACCGCGGCCACCCGCAGGCCGGAGGCAAACGCCGGCAAGCCTGACGGCAGGCGAAAGAACCAGAGTTCCTTCAGGCGAGACAGACGATAAAGCCGGGCGAGATCGCACAAACCCGGGTCAAGCCGCTGCAGGCCATCGAAAAACGTCGATGTGACCGTGAAGAAGATGACCAGGATGATGACGACGATCTTGGAGGCCAGCCCGAAACCGAGCCAGAGCACCAGGATCGGCGCGATTGCGAAAACAGGCAGGGCCTGCGTCACCAGAATGGGCGGCATGGCGAACCTTGCAGCAATCGGAAACAGCCACAAAAGAACGGAAAGCAATGCCCCGGCGGCTGCCCCCAGCACAAACCCGAGCACCGTCTCATAGGCGGTGATGCCGGCATGATGCAGAAGGAAGCCTGCGTGTTTGACAAAGGCTGTAAAGACGCGGTCCGGACCCGGCAGGATATAATGCTGGGTGTCGAACACATGGACGATTGCCGCCCAGATTGCGACAGTCAGCAGGAGGCCGAGTATGGTCCTGGCAACAGCTTTCGCAAACGCCATCATCCCGCAGCCCCCGCCGCCATTGGCCAACAGGAACGCATGAAAGCCGATACCGGCATTCGGATGTGCGGCGACCGCAGTGGTCGCAGACAAGTACGCATAGGATCTCCCGTCTTCGGACAAGCCGAAAATGACAATGGAGATCCGGGAATAGGCTAAGGATTCCGTCCCTTCGCCGGCATGACCCGGATCAGGTTCTAAGGGTTCGGCATTACGCCATCTCAGCTCCGGTAACCGGAACACCCCTCGGACCAAGGCGGACCATGCCTTGTGTGACGGAAAAAGGCAAGCCGCCGTGAGGCGGCTTCTTCAGATTTTGAAAGGAGGCAGGCTGGCGCTTAGCCGGCTTGCCAGGACGTGATCGCCTTTTCAACGGCATCTGCACCGGCGGTTCCCTTTTCCAGGGTCAGGATGCCGCGCTTGCCGTTTTCGTAAAGCATCGGAATGTCAATCCAGCCGCGTTCACGCAGTAGGGCGAGATTGCGTTGCTGCTCGTTCGGCAAGCTGGAAAGGGCAATCCAGAAAAAGCCCGGGGACACTTTCACGGAAGCGCCGATCAGCGCATCGCCACGAGCTTCTTCTGTAGGCTTCATGACCAGGCCTGGCACGTTGACGACGTCACCTGGAGCGAAGTTTTCCGGGAACTCGTACTTGATCTCGACCAGATGGCTGGCGGGCAAGGAAGTATCGTCATTCGGCTTGATGCGAATGTCGACCTTCACATCCCGCTCGGGGATTTCAATGGAGGCGCTCAGAACCGCGAGAGCCTTGCCGTCCAGATTCGTTTCTTCATCGACACCCCAAACGACAGCGCCTTGCGCAGCCGTTCCGGCACCGCCGGACTCTTCCCCTTCTTCGTAAAGGATAGAGCGCTGCACCGAGGAATCCGCAGCCGTGGCGGACGGAGCCGGTGAAGTTTCGTCTGGCGAAATGGCCGAGAGATTGTCTTCCGGTACCGCAATCGGGCTTTCGGTGGTTGCAGAAGACTGATCGTTTTCTCCGCTCGTCACGATGGACGGCTGGGAAGGTTCGGGCGCAGCGGACGCTGGTGTATCGACCTGCGGTGTATCGGCCTGCGCAGGCGAATCAGACTGTCCGGTAATCGTCGTCGTGGTTACCGTACGTGCATCCGGGGCAACCACATCCGTCTCACCTTCGTTCAACAGGCGGTCGGTGTTTTTCGAAGGCTCTTCACCTTCTCCGGCAGGGGCAGCGGTCGAAGGCTCCGGCGTGGTGTCCGGCTGCGTATCGACAGGCGTTTGCGAAGAAGACGCGACGGGCACGTTGCCGCTATCGGCTGTCTCATCGCCCGCAGGCATCAGGAAATAGGCTCCGGCGCCCAGGAGCACCAGCAGCAGGACACCTGCAGCAATCGCGATCGGAACGGTGCGGCTGCCGGATGAATCACCACGCAGCGCATCCGAAGCACTCGGCTTGGCGCGCTTTGAGCGGCTTTTCTTGGAGGTCGACTTGTCCTTCGGCTTGGCTGTCTCGTCGCCAGGATAAGCTTGGTCGGCGGGGTCGGCCGCACCGGCGTTATCTGCAGGCTCGAACAGGCCATCATCTGCTTGTTCCGGCTGCACCGGTCCGCCGAAAGAGGGCTCCTGGCGCACAGGCGCAGCGCCCGGGTCGGCGGCTTCCTTGGCGTGGTGAACAGCCTGGCTGGCCGCCGTCCCAAGCGCTTCGGCCTGTGTCAGGGTTTCCTTCAAGGGCGACGGAGCCGGGGTATCCAACACCGGCGCTGCAGTTGTTTCAGGTTCCTGCGGCGCAGGCGCAGGCGCTTCGGGCGCAGCCTCTGCCACCGGTTCGGCCGGAGGCGGCGTCACGGGCGGCGCGGAAACCTGCGGCGCTGGGGCCGGCGTTTCGACCTTCGGAACAGTGGGGCTGAGACCGAGGCTTTCGCGGGCGGCTTCGGCTTCCACCTTGCGGATGGCTTCTTCCAGACGCAACTGCTCGGCCGTGATCTCGGACGGCGCCAGCGGCGGCTCATAGGCTTTCAGCTGATTGACAATGGCATTGCGCGCACGGCTGTAAACGCTTCTGCGTGCAGCACCATTGTTTTCAGGTAAAGACGCGATCGTTTTCTTCAGAATTGAATAGTAATCAGCCATCTTCCTGCCTACCGGCCGACTGCAAGGATCTGTTCTGCGGGCCCGAGATTTCGTTTCATTCTCAGGCTTATAGCAAGTTTTTCGAAAACCGGTGCTATTTCTTCAACAACTTCGCCGCGACAGAGAACCTCGCAGTACCCTTTTCCTAACACAGATTGTTTGTTCGGCACACACATGGAACGCCGAAAACGAAAGGTGGTTGCGTGCGGTGATTCGCAGCACGCAACCGCAGTCCTTAATAATGTGCTTCTAACGTCACAGATCTCAATCCTGGAAGGGATTCTGCACAAGAATTGTGTCGTCCCGTTCCGGACTTGTCGACAGAAGAGCGACCGGAGCACCGATCAGTTCTTCGACGTGACGCACATATTTGATCGCCTGCGCCGGCAGATCGGCCCAGGTGCGAGCACCTTCGGTCGATTCCTTCCAGCCCGGCAGGCTTTCGTAAATCGGCTTCACGCGCTCCTGGGCACCCTGCGAAGCCGGCAGATAATCGATGCGCTCGCCGTCCAGTTCGTAGCCGATGCAGATCTTGATTTCATCAAGACCGTCCAGAACATCCAGCTTGGTCAGCGCGATGCCGGTGATGCCCGAGGTGCAGACGGTCTGGCGCACCAGCACAGCGTCGAACCAGCCGCAGCGGCGGCGGCGGCCGGTAACCGTACCGAACTCGTGACCGCGCGTACCGAGGAACTCGCCGATCTCGTCCTTCAGTTCGGTCGGGAACGGGCCCTCACCGACGCGTGTCGTATAGGCCTTGGTAATACCGAGCACATAGTTGATCGAATTCGGGCCAAGGCCACTGCCTGCCGCAGCCTGGCCGGCGACCGTGTTGGACGACGTCACGAAGGGATAGGTGCCGTGGTCGATGTCGAGCAATGCGCCCTGTGCACCTTCGAAAAGGATACGCTTGCCCTGACGGCGCAGATCGTCCAGCAGGTACCAGACCTTGTCCATGTAGGGCAGGACCTTGTCCGCAACGCTGGCAAGTTCGTCGTAGATCGCCTGGGCGGAAACCTCATCCTGGCCAAGACCCCGGCGCAGCGCATTGTGGTGCGTCAGCAAGCGGTCGATCTTGGCGGGCAGAGTGGCAAGGTTCTTCAGGTCCATCAAACGGATAGCGCGGCGGCCAACCTTGTCTTCATACGCCGGTCCAATACCGCGCTTGGTGGTGCCGATGCGCGTTCCGGTGTTGGAATTCTCGCGCAACGCATCAAGCTCGCGGTGCAGCGACAGGATCAGCGTTGCGTTCTCGGCAACACGCAGGCTTTCCGGCGTCACCACGACACCCTGCTTGCTGAGGCGTTCGACTTCCTCTGCCAGCGCATGCGGATCCAGCACGACGCCGTTGCCGATGACGGACAGCTTGCCTTCGCGTGCAACCCCGGACGGCAGGAGAGACAGCTTGTAGCTGACACCGTCGATGACAAGGGTATGACCGGCATTGTGCCCGCCCTGGAACCTTACGATGACATCGGCTTGTTCCGACAACCAGTCGACAATCTTGCCTTTGCCTTCGTCACCCCATTGCGAACCGACAACAACCACATTCGCCATCTAGACTTTGCTCTCCTGAAGCAGCTTCCGCACCATCCGAAACTTGTCCGGGGTGCCAACACGACAAGCCCCGGCAACCGGACCGGGGCAAACGGCGCGGACTATAGACAGGTTTCCCTGCTCATGCGAGTCTCCGCAGGGAGATTGAGAGCCAAAAGCAGGTTTTTTTGCCAGCTCTCCTGATCGGCCCGGTCACCCCTGTGACAATTGACCAGTCACGACGTGCACCTGAACGGACTTTTACCGGATTAGACTGCATTTGCGGCAATGTCGCGACGGCAGATTATTTAGCCGGCGGCTCACCTGCATCCGGCTTGTCGTTGCGCGCAAGCCTGAAAATCATCGGCGACGTGCGCAGCAGCCAGACAAAGCGATGCCGCTTGCTTGCGGGAACAGCGTCCCGGCTGACGATCCGCGCGAAGATGAACACCACGAGCGACAGGTGCAGTGTGGCGGTATAGAGGAAGAAGGCCGAGGGGCCGAATTGCTCCATCACCAGTGAGGCAATGAACGGCCCCGCCATGGCGCCCACGCCATAGGCAAGCGTGAGCCCTGCCACCACATCGATGAATTGCCCCGGCTCGGCGTTGTCGTTGGCATGGGCCGCACAAAGCGAATAGAGCGGCAGGGCAAATCCGCCAAACAGGAAGACGCCTGCAAAAAGCTCCAGCCGTGTCGAAGACCCCGATATGAAGAGACAGGCAAGCCCGGCACCGACGGTAAAGACACCGAGCACGACACGCCGGTCGAGCCGGTCGGACAGCCAGCCTGCGGGATACTGGAAGATCGCCCCGGCAAAGACCCAGATCGCGATGAACGCGGCAACCGTTTCAAGCCCCAGTCCAATTCCTTCCGCATAAACCGGACCAACCATGCGGAATGCACCGTTGGTGAGGCCAATGGTGAAGACGGCGACAAGGGCGACCGGAGACACGCGCCACAACATGAGCGGATCGAAGAACCGCGCGGGCGGCGCTGCGGGATTGCGCTCACTTGTCAGGGAGATCGGCACCAGCGCGAAACAGAACAGGATGGCCAGAACGATCAGAATATCCGGACCAAGCGGACCGAACGCGGGCAGCATGAACTGACTGCCCATGACGGCGATCATGTCGACTATCCGGTAGACGGAAAGGATCCGCCCGCGGGACGAATTGGTGGCGATGGAATTGAGCCAGCTCTCCAGAACCATCGTCGTGCCGCAAAAAGCCGCCCCGCTCACCAGACGCACGACCATCCAGAGCCAGCCGGCAGGTGTGAAGGCAATCGCCAGAATGGCGATGGCGCTGATTGCAGCCAGCGTGGAAAAGACGCGAATGTGCCCTGCCCGCGCGATCAGAAACGGTGTCAGCAGCACACCGACGATCATGCCGCCGAAATAGCACGACCCCAGCAACCCGATGAGCGCATCGGACATGCCTTCCGATTTGGCACGCACCGAAATCATTGTCACGGAAAGTCCGTTCGCACCCAGGAGGCAAGCGGCAGCAACCAGCAACGGTGTCAAACGTCCGGCAAGCGATCTGGAATCCGCTGCGGGGGCAACCTGGGTCATGAATGAAGAACTCTTCCGAGCAGCCGAAGAAAACGCGGCCTCGATACTGTTGCCGGAGTGAACCGACTGCGCAAGCCCAGGACCGACGCTTGCACAGACAAAACGGACAGGCGGCCGCAATTCGTTGTCGAAAGCATGAAGGCAGCCCGGACAACGCCCACCTTCACCTCACCGGTCTTGGCGGCCCAACGAACAAGGGGCGCCCCAAAGCATCACGCCCCATCCTCACAAGCGACCAGTCCTCTACTCGCGTTTCGGGTGTTCTTCATTCCGGTGAGGTGATACCTGAGAGACATCACTCAATCTGAGATCGTGCAATGCCACTTCGTAACTGGATCATGCTGACCGTCCTTGGCGCCATCTGGGGCGGTTCCTTTTTGTTCGCAAAGGTGGCCGTTGCCGAAATCCCGCCGTTTGTTCTCGTATTCCTGCGTGTTTCCATTGCCTGCACGGTCCTGCTGATGATCCTTTGGCATCGTGGCATGTTGAACCGGCTGGAGAAAAAATATGCCGTGCCGTTTCTGGTCATGGGACTGCTGAACAACGCCATTCCCTTCTCTCTCCTGTTTCTCGGACAGACAGAAATCGGTGCGGGCCTCGCATCCATCCTGAATGCAACGACGCCTGTCTTCACGGTGATCGTAGCTGGTCTGCTGACGAAACAGGAAACGCTTCAGGGCAACAGGATTGCCGGTGTGGTGCTGGGTGTTGCAGGTGTCGCCATCATGTTGTGGAGCAGCCTGTCGGGCCTTGCGAGCGACCCGTTGTGGGCACAGCTTTGCTGCCTGGGTGCCGCGATCTCCTATGCCTGCGCGGCGACCTTCGCCCGCCGCTTCAAGACGCTGCCGCCGCAAGTGACGGCAACGGGTCAGTTGCTCGGCTCGACCACCCTCATGCTGCCGGTCGCTCTTCTGACTGCCGGTAACTGGACCATGGCCGATCCCAGCCTGACGGCCTGGCTCAATGTGCTCGCGCTCGGCGTATTGGCAACCGCCCTTGCCTACCTGATCTATTTCCAGATTCTGGCCGAAGCCGGCGCGACCAACGCTTCGCTGGTCACGCTCCTTGTCCCTGCAAGCGCTCTCTTCTTCGGCTGGCTGATCCTGGGAGAAAATCTGGGTGTGCTTCAGCTTGGCGGATTTGCCGTGCTGCTGGCAGGCCTCGTCGTTCTTGACGGACGCATCCTCAAAAAGCGCCGCGCGCCGGCGGTCTGATCGGTTCGGGAAAAAAGGAGCCTTCTGCAAAAGGCAGAAGGCTCAAGCGCCAGGAACTTGGGCTGCACCTGACGTACATCCGGAAGGCGCGATTAGGGGCACGCACCCTTTTTGACCGGATAGCGGATCAGCGGGCGTTCCGTCGAACGCCAGCCATTCTAGAAATGCAGGGCCTTGACCTGCTTGACGTGGGAAACGGCTTCCAGCCGCGCCAGAACCTCCGCAGACACGTCGCCATCCACCTCTACAAGGCAGATCGCATCGTCCCCAGGGGCCAGACGGCCGAGATGGAAGGTCGCGATGTTGACGCCGCTGTTGCCGAGTTCCATCCCGAGGTGTCCGATGAAGCCCGGCTTGTCCTCGTTGGTGATGTAAAGCATCTGCGGGCCGAGCTCGGCCTCCATGTTGATGCCCTTCACCTGGATGATCCGCGGTTTTCCGTCGGCAAAGACCGTGCCTGCAACCGAACGTTCCTGACGCTGGGTGATCACCGTAAGGCGCATGTAGGTCTCGTAGGCGCCGTCCTTCTCGCGGCGGATTTCCTCGATCTTCATGCCCCGTTCCTTGGCAAGGATGGGCGCGGAAACCATGTTGACCGTCTGCAGGAGCGGCGTCAGCAGCCCCGTCAAGGCAGCTGCAGTCAGCGCCTGTACGTTCATCTCGGCAACGGCACCGGCATATTCCAGGCGAACCCCTTCGATGCCGGTCTCCGTCAGCTGCCCCGCGAAAGAGCCCAACTGTTCGGCCAACCGCACGAACGGCACAAGCTTGGGCGCTTCCTCGGCAGTAATGGACGGCATATTGAGCGCGTTGCGGACTGCTCCCTGTAGCAGGTAGTCGCACATCTGCTCTGCCACCTGCAGTGCAACGTTTTCCTGGGCTTCCGTGGTGGAAGCACCCAGATGCGGCGTCGAGACGAAGTTCGGCGCGCCGAACAGCAGGTTTTCCTTGGCAGGTTCCTCGACAAACACGTCGAACGCCGCCCCGCCGAGTTTGCCCGCGTCCAGGGCCGCCCGCACTGCCGCCTCATCCGCAAGCCCGCCTCGGGCACAGTTGATCAGATACGCGCCCTTGCGCATCTTCTCGATGGCCTTGGCATCGATGATGTTGCGCGTCTTGTCGGTGAGCGGTGTGTGCAGTGTGATGAAGTCGGACCGGCACAAGAGGCCGTCAAGCTCGACTTTCTCCACACCTAGCGCAACGGCCCTTTCCGGCGTCAGGAAGGGATCGAAGGCGATCACTTTCATCTTCAGGCCGATGGCCCGGTCCGCCACGATAGAGCCGATATTGCCGCAACCGATCAACCCGAGCGTCTTGCCGGTAAGTTCACGGCCCATGAAACGGGATTTCTCCCACTTGCCTGCCTGGGTCGAGGCATCCGCCGCCGGGATCTGGCGCGCAACCGCCATCATCATCGAGATGGCATGTTCGGCAGTGGTGATCGCGTTGCCGAAGGGCGTGTTCATCACGATGATACCGCGCGCGGTCGCCTTGGGAATGTCGACATTGTCGACGCCGATCCCGGCACGGCCGATCACCTTCAGATTTTCAGCCGCTGCAATGATTTTTTCCGTAACCTTGGTGGCCGAACGGATTGCCAGACCATCGTATTTGCCGATGATCTCCAGCAGTTTTTCCTTGTCCTTGCCGACGTCCGGCAGGAAGTCCACGTCGATGCCGCGATCCTTGAAGATCTGCACGGCAGCGTCCGACAGCTTGTCGGAAATCAGTACCTTGGGAGCCATTGGAGCCTCTCCTTGAATACGAGAAACGATCCGGGCAGCGCACCGCCCGGGACTGTTGTCGTTGAAGGATGAACAGGCTCAGGCGGCCTGGGGCAGCTTCGCTTTTTCCGACTGGAATGCCCAGTCAAGCCAATGGGTCAAGGCCTGAAGATCGCTCGTCTCGACGGTCGCGCCGGCCCAGATCCGAAGACCGGACGGTGCATCGCGGTAAGCGCCGATGTCATAGGCGATGCCTTCAGCGTCGAGCGTACCGGCAAGAGCCTTGGCAAAGGCGGCCTGCTGGTCTGCAGTGAGCGAAAGAATGCCCGGATCCGTGACCTTGAGGCAGACGGACGTGTTCGACCGCGTTGCCGGTTCAACGGCAAGGAAATCGACCCAGGAGGTCTTTTCGGCCCAGTCGGCAAGCACCTTGAGGTTGGCATCAGCGCGGGCACGCAGGCCAGACAGCCCACCCAGGCCGTCGGCCCACTTGAGGGCGTCGATATAGTCCTCGACACAGAGCATGGACGGCGTGTTGATGGTCTCGCCCTTGAAGATGCCCTCGATCAGCTTGCCGCCCTTGGTCATGCGGAAGATCTTCGGCATCGGCCAGGCCGGCGTATAGCTTTCGAGACGCTCGACCGCGCGCGGGCTGAGGATAAGCATGCCATGTGCAGCTTCCCCGCCCAGCACTTTCTGCCAGGAGAATGTCACGACGTCGAGCTTGTCGAACGCAAGATCCTGCGCAAATGCGGCGGAGGTCGCATCGCAGATGGTCAGGCCTTCGCGATCGGCCGGGATCCAGTCGCCGTTGGGAACACGGACGCCGGAAGTGGTGCCGTTCCAGGTGAAAACAACGTCCTTGGAGAAATCGACCGAGGCAAGATCCGGCAGTTCGCCGTAAGGCGCTTCCAGGACCCGGGCATCATCGAGCTTGAGCTGTTTGATGACGTCGGTAACCCAGCCGGAGCCGAAGCTTTCCCAGGCGAGCATTTCGACGCCACGTGCACCGAGCAGCGACCAGAGCGCCATCTCGACAGCGCCGGTGTCGGACGCCGGGACGATACCGATCCGATATCCGTCCGGCACGTTCAGCACCTTGCGGGTCAACTCGATGGCTTCGGCAAGTTTGGCCTTGCCGGGCTTGGCCCGGTGAGACCGCCCAAGCGGCGCATCGCCCAAAGCCTCAAGCGACCAGCCGGGACGCTTGGCACAGGGACCAGAAGAAAAATTGGGATTGGCCGGACGCACGTCCGGCTTGGCGGTGAGGTCTGTCATATCCGTCTACCCTCGCAGATAGTTGCCTCTCGTTGGGGAGAGGTGGCCCACCTATGGGGATAGGACCTTCCTGACCTTTGGTCAATTCAAATCACGGGTGAACAGATAAATTCGGTCACGCCCATCGCCTTCCGGAGGCGTTCTCTCAGACAAACCACCCGCACCTGAAATCAGGATTGGGGTCGCTTGGCTCAAGAGAACGCAAGGGAAAGTGTGAGCGCAAACAGGAAAAGGCCGGTCGATTGACCGGCCTTTCAAATTCGCTGATCGGAAGATCAGAAGTTGCTGGTGATCGGACCCTGCGGCTCGTAGTAGACCGGGCCGGCTGGGGCTGAGAACGTGTTGAAGGTGTAGCGCGCACCAAGGCGGAACTCGTGAGCTTGCAGATCTTTGTATTCGATCCGTGTGTTCTGGCCGGCTGTCGAGAACTTGGCGGAATGTGCATCCCCAATATTCAGATAGCGATAACCTGCATCCAGAGCCAGATTTGGCGTGATGTCATAGGCAGCACCAGCCATCAGGGCCCACGCGAAGTTCCACTTGCTGTCCCCTTCGTAGGTTCCAGCTACACCGTTCGGATTTACAAAGTTGATGTTGCTGGTGGTTACGTAAGACGCACCAACACCTGCACCAACATAAGGCGTGATCCGGTTCCAGGTACCAATGTCAACATAGCCGTTCAGCATGAACGTCCAGACATCGATATCTGCCTTCTCGACGGAATATCCAGGCGAACCACAAAGGTTACAGGGACCCTTTGATTTCGCCTCTGCCGGGAATTCATAGTCAATCGTGAAGTCGGTACGGAAGTGGTTGTTGAACTTGTAGCCAACACCAGCACCCATCATGAAGGTGCCTTCCATATCTTCGTCGTAAAAGTCCAAGGTGCCGTATTTGATATCCGGTGCCTGATAGATCTTGTAGCCAATATCGCCACGCAGATACCAACCGCCAGCAGCCGGGACTTCCGGGATGTGCTCGATGACCGGGGTTGGCAAATCCGCGGCATATGCAGCAGTGGAAAGCGCAACAGCAAAGCCGGTCAAAGACAAACGCTTAAAGAAATTGTCCATGTCCTCGTCCTTTTCCAGTGAGCGTCCGCGTTAACCAATGCCGGACACATCAAACTTGAAAGCATACTGACGGGAATTCATTAATTGTGACTTAACTCTGTTCTTTAACCGCGTTTTTTTACCTTAAGGAAACCTTAACAGCCGAAGAAACGTCGAAAGATCAGAAACAGGCCTGCAAAATTATCAGGCAGGCCGGGGACATAGCTGCCAGAGCCGCTTGTTGTCATCCAGGTCAAATGAAACACGATGCGGATCCGGGAGGCCACCTGTCGCCACGTTTTCATGAACTTGTTAGGACTTCCCGAGAAAGTGGCATCCAGCCGCCCTGTCCAGAGGCTGTATTCCAGGTGTCATCCGGGGTTCTCCGCGGATAAGGCGCAACAAAAAAGCCGCCTCACATGGGCGGCTTTTCTCGTCACTTGCTGTCTCGCCGATCAGGCAGCGGTTGTTGCCACCACGCCGGCGATATCATTGACCACCTGCTTGACCAGCTCCGCATCGTCGCCTTCCGCCATCACGCGGATCAACGGTTCGGTGCCGGAAGCTCGAATCACGAGGCGGCCTGAATTGCCGAGGCGGGCTTCGCCATCCTCGATCGCGGATTTGACCAGATCCTGCTCAAGCGGCTTGCCGCCCTTGTAGCGCACATTCTTGAGGATCTGCGGTACGGGCTCGAACCGGCGGCAGACTTCCGACACGGGCTTGTCCTGATCCTTGACGCACGCAAGAACCTGCAGGCCCGCGATCAGGCCGTCGCCGGTCGTGGCAAAGTCGGACAGGACGATGTGGCCGGACTGCTCACCGCCGACATTGTAGCCGTTGGCACGCATATGCTCGACCACATAGCGGTCGCCGACCTTGGTCCGGGCAAGGCCCAGCCCGAGGCTCTGAAGGTATCGCTCCAGTCCGAGATTGGACATGACCGTCGCCACGATCCCGGGCGCGGACAGGCGGTTGCTTTGCTGCCAGGACTGCGCCACCACGGCCATCAGCTGGTCGCCATCCACCACTGAGCCGTTTTCATCGACGATGATGACCCGGTCCGCATCCCCATCGAGCGCAATGCCGATGTCGGCGCGTACTTCATGCACCTTGCGGGACAAGGCATCGGTCGACGTCGAGCCGCATTCCTTGTTGATGTTGAAGCCATCCGGCGTGACACCCATGGTGATCACATCCGCACCCAGCTCCCACAACGCCTCGGGCGCGACCTTGTAGGCAGCCCCGTTGGCGCAATCGATCACAACACGCAGACCTTCCAGGCTCATTTCCCTTGGCAGCGTCCGCTTGGCAAATTCAATGTAGCGCTGCTGCGCACCGTCGATCCGCTTTGCGCGGCCAAGCTCGCTGGCGCTCGGCAGTCGGGATGTCAGGTCGCTTTCCATCAGCTCTTCGATCGTCTTTTCGATCTGGTCGCTGAGCTTGAAGCCATCCGGGCCGAAGAACTTGATGCCGTTGTCCTGGAACGGATTGTGCGAGGCAGAGATCATCACACCGAGATCGGTTCTGAGCGAGCGTGTCAGCATCGCAACCGCGGGCGTCGGCAGCGGGCCCAGCAGGAACACATCCATGCCGACCGAAGTGAAGCCTGCCACGAGGGCGTTTTCCAGCATGTAGCCGGAAAGGCGGGTGTCCTTGCCGATAACCACCCGGTGGCGGTGCCCGCCGTTCTTGAAAGCCAACCCGGCGGCCATGCCAACCTTCAGCGCCATCTCGGCGGTCATGGGATAGCTGTTCGCCTGACCGCGGATGCCGTCGGTGCCGAAAAACTTGCGCATCAAATATGCCTTGCTGATCTATCTGTCTTGGTTGCGCTCTTTGTAACGCAATCAGCCGAAGTCACGATTCAAAATATGTGAGCAATTGTTACCATTCCCTGATGGCTGGCAACCCTGTTCTTTCACCGCAAACGAAGATGCCCGGCGCAGGCCGGGCATCTGGGTTGTTCAGAATATCGGAACCGATCAGGATTGCGGCTGCGGCTCCATGCCACCGCTGGCCTCGTCGCCGCCACGCTTGGCACCGGCGGTCGGTACCGCGGACGACCGGCCGACCGGCTGGTCGTCGTCCGTGTCGCGCACCGGCGGCTTGCCATCGAGCAGACCCTTGATCTCGTCGCCCGACAGGGTTTCGTATTCCAGGAGACCCTTGGCGATCGTGTGCAACTGGTCTTCGTGATCGCCCAGGATCTTCTTGGCGGTTTCATAGCCCTGATTGACGAAGGACTTGATTTCCGCATCGACGATCTTCTGGGTTTCGTCGGAAACGTGCTGGTTCTTTGCCACGGAGTGTCCCAGGAACACTTCTTCCTGGTTTTCACCGTAAAGCAGCGGACCGAGCTTGTCGGACATGCCGAACTGGGTCGCCATCGCGCGGGCCAGCTTGGTGGCCATCTGGATGTCGCCGGACGCGCCCGAAGTCACTTTCTCGTAGCCGAAGATCATTTCTTCGGCGACGCGGCCACCCATGGCAACAGCAAGGTCGGCCTTGCACTTGGCGCGGGTAAGCGACACCTGGTCCTTCTCCGGCAGGCGCATGACCATGCCAAGCGCACGTCCGCGCGGAATGATGGTCGCCTTGTGGATCGGATCGGAAGCTTCCTGGTGCAGAGCCACCAGCGCGTGACCGGCTTCGTGATAGGCGGTCAGCTTCTTTTCTTCCTCGGTCATCACCAGCGTACGGCGTTCCGCACCCATCATGACCTTGTCCTTGGCGTCTTCGAATTCTGCCATGGTCACCAGTCGCTTGGAGCGGCGGGCAGCCAGAAGCGCGGCTTCGTTGACGAGGTTCATCAGGTCCGCACCGGAGAAGCCCGGCGTACCGCGTGCCAGCGTCTTGACGTCGACATCCGGTGCCAGCGGAACTTTCCGCATGTGCACTTTCAGGATCTTCTCACGGCCGGTGATATCCGGGTTCGGCACCACGATCTGGCGGTCGAAACGGCCCGGGCGCAGCAGCGCCGGGTCCAGAACGTCCGGCCGGTTGGTCGCGGCGATGATGATGATGCCTTCGTTCGGCTCGAAACCGTCCATCTCGACCAGCAGCTGGTTGAGCGTCTGTTCGCGCTCGTCGTTACCGCCGCCGAGACCGGCGCCACGATGACGGCCGACCGCGTCGATTTCGTCGATGAAGATGATGCACGGAGCATTCTTCTTGGCCTGTTCGAACATGTCGCGGACGCGGGACGCACCCACACCTACGAACATTTCCACGAAGTCGGAACCGGAAATGGTGAAGAACGGGACGTTGGCTTCGCCGGCAACCGCACGCGCGGTCAGCGTCTTACCGGTACCCGGAGGGCCAACCAGCAGAACACCGCGCGGGATCCGGCCACCAAGACGCTGGAACTTCTGCGGGTCGCGCAGAAACTCGACGATTTCCTGAAGGTCTTCCTTGGCTTCGTCGATACCGGCCACGTCCTCGAAGGTTACCCGGCCGTGTGCCTCGGTCAGCAGCTTCGCCTTGGACTTGCCGAAGCCCATGGCCTTGCCGCCGGAACCCTGCATCTGGCGCATGACGAAAATCCAGATACCCAGGATGATCAGCATCGGCAGCCAGGAGAACAGCGCACCAAGCAACGGAGAGCTTTCCGCCGGCGGGCGGGCGTTGATCAATACGCCCTTGCTGCGCAGCTCATCGACATATTGCGCGCCGTCAGGAGCGTAGGTCTGGAAGGCACTGCCACTGCTGTAGGTACCGGTGATCTTCTGTTCCTGAATGATGACCGATCGGATCTCGCCGTTGTCGACCTGCTTCATGAAGTCCGAATAAGCAATGTCATTCGTTGCGCCATGCTGCGCGGGACTTTGAAAAAGCTGGAACAATGCGATCAATAGCAGGGCGATGATCACCCAGAGAGCGAAGTTGCGAAAATGTGCGTTCATTTCGTTTCCTTAACCGCCCAACGCGACTAACTGCACGCGGTTACGTTTCTTTAGAGCGAAGATAGGTCGCCCAAAGCCCGCTGCCAAGGCGGTGCGCCATAGTTGCGCAGATGCGCTGACTATTTTCTTAAGCACGGACCTCTAACAGATGTTCCAGATGGGGAAAACCTCAGATTTCCTCGTCTGCGTCCTCATTGTCCATAAAGTTATCCGGCAATTTACCTTGGATCGGCATTCGCTCCAAATTCAAATCTGCGCTGCTGCAGGAATTGCCAATGGTCAAAACAGCCGTCGCGGAAGCCGGGGTCAGGATCTCCCCTGCCCGCCACAGGACCGGCGCGCAGTCGAAGGCGGCCTTGGGCCAGCCCGCCGGCCAGTCGATTTCCCGGGACGCTACAGGCGCGTTCATCAGCGGCCCCAGGCACAAGGGGGCATCACTTTCGCCAACAGGACAAGTGGAGACCCGGTAAAGGTAGCGGCCATCCCATGAGCCGGATCCAGCAAGACCCGTGAGAATGCCCGGCGGCTCGCGCCCCGGTTCTTTCCACACTCTGATGACGCTTGCGTCTGCGTCGAAAACCGATCCTTGAAAGGTTTGACGGTTCGTCTCACCGGACATCAGCACCCCGTCCAGAGCCTGAAGCCTGGCAAGTCTTGGTCGGGAATTCTTGCCCGAGACACGCGCCATCAGATAGACGAGCAGCCGGAGACGGAGTTCTTCCGGTTGCTCGCGGTAGGCTTCACGCTCCAGGCGCGCCGGTCCTGCCGGGTGTTCGGTGATCAGCCGAGCGACCAGGTCATCGGCGGTCCGCTCCAGGGCTTCCCGCGCCCGGCGGATATTGGCAGCGGTCTGTGCAAGACGCTCTGCGCTCAATCCCTCCTCGGCCAACAGCGACAAGATGGCGCGGAGCCGGCTGCGCTTGTATTTCGGGTTCCGGTTGGATGGATCCGTGCACCAGGAATGGCCGCGCTCTTCAAGCGTCACCTCGAGGTCGGATTTCGAAACACTCAGGAGCGGGCGCAGCAGGCGCAGACCTTCCGGACCGCTGCCTTCGTCGGCCGCCATCCCGCTGAGGCCGGTAACGCCGCTCCCCCGGGTCAGACGGTCCAGAAATGTTTCCGCCTGATCGTCAAGGTGATGACCAAGAACAAGCGCCTCCGCGCCGATGTCCCGCATACGCGCAGCCATCAACCGGTAACGGGCAACGCGTGCCGCTTCCTGGAGGTTTGCAGCCGGTTTGGTGTCGGTCCAGCACAACACCGTGCAGGCAAGGCCGCGCGCACGCGCATTCGTTGCAACGAATTCCGCCTCCTGACCGCTTTCAGGCCGGAGTTGATGATCGACACACAGCACTTCGACGGCACCCTGCCAGCCGGTGCGTTTGCGCCATTCATCGAAAAGAACAAGAAGACAAAGGGAATCCGAGCCGCCGGACACTGCCAGCGCCAGATTGGAAAAAGAGCTTAGCTTTGAAAAAAGAGCATCGACGCGATCGGCCGGGAGCCTCAGGGGCTCAACCGGCCCGTCAGGAGCACTGGGCACGACGGCGTTCATCCCGCGCCTGGGACAAAACGGCTGGAGCGGCATTCGGATATTTGTTCAGCAGTTCGGAAAACGTTGCGCAGGCCGCATCCGCTTCGCCGAGACCACGCAGCGAGACACCCAGCTTGAGCAGGCTGTCGGGGCTCTTGGCGTTGCCGGGATGGTCCGTGTAGGTCTTCAGGAAGGCATCGGCTGCCTCGCGGTAGTTCTGCTGCGCCAGCAGGCTTTCGCCCAGCCAGTATTGAGCGTTCGCCGCCTGTGCATCGTCGGGATAGGTTTCCAGAAAATTCCGGAATCCGCGCTCGGCACCCGCGTAATCGCCATTGACCGCCAGGGAATAGGCCTGATTGTAGTCAGAGCTCGGGTCGCCGCTGCCGATGACGCTGGCAATCTGGTCATCGTCGGTGGCAAGACCAGGATCGGGCGCGATTTCCTGACCGGTGCCAGGCAGGTTTTCAAGCCCGTTGGCCAGCCGCGAAAGGTCGATCGGACCGTCGCTCGGCAAACCGCTTTCATAGCCGCCGGACTGATCCCAGTTGCCGTCTCCAGATCCGTCCGTAGGGAGTGTCGCAAAACCTCCACCCGGCGCGATAAGGTTGCCCGACTGCGGAGTACCGTCCGGGCCTAGGCCCGGAGCGGTCGATCCTGGAGCGACATCCGAGCGCTTGCCCGGGGTGCCGCCTTCCAGCTGCTGGAAGCGGTATTCATTGTCTTCCTGCATGCGGCGCATCTGATCCTGCAATTCCCGCATCTGATAGGACAACTGTTCGATCTGACCGGTCAAAACCCGGATCCGTTCCTCAAGCTGACCGATCCTTACGCTGGAATCGTCATTCTTGCGTCCGAACAGCTGGGCTTGCGACGGTGTGGCAGTGGCGAAGGTGATGACCAACGCCATGATGAGACCTGCCAGTCCCTTTAGTTTCAGCATTCGCTCCTCCGGTTGGATTTGCTGTACCAGTGTCTGGCCGTGGTCCGACAAACGCCAATACTCAAGCAGATCCACGCGCATGATGTCTTACCATGCCCGGCTTCTTACTCAAGTGCACAGAGCGCTTCGACTTCGGCCAAATTTTGACGTTACCGGCTGACATTGAAGTGATTTCGTCATTTCCGGCCGGCCCAACAAAAAAGGCCGGGCAAGCTGCCCGGCCTTTTTGTTCGGCATTTGCCGGATCAGTTGGTCGCGTTGTTCAGGACAGTCACCGCACGGCGGTTCTGCGACCAGCAGCTGTTGTCGTTACAGACAGCAACAGGCCGTTCCTTGCCGTAGGAAATCGTCCGGACTCGCGAGGCGTTCACGCCCTGTGCCACCAGATAGTCACGTGCGGACTGGGCACGGCGTGCTCCCAGCGCGATGTTGTACTGACGCGTGCCGCGTTCATCCGCATGCCCCTCGATCGTGATCGTGTACTGGGGATAGCGGTTCAGCCACTTGGCCTGATTGGCAAGGGTTGCCTGACCCTGCGATGTCACCACCGACTGGTCTTCTTCGAAGAACACGCGGTCACCCACGTTCACGACGAAGTCCTGGCCCGTGCCGGGCTTCACATTGCTCGACAGCCCGTCCGGTTTGTTCTGGGCACATGCTGCTGCGAACAGAACCACGAAGCAGACTGCAATCCAGCGCGCGCCCCGTCCGGCGTTTAAACTCTTGAACATTCCTGTCTCCTACACCCCAGCCCGCCAACCTGACATTTCATCCGTCCGGTTCTTGGTAAACGCTTTCTAGCCAAAACCGGTAAAAAACGCCTTTTCAAACATGGTTAGCGAAAGCTTAACACGGCCTGCCTTCACAGGCCGCATGTCTCCATCAGTCGATCAGCGGCGACCAGGAGGGATCCGACGCGAAGGCCGGGGTCTCCACCCGCTGTTCGTTGTATCCTGTCAGGTCCACGGTCCAGACCTGCGGCCCGCCATTGGCACCCGGCGTATCCCGGAAAAACACCAGCACACGGCCGTTCGGCGACCAGGCAGGACCTTCGTTGTGATAGCCCTCGGTCAGGATACGCTCGCCCTTTCCGTCCGGCCGCATGACGCCGATCATGAAGCGGCCCTGGTGCTGCTTGGTAAAGGCGATCAGGTCTCCACGCGGCGACCATACCGGCGTGGAATACCGGCCAGGCCCGAAGGAAATACGCTGCGCACCGCCGCCGCCTGCGCTCATCACATAAAGTTGTTGTGTGCCGCCGCGGTCGGATTCGAACACGATCTGGCGTCCGTCCGGTGAGAACGACGGGCTCGTGTCGATGGCCGCGTCGTTCGTCAGACGCGTCGTCTGGCGAGAGCGCAGGTCCATCTTGAAGATGTTGGCATTGCCACCCTGCTGCAGGCTCATCACCACGCTCTGGCCATCGGGCGAGAACCGCGGGGCAAAAGTCATGCCCGGGAAGTTGCCGACGATTTCGCGCTGACCCGTTTCAATATTCAGCAGATAGACACTCGGATCGGCACCGCCGTAGGACATGTAGGTCACTTCCTGGCTCGTCGGCGAGAACCGCGGTGTCAGCACCAGATCGTCGCCGCGCGTCAGGTAACGCACGTTTGCGCCGTCCTGATCCATGATCGCCAGGCGCTTGACGCGCTTGTCCTTCGGGCCGGTTTCGTCGACATAGACGATGCGGGTGTCGAAGTAGCCCTTTTCACCGGTCAGCCGCTCATAGATCGCGTCAGCGATGATATGCGCCAGACGCCGCCAGTTTTCGGGTGTCGTGTAGAACTGCTGGCCCAGCATCTGCTCTGACGCGAAAACGTCCCACAGACGAAACTCCGCCCGCAGACGCCCGTCCGGCTGCTTGATCACCGTACCGGTGACAAGCGCCTGGGCACTGATCTGACGCCAGTCGCCGAAACGCGGCGTGGAATTCACGCTCATGTTCTTCTGAATGAAGCTGGCCGGGTCAAGTGGCCGGAACAGGCCGGAGCGTTTCAGGTCGGCGGCAATGACGTTGGTCATGTCCGCGGCCAGCTTGCCGTCTCCGCCTTCGGCGGAAAACGACGGCAGTGCGATCGGCAAGGGCTCGATGTTGCCCTGGGTAATATCGATTTCGACAAGCGCTGCCGCCGGCAGCGGAGCAATCACCACAAAAGAAGCGAGAACAAATGCGAGCCCTCTGGCTTTCCGGCTTGTGAAAACAGAAAGTTTTTTCAGTATTCCGCGCATGAGCACAACAGCTCCCTTATGGACGTTTGAACTGGCCGGGCCAGTCTATCCCCCGAGCATCTCTCTGGGGTCGAAATTGATGATGACTTCCTGCCAAGCTTCATACTTGGAAATTGGCAGATTGTATGGCTGGCAGCGCATGATCGCGCGCACGGCACTGCTTGAGGCTGCTCCGAACGCCGGATTGCCGCTGGAATTCATGACTTCCGGCTGGCCAGAAACCTGACCGTCCTGGGACAGGTTGAAACGGACACGAACCTTCAGGTCTTCCGCACCGACGGCACCCACCGGCGGGTTCCAGCATTGCGCCACCATTCCGCGCAGCGCATCCAGCTCGGACTGGCTCATACGCACGTTCTGCTCCCCGCGCCGGGAACCGAGAGAGGCCGGGTTCTGGCTGGTTTCGCCGGTCTGTTTGGCCGGCTCGACCTTGTTCAGAAGCGCAGCGATATCGGTGCTGTCGAAATTATCCTTCGGCGGCTCGGGCGCATTCCTCGGCGGCGTCGGCTTGGAGCGCGGCGAAACCTTGGTCACGATCGGCTGGGGCGCAGGCGCGGCCTCCTGCTGCGGCACAGGCTCCGGTGCCGGGGCAGGGTCCGGTGCAGGCGCAGGTTCGGCCACCGGCGCTGGTTCGGGCGCAGGCGCCGGAGCAGGCTCTGGATCCGCAACGGGCGTTGGTTCCGGTGCCGGAGGAGGCGTCGGAGACGGCGAAGGTGTCGGCTGCGTCGGCTGCTCAACCTTGCTCTCGCCCGGCTTGTCGGCCGGCTTCGGAGGTTCCTCGGCCGGGGTTTCGCTTGGGTTTACCGCCGCGACATCCCGAACTTCGGCGGTCTTTTCGCCGACCCGAAGCCTGGTGATTTCCTCGATGGGCACCAGTTCGACAGGCAGAGAATCCACCTGCGGAACCGCAAAGCTCTCAGCGTCCGGAAAGGCGATCAAGCCCCAGAGCAGGAAAGCCGAGTGACCGGCCAGAGACGCGATGAGACCTGCGCGCATGACGCGTTACGAGTCCCGTTCTTCCAGAGTGACAAGACCGAGGCGTTTAAACCCGGCCGCGCTGATGCGGCCCATCAGCTTCATCATGGTGCCGTAGTCGGCATCCTGATCGCCGCGCACGTAGATACGTTCCTCGTAACCATTGGCGGCAATGGCTTCGAGCTTTGGCACGATCTCCTCAATCGTGATCGGGGTATCCTGGATGAAGATTTCACCAGCCGCGTTCACCGAGATGGTTATCGGCTCGGTATCGCCTTCCAGGGCCTTGGCGCTGGTCTCCGGCAGATCGATCGGCACACCGACCGTCAAGAGCGGAGCAGCCACCATGAAGATGATCAGGAGCACCAGCATCACGTCGACCATCGGCGTGACGTTGATTTCGCTCATGGGTGCGTGGCGACGCCTGCGCCGCCCGCGCCGTCCGCTTCCTGCCTGACCTGAACCGACCTGCATGGCCATGGATCAGCCCCTCTCGTCGATCTGACGGGACAGGATGGCGGAGAACTCGTCCGCAAAGCCTTCCATGCGCGAAACCGCCTTGCCGACGTCGGCCGAAAACTTGTTGTAGGCGATAACAGCCGGAATCGCGGCCAGTAGACCAAGCGCGGTCGCAAACAGCGCTTCGGCAATACCGGGCGCCACGACGGCAAGGTTGGTGCTTTCCGATGCCGCGATCGCCTGGAACGCCGTCATGATGCCCCAGACCGTTCCGAACAGACCGATGAACGGTGCCGCGGAGCCAACGGTTGCCAGGATCAGCAACCGGCTTTCAAGCCGCTCGGCTTCGCGCTGGATGGTGACATCCATCACCCTGTCGATACGCTGCTGCAGGCTGCCGATGGCAGGCCGCGCGCCCTCGTGGCTGCGCTTCCATTCACGCATGGCTGCGACGAACAGTGCCGCCATGGAATGGTTCACACGATTGTGAAGCGTATTATAGAGTTCTTCGAGAGACTGACCGGACCAGAACACCGTTTCGAACCGGCTCATCTGGCGCCGTGTCCGGCCGACCAGCATGATCTTGTCGACGATGATCGCCCAACACCACACCGAAGCGCCCAAAAGGCCGAGCATTACGACCTTGACGACGATATGCGCCTGCCAGAACAGCGCAAAAAACGAAATGCCGCTCTCTGGCGCCAATGTCGATTGGACAAGTGTTTCCATAAATTCAATGACCCCTTGGCCGTCTGACGCTGTTTTGCATTCAAGGTTTCGAAAACGACAGCGAGGAACCGGAATCAGCCGGCCGGCTCTTGTAACCTGCCGCCTCTCTGACGTTTGATTTTGTCAAAACTGGGACTTTTCCAATCAAAGAAAGTCCCTCTCTAAAGGAATCAATTAAGGTTACTGCAAGATTAACGCAGTAATGGGTTTTGAAAGTATTTTACCGCCGCCAAGCAGCTTGCCTGCTCTTTCAGAGCCAAGCCCTTCAACCGTCGGTGTTTTCTCCAGGTGCATGCTGCACGAGTTTTTCCGAAAGGACCTGCGGCAGTCGGGTCGGACGTCCCTGCGAGGTGATGATCGCAACGGTGACCGCAGCCGAAATCAGCAGCTCTTCGCCGCGGTAAATCAGCTGATCGAGCCGGATTCGGGCGCCTTTGTACTCCGCAAGGCTGGTATGAACTTCCAGCACATCGTCAATCCTGGCCGGTTTCTGGAAGTCCAGCGTCATTGTCTTGACTGCGAAGGCCAGCGAAGCACCGTGGGTCCCTTCGGCCATCTCACGATGGTGAATGCCGATGAGACGGAGGAAATCCGACCTGGCGCGCTCGAAGAAGCGCACATAGGCACCGTGATAGACGATGCCCGTGAAATCCGTGTCCTCGTAGTAGACGCGAACAGGAAGCACATGACCGCCATCTTCCAGGCGGCCGGCGAGATCCGGCCAGTCCGACACGCTTTGTCCCTCGAAAGCTGCATGAAAAAGCCTCCCGGTCGACCGACCGGGAGGCTCGTACCTGGCCCTTACGTAGGCCGTATCTTATGCAGCGGCAACCTCGGAGAGGAATTTCTCGACGGACGCACGAAGCTGTTCCGCCTGCTGTTTCATCTCGATCGTCGCGTTCAGCATGTCGCCAACCGCTTCCGAGTTTTCGGCAACGCCTTCGTTCAGCGACGCCACAGTCTCCGCAACGCTGCGGGTACCTTCCGCGGCTTCTGCAACGTTTCTGGAAATCTCACCGGTGGCAGCGCCCTGCTGCTGCACGGCGTCCGAAATCGTGGTGGTGTAGGAGTTGACCTCCTCGACCGATTCCGACACCCGGGCAATCTCTTCCACCGCTTCGGTGGTAGAGGCCTGGATAGCCGCGATCTGCGCGGAGATTTCTTCCGTTGCCTTGGCGGTCTGGCCGGCGAGCGACTTGACCTCGGAGGCAACGACCGCAAAGCCCTTGCCGGCATCGCCCGCACGCGCAGCTTCGATCGTCGCGTTCAGCGCCAGCAGGTTGGTCTGTTCGGCGATCTCTGAAATCAGCGACACGACATCGCCGATCTTGTTGGCCGCTTCCGCAAGGCCGGAGATCTTGGAATTGGAACTCTGCGCGGCGGTCGTGGTCTGGGCCACGATGCTTGCCGTGGTTTCGACCTGACGGGAGATCTCCGAAATCGACGCGTTGAGTTCCTCGGTGGCGGAGGCAACCGCCTGAACGTTGGAGGAAGCGTTTTCCGAAGTCGACACCGCGGTCTGCCCCTGGTCTGACGCCGCAGTGGACCGGTGACTGAGAGCGGAAGAGACTTCTTCCACACGGGCAATATTGGTTTCCACCAGCTCGAGAACCGCCTGCGACTCAGCGCGGAATGCAGCAATCAGCGCATCGATGGTCTTTTCACGCTGTTCGCGGGCAATGTGGCCAACCTTGCGCTCGGATGCCAGACGCTCGCGTTCGATGGAACTGTCCTTGAACACTTCGATACAGCGCGCCATGCGGCCGATCTCGTCCTGGCGTTCGGTCGCTTCGACACCCACTTCCAGCTCGCCGTCGGCGATCTTGCGAGCCGCGACGGCAAGGCGTTCCATGGGAGCGAACATGCGCCGGGTTACCCACCAGATCAGGCCGACGATCGGAACCAGACAGAGGAAACCGGAAATGATCGCGCCATAGGTGATGCGATCCGCGGCGGCCGACAGTTCCGTCTGCTTGACGGCATCGACCACACCGAAAGGCGAACCGACAAACGTGTTGCTTGCTTCCGCGAAGCGGTAGTCACCGTCTTCCAGGCGGATCAGCCGGTCATTGACCTTGATATCGGAGATCATGTGGACGGCGCTCGCGCGGCCCATATCGTCGAGCTGAACCAGCTTGCCATCGGAATCGGCAAGGAAGATGCGCTCGCTGTCGCCGAGGCCGGTCTTCTCGTTCAGCAATCCGGCCAGATGCTCCATGTTGGTCGTGAACGCAATCGCGCCGAAGAACCGGTCCAGATAGAACACAGGCACCGCAAGAACTTCCGAGACGGTGCCGTCTTCGGTGGTCACAAAGCCTGAGGAATAGATCTGCCCGGCCGCCAGCGTCTCGTTTTTCGAGGCCTCGAACAGCTTGCCCATGGCGATCTGCACCGGATGGCCCTGGATCTGCGCGTCTTCCACGTGGAAGGCGAATTCCGGACCCTTGCGGAAAGTATAGGTGATGAACCCGTCCGGATTGGCCAGCGCCGCATCGGAAAACAGGCCCTGATCGACCAGTTCCTGGTAGATCGGATGAACGACCTTGTGGTTGTTCACGTAGTAGTTGGACTCTTCCGGCTCCACCAGAAGGTGACGCTCATCTTCGGGATGCGGATTGTCGGTCACGAAGATCTTCCGGAGCAGTTCGTTCTGCCCTTCTTTCAGGTTCTTCCACCCGACCATGGTCTTCATCAGACTGTCCTTGGCGCCTTCCAGCGTGGAGAAGAACGCAGCGCTGTCCTTCACCTGCCCAAGGGAGAGTTCAATAACCTTCTGTTTCGCCTTGGTAGCACTTTGCAGGCCGGCATCAGCCTGACCGTTTGCAACATCCCGCGAAATGGTCGACGTGACCGTGACAATTGCCACGCACATAGTGAGTGCGCCGGCTAAAAACATTAGAGCCAGTTTAGATGAAAGGCGCTTCCGCATGGTTTCCCCCGCATAGTTAACGCGACGATACGGCAGGATTCGCGAATAAATGCTTAATCGCTACGCAGAGCTAGATGTAACTGACGAGACCTTGCCTTATAAATACTACTTAAACTATTCGGGATCGGTGAACAGTCCCATTTGCGGAGCATCCGGTCTGGATGGGGCCGCAAGACCCAGGTGTTCGAACGCCATCGGCGTCAGGATACGTCCCCTTGGCGTCCGCTGCAGAAACCCGTTCTGGATCAGGTAGGGTTCGACGATCTCCTCGATGGCATCACGAGGCTCGGAAAGTGCTGCCGCAATGGTTTCGATCCCGACCGGCCCACCACCGAAATTCACCGCGATCTGGCTCAGGTAGCGACGGTCGAGACTGTCGAGCCCGGCACCATCGACTTCCAGCTGCAGAAGCGCCCTGTCGGCGAGTTCCCTGTCGACCCGCTCGACGCCGGCGACAATGGCAAAATCCCTTACCCGCCGCAGCAGTCGCCCGGCGATACGCGGTGTCCCGCGGGAGCGTTTGGCAATCTCGCGGGCACCGTCTTCAACCATGCCGATGCCGAGAATGGCGGCGCCACGCTTGACGATGTGCTCCAGCTCCGGAACCGTATAGAACTGCAGCCTGACAGGAATGCCGAAGCGATCGCGCAGCGGAGTGGTCAAGAGGCCCAGCCGCGTCGTCGCGGCAACGAGCGTGAACTTCGCCAGGTCGATCTTGACTGATCGCGCAGCCGGTCCTTCACCGATGATCAGGTCGAGCTGGAAATCTTCCATCGCCGGATAAAGCACTTCCTCGACTGCCGGATTGAGCCGATGGATCTCGTCGATGAAGAGGACGTCGCGCTCTTCCAGGTTGGTCAGAAGTGCGGCCAGGTCTCCGGCCTTGGCAATGACAGGACCGGAGGTCGCCCGGAAATTGACCCCCAGTTCGCGTGCCATGATCTGCGCCAGCGTCGTCTTGCCGAGACCGGGAGGCCCGACGAACAACACATGGTCCAGCGCCTCCCCCCGCGCCTTCGCCGCACCGATAAAGACCTTCAGATTGGCGCGCGCCTGGGCCTGACCGACAAAATCATCCAGCACCTGGGGGCGCATGGTTGAATCGATCTCGTCCCCCCGGATTTCCGGCGTCACGATGCGAGTGTCATCCGACATGGCTTACGACCACAAACAGCAACACCAGAAGAGCCAGGGAATAGGCCACCCGGAGTGCATAGAATTTTTTGAACTGGCGCAGGACAAACGGGTCGTCCGACTCCACACGGCGTCCGTTGACAGTAAACGGACGATCCCCCACCGAGGCACTGAAGCGGTGATCGAGGTACATGATACCGCCGATGCCCAGAACCACGAACACGACGGCAATGATGCCATAGGTAACGGCGATCATCCGGCCAATTCCTTCAAGCCAAGGCGGATCAGCGTTTCCGTGGTCGCGTCCTCACCGACTGACTGCAAGGCCTTTGCGACGGCGCCACTCGCCTGCGCCTGTGCATACCCCAGATTGGTGAGCGCCGAAACCGCCTCGGCCACCGGCCGGGCAGCCACGTTGTCGGCAACGTTCTGGGAAACCGCAATCGTGCCCTGGTCCACTGTGGCAAGTCCCGGTGCCTTGTCCTTGAGTTCGGCAATGATGCGTTCAGCAACGCGCTTGCCGACGCCAGGTGCCCGCGAAATCGTTGCCTTGTCGCCAAGCGCAATCGCGTTGGCGACTTCGCTTGCCTTCAAGATCCCCAGAATGCCCAGCGCAACCTTGGCGCCGACACCCTGAACGGTCATCAGGATACGGAACCATTCGCGCTCCGCCTCTACCCCGAAGCCATAGAGCCGGATCATGTCCTCACGAACGATTGTCTCGATGAAAAGGACAGCCGCTTCACCTGCGCGCGGCAGACCCTGCAGAATGCGCGAGGGACAATGGACCTGATAGCCCACACCGTGCACATCCAGGATCACGTGATCCTCGCCATAGCTGTCGATGGTGCCTTTCAGCTTGCCGATCATATTGCCCCCATGGCGGCAAGCCGCGCTGTACTGTTGGACCGGTGCTGCGCATGGCAAATGGCAATTGCCAGTGCATCGGCGGCATCGTCCGAATTGAAAGTGGCCCGCGGCATCAGAACCTTGACCATGGCCCGGATCTGTTCCTTTTCCGCATGACCGGTCCCGACCACCGTCTTCTTGACGAGGTTCGGCGCATATTCGGCAACCGGAAGTCCGGCGAGCGATGGCACCAGCAGAGCGATCCCGCGTGCCTGCCCGAGCTTCAGAGTTGCGCCCGCATCCTTGTTGACGAACGTATGTTCTACCGCGGCTTCGGATGGTTCGTGCTGGCGCACGACTTCGCTGAGGCCGTCATGCAGCTGCACCAGGCGCTCGGCCAGGCTCTTCTTGTTGTCGGAGGTTACCGTTCCGGAAGCAATGAAGGACAGGCGATTTCCCGTCGCCTCGATCATGCCCCAGCCGGTACGCCGCAGCCCCGGGTCGATGCCCAGCAAACGAATCGCGTGTATCATGGAACAAATCGGTAACAAAACTTCCCCGTTGACGCCAGCCAAAGCGCGGCTTACCACCGGAAAGCCTGTCAAAAACACCTCACAACGTGTTTAATCCGGCCTTGCCCCTACCGGCAGGCCACCTCCCCCGCCAAGGCCCGCGTTCTGCCGGGCCAATCTCTTTTTTGTCCCGTCCGTTCCGCGAGTTCCCATGGCCGACATCTTCAGCTCCTTTCCGCCCGGCCTTCTGGTGTTTCTCGCCGTGGTCCTGTTTGTGGCCGGTTGCGTGCGCGGGTTTGCTGGGTTCGGCGCGGGAATGATCTTCATGCCGGTGGCCGCCAGCGTCATGCTGCCGTCAACCGCGGCCGCCACCTTTCTGTTCATCGACGGCATTGTCGCACTGCCTTTGGTGGTCAGGGCGCTCAGGCTGTGCAACTGGTCGACAGTGCTTCCCGCGGTCGTTGGTGCTGTGGTCTTTGTTCACGTCGGCGCCTGGCTTCTGGCCAACGCGGACGTGCTGGTTCTACGCTGGACGATCTTTGCAATCGTGACCGGACTGCTACTGCTGCTGGTGTCCGGCTGGCGCTATGAACGCAAACCCTCCAGGCCGGTATCGCTTGGGGTTGGCGCAGTTGCGGGCATCCTCGGCGGCATCTCGCAGGTCTCCGGCCCGCCAGTGGTTGCCTTCTGGCTCTCCAGCGCCAAGGAACCGGCAATCGTCCGCGCCAACCTGATCGTGTTCTTCGCGCTCGCGAGTATCGGAACCTTCGTTGCCTATATCTTCAACGGCTTCTTCACGCTGGAAGTGTTCCACCTCCTGATCATGGCGATCCCCGTCTATGCCCTTGCGATCTATCTCGGCTCCAACGGCTTCAAGCACGCCGACCCGAAACTCTATCGCAAGCTCGCCTACGGCCTGATCGCCCTCGCCGCCCTCTCCAGCATGCCCCTGCTGGATCCGCTTTTCCGGTAGGCGGTTCCAATCCGGAATCTTGCGTCGGCTCCACCCACCTCCTCATCCTGAGGAAGTGCGAAGCGCTGTCTCGAAGGATGGGCTGCGCACTCAGGTACAAGTGGCCCATCTTTCGAGACGCCGCTAACGCGGCTCCTCAAGATGAGGGTGAAAAGAAGAAAGCCATATTTATCTGGCTTCAGATATTGCAAAACTCGCCCCAAAAACGCGGCGCAAACCCTATTCGGCCAAAGGCTTTTCCTGCAGCTTTTCCTGCCATTTGGCACATTTTTCCGCCATCAGCCGCGTGAGTTCTGCCTCGAACTCTTCTCTGCTTGAAGAAGCCTGCGCCAGAACGCTCATCGCCACGATCGCAGCATCGGCGGCTTCTTCACGGACATCTGCCAGCGTCTGGTTCTTGTATTCGCTGCCGGGCGCCTTCGTTGCCGAAAGAACGGCCTGCGCCAGCTCTCCGGCTTCCTCCGCCAGCTTCAGCGCACGCTCCTGCAAGGTCTTCGGGTCTTTCTGCGTCAGGTCGAAGATATTGAACATGCGATCGGTCTCCTTGGTTCAAGGAAGGCGCGAGCCTCAGGAACGCCAAAACAAAAACCCCGGCAGGGCCGGGGTTTTCAGATCCATATCCTGTGTTACTCAGGAAGCTAGAGAGGCCATGGTTTCTTCGTCGACATCGAAGTTGGAGTAGACGTTCTGGACGTCGTCGTCGTCTTCAAGCATGTCGATGAGTTTCATCATGGTCTGGGCCTTGTCCGCATTGACCGGCGTCAGGTTCTGCGGCTTCCAGATGATCTTGGTCGAATCCGCTTCGCCCAGTGCCTGTTCCAGAGCAGCGGAAACATCGTTCAGATCTTCAAAGGCGGTGTAGATCGTGTGACCGCTCTCGTCGGACTGAACGTCTTCCGCGCCGGCTTCGATCGCAGCTTCCAGAACCGCATCGGCTTCACCGGCTTCCGGCTTGTAGATAATTTCGCCAACACGGTCGAACATGAAGGAGACCGAGCCCGTTTCCCCCAGCGACCCACCGCATTTGGTGAAATAGGACCGGATGTTGGAGGCGGACCGGTTGCGGTTGTCGGTCAGGGCTTCGACGACCACGGCAACACCTGCCGGGCCGTAGCCTTCGTAACGGACTTCCTCGTAGTTGTCGTCGTCGCCGGACTGGGACTTGTTGATCGCCCGCTGGATGTTTTCCTTCGGCATGGACTGGGCCTTGGCGTTCTGGACGGCAAGGCGCAGGCGCGGGTTCGCGTCCGGATCCGGGTCACCCATCTTCGCGGCGACGGTAATTTCCTTGGACAGCTTGGAGAACATCTTGGAGCGGGCCGCGTCCTGGCGTCCCTTGCGGTGCATGATGTTCTTGAATTTTGAATGGCCTGCCATGGCTCTTCTCGGTTCTTTACAGGTGATGTCAGTGAAAACTGCGCCGCTTATAGGCAAGTTGACCCGGAAAATCCAGCGCAGAGAAATTCTCGGCCGTGGTCAGGCCCCGTTCGGCCAGAAGGACGGGATCACAGGCTCCAGCCGGCCGCCTATGCGAAGCGGCGCAACCCGCTCGGCAAGCCCGGTCCGATCGTCCGTCTCGATGGCGACACCGCAGATGGTCGGATCGCCTGTTGCCGGTGTGAACCGGGAGCTCGGTATCTTGCGCTGGAACCGGTTGACCGGCTCTTCCTTGTCCATGCCCAAAACGCTGTCATAAGCACCGCACATGCCCGCGTCGGACATGTAGGCCGTGCCGTTTTCCAGGATCTGGTGATCGGCTGTCGGCACATGGGTGTGCGTTCCGACAACGAGACTGACCCGGCCATCCAGGAAGTGGCCCATGGCCTGTTTCTCGCTGGTGGCTTCGGCATGCATGTCGACGATGATGGCATCGGCTACATCGCCAAGCGGACATCCGTTGATGACGTTGTCGATGGCGGCAAAGGGATCGTCGAGCGCATCCATGTAAACGCGGCCCATCACATTGGCCACCATCACCCTTGCGCCGTTTCTGGCCGTGAAGAGGTGCGCGCCGCGCCCCGGTGTCCCGGAGGGGTAATTGACCGGTCGAAGCAGCCTGTCCTGTCGCTCGATATAGACCAGGGTGTCACGCTGGTCCCAAACGTGGTTGCCGGTGGTCACGACGTCGGCGCCCGCATCCAGAACGTCCTGCAGGATCGTCTCGGTAATGCCGAACCCGGACGCAGCGTTCTCACCGTTGACGATCACGAAATCGAGCTGGTTGCTTTCCACCAGCTCCGGCAATTGCTCAATGACGGCGGTACGGCCCACGCGGCCGACAAGATCGCCCAGAAACAGAATACGCATATATCCTCACTGGGCGGCCTGCTTCGGCGATCACTTTCGCCGTCAGCCGAACGCCCGGTACCCCTGCTCGGTCAGAATCCCATTCAACGGCTTGTCATGCGCTTCCGCGGGGACGCGGTCAACCTCCTGCACGGAAAAGGCAAGCCCGATGCACAAAAGGGGCCCGGAGTGTTGCAGCTGCGCAATTGTAATGTCGTAAAAAGCCTTGCCGTAACCGATGCGCGTGCCTTTGCCGTCAAAGCCGGCAAGCGGCATCAGAAGAACATCCGGGCGCACTTCCTCGGCAGAGGGGCCGGGTTCGGAGGTGCCGAAACCGGCGGAAACCAGTTCCGTATCCCGCTCCAGGCGGCGGAAGATGAGGCTCGGGCCGGTCATCACGGGCAGGCACAGGGGGTGCCCAAGCTGGCGCAGGCGGTCCATCAGCGGGCGCGGGTCAATTTCGTCCCGGATCGGCCAGAACCCAGCAACAACTGCTCCTGCCGGCAGTGGCAGATCTTCGGCGTGATCGCTGAGCATCAGGCTGTGTTCGATCCGCTCCACCTCCGGCATTGCCTTGCGGCGGGCAAGCACCTGCTTGCGAAGACTGTCTTTTTCGGCAGCAATGGAGGAAAGGTCGGTCATGGGGCCTCGAATAGAATGGATCGACCCGCGTCCTGAAAAGGAAACGCGCAGCCGCCCGACCGTTGGATTTGCAATCCCGGGAAACCTACAATGTAGGTGGGCGCCGTATGCAACGGACCACGGCCCAGCGCAGGGACAGCTCCCAAGGGAATGCGTAAGGCCCCGGGGATAATGTTCCTGACGTATCGGGCAGCCGCAATTACCGCATATAATCCGGTGCGGCGGCAATTACCAGTGCGGCATGGATTTCATCACAAACGAAGTTGCGGGCACTCTCCGTTGCCGTCTGGCCGGATCGGCAGTCGCCTCAGGCGTTGTCCTGGGCTCGCAAGCTCTTGGAAAGACCGTCCGCAAGGCTTTCGATCCGAGCGGCGGCAGTATTGACGGCACGCGACAGCTCTTCTTCGTTCTGGCTCATGTTGTCGAGCGCGGCCACCTGCTGTTTCTTGGCATCGGCCAGCTGTTCTTCAAGCCGGGCGACCTTGCGCTCCAGTTCCGAAAGCTGGTCGGCCGCCATGATGCCGGCCATTACCGTCAGGCGCTGGTCGCCGATTTCGCCGAAGGCGCCTCGCAAGTCGTTGATCCAGCCATCGAAACGGGCAGCAAGGCCCATCAGGCGCTCTTCCTCGCCGTCATCGCAGGCCATGCGGAAGGACTTGCCGTTGATGGTAACCGTGATCTGAGCCATATGCGCCTAGCCTCCGTGCGCGTCGAGCACGCTGCGGATGGTTTCCATTGCCGAGACAAGCCGCCGGGAGACATCCCGGTTGGCCTCTTCCAGCCGGGAAGCCCGTGCTTCGCTTTCATCGAGTGAGGCTGCCAGTTGGGAACGGTCTTCGCCGAGCCGCTGCAGGTCATCCTGCAGGGCATTGAGCGACCTGTCTGCATCAAGACGGCGCTGGACAGCCGCTTCGAGATTGCCGACGGCTTTGTCCAGCCGCTTTACCGCATCGGCCAGGCTGGTCTTTTCCATGCAGTCGACATCCGCCATTAATTACGTCGTCCCAATCGTTCTTCTGCGGCGGTCCGCCCATTCCTTCCTAGGTCAGACTGGAGATTTGGCGCTTTCGACCCTGGAGTTGCTGCTCAAATTACGGGCATTTCAGAGAATGCGCGGCAAAGCACGTTTCACGGCGAAAAAGCAAATCTTTGTTAGAGCGTCGAGCTTAGGCACCGCAACTTCTCTCAGTCAATGCCACCATTGGCAGAATCCTCAACTCTATAACGCGTGGAAGAAAAAATTCTTCCCCGGCAATGCCCTCAAAAGACCCAAACCAGCTTTATTGACTCGGGTGCCGTTCCTGATATTTGTCTGGCGCCTGTTCGAGATTGACGAGTGTTAATTCTTGAGCAACGCACCTCAAAACAACCTTGCCGGGCTCTCTGCTTCGGCCAAGGGGGGCTCCAAAGCAAGCAACGGGACCACGATGACCGATCTTGATAAACACCAGCGCATGGCAAATGCGATCCGCTTTCTTGCCATCGATGCCGTGGAAAAGGCTAATTCCGGTCACCCCGGCCTGCCCATGGGCGCTGCGGATATCGCGACAGTTCTTTTTACCGAATTCCTGAAATTCGATCCGACATCCCCGAACTGGGCCGACCGCGACCGCTTCGTTCTGTCCGCCGGTCACGGCTCGATGCTGCTTTACAGCCTGCTGTATCTGCTGGGCTATGAAGACTTCTCCCTCGACGAGATCAAGAATTTCCGTCAGCTAGGCGCACGCACTGCCGGGCACCCGGAATACGGCCACGGCGCTGGCATCGAGACCACCACCGGCCCGCTCGGCCAGGGTCTCGGCAACGCGGTTGGCATGGCCATCGCCGAGCGCCTGCAGTCCACCCGCTTCGGCGAGGATCTTGTCGATCACTACACCTATGTGCTGGCCGGTGACGGCTGTCTCATGGAAGGCATCAGCCAGGAAGCCCTGTCGCTGGCAGGTCACCTGAAGCTCAACAAGCTGATCGTCATCTGGGACGACAACGGCATCTCCATCGACGGCAAGGTCGAAATCACCGATTCAACCGACCAGCAGGCCCGTTTTGCCGCCTCCGGCTGGAACACGCTCAGCGTCGACGGTCACGATCCGGTCGCCATTTCCGCAGCGATCCGCCAGGCACAGGCCAGCGACCGCCCGACCCTGATCGCCGCCAAGACCACCATCGGCTTCGGTGCACCGACCAAGGCCGGCACCGCGAAGGTTCACGGCTCGCCGCTTGGTGCAGACGAAATTTCCGGCACCCGTGCCGCGCTCAACTGGCCGCACGCGCCGTTTGAAGTTCCGAGCGACATTCTGGACGCCTGGCGCATTGCCGGCCTTCGCTCCGCCCAGGCTCACAAGGACTGGCAGAAGCGCTTTGCCGAAGCTGACGCCGAGACCCGCGCCGAATTCGAGCGCCGCAATCGTGGCGACCTGCCGGCCGGCTTCACCCAGGCCGTTCAGGACTACAAGAAGAAGCTCGCCGACGAACAGCCGACCATGGCGACCCGCAAGGCTTCCGAAGCTGTTCTGGGCGTTATCAACGAAGTTGTTCCGGAAACCATTGGCGGCTCCGCCGACCTGACCGGTTCCAACAACACCAAGACGCCTCAGACCGCGCCAGTCACCCCGGACGATTTCTCCGGCCGTTACATCCACTACGGCATCCGTGAACACGGCATGGCGGCAGCCATGAACGGCATGGCTCTGCACGGCGGCCTGATCCCCTATTCCGGCGGCTTCCTGATCTTCTCCGATTACTGCCGTCCGTCGATCCGTCTCGCAGCCCTCATGGGCCAGCGGGTCATTCACGTCATGACCCATGATTCCATCGGTCTTGGCGAAGACGGACCGACCCACCAGCCGGTGGAACATTTCGCCGCCCTGCGCGCGATCCCGAACCTGACCTTCTTCCGTCCGGCCGACATCACCGAGACACTCGAGTGCTGGCAGCTGTCGCTGGAGAACCGCGACGGACCGTCGGTCCTGGCACTGACCCGTCAGAACCTGCCGTCGCTGCGCAAGACCTATGAGGAAAACAACCTCTGCGCCAAGGGTGCCTATGTGCTGATCGACAGCGACGAAGACGCGGCCGTGACCATCTTCGCGACCGGTTCGGAAGTCGAAATCGCCGTCAACGCGCAAAAGGACCTGAGCACGGCCGGCATTGCCGTGCGCGTGGTCTCCGTTCCGTCGTACGAGCTTTTCGAAGCACAGTCAGACGACTACAAGGCCGCCGTCATCGGCAACAGCCCGGTCAAGATCGCCGTTGAAGCCGGCATCCGCATGGGCTGGGACCGCTTTATTGGTGCGGACGGTATCTTTGTGGGCATGACCGGCTTTGGCGCGAGCGCGCCTTACAAGGAACTTTATGAGCATTTCGGCATCACGGCGGACGCCGTGGTTGCAGCCGCCAAGGCAAAGCTCAGCGTTTAACCGAAATCAATTCCCGGCACCAAGACTTCCTCCTATGGTGCCGGGCCTACGGGCACATCAAGTGCTTTTCAAGTGACCACACTATGTGGTTTTTAAATCGGTTTAGCCCCTTCTGAGGCACACCGAAGATTGCGGGAGTGGATTATGGTAACCAAGGTAGCAATCAATGGATTTGGACGCATCGGCCGCAATGTGCTGCGTGCGATCGTCGAATCCGGCCGCACCGACATTGAAGTCGTTGCGATCAACGATCTCGGCCCGGTCGAGACCAACGCGCATCTGCTGCGTTACGACAGCGTGCACGGCCGTTTCCCGGCAGAGGTCAAGGTCGATGGCGACACCATTTCCGTCGGTGGTGGCAAGCCGATCAAGGTGACCGCGATCCGCGACCCGAAGGAACTGCCCTGGGGCGAGCTTGGCGTTGAAGTCGCCATGGAATGCACCGGCATCTTCACCGCCAAGGAAAAGGCCTCCATGCATCTGGAAGCCGGCGCCAAGCGCGTTCTGGTCTCCGCCCCGGCCGACGGCGCCGACAAGACCATCGTCTACGGTGTCAACCACGATGCGCTGACCGCGAACGACCTGGTCGTATCCAACGCGTCCTGCACCACCAACTGCCTGTCCCCGGTCGCCTATGTGCTGAACGAAACCATCGGCATTGAAAAAGGTTTCATGACCACGATCCACTCGTACACCGGTGACCAGCCGACGCTGGACACCATGCACAAGGATCTCTACCGCGCCCGTGCTGCGGCCATGTCCATGATCCCGACCTCCACCGGCGCTGCAAAGGCCGTCGGCCTGGTGCTGCCGGACCTGGCCGGCAAGATGGACGGTGTGGCCATTCGTGTCCCGACCCCGAACGTTTCCGTGGTCGACCTGAACTTCATCGCCAAACGCGACACCACCGTTGAGGAAATCAACGAAGCCATCAAGGCAGCCGCAAACGGCAAGCTGAAGGGCGTGCTCGGCTACACCGAAGACAAGCTGGTTTCGATGGACTTCAACCATGACAGCCATTCCTCGGTCTTCCATTGCGACCAGACCAAGGTCATGGACGGCACTTTCGTGCGCATCCTGTCCTGGTACGACAACGAATGGGGCTTCTCCAACCGCATGGCCGACACGGCCGTGGCGATGGCAAAGCTCATCTGATCCCTGCCTTCGAAAGACGCCGGTTCATCCGGCGTCTTTTTTGTCGGTATGGATGTCTTTCCGGCAAAGCCGCAAAAAACTTTCTCGATTCAGGCATAGCCCCGGGGCAAAGGTCATGTAGACTGGAGCTGCAGACTTGCAGTTCAATCCTGGAGACGCCGTCATGACCGCTCTACTGGTCATTCTTGGGTCGTTGTTCGCGGTTGGTTGCCTTGTGGGTTTCGGGTTCTACTGGCTCGATATGAAGAGGGACAACGAACGGTTCCCTTCAGATCAGGACGATGAGCCTGACATGGGCAGCCTCAATACCGATGTCTTGCGAAAGCCGGATTCCCCGGCTGGAAATTCCTGAGTCCAATTGAAGGATCCTGACCATGACCACGCTGACTTTTCTGATCGTATTTGTTGTCCTGGTCGGCGTCGGCTTCTATTTCGTGGAACGGTCGAAGGAACGCTCCGCAAGAAACACCAAACGGTCCTGGCAACCGGATGTTGACGGACAAAAGTCCGAAACGATGGCCAACCTTCAATCACCGCCAGATCGATAACTCTCCCTGTTCGATCCTTATCCTTCCCGGAGTTCCCTGCTTGCTCGAACTGCTCACCGTCATTTCGCTGACCGTCGTGGTCGCAATCGTTCCCGGGCCCGACTTTGCCGTTGTCCTGCGCAATGCCCTCATCGGCGGACGGCTCGCCGGCATCATGACTGCGCTCGGCATCGCGCTGGCCCTCGGCGTACACGTCACTTACGCACTGGCGGGTATCGGCCTGATCGTTTCCCAGTCGATCCTGCTCTTCAACGCGCTGAAACTGATCGGCGCTGCCTATCTCGTTTTCCTGGGCGTCACCATGTACCGCACGGCATCTAAGGAGATGCCGGCCGACGGTGCCCTGTCCGGCATGTCGCCCTTCCGCGCGCTTCGCTGGGGCTTCTTCACCAACGTGACCAATCCGAAAGCCACCATGTTCGCCCTTTCGGTGTTTCTGCAGGTGACGTCCCCCGAAACGCCGCTCTGGACCCAGATCGGTTACGGCGTGATCATGGCGGGCGGCGTGTTCCTTTGGTTTGTTCTGGTGACCGTCTTCTTCACGCTTCCCGCCGTACGCCTCAAGTTCATGCGTGCCAAGCTCTGGATGGAACGGTCCTTCGGCATTCTCCTGACCTTGTTCGGCATCGGCATCGCCGTTTCCACCAACTCCAGCCGTCCTTGAAGACGGGCGATTTCCAACAGGTAAATCAATGGCTTTCAAAACTCTCGATGATCTGACTGACATTGCCGGCAAACGCGTTCTGGTCCGCGTCGACCTCAACGTACCGATGGATGGCGGCAAGGTTTCCGATACCACCCGCATCGAGCGGGTCCTGCCGACCATCCGCGAACTGTCCGACAAGAAGGCAAAGGTTATCCTGCTCGCCCATTTCGGCCGCCCGAAGGGCGCGCGCGTTGCCGACATGTCGCTCGGCCCGGTTGCCCTGGCGGTTGCCGGCCTGCTTGGCAGACCCGTGGTCTTTGCAGACGACTGCATCGGCCAGGCGGCAAAGGATGCTGTCGACGTGATGGTCGATGGCGATGTCCTGCTGCTGGAAAACACCCGCTTCCATGCCGGTGAAGAAAAGAACGACCCGGACTTCGCCAAGGCTCTGGCCGCCAACGGCGACATCTATGTCAACGACGCCTTTTCGGCGGCACACCGGGCCCACGGCTCCACAGAGGGCATTGCCCGGCTTCTGCCAGCCTATGCCGGCCGCACCATGCAGGCGGAACTGGAAGCCCTGGGCTCCGCGCTCGGCAATCCTGTTCGTCCGGTTCTCGCCGTTGTCGGCGGTGCGAAGGTTTCTTCCAAGATCGATCTGCTGGAAAACCTCGTTGCCAAGGTCGACATGCTTGTTATCGGCGGCGGCATGGCCAACACCTTCCTGGCCGCACAAGGCACGGACGTCGGCAAGTCGCTGTGCGAGCATGATCTGGCTGAAACCGCAAAACGCATCATGACCGCAGCCGATAAGGCCGGTTGTGAGATCGTCTTGCCTGCCGATGCCGTTGTTGCCAGGGAATTCAAGGCCGGCGCGGACAACGAAACTGTTTCGCTCGACGCCATCCCGGCGGACGGCATGATCCTCGATGTCGGTGCGGCATCCATCGAAACGGTGAAAACCAGGATCGACGCCGCCAAGACCCTGGTCTGGAATGGCCCCCTGGGCGCGTTCGAGATCGCCCCGTTCGACACCGCAACCGTTGCTGCTGCCAAGCATGCCGCTGCCAACACCAAGGCGGGCAAGCTGAATTCCGTGGCCGGTGGCGGCGATACCGTCGCAGCGCTCAACCACGCGGGAGCGGCTGACGATTTCTCCTATGTCTCCACAGCCGGCGGCGCCTTCCTGGAATGGCTGGAAGGCAAGGAACTGCCGGGGGTAAAGGCACTCGAAGCCTGACATCGAAGTGGGGTGAAATCTGTCATGCAACGCTGTTTCACCAACATCCTGACCGAGGAGGTCGCCGCAACGGCGGCCTTCTATCAGGACCTCCTGGGCCTGCAGCCGCAATTCGTGTCCGACTGGTTTGTAAACCTTGCCGATGCCGATAACCCGGCCCTCGAGCTGGGCATCCTGAAACAGACCAGCGAGATTGTCCCGGCACGTGCCCAGCGTGCCACCGCAGGTGTGATCCTGACCTTTGTCGTCGACGACTGTTCAACGGTATACGAGCGTGCCCTGACACTCGGTGTGAACGTGGTCGAGGCACCTCGCGAAATGCCCTATGGCCAGATGAGGATGATTGTCAGAGATCCGGCCGGAACATTTGTCGATATCAGTTCGCCGGTTTAAAACTCGCCGGGCGGTGGCGCTGACCGCCTCAATTTAATTCGATCCGCAAATTAAATCTGCCAACACGATTTCCGGCAGACCCTTGTATTTTAATTGATTTAAGCGAAGCCGGCCCTCTTTAAATGGCCACAAATCTTGTTAGAACCAGCGGGACTTGACGCACCGCAAAATAGGTGTCGTGATTTTTCGCGAACCTTGTCGGCTCATTGGAACCGGACCCTCTGGAGATTTTTGATGGCACGTATCACCCTCCGCCAGCTTCTTGATCATGCTGCTGAACACGACTACGGCGTTCCGGCGTTCAATATCAACAACATGGAGCAGGCACTGGCGATCATGGCTGCGGCGGACCAGACCGACGCCCCGGTTATCATCCAGGCCTCCCGCGGTGCCAGGTCCTATGCCCACGACGTGATGCTGAAGCACATGATGGACGCAGTCGTGGAAATCTATCCGCATATTCCGGTCTGCGTGCATCTGGACCACGGCAATGCTCCGCAAACCTGCATGACGGCCATCCAGGCTGGCTTCACCTCTGTGATGATGGACGGTTCCCTTGAAGCCGACGGCAAGACCCCGGCAAACTGGGACTACAACGTCGGCGTCACCAAGACCGTGACCGACATGTCCCATCTCGGCGGCATCTCCGTTGAGGGCGAACTCGGTGTTCTGGGGTCTCTTGAAACCGGCATGGGCGACAAGGAAGACGGCCACGGCGCGGAAGGCAAGCTCAGCCATGACCAGCTGCTGACCGACCCGGAAGAAGCCGTCAAGTTCGTGCAGGAAACCAAGGTCGACGCTCTTGCCATCGCCATGGGCACCAGCCACGGCGCCTACAAGTTCACCCGCAAGCCGGACGGCGAAATCCTTGCCATGCATGTGATCGAGGAAATTCACCGCCGCCTGCCGGAGACCCACCTTGTCATGCATGGATCGTCATCCGTGCCGCAGGACCTGCAGGACATCATCAACCAGTATGGTGGCCAGATGCCGCAGACCTGGGGTGTGCCGGTGGAAGAAATCCAGCGCGGCATCAAGAACGGTGTGCGCAAGGTCAACATCGACACCGACAACCGCATGGCGATGACCGGTCAGATCCGCAAGATCCTGAGCGAGAACCCGGGCGAGTTCGATCCGCGCAAATATCTGAAGCCTGCCCGCGATGCCATGCAGAAGCTGTGCATCGAGCGTCTGGAAGCCTTCAACACGGCCGGCCAGGCGTCCAAGATCAAGAAGATCGTTACGCTTGCCGACATGGCGAAACGCTATCAGTCTGGCGAACTGGATCCGAAGATCGCCTGATTTTCGGCCGGACCGGCAGAGAAATTCTTTCACTTTATTGAAAGAGGGGCCTTGCGTCCCTCTTTCGCCGTCTTTAGGGACAAAATCCCGATCAGACATCAATCAGGACCGCACAAGTGAACCGTCCCCGCCTCTTTCTCGTGACGCCGCCGGAATTTGACACCGCCGACATGGCGGCAAAGCTCAAACAGGCCTTCACCGGTGGTGACATCGCTTGCGTGATGATCTACCGCCCTGGCGCCAGCACCAAGGATCTGCAAGCCGCTGCCAGCGAACTTGTTCCGATCATCCAGGAAGGTGGTGCGGCGGCCATCGTCTATCGCGATACCCAGGCAGCCGGCCGCAGCGGCGCCGACGGCGTCCACGTCGACACCTCTCTGGAAGACCTGAAGCTGGCCGTGGAAAGTTTCAAACCCGATCGTATCGTCGGCACAGGCGGCACCAAGCTGAAACATGATTCCATGGAATGGGCCGAAACAGGGGTCGACTACATCTTCTTCGGCAAGCTGGACCTGCCTGAAAAGGCCGAGGCCCATGACAGGACCCTGTCCAGCGCCTCCTGGTGGGCAGAACTGTTCGAAACACCCTGCGTCGCACTTGCCGGCAACACGCTAGAAACTCTGGGAGACGTTGCCGCGACCGGAGCAGATTTTGTTGCCCTCAAGGATGCTGCCTGGCAACCGGATACGGATATTTCATCCGTGATTGCCGAAGCCAATCGTATTCTGGACGCCCATCCCTTTCCTGAAGTCGAATAGCGAGAGCTGGATGCATGCCGACACCTGAAACGAGCCTACGCCGGAAACTTCACGCCCCCTTTCTGCTTGCGGCAGGGTTGCTGGCAGCTGGAATGCTGTCCTCCGTGTCGTTTTCTCCGGCCATTGCCCAGGACAACACCGGCACCAGCGAAACAACAGAGGCCGGTGACGCGGCGCCAGAGCCGGACGTACCAGTAGGCCCGGATGGCAAACCGTTACCGGTGCTGATCGACGTCACGACCAAGGACAAGACACTGCTAAGCATTGTTGACGCGGGTCCGCCGAAACTGGAAGAAGGCGAAGTCGCCAACGCTGATACCGCGTACACCGCTTTTCAACGCGGCTGGTTCCTGACCGCGCTCGGTCTTGCGACCCCGTTGGCGGAACAGGGCGACAAGGCCGCCCAGGCCCTGCTAGGCGTGCTGCACGAAGCCGGGCTCGGCATTCATCAGGACAAGGCCAAGGCTGCCGACTGGTACAGCCTGGCCGCCGCCAAGGGTGATACCGGCTCTGCCATGCAGCTGGCCCAGCTCTATCTGCTCGGCACCGGTGTCGAGGTCGACAAGAAGAAGGCAGCGGACCTGTTCGAAGAGGCTGCCAACGCGGGCAATGCGTCTGCGCTCTACAATCTCGCCCTGCTCTACGAGGAAGGCGAAGGTCGCCCCTTCGACGAGAAGAAATCGCGAGAACTGCTGGAAGAAGCCGCCCAGCTAAACGATCCGGAAGCGCAATACGCGCTTGGCCTATCCTATCTGGAAGCCCAGACCGGGCTCAACGACCCCGGCCTGGGTGCGTTCTGGCTTGGCCGTGCAGCCCGCCGCGGACACACCTCCGCGCAGGTTTACTACGGCATTCTGCGGTTCCAGGGTAAGGGCGTCGATCCGAACGAGACGGAAGCCGCCGACTGGTTCGAACGGGCCGCCACGTCCGGCAACCCGGTCGCGATGAACCGGCTGGCGCGAACCTATGCCTACGGCCGTGGTCGGGAACAGGATTTTGCCGCCGCGGCGGGCTGGCACCTGATTGCCCGCACCTTGGGTGTTTCCGATTTCTCGCTCGACCGGATTATCGAAAGTCTGGACGAAACCACAATGGATGAAGCGCGCAAGCTGGCCGAACAATATTCGGCCACATTGATGGCCCCGTCGGAGGAGCCCGGCAAGGAATCTCCGTAAACCTTGCGAGGAAGCGCGGAATCGTAAGGATGTTTGCCTTTTTTCCTTGAACTCCACCGGCTTTTGTGGTGGACAGGCGCGAGCAAATTTCAGGCGCATCGGCGGCCCGCCGGTCTCGCCCTGCTACAGGTTCTGTTGAGTTTTGGAGTTTTGTCGTGGTTTGGGTGGAGTTTCCACCGGACGCGGCGGATTTCTAATGGTCAACAGCCCCTAAGATCCAAACAAATCAAACAGTCGGTCGTTCCATGAAAATCAACGGAAACGAAATAAAGCCCGGTAACGTGCTTCAGCACCAGGACACGCTTTGGGCGGTTGTCAAAGTCCAACACGTCAAGCCAGGCAAAGGCGGTGCCTTCGCACAGGTTGAAATGAAAAACCTGCTCGATGGCCGCAAGCTCAACGAGCGTTTCCGCTCCGAAGACAAGGTCGAGCGCGTCCGTCTGGAGCAGAAAGACTTCCAGTATCTCTTCACCCAGGAAGACATGCTGATTTTCATGGACACCGAAACCTACGAGCAGCTGGAACTTCAGGCTGATTTCGTTGGCGACCGCGCCGCTTTCCTGCAGGACGGCATGATGGTGACCGTCGAACTGCATGAAGAGCGCCCGATCGGCATCACCCTGCCGCAGTTCGTGACCCTGGAAATCCGGGAAGCCGACGCGGTGGTGAAGGGCCAGACCCAGTCTTCGTCCTACAAGCCCGCGCTCATGGAAAACGGCGTCCGCGTGATGGTACCTCCGTTCATCACCGCCGGCGAAAAGATCATCGTCGACACCGGTTCACTGGAATACGTCCGCCGCGCGGACTGATCTCCTCCCGGCAAGACTTCAAATTGGCGCGCCCGGATTTTGCCGGGCGGCGCCCAACAACAAGTGACAAACAATGGCCCGCACAGCTCTCCTCAACGTGATGGTTCAAGCCGCAACGAAAGCCGGACGCTCTCTGGTTCGCGATTTCGGTGAAGTTGAAAACCTTCAGGTGTCCCGCAAGGGACCCGGCGATTTCGTCTCGGCTGCAGACCGCCGCGCCGAGGACATTGTGCGCGCCGAACTGACCAAGGCCCGCCCGACCTTCGGGCTGGTCATGGAAGAAAGCGGTGAAGTCGAGGGAACCGACGGCCAGCATCGCTGGCATGTCGACCCGCTCGACGGCACCACAAACTTCCTGCACGGCATTCCGATCTTCGCCACCTCCATCGCACTGGAACGGGCTGGCGAGATCGTGGCCGGGGTCATCTACAATCCGGTGATGGATGAGCTCTACACCGCTGAACGCGGTCGCGGCGCCTTCCTGAACGACCGTCGCCTGCGGGTTGCCGGCCGCACCGAATTGCATGAGATGGTGTTCGGCACCGGCCTGCCCTTCATCGGGTCGGGCGATCATGGCCGGACACTGCGCGAGCTGCGCTACATCATGCCGGAAGTCGCTGGCATCCGCCGCTGCGGCGCAGCTGCCCTCGATCTTGCCTGGACCGCGTCCGGCCGTCTCGACGGCTTCTGGGAGCGCAACCTGAACAGCTGGGACATTGCGGCCGGCCTCCTGATGGTGCGCGAAGCCGGTGGTTTCGTCACCGATCTTCAGGGCAAGAACAAGATGCTGGAAAGCGGCGATGTGGTTGTCGGCAACGAAGACGCCCACAAATACCTGCTGCAGCTCCTGAAAAAGGCGGCAACCCCGGCTCAGGGCTGATTGCCTCCAGCACTTCCCGGCAGCACCGCGACGCGAACACCCTCATCTTCGAAAAGCGCATGACGCTGACTTGAAATGGGTGCGGCGCAAACCGCCCACCCCGGGAGACGGGACCCACGACCCGTCTCTTCATGAGAAGGCCTTTGGATAAACCCGGCGGTTTTCGGGCTTTCCAGACTTTATTCGGGTCTCTTCGGCAATTCGAGGTTTCCAAGCCGTTAAAAATCACGCTATCAATCAGTTACGTCCAATTCAGGTGATTGATAACGCAATATGGCCCGTGAATTTGACCCTTATAGCCTGTCCAGTCCGCGGGCCTATCTGACCTTCATGATCATCTTTCTGGTGATCGTTGCCTTCATCGCCTTCATCCTGTTCCCGCAGATTTCGACGGCCTTTATGAGCAACCCGGGTCTGAATGGCCTGATCGTGCTTGTCGGCGTGTTCGGTGTGCTGCTGCTCTTCGGCCGCGTGATCCGCCTGTTCCCGGAAATCTCCTGGGTCAACAGTTTCCGGATCGGCGACCCGGGCCTCGACACGCGTTCGCCGGTGCTGCTGGCGCCGATGGCTGCCTTGCTCGGCAACAAGTCCGGCGACATGGCCCTGACGCCAACCACCGCCCGCTCGATCCTCGATTCCATCGGAATGCGTCTTGAGGAAAGCCGCGAGATGTCGCGCTACCTCACAGGCCTCCTGGTGTTCCTCGGCCTGCTCGGCACGTTCTGGGGCCTGCTGCAGACCGTCAGCTCGGTCGGCGCGACCATCCAGTCGCTCGACGTCGGTTCGGGTGATGCCAATGTCATCTTCGAGGACCTGAAAGCAGGTCTGGAAGCGCCGCTGTCCGGCATGGGCACGGCCTTCTCGTCCTCGCTCTTCGGTCTGACCGGCTCGCTTGTGCTCGGCTTCCTGGATCTGCAGGCGGGACAGGCCCAGAACCGGTTCTACAACGAGCTTGAAGACTGGCTGTCCACGGTTACTGACATCGATCCGGAAGAAAGCCTGTTCAATGCCCCGGATTCACCCGGCGTCGAACAGATACAGGCCTCGATCTCCGCCCTGCAGAAAAGCGTTGAGGAAGGCGGCAGCAAGAATGCCAACCAGGCCATGGCCAATCTGGCCGAAGGCATTCAGGGCCTGGTGAAACACGTTCGCTCCGAACAGCAGATGATGCGCGACTGGGCCGAGGCCCAGGGCGAACAGCAAAAGCGCATCGAAGGGCTCCTGTCCTCGATCGCCGCCGCTTTCGACCGCGCGAAGGAGTAGACGATGGCCGGACTGGCAGGATTGCGCGCTCGCCGAAGGGCCCAGTCGACCGATTACTGGCCCGGCTTCGTTGATGCCATGGCGACACTGCTGCTCGTCATCATCTTCCTGCTGTCCATCTTCATGATCGCCCAGTTCTTCCTGTCGCAGCAGCTTTCGGGCCGCGACACGGTGCTGAACCGGCTAAATGCCCAGATCAGCGAGCTGACGGAGCTTCTCGCCCTGGAGCGCGCCAATTCCGGGGAGCTGGAAGACACGATCCTCGGCCTGCAGGCCAGCCTTTCCGATGCACAGAGCGAACAGACCCGGCTGCTTGGCCTTCTGGAAAACAGTTCCGGTGCAGCCGATGCGGCCGGCGGACGCGCCACCCAGCTGGAAAACCTGCTCGATGACGAACGTCAGATCAGCCAGGACGCCCTTGCGCAGGTGGAGCTGCTCAATCAGCAGATCGCGGCACTACGCCGCCAGATAGCTGCCGCTAACGCTGCTCTTGAAGCTTCCGAGGCAAAGGAAGCCGACAGCCAGGCCAAGATCGCCAGCCTCGGCAAGAGGCTGAACGCCGCACTGGTTCAGCGCGTGCAGGAACTGTCGCGATACCGCTCGGACTTCTTCGGCCGCCTGCGCGAAATCCTGTCCCAGCGTTCCGACATCTCCGTCGTTGGCGACCGGTTCGTGTTCCAGTCCGAAGTGCTTTTCGACAGCGGTCAGGAAGACATCAATCCGGAAGGCCGGCAGGAGCTCGACAAGCTCGCAGACGCCATCCAGGAACTCAGCGGTCAGATCCCGGACGAGATCAACTGGGTGCTGCGTGTCGATGGCCACACCGACGCCCGCCCCCTGTCGGGCACGGGGCGCCTTCGCAACAACTGGGAACTCTCCGCCGCCCGCGCCATTTCCGTGGTCCGCTACCTGATCGAACGCGGCGTCGACCCCAAGCGGCTTGTCGCAGCCGGTTTCGGCGAATTCCAGCCGCTGGAAGAAGGGGAAACACCGGACGCCCTGGCAAAGAACCGCCGGATCGAACTGAAACTGACGGAACGCTGAGACTCACGTCAGCTCAACGGATCCCAAGGAATGCACGCGTGACGTCGGGCGAACCGGGCATGCCGGCTTGACTTTTCCGCCCTCAGACGGACTTTTCAACTTCATGCAGATCCTCAAAGGCCATTGGCAGCTCATCCTCATTACCGCGGTGATGTTCCTCTTCTGGAACACCATCCTGGTCGTGCCCTTGAAGATCCTGATCGTCTATCTGCATGAATTGTCCCACGCGCTGGCGGCCATCCTGACCGGTGGTTCCGTGGAGGAAATCTCTCTCTCGCCCTGGCAGGGTGGCCATGCGATCACACGCGGTGGCAGCCGGTTCCTGACGCTGACGGCCGGGTATCTCGGCTCGCTTGCCATCGGCATGGCACTCTTGATGATTGCCCTGAAAACAAATGCAGACCGCATCGTGCTGGGCCTGCTCGGTGCCTTCACCTTGCTGGTCGCGCTGCTCTATATCCGCGATCTCTTTGCCCTCGCCTTCTGCATCGGCACCGGCGTGGCCATGCTGGCGGCTGCCCGGTTCCTCAGTGTCACGGTCAACGACCTGATCCTGCGCGTCATCGGCCTGACCAGCATCCTCTACGTACCTTTCGACATTTTCGACGACACCATCCGTCGCTCAGGTGCCCGTTCCGATGCCTACATGCTGGCGGAAGAGTTTGGCGGCCCCACGATTTTCTGGGGAGCTCTCTGGCTGCTAGCAAGCCTCGCCATCATCTACCTGTGCCTCAGACACGGCCTTGGGAAGAGCAGCAACGTCGATTTCGGAAAGCGCGTTCAAAAAGGCTAGCGATTGCCGCTTGACCTGACCGACCGCAACGGATGACCCTTGGCGGACAATTTCTTACCGGAGACCGCCATGCTGGATCTGCGCCCCAATTGTGAATGCTGCAACAAGGACCTTCCACCGGAATCGGAAGAGGCCTTTATCTGTACTTTCGAATGTACGTTCTGTGAGGACTGCGCCCGAAACGTCCTGCATGGCGCGTGCCCCAACTGCGGCGGCAATTTTCAACAACGCCCAATTCGGCCAGCAGCAGCCCTGCTTCGCCACCCGGCTTCGACACAACGGATTTTCAAGCTGGAAGGCTGTGGCCAAGGCACCTAGGGCGACTGCCTAGAGCAGATTGCCCCCGACAAAGATCACCAGAAGGCCTGCGCCGCTTGCAGCCAGCCTCTGCAGGGGCTTCCTGAAGCCAATGACCCCGTAGGAAACAAGGCCCAGCCCGAGGCCGATCTTGGCCGCGGCAAGCAGCGCCGGCAGCGGGCGGGCCGCAAGCTCCAGCACCGCCGGATTGGCGACCATGGCCAGAGGAATGATGTAGAGGCCAATGCCGAGCGCCATGGCGGAAAGAGCTACCTTCAGCCAGTTTTCGCCAATCATCCCGGCAGCGATGAAGACGGCTCCGCAGACAGGCGGCGTGATGGTCGACAGCAGCGCGAACCAGAAGACAAAAAGATGTGCCTGCAAGGGTTCCAACCCCTGCTGCATCAAGGCCGGTCCGGCAACGGAAACACAGATGACATAGGCCGCGGTCGTCGGCACTTCCATGCCGAGGATCAGACAGGCAAGCGCGGTCAGGAACAAGGACGGCCACAGGTATCCACCCGACCCGGACAGAATGAGCGAGGTGATCTTGACGCCGAGCCCGGTGATCGCCAGCACGCCGATGATGATCGATGCACAGACGATAATCGCCGCGATGACCGATACCTGACGAGCCGAGTTCAAAGCCGCGCTTTCCAGCCGCAGCAGGATGTCCTTGAGTACAAAGGTGCCTTGGGCGTTGAAGAAAAGCAGCGCGAACCCGGCCAAAATAGCAATGCAGGCAGCGTATTGCGGTGTATAGCGCGCGACGAACATGCCCCACAACAACACGGAGAACGGCACCAGGAAGAAGGCTGAGGTTATGGCCACCTGACGCATTTGCGGCTGATCGCCCTGATCGATGGCAGCAAGGTCATACCGCTTGGCATAGGCATTGATGCCCACCCAGACCGCGAAGAAATAAAGAACTGCCGGCAGCAAGGCCGCTGCCATGATCTGGGTATAGGGCACCCGTGTCAGCTCCACCATGACGAAGGCCCCTGCCCCCATCAAAGGCGGCATGATCTGGCCGCCGGAAGATGCAACTGCCTCGACGGCTGCCGCCAGTTTTTTCGGGTAGCCGAGCCGCGTCATGGCCGGAAGAGTGATTGCACCGGTGGAAGCCACATTGGCGGACGCGGAGCCTGAAATGGAGCCGAACAGCGCCGAGGACAACACGGACACCTTGGCCGCACCGCCCTTGAGCCGGCCTGCCGCGGCAGCAGCGACGTTCATGAACCCTTGTCCGGCTTCCCCGGCATTCAGAACAGCGCCGAAAATCACGAAAATGGCGACCACGCCCACCGAGACACCGGTCAGGCTTCCCCAGACCCCACCTTCAGCAATTGTCAGCGTGCCGAGAAAACTCGCAAGCGGCGTGCCGGAGTGACCGAATTCACTCGGAATATGCTGACCGAACATGCCATAGGCCAGTGCCAGCGCCGCCACCACCGGCAACGGCCAGCCGATTGCGCGACGCGCGCCCTCAAGCACAACCAGCAACAGGGTGCCGGCCATCCAGAACTGGAAGTCACCTTCCAGAAAGCCGTATTGGTCCGAAAGCGCGGACTGGTTGGCCACGATCCACAGACAGACGGCCACACCTGCAGCACACAGGACCGCACCGCTCACGCGCGTGAAAAAACCGCCTTTGGCAAAGATGAAGATCCATGGCAGGGCAAGTGCAAGATGAAGCGGCCGGCTGACGAGGTTCGGCACCAGACCGGAGAAGATCAGCCCGAGATGAAATACGACAAGCGCCGTTGCGAGAAGAAGCATGGCCATTCGCTGGAAGGGCGATGTCGCGGTGTCACCACTGATCATGGACTGGTATTTCTATCTGGTTGCGCAGCTTATCGGCCGAAGGGGCGACATGCCGCTGCACGGTTTCATTCTGTCAGAGCGCTCTCCTGCGCAAGGCAGGGAACTGATGCTTTTGGACAGTTCTGGAAGGGCCAGTTGGACGATTTCCGCCGGACCACTATGTCTGCTCGAACGATACGGGGCGCCATTTTCCGGCAGATCCTGCCATGGCACCCCGCGTTCGGTCTTGTGATTTATTTCTGAGCGTCGGTCAATTCGATGCCGGCTTCCTGATAGTAGCGTGCGGCGCCCGGGTGGATCTTGCCGGTGATATTGGCCATCAGTGCCTGGTCAACACCGTTCCACCACGGGGCTTCTTCGCCCATCTTGGCTTTTTCATCCCAGAAGGTCTTGGTCAGGGCATAGGCTGTGTCGTCATCCATGGCGCTGGTCGTATAGGCAACGACCGGCAGCGAGGTGGTGACGATGTCCTCGGACTGACCGGCATAGGTCCCGGCCGGAATGACCAGTTTCGAACGCTTGGTTTCGGCAATCTGGTCGTCGCTGAGCGAAAGCACCGTCACGTCCGCGGAGGCAGCCGCCTCGATAACATTCGGCGCGGGCCAGGAACCGGCGGTCACGAAACCATCGATCTGGCCGTTCTTGAGCGCGGCAACCGCATTGGAAAGTTCCGCGTCAGCGATGTTCACCTTGCCTTCGAGACCGAACATCTTGAGATATTTTTCGCCTTCCGTCGCACCGAAGGAGCCCTTGCCGAGAAGGATCGTCTTGCCTTCCATCCCGGCAAAGTCGGAAACACCGCTATCGGCCGACATGACGAAATGCATGGTCAACGACGGGATCGGGAACAGGGCACGGATTTCATCGAACTTCGGATCGCCCTTGCCTTCGAACATGGCCTTGCCGCCCTGGGCAAGGGAAACGAGCGCTGGCGGCGTCGTGAACACATAGTCACCACCGCGCGCTTTGGCTTCCATCACGTTCTGAACGGAGCCCTGGCTTTCTTCCACGGTGACAATCATGTCGCCATTGCTGCCGGCCTTGATGGCTTCCGCGATCTGGACACCCATCTGGTAATAGGAGGAACCGGTCTTGGCGGATTTATAGGTGATCCGCGTTTCCGCGTGGGCCTGGAACGAGCCAAGGGCGAGGGTCAGGCCAAAGGCAAGTTTCAAAAGTCTGTAGGTCATGAGCGTCTCCCGAATTTTTCAGGGAGATTATTGTGTGATCCTCAACGTGGCAACGCGTTTTCATATGATCTGGGTACGGCTCATGTCGAAAATTCAGCCATTCCACACCCTGGGCGGGCAAGCCGGAAACATGCGTCTGGAAGGTCAAACAAAAACCGCCGGCTGAACTCAGCCGGCGGTTCCAGGATTTGCAGAAAGCGGGAAGCGATCAGCGGTTTTCGTCGTCTTCTTCGTCTTCGTCCTGAGTTTCGCTCTTCAGCGAGTTCAGTTTGGCGAACACGGCATCGGCGTCGATTTCCTCTTCTTCCTCGCGCTGGATCGGCTTGGACGGATCGAGCGAGAAAGCAGCTGCGATAGCGTCTTCGCTGGTGCTGTCTTCGACGGACATCAGGGTCTCGTTCACTTCGCCTGCCATCGGCAGCGGAGCATTCTTCGCCGCCTTTTCGACTTCCATGTCCAGCTCAAGCTGGCTGCACAAGCCCAGGGTAACCGGGTCGGACGGCGTCAGGTTGGCAGAGTTCCAGTGGGTCCGGTCGCGGATTGCGGCAATGGTCGGCTTGGTGGTGCCGACAAGGCGCATGATCTGCGCATCCTTCAGTTCCGGATGGTTGCGCACCAGCCACAGGATCGCATTCGGACGGTCCTGACGACGGGACACCGGCGTGTAACGCGGTCCCTTGCGCTTGGATTCAGGCACGACCACCTTCGAACCCTGAAGCTTCAGCTGATAGTTCGGATCTCTCTGAGCCTTTTCGACTTCTTCACGGGAGAGCTGGCCGGTCAGGATCGGATCAAGGCCCTTGATCCCCTGTGCGGCTTCGCCATCGGCAATTGCCTTCACTTCAAGCGGGTGCAGTTTGCAGAAGGAGGCGATCTGAGTGAAACTCAGCGCGGTATTGTCCACGAGCCAGACGGCGGTTGCCTTCGGCATAAGCGGCGTGTTCGCCATCAGATAAATTCCTCTCGTCTGCTCCCTCGCCCGGCAGGGCGAAAAAGCGGTGTTCCTTGATCAGTTTCCTGGAAAGTGGCCGGAATATATGTCGAAAAACACGGAAACGCAAATACTCGCGTAACAATCGCGCAGTTGCAGGTTTCCATCCGGCATCAGACATCCACCGTCAGGACGATTTTTCCAATATGGCCAGAGCCTTCCATGCGCCGATGGGCTTCCGCGGCCTCGGCCAAGGGGTAGGTGGAATCCATCACGGGCGCGACTTTGCCCGATTCGAGCAGCGGCCAGACCTTCTCTTTCAGGCTTTCGGCAATTGCCGTCTTGAACGCATCGCTGCGTGGACGCAGCGTCGACCCCGTATGGGTCAGGCGCTTGACCATCAGGCGAGAGAAATTGACGTTCTCCGCAATGCCGTTCAGCGTCGCGATCTGGCAAATACGTCCTTCGACCGCCGCCGCTTTCCAGTTCCGTTCAAGATAGTCACCACCGACCATGTCCAGGATCACGTCCACCCCTTCGCCGCCCGTGATCTCCAGGATCACCTTTTCGAACTCCGCTTCACGGTAGTTGATGGCGTGGTCCGCGCCGAGCTTTTTCACCGCCTCGGCCTTTTCCGCCGACCCGACAGTGGTGAAGACTTCGGCGCCGAAAGCCTTCGCGAGCTGGATTGCCGTCGTGCCGATGCCCGAAGTGCCGCCATGCACCAGGAAGCGCTCTCCGCTTTTCAGGCCGCAGCGATCGAACACATTGGTCCAGACAGTGAAGAAAGTTTCCGGAACGGCTGCGGCCTCCACCATGGAAAGCCCCTTGGGAACCGGCAGGGCATGTCCTTCCGGCACCTTGCAGTAGGTCGCATAGCCGCCGCCAGGGGCGAGCGCCGTTACCTTGTCACCGATCTTGTGCCGACCTGCTCCCTCGCCCAGAGCCACCACTTCGCCAGAGACTTCTAGCCCCGGCAGATCGGACGCGCCCTTCGGCGGCGGATAGGCCCCCTTGCGCTGCAGGACATCCGGCCGGTTGACACCAGCAGCCGCCACCTTGATCAGGATCTCACCTTGTCCCAATTCGGGAATGGACCGCTCTTCAACGCGCAGAACCTCCGGTCCTCCGGGCTCTGAAATGGCAACGGCGGTCATGCGATCCGGCAGATTCTGCATAGAGGCGTTTCCTTTTTGGTTCATTTTGGGACTGGCTAGGCCAACTGTGCCTGGCATATGGTAAATCGAGCGTCTGTCTATTTGCAGGAAAACAGCCCGGCGAGGCAACCCGCCCGGGCTCGGGTTGAATAACGGTCGAAAACGCGGCCGGACCCCGATCTGGGACCGCAGAGGAGGAAACCGATGAACCTGTTTGATGAAGATGTCCCCAAAAAATCACCACTTGGCACAGTTACCGTAGGGGAAGAACTGTCTCGTCTTTCCGAGGCGGAGCTGCAGGAACGGATCGAAGCTCTGAAGGGTGAAATTAACCGTACCCAGAAGGAGCTTGAGCAACGCGGCACTATTCGCGATGCAGCCAACTCAATTTTCCAGAAGTGACCCTGTAAATTATTACAGAACTTGAGTTTATGTCCTTTTTTGACACGCACTTACAGTAAAGCTGATAGGTAAAAATTTACTCGTTTACCTCTTATTAATCTTTCTAAAATATAAACATAGCTATCCAGTCATCTGGATGTGAGTGGCTCCTGTCCACTCTGTTTGACGCCTCCCTGTTAAAGACTCAGAGCCGCAACCAAGCGGCTCTTTTTTTTGCCAACGCCTCATAGTATCTTGTCAATGTTCTGGTTAATGGCCGTTTACTTGTCCGTTTGGCACGCGCTTTGCTGGATACAGGCCATGAAGACCTGCATCGTTCCAAAAAGGAACACCTGAAACGGGATGTCATATTCCGGGACAGACCAAGAAGAGATGGCAGGATAACCGGAAGAGTAATTGAGGCTTAGCAATCCTATGACGGACGACATCAAAAAAGCCGGTGACACAGGAAGCGCAGTTCATATCGCGCATCACCTTGCCAGCTCCGACAGCTTCCAGAGCCTGTTTCAGGAAGGCATGTCGCTGGTCGAGGAAACCGCAATGTACCTGGACGGCAACGGCCGCGAAGAAGCCAAGCAGCTTCCGCGTCCTGCCTCCCTCGCCTACGCGACGGAGTCCATGCGTCTGACCACCCGGCTCATGCAGCTGGCCTCCTGGCTGCTGCTGCAGCGTGCGGTAAACGAGGGCGAGATGTCCCGTGAGCAGGCCGGCAGCGAGAAGAACAAGGTTCGCCTCGACAAGCTGTCCACAGCTGCGGGCGGCCCAACCTGGACTGATCTGCCGGAAACGTTGCGCGAGCTGGTTGACCGCTCTTCCCGGCTGCAGGAACGCGTCGTCCACCTCGACAAGATGCTCTACCGCAAGGACGCAGAGCAGGTCGAGGAAGCCACGAACGACAATCCGGTCGCTTCCCAGATCAACAAGCTGCACGCCGCATTCGGCAAGTTCGGCTAAGTCCGATCAACCTCTTTCGAATTCGAAAAGCCGCCGCAAGGCGGCTTTTTGTTTTGGGTGAGCCTGCGCCGGATCCCAGTAAAACCCCGGGGAGCCTCCCGAGTAGCGAAGCGTAGATCCGAAGCCTATACTCAACACCGAATGCCGAAGCGCCAGGGTTTGCTGATGAAGGTCAACACGCTCCAGTTTTCTGGCAAAGTCACTTGTCAGGTCTCTGGTCAGCTCTCTGGCCAACCCTCAGGAAACGGGTAGACCCAGGATCTCGCGGTGTTCGCCCGGGGTGACACTGTACCTGCTGTGCTTCCTGCAGACCTCAAAACACAAAAAACCCGGCCAGAGGCCGGGTTTTTCGTTTGAAACTGTCGTGGCTGAAGCTTAGGAGCCCAGGAAGCCAGCGAACTTGTTCTTGAAGCGGGACACGCGGCCGCCGCGGTCCATCAGCTGACGGTCACCACCGGTCCATGCCGGGTGGGACGTCGGGTCGATGTCGAGCGTCAGGGTGTCGCCTTCCGCACCATAAGTGGAGCGGGTGGTGTATTCGGTGCCATCGGTCATGACGACCTTGATGGTGTGGTAGTCGGGATGAATATCCGCTTTCATGGCCGGTCCTTTCAAGCGCCCTGTGACAACCTTCCGGGAAAGCCGCCAAGCAAACGCAAAACGAAATGAGGGGCCGCCGATCCGGTTGCGGACGCCGCCCTCAGAAACATGAGGCGGGGATATACCCCATGGAAGGAGCCAAGACAAGGGGCAAATTCCGGCAATTTCCAGCTATCTCCGGCAAAGGATTTCAACCCCTCGCCGACACGGCCCGCTTTCCTCCGGCAAAGCCCTTTTAAAGCTCTTGGCGGCTTTGTCCAAAGTCATTGTCCGCACTGCGGAACATGCTAAGACGGGAAGGAACAACAAGGAGACCCCAGTGGCCGACGCCCCTGCCAACGAAACCCAATCCCCATCCGGAAAGTCCCGCAGATCGCTTCGCCCGCTTACCCGGCTGCTGCCGTATCTCTTCCGGCACAAGACCATGGTTGCAGCGGCAGTCGCAGCCCTGTTCTCGGCCGCCGTCATAACGCTTGTCCTTCCTGCGGCGGTCCGCCGGATGATCGACTTCGGCTTCGGCGCCGATGACCCCGCGCTGGTCAATTCCTATTTCGCCGTGCTGATCGGCGTGGTGTGTGCCCTGGCAACTGCCAGTTCCGTTCGCTATTTCCTGGTCATGTGGATTGGCGAACGGGTCGTCGCCGATGTGCGCTCCGATGTCTTTGCTCATATGACCAGGCTCAGCCCGGTCTTTTACGACAGCGCCAAATCCGGGGAAATCCTCTCCCGTTTGACGGCCGACACCACCCAGATCAAGGCTGCCTTCGGCTCCAGCGCGTCACTTGCCATGCGCAACCTGATCATGTTCCTGGGCGCTGCCGTGATGATGGTCGTCACCAGTCCACGGCTTTCCGTCATCGTCCTGGCAGCTATCCCGGTCATTCTCATTCCCATCCTCGGCTTCGGGCGCCAGGTGCGCAGAAGGTCCCGCTTTGCCCAGGATACCCTTGCTGAAGCGTCTGCCTATGCAAGCGAGATGTTGGGCTCGGTCCGCACGCTTCAGGCCTTTACCCATGAAAGCCGCAGCGCAGGCCGCTACGCAGATGCCGTCAATGCCGCCTTCCAGGCTGCCCGCCAGGCAATCGTCGCCCGCGCTGCGCTGACCGGTTTTGCCATCATGGTGATCGGGGCCAGCATCGTCGCCGTCCTCTGGATCGGTGCGAGCGACGTCTTCTCCGGCAGGATAACCGGCGGTGAACTCAGCCAGTTCCTGCTCTATTCCATTCTGGCGGCTGGATCCCTGGCTGCGCTCTCCGAAGTCTGGGGCGAACTCTCACAGGCAGCCGGCGCGGCAGAGCGCCTGTCGGAACTTCTGGAAATCCAGCCGGAAATCGCCGCACCTGAAAACCCGGTCAGCCTGCCCGAGACGCCACGCGGCGAGATCGTCTTCCAGGATGTGTCTTTCGCCTATCGCAACGCGGAGAAAATGCCTGTCGTCCGCGACCTCAGCCTCACCATATCGCCGGGCGAGACCGTTGCCGTGGTCGGGCCCTCCGGCGCGGGCAAATCGACCCTCTTCAGCCTGCTGATGCGGTTCTACGATCCCGTCTCGGGTGACATCCGCCTCAATGGCGTTGCCCTGCCGGATCTCGACCCGGAAGACCTGCGCCGCCATATCGCACTGGTGCCGCAGGACACGGCTATCTTTGGCGCCAGCATTGCGGAGAATATCGCCTACGGACGGCCGGACGCCAGCCAGGAGGAAGTCATCGCCGCCGCTGAAGCAGCGCTTGCAGCCCCCTTCATCGAGAAGATGTCGGACGGCTACGACACCATCGTCGGCGAACGCGGCATTACCCTGTCCGGCGGCCAGCGCCAGCGCATTGCCATTGCCCGTGCCGTCCTGAAACACGCACCCGTGCTGCTGCTGGACGAAGCCACGAGCGCGCTCGATGCGGAAAGCGAAAATCTGGTCCAGCAAGCCCTCGACCGGCTGATGGAGAACAGGACCACGCTGGTGATCGCGCACCGGCTGGCGACGGTTCTCAAGGCAGACAGGATCGTGGTGATGGAAAACGGACGGATTGTCGAAACCGGAACACACGGCGAACTGACCGCTGCCGGTGGCCTTTATGCCAAACTGGCGAGGCTCCAGTTTGGTGCCGAGCTGGACGCGGAAACCGCATAGCCCGTCAAATGTGAAAAGGGCGGCACGATTGCCGCCCTTCTTGGCTGATGAATGCCGATGTCAAATCACGCGTCGTCGGGAACCGCGACCGTGTAGTTGAGCGGCATGCGGCCACCGTCGGCGAAGATCGTCTGACCGGTGACGTAGCTGGCATCGCTGGACGCCAGGAACGCGGCGACGCTGGCGATTTCGGACGGTTCGCCAACGCGCAGCATCGGCGTCCGCGACAGGATGCGGTTCTTCGCCGCCGGATCGCTGTTCACCGACGCCAGCATCTCGGTCATGATCGAGCCCGGCCCGATGGCGTTGACGCGGATACCGTACTGGGCAAGCGACAGGGCGGTCGTCTTGGTAAGCTGCGACATGCCACCCTTGGAAACGCAGTAGGGGATCTGATTCGGGATCGCGAGCACCGAGTTGACCGACGACATGTTGACGATGCAGCCCGGCTCGCCACCGTTCTGAACCTTTTCCACCATATGGCGGGCAACGGCCTGCGAGCACAGGAATGCACCCTTCAGGTTGATCGACAGGACGCGCTCGAAATCCTCTTCTTCCAGGTCGAGGAAATCCGCGCCGACCACGATGCCGGCGTTGTTGACCAGTACATCGATATCGCCATAGGCGTTCAGCGTTTCGGCAACCAGATTGCGAACGTCCAGACGTTCAGCGACGTTGCAATGGATGTACATTGCCTCGCCCTGCGATTTCAGATCTTCAGCCGCGGCTTCACCGGCTTCGTCATCCACATCGGCAATCACGACCTTCGCGCCATCGGCGACAAAGCGCTTGGCGACTGCAAATCCGATCCCACGGGCTGCCCCGGTAATGATGGCGACCTTATTCTCCAAAGACACGGAAACCTCACGGCTGCTTGAGTTTAATTCTGATGCGCAAATAGCGCGGGCCGCTTCGCGGCGGCCCGACATTAAGTGTCAAAAACGGCTGTGTCGATGGCTGTTATCGCCCTCCAGCAACGTCACCTGGTCAATTCAGACGGAAATTCCGTGTGTTTTGAGCGCTTCGGTAATCTCGTCCAGGATTGCCGGATCATCGATCGTGGCCGGCATTTTCCAGCTTTCTCCGTCGGCGATCTGGCGCATGGTGCCTCGAAGGATCTTCCCGGAACGCGTTTTCGGCAACCGGTCGACGGTGATCGCGATCTTGAACGCCGCCACCGGGCCGATCTTGTCGCGCACCAGCTTGATAAGCTCCTTCTCGATCTCGTCGTGGGTCCGGTCGACACCGGCTTTCAGAACAACGAACCCGCAAGGCAGCTGGCCTTTCAGTTTGTCTGCAATGCCGATGACGGCACATTCGGCAACATCGGGATGCGTGGCCAGCACCTCTTCCATGCCGCCGGTCGACAGTCGGTGGCCGGCAACGTTGATGATGTCGTCGGTCCGCGCCATGATCGACAGATACCCGTCATCATCAATGATCCCGGCATCCGCCGTCTTGTAGTACCCGGGGAACTCGGCGAGATAGGCATCGAAGAATCGCTTGTCCGCATTCCACAAAGTCGGCAATGAACCCGGCGGCAACGGCAGTTGCACCACGATGTTGCCAAGTGTATTGGCGCCCAGCGGATGGCCGGCATCGTCCAGCACCTGGACGTCGTAGCCGGGCATCGGCACGGTGGGAGACCCCGGCTTGACCGGCAACTGGCCGAGACCAACCGGATTGCCGACGATGCACCAGCCGGTTTCCGTCTGCCACCAGTGGTCGATCACCGGCACCTGCAATTGGTCGATGGCCCAGTTGACCGTTTCAGGGTCCGCACGCTCTCCCGCCAGAAACAGGGACCGGAACTGGGACAGATCATATTTCTGGATCAGCTCGCCTTTCGGGTCTTCCTTACGAATCGCCCTGAAGGCAGTCGGCGCCGTGAACAGCGATACGATGTTATGGTCGGAAATAACCCGCCAGAACGTTCCCGCATCCGGCGTCCCCACAGGCTTGCCCTCGAACACGATCGTGGTGCAGCCGTGCAATAGCGGCGCGTAGCAGATGTAGGAATGGCCAACCACCCAGCCGACGTCTGATGCCGCCCAGAAAACTTCCCCCGGCTGAATGTCGTAAAGGTTCTGCATCGACCATTTCAGCGCCACCATGTGGCCGCCGTTATCGCGAACGACACCCTTGGGCTGACCGGTCGTGCCGGAAGTGTAGAGAATATAGAGCGGGTCGGTTGCCTTCACCGGAACCGGTGCGATCCTGCGCCCGGCCGCGACAGCATCTGCCTGAAGAGTTCCGAGATCGTGGTCCCTGCCCGCTTTCAGGTCCGCCGTCAGTTCCTCGCGCTGGAAGACGAGGCAGCTGTCCGGCTTGTGCCTGGCAATGTCGATGGCCTGATCGATCAGGGGCTTGTAGGCAATGACGCGGCCCGGCTCGATGCCGCAGGACGCTGCGATGATTGCCTTCGGGGTTGCATCATCGATTCGCGTTGCCAGCTCGTTTGCGGCGAACCCGCCGAAGACGACGGAATGAATGACACCAAGACGCGCGCAAGCCAGCATCGCCATCACGGCCTGGGGGATCATCGGCATGTAGATGATGGCCCGGTCGCCCTTGACGAGGCCCTGGTCGGCCAGAACGCAGGCCATGGCCTCCACTTCTTCCAGAAGCTCCGCATAGGTGTAGCTTGCCGTCCGTCCGGTAATCGGGCTGTCGTAGATAAGTGCCGGCTGGCCGGGACGACCGCGCTCCACGTGCCGGTCCAGGCAATTGTAGCAGGTGTTGCACTCCCAATCCGGATACCAGCGGCCATATTGCCCCTGATCGGGATCGAACACCTTGTCGCCCGTCGAGACCCAGTCGATTTCCTCAGCGGCCTCTTTCCAGAACCCGAGCGGATCCTGTTTCCAGCCCTGGTAGATCTCGTGATACCGGCTTGCCATGACAATGTCCTCCCAAACACAAGCCCGGAGACACAGCTCCGGCTTTTGAGGCCTAGAGTGCTGTAAGGGCACCCGAAATTGCAAGCCTCCGCTTATAGGCAATTCGGCCTTCGGGACTTTACGTAAGCACTCTGGCATGATTGTCTGCCGGGCCTGTCCGTTCTACTCCTCGCGTTTCTCAGCACATGATCCCAATTACTGATCCCTGGTTCTATGCAGCCGCCATTCCGTCGGTCTTTCTGGTCGGCCTGTCCAAGGGCGGGTTCGGCGGCACCTTCGCCATGCTTGGAGTGCCGATCATGGCGCTCGTCATTTCACCGCTGCAGGCCGCCGGCATCATGTTGCCGATCCTGATCGTGATGGACATTGTCGCGCTGATTGCCTATCGCGGCCGTGCTGACTGGAAAACCCTCAGCATTCTGCTGCCTGCGGCCGTGATGGGCATTGGCATCGGCTGGGCCACGGCCGCCTATGTCAACGACTCCTTCGTCATCTTCCTGATCGGCATAATGTCCCTGGCGTTCGTCGCCGATTATCTCTTCAAGCAGCGCAAGATCACCACCGCGAGCGGCCACAATCTGCCGAAAGGCACGTTCTGGGGCATGATGGCAGGCTTCACCAGCTTCATCAGCCACACCGGCGGTCCACCCTTTCAGATGTACATGCTGCCGCTGCGCATGGCGCCCATGCTGTTTGCCGGAACGGCGGTCATCTTTTTCGCCACCGTGAATGCGATCAAGCTGGTGCCTTATTTCCTGCTGGGACAATTCGACGCCACCAACCTGTCGACTTCCGTCACGCTGTTTCCAGTTGCGCTGGTGGCAACTCTTGTCGGCGTCTGGCTGGTGCGCATCGTCAAGGCGGAAATGTTCTACGCCATCATCTATATCTTCATGGGCGTGATCGGCGCCAAGCTGACTTATGATGGAATTGTCGGCCTTCTTGCCTGACAAGGCGTGCAGGGTGGATCGTCTAAGGGGATACCCCCGCCAATGACCAATTGCACGGCAAACCGTTTCCGGTTTTGATACGGCCAAAATCAACCGGTCACCGTGCCTTCCCCCCATTTGGCGGAGGGGACCAGATTGGTCTCAAGACGTTTTTGGCATCCCGTTCCCATCTGCTGGCGGGATGCTTCAGGGAGGATGGTCATGGATGCCAGCGTCAACCCCTTCGCCCGGGGTCTCGACAAGAACACCGCCAATTATGCACCGCTCAGTCCGCTGAGCTTCCTGGCGAGGGCGGCGGATGTGTTTCCGGACACGGTTGCGATCGTCCATGGCCGTCAGCGGACCGACTACCGGACCTTTCACCGGCGGGCGCGCCAGCTTGGATCCGCATTGACGCGGCTCGGAATCGGCAAGAACGATACGATCAGCGTCATGCTGTCCAACGTGCCGCCGATGCTGGAAGCCCACTACGGGGTGCCCATGGCCGGTGCGGTTCTGCATTCCATGAACACACGCCTCGATGCTGCTATCATTGCCTTCCAGCTCGACCATGCCGATTGCAAGGTGCTGATCACCGATCGAGAATATGCGCCGGTCGTCAAGGAAGCCCTGTCGATTGCGACGGTGACACCTACCGTGATCGACTTTTCCGACACCGAATTTCCGCAGGAAGGCGAACGTCTCGGCAGCCTCGACTATGAGGAATTCGTGCAATCGGGCGACCCGGACTTTGTCTGGTCGCTTCCGGATGACGAATGGGATGCGATCGCGCTCAACTACACCTCCGGCACCACGGGCAATCCGAAGGGCGTGGTCTACCACCACCGCGGCGCCTATCTGCTGGCCCAGGCGAATGTGATTACCGCCTCCATGGCCAAGCACCCGGTCTACCTCTGGACCCTGCCGATGTTCCATTGCAACGGCTGGTGCTTTCCCTGGTCCCTGTCGCTTGTCGCCGGAACCCATGTCTGTCTGCGCTGGGTCCGCCCGCAAACCATGTGGGACCTGATTGCCGATGAAGGCGTCACCCACCTGTGCGGCGCGCCAATCATCATGTCGACGCTCCTCAACGCAGCGCCCGAGCACAAGCGCGATCTTGACCGCGAAGTGGAATTCTTCACAGCCGCCGCCCCGCCGCCGGAAAGCGTGCTCGCAGCCATGAAGACCGCCGGTTTTAACGTCACCCATCTCTATGGCCTTACGGAAGTCTACGGCCCGGCGGTCGTCAACGACTGGAAGGTCGAATGGAACGACCTGCCGCTTGCCGAACAGGCACAGAAAAAGGCACGCCAGGGCGTACGCTATGTCGCGCTGGAAGGTCTGACGGTGCTCGACCCGGAAACGCTGGAGCCGGTGCCCGCCGATGGCGAGACCCTTGGCGAGGTCATGTTCCGCGGCAATGTCGTGATGAAGGGCTACCTGAAAAACCCGGAAGCGACCGAGAAGGCCTTCAAGGGCGGCTGGTTCCATTCCGGAGACCTCGGCGTCCTGCACCCCGACGGCTATGTCCAGCTGAAGGACCGGTCCAAGGACATCATCATCTCCGGCGGTGAGAACATCTCTTCCATCGAAGTGGAAGAAGTGCTCTACAAGCACACCGACGTGCAGGCCGCGGCTGTGGTGGCGAAACCGGACGAGAAATGGGGCGAAACCCCTTGTGCCTTTGTCGAGCTGAAGGACGGTTCAACGGTTAGCGAGGCCGACCTGATTGCCTTCTGCAGGCAGCACCTTGCCAGCTTCAAGGCTCCGAAGACTGTTGTCTTCTGCGAATTGCCCAAGACCTCGACAGGCAAAATCCAGAAATTCGCCCTGCGTGAGCAGGCAAAGGCGCTCTAGGGGCTGAAAACAAAAACGCCGCGCAATGCGCGGCGTTCAATCTCAGAGGAACTGCCCTCTAATGGAGCGTTTCCTTTTCCCGTATTCGCGTAATCTCATCCTTGATCTTGAGCTTTTGACGCTTCATGTCAGCCAATTGCAGGGAGTCTGTACTCGGATGTAACTGAGCGTCTTCAATCTTGCGTTCCATTTCCGCGTGACGGCGCTCAAGTTCTGCGAGATGCGACTGCATTGACATGGATAACCTCCTGTCTGTTGGCTCAACATTTTCATCGTGCCACAGGAATTCCGACGTTGTCGATTGTTCTTTGCGCATAGCTTGAGCGTTTCGCCGTCAAATTATGCATTCTCGCTGCTATCCTTAGGAAACCCTGAAGAAGCGACCCCAATTAAGACACTTAAAACTCACGAAAATTACCCTTGAAAGATTTGCCAGTTCACAAGTTTTCAACATACGAAATCGTGACCTGCACCCCGGTTCGCGTGACGAAAGCAAGGGACTTTTGAAAACCGGCCACCGGCTGGCCTAAGATGATATCTTGCCCGTCATCGGCAAAATGGATTAGGACTTATCTCCTGTTTGGGGGACATAGATGGCGCAGATGGATAGTGATGCGTTGCGTTTGCAACTGGCGCAGCTTCGCCAGGAACACAGAGATCTTGATGCGGCCGTCGAGGCACTCGCCTCAACTTCGAACCAAGATGCCTTGCAGCTGCAGCGGCTGAAGAAGAAGAAACTGATGATCAAGGACCGGATCACGGCACTTGAGGATCAGCTGTTCCCGGACATCATCGCCTGAGCTTGCCTGCCACCGGGTTTCCCGCATCGGCACCATGCACCCCGAATGTGAATTTCCGACACGAAATCTGCCGATTCGCGCTTGCGATGCGCGGCGCGCTGCCTATACTCCGCGGCTCTTCTGAGCCCGCCGGAAACTGGAGCATTTTATGGCCAAAGCGGATGTCGCCATCATCATGGGAAGTCAGTCGGACTGGCCGACAATGAAACACGCCGCCGACACGCTGGACCAGCTCGGTGTCAGCTACGAGGCACGCATCGTCTCCGCCCACCGCACGCCGGACCGGATGTACGACTTCGCCAAGAGCGCAAAGGCCGAAGGCTTCAAGATCATCATCGCAGGCGCAGGCGGTGCAGCCCATCTTCCAGGCATGACTGCGGCCCTGACGCCGCTGCCCGTCTTCGGTGTTCCGGTCGAAAGCAAGGCGCTTTCCGGCGAGGACAGTCTCCTGTCCATCGTGCAGATGCCCGCCGGCATTCCGGTCGGCACGCTTGCCATCGGCAAGGCGGGTGCCACCAACGCCGCCCTGCTGGCAGCTGCTGTCCTGGCCCTGCATGATCCGGCGATCGACGCCGCCCTCACCGCCTTCCGCGCCGAGCGCACTGCCGCCGTCGCCGAAACGCCATCCAACGACTGAAATAGCCCGACGCGGGCAGGATCCATACCATGAACGCCAAAACCCGTTTGAGCCCAGGCGACACCATCGGCATCCTTGGTGGAGGCCAGCTCGGCCGGATGCTGGCGCAGTCGGCCGCCAGTCTTGGTCTGAAGACACATATCTTCTGCCCGGATCCGAACAGTCCCGCTTTTGACGTCAGCGCCACCTTCACGGTTGCGCCCTACGAGGACATCGACGCGCTCGACCGCTTCGCCTCCTCCGTCGACGCCGTTACCTATGAATTCGAAAACGTGCCGGGCCCGACCGCTGCCCATCTCGACGCCAAGGTTCCGGTGCGCCCCGGTGTGCGTGCGCTTGAGGTTTCGCAGGATCGTCTGTTCGAAAAGCAGTTCCTCTCCGGTGCCGGTGTTGCCATTGCCGACTTCGCCGACATTGCCTCGCAGCAGGATCTCGAAGAAGCCGTCGCGCGTTTTGGCGGACAGGGCGTTCTGAAGACCCGCCGCTTCGGCTATGACGGCAAAGGGCAGCAGATGATCCGCAAGCCCGAGGATGCCGACGGCGCCTTTGAAAAGCTCGGCGCGGTGCCGATGGTGCTCGAAGCGCTTATCCCCTTCGAGTGTGAAGTCTCCGTGATTGTCGCACGAGACCTGGACGGCGGCATTGCCTGCTACGACATTGCCCGGAACCACCACGAAAACCACATCCTGAAGACCTCGACTGTTCCTGCCGGCGTCTCGCAAGCAACGCTGGACGCAGCCCGTGCAATGGCCGGGAAGATTGTTGCCGGTCTGGATTATGTCGGTGTCATGGGCGTTGAAATGTTCCTGGTACGCGAGGCAGCAGGCGAAAGACTGCTGGTCAACGAGATTGCACCGCGCGTTCACAATTCCGGCCACTGGACGCAGGACGCCTGCCTGACGTCCCAGTTCGACCAGCACATTCGTGCTGTCGCCGGCTGGCCTCTTGGCTCTGCCGAGCGGCATTCGGATGCCGTCATGGAAAATCTCATCGGCTTCGACGCCGACAGCTGGCACGAGGTTCTCAAGGAACCCGCTGCCCGTCTGCATCTTTACGGCAAGGCCGAAACCCGCGAAGGCCGCAAGATGGGCCACGTCAACCGGATCTCGTTAAAGTCCTGAACAGGACCATCTGAAAAGGATTGAAAAAGCCCCGGACACGAGCCGGGGCTTTCTGGTTTTGACGCTGATACGTTGCCAAAACGGGGCTGGCTCAGCCGGGCACGAGACCCAGTTTCTCCCGCCGGGCAAAGCGCAGGTTCGCCAGCACCGCGACGGAGGCAAGGCCACCCGCCAGGCCGCACCAGACACCGACCCCGCCCCATTCGGCCACGAAACCCAGTCCAAGCGACAGGCTGATGCCGACGACCCAATAGCCAAACAGGGCATAGAAAAGCGGTATCGTCGTGTCGCCCAGGCCGCGCAGGTTATTGACACCGATAATCTGGCCGCCATCGGCAAGCTGGAACAGTGCCGCGACCGTCAGGAACGAGACGCCATAGGCCATCACTTCCCTGGCTTCAGGGTCGCTGAGGTCGAGATATGCACCCACCAGTTGCTCCGGGATCGTCCAGAACAGAATGGCAAATAGGCCCATGAACAGCATGGTCACGACCAACGCGGTCCAGCCGGCGCGGCCGACCCCCTTGTAGTCGTCCCGCCCGGAAGCAAGGCTGACGCGGGTCATGGCGGCCACGGACAGACCGACAGGCACCATGAAGGTGATGGATGCGATCTGCAGGGCGATGCCGTGACCGGCGAGCGGCAGCGTGCCCAGCCAGCCGATCATCACCGACGAGGCCGTGAACAGGGAGCCCTCTGCAATGATGGTCAGTGCAATCGGCGTTCCCAGCCGGACGATCTGGAAGAAGACAGGCCAGTCCGACCGCCAGATACGGCCAAGAATGTTGTAGCGCCGCAGCCTGGGGTGCAGCACGGCATATGCCAGCAGGAACAGGAATGTCGTTGTCGCACTGATGACCGAGGCAATCCCCGCCCCAACCAGTTCCAGGCGCGGGAAACCGAGTTCGCCGAAAATCAGCACATAATCCAGGAACGCATTCGCGATGGCACCGGCAATCGTCGCCCAGAGCACCACCTGCGTCCGCTCCATTACGGTCAGGAAGCCGCGCACGGCCATGATCAACAGAGCCGGCAACATGGTCCATTGCAGATAGACCATGTAGACCCCCGCGAGCCTGGCCAGTTCCGGCTCCTGCCCCAGCATCAGCAGGATAGGCTCGATGAAGATCAGGATGCCCCAGACAGGAATGCAGAACAGGACGGAAATCCAGAAGCCCATGCGCACGGCCCGGCGCAGGTCGCGCAGCTTTTTCTGGCCGCGGGCACGGGCGGCAAGCGGAATCACCGCCTGCAGCACACCCATGCCGAAAAACCAGACCAGCATGTAGAAATTGAAGGCCAGCACGGAGGCAGCAAGCTCCTGCGCGCCGAGACGTCCGATCATCAGAACGTCCGTGGTATTGATGGCCATCTGGGCCAACTGGGCCCCGGCAAGCGGCAACCCCAGAGAAAGGGTAGGCCGTATGTCGCTCCGCCAAAGGGACTGGCTCTTGTCCGAATCGGGAGCCCTTGACGCGTTCTGCGCCATTGTTTCCTCCAACAATGTGGGCAAGGTCATGCCTTCTTGCACGAGGCTCTTCTGACCGGGGTGAGACATCCACCTCTAGTCGTGATACTGTCCGGTGTCCACACTTGTTCTACGGGTTGGGGACACGCTCCGGCGCAGGTGCCGGAATCCGATTTTGGCGGGTTTCTTTGCGAATGCCTGTGGACACATAGGGTTTGCTCTGGTATTAAGCGCGCCAAAGTGAGCGACGCGTCAGCGGCGATAAGGTCTCTGTACACATGTGGATGCTTGATTGATCGGTACGCCGATGGGCACACGCATGTGTTTTTGAAACCACCGTAAGGTTCGTTGGCGAAGCCTCGCTTCCATCATGGTTATTCTTGCTGCGGATCCTCTGCAGCGCATCGAAAACGGGAAAAAACGCGTGCAGGTTCTGGTTCGCGACAACAATGTCGATCAAGCGCTGAAGGCGCTCAAGAAAAAGATGCAGCGCGAAGGCATCTTCCGTGAAATGAAACTTCGCGGTCACTTTGAAAAACCGTCTGAAAAGAAGGCGCGTGAAAAGGCTGAAGCAATTCGCCGTGCACGCAAGCTGGCTCGCAAGCGGGCACAGCGTGAAGGCCTGCTCCCGGGCAAGTCCGCTCGCCGCTAAGTTCGGCTTGAGCGTTTCTGGCGGATTTGGCCGCCAATCTTCTCAAAACTGCCCTAAGGCCGACCGAAGTTCCGGTCGGCTTTTGGCGTTTTGCGGGGAATGCTTCCGGCTCGGTTCAAAGAGCGTGAAGCAGCCATACTCCCGCCCTATTGGAGGCAGATGAACGGCATGTCTAATCGCTTGACCCTTAGAGATCGTATGTGCCGCATGCGCAAGTTTCTGCCCCATGCAACGTTGCTTGGCCTTGCTGCCGTACTGTCGGCCTGCACCACGGGCGTCTACGACGATGTGCCGACCAATGCTTCGGCCGGATCTTCGACCAACATCGCCTCTCTGACGGCGGTGATCGATGCCAATCCGAACGATGCAAGCGCCTACAGCACCCGAGGCATTGCCTACGGCCAGGCCGGCAAGCTGGACAAGGCGGTCGAGGACTTCAATCGAGCTCTGCAGCTCAACCCGCAGTCCTACCAGACCTATGCCAACCGCGGTCTTGTCTATCGCCGCATGGGCCAGAACGATCAGGCGGTCTCCGACTACACCCGCGCGATCAACATCAAGCCGGACTATGACGTGGCCTATGTCGGGCGCGGCAACATCTATCGCCAGCAGGGCAACTACAACGCTGCCCTTGCCGACTTCAATTCCGTCATCACCCGTGACAGCAGCGATGCCCGTGCGTTCTACAATCGCGGCCTGATCTACCAGGCGCAGAACCAGCATCAGCGCGCGATCGAGGACTTCGCGACTGCCATCGGCCTCAACCCGAAGGCAAGCGCTCCCTATATCGCTCGCGGCATCTCCTACATCGCTGTAAACGACCCGAACGCCGCCTTCTCGGACCTGTCGATGGCCGTCAATCTCGACCGGGATTCCGCTATTGCCTGGGCGAACCGGGGCCTCGCCCAGGAAATGCTCAACAATCCGAAGGATGCACGCCGGAGCTACACCCGCGCGATCACGCTGGACAACTCCAACAAGATCGCCCGCGAAGGTCTTGGCCGCGTCGGCAACGGCTGATCCGGCCCAAACGTAAGCTTTCCAAAAGACCTGAAGTCATCATGTGCGGTGACTACCCAGACCTGTTTGCGGTGTCTCCCCCGGTAACGGCTGAAGTTGGCCGAGGCACCACTCAGGCCGAATGGCTATCTAGAACGGTACTTCAGACCGGAAACAGATCCGCTCCCCATGCGCCGGATGGTGCAGTTCAAGCGTTTCGGCGTGAAGCGCAAGCCTGCTGGAGGCTGTCAGCGCCTCACCTTCCGAATAGAACCTGTCGCCTATGATTGGATGCCCGAGCGAAAGCATGTGGACACGCAGTTGATGCGACCGTCCCGTATGGGGAAACAGCCGGACCCGCGTCGTCAGTTCTTTCCGCTCAAGTACCTTCCACCTGGTTTGCGCAGGTTTGCCAAACTCGAAGCTGACCATCTGCTTGGGCCTGTTCGGCCAGTCGCAGACGAGCGGCAGATCAATTTCTCCCTCGTCTTCTGACGGGCTCCCCCAGATATCGGCAATGTAGGTCTTGAGCGTCTTGCGCCGTTCGAACTGAAGCCCCAGATGCCGATGTGCTGCGGGGTTCCTTGCCAGAACCATGACACCGGACGTATCCATGTCGAGCCGGTGAACGATCCGCGCGTCTGGGAAGCGCTTCTGCGCGCGGCTTTCGACGCAGTCGCCATGTTCGGCAGCCTTGCCTGGGACGCTCAAGAGCCCGCTCGGCTTGTCGATCACCAGAAGATCGTCATCTGCGTGCAGCACCGTCAGAAACGGCTCCAGCGGTGGGTCGTAGACAAAGGATGCTGGCGCGGCTTGGCTCATCGCACTCGGGGTCCGGGAACAAAAGGAAAAGGCGCGGATCTGTCCGCGCCTTTCCAAAAACAGATGTGTTCGTCTGTGCTGGCCGGACCATGAAGGCCGGAGGCTTAGCTCAGACGGTCAGGATCGCCAGGATGCCGCTCAGAACGAAGACAGCTGCAGGCGGGATCCAGCCGGATGCACCCAGAGCCATGCCGACAGCGGTGGCAATGAGGGTTGCGATCAGCAGCAGCCAGCCAAAAACGGTAGCAGCGGTGCCGCCAAAGGCGAACATGATCAGGCAGACGACAATGGTCAGGACTGCGATCGTGCCGATCTTGGAGAAGTTGATGAACCCCTCGTAAGTCTGCTCGTGAGCGTCATAGTCCATTGCGGGCGCAGTTTCGTCAGACATGAAGTCCCCCAGGAAAATTCGATAGTCGGCAGCCTACATACAATAAAGCCTGCCGGTTCGGCAATGACGGGAAGTGCACAATTCGTCACACAGGTCGCGACTTTTTGACAGCTTTGGCTTTGGCATCCCTTTCCGCACTGAAATCCTTCGCACAATCAGGCAGCATGTGAGGCTCCGGCAAGCCCGGCTGAAGTCAGTACATCGTTCTGGCGCTTGCGTACGGTTGCCGCTTCAAAACCGTCGATCTGCTCGTTGAACAGCTCAAAGAAATTGAGTTCCGCCCGCAGGTGCAGGAACACTCCGCCCAACCCGATTGCCGCCCGGTCCATGAAGACGAACTCCTGCGGCACCGTCAGCGGCCCCAGTTGCTTCAGGGCGGAATGAACGCGGAAGGCTTCCTTGCGTCCGTATTCGGCAGCCGACACGCCGTCCGCGATCGATCGGACGCGGTCACTAAGCAGAGGACCGTAGATGAACCTTGCCCAGATGTTCAGAACCTCGATGACTTCCTTCTTCAGGTCCTTGAAGCCCCAGCGCTCATAGGCCGCGACCACCCGATCGTCATTTTCTTCCAGAAGGCCACGATAGAGTTCGACAACACCCTCGACAAACGCCTCGGGGAAGATGCGGATGCAGCCGTAGTCCAGCAGATTGATGCCCGCCGGAGCGCCTTCCTGCTCGAACACGGTATAGTTGCCCAGATGTGGGTCACCGTGAATGACGCCGAAATGACTGAACGGATGCCACCAGGCATGGAACATGGTTCTGGCGAGCAGATTGCGCTCGTCCTGGCTGTGTTCCTTGTAGTCGAGCAGAGGTTTTCCGGTGAGCCACCCCATTGTGAGCAGGCGTTTGGTCGAAAGCTCCGGGATCACTTCGGGTACGCGGATACGGTCGAAATCTCCCAGGATGCCCTGATAGACGGCGATATGTGCCGCTTCCCTGGCATAGTCCAGCTCCTCGCGGACCCGGGCGCTGATTTCCTTGGCGATCTCGCGCGTATCGATGGCCGGGCTCATGCGCCGATGCAATGAAAACAGCATCTGCAGTTGCTTGAGATCCGCCTCGACTGCAGAAGCCATGTCCGGATATTGCAGCTTGCAGGCCAGAACGCGCCCATCATGGCCGGTGGCCCGGTGCACCTGTCCAAGGGAAGCTGCTGCAGCCGGCTCCTTGCCGAATTCGGCAAACCGGCCTTGCCAGTCCGCACCGAGCTCAGCCCGCATCCGGCGTTTGACGAAGGCCCAGCCCATGGGCGGTGCACTGGCCTGCAGCTTGGCAAGTTCGGTCGTATATTCCGGCGGCAATGCATCCGGGATCGTCGACAAGAGCTGCGCCACCTTCATCAAGGGGCCTTTCAGCCCGCCAAGGGCCGCGGCCAGTTCGGCCGCGTTCTTGGCATTGTCGAGTTCCATGCCGAACAACCGTGCCCCGGCCACCTTTGCGGCAATGCCACCCATGTTGGTGCCGACTTTGGCGTAGCGCCCCATGCGGGCGCTGAGGCGGTTGCTTTCACGGTCTTTGCTGTCGGCCATGCGGTGGCGGGCTCCCTTGTAACAACTGGCGCTCCTGGAACGCCCGATGCATCAAACCGTTGGATACGGTCTCCTGGCACTACATATGAACTACCGCAACAATATCCAGCTCCACCAGCCGCTATTCCGACGCAGGCGTCCAACAGCCCGGCATCGCCCGGCTATTTTCAGAAATAGCCGCTCCTGCCGATGTCCACCAGCACACCGCATTCTGCCGGCTGCCAGCCGAGCGCAGCCCGGGTCCTGTCGCAGGACGCAGGACCATCCATTCCGGCAAAGATACCCAGGAAGCCGAAATAGGATCCAGCGTCGTCCGGGGTGAGCGAGCGCACGGGAAGATCCAGTCCCTGGCCGATTGCCTCGGCGATTGCGCGAAAAGGAATGCCTTCTTCACCGATTGCGTGAAAAGGACCATCTGTCTCCGGTGTTTCAAGTGCCAGACGATAAGCCCTTGCCGCATCCAGACGGTGCACTGCCGGCCAGCGGTTTTCACCATCGCCAACATAAGCGGCAAACCCCTTTTCCCGGGCGATGCCGATCAGCATCGGGACAAAACCATGATCACCCGGCCCATGAACCGAGAAAGGCAGACGGACCACCCTGGCGTTGATCCCGGCCTGCACCAATTCGGCCGTGGCGGCCTCGGTAGCTCTCGGATAGGCCTGTGAGGTTGGAACCGCCGGATCGGCTTCTGTTGCCACCGGTCCGGACCGGACAACGGCAACACCGGAGGTAACCAGCAGCGGCCGATCTGTTCCGGATAGCCCCTCGCCGAGGGCCAGAATGGCGGCACGGTCTTCCTCGCAGCTTGCGGCAAAGCGCGAAAAATCATGATTGAACGCCGTGTGCACGACAGCGTCACTTGCCCTTGCTCCATCACGAAGGCTGTCGAGGTCCTCCAGTGACCCGATCTGCACTTGTGCTCCTTGAGACCGGAGGAGCGCAGTCCCTCTTTCCGATCGGCTGAGGCCAAGCACCTGATGGCCTGCCTGCAACAACTCCGAAACGACGGCGGAGCCAACAAACCCTGTTGCGCCGGTAACGAATACTCGCATGAAAACACTCCGTTGGTTGAACGGCGAGCAGTCTTGCGGCAATATTTATCCAGTTAAAGTAGTGACTTTATACAGGTATAATGACTGACAGGATAAGATGGCGGATATCCAGGAAGACAATAGACTGGGCCGGTTTCTGAAGGATCGCAGGGCAAAACTGGATCCCGCCGCATTCGGCATTCCCCTCACCCGCCGGCGAACGCCGGGCCTGAGGCGCGAAGAAGTCGCACAACGCGCGAATGTAAGCGTCACCTGGTACACATGGCTTGAACAGGGACGTGGCGGTGCGCCTTCGGCCGACGTCCTTGACCGGGTTTCAAAGGCCCTGATGCTGACGGATGTCGAACGCGAGCATCTTTATCTTATCGGGCTCGGCCGTGCCCCTGACGTTCGCTACCAACCGCAGCAAGGCGTGTCGCCCCGGCTTCAGAACGTTCTGGATGCCCTGGAACAGACCCCTGCCATGATCAGGACCCACACCTGGGATGTCGTTGCCTGGAACCGCGCTTCTTCGGCCGTCCTGACCGACTACGCCAGCTTGCCCCCCGGCGAACGCAACATTTTGCGGCTGATCTTCAGCGATCCGAGGGTCCGCAATATCCAGGCGGATTGGGAAAGCGTCGCCCGTTTCGTCGTCGGTGCTTTTCGGGCCGATGTGGTACGCGCCGGTGCCGCATATGAAACCACATCCCTGGTAGAGGAATTGTGCCAGCTGAGCCCGGATTTCGAACGCCTGTGGAAGGACCATGACGTCCTCGCCTCAGACGACCTTACCAAGCGGTTGAAACACCCTGTGGCCGGCTGGATGAGCCTTGAATGTTCGACCTTTGCCGTCGACGGCCGTGCGGACCTTGCGATGATGGTCTACCACCCGGCGAGCGCTGAAGATCGGGAAAAGGTCAGGGCACTGATTGACGCTCAGCACACAGCACGATCTTCCGCTAGCCGAGACTGATTTTTTCCAGCGCCCGGGCCAGATCGTCCCGTGTTGCCACAAGGCCCTTGTAGGCCAGCTGATCCGGATCAAGCGCAAGAAGCTGCTTGCGGAGCCCTTCCGCCAGCCCTGCACGCCCTTCCTGCGCTTCCAGTGCCGCCAACGGATCGTGATGGATCTTGATGGTGAACAGAATATCGCCGGACCCGGGCAGACGCCGCAAGGTTTGCCGCTCGACCCGGAGGAAAAGCTGGGCCAGTGCACCGTCGTCAATCTTGACGCGGATCTGTTTCGGCAAGGGATGGTGAAGGTCACCGTCGGGATAGATCGACCAGTTGAAGCGCTCCAGAAACTGTCCGGCTTTCAGATTGTCGAATATCCGGGCCACCATCATTCCCATGCGGCTTCCGTTGAAGCCGGGAACATTGTCATGAATGCCCGTCATGGACTGGCCGAACTTCTCCGCCAGAGACCAGGACGAGGGAAAACAGAGCGCGGCGGCCGCGAGCCTGTAGCCGTCCTGCCCGGGCCGCATCAAGACAAGATCTTCCTGCACAAGACTTGCAGCCGTTACGAGTGCGGGAGCCCCGGCAAGCGGGATACGCTCGCCGTTGGCGACGATCTCGACTTCGGCGTCCCCGACCCGGTGGGTATCTGCATGAAACCGCGAGAGGTTCTCCGTGAGGAGGTCCAGGACCTCCTGCTGCGCGGCATCTGTGTCCGGCTCTGCACGGAAAACCGTTTCCAGATGATCGGAAAACAGCCGTTTCTTCTCACCCAGATGTTTCGCCAGAAAGGGATCGGGTTCCAGCCAGGCCTCTTCACCGATCGGCTTCAGACCGACGGTGAAAGGCTGGCTGGTGCCGTCATAGGGCGTGTGGTGGAAGGGTGGCAACGCTGGCCGTGTCATCGGAAACCGCGTCAAGCCTCTTCCAGAGCTTCGAGTTCGTCGATGATCCGCTCGATCACCGACAGGCCCTTTTTCCAGAAATCCGGATCGACCGCGCTTAGTCCGAACGGAGCCAGAAGTTCGGAATGGTGTTTGGTACCACCAGCCTTCAGAAGATCGAAATACTTCTCCTGGAATCCGGTCTCCGCTTCCTCGTAAACCGCATAAAGCGAGTTCACCAGGCAATCGCCAAAGGCATACGCATAGACATAGAACGGCGAATGGATGAAGTGCGGAATATAGGTCCAGAAGGTTTCATAGCCTTCGCTCAACTTGATCGCCGGACCGAGGCTTTCGCCCTGCACGGACAGCCACAATTCACCGATCTTGTCCGACGTCAGCTCGCCATTGCGCCGTTCCGTGTGAACCTTGCGCTCAAAGGTGTAGAAGGCGATCTGGCGCACCACGGTGTTGATCATGTCCTCCGCCTTGGAGGCCAGCATCACCTTGCGGGTCTGCGGGTTATCCGCCTTGGCAAGCAGGGATTTGAACGTCAACATCTCGCCGAAGACACTGGCCGTTTCCGCCAGGGTCAGCGGTGTCGGCGCCATCAGCGGTCCGTTGGGTGCCGCCAGCACCTGGTGAACGCCGTGGCCCAGTTCATGGGCAAGGGTCATCACGTCGCGGATCTTGCCCTGGTAGTTGACCAGCACATAGGGGTGCGCGCTTGGCACTGTCGGATGCGCAAACGCACCGGGCGCCTTGCCGGAGCGGGCCGGCGCATCGATCCAGCGCCGGTCGAAGAACCGGCCTGCGATTTCCGCCATGTCGGGTGAAAAGGCGCTGTAGGCGGACAGCACCGTGTCCTTCGCTTCATCCCAGGGGATCACTCGCGTGTCGGCATTCGGCAGAGGTGCATTGCGGTCCCAGGTGTTGAGCTGGTCCATGCCCAGCCACTTTGCCTTCAGCTTGTAGTAGCGATGCGACAGGCGCGGATAGGCGTCGCGCACGGCTGCCACCAACGCATCGACAACTTCCCGCTCGACCCGGTTGGAAAGATGGCGGCTGTCGGCAATGTCCGTGAAATTCCGCCAGCGGTCGGAAATTTCCTTGTCCTTGGCCAGCGTGTTGGTGATCAGCGTGAAGGTGCGCAGGTTTTCCTTGAAGGTCTGCGTCAGAGCTTCCGACGCCTTGCGGCGGGTATCGGGCGAAGGATCCACCAGCATGTTGAGCGTCGGTTCAATCGACAGTTCCTGACCGTCGACATCGAAGGTCAGCGAGGCCATAGTCTCGTCGAAGAGCCTGTTCCAGGCACCCGCGCCGGTGACGGACTTTTCGTGGAACAGTTGCTCCACCCGGTCTTCCAGCTGATAGGGCTTGCCTTTGCGCAGATCCTCGATCCAAGGCAGGTAATGTGCAAACTGGCTGTCCTGAAGCGCAGTTTCCATCACGCCGTCATCGATCTTGTTCATCTCCAGCGTGAAGAACAGAAGATGCGAACTTGCCGTCGTGATCTGCTCCTGCACATCGCCGTAGAATTTCTGCGACGCGGGTTTGATCGTGTTTTCCGAATAGACCAGGCCGGCGAAGGAAATCAGCCTGCCCATCAGGTCTTCCAGTTCCTCATAGGCGCGAATTGCCGTGACCAGCGCGGGAACATTGCTCTGGGCCAGGTCGGCCAGCCTGCCCTTGTAGGACGTCTCGAAGGTTTTCGACCGCTCCAGGATCTCCTTCAGGTCGGCAGCAACCTCCGGCGCGTCGACCGCGGGATAGAGATCCGTGAGGTCCCATTCGGGAAGCGCTCCGAGATCTCCTGAAGCGGCGGCCTGGGGGGCATGGACGGGATGTGGGATGGGCAAGTTTTTTTCTCCGGTGCGTCTGCGGACGAACGGGTCCGGCAATCTTCTGTTGTTAGAATTAGTAGGCCGGGAAAAGGCCCGCCTGCAATCTGACTGTGAAAACTTTTTTGCCTGCACTTGGACGATTTGTTTACCCAATTGCGACCAGAATGGTTCGAAACGAGACAATTCGGGACGAGCGAAACCGCCAATGCAAGCACTCAGCGGCAAAATTCTCATTGTTGACGACGATCCCATCCAGCGCAGGTTGCTTCAGGAAGCCGTGAAAAAATTCGGCTACCGGTCGAAAACGGCCGAGAATGGTGCCGAAGCGGTGCGCATCATGTCCAGCGCGGAAGCCAGCGAGATCGACCTGATCATTCTCGACATGGTGATGCCCGAGCTTGACGGCCTGGGCGTTCTGGAACGTTTGCGCTCCGACAAGAACGCAACGCCGGTCATCGTTCAGACCGCCCACGGCGGCATCGATACCGTGGTCAACGTCATGAATGCGGGCGCTCAGGATTTCGTGGTCAAACCGGTGGCGCCGGAACGGCTCAATGTCTCGATCCGCAATCTTTTGAAGACATCCGCTCTGGAAGGCGAAATCACCCGGATCCGCAAACAGGCTTCGGGGACACTGACCTTCGCCGACATCATCACCCACTCGCCGGCCATGGAACGGGTGATCAATCTGGGCAAGAGGGCCGCCGCGTCGAACATTCCGATCCTGATCGAAGGGGAAAGCGGCGTCGGCAAGGAAATGATCGCCAGCGCCATTCAGGGATCCAGCGACCGCAAGTCCAAACCTCTGGTCACGGTCAACTGCGGTGCGATCCCCGACAATCTGGTCGAATCGATTCTCTTCGGCCACGAAAAAGGCGCGTTCACCGGCGCGGTCGACAAGCATGTCGGCAAGTTTCAGGAAGCTCATGGCGGAACGCTGTTCCTGGACGAGGTTGGCGAGCTGCCTCAGGAAGTTCAGGTCAAGCTGCTGCGCGCCCTGCAGGAAAGCGAGATCGACCCGATCGGCGCTCGCCGCCCGGTGAAAGTGGATTTCCGTCTGATCTCGGCAACCAACCGCCGCCTGATCGACCAGGTGAAGGAAGGTGTCTTCCGGGAAGACCTTTATTACCGGCTCAACGTTTTCCCGATCTGGATCCCGCCGTTGCGCGACCGGCGAGAGGACATTCCCGCGCTCACCCGCCATTTCCTGGCCCGTTTCGCGGCAGAGGAAGGCAAGCCTCAGGTGGCCGGCGTCACCGCGGACACGCTCGCGATGCTCCAGGAGTATCACTGGCCGGGCAATATCAGGCAGCTGGAGAACGCGGTATTCCGCGCTGTCGTCTTGTGCGACGGCCCGCAACTGACGATCAACGATTTCCCGCAGGTTGCCGCGGCAACGGAACAGACCGCCACCCCGGGCGCAACGCTCCAGCCGCAGGCACAGATGGCCTACCCGGATCGATTGTCCGGAGGCGATCTTGCCGCAGCGCCGGTCCGCCCGAGCGAACCCTCGGTTCCACCGCACCACACCCCGTCAGCTCCCGCCCCTCAGGCAGGTTTTGAACAAGCGGCGCCCTTCGGTTTCATGCGCAACCTCGATCAGGACGGTCATGTCCGCAAGTTGACCGATATCGAGGAGGAACTGATTCGCGCAGCGATCAATCATTATTCCGGACGCATGACAGAAGTTGCCAAACGGTTGGGAATCGGCCGATCCACGCTCTATCGCAAGCTCAAGGAATACGGATTGGACGAGAGCGGCAAGGACGCGGCAGCCTGAATTGAGGCAAATCATAGCGCAAACTGTCGATTTCGACGATATTTTGACGCATTCTCCGGGTAACCACCGCTACCGGAGCGTTTTTGCACTACGCGCTTGCGCCGTTGCAGTTCTGCAACGATTATCAGCGAAGCGAAAATAGGGTAAAAACTTCTTAACCTGCGGCAGCTAGGCTATGCATCCTGCTGGGGAGCACGGGATGGGTGAAAGCCCTCTGAAAACGGCGAGATAGAGATTGCGTACACGGTTAGTTGATTTCGACGCCGTCGGTTGGCTGAAGCGTGCCGCGAAAGCGGCCGGCGCGTTTGCTGTCGTGTCTGCGTGCCTGGTCATCTTTGCCCAGGCCGAGACGCGTACCCTGAAGCTGTACAACACGCATACCAAAGAGCGTGTGTCGATTACTTTCAAGAAAAACGGCCGCTATCTGCCCGATGGTCTGCGCGAAGCCAACCGCTTCCTGCGCGACTGGCGCCGTAACGAAATGACCAAGATCGATCCGGAACTGCTGGATCTGGTCTGGGAAGTATACCAGAAGGTGGGCGCAAGCCAGCCGATCCACGTCGTCTCCAGCTACCGGTCTCCCGCAACCAACAACATGCTGCGCAAGCGGTCCTCTGGCGTTGCCAAGAACAGCCAGCACACGCTCGGCAAGGCGATGGACTTTTTCATTCCCGGCGTGAAACTTGCCACCCTGCGTGCCACCGGCCTGCGCAAGGAAGTGGGCGGCGTCGGCTATTATCCGAGATCCGGGTCCCCCTTCGTGCACATGGACACCGGCAGTGTCCGTCACTGGCCGCGCATGAGCCGTTCCGAACTGGCTCGCGTGTTCCCGGACGGCAAGACACTTCACTTTCCGTCTGACGGCAAACCTATGAGCGGCTACAAGGTTGCGCTCGCCGAAAGCAAGTCCGGCCGGTCGAGAAGTTCAAAACCGACGATCGTGGCGTCCAACACGCGCTCAAGCTCTTCCAATGGCCTGAGCACGCGCGACCAGAATCTGACCCGCCCGGGCAAACCGATTCCGGTAACCGCGCAGGATGACAATGCGTCCTCCGGTGGCGGCAACCTGTTTGCCAGCCTCTTTGGCGGCGGCAACAACCGTGACAACACATCCAAGCGTCCGGGTGCCGTCGGCAACACACCGCCGGCACCGGTTGCCGAAGCCCCGGCTGTGGTGATCGAAAATCCGCCTGTTCCCAGCCGGAAGGTCCTGGAAAGCGAACCGGAAGCACCGGCAGCAGCACCGATTGTCGTGGCCAGCAACGCGCCGATCGTGAAACCGCCTGCGGATATTCCCGCCGTGGCGGCAAGCAAGACGCCTCCGCCTGCACCGAACACGCTTGATGCACAGCGGTTTGCAATCGAGACCGGGCAACCGAGCGCGCCGACACAAGGTGCAAACCCGGTTCCCGAGAAAGCAATCGACTCGCGGTTCCAGGTAGCTTCGCGCACGCCGCAGCAGAAACCCAGCAAGGGTCTTAGCGATGCTGCCAAGGTTGCAGCGGCTAATCTCGGCCTGACCGGCGATGTCCCCGTTCCGGGCTCCGCTCCGACCGATGATCCGGTCGCAGCAATTGCCGCGGCAACGGGTACCTCCGTACCTTCTCCGGTGCCTGCACCGCGTTCGGAAACGACGCTTGCCTATGCCTCGGCCTCTGCAGCACCGACGAGCCTGAGCCGCTCGCTGCGTCCGTCGGTAAGCGAACCGGCACGGGCACAGGCCAATCGGCCGGCAGCCGGTGCCACCGCCAAGACAGCCCCTGCACGCCAGCAGTCCGTTTCAGGCCGGATCCCGCGTGATCAGATTGTCGATCCGCTTGCCGGTTTTGCAAGCCTGCCGGACAAATCCGCTCCGACGCTTCTGTCCGGCGCAGGCACCACGCGTCATCAGACCTTCGCGTGGCTCAGCCACCCCAACCAGCGCCAGCTGAAGAATGTGATGATGCCGGGCAACCGCTTTGTCTCCGCCAGCTTTGAAAACAATCCATACGGCGACCTGCGCACAGACCGGTTCGACGGTCCGGCAGTGGTCATCCTTCCGGTACGCTTCGCGCGCTGAAGCATCGACCAGTGAAAGATTGAGCATAAAAAAAGAGCGGCTTTTCAGCCGCTCTTTTTTCTTGTCGTGAACCGCGGTTACCGCAGCTTGTCATCCTTCGCCGCCGCCAACACCACCAGCCATGCCAAGTGCATGCAGGTAGAGGTCGAGAACCGCCTCTTCCTCTTCACGCTCATGCGGCTGCTTCTTGCGCAGGGAAACGACCTTCCGCAGGATCTTGACGTCAAAGCCGTTGCCCTTGGCTTCGGCATAGACGTCCTTGATGTCATCGGAGATGACTTTCTTTTCTTCTTCAAGACGCTCGATACGCTCTACAAACGCGCGCAGCTGGTCGCCTGCCACTCCACCGGGATCGGACATGTTTTCTGTTTCTCCTTCTCGTACTTCCTTGTCGCGCAGTGCGCGGTCTCAATGGCCGCGGCTGATATGAGCCGCCGTCAATAACCTGGCCGTGCGTTGCCAGACTCCGCATTGGCCGTCAAGCAGCCAAGCAAGCCGAAGCACCCCCGGCTCAGTGTTGGGGTTTGTTCTTTTCAAAGGCGGCCTGCTGATCCGCAGTCGCCTCGGTCTGGTATTTGGCCTTCCAATCGTCGTAAGGCATGCCGTAGACGATTTCGCGAGCCTCGGATTTTTCCAGGGAAACGCCCTTGTCCTGCGCCGCGTCCTGATACCAGTTGGACAGGCAGTTACGGCAGAAACCGGCCAGATTCATCATGTCGATGTTCTGAACGTCCGTCCGTCCACGCAGATGTTCCACAAGGCGTCTGAAAACCGCAGCTTCCAGTTCGAGTTTCGTCTGATCGTCCATCCCGAAGGTCTCCCTGTCCCGGACCGGTGGCCCGGCCTTAAGCAGCGTCGCTACGCGACTTGAAATGCTGGATCCGCCGGCAGTCGGACATGCCGGCAATTTTTCTCAGAACCGGCTCGAGTCGGTCCGCCCATTCAACCGCTCCAGCCGCGTCGGCAATCAGATCCTGCCGCAGTTCCAGAAGCGCATGTGCCACTCCCCGGCGGGTTGCGTGCCGGTACATTGTGTCGTTTTTGAGAGCTCCGTCGTAGGGTTCATTGTCACCGACGACGATGTCTTCCTGCGCTCTCAAGCCTTCAAGCATGGGCTGAACGGCTCGTGGGTCGCTGTCCCACAGAACGGTGACATGCCAGGGCCGCGGCACGCCGCGCCAGACCGGCGTGAAACTGTGAATGGAGACAATCACCGGCGGCTCGCTCACTTCCATCATGGCATCCAGCGTCTGGTCGATGAGGTCGTGATAGGGCTTGTGGAACCGGTCGATGCGGATCGCCCGCTCCTTCGTGTCGACCTTAGCATTGCCCGGCACGACGGCACCGTCCGACAGGCGCATGATCAGTGTAGGATCGTCATCGCCCCGGTTCGGATCGATCAGCAGCCGAGAATAGGTGGTCAGGCAAGCTGGTGCATTGAGTCGCTTCGCCAGTTCGAGCGTGACCGCGCGCGCACCGATGTCATAACCGATATGGCGTTCGAACTGTTCGGCCGGAACGCCGAGATCGCCATAAGGCTCAGGGACCGTGTTGCGGGCGTGATCGCACAAGAGCAGCAATCCGGAAGTAAAATCGCCCTTTACGTATTCGGTCGGCTGAAAGGCCCGGCCGGTTTCGGCTGCTGGTTCTATCATGTCTCGCTTCGTGGAAACTTTTATGGCTCGCTATCGCGCAGGCGGTCAGGTTTACGGCAAACCGGCGAAGGAACCAAGCCCGAAAACACCGCTTTCCGGCGGCAACACCGCAGGCCATCCACACCTTCCACACCCTTCCTTGCAATCAAGGCACCTGTGTTTTTGCCAAGGTGTGTACAACGCGGTATACGCTTTATTGACAGCTAACACCGATCTGAGGCGGAGCGGCCATGTTCCCGCCCCATTTCTGACGGCATAGGGGGTGGGACTGTTCATTTGGACAAAAAATCCGGACGGTTCGGGAAACAAGTCTGGGCGAAAGGCTCCGTATCCCGTTAACGACGTTGACAAGGCCCCCTTGTCGACGCAAAAAGCGAATGTCTGTAAAGCAGCAAAGCGAACGACTGCATATGTTTAAGGTTGGGGAACGGAACCAGGGCGAGTCTCGGGCATGTATCAGCGTGCCTGTGAAATTTGCCTTTGCTGCATTCCTCACCGTGCTGTTTTTCTCCGCATCCAGTGACGAAGCCAGAGCTGATCTGCGCCTTTGCAACAAGACCGACAGTCAGGTTGGTGTAGCCATCGGCTACAAGGACAAGACCGACTGGGTCACCGAAGGCTGGTGGAACCTTGCTTCCAATTCCTGCGAGACCCTGGTACCCGGGGCGCTGGTGTCACGATACTATTACATCTACGCAGTTGATTATGACCAATTCGGCGAATGGGGTGGCCGGGCGTTCATGTGCACCCGGGAAAAGGAATTCACCATTCGCGGAATTGAGGACTGTGTGGCTCGCGGATTCGAGCGGACAGGCTTTTTTGAAATCGACACGGGCGAACAGAGCAGCTGGACGGTCCAGCTGACCGAACCCGTGCAACAGGGGACAGGTGGGCGATGAGGCGTAACCGGCGAGTCAAAATTCTTGCAACTCTCGGACCCTCCTCCTCAGAACAAGACATCATCGAAAAATTGTATCGCTCCGGTGCGGACGTGTTCCGCATCAACATGAGCCATACCGATCATGATCGTCTGAAGATGCTCGTTGAACGCATCCGTTCTGTTGAGGAGAAGGTTGGACGACCAATCGGCATTCTGGCCGATCTGCAGGGACCCAAGCTGCGTGTGGGAACGTTTGCCGACGGTCCGGTCATGCTGGAAAACGGCGCAACGTTCACGCTGGACGCCGACAAGTCCGGCGGCAGTGTCGACAGGGTACACCTGCCGCATCCCGAAATTCTTCAGGCTCTCGAGCCGGACCACCGCCTGCTGCTCGATGACGGCAAGATCCAGCTCAAGGTTCTGGAAGCCGACCGCACCAGGGCCGTGACGGAAGTCGTCGTCGGCGGCAAGCTGTCAGACCGCAAGGGCGTCAGCGTTCCCGATTCGGAAATCGCAACCAGCGCCATGACCGAGAAGGACCACAAGGACCTGATCGCCGCCCTCGACCAGAACGTCGACTGGGTGGCCCTGTCCTTCGTGCAGCGCCCGGACGACATTGCCGAAGTGCGCAAGATCACCCGTGGCCGCGCCGGCGTCCTGGCCAAGATCGAAAAGCCGCAGGCCATCGGCCGGCTGGACGAGATCATCGAACTGTCCGACGCCATCATGGTTGCCCGTGGCGACCTGGGCGTGGAACTGCCTCTGGAACAGGTTCCCGGCCTTCAGAAGCGCATCACCCGCGCCTGCCGCCGTGCCGGCAAGCCGGTCGTGATCGCCACGCAGATGCTGGAATCCATGATCAACGCACCGGTGCCGACCCGCGCCGAGGTGTCCGACGTTGCCACCGCCGTGTTCGAAGGCGCAGACGCCGTCATGCTGTCGGCCGAATCCGCTGCAGGCGAATTCCCGATCGAGGCAGTGTCCACCATGGACAAGATCGCCCAGCAGGTGGAACAGGATCCCAACTACCGCACGATCATCTACGCACAGCGGACCGAGCCGGAAGCCACCGGCGCCGACGCGATTTCGGCAGCGGCCCGGCAGATTGCCGAAACGCTGAACCTTGCTGCTGTCGTCTGCTACACGACGTCTGGCGCAACGGGTCTGCGCGCCTCTCGTGAACGTCCGGCCAGCCCGGTGATCGTTCTGTCGCCGGTGCTTGCAACTGCACGTCGCCTGTCGCTCGGCTGGGGTTTGCACTGTGTGGTCAGTGAAGACGCCGCCAACGAGGAAGACATGATCGACCGCGCCTGCCGCATCTCCTTCTCCGAAGGGTTTGCGAAACCGGGTCAGCGCATTATCGTGACCGCAGGTGTGCCGTTCGGCACTCCGGGCTCCACGAACATGCTGCGGATTGCCTTCGTCGGCAACGACGGCCAGGGCGGCATTTGACGATCTAATCGGTTAAAACAAACCGGAAGACGAAAGGCGGCTTCAAGGCCGCCTTTTTCATGCCGTGCGCAATGTCCCGGCCCTGGCTTCAGCCACTCCCGCCTTGTCCTCTGACGCCTCTATCCGCGCCACCAGTCTGTCGATACCGGACACGATTTCATCCGCATGCGTATGCTGGGGCATATGACCGGCCGCGCCCAGCATAAGCAGCTCCACATCCGGCAGATCCTGCAAAAGGCCTTCACAATGGATCGATGGCCAGACCACCGTATCTTTCGTACCCGTGATGATCAGCGACGGCTGCCCCAGCTTTCCATACTGCCGGGACTGTTGCCGGACAGCTTCCTTCAGGCTGCAGATGTCCGCCGCGTTCGAGCGGAAGCTTTCGGGACGGAAAAGCAGCGGCAGACGGACAGACGCAGCATAGCCGGCAAGTGGCGGATCCGGATGGAAAACATGCTTCAGCATTTGTGGCACCAGCCGCTCGCCGACAGGGATCGTCAGCGTCCAGGCAAACAGCCAACCGATGACAGGCATCGCGGCAACCTTGTAGTACCAGTTGACGCCGCCCGGCCACACATGGCTGACAGGAGCCAGGAAGACCAGCCCCTTCACCCGCTCCTGAGCAGCAAGGCCCACAGCTGCCGTCACGGCTCCGCCGAGCGAATGCCCCACCACCACTGATGTCCCAATGCCGAGTTTCGCGAGCAATCCGGTAATCAGTTCCGCCTGGCTTTCAGGCGTGTTCCGGCCCGTTCTGGAGCGCTGCGAGAACCCAAGCCCCGGACGATCGATGAAAAGAAGCGAATAGCGCCCCTTGAATGCGCCTTCAAAAGCCAACTTCATGTCGTAGGCGTTGCCACTGGCCCCATGCAGGAACACCAGCACAGGCCGCTCGCTGGCCGCCTGTGACGCAGGAATGAAGTGATAGTGCATCTGCGCACCGTTCACCTCGGCAAGACTGCCGTCAGGTGTGTAGGTGCGCGAAATCTGCCTTGCCCTGAAAAGCGAGTAGGCGACAAACAGACAGGCGGCGACAAGAAGAGCAATCAGGAACGGGATCATAGCCCGGACATAGCACCGCTCTCGCAGCAATCAAGCCTGGCGGCATAAAGACAGACCGAACAAGCTTACTCGAGTGGGCTTACCTCAGGCGGGCTTGCCTCAAGCGGGTTCGCCCTCGGCTTCCTTTTCCAGATCGTTCACGGCCTTGGTGGCATTTTCCAGGCTCGGGTTGACTTCAAGAGCCCGCCGGAACGTCGCCAGCGCTTCGCTTTCGAACCCCAGACGCCGCTGGATGATGGCGAGCCCCGACAAGGCCCCCCAATGACGGGGCTCCAACGCCAGTGTGCGCTCGATATCGACCAGGGACTTGCCGAAATCTTCCGTCATGTAGTGGACTGTCGCACGCCGGTTCCAGCCTTCCGCATAAGTCGGCTTCAGGATGACCACTGTGTCCAGGAGGTCCAGCGCCAACGCATGATCGTCAGCCTGGATTGCCTTGCCGGCCCGCGACATCAGCACATCCACCGTATCACTGCCCGAATCCATCCAGAGCATCTGGATTTCCCGGCCGATACGCTCAGCTTCCTTCGGATTGTCCGATTTGGCGAGATTGGCAAAGAGTTCGTCCAGACGCGACTTCTCGTCTTCGGGATCACTCTCATCGACGACCACCTGCCCACCGTCTTCCGGAAGATCGTCGGGAAGAGCATTGAAGTCTTCGGCAGAAGGTGGCTCTGCTTCCGGACCGAGATCTGGAACAGGCTGGGCGCTGGCTAGACTGGTGCCGGCGAGAAACAGGAGGGCAAACACAAAAATCCGCATCCGACGATTATGGATCGTTGGATGCGGCGGTCAATCCGGGAATTTGACACATCTTCGTGCGCTACGGTGGCAGGGACCTGGCCGCCTCTCCCAGCAACAAGATAAAGCCTTGTTCAGGAAGAGATTTTCAGTTCTTCCGCCACGCGATGCGCGGCAACAAGATTAGCCCTGGCGTGCTTTGAAACGCGGGTTTTTCTTGTTGATGATGTAGACGCGGCCTTTACGGCGAACCATGCGGTTGTCGCGGTGGCGGGTCATGAGCGCTTTGAGCGAGTTTTTGATCTTCATGTCACTGTCCCCACAAGGGCCCTGCTTCTTTAAACCAAATGAGCGCCAAAGGCGCTCACGTTTGACTGGATTGGTCTAGAAGCTGCGGCAGGTCCTGCGCCTGTCTTCTGATCAATCCGCGCCTCTTGAAACTTCAATCAGCGCAATAATGGTGGGCGTGACAGGGATTGAACCTGTGACCCCTTCGATGTCAACGAAGTGCTCTCCCGCTGAGCTACACGCCCGAATTTCTCGGTAGTCCGACGCCCCAGCGCCGTGGTGGAGTGCGATATAACGGGGATCCGCAAACTGTGCAACCCCCCTTTTTCACCGAACTGTCAAAATTTCCCCAGCCCGGTTCGCAACCCCTGTTTTCCGCCGCGTCAACACCTTGTCAGGCGGCCAGCATGCGCTCCACTTCCTGGACAAGATCTTTAAGATGGAATGGCTTGGAAAGGACCTTGGCGTCCTTGGGAGCATCCGATTCCGGATTGAGGGCAACGGCGGCAAAACCGGTAATGAACATCACCTTCAGGTCCGGATCGAGTTCCGTAGCCCGGCGCGCCAGCTCGATCCCGTCCATCTCCGGCATCACGATATCCGTCAGAAGCAGAGAAAACGGTTCCTCGCGCAGGCGCTCGTAGGCGCTTCTGCCGTTATCGAACGAAACGACGTCATGACCGGCATTTTCCAGCGCCTTCGCCAGAAAGCGGCGCATGTCATTATCATCTTCGGCAAGCAGGATACGCGGCATCGTAATTGACCAGGTCCTTTGTTCGTGTGGGTTCGGTTCCCTTTCTGCCGGTTATAGCTCGAATTCCACAGAATGATAGGGTGAATTGGATCACGACCCCACGGTGTGGATAGGCTCTTGTTGAGAACGAACCATCACTTGCCTCATGAGAACCTGTCGGCTTCTCACGTTGGGGAAAATCGTCGTGGCGTATGCATTCCCGGGCCATTGGCACGGCTGCGGCATTCGTGGCATCTGGCCATTCCTGCCCTCGATCACCAGATGTTTCCCCACAGCCGCGGGGCTTTTGATCCCACCAAGGTGGACTGCGCCGCGATTCCTTGGCACCATGGGCCATGGCCTGCACCGGGCGGCAACCAGGACACACCATTGACGGACGACAAGCAGCCTTCTTCACAAGCCTCTTTCGAGGCGGACTTTAACGGCTTCCCAGCGTTTGAAGTTTTGTGTCCTGCGGACCAAAGGGTTCCGTTCGTTTTCAATTCGCCCCATTCCGGCAGGCAATATTCCAAAAGCTTTCTAGCGTCTTCCCGCCTGGACGAAACAGCCATCCGGCGGTCGGAGGATGCTTATGTCGACGATCTGTTTGCCCATGTCGTGCCGCTCGGCGCGCCGCTCCTGCGTGCGCATTTCCCCAGGGCCTACCTTGATGTGAACCGCGAGCCCTATGAGCTCGACCCGAAGATGTTCGACGGGCGTCTGCCGACCTATGCCAACAGCCGTTCGATCCGCGTGGCCGGCGGGCTTGGCACCGTGGCGCGCATCGTCAGCGAGAACCACGAGATCTACAGGCACAAGCTGCCGGTATCCGAAGCCCTCAGCCGGGTAGAGGAGATCTACAAGCCTTACCACACCACGTTGCGCCGGCTTCTGGCCCAGACCCATGTCACCTTCGGCTACGCCGTGCTGATCGATTGTCATTCCATGCCTTCAAGCGTGAAATGCCAGACCACCGACACGCGGCCGGATTTCATCCTGGGTGACCGCTATGGCACCAGCTGCAGCAGCGACCTGACGGAGTTCGCCTGCTCGGTGCTGAAGGAGATGGGCTACACCGTCTCGCGCAACAAACCGTATGCGGGCGGTTTCATCACCGAACACTACGGCCGCCCCACAAGCGGTCTGCATGCCCTGCAGATCGAAATCAATCGCGGGCTCTATATGGACGAGGCAACCCACCAGCCGACCCCCGGCTTCGGCGATCTCTTCCACAACCTTTGCCAGTTTGCCCGCGAACTGACCTCCATGCCGGATGCAGCCTTGCCGGCGGACTCCATCGCAGCGGAATAAAACCCCGGACCCAAAAAAAAGGCCGCTCTCAAAAGAGGCGGCCCGAGTCTAGGGAGGAAACGCCCAAGGAGGGCGGTACGACACAACGTATCGCACCGCAATAAAATCGCATTGCACCGCACAAAGGTCAAGCCCGACAGCCCTTTCAAACTGATCAAAGTATGAGCAGTCATTCAGGTTTTGCAGATTCATTTTTTTGCAGAACCGGTTATACAAGCGGCAATTCACGTTGATTTGGGTTTTGAGCGGTTTCCGCAGCCAGGAGGTAATGATGTCGGCAGGGCCTGTTTCCAGTTCCAATTTGTTTGCCCCGTTTCTGGACAGGCTGGCGGAAGCAGCCAGCGGTGCGATCATGCCGCATTTCCGCCAGGGCTTTGCAATCGACAACAAGTGGAAAGCCGGCTTCGACCCGGTCACCATCGCCGACAAGAACGGTGAAACGGCAATGCGCGCCCTGATCAACGAGACCTATCCGGACCACGGAATCCTTGGCGAAGAACACGGCCCGGAAAATCTCGACGCTGAACATGTGTGGGTGCTGGACCCGATTGACGGTACTCGTGCCTTCATCACCGGCCTGCCCACCTGGGGGACGCTGATCGGCCTGCGGACCAATGGCGTCCCGAGCCTCGGCATGATGGTTCAGCCCTATATCGGCGAACGGTTCGGTGGCGACGGCAAGACGGCCTGGTACGATGGACCTTTGGGTGCCAGGCAGCTCAAGACCCGGCCCTGTGAGAAGCTGGAAGATGCCACTATTTTCACCACCACACCGGCACTTTTCAAGAATGGCGAACGCCAGGCGTTCGACCAGATCGAAGCGGCCGTTCAGTTATCCCGCTATGGCACAGACTGCTATGCCTACTGCATGGTCGCAGCCGGCCACGGCGACGCGGTAATCGAATCCGGTCTGCAAGCCTATGATATCGTTGCACTTGTGCCGATTATTGAAGGAGCAGGTGGTGTTGTCACGACGTGGACCGGCGGCTCTCCGGCCGACGGCGGCCAGATCGTTGCGTCAGGCGACCCGCGTCTGCATGAAATCCTCCTGCGGGACCTCGCAAAGGCAGCCTGACCGGCCACACGGCCATATCAGGGCGCGGGATCAGCTTCCAGCCCGTTCCAGCGCCTGTTCGGCTTCAAGACCGGGCACAAAGGCATCGAACGCCGCCCAGAACTGGTCGCGGAAGGCATCGCGCTCCATCATCAGCTCATGTTCGGCGCCCGCGATTTCCACATAGGCTGCCGCCTTCGCCCGCGCCACGAAGTCCTCGATCATGGGTGTGGAGACGATCCGGTCGTTGCCCGCAGCCAGCACCAGACAGGGTAATTTGATATTCGGCCCGGCCTCCCGCCGGCGCAGCGCCAGCATGGCGCGACCGGTCGCCCCCAGCCAACCGAGAGTGGGAGACCCGACACCCAGCTCCGGAGCCTGTTCCAGCACCTTGTTGAACCGCTCGAACCGCGCCTTGTCCGTCGTTTGCCGGTTGTTTTCGTAGGCGACGGAAATTTCAGCGTTGCCCCCGGGCACAAACAACCTGCCAAGTCCGAACATCGACAACAGGCGGGCAACCGGAATGGCAACCTTTTCGATCAGCCAGGACGTCTTTGGAGAGGTTGCCTTCAGGCCCGGGCGGCCAAACAGCCCCAGAGTGAGCTTGCGCAGGATCGACCGGAACCCGGACACCAGACCGGGAAACCATGTTCCCGACGGCAGGCCCAGCAGCGGCGCTGTCAGCACTGCGCGGTCCAGCATCGTCCGCAGACGGTCCGTATCGGACAGGACAACGAGCGCTCCGGTAGAGTGGGCAAGCGCAAAGTGAGGCCCGGGGTAGGTCGCCAGTGAGACTTCCTTCAGGACGGTGCGCAAATCCAGCTTGTACTTGTTGAAGTTTGAAACGTGCCCGCGTCTGGGGTTGCGGGTCAGGCGTTGCGACCCGCCCTGCCCGCGCCAGTCGAAGGCGATGACGGCAAAGCCCCGCTGACGCAGATCCTCGATCACTTCGAAGTATTTCTCGATGAACTCCGCCCGCCCCTGAAGCAGCGTCACGGTACCCTTGCGCCGGGCACCGGCGGCGGGCCAATGCGCATACCGGATCTTCTTGTCGTCCGGCGTCGTGACGAACCCGGATCGCGCCCCTTCAGGCACCGGATTGTCGGGATGGTCGATCAAGGTCATGCGCTGCGAATCACTCGGGTTCGTTGAGAGTTTGTTTTTCAAACAGATAATGGTTTTTCGTCAACAACTCGTCACGCCTGCAGATCCTGCCGGCACCGTCCGGCTTTGTCTTGCATCGTCAAGTGATACTCGTGCCAGGCGCCCCTCACAACAAGCTTCAGGCCGGCTCCCTGGGAAGCCGGCCCTGAAAGTGTCAGACAGCTTGTAGCTGCTGCTTAGTACCAGCGGCGCTGCCAGTGACCACGGTTACCGATCGGATGGCTGCGGACAATGTTGGCATTGCGGGAATCGACCACCAGCCGAACCGGCATGCCGCGCCAGCCTTTTGCCCGGACGATGTACATCGGGCCACGGCGGTCGAGGATCTTGATATGGTCGAAACCGCGGTGACGCAGGCTGCGGCGGATCTGGCGCGGACCCATTTCGAAATGGCGGCCACCGTGACGGCCGTTCCAGTTGCCGCCACGCCCGTTACCACGGCGATGATCGACCTTGACCACCAGCTCGGCTTTCGCCGGTTCGATCTGGGTTTTTCCGACCAGCGGGGCAGCGGATGCAGTGGTGATGAAACCTGCGGACACCAGCAGAATGGCACCGGCGATCGGGGCGGACAATTTCGAAACATTGGCAAACATCTTCAAATCTCCAGTTTGTTCCGCCAGCGCCGTGCTGACGTTGGATTGAAGATGCACCGGGCCACTTGAACGCAACCGGAAGGCACTGTTCATGTGGCGTTCATGTTTCCACGACGCCCCACATTTCCTGCCTCTTGAAATGAAAATCCGAATAACCAAATCTCTTCATGCAAGCGCCAGACCGGGTTTGCACCGCAGCCTGTCCCGCCAATCCGGGGGACGAAGGACTGCTCAACATCAGTGAAGTATCAGTTGCTCAAGAGAGGACAGACACATGCGTCACTTGGACTTTTCTCCGCTTTACCGCTCCACCGTCGGTTTCGACCGGCTTTTCTCGATGCTCGATGCCGCCGGCAACGAAGCGCCGAGCTATCCGCCCTATAACATCGAGCGCACGGGCGAAAACGCCTACCGCATCACGATGGCCGTGGCAGGCTTCTCCGACGACGAACTGAGCGTCGAAGCCAAGGAGCACACACTCACCATCAAGGGTGAAAAAGCTGAAGAAGATGCCAGCCGGGAAATTCTCTACCGCGGCATTGCCTCGCGCACCTTTGAACGCCGCTTCCAGATTGCCGAACATGTTCGCGTGGAAGGGGCAAGCCTCGAAAACGGCTTGCTGCACGTTGATCTTGTTCGGGAAATCCCGGAAGCCATGAAGCCGCGCAAGATCGAAATCACCAGTGGTGAAACCAAGCAGATCGAAACCACGGCTCACTAACCGCCTGGTTCAACTGCGGCAATCGCATCATCGGGGCGCCTGGGAAACCAGGCGCCTTTTTTGATGTTCCTGCGCGTCACGAGACATCTCTACACGCGAGAGGCGGCCCTCAGGCCGTCCCGGACAGCACTTTCAGAAACGCATCGACGTCTTCATCCGTCGTTGCGAAACTGGTGACGAGACGTACACAGACTTCGTCCGATGCCGGGGCGTGACCTTCGGCGAGGCCCTCTGCCGGCCATTCATAGAGCTTGGCACCGGCCGCCTGAAGCGCTTCCATCTGGTTGCGTTTCAGGATCGGGAACAGCTCGTTGGCTTCCACCGCCCAGGCAGTACGCCCTCCGGCCTGCCTAACGCCTTCAGCAAGACGGGTCGCCATGCCGTTGGCATGGCTTGCGGTCGTCAGCCAGGTGTCATCCTGGAAATAGCCTTCGAACTGGGCCGCCACAAAGCGGCTCTTGGAAAAAAGATGACCGCCGCGCTTGCGGAAATACTCAAAGGATTTTGCGGCGTCCAAATCAAAGAAAACCACGGCCTCCGCGCACCAGCAGCCGTTTTTGGTGGCTCCGAAGGAAAGCAGGTCCACACCCGCTTTCCATGTCATGTCGGCCGCCGAACAGCCGAGCGTCACAAGCGCATTGGCAAATCGTGCGCCGTCCATGTGAAGCGGCACCGAACGGGACCGGCAGACATCCTTGATCGCGCCTATTTCATCCAGCGTGTAGACGGTGCCGCATTCGGTTGCCTGGCTGATGGAAACGGACGCGACCTGACCATGGTGGACAACACCGTCAGGAACCTGTGCCATCTTTTCGCGAAGGGCATCGGCGGAGAACCGGCCGTTTGGTCCCTTCACGCTCAACAGCTTGTTGCCGCCGGTCATGAACTCGGGGCAATTGCATTCATCAACCTGAATATGCGCACCGGAATGGCAGAAGATCGCCCCGCCCGGCTTGGCACAGGAAGCCAGCGCCAAGGAATTCGCCGCTGAACCGGTCGCCACGAAGAAGACGGCAACCTCGCGTTCGAAGATCTCGTTGAACGTGGCGGAGACGGAATCGGTCAACGGGTCGGTGCCGTAGGCCGGCGAGAACCCGTCATTATGGCGGGCCAGCGCCGACATCACCGCCGGAGCCGCACCCGCCCAATTGTCACTGGCAAAATTCATGTGCCGGTTTAATCACTTGGCATCACAACCGGCAACCGATTTTTCAGTAGTACATCTCGCGCTTGCGATAGGACCGGCCGAGCAGCCAGTCCAGCGAGACGACACCCGGCCCCTTGAGCACCGGCACCAGCAACAGGAAGATCCAGAGCAACCGGTCATCGGCGATGATCGCATAGGGTTCACCGTCGAACAGCGCCCCGATCGTCTTTGCGTCAGCCCCATGGCCATAGATGTCGACATAGGTCATGACGCAGATGAAGACGATCATGCCGAGGCTTGCGAAGCGGGTGAATAGACCGACAACCACCATCACCGGCAGGACAAATTCACCCCAGGTGCCCAGAAGCACCATGAGACCATACGGGAAGAACGCAATCTGACTGGTGTCGTAGCTGACCTGCTCCATCATCTTGGGCAGCATCTGCGCATAGGCACCTGCGGTTGGCGTGAAGATGTTCATGATGTTGCCGCCGATTTTCGTCATCGCCGAGTTCAGGAAGAACTGCAGCAGGATCGCGGCAAAAATGAACCGGGCAGCAAGCCCGATGAACCAGCCATTTGTCAGCCGTTCCAGAGCTCCGAACACCATCGTGTAGAGCCTGACAAAAAACCCAATCAGCACACCCATCTAATCCCCCATGATCAAGCGGCATCCATTTGCCGCATGCGTGTTAGTCATCCAGTTGCAGGGCGGAAAATGCACCAGCTGCAAGACAGTCCGAAAGGCAATCGGACAAGGAAAAACCGTCGTTGTCCTCCTGAGCCCGGCTTGCCGCCGCTGCAAGCGTCTGCCCTTGCAGGAGATCCATCGTGAAAACAGCCCCGCCCGGACGCAGCAGATAGACATCCACCTCCATGTCCGGACGGGTAATCATTACCGATTGGGGCTCGTCAAGATCGACAGCTTCAGCCTCATCGGGTTCAAACCTGTTGGCTCGCGCAATCGCCCAGATCGGCCAGGCAGATGTCACGACGTGCGCCGCCGGATGCGGTACGAAGCGAACGCCCCCGAGTCTTTGCGGATCGATGCTGCCCAGGATTGCCGGATCGAGAGGCGCGGCATCCGCAGCATGATAGGCCTGGAGCCAAGACCATTCCAGCCGGGCAACATCGCCGAGGTAAGGATACGCCTTGAGCGGCGGAAACGCGTCCAGGAAATCGGCGAAACCGGCGCCGTACCAGATCAACACGGGCGACACCGGCGGATGAGCTGTCACGAAGGCCTGGGCAAGCGCCCTGAAATACTCTTCCCCCAACAGCGCCTTCACTGCAGGAAAGCTTTCACCGAGCGCTTCGCACAGGCTGACGATGACGTTGTTGCGGTAGACATTGAATCGCTTCGGCGCTGTTTCTCCATCCGGACCGGTCAGTCCATCGGGCGTTGCCATTTGCGGGTCGAGCAGCGCACGCCCAAACGAGGCGGCATTGACCTTCGGCAGGGCGAGCGGACCACGCATGTCAGACCGCTTGCTTTCTGCCAGCCTCTGCAGGCTGCGCCAGAATGCGGTCCGCGGCTTGTGCCTCGGCAAGCAGAACCGGCCAGGCAGGAACGTTGTTGTCCCACTCGATCAGGGTCGGCAGCGGCCCCTGTAAACGAATGACATCTTCATAAAGCTGCCAGACCGCAAGATCCACCTCCCGGTCGTGCGCGTCGATCAGCAGTGGCCGGCCGGCGTCATCCCGGTCAGGGGCATGACCGCCCAGATGTATTTCACCGACGGCAGCCATCGGGAAGGCGGCAAGATAGTCTGTGGCAGATCTCTCGTGGTTCGTGCAGGACACATGCACGTTGTTGATGTCGAGCAACAGGCCACAGCCGGTCCGGCGCGCGATCTCGCTCAGAAAATCCAGTTCGCTCATCGTGCTCTGTGCAAAGGCGACGTAAGTCGAAGGATTTTCCAGAAGCATCTGCCGTCCGACGGTCTCCTGCACTTCATCTATGTGATCGCACACACGGTTCAGCGTGGCTTCGTCATAGGGCACCGGCAACAGGTCGTTGAAATAAGTCGTGTCGTGCGTCGACCATGCCAGATGCTCGGAAAACAGTCCCGGCTCATATCGCTTGTTCAGGTCTGACAAGCGCCGCAGGTGATCCTTGTCCAGTGGCTGTTCACCGCCGATCGAAAGACCGACACCATGAAGAGACAGGGGATACCGCTCGCGGATTGCCTCCAGTTGCCGGTGCGGCGGACCGCCGCCCCCCATGTAGTTTTCGGCATGAACTTCAAAAAAACCGATATCCGCGGATGTTTCCAGAATAGCCGCGACATGCTCCGGCTTCAGACCGGCTCCGGCGCGCGCGGGAACAGCCGCCTCGCAGCGCTGAACCGGGTTTGATCGGGTATCGGAAACCATGGAGCCCTCCGGGTGGAATAAGTTTTGTCAGGCAGGCACACTGGCTGAGGACATCTTCAGACTGGGCTGACTGAAGCACCATGGCTCATGACTTTGAAAGGGCTGGCGCCCTGCCCGCCTCGGCACCAAGTGCGGGATAAGCAGGTGCCTGCCTGACCAGATTGCCGCAGTTGCGGCCGTCTGAAGCCTATCAGGCTTCCGGCAGGTCGCGCGTAAGTTCGGTCAAAGAGCCGTGACGGCCACCAGGAACATCCATCGTCACGCAGGTGCCCTTCGGGACGAGGGTCCAGGCGTTGCCCTGATAGTCGACGGTCGACGTACCGGCGCAAGTCGTACCTGCACCCGCCTTGCAGTCGTTCTGACCTTTCAAGGACACACCATAGCATTTTTCCTTGGCCTGGGCGTGGGCCGGAACGGTTGACGACAGACCCGCAACCGCGGTTGCCACCGCACCGGCAACAATTGCTGCAGACATGGCCTTATGCTTCATCTCGATCTCCTCTCGTCGTTGAAAAATCACTGCGTACCGGCGTTTTTGCTGGGCCGCCAGTCACCCACCGTAGATGACCCTATTGAAGATAAATAGGAAATCAAACGCATGTGACTGTTTTGCGAGCATAACTGCACAAAGTTTAACAAACGCAAGATTCTTACATATTTATCGTCGGTTTTGACCTTTCCGGACGATTGGCACTTTTCGCGCGAAACAATTATAATGCGGCGACGCAGAAACACTCTTGCTCACGACGGCGAAATCTGTCATGTTCGCGCCGCTTGGAATAGGACAGGTATGCTGTCCCAATTATCGCCATGCCCAAAACGGCCCGGACAGGGCGCAGGACAAAAAGGCATCGGTGATAGCCAGGCTGACCACTGGGCGGATCCGGGGAGGATCCGCAAGGAAGCGAGACGGAACGTTTCGGCAGCGGAGGACCGCTGCGTCAATGCGGCGGTTTGCTTTGATAAACGGCCGTGGTTAATACAACAACAGAGCCGGGGCAGGAAAGCCAGGGTTCGCCGGACCGCATTCTTGATGGAATGCGACCCGAACGGAACCGGACGCTCCCAGCCACGGCGGCACTGGGGTCAACAGTGAGGGCGCACATGACGAAGATAGAGCTGACGACGAGCACAGCCATGCAAGCTGGGAGCGTGGACATGAAGACCACCGCAACCACTACACTTGCGGAACGACTGAGCACGGCCGCCGACAAAGGGCTCTATAATCCGTCGCGCGAACACGACGCCTGCGGTGTCGGCTTTGTCGCCCACATGAAAGGCGAGAAGTCCCACAAGATTATTGCCGACGGTCTGCAGATTCTTGAAAACCTCACGCACCGCGGCGCGGTTGGTGCCGACCCGTTGATGGGCGATGGCGCAGGCATGCTGGTGCAGATCCCGCACGCGTTTTTTGCAGAAGAACTGGCGAACGCCGGCACACCGCTTCCCGATGCCGGTGAATATGGTGTCGGTTTCATCTTCATGCCGCAGGACGATGAGCTGCGCGCCAAGTGCGAAGCCATCGTCGAGCGTGTCATTGAAGACGAAGGCAAGGAACTGATCGGCTGGCGTGACGTGCCCGTCGACAATTCATCGCTTTCCAAGGCGCCGGACATTGCTGCCACCGAACCGGTTTCCCGTCAGGTCTTCATCCGCAAGACCGGCGGTGAGGCAGATGCCTTCGAACGCCGCCTGTATGTACTGCGCAAGGTCATCTCGAACCGTGTGCGTGCCGAAACCGATGCGGTTTCGAAAGGCTTTTATATCGTTTCAATGTCCAGCCGGACCATCGTCTACAAAGGCATGTTCCTCGCCTATCAGCTTGGCGCCTATTACGCCGACCTGAAGGACGAGCGCTTTTCGTCGGCCCTGGCCCTTGTCCACCAGCGTTTTTCCACCAACACGTTCCCGTCCTGGGATCTGTCGCACCCTTACCGGATGGTTGCGCACAACGGTGAGATCAACACGCTGCGCGGCAACGTCAACTGGATGGCGGCGCGTCAGGCGTCCGTATCGTCGGCGCTGCTCGGCGACGATATCTCCAAGCTCTGGCCGATTTCCTATGAAGGCCAGTCGGACACCGCCTGCTTCGACAACGCCCTCGAGTTCCTGGTCATGGGTGGCTATTCGCTCGCCCATGCAGCCATGATGCTGATCCCGGAAGCCTGGGCCGGCAACCCGCTGATGGACGACAACCGTCGTGCCTTCTACGAATACCACGCTGCCCTGATGGAGCCGTGGGACGGCCCTGCAGCCGTTGCCTTCACCGATGGTCGCCAGATCGGCGCAACGCTGGACCGGAACGGCCTGCGTCCTGCCCGCTACATCGTTACTGACGACGACTTCGTCATCATGTCTTCCGAGGTTGGCGTCCTGCCGGTCGAAGAAGAGCGCATTGTCCAGAAATGGCGCCTGCAGCCGGGCAAGATGCTGCTGATCGACATGGACGAAGGCCGGATCGTTTCCGACGACGAAATCAAGCGGCAGCTTTCCACGGCCAACCCGTACAAGGACTGGCTGCACCGGTCCCAGATCGTACTGGAAGACCTTCCGGGCGTGCGCCAGCGCGCGCCGGTAGCCGGTGAAAGCCTTCTCGACCGCCAGCAGGCCTTCGGCTACACGGAAGAAGACATCAAGCTTCTGATGACGCCGATGGCAACCGTCGGCCAGGAAGCCATCGGCTCCATGGGCACGGACACGCCGATTTCAGCGCTCTCCGACAAGTCCAAGCTGCTTTACACCTACTTCAAGCAGAACTTCGCTCAGGTCACCAACCCGCCGATCGATCCGATCCGCGAGGAGCTGGTGATGAGCCTTGTCTCCTTCATCGGCCCGCGCCCGAACATCTTCGACCTTGAAGGCCTGTCGACTTCCAAGCGCCTGGAAGTGCGCCAGCCGATCCTCACCAACGAGGACCTGGAGAAGATCCGCGCCATCGGCGACATCGCCGACAACCAGTTCTCCGCCAAGACGCTGGACATCACCTACAATTCCGAAAAAGGCGCTGTCGGTATGGAAGGCGCTCTCGACGAATTGTGCGAGCGCGCCGAAAAAGCGGTTCTGGACGGATACAACATCATCATCCTGTCCGATCGCCTGATCAGCCGCTCACGCATCGCGATCCCGGCACTGCTGGCAACCGCTGCCGTGCACCATCACCTCATCCGCAAGGGTCTGAGAACCTCTGTTGGCCTGGTGGTGGAAACGGGTGAAGCGCGCGAAGTCCACCATTTCTGTGTTCTGGCCGGCTATGGCGCGGAAGCGATCAACCCTTATCTCGCGTTTGAAACGCTGCTTTCCATGCACATGGAAATGGACTTCCCGGAGGAAGTCGATCAGGACGAAGTCGTCTACCGCTACATCAAGTCCATCGACAAGGGCATCCTCAAGGTCATGTCCAAGATGGGCATTTCGACCTACCAGTCCTATTGCGGCGCGCAGATCTTCGACGCCGTCGGCCTCGGCTCGTCCTTCGTGAAGAAGTACTTCTTCGGCACGGCAACCATGATCGAAGGCATCGGCCTTGCCGAAGTCGCCGATGAAACCGTACTGCGCCACGAGCAGGCCTTCGGCGACGTCGCCATCCTGCGCCGCTCGCTGGAAGTTGGCGGTGAATACGCTTACCGGACCCGCGGTGAAAGCCACATGTGGACCCCGGACTCCGTCGCGCTGCTGCAGCATGCAGTGCGCGCGAAGCTCCCGGACACCTATCGCGCCTTCGCCAAGGAAGTGAACGAAAAGAGCGGACGCTACGCGATCCGCGGCCTGTTCCGGATCAAGTCCGCGGACGAAATCGGCCGCTCGCCGATCGCGCTCGACCAGGTGGAACCCGCAGAAGCCATCGTCAAGCGCTTCGTCACCGGCGCCATGTCCTTCGGCTCGATTTCGCGTGAAGCTCACACGACCCTGGCAATCGCCATGAACCAGATCGGCGGCAAGTCGAACACCGGTGAAGGCGGCGAGGAGCCGGAGCGCTTCAATCCGCTGCCGGACGGCTCGTCCAACCCGCAGCGCTCTGCCATCAAGCAGGTTGCTTCCGGCCGCTTCGGCGTGACCACGGAATATCTGGTCAACTCCGACATGATCCAGATTAAGGTCGCCCAGGGTGCAAAGCCCGGCGAAGGCGGCCAGTTGCCGGGTCACAAGGTGGATGCGGTGATCGCCAAGGTGCGTCACTCGACCCCGGGCGTCGGCCTGATTTCGCCTCCGCCACACCATGACATCTACTCCATCGAAGATCTGGCGCAGCTGATCTACGACCTGAAAAACGTCAATCCGGAAGCCGATATCTCGGTCAAGCTGGTGTCGGAAGTGGGTGTCGGAACGGTTGCTGCCGGCGTTGCCAAGGCACGCGCCGACCACATCACGATTTCCGGTTACGACGGGGGCACCGGTGCATCACCGTTGACCTCGATCAAACACGCCGGCTCTCCGTGGGAAATCGGCCTTGCCGAAACACAGCAGACCCTGGTGCTGAACGGACTGCGCTCGCGCATCGCCCTTCAGGTCGACGGCGGCATCCGCACAGGCCGGGACGTCATCATCGGTGCGCTTCTTGGTGCCGACGAATTCGGCTTCTCGACCGCTCCGCTGATTGCTGCAGGCTGCCTGATGATGCGCAAGTGCCATCTCAACACCTGCCCGGTCGGAATCGCCACCCAGGACCCGGTCCTGCGCAAGCGCTTCAAGGGCACTCCGGAACACGTCATCAACTACTTCTTCTTCGTCGCTGAAGAAGTTCGTGAGCTGATGGCCAACCTCGGCTTCAATACGATGGAAGACATGATCGGCCGGTCTGACTTCCTTGACAAGGAAGCCGCGATCGATCACTGGAAGGCCAAGGGACTCGATTTCTCCCGTATTTTCTTCCAGCCGGAAGCAAAACCGGAAGAGACCCGCTGGACGACGCGTCAGGATCACCCGATCCACGACATCCTGGACCGTCGCCTGATTGCCGCTTCCAAGCCGGCCCTAGACAGCAAGGAACCGACAATTGTCGACGAGACGATCTGTTCCGTCGACCGGTCGGTTGGTGCCATGCTCTCCGGTGAAATCGCCAAGCGGTACGGCAACAAGGGCCTGAAACACCCCGACACCCTGAAGATCAATCTGAAGGGCACGGCAGGCCAGGCCTTCGGCGCCTTCGTCGCCCGCGGCGTCACCATTGATCTTGTCGGCGATGCCAACGACTATGTCGGCAAGGGTCTTGCCGGTGGCAAGCTGATCGTCCGCCCGCCGGAGAACACCCGGATCGTGCCGGAAAACTCGATCATTGTCGGCAACACGGTGCTCTACGGCGCAACCGAAGGTGAATGCTACTTCCGCGGTGTTGCAGGGGAACGCTTTGCAGTTCGCAACTCCGGCGCTGTTGCCGTTGTCGAAGGCGTGGGTGACCACGGCTGCGAATACATGACCGGCGGCGTCGTCGTCGTCATCGGCCAGACCGGACGCAACTTCGCGGCCGGCATGTCCGGCGGCATTGCCTATGTGCTCGATGAAGACGGCACATTCGGCTCCCGCTGCAACCTGGCCATGGTCGAACTGGAACCGGTGACCGAAGAAGACGATCTTCTGGAGAAGCTGCACCACCATGGTGGCGATATCGAGCACAAGGGCCGCGTGGACCTTTCCTGCGACATGACCCGCCATGACGATGAGCGCCTGCGCCAGATGCTGACGAAACATCTGGAACTGACCGGCTCGACAAAGGCCGAGGCAATCCTCGACAACTGGACCCAGTACCGGCCCAAGTTCGTCAAGGTGATGCCGGTCGAATACCGCCGGGCCCTGCGCGAAATGGAAGAGCAGCGCCTCGGCATGGTCGCCGCCGAATAATCCGACCAAACGCACGAACTGGCTCTCGGCCGCATGACGCGGCCGATTGCAGCCACCCTGGACAGACGCATGAAATTTTGAGGAGGTCGCCTTGGGCAAGGTAACCGGTTTTATGGAAATCGATCGGCAGGAACAGAAGTATCAGCCTGCCTCTGACCGTATTCGCCATTTCCGCGAGTTCACCATTCCGCTGAACGACCAGGACGTCACCAATCAGGCGGCCCGCTGCATGGATTGCGGCATTCCGTTCTGCCATGGCCCGACCGGCTGTCCGGTCAACAACCAGATCCCGGACTGGAACGATCTGGTCTACCAGGGCGACTGGGACTACGCGCTCAAGAACCTGCATTCCACCAACAATTTCCCCGAGTTCACCGGGCGCATCTGCCCGGCTCCTTGCGAGGAAGCCTGCACGCTGAACCTGGAAGACATTCCGGTCAACATCAAGAGCGTGGAACAGGCGATTGCCGACAAGGGTTGGGAAGAAGGCTGGATCGTACCGGAGCTGTCGGCAACCAAGACCGGCAAGGCAGTGGCGATCATCGGCTCCGGCCCCGCAGGCATGGCAGCCGCCCAGCAGCTCGCCCGCGCTGGTCACACCGTGCATGTCTATGAACGTGAGCCGAAGGCCGGTGGCCTGCTGCGCTACGGCATTCCCGACTTCAAGATGGAAAAGCACTACATCGACCGCCGCGTGAAGCAGATGGAAGCTGAAGGCGTGACGTTCCATTACGGCGTCAATGTCGGCGTAACCGTTGCCCTCGAAGAACTGGCCGAGCGTCATGACGCGGTTATCCTGTGCGCAGGTGCCGAACGTCCGCGTGATCCGGGTGTCTCCGGCATGGAACTGGAAGGCTGCCATTGGGCGATGCCGTACCTGGTCCAGCAGAACCGCCGGGTCGGCGGTGAGCCGGAAGGCGACGAGGCCCCGATCTGGGCCGGTGGCAAGCATGTCGTCGTCATCGGCGGCGGCGACACCGCGTCCGACTGCGTCGGCACCGCATTCCGTCAGGGAGCCCTGTCGGTGACGCAGCTCGACATTCGCCCGATCCCGCCGCTGAAGGAAGACAAGCTGGCGATCTGGCCGTACTGGCCGACCAAGTTCCGCACCTCATCGTCGCAGGCTGAAGGCGCTGAGCGTGAGTTCTCCGCCGCAACGCTTGCCCTTGTCGGCGAAGACGGCAAGGTTACTGGTGTCAAATGCGCCCGCGTGGATGAAAAGCGCCGTCCGATCGAAGGCACCGAATTCATCCTGCGCGCCGACCTCGTTCTGGCGGCTATCGGCTTCTCCGGCCCGCTGCTGGAAACCTACATCGCCGAAGCCGGCGACAAGCTGGAGCTGGATGGCCGCACCAACGTCAAGGCCAACACCGACGATTACAAGACCAGCCTGGACAAGGTCTATGCTGCCGGCGACGTTCGCAAGGGTCAGTCCCTGGTTGTCTGGGCGATCCGCGAAGGCCGTCAGGCTGCGCGCGCTGTTGACGAGTTCCTCACCGGCTCGACCGACCTGCCGCGCTGAACTCTACATCCGGAAATGAAAAAACCCCGCCGGCAAACGCCTGCGGGGTTTTGTGTTTTTCGGACCTATTTCAAAGGGTCATTCCGATCCCGGGCGCACAGTCACAGAGACGCGGCCTTGCGCATCCTGGCTGGCTGCTGAGCTCAAGCTCTCACGCAAATCGGCACTTGTAGGGGCAAACACTTCCTCAACAGCGGCAGCTGGCGCAGACACTGCAACGGCAGGCATCCGTGGATCGTCCACACGTCCCTGCATGGGTGGCAAGGGCTCGCCCTTCACAAAGAAACGATAGGTCCTGCTGGCCGAATTGATCTCTTCTTCATCCTCACCACCCAGAAGCAGTGCTTCGGGCGACGTCGTACGTCCGGTCAGGACGATGAAGTTCGGATCATCCTCCACGCCTTCGAAAGCTAGCCCGCCATAGCCTCCGAGCAGGCGGGACAGTTCGCGTTCCACGAAGAACGCAACTTTCCGATAGCCTGCCCATGTGAAATCGATCTTGTCGTTCGTCCGCAGACGCGTGTTCTTGCCGTCGACATCGGGTCCGTAAGAGGAAAAGCTGCCATCTTCAGCCAGGAAAATATCCCATATGTCGACATAGCGGACCCGCCTGTCCTCCGACGCGCCCTGGAAGATCGAATTGAGCTGCGTGAAATCCGCGTTCACCAGTTCGTCGCCCGTGGGCGGCAGGCCGGCCCACACAAGCGGTTTCTTTTCCTGTCGCACCACACGCACAAGCCCGTCGACCTTCCTGCGGTAGCTCTCCAGCCACTCTGCAGTCATGAATTCAACGGGCGGTTCACCGAAAAAGGATTTACCCAGGTCCTGCCGGCCGATCATCACCACAACGGCCTGAACGTCCGCCCCCCGGATCCTGGAAACCACCTGCGTCGCCCAGTCCGGCGAACCTTCCCCGACAAAGCCTTCCTTGTCCTCGGTAATGGCTTCGACACGGATCTGTGGTTTTTGCGCGAGTGTGTATTTCAACCCGTCGGCGACACCGCGTGCCATGCGGTCCCCAACGACCAGGATCAGGCCGGCATTGGGGTCCTTTTCGAGAACGTCGAATTTGGGCGGTGCACCCGCGGGCCGGGAAACCCGCGGCTTCTGCTGTGTCTTTTGCGGCTGCTTTCTGCGCTTTTCACCCCCACCGCCAAATAGCCGCTGCAAAGGAGCAAACGGGTTGAACCCCCGGAAGGGCCCGTTCTGCGCAACCACGATTTCACCGCGCTGCGCGTCCTGTGCGGCAGAGAGTCCGGCAGAGCAGGCAACAAGCGCAAGGCCAAGGCATACGACAACCCGAAGCGAGGCGGCGCGTGTCCCCTTCCCTTCCCGTTGCCGTGTCTGAACTCTCACGCTGTGCTCCTGCTGCAGCTGCACTGCGCCCAGTTTAGCCGTCCAGCTTCAGGCGTGCCAGCAAAACAATGGATGCATAACCGTCGGGAACCATGCCACGTGAGCGCTGGTAGGCTCGGATACCCTTTCGGGTAGCAGGTCCGATCCTGCCGTCCGCCGTACCGACAGAAAATCCACGCTGGTTCAAAAGCGCCTGCAATTCCGCGGTTTCAGAGCGATTGAGCGGAAGGTGCTCGCGCGACCAGTCGCCCTCGATCGGTCCGCCGCCAATGATCCGGTCGGCAAGATGGCCGACGGCAAGCGCATAGGCAGTCGCGTTGTTGTAACGCTTGATCACGTAGAAGTTCTTCAGCATCAGGAACGCCGGTCCGCTTGCTCCGGCAGGCAGAACCAGGATGGCGTTGTCGGACGGCCGCGGAAAATCCTTGCCGTTTGACCGGCGAATTCCGTATCGCCCCCATTCGCCTAGCGTCAGCGTCTTTTCGCCGTCGGCCATGTGATAGTCGAACCCGCTTGGCAAGGCTACCTCGTATCCCCAGGTCTTGCCTGTCTGCCAGCCGTGCTTTTGCAGATAGGCAGCGGTTGAGGCGAGTGCATCGGGTATGGACGTCCAGATATCCCGGCGGCCGTCACCGTCATAGTCGGCGGCATAGGCCTTCCAGCTGGAGGGCATGAACTGGGTGTGCCCCATGGCGCCGGCCCAGGAACCTTCCATGTCCTGGAAACGCACATGACCTGCCTGGACGATCGCCAGCGCGGTAACAAGTTCCTTTTCCCAGAAGCTCTTCCGGCGCGGCGCCGCATAGGCCAGCGTCGCCAGTGCCTGGATTACGTTATGACGCCCCATGAAGCCGCCATAGTTGGTTTCCATGCCCCAGATCGCCAGGACAGCTTCCCGATCGACGCCGTAGCGGTTTTCGATGACCGCAAGAACCTGGCTGTACTCCTTCAGCATCTCGCGGCCTTTTTCGACCCGCGTGTCTGAAACGGCACTATCGAGATAATCCCAGATCGGTTTCACGAACTCGGATTGCTTGCTCATCAGGCGCAAGGTGTCATCGTCCGGCTGCATGCCGGTGAAGACCGCGTTGTAGGTCTGGGAAGAAATGCCGGCTGCCCTGGCCGTCGGCCAGAAGCCGGAAACGAACTGGCTGAACCCCTGATCGGCCTGTGCCGGCACCGAAACGGCCAGCAAAGTGCCCGTCGCCGCGGCAGTCAAAAGCAGCCGGCGCCCGAGGGTTCTCAGTCTTCCTGAAAAGGGCAATATGGTTTTCACGTTCGCAGTCAGCTGCGCAAGGTTCCGCATCAGGGCCTCCTCGATGCCCAGGTCCGTAAGTTTCTGCCCCCGCCCCATGAATGATGTTGATTTGGTTACCGTGACGTTAATGCCGCAATCTAAACCCGGCTTCAACAGCGTTTTCGGAATAGTCGTTCCCCTGCTGGGAACTGTCGAAACGACGATGGGTATAATCCGCCGTTACCGCAATGTTCTTCGTCACAGCGAAGGTCAGACCACCAAACCCTGTCAGGGTACGCTCTTCGATCGAAACACCTTCATAGGTCCGGTAACTGTAACCGACACCGGTCTCGCCCACCAGACGATCACTGAAGGCATGAGCGAGGCGCAGGTCGCCGGAGTAGATGATCGAACCGCTGGCACCGTCGATATCGGTCGCCTCGAAGGAGGTGCCAAGACCAGCGGTAACCGTCGTCAGGCGGCTTGGTGACCAGACCAGGGAGGCGTCGGCAATCAGGCCTGACAGGTTTTCAAGCCTCTCATCCTCAATATCCTCGATCCGCCACCCCGCACCGAGTTCCCCGGTCAGTTTGGGGCCGGATGCGATGGTGACACCACCCATGACCTGATAGCCATTGGCATTTCGTTTTTCGCACAAGGCGTCGCTACAGGTATCGTCATAGCGCCGCAGAAGCAGCGCCCCCTCGACGAACGGGGAAAACACGCTGCCGGTATTGCCGTCCAGCCGCAGACTGGCGGAGTAGAGCGTGTTGTTGCGTCCGGATTCCGAGCCGCTTTCCGACGTATAGAAATTCCGGTCGACGCCGAGCGAAGCTGTTGCGGCAACGATGCCGACTGCGCGCGTACCACTTAGGCTTCCCGAAAGTTCGTGATCGTAGTCGGTCCCGGAAGCCGATTCTGCGCTGCCGTCGTCCTCCTGGCTGAGCGTGTAGGATATACTGGTCGTGACCTGTGTCGCTTCGCTGATGTCGAGCCGCAGGTTTGCCGCCGCAAAGACATTCGCCTCGTTGTCGTCGGTATCACCGGGATATCCGGTGAAGGAACCTCGCAGCGACGTGTCCAGCTGATGGCGTGACCAGTTCGAGGTCAGCGAAACATCGGGAGAAATCCGGTAGAACTTGCCAGAGGTTCCGTCTGCCGCCTGTGACCGGTTATCGGTCCAACCTGTCGAGACGGTCAGTTGGGGCGTCAGCGTGAAGGACCCGAGCCGGATCCCCTGTGCCGCATCGAAGGTCGTATCTCCGCCAAAAACGCTGTCGTCGATACCGCTGTCCGATAGAGGAACCGCCCTGTCGACAGCTGCAATCCTGTCGGCAAATGGCCTGACAGGAGTGGCTCTGCCATTGGTTCCAAGGCCGCTCGATCCGGTTTCCGCCGTTGCCGAATTCAGTGTCGAACGAAGGGAAAAGACATTTGCCTGCGTAGGACTGCGGTCTGCCGCCTGGGCTGCCTGATCGGAAGGGTCTGCTGATTCTTGCGCACCACCTGGGTCGTCCGATCCACGCAAATCGTCAAGCGTCGTTTGTGCAGCCGCGGAAACGGCCTGCAAAACGGCAAGAAAAGTGATCAGAGGCAGAAAGCTGCGCATGAATTCCGGGACCAGTCGACGTGGAATGTCCGGTCCAACCTGACGAATGATGGTTAATCCTTCGTTTCTTTTTCGCAATTTGGAAGGTTACACAAAGTTACATAAAGTCACCTGATCTAATGCATTTAATAGATCACGGGTTCTTGATCCCCGTCGGCGACTGGCATAGAGCTAGGCGATCCTAAATAAAAAAAGAATTATGTTCATGACCACCGTTCTGCGCGACCCGGTTTCCGAAGAAAATACAGACATGACGTCCCTGTGCCTCGTCTCCGCAGAGCGGACCCTGGAAACCGAAATTGCCGGCCTGAGTGCCGTTCGCGCAGCGCTGAAGAACGGACTTGCCATCCCGTTCCAGAAGACCTTCGATCTCATTCAAAAGAGCAAGGGACGCGTTGTCATCACCGGCATCGGCAAGAGTGGTCATATCGGCACCAAGATCGCAGCAAGCCTTGCGTCAACGGGAACGCCGTCTTTCTTCGTTCATGCCAGTGAAGCCAGTCACGGCGACCTGGGCATGATCACCGAAGACGACGTCGTGATCGCCCTGTCCTGGTCGGGTGAAACTCAGGAACTGGCAGGCATCGTCAGCTACACCCGTCGCTTCAAGGTGCCCTTGATCGCGATCACCTCGCGCAAGGACAGCACCCTCGGCCGTGCAGCTGATATCGTCATGAACCTGCCTGCTGTCACCGAGGCCTGCCCGCATGGCCTCGCCCCGACAACCTCCGCCCTCATTCAGCTGGCCGTCGGTGATGCACTCGCTGTGGCTCTTCTGGAAGGACGTGGGTTTACCGCGCAGGACTTCCGTGTGTTCCACCCGGGCGGCCGCCTGGGCGCCAGCCTGAAAACGGCCAAGGACATCATGCACACCGGCGAACGCATGCCGCTGGTGTCCGCAAACACCTCGATGAGCGAAGGCATCGTCCTGATGACCCAGCGCGGCTTCGGTGTGCTGGGTGTCGTCGACGAACTGAAACAGTTGATCGGCATCATCACCGACGGTGACTTGCGCCGCCATGTTTCGTCAAATCTCCTGGCAAAATCCGCCGGTGAAATCATGACGCGTGCTCCAAAGACCGTTTCTCCGGACACATTGTCGGCTTCAATTCTTGAATTGGCCAACAGCCTGTCGATCACCTCCGTGTTCGTGATCGAGGACGGTCGCCCCGTCGGTATTGTCCATCTGCACGATCTTCTTCGCATCGGCGCAGCCTGATCTTTCACCGAAGCAGGCAATATTGCCTCACGGGGTCGAAAAAGTTTCTTTTCCGGCCCGCAAGTGGCGCGTCATTAGGATTTGATTAGCCATAAGCCTCTTACACTGCCCCAAAGTTTCATCGGCTTGACGCCGCAGACCTTGGTGTGTGTACAGAATGGATCTGGCGACATTAATCGGCATTGTGGGTGCTTTCGGCATCGTGACGACCGCTATTTTCCTTGGCGGCAGTTTCGGCCAGTTCATCGATGTGCCGTCGATGCTGATCGTGATCGGCGGCGGTCTGGCTGCGACCCTTATCCGTTTCCAGCTCTCCGACATCGCCACTGCTTTCGTTACGGGCTTCAAGGTTGCCCTTGCGGGCAAGAACGCAAGCCCTCGCGACCTGATTACCGAAATCAGCAACCTGGGTGAAATCGTCCGCAAGTCCGGCCCGCTTGGCCTGGAGAACGTGGACGTCTCCGATCCGGTCCTTGCCAAGGGTGTGCAATATATTGCGGACGGCTATGAGCTGGAATTCATCAAGGAATCGATGGAACGCGAGCGCGACCTGCAGCTTTCCCGGCTCGCGGAAGGCAAGCGCGTTTTCAAGGCACTTGGCGATTCCGCTCCCGCCTTCGGCATGATCGGGACGCTGGTCGGCCTGGTGCAGATGCTTGCCAACATGGACGACCCTGCGGCAATCGGGCCTTCCATGGCCGTCGCCCTTCTGACGACCCTGTACGGCGCGTTGATCTCCAACATCCTTTGTCTGCCTCTGGTGGACAAGCTGGATGCGAAATTCGACGTCGACGATCTCAACCAGACGCTGATCATCGACGGTGTTTGCCAGATCCGCGAATCCAAGAGCCCGGCCTTGATCAAGGAAATGCTGATTGCATACCTGCCGGACAAATTGCGCGCCGAACTGGCGGACGCGGCCTAGAGCAGGAAGCGTTCAGATGAACCCGGGCAGATTGTTCGCCAACCCTGGAAGCGATTGGTAAGGGCTCAATCGCATTCGATCGTACCAAGTCTGATCCGGAACTGACAAAAGAGCGACCACAGCGCGATGGCAAAGAAACAGAAACCTCAAGGCGGCGGCGGCGCACCGGACTGGCTGGTGACCTTTGCCGATCTGATGTCCCTGCTCGTCTGCTTCTTCGTTCTGATCATTTCCTTTTCCATTCAGGACAAGGAAAAGCTTCAGGTGGTCGCCGGGTCCATGCGCGAAGCCTTCGGTGTGAAAGACACGTCCCGCAAGACCGGTATCATCGAGGTCGAGGGCATTCCGATCCGCGACTACATGAAGGATATCAGCCAGGTCGAACAGGAGATGGATTCCGACTTCTCCCAGGTGCGCCATGAACAGCGGCGCAAACAGGGCCCGGAAGCCAACACGCACGACACGCTGGAAGCCGATATCGAAAAACCGCGGCAATTCGCGACGGCTGCCGCCTCGCTGCGCCAGGCCTGGCAGGAGATGCCGGAAATCACCGAGATTTCCAGCAACATCATTCTGGAAGAATCCGAGGACGGACTGAACATCATGCTCGTCGATCAGGACGGGCGCTCAATGTTCCGGGAAGGCTCGAAGTATCCTTACGAGACCACCCGCCGCCTGATCGCCAAGATGGCACCGGTGCTGTCGCAGATGCCAAATCGCATCGAGATTACAGGCCACACGACTGCCGGCCGTCAGTCCATCGATCCAAGCTATACCGGCTGGGAGCTGTCCAGCGAACGCGCCAATGTTGCCCGGCAGATCCTGTCCGAATACGGCGTGCCGGACAATCAGTTCTACTCAGTGGTCGGCAAGGCCGACACCGAACCATTGTTCCCCAACGACCCCTACCTGGCGGCAAACCGCAGGATCGGCATTCTGCTCAAGGCTGAAGAACCGCCGCTGCCGGCCGGCCACAAACTTTAGTTCCCGTGCGGTAACAGCTCCCTGCAAAGGAAACGCGTACGATGCCGGTGAGATCTAGCTGACCCGCGAGACCACCAGCCGCGCCCCGTCAATTGCCTCGACACGAACTTTCGTGCCAGCCGGCATGTCCGGTCCGGTAATGCGCCAGATCGTGTCATCGATGGACAGGTTTCCGGCACCCTCGTTCAAGGGCGCAGCAAGGGTGAATTCCCGGCCGACATAACGGCTGCCGCGCTGGTTTAAGCCCGGATCGCCCTTTTCCGACGCAAGCTTCTGCATCAGCCGGCGTCCGATCAGCAGGCTGACGAGTGACAGCACGAGGAACAGCCCAACATCCACCTGCCAGGCGAAATCGAACAACAGAGCCACGACACCGACGACAAGCGCCGACAGGCCAAACCAGAGAAAAATCGTGCCAGGCGCCAGGATCTCGAGTCCCAGCAGCAGAAGCCCCAGAACGAACCAGCTCCAGGGCCCGAGGGCCGCGATCGTGCTTTCAATCAGGCTCACCGGTTCTGATCTCCCTGATCACTGCTTGTATTGGGAATGCGCGCGGACGACCGCTTGGAAGAGCCGTCTTCACCGAACGCTTCCTTGGCAATGGCGCCGATACCGCTCAAGGCCCCCAGCAGCGAGGTCGCTTCCATCGGGAGGATGAGCGTCTTCTGATTGCGCGAGGTTGCCAGTTCCTTGAACGCTTCGACATATTTGTTGGCAACGAAATAGTTGATGGCCTGAACGTCACCGGAGGCGATAGCCGCACTGACGAGCTGCGTTGCCTTGGCTTCCGCTTCCGCCTCGCGTTCGCGGGCTTCCGCATCGCGGAACGCGGATTCGCGGCGGCCTTCCGCTTCCAGGATAAGCGACTGTTTCTGACCTTCCGCTTTCAGGATTTCCGATTGGCGCTTGCCTTCGGCCTCAAGGATATAGGCACGCTTCTCGCGTTCCGCCTTCATCTGGCGGGCCATGGCATCCACCAGATCGCGCGGCGGATTGATGTCCTTTATCTCTATACGGGTGATCTTGATGCCCCATGGCTCTGCAGCCGCATCAACGACGCGCAGGATCTGGGCATTGATTTCATCACGGTTGGACAGAAGGTTGTCGAGATCCATCGACCCCATCACCGAGCGGATGTTGGTCATGGTCAGGTTCAATATGGCGTTCTGAAGACCAAGCACTTCGTAGGCAGCACGGGCAGCATCGAGCACCTGGTAGAAGGTCACGCCGTCCGCGCTCACCGTCGCATTGTCGCGGGTGATCACTTCCTGCGTCGGAACGTCCAGCACCTGCTCCATCATGTTGAGCTTGTGGCCGATCCTGTCGATGAACGGGATGATGAAGTTCAGACCCGGCGTTAGCGTCTTCCGGTACTTGCCAAAACGTTCGACCGTATAATTGTAGCCTTGCGGCACCGTCTTTACGCCGGCGAAAAAGACCAGAATGACCAGCACGACAAGGCCGATCAGGAAAATGTCAAATCCCGCGATTGGCATATACGTCTCCCGTAATTTTCTAAAATAGCACCGTCACTATGCGCCGAATACCAGAGCGTTTCCAGCGTATTCGCGGCGTTGAGCCTATACGGACACACGTCCGCTAGCCCTGTTCGCACAAACACTTAAGGCGCTCGTGAAACAGTGCCGTGACTTATGGGCAGTATCGCGAAATTTTACGAGTATTTTCCACCGGCAAGGTTAAACGCCTGTGGATTTGCGGCTGGTCAGATCCAGCCGCCAAGTTCCCGCCGTACGATATGGGACAGCACGTCCATGCCAAGATCGCTGTCGTTCAGACAGGGGATATGGCTGAAATTCTCGCCGCCGCTCTCTTCGAAGATCTCCCCGGCCTCGCCGGCAATTTCCTCAAGCGTCTCGAGACAGTCTGCAACGAAACCCGGGTTCATCACCGCAACGTTTTTCACGCCGTCCTTGGCCAGCTGTTCGACGGTCTTGTCCGTGTAGGGCTGCAACCATTCTTCCGGACCGAACCGGGACTGGAAGGTCACGCGCAGTTTCTCGGCGTCCCAGCCCAGGACCTCTCGCATGAGACGGGTCGTCTTCATGCAGTGGCAATGATAGGGGTCGCCGCGTTTGAAATAGGATTGCGGAATGCCGTGGTACGAGGTCAGCACCACGTCCGGCTTGAAATCGAGACTGTCCAGATGCCGCTCAACTGATTTTGCGAGGGCAGTCACATAGACTGGGTCGTCGTGATAGGGCGGCACGGTCCGGATCGCCGGTTGCCAGCGCATCTTCAACAGCGTCTTGCAGACAACGTCATTGACGGTCGCCGTGGTGGTTGCCGAATACTGCGGATAAAGCGGGAAGATCAGGATCCGGTCGCAGCCCTCGTCCTTGAGCGCCTTCAACCTGTCCGGGATCGACGGCTGACCATAGCGCATCGCCCAGTCGATCTTCAGCTTGCCGTCCGCATCGCCCAGCATCTCGGACAGTTTGTCCGACTGGCTGCGCGTGATCGTGCGCAGAGGCGACTCGTCCTTTTCCTTGTTCCAGATCTCCTCGTAGGCCTTGCCGGACTTTCCCGGCCGGGTCATCAACACGATGCCGTAAAGGATCGGATACCAAATTGCCCGGGGCCACTCGATAACGCGCTTGTCGGACAGGAATTCGCGCAGATACCGACGCATCGGCCAATAGTCTGTGCCGTCCGGTGTGCCCAGATTGACCAGAAGCACGCCCACCTTGCCGCTCTTGACCGAAGGATGGTCCTTCGGCAGGTCGAGTTTTCTGAATGCGGCTTCCTGGTCGGCTGCGATCGGCGCGGTCGGTTGAACGGTCATCTGCGGGATTGGTCCTAAAACGATCTGTCTGTCTGACGCCATACATAGGCCAAGCACATGCCGAGGCCAATGCGGCATTTGTCATACGCAGATTTGAGCAGGCAGATCACCGAATTTCAGGCGGAAGTGCAACAACAAAAGACCTCAACCTGAGGAGAGCCGCCAGCTTCGTCCCGTCGGATGGGCAACCTGCTCCGGAGTATGCAGCCCATTCTTCGAAATAGCGGTTGCGCGCTTCTTCAGGATGAGACTGAAACTGGCATTAACTCCGGAGGCATGCCTGCGCGTTGCTTCGAGCCTCAGCCGTACTCCCGTTCATCCGCAATCACCTTGCCGTCATTCGGCAAACCACCCGGAGCAACGGTCAGGACGTCCCCTTTCAGATGGGTCACTTCACGCAGTGTTTCAGCAACCCGTTCCGGCAAGCCGTTGCCGGAGGCGTCGGTTTCCACGGTCAGTGTCATGGCATCGGCCTCGCCAATGCGGCTGACGGCAAGGCGGGCCTTGCTGATTTCGGGATGCGCGGCAACGATCTGCGCGATCTGCGCCGGGTCGACGAACATGCCTTTGACCTTGGTGCGCTGATCTGCCCGTCCCATCCAGCCGGCAAGCCGCATGTTGGTGCGTCCGCAGGGCGACTGTCCGGGAATGATCTTGGACAGATCGCCGGTTGCGAAGCGGATCAGCGGATAAAGGCTGTTGAAGTTGGTGACCACCAGTTCGCCGACCTCACCATCTGCCACCGGCTCGCCCGTGCCCGGGCGCACGATCTCCACGATGTAGTCCTCGTTGACGACCATGCCCTCCCTTGCCTCGCTTTCATAGGCGATGACGCCGAGGTCCGCTGTCGCGTAGCACTGTCCGACACGAATTCCGCCTGCCTCGTATTCCTCGCGCAGGGATGGAAACAATGCACCACCCGAGACCAGGGCCTTCTTGATGGAGGAGACATCCCGGCCCTGGTCCCGGCCACGATCGAGGAGGATCTTCAGATAGTCCGGCGTGCCGACGAAACCGGACGGTTTGAGCACCTCGATCGCTTCGACCTGACTGTCCGTATTGCCAACGCCGGCGGGAAACACCGTGCATCCAAGTGCAATGGCACCTTGATCCAGAATGAAGCCGCCCGGTGTCAGGTGATAGGAAAACGCATTGAGAACCACATCGCCCTTGCGGAAACCGGCTGCGAACAGACTTCGCGCACCGTTCCAGGGATCGAGCCCGGGCGCCTGCGGTTCCCAGATAGGTCCTGGCGACATGAAAACCCTTGCAGCACCGGAAAGCTCACCTGCCAGAAATCCGCCGAAGGGCGGCTGTGCCCGCTGCTTTTCCAGAAGGTCCGACTTGCGCAGAACCGGCAGTCCCGCAAGCGCTGTCCGGTCAGTAACGCCAGCAATATCGCATCCGTCCAGATGTGCGGCCCACCCGGAGGATTTGCCTGTCGCATGGACCAGAAGATCCGGCAATCGGGCAAAAAGATCCCGTTCGCGCTGAGCGGCGTCTTGCCGCTCGCGCGCGTCAAACTGAATGTCGCTCATGGTCGTCTCCGCCTGTTTCGGCCCTGTGTCTGAAACCCCGTCAGGCCAGCCAGCGCTTCCTTCGCTTATAATGTTTGACATTCCGGAACGACCGACGGCCCTCGCCGCCAACGCCCAGATAGAATTCCTTGACGTCCTCGTTCTCGCGCAACGCCTTGGCGTCGCCGTCGAGCACAATGCGGCCGGATTCCAGAATGTAGCCGTAGGTCGCGTATTTCAGCGCCACGTTGGTGTTCTGTTCGGCAAGCAGGAAGGACACGCCTTCCTTTTGGTTGAGCTGGCGGACGATCTCGAAGATTTCTTCCACAAGCTGAGGCGCCAGCCCCATGCTCGGTTCATCCAGCAGAATCATCTTCGGCCGGCTCATCAGGGCACGGCCGATAGCGCACATCTGCTGTTCGCCGCCGGAAGTGTAACCCGCCTGACTGCCACGCCGCTCGCGCAGACGCGGAAAATAATTGTAGACCATCTCCAGGTCCGCCTTCACGGCGCTGTACCCGTCCTTGCGGGTGTAGGCGCCCGTGAGCAGGTTTTCCTCGATGGACAGGTGACCGAAACAATGCCGGCCTTCCATCACCTGGATGCATCCCCGGCGAACCAGATCGTTTGGCGACAGCGCCTGGACTTCTTCGCCATCGAAAAGGATCTTGCCCTTTGTCACTTCGCCACGTTCGGCACCAAGCAGGTTCGAAATCGCTTTCAGCGTGGTCGTCTTGCCCGCTCCATTCGCGCCGAGCAGCGCCACGATCCCGCCTTTGGGAATCGTCAGCGACACGCCCTTCAGCACCAGGATCACGTGGTCATAAATGACCTCGATATTGTTGACCGACAGGATTGTCCCGGCAGCATCCCGAGCGCCCTGCGAACCAGGCTGTTCTACATCCAGCAATGCCATTCCCTCTTCTCCCTGGTTGCTCCGCCGCACGTTTATGCGGCGCGGCGGAGCGGACTGCCTATCAGTTCGGGCAGGGTTCGGTGCGCGCCGGCCACGGCGCATTCTTTTCTGCGTATTCCGCAGCGGCTGCTTCCAGCAGCGGACGGACCACATCGGTCATCGGCTCGATCCAGTCAGAAGCCTGACGCCACTTCTTGCCGTCCCACTCCTGGATGAACACCGGATGGCTGCCGGCGTGGTCATCGCAGGTCACTTTCATCGGATGGGCAAAGCCCTTCAGACCGAGCTCAGCCAGACGAGCCTCGTCCAGGTTGAGAGCCTCGAGACCAAGACGCATGTCTTCGCCCGTGATGACAGTCTTGCCGGTCAGTTGCTGGGCGCTGCGAATGCCTTCCGCGATGATGACCGAGTTCAGGACGCCACGGTTATAGAGCGTGCTGCCGATCGTCTCCGCATCGGTGGAGGACTTGCCTGTATCGATGACGTGTTTCTTGATGTCATCGAGAGCTGGGAAGTCGGCGCCGACACCGGAGAAGTTCAGTGCCTTGTAGCCCTTGGCACCTTCACCGCCGGCGGCAGCATCGTCATCACCTGCGGACCACCACACACCGATGAACTTGTCCATCGGGAAGCGGATCTTGACGGCTTCCTTGACGGCGGTCGGGTTCATCGCGCCCCAGCCCCACATGATCATGTAGTCCGGACGGTCGCGGCGTACGTTGAGCCACTGTGAAGACTGGTTCTGCATTTCCGCACCCGGAACCGGGTACTGCAGCAGCTCAAAGCCGTATTTTTCGGCCAGCTGTTCCAAAAGCGGCAGGGGTTCGCGGCCGTAACCGGCGTCAAGGAAGATGTAACCGATCTTCTTGCCCTTGAGGTTTTCAAGACCGCCTTCCTGCTCACCGATGTACTTGATGACCACGGAAGCGCCGTCCCAGTAGGTGTCCGGCACGTTGAAGATCCACGGGAACGTGGAACCGACAGCGGCAGCCGACAGGCCGTAGCCCATCGAAAGAACCGGGATCTTGTCGACACCGGCCTTGGGGATCAGCTGAAGCGTGATACCGGTGGAATACGGGTTGTAGACCAGCGCGCCCTTGCCCTTGGTGGCTTCGTAGCACTCGACGCCTTTCTGGGCGTTGTAACCGGTTTCACACTCTTCCAGCGCCAGCTTGACGCCACCGATGCCGCCATCGCGCTCGTTCAGCATCTGCAGGTAATCATGCATGCCGTTGGCGATATGGATGCCGGAGCCCGCGTAAGGCCCGGTCCGGTAAGTCAGGAGCGGCACATAGTTGGTATCTTGTGCCTGGACCGCGGTCGTCATGGCGCCGGAGAGACCGACCCCGAGCGCAACAGCGGTTCCCAGCGCAAATTGCTTAATGCTTTTCATATTCTCCTCCCACGCGGCATCGAAATGAATACCGCCGGACCGGTTGCGCCATTCCTCACCGGATCGGTCCATGTCCGGATGGCGGGCGAAAAGGCTGGCAGCCCCTAGTAAGGGAACGGCCAGACCCTGAGCTTCTGCTTCGCGATCTGCCAGAGCCGCGCAAAGCCGTGCGGTTCGACGATCAGGAAGAAAATGATGAGAGCGCCAACGATCATGAAGGTCGCGTGCTCCACGGTCTCCGCGGCCAGATCGATGCCGAGGAGGCCGGGTACGAATTTCAGAACAACAGGCAGGATCCAGATGAAGGCGGCTCCCATGAAGGCTCCGCCGAGGCTACCCAGGCCGCCCAGGATCACCATGAACAGCACCTGGAAGGACAACCGGATGGAGTAGGACGACGGCTCGGCGGCATTCAGCCAGAAGAACACCATCATCGCACCGGCCACGCCGCAGATGTAGGACGACACGGCAAAGGCCATCAGCTTGGTCTGCAGCGGGCGAACGCCTATGAGTTCAGCCGCAATGTCCATGTCGCGGATCATCATCCAGGACCTGCCGATCCGGCCGCGCAGGACGTTCGCCATCAGGAAGGCGATCAGCACCGTGATACCGAGAACGATGAAGTAGCGTGCCAGCGGCGTTGCTTCCGCCCCCGTGGCGATGATGCCGAAAACTTCGCGGCGCGGCACTTCGATCGCGCCGGAGGCGTTGTAGTTGTAGAGCCACGGAATACGGATGAAGCACCATTCCAGGAAGAACTGCGCAGCGAGCGTCGTCACCGCCAGGTAAAGCCCCTTGATGCGCAGGCTCGGCAGTCCAAAGACCGCACCGATGGCAGCCGAGAACACGCCGGATACCAGAACCATCACGATGACATTGGCATCGGGAAAGATCGACGTCAGCTTGTAGGCGGCATAGGCACCGACCCCCATGAACGCACCGGTTCCCAGGGACAACTGTCCGCAGAACCCGGTCAGGATGTTCAGCCCGATCGCCGCCAGCGAAAACACCAGGAACGGGATCATGATGGAGGTCAGGAAGAAGTCGTTGGCAAGGGCCGGAATGACTGCAAATGCCGTGATCAGAATGACGGCCAGGCCGACGCGGTCCTGGAGGATCGGGAACAGCGCCTGATCCGCCTTGTAGCTCGTCTTGAATTGGCCAGCTTCGCGATAAAACATGGGTCAGATATCCCTAGATCCGCTCGATGATACGTTCGCCGAAGAGGCCTTGTGGCCGGAACAGAAGGAAGATCAGGGCGATGATATAGGCGAGCCAGGATTCAATCCCGCCCCCGACAAGACCACCCCAGTACAGTTCGCCGATCTTCTCGCCGAAGCCGATGATCAGGCCGCCGACAATGGCACCCGGGATCGACGTGAAGCCGCCGAGGATCAGCACCGGCAACGCCTTGAACGCTACGATTTCCAGCGCGAAGGACACGTCGGACCGCGCGCCCCACATGATGCCGGTCGCCAGGGCCACGAGGCCTGCCGCGAACCAGACGATCGCCCAGATCTGGTTGAGAGAGATGCCGACGGAAAGGGCGGCCTGGTGGTCGTCAGCAACGGCCCGCAAGGCCCGGCCGATCCGCGTCTTGTTGAAGAAGATGCCGAGCGCCGTCACCATCACCACCGCGATCACGGCTGCGGCAATATCGATATGCTGCAGGATCACGAGACCCCGGTCACCGAATTCGAACGCGGTCGAGCCGGTTGGAAGCCCCAGTTGCTCGGTAATCATCTGCTTGGGCTCGCCGCCGAAGACGAATTCACCGAAGCCGACGAGGAAATACGTCAGGCCGATGGTCGCCATCAGCAGGATGATTTCGGGCTGGTTGACCAGGGGTCTCATGACCACCCGTTCCACTCCGTATGCCAGAACCCCCATCACGCCGATGGTCAGGATCAGTGCCAGATAGGCGGGCACGCCGTTTTCGTTGAGGCCCACCAGCGTCAGGCCGGCGAACACCACCATGATGCCCTGGGCGAAGTTGAACACGCCGGAGGCCTTGAAGATCAGCACGAAACCCAGCGCGATCAGCGCATACAGAATTCCGGCGACGAAACCTTCCCACAGGACCTGCAGGAAGAAATCCGGCATCTGGTACATCTGTACGAAGGGATCGATAAAAATGTCGTAGAGCATGGTTCGTCCCTCCTAGTGGCTCACACCGAGATAAGCGTCGATAACGGCCTGGCTGGCCTGCACTTCCTCCGGTGGCCCGTCGGCGATCTTCTTGCCGTAGTCGAGCACGACCACCCGGTCGGAGAGATCCATGACGACACCCATGTCATGTTCGATCAGGGCGATCGTCGTGCCGAATTCCTGATTCACGTCGATGATGAACCGGCTCATGTCTTCTTTTTCTTCAAGGTTCATACCGGCCATCGGCTCATCGAGCAGCAACAGGTCCGGCTCCATCGCCAGCGCGCGGCCAAGCTCGACCCGCTTTTGCAGCCCGTAAGGCAAGCGCCCGACAGGTGTCTTGCGGATTGCCTGAATTTCAAGGAAATCGATGATGTCCTCGACCTTGCGCCGATGTTCGATTTCCTCGCGCTCCGCGGGGCCGCGCCACAGAAGTTGCCAGAAGAAGTTCTTGTGCATCTTCAGAGTTCTGCCGGACATGATGTTGTCCAGCGTGGTCATGCCCTTGAAAAGCGCCACGTTCTGGAAGGTCCGGGCAATCCCCTGGCTGGCAGCCTCGTAAGGCTTCATCTTGCGGCGCACCTGACCCTGCCAGGTGATCGTGCCTTCCTGCGGATGATAAAATCCGTTGATGACGTTGAGCATCGACGTCTTGCCGGCCCCGTTCGGACCGATGATCGCGCGGATCTCGCCCTTCTGGATGTCGAACGAAATGTCGGTGATCGCCTTTACGCCGCCGAAGGACAGCGACACGTTATCGACCCGCAGCAGCACCTCGCGCCCTGCCGGTTCCTGCGCGCCATTCGGCGACAGTGTCTTGTCGGAAACGATCGCGTTCATTCGGCGGCCTCCTGTACGCCCGCTCCGGCGTCATGGGTGGACATGTCGCGGATCTCGACGGTGGCTTCGATTGCGCCCTTGCGGCCGTCTTCAAAGGTTACTTCCGTACGCACATGTTTGGAGGTGGATCCGTCGTAAAGCGCGTCGATCAGTGGACCATAGCGTTCGGCGATGAAGCTCCGGCGAACCTTCTGCGTGCGAGTGAGCTCACCATCATCCGCGTCCAGTTCCTTGTGAAGGATCAGGAACCGCTTGATCTGCGCACCCGCCATCATCGGTTCACGGGCAAGGTCCCGGTTCACCTGATCGACATGGCTTTCGATCATGCCGTAGACATCCGGATGCGCGGCAAGTTCCTGGTAGGAGGCATAGTTGACGTTGTTGCGTTCCGCCCAGGAGCCGACCGCCGTCAGATCGATGTTGATGAAAACCCCCACCATGTCCTTCTCATGACCGAAGGCGACCGCCTCCTTGATGTTCGGGAAGAACTTCAGTTTGTTCTCGATGTATTTCGGCGCGAACAGTGCCCCGTCGTTGAGCTTGCCCACATCCTTGGCGCGGTCGATGATCTTCAGGTGGCCGTTCTCGGCAATGATGCCGGCATCACCCGTATGCACCCAGCCGTCCGGCGTCTTGGTGCTGGCAGTAGCCTCGTCATTCTTGAAATAGCCGACGAAGACACCCGGCGAGCGATACATCACTTCACCGCTGTCGGCGATCTTGAGCTCGACATCGGGAGCAGGTTTGCCGACCGTATCGCCGTAGATCTCGCCGTCCGGCTGCAGCGTTATGTAGACGCTGGCCTCGGTCTGGCCGTAGAGCTGCTTGAGGTTGAGGCCGAGCGAGCGGAAAAAGCGGAAGATCTCCGGCCCGATGGCTTCGCCGGCCGTGTAGCCGACTTTCATGCGGGTGAGACCCATGCGGTTCTTGAGAGGTCCGTAGACGCAGAACTCGCCGAGGGCGTAAAGCATCCGGTCCTTCAGGCCGACCGTTTCGCCATTCAGGATCTTCTCGCCCACCTTGCGGGCGACTTCCATGAAATAGTCGAAGATCGCACGCTTGGTTTTACCCGCATCTTCCATGCGCACCATGATGCGGGTCAGCATGTTCTCGAAAACACGCGGCGGTGCGAAGAAATAGGTCGGCGCGATTTCAAGCCGGTCCACGTCGATCGTGTCCATGCTTTCCGGACAGTTGACGCAGTAGGCCGCCGTGAAAGCCTGCGCCAGGGAGAACACGTGGTCGCCGATCCAGGCCATCGGCAGGTAGGCGAGCACTTCTTCGGTCTCGTCCAGATGATCGAACTTGTTACCGTTGCGCGCCGAAATGACGAGATTGTCGAAGGACAGCATCACGCCCTTCGGTCTCCCGGTGGTGCCTGAAGTGTACAGCATCACCGCAATGTCTGAGCCCTTGGCGTCACGGAATCCGGCTTCCCACTCGGCTGCCAGGGACGGCGTTGCCGCTAGCAGCTCGCGTCCCTTTTCCTGTACCGAGGAATAGCCATGCAGGTGGGTATGATCGTAGTCGCGCAGGCCGCGCACTTCATCATAGATGATCTCGGTGAGCGACTTTACCTCGTCCGCCATCGACAGGAGCTTGTCGACCTGCTCCTGATCCTCGACCACCGCGAAGGTGACTTCGGCATGGCCGAGCACGAAGGCCATTTCCTCGGCGACACTGTCCGAATAGACGGGCACCGGAACGGCCCCGAGTGCCTGGGCGGCAACCATCGCCCAGTAGAGCCTTGGACGGTTCGCACCGACGATGGCGATCTTGTCTCCAGCCTTCAGGCCCAGAGATTTCAATCCGATGGAGAATGCGCGGATTTCTTCACACACCTCGGACCAGGTCCAGCTTTGCCAGATCCCGAAATCCTTTTCCCGGAACGCCGTCCGGTCTCCGAAGACTTGCGCGTTGCGCATGAGAATCTTCGGAAAGGTGTCCTCCCCGCGCGATGTAGCGCTGGCCGACCCTACCATAGATGTTTCTTCCCTTTAGAAGGCGCCCCGGTTTTCCAGGGTCGTTTCCTGTGGGGCTATGAAACGCCGTGCCGACCGAACCTTCAACCGGTAAATTGTTAAAGGCGAAGAAGGACGCTGTCCCAACCCGTTGAAAATCAGGCTAGGACGGCGGATTTTCAGCAATATGTTTCAATCGTGTCGAATTGTTTCATTTGCGCTGCATGTGCGAATGGCTGATGCCTAGACCAGCTCAACTGCACTCTTGCGAACCACCAGCCAGGGCTCCAGTTGAACGCTGCCGTTGTCCGGCTTTGCACCACCCAGCAGGTTGAGCAACAGTTTCGCAGCCTGCTCGCCAACTGCCCGGCGAGGCTGGTGGATTGTTGTCAGTGGCGGCACGAAATGGCCGGCAATGTCGATGTCGTCAAACCCCACAACCGAAACATCTTGCGGCACACGGATGCCGGCTTCGCTCAGGAATGAAATGAAGCCGAAGGCGGACCGGTCGCTGGCACAAAAGACGGCGGTCGGACGGTTCGGCAGGTCCAGCCATGCCTTTGCGGCCCTGACGCCGGCTTCCAGCGTGTAGTCCCCCTCGAAGATCCAGGCACTGGCCGGATCGAGACCCGCACCGCCCAACGTGGCCCGGAATCCGTCGAGCCGGTCCCGTCCCGGCTTGTGCGACAGGAGGCCCGTTACGTGGCCGATATTCGAGTGCTTCAGTTCGAGGAGGTGCGACACTGCCAGATCCGCCCCCATCAGATTGTCGACAACGGCAATTGGCACCGCCGGATCGTCGCTCCATTCGCCGGCCAGCACGATGGGCGGGGACTTGGGATTGGAAGATCTGATTCGGGAAATCGAGAAATGCCCGTCCAGGATAACGATCCCGTCGCAATTGTTCTTGCTGAAATAGTCACTCAGGCTCGAATGCGACATGGACGGCTTGCGCGTGTCGGCAATCAGCACTTTCAGCTGTCTTTCCGCGCAGACCGTTTCAATGCCCTGGAGAATGTTCGAAAAGTGGGAATTGCCGATGTCCGGAACGAGCGCAACGATCGTTCCCGTGTCCCGGCGGCGAAGATTGCGCGCGGCATGATTGAGGACGTAGCCGGTCTTTTCGACCGCTTCCGACACGCGGCGCCGGGTTTCCGCGGATACCCTGTCGGGTGTCGTCAACACGCGGCTGACAGTTGCCGTCGACACATTGGCAGCGCGGGCGACGTCCTGAACCGTCGGATTTTTCTTTTTGTATTCAGACTTTGGCATACCGCGAATGTTAGCCGAGAACATTCTGGCGTCGCACGTCTTTTCAATTGGAGAGGCAAAGAATTTTCAGTCGCACCGGCTCGGTGTTGCCGCGGAAACCACAGCACAGCAGACACGGCGCTTTTCCTCTTGGCGACTGCGGGTGCCCTAAAACGGGGGAGGCCCGGCAGTTTGGAGTCTGCCGGGCCGATTGACTGACTGGAGGTCATTTTTAGTCAGTCAGAGTCTAACCGTAAGATTAGAAGGTGCGCTGCATACGAACACCGAAGAGGAGTTCGTCCTGGTCACCCTGGGTGTCGATGTCGGTGTTTGCATAACCAACGTCTGCACCCATGACGAAGCCGGAGACCGGCTCCCACTGAACCGAACCGTCGATTGCGTAACGGGTTACGTCGTTCAGGCCAGTTGCGGCATCGATGTCGGCATAGGAACCGTCAAGCGCGAGGCCGATCGTGGAAGTTGCCTGGATGTAGGCACCAGCAGACAGCGAGTAACCGGTGGAGGTGTCGTCGCCGTTGTAGTCGGCTACGCCGTCATACGTGGTGATGTAGGACAGTGCGCCATCAGCGTAGAAGCCCTGGAAGAAGATGTTCGAACCGGAGTTGAGCATCGGCAGGTTGATGGCAGCACCACCACCGACTGCCCAACCCAGGGAGTCTTCACCACCATTGTTGGTGCGGTTGGCAGCTGCATCCGGGTAAACCTGGTGCAGAGCACCGGACAGCTGTGCAGAACCCCAGCCCTGGGAAACGCCGAGAGCGGCAACGAAGTCCGGAGCACGGGTCCCGCCGTAATCACCATATTCACGATCGGAACGGTCTTCCAGAGCGATGGTCGCGGAGAAGCCGTTGCCGAAAGCAGCGGTGTAGGCAATCTGGTTGGACGTTACGTCGGACCAGTCACGATCCACGACACCGACAAAGGCCTGACCGGTGAAGATGTCGAAGTTCGAGGTCAGACGACCAGCTGTCAGACCGCCCCACTGGATGTAGGCGTTTTCCAGCGTGGTGCTGTTTTCGCCGTTGGTCACGGTGGAGTAGATGGACACGTAGGTGCGCAGGGTACCGAATTCGGTAGCCGTGCGAGCGTCCAGGTACAGGTAGCCGCGAGACAGCCAGGAGTAGCCGTCGGAATCACGGTCACTGAAGGCACCGTCTTCCAGAACGTTGTTGACGACAACCTGGGTACGAACACGGCCGCCAACGCGGAGGCAGGTTTCTGTGCCCGGGATGTAGTAGAAGCGCGCGCCGTATGCGTCACAAACGCGAACATAGTCGACCGGCTCCGGAGCGACCGGAAGGTCAGCCGCCTGGGCGGTGGTTGCAGCAGCAGCTGCGGCCGCGCCGAGCATCAAACTCTTGAGTTTCATTACATTACTCCAGTTTCAAATTCAGTCGGAAGGCTGAAGGAACGGATTCGAATACTTTAACGCGACCCCTTCAAACTAACCTTTAGACTACCAACAACAAGCGTTTACTTGCACCCCGTTGGCCGTCTCCGCATCAAAAAGCCAGTTCCGACGCCGGAATTCAAGCCAGAATTTTTCTCTGGCGCACATTGGCATTTGGAGTCATATTTTTGCAACACACTGATAATCCAACATTTTTTACAATTTTTCACTTTTTCATTTTTGCCCTTGAACTCCCGAAACCGCATCCCCATATCCCCCGCCCTTGCACTACTTTAAATACTTTGTGTTTATTTATGCTGTTTTTCTTACATTTGCTTTTGCTGCAGATGCGAATTTCATGACTACACTGTTCAGTTTACAGTTTTGAAAAGCAAGTTTTTCTATAGAGAAGAAATAGCATTTTCGATTTTGTCTATTTTTCCTGCAGATTTCAGCGGTTTTTGGAACAACCAGAATTTTTAGTCCAGTATTTCTTGAGAACTACAGTTGAGATTGCGCCAATGGAAAACTCTCCGGTTTCCCAAATCGGCGAAATTTCCTCATACATTTTTTTATTTGATAAAAACGTGATCGCTACTTGAAAAGCGAAGTCGTAAAACAAATCTATTTGGCACGGTTTGCCTGCGCGCCCGGCACCGCCCCGCCCACGGCCCTCTCCAGTCCCCAATTTCGGAAAAGGAACTCCCATGGCTGAACCAGAAGAAGGCGAGAGCTTCGATTCGCCGAACCTGATGGCGCTCACCGCGGGAATTGTTTCCAACTATGTGACGAACAACCCGGTCCCGCAGCAGGATCTGATCGAGTTGATTCTGGATGTCCACGTTGCCCTGGAAACCGCGACCAACAACACCCCGACCGTATTCAGGGCTCCCCTCGTGCCGGCTGTGCCAATAAAGCACTCGGTCACTCCGGAGTTCATCGTCTGTCTCGAGGACGGCAAGAAATTCAAGTTTCTGACACGCCACCTGAAGACGAAGTTCAACCTGACCCCCGCCGAGTATCGTCGCAAATGGGGCCTGAGCGCGGATTACCCGATGGTTGCACCGAACTACGCGCAAAAACGGGCCGAGATGGCCAAGGCCGCAAAACTGGGGCATCGGAAACGCTGACCCGGTTTTGAAGACCGGCAGCGCAGTGCTATATTCCAGGTATGGACTTCAGGCAGATGAAACTCAGCCCGCAGGCGCGCAAGGCGATCATGAGAAACGATCCCTCCGCGCAAATGAAGGCGATGGTCGAACTTGCACCGGGCAAGACCCCGGACGATCTGGCTTTGCGCACTACCAGCGCGGGCGCCCCTGAATTGTTGTCCTGGAGCCCTCAAAGCCACCTGATGACGTTGCTCGTCACTGCAGAAAACCTCAACTCGCTCGCTGAGGATACCGCTGTAACCTATATCCAGGTCGGCGGTGCGATGCGGCGCTAACGACGCCGCATCCTGTTTTTCACATCAGAAGGCTCAAATCACCGCATCGGTGCGCCCCGGCTGATCGGGATCGCGCAGCAGCCGCAGGGCACGCGCCGCGTTCACCCGGCCAAAGCCCCAGGCAACATCGAACCCCGGTATGCCGTCCGGATTGTCCGACGTCGCCATCAGGATGTTTGCGATCTGGGGCGCCGACAAGGAGCGCGCTTCCTGAAACAGCAGGGCAACGATACCGGCAACATGCGGGGCAGCCATGCTGGTGCCGGATTTCAGCACACGCATCGGGTGGACCCCGCCGTTGCCGTTGTTCCGCCCGCCTTGCGCGCAGGACGCAACAATATTTGTTCCAGGCGCGGCAACCTCTGGCTTGTTCCGATTGTCGCGTGTGGGCCCGCGGCTGGAGGAAGCCGCCGGCGAAAGTGAATAGTGGCTGTAATTGGCAACCGCAATTGCCCTGCGTGTTGTTGCCGGAGTGCCGAGCGTGCGGACAGGGTCGAAATCGCCTCCCTGGAAGAAAGACTGATCGGCATAATTGTTGTCCCGGTCACGCAGATCACGCTCGATCCAGGCGTCGAACCGGCCGTTTTCTCCTTCCAGTGCCTCCAGTTTCAAGGTCCAGACACCGGACCTCAGCATCCCGAGCCCGAATGGCGCTTCCAGTTGCATGTAGATCCGCGCTTGTCCGTTCAAGCTCGAAAAGCGCTCCGAATCGATAAAGACCTCGTCCTGAAGCAGGGATTTACCAGGGGTGACCGGCCCGTACTGTGTTCCATCCGGTGCAGTCAGTGTCACGGCAAACCTGTCGACACTCGAATACCAGATCTCCAGCTCGCTCGACGTCCTGTCCGTTCCGGTCTGGGTGATGGTGCCATCGGGCAAAGGCATGCCACCACCCGTTTTCCAGCGCAGTTCCCGGCTTTCGCCCGTCTTGATGATTCCGGCGGCATGCCCATGCCAGACATGTTCATTTCCCGCCGCACTCACGAACGCCCGCCCCAGAGGCTCCAGCAGACGGTCGATCGCCCTTTCGACAAGGCTCTCCCCATCATGGCTACCGCCATTCTGCCCGAGGCTCATGTTGATGACACAGGGCATGTCAAGCGCATCCGCCTTGTTCATGATGTAGGCAACTGCATCGACCACGTGGCTGGAATCGGTAAATGTGCCGGACCCGTCGCGCGTATCCGGCTGAACAAAAATCAGCGTGGCTTCGGGCGCTGCTCCAAGATGCGCTCCTTGCGCGAAGTCGGAATCGTGCGATCTGCCATTGCCTGCCGCGATTCCCGCAACATGTGTGCCGTGCGAAGCCGCATCCGGCTTGTGCCGGACAACACTGAACGGATCAGACGCATTCAGCGCCTGGTCAATCTGGTCGGCCCCATACTCCACGCCATAGGCGAAATCATCCGGCGCGCTCTCGCCCGGACGGGCGTCGAGGCGCTGGTCCCAGAGAAAGGCCAGCCTTGTGGTGCCGTCCGCCTTGCGGAAATCGTCGAGCGTGAAATCCATTCCGTAATCGATGATGCCCACCAGAACACCGGCCCCTGTGCGGCCCGGGACACCGGTACTGCCCTGATGGACCGTGTTCGCCCTGGTTTCGGCAAGGGAGGTTTCGAGCATCGGAAACCAGCGCCGCCCGGCTTCGACAGTTTCCACCGACGGATGCGCATGCAGCTCCACCAGCCTGTTCATCGGAAGCGAGACGGAATAGATCTTCCCGGCCACATGTACCCAATGAAAGTCAGCAAAGGCCGCGGGCGGTTGATTCGCCTGCAGTTCGACCAGAACGCGCCGGACCTCCCCAAGCGGCGGCGACACAGCCGAAGTGCTCTCCAGGGACGCGGGAGCGGACGGAAAGGTGTCGAGGGCGGTTTTGTCGTCAAATGATTTCAGTTCTGCCTCGGCCGCATACCGGCGCAGCCTCGGATCAAGTTTCTTTAATTGCATGGATCCCTCCATCGCAGGAAAAACAAAGTCAAAAATACTTGGCCAGCATATCATGAAAGGCGAAGTTTTTCGGCCTGCACGTGCCCCCCGCCGGGTCTTGTCAGCAAGGACTGCCATTCTCTTCTCGGATGAATGGTCAAACCTGCTTTTCGGGCTTACTCTCACCCCATGGAGGAGACACAACAGCTCAAGACGCAGCTCGATCTGATGCAGGCCGCGCTTGACCACATCAATCAGGGCTTTTCGGCCTTCGACGCCGATCTCAGACTTGTCGCGTGGAATCGTGGCCTTTGGGAAATGCTTGATTTTCCTCAGGAACTGGCTCGTCGTGGCACACATCTGGAAGCGTTCCTGCGCGTCAACGCCGAACGCGGCGAATATGGCCCCGGCGATATCGAAGGCAAGATCCAGCGCCGACTGGAACGGGCCAAGCTGTTCGAACCGCATTATTTCGAACGCATCCGTCCAAATGGCCAGGTGATCGCCGTTTCAGGCACCCCCCTGCCGAAGGGAGGCTTCGTCACAACCTATTCCGACGTCACCGAGGATCGCCGCCGGCAGGAAAAGCTGGAACGAACGGTGGAAGAGCGCACGCGGGCACTGCAGCAGTCGGAAGACTGGCTCCGTCTGGTGACGGACAACATCCCGGCCCTGATTGCCTATCTGTCTCCCGGCCCCGTCTTCCGCTTCGCCAACCGCCGCTACGCCGACTGGTTCGGCCACTCGGTTGCCTCGATCGCGGGACGGCCGGCACCGGAAGTGGTTGGCGAGGAGCTGTTCAAGGAGCTGGAGCCTCATATCAACCGCTCCTTTGAAGGCAATGCCGTCAGCTACGAATATCAGCGCAATCGTTCGGACGGCAGTACCGCCTACATGCGCTCGACCCTCATTCCGGACATGACCAAGGACGGCAGGACCCTGGGCATTTTTGTGCTTTCGCTCGATGCCACGGACCAGAAGCAGGCAGAAGCAGCGCTTGTGCAGTCCCAGCGCATGGATGCCGTCGGCAAACTCACCGGCGGGCTCGCCCACGACTTCAACAACCTGCTTGCGATCCTGATGGGCAATCTTCTGTCTCTCGGGCGTATGGAAACGCCGCTCGACCGGGAAACCCTCGACAGCAAGCTGTCACCGATGCTCGAAGCGACCAAGCGCGGCTCGGATCTGATCCAGCGCCTGCTTGCCTTCAGCCGTGGCAAGGCGATCGATCCCCAGAATGTGTCGCTTGCCAAGGTCATCGCCAGTGCCGGCCGGTTGCTGGAAGGTTCCCTGCCGCCTTCGGTCGACGTGACGACTACCGCTCAGGACAAGGAAATCGGCGCCTGCATCGACCCGACGCAGATGGAAACAGCGCTGATCAACCTGGCCTTCAACGCACGCGATGCGATGCCGGAAGGCGGCACGCTGACCATCACTTTGGATGCATGCGAGTTGGACACCCGCGAAGCCGAAGACCTGGGCATTCCATCCGGCAGGTTTGCGCGTATTACCGTAGGCGACACTGGCGGCGGCATGGATCCGGACACGCAACTGCGTGTCTTCGAACCCTTTTTCACCACCAAGAACTTCGGCACGGGCAGCGGGCTCGGCCTGTCCATGGTCTATGGTTTCATTCGCCAGTCAGGCGGCGCGATCCACATCTCCAGCGCCCTGGGCGTCGGCACCTATCTGACCCTTTATCTGCCCTATAAGCGTATCACGCCAACCACTGGCCGGGACACGGACGAGGGCGAAACGCTCCCCTTGAAACCGGGTCAGGGTGAACTTCTGCTTCTGGTGGAGGATGACCCGGATGTTGCCAACACAGTGACGGACCAGTTGCAGAACCTCGGATACGCGGTGCTGAGAGCCGAAAACGCGGAAGACGCCCGAAGCCTGGCGCTGGACCTTCCCGAATTGCGGGGAGTGCTGAGTGACATCATCATGCCGGGGCAGATCAATGGGCTGGCGCTCGCGCGCGAGATCCAGCAGAAGCGTCAAGATCTGGGCATTGCACTGATGTCAGGTTACGCCGACTGGTCCGACCTTGCAGGACAGGAATGCGCCTGTGAATTTCCGGTCTTGGCGAAACCCTTCGCAGATGCTCAACTTGCAGACACCCTGCAAAAGATTCTCAGCCCCACACCAGATCCGGCCTGAAGGTTATGCAAAGAGAATTGCGATTGACCCATCAGTTCTGGTCCCGAGCTCCTATCCAACTTGCCGGTCTCAGTTGCCAGGCTTTTCCGCTCACACGATCCCACAGACGGATCGAAATCAGTAACCCTTGATCTAGGACACAGGAACGCGCCTTGCAGACACGCTCCCTCCAGGCAACCAAACGCACGGTTTTCATCGTCGACGACGAACCGGAAATCGGCAACTTGCTGCTGGATGCCCTTCTCCAGTTCGAGATGGAAGGCAAGGTCTTTTCCACGGCCTCACAGATGCTGATCGCGCTCGGCCTGGAAACACCGGATGCCTGCATCGTTGATCTCGGCCTGCCTGATATGGAGGGCATGGCGCTCATCAACGAGATCAGACGCCGGTCATCAGTGCCGATCATCGTTCTGTCAGCACGCGGACATTCCACCGACCGTGTCATGGGGCTGGAACTTGGCGCGGATGATTACGTGGTCAAACCGTTTGACCCGCGCGAAGTGGTTGCGCGCATCCGCTCCATTCTGCGTCGCTCGTCCGACCAGGCACCGGTGAAGGCCAGCGTCGACTGCGCCCGGTTCGAAGGCTGGACCTACCAGCCCGCCTCCCACTGCCTGACCTCTCCGGAAGGCGAGGAAACATTTCTGTCCACCGGAGAGGCCACGTTGCTGGAAGCTCTGCTGAGAGCTCCCAAGCGCGTGCTGTCGCGAGACTACCTGCTTGAACATGGCGGCCGTGACGAGAGCCTCGACAGGTCCATCGACGTGCGCATTTCGCGCATCCGCAAGAAGCTCAACCGCAAGAACGAGCCCGCCCACATTCGCACCATCTACGGTTCCGGCTACATGCTGGCCTGTGATGTGAAGTGGTCATGAGCAACTCCGCACAGGAACTCCGAAAACTCGACGAAGGGCTCTGGACGCTCGATACCACCTTTACCAGGCTCGGCTGCAAGGGCAGCCTTCGCATGACCGTTCTGGAAACCGCCGCCGGACTGGTGCTCCACTCTCCGGTGGAACTGGACAAGGATGTCAGGAACGCCCTCCGCAACCTGGGCGAGATCGCGGTGCTCTTTGCGCCGAACCTTTTCCATCACATGTATTTGCGCGCCGCACAGGACCATTTTCCCAATGCCCGTGTACTTGTTCCCAAAGGGCTTGAACGGAAGATCGGCAAGATCGCGAACTCGGAAATTGTCACTGACAAAACAGTCGTGGCTGTTGGAGAAATCGAGCATGCGACACTGAGCGGGCACGACTTGAACGAAACGGTTCTCTTTCACCGGCGTTCGGGCACGCTGGTAACGGCTGACCTGCTCTATAACTATCAACCGGAACACAATTTCACAGAAAAACTGTTCTTCAGGGCAATCGGTTGCTACGGCGTGCCGGGAGTGGCCTTCTATCACCGCTACGCGATCCGCGACAAATCCGGCATCGCCCCCTTTCAGGAAGCCGTTGGCAGCTGGCCCGTGAAACGGATCGTCATGTGTCATGGCCGAATTATTGAAGCGCCCGAAGCCGCCGGTATTTTCACGTCCGCCTGGCAGCGCTTCGCCTGACTTCCGCAAGGCCAATCAGACAATTAAAAAGGGCTGCCCACCGGGACAGCCCTTTTTGCATCTTGGAAAGCTTCTGAAGATCAGAAGCTCAGGGAAATATCCCGATGCCCGGACAGACATCCGGCAACATCCAGAGCCATATCCGTCGGCAAACGGTTCTGGGCTCTCACACCGATATTGGCTGCCACGGTGTCATCGAAGGTTTCCAGCTGCGGCAGGATTTCCTCGGCCCCTTTGCGGCGCCAGGCAAGATCCGCATCCAGAGCGGCAATCGACTTGTCGATTTCAGCAACAGCTTCTTCCGCGTTCGGCTGACGGCTGCGCATGATCTTGCGGGCTTCGTTCAGGCCATCACGGATATCGCTCGTGCCTTCCGCATCTCCAACCCGTGAACGCATGGCCGAAATCGCTTCTTCGGCCGCTTCCGGCTCAAGCGTCGGCACTTCGGCCTTCAGGGCTTCGAGTTCCGGTTTGAAGCTTGCAACAAGATCAGCACCGTTGAGGATCGCCTTCAGCTCTGCGATCGGCTCGTAAGCCTGATCGACAGTCCGACGATAGGTCATCCGGGCCACATCCTCTGCCTTCTGGATCTTGGCGAAGGTTGTATAGGTATCCTGCCAATCGGACGGGATCTGAGCCATCAGGGCTTCATGCCGGGCTTTCAGCTCGTCGATGCGAGCCTGAGCACGTTCACCTTGTGCAGCCGTGTAGATGCCGGTTTCTCCCGACCGGTCAACGATGACCTGAAGGTCGGCAATCCGGTCATCAAGACGGCGGGCATCGCGTTCGATGGCGCGAACCTGTGTGTGCACCGGCTTGTAGGCCCCTGCCGCTGCTGCTACTTCAGCTTCAGCCTGATGGATCGCCTCCATCTGCGGCATGGCTTCCTTCGCCTTTTCCAGACCGTCCATGACATCATCGCGCAGATCTTCCGGCAGATAGCTCATGTCGATGGATTCGACCGACTGGATTGCCGACAGGATCTTGTCGCCGTTCTTCTGGAAGTCCTCGTAGATGAGGGTCTCCATGCAGTACTGCAGACGCGGGTTCTTTGGCGGAGGAGCTGTCTCGGACAGCAGCGACGAGCGATTCGGCAGATAGTTCACAAGCTGCGGATAGAGCCCGACGATGCCGAGTGCCAGCAACTGCAGGCAGATGAACGCAACCACGCCCTTGTACATGTCCAGCGTCTTGACCACGGCCGGTGCAACGCCGCGCAGATAGAACAGCGCGAAGCCGAAGGGCGGTGTCAGGAACGAGGTCTGGATGTTGAGACCGATCATCACGCCAAGCCACACGGCGGTGACGTTTGCTTCAGGATCGGCAAGCAGGATCGGTGCAACGATCGGCACCACCACGACGGCGATCTCGATGAAATCGAGGAAGAAGCCGAGGATGAAGATCACGAGCATCACGATCAGGAACTGAGCCCAGAACCCGCCCGGCAGGCCTTGCAGGAAGTTCTTGACCAGCTCTTCCCCGCCGAAGGCACGGAAGGCAGAGGTCAGCATGGCAGCGCCGAGAAGAATGATGAACACAAGTGCGGTGGTCTTGGCGGTTTCCACCATCACTCCGCGCATGGTGTCTTCGAACTTCAGCGTACGCCAACCGGACCAAAGGATCGCGATCAGCAGCAGCGAAACAGCGATGATAGCCAGCACCAGGGCGAGAACATCGTCGCTGGTCTGGATCAGCTTGATGTTGACCGAGCCGAAGAAACTGACAACCACGGCCAGCCCCAGCAAGGCCAGAATAGCCAGGATCGCCGGGCTGTAGGCTCCGCGCTTGCCGTCACGAAGGCGATAACCGGCCATGACCATCGCACCGACGGCACCGATGGCGCCAGCCTGGTTCACGGTAGCGACACCGGCAATGATCGAACCAAGCACCAGGAAGATCAGGGCCAGCGGCGGCACCAGGGTCAGGACCACCTTGCCTGCGAACGCACGCGTGAAGGTGCCTTCTTCATGGACTGCCGGTGCCGACTTCGGATTCAACAGCGCGAAACCCAGAATGAACAGCATGTAGAGGCCAACCAGGACAAGACCCGGCAGGAAGGCACCCAGGAACATTTCGCCGGCACTGGTCGACACGACAGAGTAGTCCGACGGCATCGACAGCTCGCCGGTGCTCGCCTTGTAAAGTGTCTGGCGCAGCGAACCGGCCTGATCGACCGCGCTGGCAAGCTGGTCGGCCAGAATGATCAGAACGATCGACGGCGGAATGATCTGTCCCAGTGTCCCGGAAGCGGCAATCGTTCCCGTTGCCAGCGGCACCGAATACTTGTTGCGCAGCATGGCCGGCAGCGAGATCAGGCCCATGGCGACAACGGTTGCGCCGACGATGCCCGTGGTGGCTGCCAGAAGAGCCCCCACGAACACCACGGAGATACCGAGACCACCCGGCACCGGGCCGAACAGCCGTGCCATCGTCACCAGCAGGTCTTCAGCGATCTTGGATCGTTGAAGCATGATGCCCATGAAGACGAACAGCGGAATGGCAATGAGCGTATCTCGCTCGGCCTCCCAGTAGATGCCACGGAAGTTCGTCACCCCCGCGCTGAGCCACTGGCTTGGGCCACCGTGAGAGAAATACGCGCCGGGGTCGCCGGCAAACAGATAGCCCGATCCGGCAGCGATGCCGATGGTCAGGATGGCCGATCCGGGGAGCGCGAAGGCGACGGGGAAACCCGACCCAAGCGCAATCGCCATCAGGACGACCAGGAGAAGAAGGAAGAAAAGTTCCATATCAAGCGGTCTCGTCAGGCTCTATTGAACAGTGTGGCTGTCATGATCCCGGCCACCCGGTTCGCCGCGAATATCGGCAACCGCGTCCAGGAAATAGGCCACGAACTGGATCATCATGGAAACGGCGAACACGCCCAGGAAACCCGCCATGAGATATTTCACGTAAAGACCGAAGCCGGCCTGCGTGGTCTCATAGGTCAGGATCGGGCTGTTGATGATGTTCTGCTTGCCGCCCATGCCGATGACCAGGATGACGGTACAAAGGCTGATGCCGAGCACAACGGAACCGACCGCGTTGACGATGCCCTTGGCTCTCGAGGACAGGCCCGCATAGAAGATGTCGACCCGAACATGCCCTTCTTCAAGCAGCGTGTAGGCACTGGCGAACAGGAACAGCGCCGCGTACCAGAACCGCACGAGATCGGCGAGGAAGGCCTGCTCGTAGGAGAAGACGAAACGGCCGATCACGATCATCAGTTCGGCGGCAACCACCAGAAGCGCAAGCCAGGTGAAGCCGAGCGTGCGGGTGAAGGCTGCGATCACGAATGAAAGCGCGATCAGCGGCATGTGCACATAAGGGCCCCGGAACTGCGATTTGCCGAGATCGTCGGCAAGCGCCTGTCCGACGACATCGGGCAGAAAGCCCTCGATGCGCAGGAACGAGATCGCGCTGTCGACCAACCCGACGATCAGCACCGCGAAGAAGCAGGCCCTGATGAGATAGGCGTTGATGTTGGTGATCCGGACGCTGTCTTCACGCAGCGTGTTTCCGTTCGTCCGCACATAGCCGAAGGCCAACAGGACAAACGCCGCATAGAGCGCCAATTGCAACCAGGACCAGAGAATCGGCATGGATCCATTGGCCGCGCCGCCGAAGATGGGCGCAATGCCTGGTAGGTCTTGCCAATAGGTCAGGTAGTTGTTGAGCAGAAACGCCGTCATGATCGCCAATACGATCCAGCCGCACAGGCGGAAGAAGCGGGCGCTCTCCGGCGAGGCTTTACCACCGGAATTCATAACAGGCGAGCCGTCTTGAACATTGTCCAAGGCCGTCATCGTGGCTGTGCCTTTTTATCTTTGTCTAAGAAGAAGGGACGGGATTTCTCCCGCCCCTTTTATTTGCTCAACCGATTACTTCGGAATGCCGAGGTAACGGTTACGCTTGTTGCTGTAGGCAATGTCGGCGATCGCCATGTAGCTGCCGATTTCCTGACGTGCGTTGATGACGCTCTCGAAGATCTTCTTGGACAGCGGGGAATGATCCATCGCTTCTTCCAGAACTTCCTGAGCGGCTTCACCGAAGCTGTCGTAGATCTCGTCGGAGAATTCACGCAGCTCAACGCCGTGCTCGTTGATCAGGCGGGTCAGGTACTTACCGTTGTTGGCGTTGGTTTCAGCCATCGTGTTGGAGTTTTCTTCCGCACACGCTGCAACGATGATCTGCTGATCGACCTTGTCGAGGCCATCCCAGAATGCCTTGTTCATGCCCAGAGCAAGCATGGCGCCCGGCTCGTGCATGCCCGGGTAGTAGTAGTACTTGGCAGCTTCGTAGAACTTCATGAAGTAGTCGTTGAACGGACCAACCCACTCGGTTGCATCGATCGCGCCGGAAACAAGGTTTTCGTAGATCTGGCCGCCCGGCAGGGAGACCGGAGACGCGCCGAGTTTCGCCATGACGTCGCCGCCCTGACCCGGAATACGCATCTTCAGACCCTTCAGGTCGTCAGCGGTTTCGATTTCCTTGTTGAACCAGCCGCCCATCTGGACACCGGTGTTGCCCATGGCGAAGTTCTTCAGGCCGAATTCACCAGCCAGCTCATCCCACAGTTCCTGGCCGCTGCCGTACTTGATCCAGGCGTCCATTTCAGCCTGGGTCAGACCGAACGGCACGGCAGTGAATGCTGCCCAGCCCGGATGCTTGCCTTTCCAGTAGTAATCGGCGCCGATATAGGCCTGCGCGTTACCGGAAGCGACTTCGTCGAAGGAGTCAAAGGCACCAACGCGTTCGCCAGCGGCGAAATACTGAACGTTGAGGCGGCCTGCGGTCAGCTCTGCAATACGGGCTGCGAGGCGCTGTGCCGGAATACCGAGACCCGGAAAGTCGCGCGGCCATGTGGACACGATGACCATTTCCTTGGTGCCCTGCGCAATTGCCGGAGCAGCCAGCAAGGATCCAGCGGCAACACCGCCGGCACCAATACCAGCCTTTTTGATAAACGAACGACGATCCATTAGTTTCCTCCCTAATCGGACCCGATTTCGGACCGGGTACACACTTGCACCGATCTCGAGGTATGTCTAGTTGACCGAGTGTCTGAAGCGCTATTCGTGGTTCTGCGCAGCTTCTCAGTAATACTACCGAGAACCACGCAAGAGAGATAATCGTTTGCCGCATGTTCGCGCAACAAGAGAGCAAAATTCGTGACCTTCAAGACCAAATTGCTGCTCATCACGATCCTGCCATTGATCGCCGTCTCCGTACTCATCGGTGCGGCCACGTACTATCAGTCTCGGGAACTGATCAACACGCAGACTCAGGCAGTGGAACAGCGCATCCTGTCCTCCAAGCGCCAGGAAATCCGGAACTACGTCAGTCTTGCTCTCACCTCGATCGAGCAGATCTACAAGGAAGAACCGGGAGGTCGCGAAGTGGCGCAGCAAAAGGTCAAGATGATCCTGCAGCATCTGACCTTCGACTACGACGGCTATTTCTTCGTTTACACGCTCGACGGTACCAACCTGGTCCATCCCAAGCTGCCGCACCTGGTGGGGGGAAACTGGTGGCAGCTCCAGGATGACAACGGCGACTACGTCATCCGCAACCTGATCGAGGCGGCCCAGAACGGCGGCGGCTTCCACCAGTATGTCTGGCACAAGCCCTCGACAGGCACGGTCGAGGAAAAGCTCGGCTACGCAATCCTGCTCGACAAGTGGGGCTGGATGCTTGGCACCGGCCTTTACACCGATGACATCGCCCGCGAGGTCACCGCGATCCGCACCGACTTTGCCCGCTCCATCCGCCAGACACTGTTCGTCACCTTCATGATTACGCTTGCGGCCATCGTCATTGCGGGTTTCCTCATCGCCGGTGTGCGGTTCTCCGAACAGCGCTTTGCGGACACCAAGCTGAAGGAACTGACCAACAGGATCTTCCAGGTGCAGGAACAGGAGCGCAAACGCGTTTCCACCGAACTGCACGACAGTATTTCCCAACTTCTGGTGTCCGTGCGCTATGGCGTCGAAATGATCCATAGCGAGGCCAACCGGGATCCGGATCTTCAGGTGCAGGCAGCCAAATGCCTCAAGACACTGGATGGAACCATTGCCGAGGTCCGGCGGATATCGCGAGATCTCAGACCCAGTGTCCTTGACGACATGGGCCTTGCGGCGGCGCTCGGCAGTCTCGGCAAGGAGTTCCAGAACCAGTCGGGCATCACCGTCAACGTTCAGGCGGAGCAATGCCACGCCCGCTTGTCGGAAGGTGCCAAGACCGCCCTCTACCGTGTGGTTCAGGAATGCATGACCAATGTAGCGCGCCATTCCCACGCCAGCGAAGTCGCGATTTCCCTCAAGGTCGGCATGCAGCAGCTTGTTCTCTCGGTGGAAGACAACGGCGTCGGCCTCCCCCGCCCGCTGCCGAAATCCGGCGGCCTTGGCTTCCGCAACATGCGCGAGCGGATCGAAACCTACGGCGGCCGGTTAACCCTGAGCAGACGTGCTTCCGGCGGAACCCGTATTAAAGTCCAGATGCCGCTCGACAATGCGGCGGCAAAAGCGGCATGATGCAAAGATGACAGTGCATTCACCTTCACCCCGGTCATTTACCAGGCCCATCCGCGTTCTTCTGGCAGACGACCATGAGCTGGTTCGGGACGGTATCCGGGCCCGGCTGCAAAAGGTGGCCGACCTGGAAGTGGTCGGTGAAGCGACAAACGGCCGCGATGCCTTGGCTCTCGCCCGTGACCTGCGTCCAGACGTTCTCCTGATGGATGTCTCCATGCCGGTCATGAACGGGCTGGAGGCGGCGACACAGATGCGCAAGACGCTGCCTGAAATCGCTGTACTGATCCTGTCGGTCTACGACAACCCGGAGTATGTGCGCGGCGTCGTCCAGGCAGGTGCCCGCGGCTACATCCTGAAGGATATCTCCGCAGCCGAGATGATTACTGCGATCACCAGTGTTGCCAATGGGGGATACTATTTCTCCTCCGCGGTCGGCCCGACGCTGGTTGGTGCCGGCACATCCGCACCGGTGGAAGACCCATACGGGCTGACCGATCGGGAGCGCCAGGTGCTGACAGCCATTGCCAAAGGCCAGCCCAACAAGGAAGTCGCCAAGGAACTGGGCATCAGCGTACGCACTGTCGAATCCCACCGCCTGAACCTGCGGGAAAAGGTCGGCAACAAGAATGCCGCTCAGCTCTACAAGGTCGCGCAGGATCTGGGATTGCTGGACTGATCCGGCTCGGCTAAATCTGTTTGGGTCCACACCCTGGCCAAACACTTCCGGAGACATGGGTCTCCCATCTGACAGGCATGAAATGACCAAACCACTTGTCCTGGTAACCGCCGATGTGAAAACCATCGAGGGCTACAACTGGCACGCCGCGACCTCAACCTATCTGCAGGCCGTGCTGAAAGGCTCCGATGCCATCCCGATGATCCTGCCGTCCCTGGGGGCTGATCTGGATCTGGATGCGGCTCTGGACCAGGTCGACGGCGTTTTGGCGACCGGCTCCCGGTCCAACGTCAATCCGGAACTTTATGGCGAAGTGCCGACGGAAGAGAACGGTCCATACGATCCGTCCCGCGATTCCACGACACTGCCTCTGCTCAAGCGCGCCGTCGAACGCGGCATTCCCGTCTTTGCCATCTGCCGCGGCATGCAGGAATTGAATGTTGCCCTTGGCGGTACGCTGCTGACCGAGATCCAGTCCCTTGAAGGTCGCGCCGATCACCGCGCGCCGACATCAGAACAGCAGGACGAACGGTTCCGGATTGCCCATCCGGTGGAAGTCGCCGAAGGCAGCTGTCTGGCCACGGTTGTCGGCAGCGAGCCTTTCGAGGTGAATTCGCTCCACCGCCAGGCTGTCGGCAGGCTGGGCAATGGCATGATCACGGAAGCGGAAGCTGAAGACGGGACCATCGAAGCGGCCTCCGTCAAGGATAGTGCCGGCTACGTCCTCGCGACACAGTGGCACCCGGAATACTGGGTGTCGACGGACGGTCCCTCGAAAAAGCTGTTTGCCGCTTTCGGTGATGCCGTCCGGGCCTATCGCGTCAAGCGCCTGGGTTTGTAATCAGCCCCAGCCGAGCGTTGCGATCAGCAGCGTGAGCCCCAGCAGGAAGACGATGGCTGCCCCGACGATTTCGATCGTCCGGTGAACCTTCACCGCCATCGGACTGCCTTCGCCGAAAAGCCGCACGGCAAGTTCCTTGGCCCCGACTGCCATGCCCGCAAGCAGCGAGACCGTTATGCCGGTGCCAACCGCCATCGCCAGGGTGGAAGCGATGCCGGCTGCGATCATGCCTTGCGAAAGAGCAAAGACCAGCACCACCAGCGCACCGGTACAGGGCCGAAGACCAACTGCAAAAATGATCGACACGGCCCGGGCAAGGGTGATCTTGCCCTGAAGCATGTCCGGCGTCGGGGCATGGGCATGACCACATGTGGCGCACACGCCATCTGCACCGATCTCGTGATGATGATGGTCATGGTGGTGATGATCGTGACCATGATGATGGTGGTGGCCATCGTGACTGTGGCCATGACCGTGATGACTGGCCGCCGAAGCGCCCGCGAGCGCGAGTTGCGAGCCTGACAGACGGGACGCCACATTCATGGCCAGTGGACGAAGGGCTTTCTGCCACAACAGCCAGCCGCCCAGACCGGTGATCAGCACATAGGATCCGATCTCGAACCACCGCGCCGTATCCTGTATCGCGATGCTGGTGAGATTGAAAACGACGGCCAGACCTCCAACCAGAAGGATCGCGGTCACCGCCTGTGCGAACGCCGAGGCAAAGGAGAGATAAATACCCTTGCGAAGGGTCTCGTTGTTGGCAACCACATAGGACGTGATGATGGCCTTGCCATGCCCAGGCCCTGCGGCATGGAAGATGCCATACGCGAAGGAAAGCCCCATCAGCAGCCAGGCCGCATGCGGATTGTTGCGGAAGGCCCTGAGACTGGCGACCAGCGCCTGGTAGAATTCCTTCTGCTTGACTGCAATTGTCCCGAAAACCGTATCGAGGAAACCCGCCTTCGGCGCGGCAACCGCTTCTTCTGAAGCCTTCGCCGTATCGAGTGCAGCCGTAATTGCTGCGGCAGCATCGGCGGGCGAGCTGGCAGCAGTGTCCGTGGACGTGGAAGCAGACGTGGTTTCGGGCGTTGCGGCTTCCGAAGTTCCGGACGATGAACTCGCGGCGGCCATTGCATCACCGCAGGCAACCAGCATCTGATTGACCTGCGAGGCGGCAGCGGACTGAAGCTCGGGCGGCAGGTCACGCTGGTCTGCACCGATCTGTGCAAGCGCATAGGCTTCGGCATCATCCAGCGGCGGCGGTTCCTTGCGGCTCACACGGCAAGTGCCCGGTGCGTTTTCCGTTCCCAGCGCATCGTCCCCCGCACCAAAGCGGAAATCGACGTAATAGGTCGGATCGTAAACGTCGAGCGTGATCAGGCTCTCGGTATCGCTGGGTTGTTTGAACGGCAACGTGAAATGCAGTTCCAGCAGGTTCACATCCTCCGGCATGGAGCCGCCATTCATGCGGACATCTTCCTCCATGGCCTCGAAGTCCTCGGGCTTCATCACCCAGTAGTCCTTGAGGGGAACCTTGACCACTTCCAGCCAGTAATCCGTCGGGTCATCGAAATCGAATTCGACCCGGCTGTTGTCACCGAACGTGAAATAGCCGTAATCGGCCATGCTCTCCACGTTGACCTTCGCCAGTTCACTCAGCTCTTCACGGGAATAGTGACCGTCGCCATCCTTGTCGAAACCCTGGATGGCGAAAGCGGAAAACGCATCATCGAAACGAAACACGTGCTGAAGCGCAATCGCCTGTCCGGCATCGTCGAAAACCAGCTTGCTTCGTGCCTCGACAAAGACATGCGGGTGCGCACTGGCTCCGGCAAGAGCAGCCAACAGAAAACCCAGACCCAACAGGAAACGGCGAGAGGCCGCAGGAAGAACCTTGGCTCGAAAGGTGGAAAGCAAGCGCAACGGGATCACCCACTGATCAGATGTAATATGTTTACATGACACGCAGTGCGTTGTTTGACCAGAGAAGACGGCAGGAAGATGACCGCGACAATTTCGCGGCGCAAAACGCCCAAGGAACAATTTTCGCCCTTAGAAATCAAATAAGGAATGTTTCAACTCATCCGACGACCAAAATTAGGAGAAAAAAGACAATATTCCCGGGATGCAGCCTAAAATATTCACAACAATAACCACTGCACCGAGCCAGCCATGAACGCCTTGCATAAATCAGTTCACCACAGTGCCGTTTTCGATCATCCGGAGATGGGCGATCACGAAGACATCGTTTTCGTCCAGGACAAGGCTACCGGCCTGAAGGCAATCATTGCCGTCCACGACACCACGCTCGGCCCGGCACTTGGCGGCTGCCGCGTCTGGCCCTACGAGAACCCGGCGGATGCGCTGACGGATGCCCTGCGCCTGTCCCGCGGCATGACGTACAAGAACTCTCTGGCAGGCCTTGATCTCGGCGGCGGCAAGGCCGTCATCATTGCCGACCCCCGCAAGGACAAGTCCGAAGCCCTGATGGAGGCATTCGGCCGCCATGTGGAGCGCCTGTCCGGCACCTACATCACCGCAGAAGACGTCGGCGTGTCGCCAGACGACATGGAAGCCGTTGCCCGCCAGACCGCCCATGTGCGCGGCACCAAGGCAACCGGCCTCGGCGACCCGTCGCCCTATACGGCTCTCGGTGTCTTCGAAGGTATCAAGGCGTCCGCAAAATTTGTCTATGGCAGCAGCGACCTTTCCGGAAAGACTGTCTCCGTGCAGGGGCTGGGCCACGTGGGACATGACGTTGCCCGCCAGCTTTACGAAGCCGGTGCAAGGCTCATTGTTTCCGACATTCATGCACCGGCTGTGCTGCGTGCCATCGATGCGTTCGGAGCCACAGCGGTTGATCCGGCCGAAGCTCACATGGTGGAGGCGGATATCTTCGTTCCCTGCGCGCTCGGCGCAGGCCTCAATGCCCGCACCGTTCCGCAAATCCAGGCGAAGATCGTTGCAGGGGCCGCCAACAACCAGCTGCAGACGCCTGCGGACGGCGAGGCCCTGAAGAAACGCGGCATCCTCTACGCTCCCGACTACGCGATCAATGCCGGCGGCGTGATCTCCATTGCCCTGGCAACAGCGGACAGCGGCGACAAGCTGGTGCGTGAAAAGACGATCGCCATCGGCGAAACGCTGGCAACGATTTTCGAGCGGGCCGCCCGCGAAGGCAGCACCCCGGAACGCGTGGCCGACACAATGGCGGAAGAGCGTCTGGCAAAAGCGAAATCGGCCTGATTAAAACTTTCACGACAAACGGAAACGGCGGCCTTGAGCCGCCGTTTTTTGCTTTGCCTGTTTCCGGTTGTCGAGCCTGCATACGGTCGGCAGAAGTAAGCACTGCAACAGTGCGCCTGATTTAATGCTCAGGTCAGGAAAGCTGGCTTTCGTTGGCTGCCTTGAACATCTGCCTCACGAGGTTCTTCGCGTCCTCAACGGCTCTTTCCCCCATTTCCGCATAACAGGCGGTGACACCTTCATGCAGGAGGTAAAGACGCGAGGCGAAGCTTTCCTGCCCGCTCAATTCGCCGAAGAAACGCAGAAGCTCGCCTTTGTGGCGCTTCACCATCGCCGCTATTTCGGTGCTGCCGGGATTTGCTGCAAGCGCCTGGCGAAACAGACACTCCTTGCCCGCCGTCATGCGCATCCAGCCTCCCAGCTTGTCAAAAAGCTGAACGGCGGCCTCAAGCCCGGGCGACGTCACACCTTCGCGAACATAGGAGAGGTAGCGCCTATGCCGGTATTCAAGGGCGCCCAGTACCATCGCCTCGCGCGAGGGAAAATGACGGTAAAGCGTGCGCATGCTGACACCTGCACCGGCCCTGAGCTCGGGAACGCTCGGTTCGGCAAAACCCCGGCTCCAGAAAACCTCTTCCAGGCGAGCGGCAATATGTTCCTGCGCGTTTTCCATGAGTAAACCTTGGGATTTATACATCGGCTTTTCAAGGAAAACCTTCACCGAAACTTATTGTAAGTAATTTCCCTTAAATAACCATAGATAGAAATTTACAGATTACATTCATTTAACTAAGAAAAACGAACCGGAAAATAAAATCCGACAACGTATTCTCAAAGGAATGGGAAATAGCTGAACCAGCTAAAAAAAATCAGCAGTCGTTTTGACCTGACGAATACCATTCGACCAGAAAATCAACAAAGGCGCGCACCTTTGCGCTCAAGTGCCGGCGGTGCGGATAAACTGCATGAATACCGCGCATCGGCTCCTCATAGGCCTCCAGTAGCGTAACCAGTTTGCCGTCGCGGATATCTTTGGACACAAAAAACAGCGGCGTACGAAGGAAACCAAGGTTACATAATGCCGCTTCGCGCGCCGCGGCAGCGCTGTTGACTTCCAGCGGGCCTTTCACTGCCACCGACGACCGCTCTCCATTCGTGTAGAAGGCCCAGTTCTGCTTGAAGCGGTAGTTCGTATCGATGATGCAAGGCCGTGTGGAAAGATCGGCGGGCACATTCGGCGCCCCGTAGGTCTCGATCGCTTCAGGCGTGGCACACACCACGGTGCGAAAGGGAGCAATCTTGCGGGCGATCAGGCTGGAATCTTCCAGTTGGGTGACCCGGACCGCAAGATCGAAACCTTCTTCCACGAGATCGACGAAGCGGTCTTCCAGCCTGAGATCCAGATTGATTTCCGGATACTTCACCAGAAAATGCATCATGGCCTGGTTCAGCAGGTCGTCGCCCATCGAACGGGGAGCCGAAACACGCAAACGCCCACGGACTTCCTGGTGCGAGGACTGAACCGAGGCTTGCAGGTCATCGATACGCTGCAGGATTTCGGCGGCTTCCTTGTAATAGGCTTCGCCGACTTCGGTGAGTGACACCTGCCGGGTGGTCCTGTTCAACAGACGCACACCCAGTTCGTCTTCCAGCTCGCCGACATATTTCGAGACCAGCGCCTTGGAACGCCCCATTTCACGGGCCGCTGCGGAAAATCCGTTTGAATCGACAACTTGAATGAAGCAGCGCATCCGCGTGATTGCGTCCATCCGGCATCCTTCCCGTTGGGGCCATTCCAGAAACCCTGCTTAGCGTATTTTCCGGCGGCCGGTCAAAGGCTTCGCCAAAGGCCGGCCTGGCGGGGCGTTTAGTGCCGGGCAGGTCTGGTGCGGCGCCCAAGGCGCGCTGCGCCGATCAGCAGGCGCATGACAAGGAGCCCGCCAAGCGCACCGACACCTGCACTGGCAAAGCCGGCCGGCGTTACCGGAACGGCGGGCTCGTAGTCTTCGGCCGTTGCCTGCGCCAGGGTTGGGTCGAAGCCGCGCGCAAAGATGATCATGCGGTCCAGCGGCCCGGCCGTTTCAAGCTCTTCCCGCTGCAGTTTCAGCCTGCTCAAGCGGATTTCGGCGTTCAGCATGCTGTCGCCCCGCGCTCTGATAAAGGGATCTTCCGAAGATTTCTGACGCGCTATGGCTTCTGCCGACGTCAGCCCGTAACGAGCGGCGTCACGATTGAAATCGGCCAGAATTTCCTCCAGAGCGTCGATGGCCCCACCAAGTCGCTGGCGATATTGCTGTGTGAACTCCGGCAACTGGGACGTCGCGGTTCCACTCAGCAACATGACAATCAGCATCATGATACGTGCCATCGCGTGTCAGGATCTCCCTTTCCAGGTTACGGCCCGTCAGTCCTGCAGACTGATGATCCCGGCTTCCGCGGTTTCCGTTCCGAAGACCAGCCGAACTCCATCGGCATCCCAGGCCATTGTAGACACCGGCCCCAGGCCCGAGCGCCGCAGCAGTACCTCGGCATTGTCCTCGAACCGGCACATCAGGATCATGCCGTCCTGATAGCCGACAGCAACGACATCCTCCTTCGGGTGGCAGGCAACGGCGCTGACCAGGTTGTCACCCCTTGTGCCCAACTGCAGTGGTGTCTGCCCCATCGGCCCGGTTTTGCCGAAGAACGGCCAGAGGATCGCGGCATTGGCACCCGAGGTCGCCAGATATCGCCCCTTGACCGACCAGCTGAACGATTTGACCTTGGCCGGGTAGCCGGTCATGCGCATGTCCTGGCTGTCCGACAGGCGCCAGCCGTGCAATGCGTTTTCCTGCATGGCGGTAACAACATACTTGCCGTCGGGCGAAAAGCTCACGCCCAGATGCGCGCCATTCCAGCTAAGCTCGACCGGTGCGCCGTCCGTGCCGGCCCACCAGAGCGTCGCCCCATCGTAGCGTCCGACTGCCAGCCGCATGCCCTTGGGCGCGAAGGCAAGACCGCCGACGGCCCGTTCATGCGCGAATTCCTTTTCTCGCCCGTCCGCGAACCGCACCCAGGCGGTGCGGCCGCTGGCAAAGGCAAGCGCACCGGACGGTCCGGCAGCGATCAGGTCGATCCACTTGCGCGGCCGTTCGGCAACGCATTCGCTCGATCCGTCCGCCGCACTCAGGAAGATGCAGCCGTCGTCACCCGATGTGATCAGCCCCTTGCCGTCGATTGTCGGCTCGGCAGCCAGAAGCCCGGCCTTGTGCGGTTTCAGTTTCGTTTCACCCTGCCCGGACAGGACGATGTCGCCTTCTCCGGATGCAAAAAAGGCCGTTTCTTTCAGATAGCCGGCGCGAACGACGAAGCCGTCCACCTCCACGGGAGCAACTGTCGGCAAGTCTCTTCTTCCTTATTGCGCGGCGCAGGCCTGGAAACTGTCTCTCAGGACATCCCAGTTGAGATCGCGTCCGATAAAGACCAGGCGGCTTTCTCGCGGCTCATCCTCTTTCCAGTCGCGCTGATGATCGCCTTCCACGATCATGTGCACCCCCTGGATGACATAGCGCTGCGGATCCCCTTTGAAGGCAATGATGCCCTTCAGGCGCAGAATGTTTGGGCCTTGAACCTGCGTGACCTGGTTGATCCAGGGAAAGAACATGTTGGGATCAAGGTCGCCTGCCTTCAGGGAAATGCTCTTGACCGAATGGGGATCCTCATCGTGGTGATGATGGTGATGCCCATGTCCATGATCGTGTCCATGGTCATGATGATGGTCGTGGCCGTGATGATGGTGGTCATGGTCGCAGTCCGGACCGCATTCGTCGGCATGATGACCATGCTCGAGGAAATGCGGATCGAGTGACAGGATCCTGTCGAGATCGAACGCACCCCGATCCAGCACCTTGGCGATCTCGATACCGCAACGCTCGCTCCGGTGGAGCACGGCATACGGATTGATCGAACGGATACGCGCCTCGACGGTGGCAAGCTCTTCGCCCGAGACGAGATCGGTCTTGTTGATCAGGATGACGTCGGCAAAGGCGATCTGGTCTTCGGCCTCTTCGGTGTCTTCCAGACGCTGCAGCACGTGGCGGGCATCGACAACGGCCACAACCGCGTCGAGTTTCGCGGCGGCACGCACATCGTCATCCATGAAGAAGGTCTGTGCGACCGGAGCCGGATCGGCAACACCGGTGGTTTCGACGATGATCGCGTCAAAGGCATTCTTGCGCTTCATCAGGTTCTGCACAGTGCGGATCAGGTCACCGCGCACGGTGCAGCAGATGCAGCCGTTGTTCATTTCGAAGATTTCTTCGTCGGATTCCACGAGCAGGTCGTTATCGATACCGACTTCGCCGAACTCGTTGACGATGACCGCATAACGCTGACCGTGGTTTTCGGTCAGGATCCGGTTGAGAAGTGTGGTCTTGCCGGCACCCAGATACCCCGTCAAAACGGTAACGGGGATCTGTGCCTGGCTGTCCTGGGTCGCAGTCATTGCGCGCTTTCCTGGCAGAAGATAAAGGGTCGCCCGCCGGTCGGCGGGCCGCTTGGGCGCGAATATAAGCATTTCACCGCCGTATTGGGAGGGCGGTACGGAAATTTCCCTTTTCCCGGCATACCTGTGGACACTCGCCCGAACGCTTTGACCGTTCTTCAGCCTTTTCAAATCCTTGTCCACCGCATTAACGTCGGCTCGAGGAAGCGCGCAAAGGCATGGAGACCAAAATGCTGCACACGATTGGCGGATTTGACCGGATTGGCGAGGAAAACGCATTCGCCGTGCTGGCACGGGCAACGGAACTTGCCGCACAAGGCCGCGATATCATCAACCTGGGCATCGGTCAGCCGGACTTCAAAACGCCGGATCACATCGTTGAAGCGGCCATCAAGGCCCTGCGCGACGGTCAGCACGGTTACACGCCCGCAACCGGCATTGCCCCGTTGCGCGAAGCAGTCTCCGCCGACCTTCTGAAACGTCACGGAGTGGAGACTGACCCGGGCAACATTCTGATCGTTCCCGGTGGCAAGGTCACCATGTTCATGGCCATCTTGATGTTCGGCGAACCGGGAAGTGAAATTCTCTATCCCGATCCGGGCTTCCCGATCTACCGCTCGATGATCGAGTTTACCGGCGCCCGGCCCGTGCCGGTTCCGATCCGCGAGGAAAACGACTTTGCCTTTTCTGCCGAAGAGACGCTGTCGCTGATCACCGACAAGACCCGTCTGCTCATCCTGAATTCGCCGGCGAACCCCACCGGCGGCGTCACCCCCCGCGATGAAATTGAAAAGCTCGTCGCCGGGTTGGAACGCTTTCCTGATGTAGCCGTCATGTCCGACGAAATCTATTCGCAGATGACCTATGACGGCATGGAACACGTCTCCCTGCTGGGGTTCCCGTCGCTGCGCGACAGGCTCATCCTGCTCGACGGCTGGTCGAAGACCTATGCCATGACCGGCTGGCGGATGGGTTTTTCCCTCTGGCCTGAAGGCCTGATCGACAAGGCGCGCAAGCTCGCGGTCAACGCGTGGTCCTGTGTCAACGCCCCCGCCCAGTTCGGCGCTCTTGCAGCGCTTACCGGACCGCAAACCGCAGTGGCGGACATGGTTCGGGAATTCGACGGCCGGCGAAAGGTGACCGTTGACGGCCTGAACGCCATCGAAGGCATTTCCTGCCGCGTTCCGCTTGGTGCCTTTTACGCCTTTCCGAATATCAAGCAGACCGGCTGGAAGGCAAAGGCACTTGCATCCGCCCTCTTGGAAGAGACCGGCGTTGCGACCATCGGGGGCCCTGATTTTGGTGTATTGGGCGAAGGCTACATCAGATTGTCTTACGCGAATTCCACGGACAACATACGCGATGCGCTGGGACGGATAGAAAAATTCCTGAACGAAAACCGCAAGAACTGAGCACTTGGCATAAATACCGATCGCTAGACCTGACCAAGGTTAACATGCGTATTTTCTTCAAGGAGTCTTCCGTTACGTATCCCTTTTATTAAACTTTTATTGTCTTGAATGACACCGCGACCCGCACAAAGGTCGGACAATGGGGACGGAAATGACCAAGAACATCACTTTGGATCTTGAACAGACGTTCGGCGATTTGAACGAATGTGTCCTCGTGACCAACCCCGAACGCACCATCGTTTTCATAAACCAGGCTATGTCCAACCTGCTGAAGGTGGATCGCGAAAAGGTCGTCGGCACGACAACGAAACGGTTCTTCGCCGATCCGAACCAGTTTGCCCAGATGGCGGAACTCTACCAATCGCCAACGGATCACCGGAACCGCAAGGCCTATTCAATAGATCTGGCGCTCGAAGACGGGTCGACCGTATCCGTAGAGGTTGTCAGCGCACCGCTGTTCGATACAGATCACACATTGACCGGCATCCTGTTTATCGCGCGGGATCAGGCGGAACGAAAGGCGCTGGAAAGCAAACTGAGCGACATCGCCTTGACGCTTGAAGATGCCCTGGACGCGATTTCGGAAGGCTTCGCACTCTACGACAAGGATGACCGGCTGGTTATCTGCAACGACAATTATCGCGAGATCTATGCCCATTCGGCACCGGCCATGTTCCCCGGCAATCGTTTCGAGGACATCCTGCGGTTCGGCCTGAACCGCAAACAATACGAGACGGGCGGCAAGACGGACGACGAATGGTTGGCGGAGCGCCTCGAACGGCATCAGGCCGGCGATGGCTCGATCCTGGAGCAAAACCTCAGTGACGGCCGCTGGCTGCGCATTTCGGAAACCCGCACCCGCGCCGGCGGCATCGCCGGCATCCGGTTCGACATCACGGAACTCAAACACGCTCAGGCCAAGGCGGAAAACGCTTACAAGAACCTTTCGCTCATGGCCGACAACATTGTCGCCAGCGTCACCGAGGTCGATCTGGAGGGCAGATGCGTCTTCATCAACAAGACCGCGTGTGACTGGTTCAACGAAAAACCGGAAACTCTCATCGGCACCCGGCTTCGTGACCGCTTGCCCTGGAAGGAACGCGAAGCCGTTCGCACGATCTTCGAGGAAGCGATGAGCGGTGAGAAGGTTTCATCGGAAGTCAGCTTCCATTTTCCCGACGGCATTTTGCGCGAATGCCTGATGAGCTGTAACCCGCGCTTCGGCGATGACGGTGCCGTTGAAGCTATCGTGGTTCTGATTTCCGATATAACCGACCGGAAGAAAACGGAACGTACGCTGGCCGAGCTTTACGCCATCACCTCGACCCGCGAGCTAGGCCACGAAGACAAGATTGCCGAAATCCTGCGTCTGGGGACCGAACATTTCGAGGTTCCCTTCGGCATTATCAGTCACGTGATTGACGACCACTACACGATCACACACGCCCAGAGCCCGGAAGGAGAACTCGTTCCGGGCACTACGTTCCCGTTGCAGGACACCTATTGTCTGTTGACGCTGAAGTCCGAAGAGCCGATCGCGACCGCAAATGCCGCGAGCTCGGAGTTCGCCAGGCATCCCTGCCACGAGATCTTCAAATTGGAGACGTATATCGGCGCCCCGATTCTCGTGGATGGTGAAGTTCATGGGACAATCAACTTCACCGCCCCGGACGTGCGCAAAAGGGCATTTTCCCCTTCGGATCTTCAGATCGTGCGTCAGTTCGCGGACTGGGTCGGACACGAGATCGCCCGCCAGCGCGATCACCAGGCCCTGATGAACGCCAAGATCAACCTGGAGCGGGTCGCCAGCATCGACGACCTGACCCAGATCCTGAACCGCCGCGCTTTCCTGGAACGGGCCAATACAGAAGTGCAACGCTTCCGCCGCACAAAACGCCCCTTCACGGCTGTGATGATGGATATCGACAAGTTCAAGCAGATCAACGATCTGTACGGCCATGCCACCGGCGACGAGGTTTTGAAAAAATTTTCCGATACCGTCAGCAGCGCCCTGCGTGCCGTCGACATCTTCGGCCGGGTCGGCGGCGAAGAGTTCTGCATGATCCTGCACAACGCCGAAATCGAAGATGCCATGCTGGTGTGTGAACGCCTGCGGGTGAAGATTATCGAGGAATGCCAGCTCGACATCGTCAAACAGACGGTCACCTGCAGCATGGGCCTTGCCACCGTCGCTCGCGAAGATCTGGAATTTTCGACCCTCATGCAAAAGGCCGACACGGCGCTTTATGAGGCAAAGGCGACGGGCCGCAACAAATGCGTTGCCCACAAGAGTTCGAATCCGGAACACGCTCCGGCCCTCTGACCGGCCTAGACCGTCTGGCCTGCTCGCGGCCACGTTCGACACGCGATGCCGTAGCGTTTTCCCGGCTTCCCGCGCAAAATTGCGCGCTAATTCAAACCCAACGCGCCAATATGTCGCATCGGGACGTATTCTTGCCGTTCTTTTGACGCCGCCCTCCGTATATGCAACAGTAGTGTAATCGTAGCGGAGCGGGACAAGACGACATTACACTAGAATGCAATACTGAAGCGGACCCTCCGCGCAAGGACCTCTACGGCTTGAATCTTGTATATTCTTGCCTGAACAGATCTTGGAGGGACATTTGTTCACAAAAATACTAGTTCCGATTGACCTCAGTCATGCGGATAAACTTGAAAAAGCCATCGCAACGGGTGCTTATATAGCAAAAACCAATAGTATTCCCGTGGTATTTGCGGCGGTAACTTCAAACACCCCAAGCGCCCTTGCCCACACTCCGGACGAGTTTCGGGAAAAGCTGGCTGCCTACGCTGCCGCAGAAGGGCAGAAACACGGAATCACCGCTTCCGGTCATGCCGTTTTCTCTCACGATCCGGCTGTCGACCTGGAAAACGCGATTCTGAAGGCTGTTCACGATACCGGTGCGGACCTCGTGGTCATGGCAACGCACATCCCGCACGTGCCGGATCACTTCTGGCCGTCGAACGGTGGACGCGTCGCGAGCCATGCAGATGTTTCCGTCTTCCTCGTGAGATAACCCGTTTCCCGAACAAAAGGAGCGCTCCCATGAGCGACAATCAAGGCATTCCGGATCCGGAAGGCGCCGCCAATCTCATCGACACCGAATACGAGATTGGCCAGGACAACATCGAAACTTCTGTCGGCCCTTTCAGCCTCGACATCCACAATCCGGTTTTCCTGGTCTCTGGCCTGACCATCGTTGCCTTCGTCTTTCTGACCCTTGCCTTTCAGACCGAAGTCGGCCCGATGTTCGATCATCTGCGCAAGTGGCTGACATCGAACCTCGACTGGTTCTTCATCATCTCCGGCAACGTCTTCGTCCTCGTCTGCCTGGCGCTGATCGTCACTCCCCTCGGCAACGTCCGCATCGGCGGCAAGGACGCCGAACCCGACTATACCTACTTCGGCTGGTTCGCCATGCTGTTCGCCGCCGGCATGGGCATTGGCCTGATGTTCTTCGGCGTTCTGGAACCGGTCTATCACATGGCCTTTTCCGAGCCGATCGGTGTGCCAAAGCCCTTCGACGCCGACGGCAATATCATTCCGGAAAATGTCGCGGCCGCGAAGGCCATGGGCATGGCCGCAACCATCTTCCACTGGGGCCTGCACCCCTGGGCGATCTACGCCGTGGTTGCACTCGCTCTTGCGATCTTCTCCTTCAACAAGGGCCTGCCGCTGACCATGCGCTCGGTGTTCTACCCGATTTTCGGTGAGCGCACCTGGGGCTGGCCGGGCCATGTCATCGATATCCTGGCCGTGTTCGCGACCCTGTTCGGTCTCGCGACCTCACTTGGCTTTGGCGCCCAGCAGGCAAATGCGGGTCTCGATTTCGTCTTCGGCATTCCTGTCAGCACCACGGCACAGGTCGTGTTGATCATCGGCATCACCGGCGTTGCGCTGGTCTCGGTTCTGCGTGGTCTCGACGGCGGCGTGAAGGTTCTGTCGGAAATCAACATGCTGATTGCGGCTCTGCTGCTTGTGTTCGTGATTGCCGCTGGTCCGACCGCAACGCTGGTCTCCGACTTCTTCGCCAACATTATTGCCTACGGCAGGGAAATCGTGCCGCTGTCGATGCCGTTCGGCCGCGAGGACGACAGCTTCCGCCAGGGGTGGACATCGTTCTACTGGGCCTGGTGGATTTCCTGGTCGCCGTTTGTCGGCATGTTCATTGCACGCGTCAGCCGTGGCCGCACTGTTCGGGAGTTCATCGTCTGCGTCCTGATCATTCCGACCATCGTGTCCGTAATCTGGATGACAGCGTTCGGCGGCACCGCCATCGAACAGGTCCTGGCCAGCAACGACAGCCAAGTGCATGAATACGTGATCGCGAGCTACAGCCCTGAACTGTCGCTGTTCGGCATGCTTGCCGATCTGCCGATGGCATCGATCACCTCGTTCATCGCCATCATTCTGGTCATCGTGTTCTTCGTCACCTCCTCGGACTCCGGCTCTCTGGTGATCGACACGATCACGGCAGGTGGCAAGGTCGATGCGCCGGTGCCGCAGCGCGTGTTCTGGTGCACCTTCGAAGGTCTGGTCGCCATCGCGCTTCTGCTTGGCGGGGGCCTGGGAGCCCTGCAGGCAATGGCGGTCTCGACCGGATTCCCCTTCACGATCGTGCTGTTGCTGGCCTGCTACGCCATCTTCAAGGGTCTGGCGGACGAGCCGCGCTGACCTGAAACAGCAGGAACACCTGGAACGGGCGGCTCTGGCCGCCCGTTTTTGCATCCGAACATGACGAGCCACGTTGCAGTCATCGCGGACAGGCGAAGCGCGAGCCGGTTTCAGGGAACCGCCGCCTCGAAATTTTTTGGATTGTTCCAGACCCGCGCGAGGCGAGGGTCGACAGGATGATCTGACGGCCTCTTAAAAGCAGGCTGCGACCGCCAGCCGACTTGTCTAGTCGGCCAGCTTGGGGGCCAGTCGCACGCCGGGAGGCGGCGAGCTTTCACGGATCCGCACATCGGGTTCGATCACGATGGGCGTATTGGGCACGCGGTCACCCGCGATCTGGCGCAGCAGGGTCAGTGCTGCCAACCGTCCGATCTTGTCCGGCTGGGCTGACACCGTCGTCAGCGCGGGTGTACGCGCATCGGCGCCGTCGATATCGTCGTAACCGGTAATCGCCATGTCCGGCCCCGGCTCGATCCCCGCTCGCCGGAACGTGGTCATCATTCCAAGGGCGACGAGATCGTTGAAGCCGACGATGGCTGTGGGGCGATGTTCGGCTTCCAGGATCTTCGGCACTGCGGCCCGGCCGTCGGCCTGGGTCATCAGCTCCGGCAGGTCAAGCTGGCTTGCGGGATCGATCCCCGCTTCTTCCAGCGCCTTGCGCCAGCCCGCATTGCGGTAGCGGCCGGTCGAGCTGCCACGGCGACCGCCAACCATGGCGATGTCCTTGTGCCCCTGTTTGATCAGGTGCTTGGTGATCTGATAGGTGCCGGCAAGATCGTCACCGCGTACGCACGGTGCCCAGACCCCCGGAACCTCGCGCGCCACCAGCGTCACGGGTATCCCCTGGTCCACCAGCCTGTTGATCTCTTCGGCCGAAGTTCCGACCGAAGGACACAGGATCAATCCGTCCGCGCGGTGCTGCAACAGCGTGTTGACGAACGCACGCTGGCGTTTGACGTCGTCACGGTGGTTACAGATGAAGATCATCTGCCCCTGCTCTTCCAGAACATCCTCGAGCGCAGAAAAGACTTCGGCGAAGTAAGGGTTCAGGATGTCATGAACGGCAACGCCCACAATCTGGCTGCGGGCGGTTCTGAGAGAAGCCGCCGACCGGTTGTAGATATATCCGATCTCCTCCGCGGTCTGCTTGACCTTCGCCCTGGTTTCCTCGGCAACAAGCGGACTGTCCCGAAGCGCCAGCGACACGGTTGCCGTGGAAATACCGAGCTGGTCGGCAATGTGCCCGAGAGTGAGCCTTTTACCAGGCTTTTGCGGAAATTCCGGCTGGGAGGGAGGGGAACCGTTGTCTTCAGACATTCCTATTTCTCAATAACCGCAGCGGCGTTGGGAGAGACCGTTATAGCCCTCTCCCCTCTGGGTAAACAGGTTTTTCTGTTTTTCCGAAGTTTGGGATCGAAGCCCCTCACAAAGATCAGCGCCGTCCAGCGGGAGCGGAATCGTCGAATTCCTCACGTAGATTGACGACAACCCTGCGGTTCTGAGACTGACAGGTGACCTTGTCGCAATCCGTTACCGGACGCTCCACGCCATACCCCTTCACCCACATGCGCTTGGGATTGACCCCCAGCTTGACCAGTTCGGCCATGACCGCGTTCGCCCGTTGGGTCGACAATGTCTTCTGCGCAGCCTCGCTGCCCGGGTCGTCGGCGTGCCCCTGGATCTTGACCAGCCACTTCTTGTTCGACTTCAGCCACTTGGCCTGATTTTCGATTGTGATGCGGGCCTCATCGGTAACCACAGCCGAGCCCTGGTCGAAATAGACCCGGCGACCGACATTGATGATGAATTCCTCTTCCGAACCCGACGAAATATTTCCGAAACCGGCGGCCGGTGCGTTGGTCACATCGGGTGACGACAATCCACCGGCGCTGTTGCAGCCGGCGACTCCAAATCCGATCATGAGCGCAAAAACTGCGCCCCGGCCGATCCGGCCAAATGTATTTTCCAAGGAAAGCCCCCAAATCCTCTTTCAGTTTCCCCCTCGCCCGGCAGCCCTCAGCCCCTTCGACTGCAGCTCCGCCGGTCGATTGCAAATTGCTCCGGATGAACGGGCTCAGCCCGCTTTCTCTCCAAGATGCTCCAGCACCAGAACGCCGGTTCCCTTCGGGCAGCGCTGGTAAAGGTCGACAATGTCTTCCGGGAACATGCGCACGCAGCCACTCGACACATCATGGCCGATGCTCCAGGGCTCCAGCGTGCCGTGCAGCCGGTACCCGAGGTCGCTTCCATCCCGATAGAGATACAAGGCCCGTGGCCCGAGTGGATTGTTGGCAGCTCCGCCTTCGACCATTCTTGGAAGATCCGGCTGCCGCTTCAGCATCTCCGGTGGCGGCACCCACCGCGGCCAAAGGGCCTTGCGGTCAATCCGGGCGCGTCCGAACCACTGGAAGCCTTCACGCCCGACGCCAACGCCATAACGAAGCGCGGTGTTGTTTTCCCATACCCAGTACAGGAAGTGATTGTTGGTATCGACCACCACGGTGCCGGGTGGCTCGTCACTGAAATACTTCACCATCTGCCGATGCCAGACGGGATCGATCTTCTTGAAGTTGGTTCTTCTGTATTGAAACCCGCTATCTTCCTGGTAGCCACTGAAATAAGCGTTTGCAGCTGCATTGGCGTGCGCCATCTGCGGCAAGGCCAATGAGCCTGCCGTGGCTGCTGCCCCTGTCAAGAACCTGCGGCGGTTCAGCTCCATCCCACACCTCCCTTAAAGGCTGGCGATCCTTCCTGACCGGCGGTTGTTTTAACCCCGGCGGGTATTAAGACGGGAACTATCCAATCCCGTCAACCGCCTAAGGCCAGCGTACAGGCAGATGCAGCCTTGATCAGATCCCCTTCACGCGTTCCCGGTAGAGGATGTAGAGGCCGGACGCGACGACGATGGCCGCTCCGAGGATGGTCGTGTACGTGGGCACGTCGTCGAAGATCAGGAAGCCAAGCGCGATCATCCAGACAATCTGCGTATAGATGAAGGGCGCCAGCACCGGTGCAGGCGCGATCCTGTGCGCCATGATGAACAGGAAATGCCCACCCGCACCAAAAGCGCCGGTCGCGAACAGCAGAACCCATGTCCACAGGTCCGGAGGCGTGACCCAGACCGAGATACCAGCCGGCGCCATGGCAATGGCTGCGACAATACCTGAAATGATCAGCATTCCGGCAGAGCTGTCTGTTGCCGTGAGCTGGCGTGTCAGCAGCGCATAGACCGCGTAAAAGGACATGGCCGCAACCGAATAGATCGCCGCCCAGTGCATACCGCCAAGTCCTGGCCGGGTGACCACCAGAACCCCGATGAAGCCGACAATGATCGCAATCCAGCGGCGTAATCCGGCCCATTCCCCAAGCAGCGGCCCGGCAAGCGCCGTGATGACGAATGGCGCGGCGAACATGATCGACATGGTTTCGGCCAGCTGCAGGTAACGAACTGCCAGAAAGTTGAAAATGGTGGTGCCGAGCAGACAGAACGACCGCACGATCTGCAGGACCGGCCGGTTCGTCTTCAGGAGCGAAGGTTTCTTCCAGACCTGGAACAGGACCAGGGACAGGATCACATGACTGACGAACCGCATCCAGACGATCTGCAGCGTCGGCAGGCTGGCCGACATGTATTTGGCCGTTGCATCCAGAACGGAAAAACTGAGGCAAGCCAGCACGATGAGACCGATCCCGGCGAGCGGCGCCGTGGCAGCGGCGGCATTGCCGGTCGAACGGTGCTGACTGTCATGCGCCATCGGCGGCGGCCCTTTTCAAACGATCATCCGCAGATGAAAAAGAGAGTAGCGGACATGTCCCGGCAGGAACGGTCCGGTTGAGATAATTGCACCAACCCACTACCTAACCTTAAAAGACAAGCGGGGGCGGTTATGCCGGTTGCAGAAATTGAAACATGGCTGGGACGCCTTTCCATTACGGAAGTTGACGGCGCAATCACCCAATTACACTGGAACGGGCCCTCTGGCAAAGAAGAAACACCGTTGCTCAAGGAAGCGGCACGCCAGGTACAGGCCTATCTTGCGGGTGATCTGAAAACCTTCGACCTGCCGCTCGCCCCGAAAGGCGGCGAGCTGCACCAGGCGGTGTTCAAGGCGATGCTCGCAATCCCCTATGGCGGAACCCGCACCTATGGCGACCTTGCCAGGGAACTGGACACATACGGACAGCCGATCGGCCAGGCCTGCGGCGCCAACCCGATACCGATCATCATCCCCTGCCACCGGATCCTGTCGGCAAACGGCCTTGGCGGATATTCCGGCTCGGGCGGTACGGAAACAAAGATCGCCCTTCTGAAACTGGAGGGTGGCTACCCGTTCCTGGTCTAGCGCAACTCAAGTCGTCGATATCAAACACCTGCCACTCCGGCCCTGCCGATAAAGGCAAAGACCGGAGCAACGGCAGGGACCTGCCGAGACGGATGCTCGGACCGATTGGTCATCTCACGCGCACAGCAGGCTCACATTTCCTCACAGGACCAGAGAATCTGCTCCCGTGATCTCGACAAACTGCGGTCGGCTGTCGGGCAGCTCAAGCTCGTCTGCAAGCGCCGCCAGCGGGTCTGCATCCCTCAACGGTCCGAAATCGAAGCCCGACAGGTCTTCCAGAAAGGCAACCGACACCTGGAACGTCTTGTACTCACCAAAGGCGAACCCTTCGACAGCTTCCGACTCGCGGCGGTCCTGCAGGTATTTCTGAATGGCCTGTCCCTGGCTTAACAGATAGGCGGTCGCGTGCAGGCGAAGACTGCCGTCGTCCTGCAAGGCATCCATCACCACCACTTTCCAGTACTGCAGGGGCAGATTGATGCCGACCCCATCGAGGAACGGATCCTCGTCGTCGTCGAAAAGGGGGCCGGTAAAGACCGTTGCCCGGAAGGCATGGGTCTTTGTGCTGTCGAGGATATGGTTTTCCAGACCTTGCCAGGTGGACCGGTTCTGGTTGAGGGAGGAATGCTGCGGCGAGGCGTTCGTGTAGTGGAACGTATCGTCGTTTGCCAGTTGCGCCACCGGGCGGTCATCACCCCAGTTCGGGTCCTCGCGCCGGACCATGTGCCCCCGGTCCAGATCTCCCGGGAAGTCGCCCTTGCCGAGCTGCGCTTCCACCGGAATGCGCCGATCGAAAAACCACTTGTCCGGTTTCTTGCGTTTGATCTTGATTGCCTTTTCGCCGTCGATGTTGACGACAGTGACCACGGGGCTTCTGCGATCGACATCATAGAGAAGCCCGAAGTGGGTATAGCGCAGCTCATGCGGACGGCCGGCGAGCGCATCCGTCGGGCTGGCCAGATTGAACATGCCGTCCGGCAACTTCGGAAAGTCGACCTTTTTCGACAGGAAGTTGGGATCGTAGCCGTTCCGGCCGGTAAAATGGTTCGGATCGTGGAAACCGTCGGCCACCTCCTGTTCAAGGCTAGCCTCGACCAGGACCTGCGTGGGCCGGTTGCCTGACAGAAGGTCCCGTAGCGTGCTCGCCCTGACAGCGCTGTTGGCAATTCCATAGGCTCCGGCGAAGTGCAACCCCACCACCTTGTTGCGATCAAGGCTCAGGATCGGCGAGCCGGAGTTTCCACCGAGCGTGGTGCAGTCGTGGCTGAGCACGGTTCCCGGCGCAACCGGCATCATCTTGCCCGGGGCAAACCGCTTCACATCGTAGAGGCCCTTGAAATACTTCTCCATTTCGGTGCGATCGTTTCGGCTGTCGAAGGCCGGATAGCCGATCACCGCGACGATCTCGTCCGTTTCCGCGTCCGTATCCACCAGAGGCAAGGGCGCCACGGCGAAGCTGGCAGGTTTTTCAATCCGCCCGATCGCGACGTCGGCGCTGGCATCATCTGCAAGATAGGTGAAGCGAAGGATCTCGGCCGGGCGCTCGTCTGACGGCAACGCGCCAACCTCTTCGTTGAAATCCACGCGCGCACCGTAACGGACCATCGTGAAGGGTGAGCGCATGAAGACGCCCTCTCCCCTGGCGTTTCTGCGTGCGACAATCTTGGCCACGTGCCGGTTGGTCACGACCAGAAGATGCCGGCCATCGGCTTCTTCGCCGACCACCCAGGCGGTTCCGCCCCAGGTCATCGAGTGGTTGATGAATTCAACCCGCCCGACCGAGCCGATCCAGTGTTCGTTCCGCTTGATCTTGATGTCTATGTCGGCACCAAACTCATCCGGCAGCGGGATCAGCGAGACCGCGCCGTTTTCAACGACCATCGGCGGCCGGGTAACCAGTCGCACGATGGCTTCCAGTTGCGTCAACGGCGTGCCGGCGGCTTCAAGCTGGCCGAGGGACATATCCAGCGCATCAAGCGTATCCGGTATGTCCAGTCCAAGTTGCTCGACAAAGGGGTGTCCTGCCTCGATGGCGCGTTTCGCAGCCTCAAGCCGTCCGCCCGATTTCAATGCTTCGAGCCGTCCCTGACTTTCCAATAGTGCTCGCGTGTTCATGGAAATTCCTCCAATATCAATGTCTGTATTATTGTCCGGTATTCCCCATAGGTTCGGGCTTCGACGAGGCTTGCGGCCTCGCCGGAAACACGGAACCTGAACAGTGCCCGGTTCTCTCCTTTCTTTCGTGTTTGACGAACCTGCAAACGCACGCGACTAGAACAATGTCGACACGTCGACCGGTTCGTTTCTTTTCGCAGCATCAGCCCCGATCACGGCCAACGCCGCTGTCAGGGCTGGCCCCATGAGCCTGGGTGCAAGGGCAGCTGCAATGTCCTGGGCAGAGCCCGCGGTCATCGCCATTGCCAGAGGCCGCATCAGTCGCCGCTCGAAAACACTCCGGGCACGCCGGGCCCCTTCTTCCGTGTCGGGATAGTCGGCCGCATAGGCCAATCGCCGCAACAGCGCCCGAGCGGTTGCCGGCGGATCCTTCCGGGAAAGCAGACTGTTGACCCGCGCCATCAGCAAGACATCGCTCTCGCCGTTGCCCCAGTAAGACGGCGGCGTACCCGGGTAGGACCAGATACCGCCACTGAAGCGACGCCAGCGTTCGGCCGCCCGCGCAACCGTCGGCGCATCCGGAACAGCATTGAACACTGCAAATGCTCCTACCCAGTCGCAGGTAAGGCCCAGTGCCCCCAGAATTTCCGGTCCTTCGATCTCGATGTCGCTGGAATAGCGTTCGAAACTGTCGAAGAGATCAGGCGTTCCCAGCATCTCCAGCGTTTCATGCAACCCCTCGTAAAAGCCGCGCAGATATTGCGCCATGCGCGGACTGTGCTGAATGCGTGCAAGAACGCTTAAGGGCGCGATTGCAGGGTTCATTCGGGCAATGGTGTGCTGATCCGTGTCGGGATGCTGTTGTCCGGTCATGATCGCAAACCGCTCGGCGCGGTTGGCACCCTGCCGGATTGCATCTGCCGGGTACTCCGAAACCCTCTCGCCGAACCTGAAGACGGACATGGCAACCGGATCCAGGATCTCCACATACTCCGGCCGCCCTTCCTGGCTGGCCATGAGAGCGAATTCCAGCGCCCCTTTCAGGGCAATCCTGGAACCCTCGGAACGCGCCTGCCAGGCTGTTGCCGCCAGTTTTTCATCACCACGCAACCGGGCGACAAGTCCGTCGAAATCCGCTTCCGCCTCGATTTCCAGCAGAACCAGACCGTAGAGGCCCGGGTCTTCCCGGCTCAATCGTTCGAGCAAGGATTTCGGCAGCTTCCGCCAAAGGGACATGGCCCGCGCCCACTGGCCGGAGAGCCAGAAATAGGCAAGCGTGGCAGCAGCTTCGGGACGGGAAGGTGACGGATTTCGCGGAAAGGCGTTGTTGAGGGTGAAGATATGATCGGCCTCGAACACATCGCCCCGCCGAAGGGTCAGTTCGAGTTCGCGGACCAGTTCCGGCTCGACCTCCTCCGCTTTCGAAGTCGGAAACGGTTCGGATGTTCCCTGCTCGCTGCTGGTATAGCGCGCCCGGCGCGAGCGCTCGCCGCGCTCTTGCAGGATGGCATTCGTCGCCGGAAGTGGAAGCTCGTCCAGTTCATCTTCGCTGAGGCCCGCAACGTCGGCTGCGGTGAATTCGGGCATCGGGTCTCCGGCCCGCGTCGCCTGGAAGGCATGATAGAGCGCGGTCTCACGGTCAAACCCGGCAAACCAGTTTGCCGCCGCCCGGTCTATTCTTGCGGCCAGCTCCGGCTTTTCGACGTAGAGCATGGGCAGGATTTCCCGCCGCAGGTCGCCGCGGTGTTTCAGCCAGTCCTGACCGTCAACAGCCACCAGCCAATGGTGGTTGCTCAGTTCCTGCCAAAGTCGCCTGGACGCAGCTTCATCGATATCCTCACCGAGCCCGAGCGCCGGCGCCAGAACGAACTGGATTGCCTCGGCGCTGATCCGGCGCAGGACAAGACCAGGATGTGCCAGCTTCGCCAGCAGCGGGTCGTCAATGCGCGAAAGGATAGCCCGGTAAAGATAGGCTTCCGTGATGCTGCCTGCTTCGCCGTATTCCAGTTCACCCGGATCGAAGTCCTCCGCCTGCGTTACCTTGGCTGAAAGCCGCAGCATCAGCGGGTTGCCACGCGAAAGTTCGAAGATCCTGTCATGCAAATCCGGGGGAGCCCCCAACTTGTCCAGAAGATTGCGGGATTCCGTCTCGCTCAGGCCTTCCAGCTCCAGAGGCGGTCCCTCGATGCGTTTACGAACGGAATCGAGCGCATCTCCCCGCCCGGCCGCAATGATCGAGATCGGCGACAGCCCGGCCCGTACCAGATTGTCCAGAACCTCGAACAGCAGAATGGGCCGGGTTTCGCCATGACCGCGCAACACTTCAAGCGTATCCAGCACCAGGACCACCTGCCCGCCATGCGACCGCACCGCAGCGCCCATGGCATCGACCAGCTCGGTCGGCAAAAGGGTACTGCTCACCGTCGTGCCGGTCGTTTCCGCATTGCCGGAATACTTGAGCCTCAGGTCGCGCAGTCTGGGGGCTTCGTCCGTCAGGATATCGCCCAGCTGGCGGGAGAGCTCATGCACCAGCTTGTCGGGATCTTCCAGGTTCAGCCCGCGCCGGTCGAAGTCCAGGCGCAGAACGATTGGCGCCTTTTGAACAGACCTGTGTTCCGCCATTGCCCGGTCAATCAGAAAGGATTTGCCGATGCCCGGCAGGCCGGTGATGAACAAGGCGCTGACAGATGTTTTTTCCTGAGGCCGCGCGCACCAGTCGAGCAAGCGGGCCAGTTCCGTCTCCCGGCCAAAAAACTCTCGGCTCAGCATGGCATTTGCCCGCCTTGCTGCATCCACGCGGTTCATGACACCGCGCAGGCGCACCAGCAACGGATAGGCAGGCGCACTCGGTCCGGCCCTGTCGAGGTCATCGGATATCTCTTCGATCCGTTTGAGCTGATCCTGCTCGGGCAGATCCGGTGTTTCGGCAATCAGTCGTTCGATGGTCTCCTGCGAGAACGGTTCGTCACCACGCAGGGCTCTGGCAACAGGTGTGTCTTCCTCCGGAGTTTCGATGGTCTTGAGCACACCATGGCGCGGCCCGTTGCGAAGAGACCAGACCGGCTCGGAGGAAATTTCCAGGACGACCTTGTTGAGCTCCGTCAGCAGCCGGGCAATCGTCAGTGGCGTCAGCTTGTCCTGCAAGACCTTGGAAGCTGCCTCCACCGCATCACGCGGCGTGAAGGTTTTGCGCGTTGCGGCAAACCGCATGGCCGCCTTCAGGCCTTCCGCGAGCTGGTCACCGTCCTTGCTCATGGCGATGATGCTCCTTCCGCCGGAAGCAACGGTGCGAGAGACCTTTGCAGATTCTCCGACACGGTTTTCACTTCCGCACTGCGATAGACCGTTCCCTGGGCTTGCACGCCGTGAAGGGCCTGCATCACAACGAAATCGACCACATGCGTCGGCAGGCCAAGCCCCAGCGATCGATTGATCGCCTCAAGCGTATGACGGACATCCTCGCGGTCGAACTGGCCGATGTAATCCACCATCACTCCCGGCCCGGTCAGCGCACTGGCATTTTCCGCCTTTGGCCCCGGAACGCTGTAGGTCTCGCCCCCGGCCATGACAAATCGAAGACGCGTATCGCTCAGGATCATTGCCAGAAGCAGTTCCAGTTGCTGTTGTGCCGCCTTGCGCAAGCCTCCGCGCGGATTGTCGAAATAGATCCAGCTCGGCCTTTCCGCGGTTGCGCCGGTCGTCTTGGCCAGGAGGTCCACCAGTTGCCTGGTGCGATCCTTGTCGCTTGCCCCTTCACTGGTTTCGTCGTCCGCAGCCCCCGGCCGTGCCAGCAGCGGCGTTCCGCCGTGCAATCTCTCGTTCAGCGTTTCCAGCAGGTCTTCCATTCCCAGAGACAGTTCAACCCTGAAGACCTGCGCCGCTTGACCGTTCTGCGCCAGAACCTGACACAAGAGATCGTAGGAAAATTCCAGTCCCGTCGTCTGGTCGATCTCCATCCGCTTGATCCAGATCCCGCGCAAGTGACGGGCGGCTCCCCGCACAACGTCATGGATGGCATGACAATAGCGCTGCCGCCCAATAATCAGATGACCATCGACACGCCCTGTCAGCGAATAGATGTAAGGCGGTGCCCGGTCCTCCGCAATTGCCTGGGTAAATTCGTCTATGCCGGCGAAGGTGGCGTAAGGAACGATCTCGGAAACGCCGTTCAGCTGCCCCTGATGGAAGCCGGCGAATGCAAGATCCGTGTCGAAAACCGACCCGCCTGACGACCCGGGTCTGGTGACACCGTCCTCCCATTCCAGTTGGATACGAGGCGGATCATCGATCGTCGCACGACCGGTAACGAAGGTGACGTCCCTGCCGTTGTCGTCCTGTCTGTGGCTCAGGCAAAGCTTTCTCCGCCCGGTGATCCACGCCGGAGGTTTCGCCGGCAATTCGTAATACGTTGTCATCGGTTGCTCGATGGCGAGCAAGGCGACATCCGGGTTGGCACGCAGGATATCCCCGTCCTGCAGACCGACATCCCATTGATCGTCATGGCAAGGCATCTCGAAACGCACACCAAGCACGCGCAGCGATTTGCTCCCTTCTTGCGTGCGAACCGTGAGGCCGGACCGGCGCTCCTTCCGCTTGTCCTTGACTGTCACGTGCCAGGCGGTCAGCGCGAGCCGGTGAGACACGAGTGTCGCGATCCCGCAAAACCCTATTTCGTCGAAAACATACAGCTTGAAGCCCAGCATCTTGTGCGCGAAATCACCGAGATCCTCGAGATCGAAATTGGCGGCGTTGATCGGCTCGATTGGTTGGGTGAGGTGGAACATGAACTCCCAGCCGAGATTTTCCTCGTTCAGAAAATCAGCAAGCAGTTCTTCAAGAGGCTGCCCGGTGATGCCCGCCGTGCTGCGCAAGGCATCCAGCGTCATCAGGGAATCCGTGAACCCCTGAACCCGGCGCAACACCCTGTCGACAGCCGCTTCGTTCTGCTCCAGATGCTGCTTCAGCTCTGCACTGGTTACCGGCATGACCAACACCGTATCGAGAATCGTTAAAACAATGGAGCCTGTCTCTTCAAGCCGGCACGCCAGTCAACCGCCGACGGTCGGATGAGAACATGCGTCTTGTCGGTCAAAATACGGCCAACCGCACGTTCTCCCAGGCTTCAGAACCCAAGGGCACAATTATAGCGTCATTCAAGCTGAAAATAAACGCACAAGTATACGCCGCATGATGCGGCTGCAGACGCCGAAAAGGACAATCCTGTGCCAGCAGCAAAGCAACAGGTATCGTCCATTCCGTTTGTCCTGTCTGCCGAAACCCGTTTACCGAACGAATTCGACGGTCACGAAAACAAGTTCTGCTTCGCCCGTGTTGGTGAGATCGTGCACGAAGACCGTATCCGGCGACAGATCCGACATATGCCGGGTATCACCCGCCCTGTAGGTCACGTCCAGAATGCGGCCATCCGCCTGACGTGAGACGGCCTTGCCATCGGTCAGGACGGTCCAGAAATACGGCCGCTCGTGCCGGTGGGCAGGCAGTGTCTCGCCCGGCGCCAGTCGGAGATGCCAGACTTTCACGCCGTTTTCTTCCGACACCAGATGCGTCCCGACCCTGTCGGTCGCCATTGCAATCTCTGCCTTGCTCATTGGTGTGGTCATGCTGCCACCGGATAGCTTGTGTAACCTGCGGCATCACCACCGAAGAGCGTCGACCCATCGAAATCGGCAAGCGGCACTGCGTCCGCCAGGCGGCGCGGAAAGTCCGGGTTCGCGATGAAAGGACGACCGAAGGCAACGAGGTCCGCATATCCATCTGCAAGGATCCGGTCTGCCTTCACCTTGGTATAGCCGCCGGCAACAATGACGGTACCGGAGTAGGCCTCTCGCAAGGCTGCCCGGAAGCTTTCGGGCGTTTCAGGCGCGTCGTCCCAATCGGCCTCGGCAAGATGAACATAGGCAAGACCGATCTTGTCCAGTTCCCCGACGAGCTTCAGGATCGTCTGAGGTGCGGCCGGATCGTCCATGCCGCGCTGGGTGATGAAGGGTGAAAAGCGAATGCCGGTCCGCTCCGCCCCCATGACTTTTGAAACGGCTTCGGCCACTTCCCGCGCAAACCGGATGCGGTTTTCCTGACTGCCGCCAAAAGCATCCGTCCGCCGATTGGAGGTCGATCGCAGGAATTCGTCGATCAGATACCCATTGGCGGCATGGATCTCGACACCGTCAAACCCGGCTGCCCTGGCGTTGGCTGCAGCTGTCCGGTAGTCCTCGACGATGGCAGAAATCTCTTCAGCCGTGAGTGCTCGCGGAACGGGACATTCGATCATGCCACCCTGCCCGGTCTCCGGATCAACCGCCCAGATGGACGCACCCGGGGCGATGGCCGAGGGAGCAACCGGCTGACCTCCACCCTGGAATTGGGCATGGCTCATGCGGCCGACATGCCAGAGCTGCAATACCATGCGTCCGCCTTTTTGGTGAACGGCGTCCGTCACCTTGCGCCAGCCATCGACCTGTTCCGCCGAATGGATGCCGGGAGTGAAGCTGTAACCCTGGCCCTGTGATGAGATCTGCGTGGCCTCGCTGACAATCATCCCGGCGCTTGCCCGTTGGGCGTAATAGTCCGCCATCATGTCATTGGGCACGTTGCCCGGCTGCGTACTGCGCGAGCGCGTCATTGGAGCCATCACGATACGTGACGGCAGGGCAAGGGGACCGAGGTCATATCGGTCGAACAGGCTGGTCATGGAAAGTCCTTTCACAAACGTCAGTTGATCAGGGCGCCGCCGTCAACATCGATCACGGCACCGGTCATGGAAGAGTTGTCGATCAGAAGGAGATAGGCTGCCGCCACATCCGCCGGTCTTGCGAACCGCCCGGCAGGGAGGGTCTCTGCAGCCTTGTTCAGCATGGCTGTCCGGGCGGCCGGATCCATTGCGGCGTAAGCGGATGTATCGGTAAGGCCCGGGCTGACGACGTTGACCCGGACGGGAGCAAGCTCCTTCGCCAGCACCTTGGCACCTGCCTCCAGCGCTGCATTCATTGCGGTTTTCACAAAGGTTCCTGGAACCGTTCGCCGCGCCAGAAAACCGCTGGTGAATGTTATGGTACCGCCCGGTCGAACATGCTTGGCCGCGGCTTGCGCCACCGCGACCGCACCCCAGAATTTCGTGTCGAAAGCGGTTTTGGCTGCCTCGAGATCAAGACCGGACACGGGTCCACCCGGTGCCTGGCTGCCGGCCGTGAAAACCACATGGTCAACCGGACCGATCGCGGCGAAATAGACAGCAACCTCTTTCGGGTCTTCAACGTCCAGACCATTGGAGCGCCCTGCGCGCAAGACCTCTCCCGGCCGGCGTGCCAGCGCATCGGCCACGGCACTTCCGATGCCGGATGTGCCGCCAATGACCACGGTTCTTGTTTCCTGGGTAAATGCCATCTCACGCACTCCTTTGGTCGGTTTCCCGGAAGACGGTTTCAATCAGCTGACCGGTGGGCGTGCGAAAGAACAGACGACGCTCGCCCAGTTCCGACAGCTCCATGGGGGAATAGGCAATGCTGAGCCGTTCCAGCTTTGCCCGGAAGGCCTCGTAACCTTCGAGGCGGAAACCGATGTGGTCCCAGCCGTCGGCCTGCCGATCCTCTTCGGCGTGTGGAGGAATTCCGATCAGATGAATGAGAGGTTCATTGCCGTAGTAGAGCCAGTGCCCCGGAATTTGGCGGATGCGGCGAGGACGCGGACGCTCCTCCAGATCGTCGAAGACCTGAAGGAAGAAGGCACGTGTCGTCACGAGATCGTGGGTTCTGATGGTGATATGATCGAGCAGCATCCCGTTTCCTTTCCGGCAGCAATCATCGGACTGCCTTTGTTGCCCACGAACCTAATGCTTGCGGCAAGGCCAGGTAATTGAGACAATTCCGAAACCTAAATTCGGAATTTTCGAATAATGATGGACAATCTCGCGCTGTTCGTGCGCATTGCGGAAACGGGAGGCATTGCCTCCGCGGGCAGGGAGATGGGCTATTCCCCCGCTACGACGTCCGAGCGGCTGGCAGCGCTTGAGGCTCATTACGGCGTCAGGTTGCTGACACGGAGCACGCGCGCCCTCAGTCTGACCGAGGAAGGACGTTTGCTGCTGGACGGCGCCCGCCGCCTGCTTGCCGAGGCGGAAGAGTTGGATGTCCGTATCCGGTTAGGCGCGGAAAGACTGGCCGGACCCATTCGCCTGTCGGCACCGCTTGACCTCGGCAGAACACGCCTTCGGGCTGTGCTGAATCGGTTTCTGGAAGCTCATCCGGACGTGACGATCGATCTTCACCTGAGTGACGGTTTCGTGGACGTTGCCTCGCAGGGGTACGACGTTGCGATCCGGTATGGCGAGTTGAAGGATTCAACACTTATCGTCCGCAAGCTTGCGGCCAACGCCCGGATTGTCTGTGCCGCTCCGTCCTACGTGGAACGCCATGGCCGTCCGCACCATCCCCGGGACCTTGCCCGGCATGATTGCCTGCTGATGCGTTTTGGCTCCGAGCCCGACAATTCCTGGCAGTTCCTGATCGACGGCAAGATAGTGCGCTGCCCGGTCAGTGGACGGCGCACGGCAAATGACGGCGGGCTGGTGCGCGACTGGTGTCTCGCCGGGTTCGGGATTGCCCGCAAGTCCCAGTGGGATGTTGCTGAAGACCTGGCAGCGGGCAAACTCGTGCCATTGCTGCGGGAATTCGAGCTGCCCCCCGCCGGGCTACAGGCTGTTTATCCAAAAGGCCGGTCAGGGGTGCGGCGGATCAAGGCCTTGCTGGAGGAACTGGAAACTGCATTCAAATGAACGCAGTCCAGCCGACAGCGATTGGTCAGTCGTATTCGGGCCAGACTGCGTCCCCTGCCCCGTCCGGCAGGTACTCCAGCCGTCCCTTTTGAATCTGCCATTCGATGAAATATTCGCCCGTACTCTCGACGACGGGTTCAGCGCCCCGGACAACCGGGTCGAACAGGGTCAGACGCTGGGAATGTGCACCCTTGTGGCAAACCGCGACAAAAAGCGGACGTTCCGGGTCTTCGCGCATGGTGTAGATACCGTCCTGCTCGCAATTGTCCGCATCACCCGAACAAAACGAGCAGCCAGAGATATCGAGTGGAACGACCTCTCCGGACACACTGTCCGACACGACGATCCGGGCGTCTGGCGTGGGCTCGAATGTCCACGACAGGGAGCTGCCCACAATCTCGACCGCTTCCCCTGGCACCGGCTCGCCCTTCCGGCTTGCGTCTTCGACCAGTTCGTAGGAAGGGCACCACGGATTGGCAAAATCCTCCAGTAAAGCCAGCGCCTCGCTTTGCTGAAGTGCCAGCGTCATCTCGCAGGACGCCATGTTGATATAGGACGCGGTATTTCCCGGGAGCTTGCCAAGCAATCCGCATTCGCTCTGGCGCAGCGCCTCCCAGGTTTTTCCACCTTCAAACAGCTGTTTCGTATGCGCCGGATTGCAGAGCCGTTCAGCGAGTTTTTCGCGTCTGCGGTCCAGTTCCGCCCGCCGTTCCGCTGCCCGGTCCTCCAGGCACTCGCCAATCGCGGCGCCGCCGATCCGGTTCGCTGGATCCGCCTTGCAAGACGCAATCTCGGCTTCAAGACCCGCGGGCAATTTCGGTTCGGGATCAGGCGTCTGCGCGGTTGCCGCTGAACTTGTTCCGGCAAGGAGGACAATGAATGCCAGGAAAGGCCGGAGGGTTTTGCCGTGATCCAGCGTCGCAGAGAGCCGGGCAGCTTTGCCGCGCCTGACGGCTGTGGATTGCCCGAGCCAATTCTTTCTCCCGCCAGTCACCGCGACACTCATGACATTCCCCCAGTTGCTGTTGACCACAGCGGTTGCTTGCGACGTCCTCGACAATCTTCATAAGCCGGATCAACCGTTTGTGAAACGCGAATGCTCTAGCGCCGGAGAGCAGAGCCCTGCATCCCCCAGATGGGCCATAGCCGGTAGACACAAAAAAGCGGCGAACGGTCCAGCCGTTCGCCGCGTGTTCATCTCGTGCCGGTGCCGCTTTCTCCGAAGCGTCACCGGTCGGTTTCAGCCAGGATGGCAGCGATGTCTAGAGCATCATCAATCCGATGAAGACCATCACCACCGCCAGCACACTCCAGGCCATGAGCTCCTGAAATTGAGACTGACGAGATTTGACCTCGCTCCAGGTGCGGGCTTGCGCACCGTGTCTCAAACCGAATTGCGGGTGGTTGATGGAAGCATCCGACACGTGCCGGAACCGGTCTCGCAGCTCTGCTGCCCGGCGGGCACCGCGGTCCTCGTTTATCGTCCGATACCTCAGTTGCATGTGTGCATCCTCCGTATGTGCCAGTCTGGCTGCGACGGAGGTAAGAAGCACAACGCCCCTTTTCAAATGACGGATTTGTAATCTTTCCCGGCCGCCCTGCACATGGTGCCATCTGGCGGCTGACGGGAGATTCGGCAGCCAGACGCGGATCAGGCCACTGAAAGTTCCTTCGTCTTGGCCTTGTCTATTTCCTTGGCTTCGGCTTCCGCGACTTCATCGCCGTCTGTGTCGAAATCGGCCTCGTGTTCCGGGTCGTCGTCGACGGAAATCGACAGGTTCTTCTCGACCTGCCGCAGCAGCTTCCGCAGTTTCTTGCGGTCCTTGTCCTCCAGACCGGACATGGCTTCCCGTTCCAGACGCTTCCAGGCCTTGTCCACCGACAGCACCAGTTCACGGCCGACATCGGTCAGATAAACGCGGGCAAGACGGCCGTCCGTGTCGGAAACCTGGCGGCGAACATATCCCTGACTGGAAAGCCGGGTCACCATCTTGGTGACGGTGGGCGGCTGCACACCAAGCGCGAGAGCCAGCTGGCTCATTGTGCGCCCGTCCGTATCTGCCAGAACCTTCAGCACCAGTTCCTGGCCGGGGTGCAGCCCGATTCGCATGAGATGCGCCCCGGACCGGGCCCGCTGCGCCTTCGCCGCCTGAACCAGTCGAAACGTTATGCTTTTCTTGTAATTAAAAGCCATCGCAGCAACCCCGTCTTCCAATCAACTCGAATCACGTTCATCAATGATGCGGCGGAACCCTAGCGGGAGTATTTAACCGTCAAATGACACTCGCCCGGGAAAAGTCGATTTTACTGAGACTGCGCAGACTTGGCGCCTGTTATCCAGCTAACTTTTGATGCACCGACCGCTGAAGTGCCTCTGTCGAACGGTGATACAGACCACTAACGGACATCCGACGCCTTTCAAAGCGCGTCAGCCGGCTCCAGTGCACCATGCAGCGCATCGGAAACCTCACGGCAATATTGACTGTATTCGGCGGAGGTCCGGAAACTGTCTTCTCGCGGGTAAGGTGCGTCGATTTCCATCTCGCGTATCACCCGGCCTGGCCGCGCGGCCATCACCACGATGCGACTGGAGAGATAGACGGATTCGAATACCGAATGCGTCACGAAAAGCACGGTCCAGCCGAAGGTCTTCTGCAGGTGCAGCAGGTCGTTGTTAAGCTTGAACCGGGTGATTTCATCGAGCGCGGCAAAGGGTTCGTCCATCAGAAGAACTTTTGGCCGGGTGACAAGCGCCCGGGCAATCGAGACCCGCATCTTCATGCCGCCGGATAACTGACGGGGAAAGTCTTCGGCAAAGTCGGCCAGTCCGACGGTCGCAAGTGCTTCCATCACCCTGTCCCGGGCAGCCTGGCGAGATACGCCTTTTAACCGCAGTGGCAACCAGACATTGGCAAAAACCGTTGCCCACGGCATCAGGGTCGGCTCCTGGAACACGAACCCGAGCTCATGTTCCTCCTGCCCGCTTCGCTCCGCCGGCCAGGAAACGGTGCCCGTGCTGGGATCGGACAATCCGGCGATGATCCTGAGCGCACTCGACTTGCCGCACCCGGATGGCCCAAGCAGGGACACGAATTCGCCCTCACGCACATCCAGGGAGAAATCGTCGAGCGCGGTTGTGCCGTTTTCGAAAACCTTGCCGATACCGTTCAGGGATACGACGACGGGGGCCTTCTTGTGTGACGTCATGTGATCGCTTCCAGCGTTCCCGTTATGTGAACCGTCTCCACAGTGCCCGTCAGTCCTTGACCTTGAGCGCCCCTGCAAGCAGCGGAATGGCAACCGTCAGCACCGCAACGGTGATGAACGACGCTCTCAGCGAGAGATAGTCGCCAACAAAGCCCAGAAGCGGCGGACCGAACAGAAAAGCTCCATAGCCAAGTGTCGCAACGGCCGCAAGGGCAGCCCCTTTCGACATGTGCGGATCACTGGCTGCCCGCGACATGGCAAGCGGAAACAGCACCGCATATCCAAGGCCCATCACGAAACAGCCGGCCCACACAGACCACAGACCTGCGCCGGAGACCAGCAGGATGCACCCGAGCAGCGCGACGATACCGCTGACCCGTGCTGTCGGCACCGGCCCGAAGCGGGCGATCACCTTGTCACCGGACAGGCGCATGATCACCATGGCGATAGAGAAAATCGTGAAAGCGGCGGGCGCGATCGACTCGGCAATGCCAAGATCCTCGATCTGATAGAGCGCGGCCCAGTCCGTAACTGCGCCTTCGCCCAGCGCTGCCACCAGCGCCATCAGCCCGACCAGCACCAGAGCCCCCTTGGGCAGAGCGAAAAGCGGTGCCTTGCTGCCATCTTCGTTTTCCGTCTTGGTCTGCGGCCAGGATTGGCGCCAATACCAGACAAGGAATGGCGCCGCGACGATGCCCCACAGGACAAAATGCGACAGCACGCTGAGATCCGCCATGATCGCAAGCCCGCCGGCCAGGGCAGCAACACCCGCACCCAGGCTGTACAGCCCGTGATAGGAGGACATGATCGGACGCTCCAGCGCCTTTTCCACTTCAGCACCCCAGCCGTTCATGGAAATATCCAGCGCACCAATGCTCAGCCCTGCCAGGAACAATGCCGCTGTCAGCAAGGCCACGTTGGGCGAAAGACCGATCAGAACGAAACTGATGATGTTGGCGACCGCCAGCAACTTTGTCATGGGGGCCGCGCCCAGGCGGTCGATCAGCATTCCGGTAATGGGAAAGGCGACAAACGCACCGCAAGCCATGACAAGCAGAAGAATGCCGAAGCCGCTTTCATCGAGCCCGGTTGCAGACTTGATATTGGGAATTCGCGATGCCCACGTACCGATACTGGTTCCGCACATGAAGAAGATCGCCGAAACGACACGACGCGCGGCAATGGCTTGGCGCTGAATTGAAACTGACATGGAGCTAACATTTTCTGGGAGGGCGAGCGCCCGAAAGGGAGCCGTCTTTCTGTCACGCAAGTGCCAGCCTGACAAGCATCATTCCGGGTGAAATAAGCAGCGCCTTAAACCAGCTTCCGCGATAGGAAAAAATGCCTGCAGCCAGGTCTCGATTCTGTGCAGGACCAGGATTGCTGGCTCAAGTGGCCAGCCCGGACAGACGGGACTGGATTTCATTGGTCCGCTCCACTGCGGACTGATAGGCGGAAATGGCTGCAGCGGTTTCCGCCCGGGCCCTGTCCCCGCTCGTTCCGCCAACAGTCTCGGCACTATCCGAGCCGCCAGAATTGTTCCGGCCAGTCGTGCTGTCCGCACCGACAGTCTCAAGATCGGGACCGGAGGCGGAATTGACATTCCCGTCGTCATCATCCCCGGACAGTTCTTCCGACTTCTTCTGCCGGACTTCTGCCTGCGCTTCGGAAATCTGGGCCCTTGCCTGCTGCGCCACCTTCAGATCCTGAGAAGACGGATCGGCAGGTGCGGTCGCAGCGCGAATGACAACCTGCATCTTGCGGATCGTGGCTTCCGGTGTGCGTTCCTTGGAGGTATCGATCTGGACCTCGCCCCCTATGGCATACCGCTTGCCGTCCGGTCCCTGCTGAAAGGTGTAGCTGGGCGCCCCGGCATAAGCACCGCCAACACGGGCATGTGCCTGCTCATGGGCACGGACTTCCTGGTCACGCTGTTTCAATTTGTCGACCTGCTTTTCCTCGGCCTGGTCAAGGCCGTCGCCATCAGTATCTTCGTCCTTTGCAGCATCATCCTGCGCCTGACCAGCTCCACCGCTGGCGGCTTCGGCCTCAGCATCAGCACTGTCGCCAGCAGGCGCCGAATTTGCGGGCGTTCCGGTCTCGGTCTCTTCGCTCTCGGGAGTTCCGGGTGCAGTTGCCTGGCGGGATCTACCTGGCGCATCGGCAGAACCGTCGACTTCCTGCAGGGCGATCACGGCTTGTGCGGTCAAGGTCGGCGTATTGCCGGCACGGGCAGAGATTGCCTGGGCACTTGCCTGGCTTGCACGCGCAGAAGCCTGGTCCCGGCCCTGGGTATTTTCCCCAGAACCAGGATCGCGTTCGGCCGCGACACCGCTTCCTCTTAGGATCGTTGCCGGCGTATTTGACAGGATTGCGCCGATCATGGCGCGAATTGTCCCAAAAAGGCGTCAGCAAATTCTAAACACCGGTTAAGAATCCAGCATCATAAGTTCGTGAAGACCCACTCGCTCAATGGCCGTTCTGCTACCGCCTCTTGCCTGCCCGGACACGCTATGCAAAGGAGAAAGTGACGTATCTTCAAAGCGGAACGGATCCATGCTGCCCAAGCCTTATTGGCAAGACATGACAACCCTCGACTTTCAGTCGCAAGGAGTTGAAGACTGGATCGCGGTTCTTCCCGTTGCGGCCATCGAACAGCACGGCCCGCATTTGCCACTGTCGACGGACACGACGATTGCAGAAGGTCAGGTCAAGCGGGTACTCGAGCTTCTGCCCACTGGTCTGCCTGTCACTTTCCTACCCGTACAGGCCGTCGGCAAATCGGACGAACACATCTCTTCACCCGGCACATTGACCCTAGCCTGGGACACGGTCACACGCGCCTGGCTAGAGCTGGGCGAAAGCGTCGCTCGTGCCGGAATTCGCAAACTTGTGCTGATCAACTCCCACGGCGGCAACGTTCCTGTTCTGGATATCGTGGCGCGGGAGCTGCGCGTGAAACACGACATGTTCGTCACCGCCACCAACTGGCTGCGGTTCGGTCAGCCCGACGGGCTGTATGCCGACGCGGAATTCACCTACGGCATACATGGCGGCGACATCGAAACATCACTGATGTTACATCTGCGTCCTGATCTTGTCCGCATGGAGCTTGCCACCGATTTTCCGTCGGAACAGCAAACCTACCTGCAGGAATTCAAGCATCTGCGTGGCCACGGCAAAGCCCAATACGGATGGAAGGCGCAGGATCTAAACGAAACGGGCGCGCTCGGCAACGCCTCGCTGGCCACGGCTGAAAAGGGTCGGCAATCGCTCGATCACGCAGCACGCGGCTTTATCGAGCTGCTTGAGGACGTCAACAACTTCGATCTTGCAAGGCTCTGGTCACCGGCACCTTGAGACCAGCCGGAAATCGTCCCGAGCTTGTCGGGACGGCTTGAGCTTACGCAAAGGGAAGCATTCGATTTCGTAATATAGCAATATTACGGAATCGAAGCAGGTATTATTTGCGTTTATTCAGCTAAACCCACAAGAATACACAACAATTCTCTGCATGTGTTGACCTGCACCTGTTTAGGCGACACATTAATAAAGGTGGAGATTTGAGAGGGCGGTTCTCGCAGAACCATGAATCTTTCTATTCGGCAACTGGCGACCTTTCGAGAGGTCATGCGAAGTGGCTCGATTTCTGAAGCCGCGCGTACGCTTGGCCGGACGCAACCTGCAGTCAGCTCCACAATCGCGGGTCTTGAAACCGAACTGGAATTGAAACTGTTCGTTCGCGAGCAAGGCCGACTGGTTCCGACACCGGAAGCGGAATTCTTCCTGGAAGAAGCGGAAGCCATTCTCAAGCGGCTGGAAATTTCCAAGCGCACCCTGCGCGGTCTCGCCAACCGGGAACACGGCCAACTGCGGGTCGCAGGCATACCGGAAGCGACGGCCGATTTCCTGCCCAACAGCCTGTCGAAGTTCATTGCCGACAAGCCAAGCGTCAAGGTTGCCCTGGCCAGCAGAACGTCAGCCGAAATCGAGGAACTGATCGCCGCGCAGCAATTCGATATCGGATTTGCAGAAACACCGAGAGCCCGAAATTCCTTCGACCAGATCGACTTCGACCTGGAATGCATGTGCGCGATCCCCGCGACCGATCCCCTGGCCTCGAAGGAAGTCATTACCCCGACTGAACTGGATGGATATCCGCTGGCGCTGCTTCATTCAGAACATCGCAGCCACCGGCAGACACTCGCCCGTTTTCGCGATGCCGGAGTTCGTTTCAACCAGCGCTTCGAACTTCAGACGGCCTGGCTTGGGCTCCGCTTCGTCGAAGCAGGCCTCTGCGCCCTGATGTGCGACATGATCACGGCCTACAACGCGCAGGAAAAAGGTCGGCTCGGCATGGGCCCGCCCATGATCGTCTTTCGTCCGTTCCGGCCGCGCATTCAGAACAGCCTGTCGATCCTCACACCGACCCACCGGCCGATTTCCATTGTCGCCAAGGACTTTTGCGACTTCCTCGCCGCGGAGGTGGAAAGCATCCGCACATCCATGATCAAGCGGACAGCCTGATAGTTTGCCGGAAACGTCCGGCTCGTAAGTTCAGTGGTGTCGGGGAGCAGGTTTTCGACGAAATGCGAGCGACTGACGGCGGTCTCGCCGTCAGACTGGCTGCGGTTCGCGGTTATTTTCTCGCGTTATGCCGCGGTCGATGGGGCTTGCACAATCTGTCAGACGCACGCCTGATCAAACAAAGTCGAGCTGGCTGCACCGGTATTTCAGTTTGACCCACCTCCGGACACCCACAAGTTTCTGGCTGGATGTCCGGAAGGCTGGTCTGTCACCAGATCAGGCGGCTGCGTTCTGGAAAATCGCGCTGTTGGCAGCGACGATGGCAACCGCATTGGTGCGATTTTTCGCCCCGAGACGAGTGATCGCATTGCGGATATGCGCTTTGACGGTCGCAATCGACACGTCCAGCTCATAGGCAATCTGCTTGTTCACCTTGCCTTCGCACAGCTTCACCATGATTTCCAGCTGGCGCGGCGTCACCAGGTCGGTGAGGTTGATCGGCCAACGGATGCCTGCGGCGAACGGGCCGGCGCTACCATTGACTGCGGAACTTGTCGGCAAGGCGAAATGAGCGGTCATCACTATGTTCCTTGGGTTTGTATTCCTCCGTGGTGGCAGGACTTTTCATGATTATCCGGCTATTGTAAAATGTTAAAATGCATACTGCATAATGTTAAAGTTTTGCAATTTGATCCTGAAGGATGCCAAGCGTGAGCAAAAAACTCTATTCCGGCCACACGTTGAGGCAAATCCGCTCGGATTTCGGCCTTTCCCAGGTGGAGTTTGCAAAGAAAATCGGCCTGTCCACCGCCTATGTGAACCAGATCGAAAACAACAACCGCCCGGTCACCGCCTCGGTGTTGCTAACGATTAACAGGATCTTTGGCGTCGATCTGTCGGCTTTCGAGCAGAACGACCTCGACCGGGTGGTGCAGGATCTTCAGGAAATTTTCGCCGACACCCAGTTTCTGACAGCCTCCGTCGGCCGGCAGGAAGTGCATGAGCTGGTCACTCGGGCACCAGGCGTCACCAAGGCGATCATGGATCTTTACGGCGCGCTGCGGACCTATCACGACCGGGAAGCGAACGAGGACGATCTGGTCCAGCTCGGCGGCAGTCCGGAAAGCGGTCCCGGACCTCGGAAATCCGCTTATGAAGAGGTCCGCGACTATTTCCACTACATGGACAATTACGTCGACAGCATCGACCGGGCCGCAGAGAAGCTCTCGCTGGAGATCGGACTTTCGAAAGCCCCTTCGAAGTTCACCGCCCTGACCACCTGGCTTCAGGAACGCTTCGGTATATCAGTCACGGAATTTCCGGACTATCGAGGCACGTTGATCCGTCAGGACGATTTCGCCCGCACCATCGCGCTCTACAGTGCCATTCCGCAATCGACCAAGAGCTTCCTGCTTGGGTCAGTCGTCGCCGAACTGTGTGTACGAGACCTCATTTCGGAAGAGGTCACCAAGGCAAGGTTCAAGACCAAGTCGGCGGAAAGCATCGCGCGGTTGGCCTTGCGGAACTATTTCGCGGGCGCCTTGATCCTGGCCTATGACGACTTCCTGAAAACCGCTGCGGAAACCCGGCACGACATCCAGCTTCTGTCCAACCGGTTGGACGCCAGTATCGAGACCGTCTGCCACCGTCTGTCGACCCTGCAGCGCCCCGGCGCCAAAGGTCTGCCGTTCTACTTCGTTAAGATCGACCGGGCCGGCAACGTCGTCAAACGCCACAGCGCAACCCGGTTCCAGTTCGCCCGCTTCGGCGGCTCCTGCCCGCGCTGGAACGTCCATCAGGCCTTTGAACAGAACTCAAACAAGTTCACCTCGCAGGTCGCCCAGATGCCTGACGGAGTACGCTATCTTTGCGTGGCGACCAGCATCACCAAACACCAGCCGGACTACCGCAGCGGCGAGCGCCGCTACGCGCTTGGTATCGGCTGCGAGGTGCAATATGCCGATGCGGTGGTCTATGCCGACGGACTTGCAGTCGATGAGATCTCCTCGCCCGAGCCCATTGGCGTCAACTGCCGCATCTGCCCGAGGGACAATTGCGACCAGCGCGCCTTCCCGGCCGTCGACAAGGAACCTTTCATCGATTCAGGCCAACGCGGTATCGTTCCGTATCGGGTGAAGGCGGCGGATTAGGTGTGAAATTTCAGAGGTTTGCCGGACACCTTGCAAGCAGCTCAATTCAGGTCTGCTCAGCTTAAGTTAGCTCGACTCAGTTCAGCCCAACCAACTTCCCCCTCATCCTGAGGAGGACCGTCAGGTCCGTCTCGAAGGATGGGCCGCTTGCCCAGAATATGCCGCCCATCCTTCGAGACAGCGCTGACACGCTTCCTCAGGATGAGGCAGTGGGTGGGCAATGTTCAGAGAGGCTCATAAGGGCCGCCGTCGATTTATTCCAACCCAAAAAAGCTCAGCCCCGTTGCTCCATCCGGATCATGTCCGCCGCCTTTTCCGCGATCATCACCACGGGCGAAGCCGTGTTGCCGGAAACGATCTTCGGCATGATCGAGGCATCGATAACCCGAAGGCCATCGAGACCGCGAACTTTCAGCTGAGGATCGACAACCGACTGTTCGTCCGGACCCATCCGGCAGGTTCCGACCGGGTGGAAGATCGTGGTGGCGATATCGCCGACCTTTTTCAGAAGGTCCTCGTCGCTGTCGACCTGAGGCCCCGGCAGGATTTCCTCCGGCTGGTAGGCCTGCAAGGCCTTGGCCGTCATGATCTCTCGCGCCTGACGTACGGATTTGAGGGCAATGAGCTTGTCCTTTTCCGCCGACAGGTAATTCAGCTTTATGTCGGGTTGCTGCCCACTATCACCACTCTGAATATGTGACGCACCAACGCTTTCCGGACGAAGGTTGCACACCGAAACCGTGATTGCCGGGAACGGATGCAGCGGGTCGCCGAGCTTGTCGGTCGAGAGAGGCTGGACGTGATATTCGAGATCCGGCGTTTCAAGCGACGGATCTGACTTGGTGAACATGCCGAACTGGCTGGGTGCCATCGACATGGGCCCGGATCGCATCAACCCGTATTGAAGCGCAATCGAGGCTTTTCCGAAAAGACTGTTGGCCATGGTGTTCAGGGTCTTGGCGTTCTTGACCTTGTAGACCGTTCGGATCTGAAGGTGATCCTGCAGGTTCTCGCCAACGCCAGCACGTTCATGCTTCACCTCGATGCCGTGCTGCGACAGCACCGCGCCATTGCCGATGCCGGAAAGCTCCAGGATCTTGGGTGAATTGATCGCCCCCGCAGCCAGCAGAACCTCGCGCTCCGCCCGCGCGGTCCTTTCCTGCCCCTTCACGGTGAAGGTAACACCGGCTGCACGCTTGCCTTCCAACAGGATCGACCTGGTTTCGGCATGGGTGATCAAGCGCAGGTTCGGCCGTTTCAGTGCCGGGCGAAGGAAACCTTTCGCCGTGTTCCAGCGAACGCCGCCATTCTGGTTGACCTCGAAAAAACCGCTGCCTTCGTTGCTGCCGTCATTGAAATCCGCACGCGGTTCGACACCGAACTCCCGTGCGCCTTTCTGAACGGCTTCGAGGATTTCCCATTTCAGGCGCTGCTTGGAGACTTTCCACTCACCGCCACCGCCATGCAAACCTGACTTTCCGGCATGATGGTCTTCCGACTTCAGGAAATAGGGCAGCACATCATCCCAGGACCAGCCGACGTTGCCAAGCTGACGCCAATGGTCGTAATCCGCCGCCTGGCCGCGCATGTAGATCATGCCGTTGACGGACGTGCAGCCGCCCAGAACCTTGCCACGCGGATAGACCAGGCTGCGTCCGTTGAGGCCCGGCTCGCTGGCTGTCTTCATCATCCAGTCGGTGCGCGGATTGCCGATGCAAAAGAGATATCCGACCGGGATATGCACCCAGTGATAATTGTCCGAACCGCCTGCTTCCAGAATCAGCACCTTGACCGAAGGATCCTCGGTCAGCCGGTTTGCCAGAACACAGCCGGCCGTTCCGGCCCCGACGATCACATAATCGTAGGTTCCATCGAGTGAAGTCGGACCGCTCATGTCGTTTCCCGTTTCCTGCCCATTTCCTGTCCGCAGTCTTTCCTGCTGCGGTCCAAACTTCGATGATCTGCATCACGCCGGACCAGGCAATCTTCCGCCGGCACCGATGAGACCCTTTAACACCCTCATCCTGATCAGGTTTTCTGTTTCTTCGCAAACTCGAAAAAAGACATATGTGGGCGCTCGCCGATGCGAGTTCGCACGGCTGTTTCCCTCACACTAGAAGATCCTGACGTTTCGGCAATTCCTCCAAGAGGACTATTCGTCCCTGACATGCATATCGGCCCAGAAGGACCGAAGAGCATCTGTCAGCTTGCAATAGGTCCGGTAGCGCCGGTCGTAGTGCGATTTCATCGTAGCCACCGGCAGGTATTCCTTCTGCGCCCTCGTCATGGCTGCAACAGCCGTCTCGTAATCGGGGAAGAGACCGACACCAACACCACCTCCAATCGCCGCGCCCAGCGCACCCGTCTCACGGGCTTCCGCAACGGTGATCGGAACTCCCAGACAATCGGCGAACATCTGCGGCCAGACCGGGCTGCGTGACCCGCCTCCGGAGAGCACTGCCCGGTCGAAGGTGACACCGGTTCTCCCGAGCACCTCGATATGGCGGCGATGTTCAAAGAGAACCCCTTCGAACAAGGCCCGCAGCAGGTGCCCTTCCGAATGCCAGCCGGCGAGACCATAGAACCCGGCGCGGAAGTCCGCCCCAAGCCGCGAGCCGTAAAGGAACGGGTGAAAGAACGGGTCGTCCGCGGCGGGCGCGACCTCCGCGATCCTCGCGTTGCAATAGCCGAACGGATCGTCGTGATGTTTCCCGCGCTCCACCAGCTCTCGCACATACCATTCCAGGTTTGCAGCCGATGTTGCGCTCGATTCGATATTGACGAACCGGCCGGGGGCAAAACCCGAGGCCATGAACATTGCCTTGTCGACGATCGGGGCCTCCGAAAAGACCTGATTGATGCTCCAGGTGCCTGCAATGATCGAGGCTTCGCCGGAATGGACAACGCCCGACCCGAGCGCACTGGCGATCACGTCAAAATAGCCGCCGACAACCGGCGTCCCTTCCTTCAGTCCGGTCGCAGCCGCGGCTTCTGCCGTGACATGCCCGGCCACATCCGCCGGTTCGACCAGATGCGGCAGCATCGGCTCCGCCTCGCCGAGACCATAAAGTTCCAGCAGCTCCCTGTCGTAGAGATTGTCCGGTAACCTCAGCAAACCGCACCCCGACATGTCGGAGATCTCGCTGACGCGTTCTCCGGTCAGCTTGAAGGTGATGAAGTCCTTGCACAGGAGCACGGTTCCGGTCCGGGCATAAAGATCCGGCCGGTTGCCCTTGATCCAGGCAAGCAGCGTCGGGGTCTGGGACGGCCAGGGCTCCTGCAGGCTCAGGGCGTGCAGCCTGTCACCATGCGCCTCACGCAGCTTGCCTGCATGATCCGCGGCGCGCGTATCCAGCGACTGGATGCCGAGCAGTGGCTCATGGTCCTTGTCCAGCAGGTAAAGACCGTTGCCGTGCCCGGCACAACCAATTGCCGCGACCTGCGAAGGCTCGACACCGGCTTTGTCAAGGCACTCGCGGATAACCGTTTGCGCATTGCGCCACAACTCTCCGAGATCGCGTTCAACATGTCCGGGAGCAGGTGAAAACGATTGACCGTCCAGTGCGCTCATCGCCACCTGGCGGCCCGCCAGATCGAACAGGACAGCCTTGATCACCGTGTTGCCGGCATCAAGCCCCAGCAGATAAGTCCTGTCGTCAGCCACGGTTATAGATGTCCCATGCTTCGTCACCGTCGGCACCGTTGTGGATCATTGCCATGAGTGCCGCAACCACCGCTTTCGGGTTGTCGTGCTGATAGATGTTGCGGCCATAGACCATGCCCTTGGCACCCTGGCGCATCAGTGCAGCGGATTTCCTGAGCACGGTCTTCAGGTCTTCCTTGCCGCCACCACGCACCAGAACCGGAACACGCGCCGCTTCGACCACCCGGTGGAAATCTTCCGCGTTATCGGTCGGGTCCGCCTTGATGATGTCAGCTCCCATCTCGCTAGCCAGCCGAACCAGTGTCACGATCTTGTTTGCATCGCCGTCGACCTGATAGCCACCCCGGATGTCGTTCGGCAGCATTACCAGCGGCTCGATCATCAACGGCATGCCGTACTTGTGGCAGGCAGCGCGCACCCTGGAGATATTCTCCACGCATTGGCGAAACAGCTCCGGCTCGTCCGGCAACATGAACAGGTTCACCACGACACAAGCCGCATCCATTTCCAGAGCCCCGATGATCGGCTCGTCGGCATTCTGCAGCAGCGACCACATCACCCGGTGGCGCTGGTCATTGTAGGGGTTGCCCATGTCGATGCGCATCACCAGCGCCGGCTTGTCCTTCTCCGGACGCGACTGCAACAGATCCGCCTGGCCATAGGCCATCTGGATCGCATCAGGCCCGGCCTTGACCAGGGTGTCGACAACCCCGGCCATGTCTTCCAGGCCAACCATGAAGCTCGGTTCGTTGCACACGCCATGATCAACGGCAACATCCAGGCAGCCGCCGTGGGTGAACATCCGGTTCATCCGGGCTTTGGGGCTCAAACGCATATTCTGCTCCTGCTTGTGTCTTGGTTCCGGCGATCTTCAAACGAAACGCCGTAATAGGTGGAAAGGTCTTCGATCAGCCGGTCGCGCTGAAGCCCGCGCTCTGCGTCGGACCAGCCGAGTTCTTCACCGGCGACGGCCGCCAGCTTGTCGAGCAGCTCTTCACTGATCAGTCCTTGGATGGCGAGTGTCGTCCGGCGCAACACGATGTCGGCAAGGGTCACCACGCTTTCGCGGGAGGCGAGGAACGCGATCTCCGCCGCTGTGATTTCTGTCTGCGGCGAAAGTGCCTCGTCGTCCGGCCTGCCCTGACAAAAGGCCAGCAGCTCCGTCGCCGTGGTGCCATAGGTCGCCACCAGGTGCGCGGCGCGCGCGGGACCAATGCCATGGTTCGAGATCAGGTCGCGCTCCAGGATCACGGCAGCATCAGGAAAATCCTTTCCGCCGCCGATCGGGCGCGACAGGGTGCCGACATGCCTGGTCCGGCCAAGTTCGCTGAGCACTTCGTCCGTCGCCTGTTCGGCAAAGGCACGGAACGTTGTCCACTTGCCGCCGATCATGCAGATCTGCGGAACGGGTCCTTCGATACGGGTCGTAAAATGGCCCCTGGAAATCCGGCCTGTAAAATCATGATCGCTCTTCGGCAACGGCCGAATGCCGCTGTAACTGAAAACGACATCATCCGCATTGAAGTCGATCTCCGGAAAGACCAGCCGGAGCGAGCCCAGAATGTAGGCTTCTTCTTCCGGCTCACAGCGCACACGTTCGGCTGTCTTGACGCGGATATCCGTCGACCCGGCCAGAACCTTGCCGAAGAACGGAAAGACGATGCAGACCCGGCCATCCGAATTCTCGAAATAGACCATATGGCCGCCAAGCGCCTTCTCCAGCGCCGGATTGTCGAGAATGAGATGCGATCCCTTTGTACCCGACACCAGGCGTTCGTGGCTGGAATTGCCGGCAAGCTCATCAATGGCATCATCCAGCCAGGCGCCTGTGGCATTGACGAGGATCTTCGCCGAGATCTCTTCCGTTCGGCCGCTCACCTGATCTCGCACAACAAAACCGCTCCCGGCCGGCTCAAGACAGGCATAGTTGAGGGCGACACAGTCCGGAGCCACCTCTTCCGCTTCCCTGACCAGTTCCAGACCAAGCCGCTCCGGGTGGCTGATCCAGGCATCGTGATAAGTGGCCGAACACCGGATGGCACCGGTCAGTCCAGGCCAGGTATTCCGGGTCGCCTTCGCCCCGCGGAAACGGTGTTTCGGCAACAACCGGCGTTTGCGTGTCACCCAGTCATAAAGCGTCAGCCCGAGCTTGATCGGAACCGCTCCCCGGCTGGAGGGCTGACCTGAAAAGCCGAAGAAACTTGCCGCGCTGTTCAAGAGCCCGGAAAAGAGAGAGCCGATGGGAATGACGGTCGGCAGCGGATGGACCAGATGAGGCGCATTGACCAGCAGCGCGTCGCGTTCGCGCAGGGATTCGCGCACCAGGTCGAACTCGCCGTTTTCCAGATAGCGCAATCCTCCATGGATCATGCGCGACAAGGCAGAACTGCACCCCGAACAAAAGTCGTTCCGTTCCACCAGCAGCACCCTGACACCCTGCAGCGCCAGATCCCGGTAGACCCCGATCCCGTTGATACCGCCGCCGACGACAACGGCGTCGAACGCGCCGTCACGCGCGATACGGTCCCATTTTCCTTGCCGTTGTTCGGACATGCCTTCCCCGTTCACCGGACGGATGCCCGGTGCCCTTTCCAATCTCAATTTCGAAGTCTCTTAAGCGGCGAGTTCGGTCAGATGGGTCGCGGCAGCATCGCCGATGAGCCCGATTTCTTCACTGGTCAACCTGAGGCGCCCCGCCTTGGCATTCTCCCGCGCCTGCTCCGGATCACGGGCTCCGCACAAGGAGAAGGTGATGCCCGGCTGCTGCAGCGTCCAGGCGATCACCACCTGGGCCTTGGTGGCACCATGGGCCTCCGCTATCGGCGCGATGGCATCCATAAGCTTGGCAACCTTGCGGCGGTTTTCGACCGAGAAGCGCGGATTGTCCTTGCGCTGATCATCACCTTCGAAGGTTCTGTCAGGACCGATCTTGCCCGTCAGAAGACCTAGCGCCAGCGACGAATAGCTCAGCACTGAAACCTTTTCCTTGAGGCAGAGTGGCACCAGGGTGTCCTCGATGTCCCGCTTGATCATCGAATATTCTTCCTGGATCGCGTCCAGCTGCCCTGCAGCCACATAGGCCTTCACATCGTCGGCAGTCGTGTTGCTGGCACCGATGGAGCGGATCTTGCCCTGGGTCTTCAGGGTTTCCAGCGCCTCCATGGTTTCCGCAATCCGCGTGGTCGGATCCTGCCAATGGGTGATGTAGTGATCGATGTAATCGGTCCCGAGCCGCTTCAGGCTCTGCTCCACCTCATGGACGATCGCATCCTTGCCGAGATACCGGTGCACCGGCTTGCCGTCATAATCAAAGAAGTGATTGCCCTTCTGGGTGTGCCAGACGAGACCGCATTTGGTTGCCAGCACCACCTTTTCGCGGCGGCCTGCAATCGCCTTGCCGACAATCTCCTCCGACAGCCCCTGGCCATACGCCGGAGCAGTGTCGATCAGGCTGATGCCTTCATCGATGGAAGCCTGAATTGCGGAAATCGACTTGGCTTCATCCGTGCCGCCCCACATCCAGCCGCCAATGGCCCAGGTGCCGAGCCCGATAGCCGACGCCTCAATGCTTGAGCGTCCGATCTCGCGTGTCAGCATTTCATGCAACATTCTGTTTGCCTTCCATGGTTGCAAGGACCGCTCCCGCGGTGTCCTCGTCCAAGATGAGTGAATTCAGATAGTTTCCGTTGAGGACGGCCCGGATCGGCCAGATCTTTTCATCGCCCGAGGTCACCCCGATGACCCGCTTGAAGCGCCGCAGCTCTTCAGGCGCCAGTGCGACCAGCCGCGAATTGAGGGCGTAGTCGGCAACCGTCCCGTCCTGGCGCATCAGGTAGGCCAGGAATTCGGCGCTGACACCGCTACCAACCAACATCTTGCGGTCCGATTCAGGCATCGGATGCAGGTCGTAGTAGCTCGACCCGGGCGTCGCGATGGATCCGATGCCGACCAGAGCGATCGTTGCCTGCCGTGCCAGGTCCAGGACCTCGCGAATGGAGCCGACTTCCATCAGCATGTCGCGCTGCTCCCGGCTTTCGGCAAAGAGCGGCGCATGAAGCTGCAGTGCCTTGCCGCCCAGCTTCTCGGCCATCAGGTTGGCCTGATGATTGACATCCGTGTGGTACTTGCCCTGCACCCCTCCAGTGAGCGGCACCACGGTGACGTCAAACTTCCGGTCGGTCTCGATGTTCTGCACCACCGCCCCGACGGCCTTGCCACCCGTGATGGCGATGATGTCGCCATCACGGATGGTCTCCACCAGATGGTTGGCAGCGGCAAGCCCGACCTGCTTCAGCGTCGTGTTGGGGCTGCCTTCGACGGACGATGTAACCAGCGCTTTTGAAAGGGGCGTCGATTGTTCCAGCAGGTTTTCCAGATCAGTCAACCGCTGGAACGGGTTCTCGATATCGATCTTGATCATGCCCATCTTGCGGCCCTGGGTGATCAGACGGTTCACCTTGGACGTCGACAGGTTGAGCAGTTCGGCGATTTCCGACTGTTTCTTGCCTTCCAGGAAATGCAGCACGAGAACCGTGTGCATCTGGCGCATCAGCTCGATATCGTTTTTCTTGTCCGCCATCTGGTTGCCTCTTCGCTGGAGCCGGGTCAGGCGCGTTTCTTGACGAGATAGTGGTCTATGGAGACCGCCGCCAGCAGGATCGAGCCGCGGATGATGTCCTGCCAATAGACCGAGACATCCAGAAGCGCGAGCGAGCTGGAAACAACCGACAGCAGCACCGCCCCCAGGATCGCTCCGAAAATGGTACCCGAACCACCCTTGAGGCTCGCCCCGCCGATAACGGCCGCCGCAATCACGTTCAGTTCCATGCCGATGCCGAAGGTCGGCTGGGCAGAACCGAAGCGGGCCATGTAGATGATGCCGGCCACACCACACAGAGCCGAGCAAAGGGTGGTCGTGAAGAACACCACGCGCTTGGTACGGATGCCGGAATAGGCGGCGGCCTTCTCGTTGCTGCCGGTATAGAACACCTTGCGGAACATGGTCGTGCGGCGCAGCAGGAAGTCGAAGCCGATCACCACCACAAGGAAGATCAGGATCACGACCGGGATCGGTCCAATGGACCCCTGACCGATGAACTTGAACTCGGGCGGCAGCGTGAACAGACCGAGCGGACGCCCGCCCGTGCCCAGAAGACACGCCCCCCGGGCGATCACCATGATTGCCAGCGACACGATGAAATGATGAAGGCCGACGCGGGTGACAAAGAACCCCATGAACGCCCCGATGGCCGTGCAGGCGGCAATCGAAATCGCCGACGCGACCCAGGGGTCGACCCCGTTCAGGAACAGCCAGCCGGCAATCACCATGGCCAGCGCTGTCACCGAGCCAACCGAAAGATCGATCCCGCCGGAAATCAGCAGGATGGTCATGCCGACCACCACGATGCCTTCCACCGCAAAGGCCATGACCATGGCGCGCATGTTCACCCAGGTCAGGAAGTAGGGCGAGGCGAAGGACATCACGATGAACAACACTAGGATGATCGCGATCAGTCCCGTTTCACGCATGCGCAACAGTTTGCGGATCATCGATACGTCTGCCGGTTTGCCGTTCGGCGCGTCTGTCAGGGAGACGGCGTCTTCCATGGTTTCCCCCACGATTAGTTTATGGTTGCCTGGGCGCCCACGGACGCCAGGTGCATTATGTTTTCTTCGGTCATCTGATCGCCCGTGACTTCGCCGCTGATCTGTCCCTCCCGGACGACCAGCACACGGTCACAAACGCCGATCAGTTCCGGCAGCTCCGACGAGATCACCAAAATTCCGACCCCGCTGCTGGCGAGATTGCGCAGGATGCGATGGATCTCGGCCTTTGCGCCGACATCGACACCACGCGTCGGCTCATCCAGGAAGATCAGCTTCGGATTGACCGACAGCATTTTCGCGATCGCAACCTTCTGCTGGTTGCCTCCGGAAAGCGATGACACCGGGTCCGACAGCGAGCCACATTTGAGATTGAGACGCTTGCCAAGCGTGTCTGCCTGCGCAACCTCCCGGCTTCCGGCAATCAGACCAAAGGAATTCGCGACCTGTTCCGGTTTCAGGGCGGAGACATTGGCGGCAATGGACATATCCAAAAAGATGCCGTCACCCTTGCGGTCTTCGGACAAATAGACGATGCCCTCGGAGATGCTGTCCCGATAGGTCTTCAGCGACAGCTTGCGGCCATTGAGCGAAACCTCCCCGGTCACGTCGCCTTCAAGCCGGCAGATGCCCTTCACGATCTCGCTGCGCCCAGCACCGATCAGCCCGGCAATCCCGAGGATCTCGCCCTTGCGGAGCTGGAACGAGACATCCTTGAAACGCGTGCGTTCACTCAGGTTCTGAACGTCCAGAATGATATCGTCCGTCTCTTCGCTTTCGGACTGCTTGCGCGGGTAAAGCTCGTCGATAACCCGGCCGACCATGGCATTGACCACGTCATCGGGCTGGATCTCCGCAACATTGCGGGTCGTGATGTAGGTGCCGTCCCGGAAAACGGAGACCCGATCGCAGTTGTCGAAGATCTCGACCATGCGATGGGAGATGTAGATGATCGAGATGCCCTTGTCGGCAAGACGGCGCATGATCTTGAAGAGGATCTGCGCTTCTTTCTCTGTCAGCGCCGCCGTCGGCTCATCCAGGATCAGCACCCGGCAATCGAGTGTCAGGGCTTTGGCGATCTCGACGAGCTGCTGGTGGGAAATCGACAGATCCCGCACGAGTGTCGTCGGCTCGATGTCACCAAGCTGGCCGAGCACTTCAGCCGCTTTCTTTTCAAGTGCACGATAATTCATCAGGAACGAACGGCTGACATTGGTCGTCGCCATGAAAATGTTTTCGGCAACCGTCACATCGGGACACAGCGCAATCTCCTGGTGAACGAAGCCGATGCCGAGCTTCTGCGCCATCGCTGGAGATGAAATGACCACCGGTTCGCCATCGAAGCGGATTTCTCCGCTGTCCGGCTGCAGGATGCCGTCGATGATATTCATCAGCGTCGATTTGCCGGCGCCGTTTTCCCCGGCAAGCGCATGGATCTCGCCCTTGCGCAATTCGAAACTTACCCCCTTGAGCGCCTGAACCGGCCCGAAGGATTTCGAGAGGTTGGAGATCTTGAGGATCACATCGTCAGTCATGACAGGGCCGATTTGCTCGCAATTCCGGAGAAAGAACGGGCTGCCTGATCTGCTGCATTGATTGCAGGCAGCCCGCCGTATCACACGGGGCTCCAAAGGAGCCCCGGTTTGTTCATCAGCTCGGGTCGCGGCCTTCCATGTAGGCGTTGAGGTCGAAGCTGTCGGCGTTTTCCTTGGTGATCACGGCAAAGCCGTTGTCGACGTAAGGGATCTGAACCGGGTTGTAGCCGGAAACCTTGTAGTCGTTGAACGGATCGAACACGTCGGAATGTGCGGCGAGGAACACGGCCATGAAGCCCATGAACCCCTGCATGCCCTGGTTCGGATTCAGCGCCATGTGGATGTTGCCGGCCTTGATGTGCTCAAGAGTGGTTGGCGTCACATCGGCATGCATGATCAGCACTTTCGCTTCCGCTTCCAGCACCGCTGCGACAGCTCCTTCCGCAGAGCCCGCTTCCGGGATCCAGAGAGCGGCAAGGTTCGGGTTGGCCTGAAGGATTGAGGCCGTTGCCCGGTAGGCGGCATTGCTGTCCTGGTTGGTCGCCTGGCGGCCGACCAGTTTCATGTTCGGGTAGTGCTCTCCCATGTAGTCGAGCAGCGCGGTCACGCGCAGATCGTGGTTCGACTGACCCGGGTTTTCAAGAACCGCATATTCCGCGCTGTCACCAACCTGCTTGACGATTTCTTCGGCGGCAAACTTGGCTTCGGCAAGGTTGTCGGAGGTGATATAGGCACTGCGCTTGGACTTCGGAGAATCCGCCGCGAAGGTCACGACCTGCGTGCCGTTGTCGACCGCCCGATCGATCGGCTCGATAAACGGATCGGACTGCATCGGGTGCAGCAAGACGCCAGCCGGCTGCTTGACCATGTCCTGCTCGAAAGAAGCGATCTGCTTGGTGATGTCATAGTCCGGCGTGCCGGAGAAGATCGTCTCGCAGCCAAATGCGGACGCAGCCTGCTTGAAGCCCTGATAGACCGGCACCCAGTAGGGATGGCCGGAAACCATCACGTTCATGATGTAGGTTTCGCCCGGCTCGCATTTCAAACCGTCTGCCGCGGCCGGAGCTGCGGTCAGAACTGCAGCCGACAGCATGGTCGACGCGAGAATTCCCTTGAAGATAGAAGTGCCCATGGTTTCCTCCCTGGACCAACGGGCTGCCAACCGCGAACGGTCGAATGCCCGATGGGTGATCGATTTCAGATTGTCAGGACATCCAGTCTGCGTTCCTCTCAACGCAGGGAGCCTGACGCTGCTCCTCCCGGTCTTGCAGGTCAGCCTGTCAAAGAGACCAGCTCACTGCAAGAAATTTCAAACTCTGGTTTTTATCCCAGCGAGACCATGGATAAGGGCAGCCCCCGAAAGCCGTCAAACTGTTTTGGTATTTATTTCTTTTTCTGAAATTTATTTCAACCAACACCTCAAATAAGACATGCCGAGTAAAGACCCGAGAGAGAACACAAGCCATTGAGAGAAAACATCTTTTCGTGGAAGGCATTGCATCTGACCACTTGAAAACGCTCACCATGAACGTGCTGGGAAACTGACGGAACGCCCCTGACGGGGCCGAAATCCGACCCCCAGTCCCTCAGCTTTGTGATGCATATGAACACAAAAAAGGCCCGGAAGCGGATGCTTCCGGGCCGGTTGATCGTGATGGCAGAAGCCTTGATCAGGCCTTCGCCGGCTCCGCACCTTCCGGAACCGGGCTGGTCCCGTCGGCGCCGGCTTCCATGTGATGCTTGTCGTGCACCGGCTTCACCAGCGAGTTCGCGATCAACGCGATCACGAGCAAGCCTGCCATGGCATACATGGTGGTGTTGTAGAGGCTCGGTGTGGGATCCACCGTGCCGGCCGGAGCGATTTCCATCAGCCGGGCAACAGTCACCGTCTTTGCGGCCACCAGCTGGTCGAGCTGATCGACACCCGCACCGAATTTCTCGGCAAAGGCACTCGGGTCCACCTTGGCGGCAAGATCCGTGATCGCATTGTTCAGGGACATGTTCCGCAGCTGGGTGATCGCCAGCGGCCCCAGAACGCCTGCCGTACTCCACGCCGTCAGCAGACGCCCATGGATACCACCGACATATTTCGTGCCGAAGATATCAGCGAGATACGCCGGGATGGTCGCAAAGCCGCCGCCATACATCGTGAAGATGATCATGGTGGCTGCATAGAACATCACGAGCCAGGTGACGGCCGGATTGACGCTCACCTGCTCTGCTGCAAACGGAATCGACAGGTAAAGAATGATCCCGAGCACGAAGAAGCAGTGGTAGGTGTTCTTGCGGCCGATGAAGTCCGAAGTGGAAGCCCAGAAGAACCGCCCGACCATGTTGAAGACCGAGATCATGAACACATAGGTTGCCGCAAAGGCCGAATTCACGATCAGCGGCAACGTGGTGCCGAAGATTTCCGTCATCATGGTCTTGGCAACGCCGATCACGCCGATACCCGCCGTCACGTTGAAGCAGAGCACGATCCACAGCAGATAGAACTGCGGTGTCTTGAGCGCCTGATCGATGTGAACGTTGTTGTGGGTGATCATCTTGCGGGACGCAGCATCGGCAGTTGGCGGTGTCCAGCCGGCCGGACGCCAGCCTTCGCGCGGAACCCGGTAGGAGAAGGCCGCGATGATCATCACGACCAGATAGACGATGCCAAGCGTGAAGAAGGTCCCTGCAGCCCCGGTGTTACCGGTACCGACCACATAGATCCCCTCCTGAAGCGCAACGGGCGCTGCTGCCACCTGCTTGGCGCCTGCGATAACCACTTCCACCATCTGGCCGTTGACTTCCGCAAGGCGCTTGCCGCCTTCGGTGATCAGGGCAACAGATCCTTCAGGCCCCAGGTATTCCGGCGCCTTGTAGAACAGACCGAGCAGATATTCCTTGATCGGCGTTGCGATCATCGCTCCACCGCCAAAGCCCATGATGGCCATGCCGGTGGCCATGCCGCGCCGGTCCGGGAACCACCGGATCAAGGTGGAAACGGGTGATACGTACCCAAGCCCCAGACCGCAGCCGCCGATCACGCCGTAACCGAGGTAAAGCAGCCAGAGCTGGTGCGTCATGATGCCGAAGCCGCCGATGATGAAACCGCCGCCCCAGCAGAAGGCGGCAACGACGCCGACCATGCGAGGGCCGACTTCCTCAAGCCACTTGCCACCAAAGGCGGCCGCAAGCCCGAGAAACACGATGGCAACGGAAAAGATCCAGACGACCGAAGACAGGCTCCAGTCTTCCGGCGCTGCGGCAACCACCCCGAACTGTTTGATCAGAGGCGGGTTGAAGATGCTCCAGGCGTAGACGGAGCCGATACAAAGATGGATGGCGATGGATGCTGGCGGAACCTTCCAGCGGTTAAATCCGTCCTCTGCGACGATATGTTCCTTTTTCAACCGATCAAACATGCACTTATTTTCCTCCCATGCACGGTTGTCGGGCATTCCTCCGGGAAGGTGCCGGTCCCTTTGCGGCCGGCCTGTCATGTCTCCCCCGGTCCGGCAAGACAAAGCCGGATGCCCCGCTCCCGGCAGACGCGGACCTGTCGAAGCCTCCCGCTTCAGGTCCGCAACGCAGGAACGGTTGCACCGTCCCGCGCCTTCCGGCAGCTCCTTACTGATGGCAAGTTCGGGGCCAGTTTCTTTTCTGTTGAATTTCAGACAGTTAGATTTTCAGGAAGAAAGACGAGTGGACATTTTGTCCACATTCAAAAGTTGTTTTCTAGCCGTTTGGGACAATCTGTCCGGAAGCCCTTGACCGCCCAAACGGCCTAGAGGCCGGGAGCAACTCAGGGGCAGCCCACCCGCAACGTCAAGTGCCTTCAGGCAACCAGATTGTGAAAACGGTCCCGGCCCCTTCGATGCTTTCCACCTTGATATCGCCGCCCTGACGGCTGACCAGCGTCTGGGTAATCGAAAGCCCCAATCCGGTGCCCTGCCGGCTTTTCGTCGTATAGAAGGGGTCGAATATTCGCGCGATAACATCCTCGCTCATGCCGACACCGGTGTCCGAAATCTCGATCGACACTCCGGCGACATCTTCCTTATTCATATCCCAGGTTTTCATCGTCAGCGTGCCGCCGCCGGGCATGGCATGGATGGCATTGACGATGAGGTTGATCAGCACCTGCTGCAGTTCCGTCCGGTTCATCAGCACCAGACGGGAGGCAGTGGCCTCGCGAACAACCTCGATATCGGTCTTGCGCAGGAGATGGCGGACCAGCGGAAGACAGTCAGAAATCACCTCGTCCGGCGCGTGCCGATCGGCATAGCCTGCATATTCGTCCGGCTTGGCGAACTGCAGCAGCTTCATGACGATCTGGTTGATCCGGTCCACCTGCTCGTCGATCAGGCGGATTTCCGTACTGGCAACCTTTGCATGATCACCGAGCAGCATGCGCAGCACTTCCAGATTGCCCTGGATCACTGCAATCGGATTGTTGATCTCGTGGGCAACACCGGCGGTGATCTCGCCGATGGCGGCGAGCTTCTCCGACATGATCAGTTGCTTGGTGGTGTCTTCCAGCTGCCTGTTCGCCATCTTGAGGTCGCGCGTGCGTTCCTCGACGCGGGTGTTCAGCTCCTCGTTCCAGGACCTGAGCTGCCGGTCGCTTTCCTGAACCAGATCGAGCAGATGATCGAGATGCTGGGCGACACGCGCAATCTCGTCACCGCTGCCTTCGGACCGCGTGCGGGCGCCAAGGTCTCCCTTTTCGATGCTGGCAATGGTGTCCGTCATCTTTTCCAGTGGCTTGAAGACACCGCGAGCCCACCTCAGGAACAGCGGCACGCTGCCAGCGGTCACGACAAGAAAGCCCAGCAGCAGCGCGACCAGTGTCGCCAGCTTGGCTTCCCGGAATGGCGTCTCCAGAAAGCCGACATAAAGCATGCCCACCCGCTCGCCGAAACTGTCGGCGATCGGTTCATAGGCCGAGATGTACCAGTCGTTGACGACGAAGGCGCTGTCCAGCCAGACCTGACCCTCGCCCAGCACTTTCTGGCGAACGGCGGCGGACACCCTCGTCCCAAGCGCGCGCTTGTCTTCGAACAGACGGACATTGGTGCTGACGCGGACATCTTCCAGAAACAGCGTCGCGGTGCCCTGGCTGCCTTCGGGAAGGCTCGCCTCGCGGTAGACGAGATCGTTTATCGTGTCGATGAAGACGAGGTTCTGGTTGAGCAGGATGCCACCGACCAGAGCTGCCACGGGCGCACCCGGCACGGTGACCGGGCTTGCGGAGTGAACCACCATGCCGCGTGTTTCCGCGGCCCTTTCGGTCGGCACCGCATTGGGTGTCGGGACGAGATCCAGCCGGGCCCGATCTGCTAGTGCCGGAGAAATCGCCGTCAGATCACCGGCTTCGAAGATATCCACGCTTGTGGCGGCAGATCCTGCAAAGGCCTGTTCGATGACCGGCCAGTCCTTGGAGACCGGCGGAACGGCACTTGGCGGAGAGGCCGCCTCAACTGTCCTGTCCCTGCGCACGACATACAGAAAATCGAGACCCAGCTCCTCACGCCGCCGCTCCAGAAGCCCTGCCAGAAGTGCAGCATCACCACTGTCTGCAACGTCGCGAAAGGAGGCCGACTGGCCCAGCGCATCGATCTTTTCACCCGAATTTTCCAGGATTCTCGAAAAGTACTGATGGGCAATGGTCAGGTCGCCATTGACCTTGGTGATCAACAGGGAATCGAACTTCGCGTTCCAGCGCACCATCGCCCAGCCGAGAAAGAGTGGCAGAACCACAAGTGTCGGCAACAGGGCGATGGCCAGAAGCCTGACTCTGACGGACAGGCGGCTTCCCGATTTCCGGCGTCGTCTCTCCTCAGCCATTCCAGTCCATCAGCTTCCTGTCGATGGTCTTGCGCGAAATGCCGAGCCGCCGCGCCGCTTCGGCACGGTTTCCACCGGCTTCCTCGAGCACCATCAGGATATGACGCTTCTCCATGTCCTGCAGCGTTTCTCCGCCGGGCAGCAACAGGCTCTGCGTACTGTGGAACTCCGCCGGAAAGCGGCCAAGGATCAAGGTTCGTTCGATCGTGTTGCGCAGTTCGCGAACATTGCCCGGCCATTCATAAGCCAGCAGTCCGGAGACCACTTCATCCGTAAAAGGTACCGGCGGCATTCCAAGCTGAACGGACAGCTTCTGCATGAACAGCGACGCAAGTTCACGGATGTCGTCACCACGCTCGCGCAGCGGCGGCATTTCGAGCTGAAGCACGTTGACCCGGTAGTAGAGGTCCGCCCGGAACCGGCCCTCCTCCACGGCCTGCTCCAGATTTGCGTTGGTCGCGAACACGAACCTCAGATCGACAGGCACTTCACGCTCGGACCCGACCGGCCGAATTTTCCGGTCTTCGATTGCCCGCAGCAACTTGCTCTGTAGTGCCATTGGCAGTTCGCCGATCTCGTCCAGAAACAGCGTACCGCCATGCGCGTGCATGAACAGGCCGTCGCGGCTGGACCCGGCGCCGGTGAAAGCGCCTTTGAGATGCCCGAACAATTCAGCTTCGATCATGTCTCCTGGAATGGCGGCGCAATTGACCGGAACGAAGGGCTTGTCCGCCCGATCGGAAAGATCGTGAAGCGACCTGGCAGCAACTTCTTTTCCGGTCCCGGATTCCCCCGTGATCAGAACGGATGTCGGCAGCGGCGCGACGCGGGAGATCGTTTCGCGGATCTCGCCGATCTGGCGCGAATGTCCGATCAGTTTGTCACGCAGAAGAAGATGGTCGGATGTTGCCTGCAACTGGTGGCGCAACAGCTGGTTTTCCCGCAGCAGCGTGACCCGGTCGAGACATCTGGCAACCGCGTTCAGCAGCTGGTTGGACCGGAAGGGCTTGAGGATGAAATCGACCGCACCTGCCCGCAAGGCCTGGATCGCGGTTTCCAGATCCGCATAGGCTGTCATCAGGATCGCATCGGCGAAAAACCCGATCCGCCGCTGTTCACCAAGCCATTCCACACCGGATTTGCCTGGCATGATATTGTCGAGGATCACCACGTCATAGTGGTGGGTATCGAGAAGCGCCGAGGCCTCGAGCGTGTCGGCGGCCTGCTCGATGCGTTTGCAATAAGGCTCGAGCGTGCGGACCAGAAAATTGCGCATGCCGGGCTCGTCGTCGACGATCAGGATCGACGCCTGCGGCAGCCAGGGACCGAACTCCGGCTGTGAATCTGCCTCTTCAGGACGTTTGGAAACACCGCTCTTCATAGCCCCTCCCCGGCAGTTTCATCCGTTCTTTTGTCATGGTCCATCCTCCGGCCCGGAGCATTGCATATTCCAGTATGCAATGTCTTCCGGAGACGCACGTGCAATTGCAACTATCTGAAATCGCGCGACCAATTGCCCAGACAGGAAGCAGCCTCAGCACCGGAGCTCTCAAGTATACCGACGTCTTCCGCTTATTCTCTCTGCGGATCAGGCGCTGAGGGTGTGTGAAAGCAAAAACCCCGCAGGATGTCCCTGCGGGGTTTGAATGTGCGTCGCAGAATCAGCTCACTCTATTGCGCAAGCCTTTCGAACCGCGCAGGCCCGTTCAGCACGAAGAGCTCGATTTCCAGGGTGCTTGCTTCCTTGCCATCGCCTGAGAAAGTCACGGTCGAGCGCGAACCCGCCACGGCATTTTCGTTGGCAATGTCAAACACCATCATCGACCCGTCCCAGGCCTGCAGCGGCAGCTTTATTGGCTGGGGACCGGCAAGCAGGACGAGCCCGCCATCCTCCTCTTGCACCTCGACCGTGCCGAAGTAGGGATGGCCGTAACGGCCCGTGCAATAGCCAGCCGCAGGAGCAGGTGCGGCAGCGGCAGGAGCAGGTTCACCGGCCGTGAAGCCGGCAGGCGTATAGAAGGAAGCGAACAGGCCTTCATATCCGGAGAACCAGTCACGGGTCACACGCCCGAACTGCACCATGTCGGAGAAGGATGCGCCGATGGATTCAACGGCACCGACAGGAGCCGCATTCGACAGGACCACAATCCCTATGTCGAGCGAGGGGATCATCAGGAAATAGGTCGACGCACCAAGGATGAAAGCACCTGAATGGCTGAGGATTACCCGGCCGGACGGGTCAGTGCCAACATTGAAACCATAGCCGTAGAACCCCGCGCGTTCGTCAGGCGTATGGGGACGGCTGGAAAAGCTTTGCGGACTGATTGCTGGCTGCAAGGCTTCGGGAGAAATAAGCTCCCCACCATCGGCCAGAACCATCTTCATCCATCTGGCCATGTCGTTGATGGAGGAACTCACCCCGCCGGCGGGTGACTGGGCGTCCGGCTGCCGCTGGTACAGCGCCTCGAAACCGTCGCCGCTTCTGGCATGCGGCACCGCGCGGTTTTCCCGTGCCATGAAATCATTGAACCGCGCACTGGTCCTGGTCATGCCAAGCGGCTGAAACAGGGCCTCGTCAGAAAGGTCGGCCCATTCGGCCCCGGATGCTTCGGCAACCGCCTCGGCGCCGGCAGTCAGGCCGAAATTCGTGTAGGCGTAGCTCGTGCGGAAGGCGCGCAGAGGCTGCAGGCGCAAACGTTCGAGGATCGTCTGCCTGTCAAAGCCGATGTCTTCCAGATCGTCGCCGGCATGGTCCGGCAGGCCGGAACGGTGGCTGTAGAGATCCCCCACTGTCAAACGTTCGGAAATATCGGGATCGGCAAGGCTGAACCATGGCAGCAGGTCGCGCATCCTGCTGTCCCACGAAACAACGCCGCGCGTGACCTGCCGGGCGACGACTGTTGCCCCGATCGACTTGGACACGGAAGCCATCTGGAAAACGGTGTCGGCGTCAATCGGTTGATCGCCCTCGCCGCCCCGCTTTCCGAAGCCTTTCGCGTAGACAGTCTCTCCCTTGTTTACGACGGCAACCGCTAGGCCCGGCACCTTGCTGCGCGCCTTGATGTCTTCAACGATCCCGTCAAGCCCGGCGATCGCCTTGTCGATCTGGCCAGGCGGAACATCGGTTCCCGCCGTTCTGGATGGCGGCAGGTCCTCGGCAAGGGCTGGTGCTGCCAGAACCGCGAGAGACGCGGACGCCAGGAACCGGCGCCGTGTGAGCTGGAAGAACGACATGTGTAACCTCTCAATCAGTCTTGCTGTTCGCGCGTGCAGGTCTTTGCAGATGGGTTTCGGCCGGTCCGGCCGGGGCGATACTTTCCGGTGTTGTCAAAGCGCCATCCCCAGCCTAAAGAAAACCCGGGTCCCCGGATCCTCGGCGTTTTCCGGCCGATGCCAGGGTGTGGCGGTGAGAACCTGAAAATTCACCCGGTCGGCAACCATGCCACTGACACCGACACCGGCTGAACCGAGTTCGTCGCGGGCAAAGTCGGCGGCTTCATCCACGTTCCAGACGACGCCATAATCGGCAAAGGCCGTCAGGGTGAGACCGGGAAGCGCAGACCATCCGGTTTCGATGTCGTGACTGACTTCAAACGCCGACGCAAAGCCACTGTCACCGGAGAGGCTGCCGCCATCGAACGCCCAGCCGTAGGGATCGCCGCCGAGAGCGAACCGGACCGCACCGGGCAGCGGTGTCGGCGAATACTGACTGGCCGTGCGCAGCTGAAGCCGCGCGATGGACGCCAGATCATATGAAACACCGAAGTTGAACCGGCCAAAGCGATAGTCGTCCGGGTCAATTTCCATTTCACCTTTGTGGTTCAGGCTCTGACCCAGTTCGGCTCCAGCGGAAAATGAGGCAGGGCCTGCATCAAGGTCGTACCGGAGGGACACCGTCGCCCAACGCGCCTGCTCACGGGCAGCCCGCGCGCCCATCACGTCGATCCGGTCGTTCCGAAGATTGATTTCCACCTTGCCGTAAAGGCTCTGGTCGATGGTGCGAATGAGCGGATACTGGAGATGAGCCGAACCGATAACGGTTTCGATGTGGATGTCCTGCTCTTTCAGGTCTGCGCCGGGTTTCTGGGTCACATAGGTCAGGTCGTAGCCCGCGGAGAGCCCGTTGAACCCGATTGGAACCGACTGCGACGCCTGCAGCAGCACCATTTCCTCGGGCGCGTCCGGAACGGTCACGCCAACCAGGCTTGTCGTTTCGAACAACCCGAAGATGTCGTTGACCGTGGCATTTCCGGAAAGTTCCAGCGGACCGACCGTATCTGTTCCAAGGTTGTCGAGACCGACGCCGGCGCTGTATCGGCTGAAATCAACCGCGAGCTTCAGCGTACCGCCACCTGTGGGCGTTTCCGGGCGCACAATTGTTCCCTCGATCTGCAGACCGGCAAGATCGCTCATCAGCAGCAGGACGCGTTCCGCTTCCTTGATCCGAATGGGCCGCATGGAGGTCAGGCGGTTGATATAGGGCGCCAGGCGCTCCCTGATGCGCGGGATGGAACTGGTGATCTCGACGGTTTCAACATAGCCTTCGTAGACCCGAAGCGAGACCGCACCGGACGCAAAGTCCTGCACCGGAACGACGGTCATCGAAAAATAGCCGGCTCTCAGATAGGCGGCCTCAACCGCCTCCGCGATCCGATAGAGATCCGCAAGAGACATCTCCTTGCCGATCTTGCCCTGCCAGATGGCCGACAGATCGGTGTTCGAAACCGAATGTGCACCGGCAATCGATACCGAGCGGAGGGTGAAGCGTACCCTCTCGGCATCTTGTTCTGAAACACGCTTGCGCTGATCCTGCACAGTGATGTCGACCGTGCCCGGCCTTGTAGGCGGCGTGAACCGTTCGATAATGACGGTTTGCCCGGCGACGGCCTGATCAAGCGTTTGAGCCGGTGCAGAATGAGAAAACACCGCGGCCACGAAAGAGACGGCCAGAACCGAAGCAGCCCGAAGCCGAAAGGTAGATTTGGGATTAGCAGCGGCAGCACCGCGCAGGGTTTTCGTTGCCGGGGGAGGCAGCACCTGTCTTGTCACGGACGGCTCCGTTCTTATTCAGCGGTGTTCTGGGGAGCCGTTTCGCCGAGTAACGGAGCGACGGCGTTAAAAATGCGCATGGCAGGCAGCGAGCAGGACAGACCCGAGGCTTCGTCGACGTTCCGCGTCTCCTTTGCCTCCTCGCAGTCACCGGAAGGCATGTCGCTGTTCGCCTGGACAACAAGGGTCGTGTCGGTCCGCGGGCTATGGAAAACGACCGTGGTGTATCCAGGCACTTCGCCCGTGTGGCCAACCCACTCTCCGTTGCACCGAAGCGCCAGACCGTACCCATCAGGCGGACGGAAGGATCGCAGCCGCGCTTGCTGCATCTGGGTGCCGAGAAGCCCTTGGCCGGACCCAAGGGCTCGGCCATAGACCAGCAGATCGTCGAGGTTGGAAATCAGCTCCCCCGCTGTCCAGAGCGAAGCCGGGTTCCAGTGTGTGGCAACAAGAGGTGCTTCCGGCGTTGCATCAACGCCCTGAAGGGTTACGCCCTGGGCGTAGGGCTCCGGCAGTTCGGTCCTGCTTCCCGGCCAGACTGTTTTTTCCAGTCCGAGAGGCTCCAGGATCATCTTCCGCAATGACGTCTCGAACGGCTGCCCGGTGGTCTTTTCAATGACCATGCCAAGGAGGATCGTGTTCGTGTTGGAATAATCGTATTGCGTTCCCGGTTCGAAGAGCGGGGAATTTTCGACGGCAAAGGTCAAAAGGTCCTCGGGCGAAAACGCGACACCGGGTTGATCGAGAAACAACTCCACGAACCGTTCGGAAGCGGTGTAGCTCGCCACACCGCTGGTCATGTCCGCAAGCTGGCGCAGCGTGATCCTGTCTCCGTTGGGAATTCCCTCGACATAGGCATCGATCGTGTCATCGAGAGAAAGCCGTCCGGCTTCTGCAAGCTGCAACAGCATTGTTCCGGTAAAGGTCTTGGTTACGGACCCGATGCGCGTGTGCATGCCCGGCTCCATCGGAGTTCCGGTTGCCGGGTCGGCAACGCCGTACCCTTTTTTCCATGTGCCGTCTGGTGTTTGGACACCAACAATGACGCCCGGCGTTTCGGCAAGTGGAAGCGCGGCCAGCACCGCATCATCCAGCTTTTGCGAGAGTGCTGCGGAGAGCGGCGTGCCGGGCCTGGCGTCCCTTGCAGCGGAGGTCATACCCCGGTCAAAATCCTCAACACATGTTACGGTCGCTGCGACGGGGTTAACGCTGCATACCGACACCAGCAGGACCGCAAGCAATTGCACGGCCCGTGCTGTCACCGGGCCTGTTGTGACCGATCTTGTCAAACTGGGCTGTCCTCTTTTCCGGTTGCAGACGGGAGATCGCGCTTGCGGCGGGGCATGCCGCAGGGGCGCGTCTCCATGAGGACTGGTGGTAGGGAAATCAGGATGGCAAACAAAGTCGGCAACGGTGCAAAAATGGTATAAGTAGTTCGTCAATCAGTGTAATTCTTCATCGGGGCACGGTCCTCGTGCCTCACCGGAACATCGGAATCTGCGTCCCAGTGCAAAAAGTCGAACTTGATGTTTCTCGCGGTGAACTGCTGCGTGACGGGGAAGTCGTTCGTTTGCGCCCCAAGACTCTCGCCGTGCTGGTCGAGCTGGACGCCCGCGAGGGAGAGATCGTCAGCCAGCAAGAACTGAGGCACCTGATCTGGGGACAGCAGCATGGACGCGAGACCGGTCCAAAGCAGTGTATCCGCGAGCTTAGACGCTTGCTGGGAGACAGCGCCGAAACACCCGGGTTCATCGAAACGGTCGGCAGGCAGGGCTACCGCCTTGTCGGCAAGATCACGGTTCTGAACTCCGGCACGGAAACCACTGGAACGGCCCCTCTTTGCGTAGGCCGAACCGCGGAACTGCAGTCCCTTGCGGACTGCGCAGCGGCAGTGCGCGCTGGCAAGCGCATTGTGAGCCTTGTCGCCGGGGAAGCCGGATCGGGCAAATCAAGGCTGGTGGAGACGTTCGCCGCCACGCTGCCACGCACGGCAGGCTTCTGGTCTGCCCGGGGGCAGTGCATTCCCCATCCAGGTGCCCGGGAACCCTATGGCCCACTGATCGAGATCGTGACACAGCTTGCCGAAGGTGCCTCACGAAAACGGGTCTTGCGGCTTCTTGAGGATGTCGCACCGTCCTGGCGGGACCTGCTGCCTCAGCTTCGTTCTGGCCGGGAGCCCGCTCCCCTGCCCACAAGATTGACGGACACGCACCCGGACTCAATGTTGCGGGAGCTGACCGCACTCATGGAGCGTCTCTCTCAGCAGCAGCCCGGTGTCATCATTCTGGAAGACCTGCACTGGGCCGATCAGAGCACGCTGGCATGGCTTCTTTCCTGGGCTCAGCGCCGAGTTCCTGCCAGAACCCTTGTGGTTGGAACCTATAGGTTTGATGAACTGGACAAGTCCGGAGACCTCCAAACGACATTGCATTACCTTCAACGTGTTCAGGACTTTAGCCCGATCACGCTGGACGGCCTCGACGAAACAGCCGTGGCAGACCTTCTCAAGCGACGCTTTCCGGACCACAGACTGCCTGCCTCCCTTGCCGGCGAGTTGAGGCGAAGAACGGAAGGGCATGCCATCCTGGTCGATGCGATCATCGACCAGTGGCATCGGGACGGGGTCCTGGAGAGTTCCGAGAATCAGCAGGCACCCGAGCAGGACGTCAATGAAATCGTTTCGGCAATCTCACGCGGAGCCGGAAAATTCATCGCGGGCGAAATCGGCCGGCTGGACCCATACGAGCGGCAATTGCTCGACATTGCCAGCGTTGCCGGAATTCGCTTTTCCGCAGCCATGTTGAGCGATGAACGGCTCGAGGTGGAAAAAGGCGAAGCGGTTCTCGACCGCCTTGCAAGCGTCAGGCGCTTTATTCAACGGGCGGGCATCATGGCCTGGCCGGACGGGACGCAGGCAACACGCTACGTCTTCCGGCACGCGCTTTATCAGGAGGCTCTTTACGACGCTGTTCCGGCCGCAAATCGGCAAGGACTTCACGAACGCATCGGCAGCCGGCTTGAAACCGCGTTCAAATCCCGCACTGGCGAAATCGCGTCCACACTCGCCGATCATTTCGAGCGTGCCGCCGATTGGAAACGTGCTGCCGTCCATCGAGGGCTTGCGGGCCTGACCGCGCTGGAACGCGGCGCAGTCACCGATGCGGCCGCTCAATTCCGGCAGGCGCTTGTCTCCTTCGCCGCCTGCGAGCCTGACCCCGAAACGCACACGGCGGAATGCCGCACGCTACTGGGTCTGGGAGCGGCACTTATTGTCGGGGATCACTTCACCACAGACGAACTTCGGGACGTTTACGAACGCGCCGCGACACTTGCAGGCCGAACCAATGACCCGACGACAATTGTGCCCGCACTTGCGGGGCTCTGGAACCACCACCTGACCAAGGCAGATCTTGCAGCCGCCGACGAACTTGCCAAGGGTCTCGATGACCTGGCAGAGGATGCACCAGCGCTTTATGCAATGGTGGCCCACAATGCTGTCGGGCAAACACGGTTCTTCCGTGGTGATCTTTCCGCCTGCCTGCCTCATATCAACGCTGTTTGCAGCGCCTACGACACGAACCACGGCGCAGAGGCATCGGTTCTGTTCGGCGAGGACCCCGGCATCGTCTGCCGCCAGTATGCCGCTTGCGTTCATCAGTTGCTCGGCCAAAGCGAACGTGCCGAACGCCTTTATGCCGAAGGCATGACGTTGACGGACACATTGGAGCAGCCTTTCGGTCGAGCGCAGATGCTTTGGGCAGGAGCGCTGATCGCTCGTGAGCGTGAAGACCCGGTGCGTGTGCTGGAACGGGCGACGGCCCTGATCGAAACCTGCGAAGCAGCCGCAATTCCGTTCTGGCGCCCCTATGGCGACCTGCTGGCCGGGTGGGCCCAGGTAGAGCTTGGGAACGCTTCCGGCCTTCAGCAAATTCACGAAGGTCTGAACGCACAGGCGGCAATGGACGTGACGCTGACCCGTCCTTACGGACTGTCACTCTACGCAGAAGCGACCAGCCGCTGTGGTAGCCCGGCCGAAGGGCTGAAGGCACTTGCATCGGCGTTCAAGATCATCAGACGTACCGGCGAACGCTGGCACGAAGCGGATCTCCATCGCCTGTGGGCCTTGCTCTCGGTGCAGACCGGCCGAACCCGAAACGCTTTATCCGCACTTCGCCGTGCAATCAGGTTTGCACGAACCCAAAACGCCGTGACTTACGAAAAACGTGCGCAAGACCTTCTGGACCGGATTGCAGCTCAACTGACCTGAGAAGCACTCCGCGAACCCGCGTCCGGATAGGACTTCAGCCCGCTTCTCCAGCCGTTCAAAAGGCTTCTAGGTCACCCCATTCCGACTTGGAGACACAGTGGCAACATCGGATCCGGAAACGAGGCCTTTAGCCATGCCAATAAATTCCCGAATGCCCTTCATTTCAATGGACCCGTGTGCCCTCATGCAATACCACTCTACTAGGACATTCGGTCGAATTAGATATTAAACACATACGATTATAGAGACTTACGAGGATGACTGCAGGAACACAAAGCATCGACCGCGCAGCGATGTTGCTCGATCTTGTCGCGGGTGGGCATCCCGACGGTGTTCCCTTCGCGGACATACTCGCAAAGTCCGGCCTGACCCGGCCGACTGCCCGACGAGTGCTGCAGGCGCTTATCGAACATGGCTTCGTCGACCAGGATGCGGAAAACCGCCGCTTTTTCCTCGGCTCCAGAATTTACGAACTGGGTCTGCTGGTCTTCCCGGCCTATGACCTGCAAGATGTTTGCAAGCCGGAACTCGAACGTCTGGTCGAGGTAACGGGCGACACCGTTTTCCTCAATCGTGTCGTCGGTGACAAGATGACCTGCATTGCCCGGGAAAGCGGCGCGTTTCCCGTGAAGGCGTTTGTTCTGGACGTCGGGGTTCATCGCCCGATCGGGCTGGGCGCCGGTGGCATGGCTGTCCTTGCCGCCCTTCCGCCTGCAAAAGCCGAAGCGATCCTGGACAGAAACACCGGCGACCTCAAGGAGTTCTCCGGTGGCGTCACGAAAATCCGTGAGATGGTCGAACTGGCAAGAGAGACCGGCTACATCGACAGGGTGTCGGACGTTGGCGTCAGGACCGTCGCCATGGCAATCCGCGACAGTGCCGGCACACCCTTTGCGTCAATCAGCGTTTCCAGCATCATGGCGCGCATGACCGGCGAGCACCTGCAATCGGTACTCGCCATCATGGGGGAGGAAGTCGCGAAGATCAGCGCCAAGCTGTCGAAGATGCGGCCGATAGGTAGAGCCTGATCCGGCCGCGCCTTCCGCTTGACCGAGGCTGTTAATCGGCAACGGGATTTTCGTTTTGACGCTTGATCCGCGACCAGAGCAGGTTGAGCAGCGGCAGCACGATGATCAGGATCGTGATGCAGTGGATCGCGATGGCCGTGCTGGATCCGAGAAGATAACCGAAGTCTCCTCCTGAAATCATCAAGGCGCGGCGCAGGTGCTCCTCGAGCATCGGCCCCAGAACGAACCCGATGAGCAGCGGTGCGGGGGAATAGTCGTAAAATCGCAGGATCGCCCCGATAACCCCCATCAACAACACGGCCCAGACGTCGAAGGTGGAGTTTGCCACGCCGAAGACGCCAGTGCAGATCAGTGCAATGATAACGGGAAACAGGAACCGTCTCGGCACGGCAACCAGTCGTGCCCAGACACCGATCAGCGGTACGTTCAACACCAGCAGCAACACGTTGCCGATCCAGAAGCTGGCGACCAGACCCCAGAACAGGTCCGGGTGATCGACCACCAGCTGTGGTCCGGGTGCGATGCCGTGGATCATCAAGGCGCCCAGGATGATCGCCATCGTCGGCGTTCCGGGAATACCGAGCGTCATGGTCGGAATGAAGGCCGTCTGGGCGGCAGCGTTGTTGGCTGCCTCAGGCGCGGCGATCCCGTTGATCCGTCCAGTGCCGAATTCTTCCTTCTTGCCGCCCACGGACCGTTCCAGCGAATAGGCCAGGAAAGAGGAAATCGTGGGCCCTGCACCGGGCAAGGGCCCCAGGATGCCACCAACGGAGGCTCCGCGAAGGATCGAGAACTTGATGCTCTTGAGTTTGCCGAAAGCGAGAAACATGGATCGGGCGGAAATGGCGATCGGTTTCCTGTCACCCTGGTCATCCCTCAGCTTGTTGATGACCTCCGGGATGCCGAACAGGCCCATGGCAACGGCGACGATCGACAGCCCGTCGAGAAGGTTTGCATAGCCCATGTCGAAACGGGCAACGCCGCTGTTGAGGTCAAGGCCGATGCTGCCCAGCAGCATGCCGATGAAGACCATCGCAACGCCCTTGAGCGCTGATCCACCCACTGCAACCGATCCGGCAACGAGGCCCAGCAGCAAGGTCGCGAAATACTCCGCCGGTCCGAAGGAGAGCGAGAACTTCACGATCAACGGTGACAGGAAAACCATGGCCAGAATGCCGAAAGTGCCACCACTCAGCGAGGAGATCTGCGCTGTCAGCAGGGCAAGACCAGCCTCGCCTCTTTTCGCCATCGGGTAACCGTCCAGCGTTGTGATCGCGTTGGAAGCAGTGCCCGGCAGATTGAGAAGGATCGATGCGATGGAGCCGCCATATTCGGCTCCGTAATAGACACCGGCCAGCATGATGACCGCGGTCGTCGGCTCCAGATAGAAGGTGACAGGCAGCAGGATCGAGATCGCCGCGATCGCGCCGATACCTGGAAGAACACCGACGATATTGCCCAGCAGAACACCTGCGAAACAATAAAAGAGATTTACCGGATGCAGTGCGACCGTAAACCCTGAGAGGAAATCCATCATGATCAGAACCCGGGGAAAAGCCTGAGAGGCATGCCGAGGCCCAGAACGAATGTGAGCCACAGGAAGGCAGAAACGCCGATGGAGAGCAGCACCGTTTCCAGCCATTTCATGCGCGGAATGACGAGCGCCAGCACCGAAATCGCACACAAGGTGGTGAGTGCGATGCCGAGCCGTTCGATCAGCAGAGCGTAGAGTGCGATGGAGGCAACGACCCCGCAGAGGCCGAGCCAGGGGAATTGCCTTGGAAGGGTGACGTCACGAACGACGTTGACGACCGCGATCAGCAATCCGAAGACAATCGTCAAGGCACTCAAGACGACCGGGAACATTCCCGGCCCCATGTTGCGCGGCACGCCCATGTCGAGATCGCGGGAAGCGTAGAGGAAAATTGCGCCTACGAGCGCGACCAGCAGCCCGTCCTGTGCCTTGAAGAGAGCCTTCATCCCATCCTCCAGAAAACCGTCAGCTGGCTTTCAAGTGTTTGTGCAGGTTGTTCATCTTGTAACTGTAAGCACTCGGGATCTCTTGCATTTCCATTGCGTATGCAAGCCGGGCACGGTCAGCGAGAGGCTTCAGATGCGACGAAGTCCGATCAAAGATCAAGTCTGCCGCCTCCTGTTTGGTCTGCGCATCCCTGCCTTCACCGATGCGAAGTGACAAGTGGACAAACCCGTTGTCCGGGTTCATGTCACCGACCAGGCAATCGTCAATGCGGGTGATGCGGATGCGGATACCCGCGATCGGGAAGATACCGGCTTCCGTCATGGCGGCGTGGACACAGCGGCCAAAAGTTTCGACCTCGGTCTGATCTGCAATATTACCGGAAAATTCGATCCAGGCGTGCGGCATGGTTCCATCCTTGAAAGGGCGAGCCGAAGCTCGCCCGGTAGGTTCAATTGTTGCGAAATGGAAGTTCAGGGAAAGGTCACTTCGGCTCGATGCCGGCGTCCTTGATTTCCTGGCCCCACAGGTCGACCTCGGAGGCGATGAATTCTGTCGTCGCCGCAGAGTTCAGGCCACGCCGGGACGGCGTTACACCGATGCTTTCGAGTTTCGCCTGCACGTCCGGATTGGCAATGGTCTTGTTGAAGGCATCGCTCAGAACGTCCAGACGCTCCTGGGGGACACCAGCCGGAGCAACGACACTGTACCACCCAACCACGTTGAAACCGTCGAAGCCGAGTTCGTCTGCCGTCGGCGTGTCGGGCAGCGCGGCGTAACGGTCCGTGCTCGTGACGAGGATCGGTTTCAGGGCACCGCTCTCAACATGCGGCAGGACCGAAACAGGACTGCTGATCATCGCATTCACACGGCCGGCCAGGATATCGGAAATTGCATCTCCGGAACCTGAATAGGGAATATTGGTGAAGCTGAGATCTGCCTGCCGGGCCAGCAAGCGCGCCGCCAGAAGCGCCGCGCTGCCTCCGTTTGCCATGGTCAGGTTTTCCGTGGCGGCCGCGGCAAAGCCTTCATAGTCGGAGATTTCGGAATCCCCCGGCACCGTGACCACATAGGGCGACTCGGAGATCACCGCGATCCCCGAGAAGTCTTCTTTCGAGTTGTAGGTCGCCGACTTGAAAAGCGACGGGTTCAGCGCAAGCGTCGCCTGGATACCGAACAGAATGGTATACCCGTCAGCTTCTGCCTGTTTCGCCAGAAGCGTGCCGACCGTTCCGGACGCACCCGGACGGTTTTCGACGACGACAGGCTGCCCCAGGTACTCCTTCATGTTGTCGGCAACAATCCGGGCCGTAGTGTCTGTCCCCCCTCCAGGCGAATACGGCACAATCAGGCGGACCGGCTTCTCCGGAAACGCGTCCTGCGCGATAACCGGAGCCGCCACTGTGAGCGCCAAGGCGCCCGCTGCGATTGACAACAAAGTTCTCTTGGTGAGCATTCTTTCCTCCCTTTGCTCAATTATTTCCGACTTTGGAACAACTCGTCGATCTTCCTTTCGTAGTCGTGGTAGTTCAGGAAGTCGTAGAGTTCCTCGCGCTTCTGCATGATATCCAGTACACCGGTCGCCGATCCGACCTCACGAATGTGCTTGTAAACCTTCAGGGCTGCCGCGTTCATTGCGCGATTCGCAGACAAGGGGTAGAGCGCCGCTGAAACACCGACGCTGCGCAGCTCGTCCAGAGTGAAGTTCGGCGTCTTGGAAAACTCGGTAATGTTGGCGAGAACCGGATACGGCGTGTCGAGCGCATCGACGAAAGCCTTGTACTGCGACAACTCCGTGCAGGCTTCTGCGAAGATCATGTCAGCTCCAGCCTCGACGTAGGCACAGGCCCGGTCGATCGCACCGTTCAGGCCCTCGATGGCCAGCGCATCCGTGCGGGCAACAATGAAGAACTGATCGTCGGTCTTTGCATCCACGGCTGCCTTGACGCGGTCAACCATCTCCTGCTTGGAAACGATCTCCTTGCCCGGACGGTGACCGCACCGCTTGAGCTGGACCTGATCTTCCATGTGCATGGCACCGGCGCCGTCCTTGATCAGGCCGCGCACAAGGCGCGCGATGGTGAAGGCACCGCCGAAGCCGGTATCGACATCAACCAGGACCGGCAGACTGCTTGCATCCGTAACGCGGCGGAGATCCGTCAGCACGTCACTCAGGTTCGTGATGCCGAGATCGGGAAGCCCGTAGGATGCGTTCGCGACGCCTGCACCGGCAAGATAAAGAGCCTTGTAGCCCACGCGCTCTGCCATCATCGCCGTGTAGGCGTTGATCGACCCCATGACCTGAAGCGGATTTTCTTCCTTCAAGGCCTGCCGGAACCGTGCGCCTGCCGAAAGTGTCGTCATTATGAACCTCTCATTTTTGACTGATCATAATATGATCATTTTTTGAACTCTCTATTTGATAAAGATCATATTATGGCTTTTTTCAAAGTCAATAAGTTATTTCCCGATGATTTCGAGCCACCTCGGCCGCAGAAAACAGCCAAAAACAAAGGCCCGCTGCGCTTTCGCGCAACGGGCCTGCCTGTTCATAATATGGTCACCCCGACCGTAACCGGGAAATGATCAGGGAAACGCCTGCCTCAACTCCGCAAGACCACGGGCAAAGACACCAACATCAGCCCCAACGGCCAGAAACTCGACACCCATGAGCGCATAACGTTTCGCAAGTTCACGATTGGACGTCAGGATACCGGCAGGCTTTCCCGCGGCCCTGATCCGCGAAAGGGCCTCAACCACGACCGCCTGTACAGGAGCCGCTTCGGGCTGGCCGACATAGCCCATGTCCGCGGCCAGATCCGCTGGCCCGACGAAGACGCCATCGACACCTTCTACCGCCAGTATCTCGTCCAGCGCATCGATGCCCTTGCAGCTTTCGACCTGCACAAGCAGACACACCTGCTTGTTTGCCGTGTGCAGATAGTCGGTGATGCGACCATAGTCCGACGCCCTTGCCAGGGCCGCGCCGACACCGCGCGCGCCCTCCGGCGGATAACGGACCGAGCCCACGGCTTCCTGCGCCTCCGCTGCCGTTTCGATCATCGGCACCAGAATTGTCTGCGCCCCGATATCCAGCATCTGCTTGATCAGGGCACGGTCATTCTCACGGACGCGAACCACCGGATGGCTGCTGCCGGAGAGAACCCGCAGCTGCGCCATGATTTCGGCAAGCCCGTTCGGTCCGTGTTCGGCATCGATGACGAGCCAGTCGAACCCGGCTCCTGCGCAAATTTCCGCGGCGCCGGGATGTGCCAGCGCCATCCATAGGCCAATCTGGGTCTCCGGCTTTGCAAGCCGCGCCTTGAAGAGGTTTTTCGCTAAGGTCATGACGATCACGCAAATCTGGTGGAGACCGCACCGAACGGTCCGAAGTCGGCCCGGATCGCCGTGCCGGGTGGACATTCGATGGGGCCGATAAACGATCCCGTCAGGACGATCTGGCCGGGTTCGATGCGGTGGCCGTAGCTGGCCATCCGCCGGGCAAGCCAGACGAGCCCCATCACGGGGTCGTTCAAGACAGCCGCACCAAGACCGGTGGCCATGACCTCACCATCCTGTTCGACGATAGCCCCAACCCAGCGAAGATCCACGTCGCCGGGGTCATGCCGCTGGGCTCCCAGAACCACGCCCGCATTGGCGGCATTGTCCGCCACGGTGTCGAAGATGCGCCGGCGCGTTCCCGTCTCCGGATCAGCACGCAAGATGCGGGTGTCCAGGATTTCAAGCGCGGGGCTGACATAATCCGTCGCCGCGATCACATCTTCACGGGACACGTTGCCATCGATTGGCGCCTTCATCACAAACGCTATCTCGGCTTCCACGCGCGGTTCGATAAATCGGCCGCGTGGCACCTGCCCGCCATCAGGGAACAGCATGTCGTCATAAAGCACGCCCGAATCCGGCGTATCGATACCGAGTGCGTTCTGCATGACCTTGGATGTCAGGCCGATTTTCCACCCCAGAATGCGCCGCCCGGCAGCCAGTTTGGTCGCAAGTTGCGCCCCCTGTATGGCATAGGCATCATCCAGCGAGATGTCCGGGTAACGCACACTGAGAAGGCCAGTCTGTTGCCGGGTCGCTTCCGCTTCCAGAAGTTCGGCCGCCACGTACTGCACCTGCGCGGCACTCAGCATTTTTCGTCCTCGATGCCGTTGCGCAGGATACCGATGCCTTCGGCTTCGACTTCCACAATATCACCCGGCTTCAACCAGCAAGGGGGCTCCATCCTTGCGCCGGCACCTGTCGGAGTGCCACAGACCAGAATGTCGCCAGGCATCAGCTGTGCAAATGTCGAGACGTAATTGACGATATAGGGGAAGTCGAAAATCATTCTCGACGTCCGGTCCTGCTGGCGAACTTCACCGTTGACGCGGGTTACAAGAGCAACATCCTGCAATTGGGCCGGGGAATGCAGCGGGACGAGAGCCGGGCCGATGCTGCCGGTCCTTTCCCAGTTCTTGCCCTGCGTCACGTTGAATTTCGCATGGCGCGTCCAGTCGCGGATCGTTCCCTCGTTGCAAAGGGTAATCGCGGCAATATGATCGAATGCCGTCTCGCGCGGAATGCGACGGCCGGCTTTTCCGATGACGATCGCAATCTCGCCTTCATAATCAAGCTGATCGCTTTCCAGTGGCCGGATCAGTGGCTGGCCATGACCGGTGAACCCGCTTGCAAACCGCGGAAAAAGAGACGGCCGCATCTGTTGTGCCTGGCCGTCCTTGTACTCTGCGTTCCTGTCCGGGTAGTTCACCCCGACACAGATGATCTTCTGGGGTGCGGCGATCGGAATCTGGAAGGCGACATCTGACGCCCGATAGCTCACCGGACGCCCCTCGCCGGCCTTGACCAGTTCCGGCAGGGCGCCGGCGGCAACAACGTCCAGAAGATTGCTGAACCGGGCTTCCAGATTGTCGGTCACGTCCACCAGATCATCGCCTGTCAGGACGCCATAACGCAGGGCGCCTTCTGCCCGAAACGCTGCAATGGCTGGCTCATATGCCGTCATGTCAATTTCCTTCATCGATTCCGCCAACACACAGGTATTTGGCTTCCAGGTATTCATCCAGGCCGAGGCGGGATCCCTCCCGTCCCAGGCCGGATTGCTTGATGCCGCCGAACGGTGCTTCGGCAGTGGAGATCAGGCCCGTGTTTATGCCGACCATGCCGTACTCGAGACGCTCGCCGACCCGCCAACTGCGCGCGAGGTCGCGTGTAAAGAAGTAGGCTGCGAGCCCGTATTCGCTGTCGTTGGCAAGCGCGATCACTTCTTCTTCCGTGTCGAAACGGAAGACTGGCGCCACAGGCCCGAAGGTCTCTTCACGTGCGATGCGCATCTCATGGCGCACACCCGTCAGAACGGTCGGCTGAAAGAAGGTGCCACCAAGGGAATGATGCGTTCCACCCAGTTCAATCCTGGCACCATTGGCAATGGCATCCGAGATATGCGCCTGGACCTTGTCTATGGCTGAAACGTCAATCAGCGGACCAAGGTCCGTATCACCAGCCTGCCCATCGCCGACCTTGATGGTCCGCATCCGCTTCACCAGGGCGGCAACGAATGCGTCGTGAACACCGGACTGCACATAGATGCGATTGGCGCAAACGCAGGTCTGGCCGCTGTTGCGGAATTTGGCGGCCACAGCCCCTTCGACGGCGGCTTCCACATCGGCATCATCGAAGACGATGAAAGGCGCATTGCCGCCGAGTTCCAGCGAGATCTTCTTGACGGTGTCTGCGCACTGCCGCATCAGCAACTTGCCGACGTCCGTTGAGCCGGTAAAGGACAGCTTGCGCACGAAGGGACTGGAGGTCATCGCTGCGCCAATCCTGCGCGCGTCCCCCGTGATAACCGTGCAGAGACCAGGCGGAACACCTGCACGCTCGGCGAGCGTCGCCAGCGCAAGGGCTGAAAAAGGCGTTTGCTCGGCGGGCTTGACGATGATTGCGCACCCGGCAGCCAATGCCGGTGCAACCTTTCTTGTGATCATCGCATTCGGAAAGTTCCAGGGGGTGATCGCCGCAACCACACCAACAGGCTGCCTGATCACCAGGAGGCGCTTGTCCCGGGACGTCGCAGGTATCGTCTCGCCGTATATGCGGCGCGCTTCCTGGGCAAACCATTCGACATAGGAGGCACCGTAGAGGACTTCCCCTTTCGCCTCTTTCAAAGGCTTGCCCTGTTCCAGGGTGATGATGCGCGCCAGATCGTCAGCATTCTCGACAATCAACGCAAACCAGCGCTGAAGCACCTCGGCCCGTGCCTTCGCAGGCTGTGCGGCCCAATCGGCCTGTGCCTCTCTGGCATGTCTGATGGCCAACTCTGTCTCGGCGCCCCCAAGGTTGGGAACATTGCCGAGGCACGCGCTGGTCGCCGGGTTCGTGACGGTAAGGCCCTCAATACCCGCTTCGTAGTTGCCTTCACCAATACGGACGCTTTCGCAGAGAAGGCTCCTGTCTTTTAACACTGATGCATCTCCCCCTGCTCAGACACCCAATTCAAAAAGTTCATATTGTGGATATATATTCAACAAATCCAATAATCACAATCACATTATGAACTAATTTGTTCAAGGGACGCTTGACTACAGTGTTTTTGGGAAGCCTTGTCGCCGAGAGCAGAAGCTGCGGCTGCCCAACCGCGGCTCGAACCGAGCGTTTGAAAGAAGCAGGACGACCCAGCAACCATCAGCTTGCCGGATCGGTCACTTTCGTAAGTATCTGAAAAGACGAATGAATGAGTGCCACTAGCCGGGCACTGAACGTTTACGCGGCTGTACGGTCCGGCAACGAAGGCGAAAGAACCGAAAGAACATCAACGATCTGGCTCACCGACCACATTCTGAACTCGTCGATCGGGCTCACCAAATGGAAGGAGCCAACAGTGAAATGCGGGCTCAAGCAAACCAGGCTCGCGATCAAGGCACCCCGATCGTCCAAACTGAAGCTGACAGGCGTTGTCACGAGTGTCGTCCCAGGGGAACGATGTGCCTGGTCGGTAGTCTTTTGGGGTGACTGTTCTTCACCCCAGGGCCGGATGACGGCGCACTCGAGGCTGCTGCGCAAAAATCGCCCGGCCAGCAGAGGTCAGGCGCTCTCTAATGGTCGGTTTCTATCCGAAGGACGCTGTTTCGGCATTTCAGGCTGACCGGAAGAACTGTTTCCCTTGGAACCTTGCCGTCACAGCCGTCAATCATCTGAACCAGCAGCCGGGCAGCGGTGGCCCCTGCATCAAACTGTTCTATGCGCACTGTTGTGAGGCCAGGCGGAATGAGATCCAGGAACGGCATGTCGTTGAAGCCGGTGATGGAAATCTTGTCGGGGCACGGATGCCCGTTTCTGGCGCAATAATCCATGGCCCCGAGGGCCAGCCTGTCATTGGCGCACAGAATTGCGGTTGTCTCTGGTGACCGGCTCAATATCTCTTTCGCACAACGGCGGCCTTCCTCCTCCTCGAAACGGCAGGCTTCCTCGATGACAAGTGCATCGGCTGAAAGTCCGTAGTCCCGGGCAACCGAGCAGAACGCTTCACGGCGCAGCAGCCCGGTCGACAAGTCCCGAGGTCCGGCAAGATGCGCAATTCGCCGGTGACCATGATCATGAAGATGATCAAAAATCATGCGGATTCCGGCTTCCTCGTCGTTGATCACATATGGGATCTCGGCTTCTTCGACCTTTCGGTTCAGCGTGACAACCGGAAGACCCTGGCGCGCCGCTTCCACGATATTGGGATCGCTGCGCAACACAGCCGTATGGATTATGCCATCCACGCCGCGCTCCTGAAGCGTCTCCGTTAATCGGCGCTCCCGGTCACTGTCACCATCAGTGTTGACGATGATGGAAGCATAACCCAGCGGCTCCATCACACTTTCGATGCCGCGAACGATCGGCGGGAAAATCATGTTGGTGATATCCGGGATCATCACCCCGACCGTCATCGACTTCTGCTTGCGCAAGCTGAAGGCAATCCGGTTGGGCCGATACCCCAGCCTGTCGGCCGCTTGGCGGATCTTCACGACAATTTCTTCGGTCAGCGAACTGCGCTTTTGCGGATCAAGCGCACGGGAAACCGTGGAAACATGAACACCTGTTTCCCGGGCTATATCCTTCAGTGTCGGCCGTCGGCTCATCTTTGCGTCCTCCCACCCTCCATATAGCCGGATGGAGCCCTCTTCGCAATCGATTGCATAAAACTGTTGACACCTCGTTTGTGATCGTGTTACCGATTATGCAATCGATTGCAGAGATTTGGATTTCGCGTTCTGCGACTTGCCTGAAATGGGCACCGCACCGGTACGTGCGGTTCGTTCATTGTGGCGAGGGCAAACCCAAAGCGGGTTGGACGAGCGAAAGATCTGTGCTTCGATTTGGGACTGTCAGCCTTGGGAGAGGCGTCGGCCCAACGCTCTGAAACACGACACGTGTTTCGGGCGCTATCGATGATTTGGGAGGGAGTCAGACTTTTCCTGTCCGGCACATCCGGATCAGAGCGTGACGATTTTCGTCGCGCATATTATTGCGAATATCTGTGCAATCGATTGCACGATTACGTTCGATTGCTGAAATGCATGAGGTGATGTGAATGCCGCCCCGATCTCGAACGTGAGCAAGGGGCACGACGAATGGCTACGGTATGGTGCAAGGGCTTGGGAGGGCTCCACCGCAGATCTACCGAAAAGGATCTGATCTCATCTTCAGGGAGGAAAAAGATGAAACGCATTAATTGGACGGTGGCAGCTCTTGTGTCTGCCAGCATGCTTGCATCTGGCTATACCGGAATGGCTCAGGCGGCTGATCCGCTCAAGATCGGCGCCAGCCTGCCCTTGACCGGTGGTTTTTCGATTGCCGGACAAAAACACCAGCAAGGCTATGAACTGTGTGTCGATCTCATTAACGAGCGCGGCGGCATCATGGGTCGCCAGGTCGAGCTGCTTGTTTCCGATAACAGATCCGACCCGGCAACCGCCATCAACCAGTACGAACGCTTCATCAATGTCGACGGCGTGGAGGCGGTGTACGGAACCTTCTCCTCGCGTCTGTCCTTCCCTGTCGCCAGCATTCTGGCAAAGAACAACATGGTTCACCCGTTGCCGGCCGGTGGCGCCCTGCGCATCTATACGCAGGGTCACAAGAACATCTTCTATTTCCAGCCGAATGCCGCCGAATATGTCGGCGCTTCCCTCGCAGGCATCATCAAGGACCTGATCCCCGAGGGTGAAACGCCCAAGACTGCGGCCGTGATATCCGCGGACGACTTCTTCGCAAACGGTGTCTGGTCCGGTCTGATGGGCGAGAAGGTCATGGACCCGGCGGACGGTTCACTCGTGCGCGACCTCGCACCGGGATACCTTGCTGAAAACAACATCGAAGTCGTCTTTTCCGAGCGTTGGCCTGAAGAAGGTTTCAGCGACTGGCTCAACCTTGCCAATCAGGTGAAACGCTCCGGAGCGGAACTGATCATCGGACTGACAGCTTCCGCGGAAGAGGCGGTCCAGCTGACACGCGCACTCAAGACAGTCCGGGCGGAGCCGAAACTCGTCTATTTCAGCCAGGGAACACAGGCTGAATACCTGGAAGGCACCGGTTCAAGTGCAGAAGGCGTCCTGGTTCACACCTCCTGGCACAAAGATGCGCCGTTTCAGTCGACACTGGCCGGCGAACCGTTTTCCAACAGCGACTTCGTCGCCTCCTATCAGGAAAAATTCGGGGCGGTTCCCGATGAGGACGCTGCCATTCCCTTCGCTGTCTGCCAAGGCATCGAGCAAGCAATTCTCGGTGCCGGTTCAACCGACAATGAAGCCATGGGCAAATGGTTGTCGGAACGCACCAGGGACGAGCCGGTTCGCACGATCCTCGGTCGGTTCAACTGGGATGAACTGGGGCTGCCTGCAGACAAGCCGTTCCTGATGACCCAGTGGAACGATGGCGAACTGCAGTTTGTCTATCCGACGGACGAGTTTGAAGGCGTCAGCGCCCTCACCTACCCGAAGGGTTCGTTCTGACGGATCGAACCGGTCCCGGGCGCGTGGCGCCCGGGTAGCTCTCCTGACATTCCAAGCGCAAAGCGAGTTCCCATGCTCGAAATAGATAACCTGTCCAAGCATTTTGGCGGGATCCGCGCAGTCGACGGCTGTTCGTTCACCGTTCCCAAAGGCAGCATCACGGCCCTGATCGGCCCGAATGGCGCAGGCAAGACCACCGCCTTCAACTGCATAAGCCGGACAACCGAACCCTCGGCCGGCAAGGTTCTTCTTGAGGGCCAACGCATCGAACATCTGCGGCCGCACAAGATCACCCGCATGGGCCTGAGCCGCACGTTCCAGATCAGCCGAAACCTGGCGGACATGACGGTTCTGGAAAACGTCATCTGCCAATCCAGGATCGGCGGCTGGCGGGATCTTTTCAAACCCGCCCTTGGTGCGGAAGAAGTCGAAAAGGCGATGGAAATCCTCGACTTCCTCGGCATTACGCGGATCGCCTACGAGGACGGCTCCAACCTGTCCTACGGCCAGAAGAAACTGATGGATCTGGCAGCGCTCCTGATGAGCGACCCCAAGATCATTCTGCTCGATGAACCTGCTGGCGGGGTTAATCCGACGCTGCTTGAGGAAATCATCGGCCACATACAAAAGCTGAACGAACAGGGCCTGACGGTGCTCATCGTGGAGCACAACATGGACCTCATCATGCGCTTGTCCCACAAGATCGTGGTGATGGCACAGGGTAAGGTCATTGCTGATGGCAAGCCCGAAGAAGTCCGCGAAAATCCTGCTGTTCTCGACGCCTATCTTGGTGGCGTCCTGGAGGAGGCTGCGTGATGAGCGAACTTCTCCACGTTTCCAATGTGACCGCCGGTTACGGCGACGGCCCGGCAATTCTGGACGGAGCCGAGCTTCGTGTCGAACCCGGCAAGGTCCACTGCATCATCGGTCCGAACGGCGCCGGCAAGTCCACCTTGCTGAAGGCCATCTGCGGCATGCTCAAGGTGCGCAACGGCGACGTTCTCTATAAGGGCGAAAGCCTGAAGGGCCTTCGCCCGGACCAGGTGCTTCGAAAGGGAATTTGTTTCGTTCCCCAGGAGCGCGCGCTGTTCCCGAAAATGACCGTGCGGGAAAACATGCGCATGGGCGGCTTTTCCATGAGCGACAAATCCGGTCTGGAAAAACGCATCGACGAGATCGAGGAGCTCTTCCCGATCCTGAAGGAGCGCCGCGACCAGCACGCAGGCACGATGTCTGGAGGTCAGCAACAGACCCTGGCCATGGCCCGCACCATGATCCTGAAGCCGGACATTGTCATGCTGGATGAACCGTCGCTCGGACTGGCGCCAAAGATCGTCCAGGAAATGTTTTCAATCATGAAGATGATGGCCGCAGAAGGCATCACGATCCTTCTTGTTGAACAGAACGCCTTGATGGGATTGAAGAATTCCGACCAGGGCGTCGTTCTGGATCTGGGACGCACCCTGTTTTCCGGTCCTGCGGACGACGTCCTGCGCGACCCGCGGATACAGGACCTTTATCTCGGCGGCAAGAAGGCAGCCTGAGGAGGGCAACCATGGCTGATATTATTCAAACTCTCATTCTGGGCCTTGCTCTTGGTGGTGTGTTCGCCCTCATGGGATCCGGGCTCAGTCTCGTATTCGGTGTCATGCGCATCGTAAACCTGGCGCATCCGGTGCTGATCATCGCCGGCGCTTACGTCGCCTACTGGGGTTTCCGGCTGTACGGCATCGACCCCTTGATGATGCTGCCCGTGGCGATCGTCATTCTGGCCGCCATAGGTGTGGTGCTTTACAAGCTGGTTTTCGAACGGGAAGCACGCTCGGCCAAATATTCGGAAATGACGGTCCTGCTCACCTTCGCAATCGCGATGGTTGTCGAAGGGGCACTGGGAGGGTTCTTCTCGAACACCCAGCGTGTGACGTCTCCGGATTACGCGACCGATGCGATCTTTATCGGTGATGTCTTCATTCCGACCGGCCAGCTTTATGCGGGCATTCTGTCGCTGATCATCATTTCCGTGCTGGCGCTTTTCCTGAAGTATTCCAGTTTCGGCTACGCCATCCGCGCAACCACCCAGAACCGCGAAGCGGCTGAACTGCTGGGGGTGAATGTCAACCGCGTTGCCCTTGTCAGCTTCGCAATCGGCATTGGTCTCGCCGGGGCTGCTGGCTGCCTTGTCTCCTTCGTCTTCTCGTTCTTTCCGGCAAAACACTGGGAGTGGATCGCGGTCCTCATGTCCCTGGTGGTTCTCGGCGGCATGGGCTCGCTGCTCGGCACGGTCGTCGCATCCTTCCTGTTGAGCGTGATTGCCGCCTTCGTCGGCACCTATGTCGGAGCGACATGGTCGACCATGACCTTCTTTCTCGCCCTGTTTCTCATCCTTCTCGTTCGGCCCCAGGGGCTGTTCGGTGAAAAACCGGAGCTTGCATAATGTCCCTTGCTTTCAACGAGACGTCCAACGTTCTGCAGGCCCGGGCCGAGCACAACGAAAAGCTTGCACGGCGCGCCGACAGGACACGGGCCACCTGGTTTCCGATCGTCCTTCTGGCCCTCTTGCTGGCGGTTCCGGCACTGCAATTTGTCGGCAACTTCAACTATGTGATCCACCTCATCCTGTTCACGGCCTGCTATGCGGTCATGGCATCTGGCTGGAACATTCTTGGCGGTTTCACGGGTTACATCTCGCTGGGACACAACGTCTTCTTCTGCATTGGCGGCTACTTTGCCGGAATGCTGCTGGCACGCTTCGGCATTTCGACGCTTTTGACGGCACCTCTGGCAGGCCTCGTTTGCGCTGCTGTCGGCTATCTGATCGGTCGTATCACGCTCAAAACGCGCGGCCCGAGCTTCATCATTTCCTCGCTGGCGCTGGTGATGATTGCCCGCATCCTGTTTGACAACTGGCACTTTGTCGGTGGGGCCAATGGCGTCGCCCTACCTGCCAACGACCTCAGTGTGGAATGGGCCAAGCTGCCGTATTATTACGCCTTCGTCGTCCTGGCGGCGCTGACCGTCTTCATCAGCTACAAGATCAAGCATTCGAAATTCGGGCTCGGGCTGCGCGCCATTTCGAAGGACGAGATCAAGGCCGAGAGCGCAGGGATCGATACTCGCACCTACAAGACGCTCGCCTTCGCCATCTCGGCAGCCTTTGTCGGCATGGCAGGCGCTATCTGGGGTGAATATCTCACCTACATCCGTCCGAACATCTTCCTGATCATTCTTGTCAGCGTGAACATGGTTCTGATGTGCATTCTCGGCGGCAAGGGCACGATCGCGGGCCCGGTCATCGGCGCAATCCTGATTGTCGCCTTCAACGAGATCTTCGTCGCAACTCTTGGCTCTTCGGAATTCAACATCCTGGCAACCGGCCTGATCATGGCGCTGGCGCTGATATTCTTTCCCCTTGGCATCGTTGGAACCCTGGCAGCGAAACACCGCCTGCCCCGCTTCCTGAACTGGGACTGAGAGAAAGGGCTCAACCGATGGGTTTCGTACTTTACAACGCGCCTCAATCCACCTGCTCGCAGCGTGTGCGCTTCTCCCTTCACGCAAAGGGACAGGCATTTGAAGAAAGAAAGCTGGACCTCTTCAGTGGCGATCAGCTCAAGCCGGATTATCTGGCGATCAACCCCAATGGCGTAGTTCCGACCCTCGTGCATGACGGGGTCCCCGTGACCGACAGCGCCGTCATCATGGAGTATCTGGAAGACATATTGCCGGACACCTCCCCGATGCGGCCGTCTGCTCCTCATGACAGTGCAAGGATGCGGGCGATGTTGCGCTTCATCGATGAAGTGCCGACACCGGCGATCCGCGTACCATCCTATAATCTTGCCTTCCTGCCGCATTTTCAGGCCATGAGCGCAGAAGAATTTCAGGCGCTTTGCGACAGCAAGCCCTTGCGCCGTGAGTTTCTCATGAAAATGGGCCGCACCGGTTTTCCGAAGGCTGACATGGACGAGGCGCTGGGACGCCTGGACAGGGGCGTGGACCGGATGAACCAGTGGCTTCTGGAAGGAGGTGGCCCCTGGATCATGGGACAGACCCTCACCTATGCCGATATCGCCATCATGCCGGTCATTGTGCGCATGGACGACATCAACCTGGGCGATGCCTGGGCAGACAAGCCCATGGTCGCGGCATGGCTGGATAACATTCGCAAGGAGCCCGCCTTCAGGGCCACCTATTACCATGGCTCCTTGCTCACCGAAAAATACCCGCACCTGAAAGCAGCCAGGGTCGACCAGGCCTTACATGCGACAGCGGCGTCCGCCTGAGGGAACGTCATGGACAGCTACGTTACGACCACAAGACTGATCAGCAAGGAAGAGGATGTCACCCCTGCCGTCCTGGCGGCCATGGAGGCGACAACGGATCCGCGTTTCAAGGAAATCATCACTTCTCTCGTCCGACACCTGCATGCCTTCCTGCGGGAGGTTCGCCCGACCGAAGCCGAATATGAAAAAGGCCTGCAGATCCTCAATGCCATAGGCCAGCAGACCGACAACGCTCACAACGAGGCGGTTCTCATCTGCGACGTTCTCGGCGCCTCGACACTCATCGATCTCATCAACAATGACGGCATGCAGGGCGAGACGATGTCAGCCTTGCTTGGCCCCTTCTATCGGGGATCTGCACCTGACTGCGAGTTTGGCGACACCATCGCACGGTCCACCACGTCGGGAGACCCGCTGGTTCTGAAGGGCCGTGTACTGGACGTGAATGGTGAACCCATTGCCGGGGCAACGCTTGATGTTTGGCAGGCATCCCCGGATGGACTCTACGAGAACCAGGACAAGGACCAGGCCGACTTCAATCTGCGTGGCAAATTTATTTCGGACGAAAACGGCAACTACCTCATCCGCACGGTGAAACCGGCCGGTTACCCGGTCCCCGTTCACACCACTACGGGAGACCTGTTGAGGGCACAGAAACGGACACCCATGCGTCCGGCGCATGTCCATTTCATAGTGTCCGCCCCTGAACACAAGACACTCATCACCCAGATTTTCGCCGATACGGACGAAGCGATGGTGAACGACGTTGTGTTCGGTGCGAAGGAACAGATCGCGGGTGATCTGGAACTCCGGGAAACACCTTCAGCCGAGTATCCCGACGTTGCCGTCCCCTTCTACACCTGCACCTACGACTTCATCCTGAAGCCAGGCGAACCCCGTTTCCCCGAACCGCCGATCAAGGGGAAAGTGTCTTGAGCCAGTCATTGAAAGGGAAAGTCGCCGTTGTCATTGGCGGCTCCGGCGGAATAGGCGCGGCATCTGCCAAACTGTTCGCAGAGGCGGGCGCGCGTGTCGTCGTCGGATATCGCTCCAGCGAAGACAAGGCGCAGGCAGTCGTCACGGCACTCGAAGGCGACGGCCATCTTGCGCTGAAAGTCGATGTCATCGACACGCCAAGCATTGAGGCCTTCAAGGAGGAAATCGCGAGCAGACTTGGGCGGGTCGACATTCTCGTGAATTCGGCGGGTACCACGACGCCGGTCGCTCACAAGGATCTGGATGGACTGACGGACACCATCATCGATGAGGTTTTCGCCTCCAATTTCCGGGGGGTGTTCGCGTCCATTCGCGCCTTTGCCTCCCTGCTCAAGGCGAGCGGCGATGGTGCCGTCATCAACGTGTCCTCGATCGCGGCCTTCAAGGGCTTCGGTTCTTCCATCGCCTACTGCGGCGCAAAGGCGGCACTCGATTCGATGACCCATACGCTTGGCCTGGCACTTGGACCGGAAGTCCGGATCCTCTCAGTGTCTCCAGGAATGGTTGCGACGGATTTTGTTCCAGGCAGAACACGGGAACAGGTCGAAAAGGCAGGTGCAGCGACCCCATTGCAAAAGGTTGTCGAAGCCGAGGATGTCGGCAAGGCGATCTTTGCGTCCGTTGCCTACCTCACCCACTCCACGGGCACGCGCATCGTTGTCGATGCCGGGCGGGGGCTTTGAACCATGGTGCACAAAACCATCATCACCTGCGCCGTGACAGGAAACCTGACCACCCGCGACCAGCACCCTGACCTGCCGGCAACGCCTCAGGAGATTGCCGATGCATGCCTTGAGGCTGCCGAAGCCGGCGCCGCAATTGCCCACATTCACGTGCGGGATCCGGAGACGGCCAAGCCATCGATGGAGATCGGCCTGTATGAAGACGTTGTCAGGCTGATCCGGCAGAAGAACACTGATCTGATCCTCAACCTGACGACAGGTCCAGGCGGCCGTTTCGTCCCCTCCGATGACGATCCTTCGGTCGCCGGCCCGGGAACGACGATCCTGCCCCCTGAAAAACGGGTGGAACATATCGCAAGGATCCGTCCGGACATCTGCACACTGGATTTCAATACCATGAACTCAGGTGCGCAGGTGGTGATCAACACACCTCGGAATGTGCGCGTGATGGCTGAAGTCATCCGCGACAGCGGTGTGAAACCGGAACTGGAACTGTTCGACACCGGCGACATCGTCATGGCCAACGATTTTCTGAAGGCCGGACATATCGAAGGTCCCGCCATGTGTTCGCTTGTAACGGGCGTGAAATACGGCCTGCCTTCAACTCCGGATGCCATGTCCATGGCTTCCCGAATGTTGCAGCCGGGCACGGTGTGGACCGGCTTCGGTGTCGGCCGATGGGCTTTTCCGATGCTGGTGCAAGCCTGGCTGCTGGGTGGCCACGTGCGCATTGGCATGGAGGACACCGTCTATATCGGCAAGGGCAAACGGACAAAGGGCAATGGCGAACTGACAGCCAGAGCCCGTGACTTCATTGAGAAACTGGGAGGCGAAATCGCCACTGCAGGCGAAGCCAGGCAAATGCTTGGCCTCCAGCAGTAAGCGCGCCGCAACAAAGTGAAAAGGACGGGGACAAGAGCCATGAACGTTCAAAGCAAGACAGTCACCGGCAAGGCCCTTTGGGTGACGGAAAAGTCGCCGGATCTGGACAATCTTCTGATCGACGTGATCGAACCGGCAATACCTCAGCACGGGCCGGGTCAGGTCCTGGTTGAAATCAGGGCAGCTGGTGTAAATCCTTCAGACGTGAAGGCGTCTCTCGGCCATATGCCGCATGCGGTTTGGCCAAGAGTTCCCGGTCGCGATTTTGCAGGCATTGTTGTTGATGGACCAGCACATCTGATCGGCAAGGAAATCTGGGGAGGAGGTGGAGAACTCGGCATCACTCAAAACGGTTCTCACGCCAAGTATATGGCCTTGCCACAGGCCGCCGTCCGCGAAAAACCGGTCAATTTTACCATGGAAGAAGCCGGTTCGATCGGCGTTCCCTTCATAACTGCCTTTGAAGGTCTGCGGGAAGCTGGCGGCGTCCAGCCATGGGACAATGTCCTGGTTTGTGGGGCCAACGGCAAGGTTGGGCAGGCTGCAATCCAGCTTGCGACGATGGCTGGTGCAACAGTGTTCGGTGTCGAATACAAGCCCATGGAATTTCTTGGCCATAGTGCGCAACCCATCGAAATGTTCGACAGCTCTTCTCAGGACGTCGCTGAACTGGTTCGCGAAAAGACCGGGGGGCGGGGCGCTGATATCGTCTTCAACACCGTCGGAAGCCCCTATTTCGAAATGGCCAACAAGGCGCTTGCAAAACAGGGGCGTCAGGTCTTCATCTCCACGTTCGACAGGGCGGTAGACTTCGACATCTTCACGTTTTTCCGCGGGCGTCACAAGTTCATCGGTATCGATACATTGGCGCTCGACAGTGTGTACGGCGCGAAGATCTTCGACGTGCTAAAGCCGAAGTTCGAGGCCGGTGTTCTGAAGCCCTTCCCGATCAATCCGGAAACCGTCTACGGATTTGACGACGCCGCCAAGGCCTACGCTTCAGTTCTGCGGGCAACGCCTGAGCGGGTTATCCTCAAGCCTTAGTAGGAAACACACATGCAGGTAACCCGCATTGACAGCGCGCAGCAATATGAGGCGCCGGAACACGACGCGATGGCGTGCCTTCGTCTTCAGGGAAAGGAGGCAACGTCAACGCACTCTATGTGGGTAGGCCTGTCCCATCTTCTTCCTGGTGGCCACACGTCTCTCAAGGCGTCCCCACAAGAAAAGATCTATGTGGTCATTTCCGGCCAGGTCACGATCACCAATGGAAATGAAGTGGTGACCCTTGGACCACTGGATTCCTGCGTCCTGGCTCCAAATGAACCAAGAGCTCTCGAAAACAGAACAAACCAACCGGCCACCATCCTTCTGGCGATGGAGGAAACGGCCTAAAATCTTTGGAAGGCCTTTGGGTTAACCGGTCGTGGCTCTTGTTTCAGTGGTCCGTCAGGTTGGTGTCTGTGTGAACAGGCTTTTTGTTTGGGCTCGTCGCCGGATTTGAGAGTTTTCTACCCCGCTGCGTGGGTCTTCCGCCCTGCCCCCGCCGTGATCCAACAAAAAACCCCGGTCAGGATATCTGCCGGGGTTATTTGTTTGTTTCGGTATGTGGCTTTGAGCGTTTTGTGGCCTTGGGCGTCGGGCATAGCGCTTTTTGTGGGGGCGCTGGTCAGTTTAAAATCTGTATCCGTTACCAACAAAAAACCCGGCGCGAGGCCGGGTTATTTGTTGGTTGCGGGAGCAGGATTTGAACCTGCGACCTTCAGGTTATGAGCCTGACGAGCTACCGGGC
>NZ_JAAZTM010000010.1:0-89291 GCF_012395805.1 Labrenzia sp. 5N | reverse complement strand
CCATCAAGCCCGGCCACTAGGACCAATTTTCTGGAATTAAGGTCACAAAACCCTGTCGCCAGCGACGTTGCCGCCGTCGATGAACCGGGTTATACGCAGACCAACCCAACCCGTCAACACCGGTTTTGATTTTTTTTGAAAGAAAATTCGCCCCACTTTCGAGGCAGTGGATATTAACCATTCGCTAACCATGAAATCCCAAGGATTTCCTCAATTTCATCCGATCGGCGCGTTTCCGAAGCCCATCAGCCGCTGCCCGGCATCCACCACCAGCGTATGTCCGGTCACCTGTTTGGCCCCAACCAAATAGATCACCGCATCAACCACATCATCAGGCCCGAGGCCCGGCCCCATTGGCGTCAGCTTCTGCCTAGCGTCAAAGTTTTCCTGGGTCTGGTCGCTCGGCAGGATCAGGCCCGGAGCAACCGCATTGACGCGAATGCCCCTGGGTCCCAGATCGTAGGCCGCCAGACGGGTTGCCCCGTCGAGCGCGAACTTTCCGCAAAAATAACTGAACCGTTCCGGGGACGCCGACAACATCTGGGTGTCGAGCATGTTCACGATCGCCCCGCCTTCCGGCAAGGGATCCTGGTTGGCGAATGCCTGCATCAGGAACACCGGCGCGGCCGCATTGACGTTCATCAGGAACTGCCAGGTATCGATCGTCAGGTCAGACAAGCTGTCTGTGTTGAATGCGGATGCGGAATTCACCAGCACCTCGACCGGTCCACCCAGTGCAGCGGCAGTGTCCTCAATCAGGCCACCGGCCGTCTCCGGCCGGCTCAGGTCTTTCTGCAAGAGAGCAGCCTTGCCGCCCTCGGCGATAATCTCGTCGTGAAGGCCCTGCGCACCCTCGGCAGAAGAGTTGTAATGGAGGCCCATGGCATAACCCTCATTCGCCAGCCCCCTGGCGATGGCCTTGCCGAGCCGTTTGCCGGCCCCTGTCACCAGTGCGATCCTGTCGGTTGCCATATGCACTCCTCCGGTTGGCTCGGGTTTGTCTCGGCTTGCCCCTCAAGAAACAGACTCTAGGAAGCGGCCAACTCTTCAGGCGAAATCCTGCAGGTTCAGGACTGGCTGCACGCGCGGCACTTCATGGCTGCGCACCAGGTTTGCCCTCGACATGACGGCCAGAGTTGCCGCGCTGGTCTGCGCCACCCGAACTTCATCACGGAACAGATACACCGCCCCGGTCAACTGCACGGTCACCGGCCAACCGAGTTCCCGCAGGCGGAACGACTGGAGAATACTGTCGGTCTGATACCGGATCCGGTCCGGCCCGTCCGGCAAGTGCAGCGCAAAGCCGAAGCCGGGATCAACCCACAGCCGCTCGATCCCGGCTTCCGTGGCCAGATGGACCCTCTCGCGGAAGAATGTGAGCTGGTGATCGAAGATATCTTCAGCCGGCGGCAAGTAATCATCGGAACGGGCATTCTTGCCGGGCGTGTAACACAGGACGATACCGGCCTGATGCTTCGCAATCGCCTCGTAGAAGGCCGGGTCGTCAACGCGTCCCGTCAGATTGACCACTCCTGCTCCGGCTTCCAGCAGGGCGACGCCCACTTCCGGATGATAGGTTTCAACGGAAACAAGAATGCCTTCGTCGGCAAGAGCCTTTACGACCGGGCGCATGCGGTCGATCTGCCGCTCGGCCGCGACGATGTCCGCAGTCTCGCCGGTCGACTCCGCGCCGATGTCGACCATCGCCGCCCCCTCCAGCGTCATGCGCCGACCACGATAAAGCGCCGCTTCGAAGGTATGGCAGACCGTTTCGCGATAGGTGCTGTCCGGTGACAGGTTCAGGACGCCCATCTGATAGGTGCGGTCCTCGAACCGCCGGCCAAACTTTTCAAATTCGAAGGTTCGGATCGGCGCTTCGAGAGCGTCGCGATATTTGAGCCAGAGAGGCAGCAGGCGGTCGGCGGAAATCATGTGAGGCGGGGCTCCCGGTGTCGAACCTCTTGCCCGGAAAAGCCGGGCGGGATCAGGCAGGTTTCAGGGCAGATAGGAAAATGCGGTGAGAGGGCAAGGTCAACGGGACGGCCGGCGGCGCTTGATGCGAATGCCGACACCCGCGGCTTCCTCAAAGATGTCCGGCTTGGTGACCTTCACGCTGACGCCTTCAACCAGCTCATTCGTCAAAACGAAATCCGCAACGGCTTCAGCCCAATCCTCGACCAGGTCGATATGACCGCCGGAGGCTGCCTTCTGCAGAATGAATTCGACCGCGTCGGCATAGGAAACAAACGCACCCGTTTCGCGCACGATCCGGCGATAGCCGGTAACGGTCTGCATTTCGATATCGAAGCAGACGGTTTGTGTCCGGTTTTTCTCGCTGTCCAGAATGCCGATCTGCGTCGCGACTTTCAGTCCTTCGATGAGGATGACATCGTGCCCGTCCTCTACAAGGGTATCGACATTCTTTTCCATTCAGGTCTCCGGGATCTCGGGCATGACCGGTGCCATCGCCATTGCCGTGAAGTTTCTCAGCAGATGGATGTAATCGGATACCGCGCCCGGTCAAGGTTGTTGCCCTGCCCGAATGACCTATTCAGCCGCCGCTTCGACTGTGTCCAGAATATCAACCGCCCGGGTCACACCGCGCAGCTCCGCCAGTCCCCGCAACCGGCCGATCGCCGGATACCCGGGCGTCGAGGTTCCACTGAGATCGTTCAATATACGATGCCCATGATCCGGCCGCATCGGGATCCACTTACCCGTTTGTCGTTCCATGCGCCGCAGTGCACGAATGATGGCGACCATATCGACGTCGCCCTCAAGATGCGCATCTTCGCGGAAACTGCGGGGATCCTGCTCGCGCCTGGTTGCCCTCAGATGGGCGAAATGGATCCGCTCACCCAATGCATCGACGATTTCGGGAATATTGTTGCCGGCGCTGACACCAAGCGACCCGGAGCAGACGGTAAAGCCGTTTGCCATTGACGGGTTCATGCCGGCAATTCGCTGCAGATCACCGATCGACCCGACGATTCGCGGCAAACCGAAGAGAGACCTCGGTGGGTCATCCGGGTGGATGGCCAGTACGGCACCCTCCTCCTCGGCGGCCGGCACGACGATTTCAAGGAAGTTCTGAAGGTTCCGGAAAAGCTCTTCTCGGCCGATACCGCGATAAGACGCGAGGCGGTCCCGGAATGTCTCCAGCGTGTAGCTTTCTTCCGAACCGGGCAGTCCTGCAATGATATTGGCGGTCAGTCTGTCCCGCTCCTCGATGGACATCCGGGCAAAGCGTTCTTCGGCAAGCGCAACATCGGCAGCATCATAGTCCGCCTCAGCGCCCTCCCGCTGCAGGATGAACAGATCGAAAGCGGCATAGGCCGCGAACTCGAACCGCAGGGCGGTTGCACCGTCTTCCAGTTCGTAGTCGAGATCCGTCCGGGTCCAGTCCAGCACGGGCATGAAATTGTAGCAAATCGTCCTGATGCCCTGGCGCGCGAGGGCGCGAACCGTCTCCGCCCAGTTTACCGCCCACTTTTCCCATCCGGGCGCCCCGGTCTTGATGTCCTCATGCACCGGAATGCTCTCGGTGACGACCCATTCCAAGCCGGCTGCCTCGATCATGCGGCGGCGGGACGCGATTTCCTCTTCCGGCCAGAAGGTGCCGTTGGGAATGTCATGCAGGGCGGTGACGATGCCGCGTGCACCTGTCTGGCGGATATCCCTCAGGGAGATGGGGTCCTGCGGTCCGAACCAGCGCCAGCTTTCGATCATCGCCTGAAGTCTTTCTTGTTGTTATCGCTGCAGCGTTTTGTGTTTGGGGTCTTGCGTCTGGCGCACATGATGCCCGGCGCTCAGGGCGCGGCCTGTGCCGGGGTATAAAGGTAACCGTCGAAATCAGGGTCGCCGACGTCGGAAAGCTCAAGCAGGGTCAGGCGAACGTTTTCCAGGTGCTGCCACATGGCAAGGCGCGCCTTCTCGGAGTTACGGTGGCGCAATGCCTCCAGAATTTCGGCGTGATCATCCAGCCATTTGGCCCGGTAGCTGAGATCGAAGATGCGGTCATGCAGCCGAGCCCACATGGAACTGTTTTCACGCTTGTTCCAGAGGTCTTCCACCTGGTCCACCAGAACACTGTTCTGGGTTGCTTCGGCGATCTGCCGGTGGAACTGCCGGTCGGCGGTGTAATCTTCCTCACCGTGTTCGATCGCCCTGCGCTCCAGATCAAGCGTCTCCCGCAGATGAATGATGTCGCTTTTGGTGATCGTGTTGGCGGCAAAGCCGGCAATGCTGCTTTCCAGGAGTTGGCGGGCCTGCAGCAATTCGAAGGGGCCGTAGTCTGCTTTCGGAATATGAAGCGAAATCTTCTCGCCGGCGGCCACATAGCTGCCGGACCCCTTGCGCACATCGAGATAGCCCTCGATTTCAAGAACGATGAAAGCTTCGCGCACCAGGGAGCGGCTAATACCGAGTTCGACCGAAATCTGTCGCTCGGTCGGAAACTTGTCGCCGGGCCTGTAGCCCTCCTCCTCGATACGCCTTGCGAGAAGTTCGGCAATTTCCTGGTACCGGCGCTTTGCAGCATCGCTGGTCATGAGGCCTTCCTTGCACCCTCCCCGGCAGCTGCAATCTCGCGATAATAGTCGGCCAGGATATGGAATGCTTTTTTCTTGGTTTTCTTGTCGGCGGCAATCAGCCCCTTGTGGTTATAGCCGTTCTGAAAAATATTTTGGCGCCGCTCAACTCGAAAATCGTAAAGTATCCACGGCGACATGCCTTTGATATATCCAAGTTCGCGCAGAGTTGCGATCTGCCTGATGTAGACTTCGGCCATGTAATCTTCGCTGAAGAGGCCAGACTTCGGACCTTTCTCACCGATAACGCCGTCAGCACCAGTTTCCGAAATCACCACCGGACGGTCCGGGTCCGAGTTCTCCCCGATCGCGGCAAGGTCATCGAAATTCTCTTCATACCATCCGTAATATTCGTTGAGGCCGATGATATCGATATGCGCCGCGAGCCTGTCTTCGATCCGGTTCCGGGCGTGGTTCACCAGACAGGCTGCGGAAGTCAGCCGGGTCGGGTCGAGACGTTTGCAGGTTTCGGCAAGGCCTTTCATGAAGGTAAGCCGGGCATCCGTGTCAGGATTCTCGTTTCCGACGGACCAGATGACGACACTTGCCCGGTTGCGATCCCGCTTGATCAGTTCCGACAACTGGTTTTCAGCATCGCGATAGGTCGCCGGATTGGCAAAATCGATGGCCCAGTAGACCGGGATTTCCTCCCACAGCAAAAAGCCGAGTTCATCAGCAATCTGAGCCGCCCGTTCGTGATGCGGATAATGTGCAAGTCGCAGATAGTTGCAGCCCAGTTCGCGCGCATGGGCAAAGCGGCGGCGCAAATCATCCTCATTTGTCACCTTGCCGAGGAGTGCATCGTCCTCGTGGACGGAAATCCCGCGAAGGAACAGAGGCGCCCCGTTCAGCAGAATATCCGTGCCGCGGCGCTCGATCTGGCGAAAACCGATCCGGTCGCACACACGGTCTTCGCCGCAGGTGACGCTGACATCATAAAGGACGGGCGTTTCCGGGCTCCACAGTTGCGGCCGGGCTGAAATGTCGAGCGTTCCCTTGCCGTCCGCATCCAGCACAATTTCTTTTTCGATGCCAAGCCCGGGAATGGAAAGCGTCACAGCACCAGCCGGCACACCGTCGACGGCGACTTCGGCCCGCAGCGTGGAGTATGTGCCGTCCGGCACAAGGTAAAGAAAGAAGTCCTTGATAAGGGTCTTCGGTGTTTCGAAAAATGACACTTCCCGATAGAGACCACCGTAGTTGAACCAGTCGGTATTGCGCATCGGCACCCGGTCGCGTGTCCGGATGTTGTTGACGCAGGCCATGATCCAGTTGCGGCCGGTCTTCAGTTTGCCCGTCAGCTCGACGCAGAAAGGTGTCGAGGCACCGTAGTGGTTGCCAAGGAACTCGCCGTTCAGGAAGATCTTGCAGTCGTAGCTCGCGGCACCGAACCTCAGAAACTGGCGCTTGGAACTGTCCACCGTCTCGATGTCGAGAGCCCGCGTGTACCAGGCGCTGCCTTCGAAGAAGTACCACTTCTCCTTCATCATCGCCCAGTTGGATGGAACCGGCACCGTTTCCCCCACGTAGGGATCATAGTCCCAGGGTTCAGTGCGGTTTTCCGGCGCCTCCGGCAGCATGGCAAACCATTTCTGCCGGAGGCCGGTGTCGAGCAGATCGACACAGAAAGTCCAGTCGCCATCAAGGCTTTCCGATGCCCGCCCACCCATGAAGATCAGGCCGTCATGACACAAGGATTGCGTGTTGAAGGGCACGTCATAGTCTTCGTCATGCAGCGCCTGCAAGGCGTTGTCGGCGAGATGGGAGCGTTCGAGCATCGGTCAGGTCTCCGGCAGGACTTTAAGGTGTTTTCAGATGTTATTGCGCAGCTGCCTTGATGCGCTTGATCAGGTCGGCAACGACCGGAGACTTGGCCGCTGCTTCCTCATGCATCGGCAGGACCGCTTCGATGAACGGACCCTTTTCCACTTCGACGAATTCCACGCCGAGTTCGCTCTTCGCGGTCTCGACCGCTTCCGCACTCATGGCATCCCACTGCTCGCGGTGGAAATCCATGGATTCACGCGCGGCCGTGCGCATGGCTTCCTTCTGCTCGTCGGTCAGATCGTTCCAGGAGCTGGTGGAAATCATCACGACGGACGGGATCATGGTGTGGCCGTCGTCGGAATAGAACTTGGAAACCTCGCCGTGACGGGCGGAAGTGAGCGCGATCGGGTTGTTTTCAGCGCCATCGACAACACCCTGCTGCAGGGCGCTGTAAAGCTCGCCCCAGGCAATCGGGGTCGGGTTGGCACCGAGCAGCTCAACCATGCGAATGGCAGACGGGCTCGGCTGAACGCGGATCTTCATGCCTTTCAGGTCGGCCGGGGAATGGATCGCCTTGTTGGCGTAGAAGGAACGTGCGCCCTCGATGTAATAGGCAAGGCCGATGAAGCCCTTGTCCTCGGACGAGGCAAGAATGTCCGCACCGATGTCATTGGTCAGAACGTCGTAGTAGTGGTCGGCACTGACGAAGATGTAGGGCAGGTTGAGCGCACCGTAGGATTCCTCGAAGGCCTCCAGTTCGGATGCGTTGGAACGGGCCATGTCCAGGGAACCGTTCTGCATCAGCTCCATGGATTCACGCTGGGTGCCAAGCTGAGCGTTGGCATAGATGCGGATTTTCAGATCGCCGTCTGTCAGCTCTTCAACGCGCTCCGCCATGAACTGCATCGACTTGTGCAGCGGATGGTCTTCCGGGTTGTTGTGATTGAGGCGCAGCGTCTTGGCGCTGGCGGCAGAACCCAGAGCGACGACGCCCGCGGCAAGAACAGCCGCCAGCTTAACGAATTTCGACATGATTTCCTCCCAATTGCAGCCTTGGCCGCAGGACTTGCGTTCCGTGCCGGAACGGATCGGTTGGCCGCGGGACTTGCAAGGCCAGACCGCCGCGGATGAGGAATTGTTCGTCCAATTTTCAAAATCAGTCAACCTTTTTTAGAAAATTGGTTGACCAATTTAATTTCCTGACGCATGTCTTACTGTGTCGGAGCCCACGCCGCGCCTGTTGCCGCGGCAAGAACGAGGCCTGCGCGGGAGGAATATCGTGACAGTCATCACCAGAGGCGTGGACATGGTCCTGCGTCTCGTCATCACCATCGCCTTCGCCGTCCTGGTTGCCTGTGTCGTCTGGCAGGTCGTCTCGCGCTACGTGCTGCAAAGCCCGAGCACGGTAACAGACGAAATGGCCCGCTTCCTGTTCATCTGGGTTGCTCTGCTGGGCGGGGCTTACACCTTCGGCCAGCGACGACACCTTGCCATCGACCTGCTTCCCGTCATCACCACAGGCATCCTGCGCCTTCTGGTCAATATCGGCATCATTGCCGCCATCGCACTCTTTGCAGGGGTCGTGATGGTCTACGGCGGGCTCGACCTGGTCAGCCGGACACTGGAAACCCAGCAGGTATCCCCGGCGCTGCGCCTCCCCATGGGCCTCGTCTATATCGCGATCCCGTTCTCCGGGCTCTGCATTCTCTACTACTGCCTGACATTTCTGGCCGACCTCTTTCGCACTGGCCGCGGCCCGAACGAACAGGAAGGCACCGCCAGCGTCGGCGGCCCTCTGGACTGAAACCTGACCGGGAACGAGTAACTTCATGGATATCCAATCTGTCCTCGTCCTGTTCGGGACATTCGCTTTTCTGATGATCCTGGGCGTACCGATCGCCTTCGCCATCGGTCTTGCAGCTTTCGCCACCTTCCTGCTGTTCATGTCGTTCGACCAGTCGGTCTATATCGTCGCGCAGCAGGTCGCCTCCGGTCTCGACAGCTTCACCCTGCTGGCCATTCCGTTCTTCATTCTGGCGGGCAACATCATGAACCGGGGCGGCATCGCCATGCGCCTGATCGAGTTCGCGAAGGTTCTGGCCGGCCGCCTGCCCGGCGCGCTTGCCCACTGCAACGTCATCGCCAACATGATGTTCGGCTCCATCTCGGGCTCCGCCGTTGCCTCGGCCGCCGCTGTCGGCGGCGTGATGTCTCCGCTTCAGAAGAAGGAAGGCTACGATCCGGCGTTCAGCGCGGCGGTCAACATCGCCTCCTGCCCGACCGGCCTTTTGATCCCGCCGAGCGCAACCTTCATCGTCTATTCGCTGATTACCAACGGCACCTCCATCGCGGCCCTGTTCGTTGCCGGTTACATTCCGGGCATCCTGATGGGGCTCAGCTTGATGGTCGTCGCCGGCATCATTGCCAAGCGCAGGGGATATCCGGTTGCCGAACGGCCCAGTGGCCAGGAAGTTATCGCCAAGACGCTGGACGCCATGCTGCCACTTGGCCTGATCGTGATCGTCATGGGCGGCATCATCGGCGGCATCTTCACCGCAACCGAAGCTTCAGCCGTTGCTGTTGTCTATACGCTCTTCCTGAGCGTGATCTGGTACAGGGAAATCTCACCGCGCGAACTTCCCGGCATCATCCTGGAAAGCGCGGTGACAACGTCCATCGTGCTGCTGATGATCGGCTGTTCCATCGCCATGTCGAAAGCGATGGCCTTTGCGGATATCCCCTATTCGATCTCCGACACGCTGCTGAGCCTTTCTGAAAATCCGCTCGTCCTGCTGCTGATCATCAACCTGGCGCTGCTAGTGGTTGGCACCTTCATGGACATGACGCCCGCATTGCTGATCTTCACCCCCATCTTCCTGCCGGTGGTGGAAGATCTCGGCATGGACCCGGTGCATTTCGGCGTCGTCATGACCTTCAACCTGTGTATCGGCATCTGTACACCGCCAGTGGGGTCGGCACTCTTTGTCGGCTGCTCGGTCGGCGGGGTGAAGATCGGCCAGGTACTCAGACCCATGCTCGGCTTCTACGCGGTGCTGGTCGCTCTCCTGCTGCTGGTCACTTACGTACCTGCCCTCAGCCTGTTCCTGCCGCGCGTTCTCCTCGGCTACTAGGATCTGTCATGAAAGCCCTCAAAAACTGGCGTTACCTGGGCCGCTCCAGCGCCGGGATCGCACTTGAAGTCGAGAACCGGCACCGCCTGGTAGTCAAGGTTCTCGAAAATGCGCTCATCCGCGTTGTTCTGCTGAAGGACGGGACCTATCGTCTGGACCGGACCTGGGCGATCGCACCGGAAGGCGACGTGCCGTTCGACGGCCGTGCGCGGGACGACCTCGCAGGCTTTTCCTGCCCCGACTTCGTGCTGGAAGAGCAGGAAGGCAGGCTTGTCCTGGAAACGGAAATCCTGCGCCTGACCATCAATATCCCGCTTGCCTTCGTTTGGGAAAGCCGGCCCGCTGCTGGCGAACCCTGGCAGGAGATCGCCCGCGACCGGCCCCAGGACGCCTACATGATCGGGCGCCGCGACCATCGCAATCATCATTTCATGCGGCGAAACCCGGATGAGCGTTACTACGGTCTCGGCGAAAAGGCCGGTGGCCTGGAGCGCACCGGCAGGCGGTTCGAGATGCGCAATCTCGATGCCATGGGATACGACGCGCAAACCACAGACCCGCTCTACAAGCACATTCCCTTCACCATCACCGACAAGGGCCGGCTCGGCGCAGTCGGGCTCTACTACGACACGCTGGCCCCCTGCTGGTTCGACCTCGGCAACGAGAAAGACAACTACCACCTGCCTTTCCGCGCCTTCCGCGCCGCCGATGGTGACCTTGACTATTACTTCAGCTGGGCACCGAGCGTTCTGGATATCGTCAAGCAGCATCACCGGCTGACGGGCGGCACCGCCTTCATGCCACGGTGGGGGCTTGGGTACTCCGGCTCGACCATGGCCTATACCGATTCCGAAAATGCACAGGAACGGCTGATGGAGTTCCTTGGCAAGCTGTCGGAAGAAGACATGCCCTGCGACAGTTTCCAGATGTCGTCGGGCTATACAGCCATCAAGGGCAAGCGCTACGTGTTCCATTGGAACACCGACCGCTTCCCCGATGTCGAGACCATGACCCGGGCCTATGCCGAGGCCGGCATCAACCTCATCGCCAATATCAAGCCGGTGCTTCTGGACGACCACCCGCTGTTCAAGGAAGCAGCCGAGGCCGGGCTCTTCATTCGCGACAGTGAAACCGGCGCACCCGAGCAATCACCTTTCTGGGACGGCTATGGTTCACACCTTGACTTCACCAACGAGGACACCGTCCGCTGGTGGCAACAAAACCTGAAGGACAAGCTCTTTTCCAGAGGCATTCCTTGCACCTGGAATGACAATAACGAATATGAGGTGTGGGACGATGAAGCGGTCTGCGCCGGTTTCGGAAAACCGATCCCGGTCAATCTGATCCGTCCACTGCACAGCCAGCTGATGACACGGGCTTCGTTTGAGGCTCAGGTTGCCCACCAACCGAAAAAGCGGCCCTACCTGATTTCCCGTTGCGCCTGCCCCGGCACGCAACGCTATGCCCAGACCTGGACGGGCGACAATTTCACCAGCTGGGACACGTTGCGCTGGAACATTCCGATGGGCCTCGGCCTCAGCCTCTCCGGCTTCTACAACATCGGCCACGATGTCGGCGGCTTTGCCGGCCCGCGGCCGGAGCCGGAGCTGTTCCTGCGCTGGGTACAGAACGGCATTTTCCATCCGCGTTTCACGATCCATTCCTGGAACGACGACGGCACCGCCAACGAAGCCTGGATGTATCCGGAAATAACGCCGCTCGTGCGCAACGCACTGAAGTTACGCGCGCAGCTGATCCCTTATCTTTACACCCTGCTGCACCGTGCCGTGACCGAAGGCGAGCCGATGCTGCGGCCTCTGTTCCTGGATTATCCGAACGACCCTGCCTGCCGGGAGGCTGATTTCGACTTCCTGCTGGGCCGGGATCTTCTGGTCGCGACAGTGGTCGAGGAAGGCGCAACGTCGCGGCGGGTCACGCTGCCTGCCAACGAAGAAGGCTGGTGGGCCTTTGACGGCAGCAACTGGTATGAAGGCGGCCAGATGATCGACGTTCCGGTGGCTCTTGATACCATTCCGCTGTTCGTTCGAGGCGGTACAGTGCTGCCGATGGCAGCCGAAAACCTGAGGTCGACACCGTCTTCCGACACCTTGCGCACGTGGTGTATCTACCCACAGCCGGAAGGAACACCGGACAGGCACTCGCAGTTTTATGACGATGACGGTGACACGGTGGACGCACTGGCTGGCGAGAGCTGTTTGACCCGGCTTTGCCTCTCCCGAACAGGGGAAACAGTCCATCTGGATTGGCAAAGATCCGGCAACTGGCAACCCGCCTTCGACAAGGTCACCCTTTGGCTGGCCGGTGCCGGCACCTTGGCCGTCAACGGGACCGAGCGGAAAACGGGCGAAACAATCGACTTCACGGTGAGCCAGTCATGAGCAGCGTCAGTCACTTGGTTGAAACGGTCGACTACGACCGGACAAAGCTGCGCATCCGACTGCTGCACATCGGTTTTGGCGCCTTTGCCAAGGCACATGTTCTGGTGTTTCACGACGATATGCTACGCCGGACGGCAAGCGACTGGGGCGTCGTGGTTGCCCGGCTCAACTCCGGTGCGGACGAACTCACCGGTCTTGACGAGGCGGACGGACTTTTCACTGTCGGCGAGATGTCCGGTGACGACCTCTCCTTGCGCGAGGTCGGCGCTATCTGTGCGACGGTCCACCCCAAGCGTGATGGCATCGATGCCTTGCCGAACCGGATCGCCGATCCGGATCTCGCAGTGATCACACTGACAATCACCGAGAAAGGGTATTGCCTGAAAGATGGCAGGCTGGATGAAGACAATCCCGGCATCCAGCAGGACCTTGCAACGCCAGATGCCCCTTCCACGGCCATCGGCGTGCTGGTGGAAGGCCTCAGGCGGCGACATGCAGCCGGTCTCGCCGGTTTGACGATCCTGTCGTGCGACAATCTTCCCGCCAACGGCGAGCTGTGCCGTCGTGCGGTCCTGGATTTCGCCGCGCGGCTCAACCCGGATTTGGCAGAATGGATCGAAGGCAATTGCACTTTCCCCTGTTCCATGGTCGATCGCATCACACCGGCAATGACCGACAGTTCGTTCGCAACGCTTGAGGACGCACTAGGTCGCGCTGACCGGAACGGTATCCTGTGCGAGACATTCCGCCAGTGGGTAATTGAAGACCGGTTTGCCGGCCCACGTCCGGATTGGCATCTGGCAGGTGCTGAATTCGTTGAAGATGTGGCGCCGTTTGAAGACATGAAACTTCGGATGCTGAACGGCAGCCATTCGTTTCTCGCCTATCTTGGGGCGCTGGCAGACAAGGAAACGATTGCCGACTGCATGGCCGATCCGGCCTTCCGGCAGGCAGCCCTCAACCTGATGCTGAACGAACAGGCCCCGACGCTGTCCGTGCCGGACGGTGTCGATATCAAGGCCTATGCCGAAGCCCTGATTGCCCGGTTTGAAAACACCGCGCTTCATCACAAGACCACCCAGATCGCTTCTGACGGCAGCCAGAAACTGCCGCAACGGCTGCTGGCACCAATCCGGCAACATCTGAAGGACAACAGCCCCTGGCCGCTATCGGCACTCGCCGTTGCCGCATGGATGCTCTATTGCCGCGGTGTTTCAAGAACGGGCGCCTCGCTGCCGTTGAACGACCCCCTGTCCGCAAGGATTAGCACCATTGTGCAGGAAACGGACGGCAACGCGTATGTCGACAGGATGCTGTCGCTCTCGGAGGTTTTCGGCGACGACCTGCCAGGATCAGCGGCCTTTGGCAGCACAATCAGATCCGCTTACCAACGGCTGCAAACCTCGGATATAGCCTCAGTTCTGAAGGCCTAGAGACCTGCGGAAGAGCCAGATGGCTTCTGCTGGAAACCGCCGCTAGTCCCTGACGAGCCGCAGGGTCCGGGGCTGCTCGGCAGGTTTCAGTCCGGACAGTTCCTTGCAGCGCTCGGCAGCGGCTTCAACCGTGCGGCGGGCGAGATCCTGAATGCCGTTCTCGTCAGCCATGAACTCCAGCATGCCTGCTTCGGTCGTGCCGCCTTTGGACGTCACGGCGACGCGGAACCCGGTCGCATCCGCGTCCGGCTGCGCAAGCATGCGCCCGGCGCCGGCCACTGTGCGCACGGCCAACTCATGGGCAAGGTCCTCCGGCAGACCAAGGCGTGCCCCTGCCGCGGCAAAGGCCTCAGCCATGGCAAACACATAGGCAGGCCCTGCACCGGACAAGGCAGTAACCACCGGCAGCAGGCCTTCGTCCGGCAATTCGACAACCGAGCCGAAGGCGGCAATCAGCTTGAGGGCTTCCACCTTCTGGCTGGCAGTCAGCGCCTCGTTGGCAACAAAGGTCGAGACAGCAGAGCCGACCGTTGCCGGCAGGTTGGGCATCGCGCGAATGATTGGCGTTCCATCCGGGAATTGCTTTTCCAGCACTGAAATCGGTTTACTGGCCGCAATCGACAGGATCACCGTTTCGCCACCACCGAAGGAGCCGAGCGGCGCCAGAACCTTCTCCACGATCTGCGGACGAGTGGCGATGACAATCGCGGCCGGAGACGCCGGGAAAGGCTCGTTGATGTTGACGCCCGCCTGGCTTTGCAGCCAGCCGGACGGTCGGGGATCGCGCACGTAGATGGAACCGGCAGGCATTCCCTTTGCCAGCCAGGCTTCCACCAGAGCCTTGCCCATGAAACCGCAACCAATGAGGCAAACGCCTCTTTTCGCCAATTTGTCCATAATCATGCGTTCGCAAATATTCAGGTCTTGGCGCTACTAAAATGCTTTCCTGCATCACTCACAAGTCTTAACCGGCCGATACTGGTAATTTTTCCTTTCCTCCAAAATTCGCTTTAGAGGAATGGAGTTGAGGAATTCAGTTTACTTGACGTTTTTCCTTATAGACGAATGACGTAAGGAAGCTTGCCAGTAGAGCCATATCGATATTTATGACAAGTCCCGCTAGGGAAACACCCCAACAAGACCAGTCATTCTCTACGTCACCTCAGCCCGACAATCACGCACCCCAGGTGTCGCTGAGCTTGTAGCCACCCGGCCAGGGGTCGCTTGGGTCGAGCATGTGTTGGTGAATGCCGGTGACCCAGCCACGCCCGGAAATTTCCGGAACAATCCCGGCCCGGTCGCCCGCCATCTGTTGTGAAACGATGCGGCCGGTGAAGGTGGACCCGATGATGGAAACGGCTTCGAAGGTGTCGCCGACGTTCATTTGCCCCTTCGCCGCCATCAGCGCCATCCGGGCAGAAACGGCCGTACCCGTTGGGGAGCGGTCGACCTTGCCCGGCTGGATGGCAACAGCGGACCGTCCGGAGAGGCCCGTCGGCGTCTTCGACAGCGGGCCGCAGAAGGCGCAGAAGGAGATGTGGTTCCAGTCGGCATTTTCCGGATGGGAAAAGCCGAGCTGTTCGTTGGCTGCATTGGTGATCCGGACACCCAGGCGGGCAATGTCCTTGGCCTCGTCTTCGACGATCCCGAACCCGAGCGCCTCGGCGTCGACGACCACGAAACTGTCGCCGCCATAGGCGGTGTCGACCGTCAGCGTGCCGATGCCTTCCACTTCCAGCGGCACTGACAGTTTGTCGGCAAAGCTGGTGACGTTCTGGACGAAGATGCGCTCCGCCTTGCCGTTCCGGCATTCGGCCTTCACCCGCACCAGTCCGCCGGGCGCTTCCAGAACCATCTCCGTGACCGGTTCGACCATCGGAACAATACCGCCGTCAAGCAGCACCGTGGAGACACAGATCGAGTTGGATCCTGACATCGGCGGCGTGTCTTCCGGCTCCATGATGATGAAGGCGGCATCCGCCTCCGGATGTTTGGGCGGGACAAGCAGGTTCACATGACGGAACACACCCCCGCGCGGTTCGTTCAGCACGAAATTGCGCAGCGTCTGGTCCTTCGCGATGAAACTTCTCTGTTCCCAGAGCGTTTCGCCCGGCGGAGGGGCGACGCCGCCGACGATCACGTCGCCGACCTCGCCTTCCGCGTGGCAGGAAATCACATGGATGGTCTTGCTGCTGCGCATGTCTCTGCCCTTGAGGTCAGCCGGTTCAGGAATAGCGAGCGACAGGTTCACCCAAAGCATCGAAGATCGGCGTGACGCCGAGGCCCGGCAGCTCGGAAGCCGTCATGCGGCCATTGACACGCTTGGGTGCGCCTTCCGCGATATCGACCGTGCCGTAGCTGTTGAAGTCCGTTGCCGAGAAGGTGAAATCCGATGGGGTCGAGCGCGCCAGATGGGCGATCGCCGCCGTAACGATGTCCCCGCCCCAGGTGTCTTCGATGGTCATCGGAATGCCGTGGGCAACGCAGAGATCGCGCATCAGCTTGGCCTTGGTCAGGCCACCGACCTTCGATATCTTCAGGTTGATGCAATCCATCGCGTCTTCGGAAATGCCCCGCACCAGCGTGTTCGGCCCGTCGATCACCTCGTCCAGAACGAAGGGCAGCGCCGTCCGGCGGCGAATGGAGACGCTTTCCTCATATGTGAGGCAGGGCTGCTCGATATAGACATCAAGCGAGGACACTGCCCCGACGACGCGCGCGGCTTCATGCCGGGTCCAGCCGGTGTTGGCGTCGGCCACCAGCAGATCCGATTTCTTCAAAACTTCGCGGGTGGCGTGGATGCGGTCGATATCGTCATTGGCATCGCCGCCGACCTTCAGCTGGAACTTGGTATAGCCTTCGGCCGCATAACCTTCGATCTTCTTTGCCATGATCTCCGGCGCTTCCTGGCTGATCGCCCGGTAAAGCACCACGTCGTCCTGGGCTGCACCGCCAAGCAACGTATAAAGCGGCTGGCCCGTCGCCTTGCCCAGCAGGTCCCAGCAGGCGATGTCGATCGGCGCCTTGGCATAGGGATGACCGCGCAGCGCAGCATCCATCACCCGGTTGATTTCACCGATATTGAGCGGATCCTTTCCGATCAGGTGGGGCGCCAGTTCCTGAAGCCCTGACCGCACCCCAAGGGCATAACTCGGCAGATAGGCAGACCCGAGCGGGCAGCATTCGGCATAGCCCTTGAGGCCTTCGTCGGTCTCGATCTCGACAACGGTGCTGTCGAAGACTTCCACGAAATTGCCGTTGGACCAGCTGTAACGCCCTTCTTTCAGGGGAAGGTCGACCTGAAAGACGTTGATGGCCGTAATTTTCATGAAGTTCCTCCTCCAAAAGAGTTTAGAAGCGCCGCGCGGAAAAGGCGGCCATATCGACGGGGTTTTGTGTACCGGATACGAGATTGGCGACCAGTTCCGCCGTCCCCGCGGACTGCGTCAGGCCGAGGTGACCATGCCCGAAGGCATAGACGACCCGGCGGTCACCGGGTGAGCGGTCGATGACGGGCAGGCTGTCGGGCATGGAGGGCCTGAAGCCCATCCATTTCTTGCCGCCGTCTGTGTTCAGGGCAGGCAGGAACCGCCTGGCCTTGTCCAGCAGGATGTCGGCGCGCTTGAAATTCGGCGGAAGCGTCAGCCCACCCAATTCGACGGCCCCTCCGACACGGACGCCGCCATTGATCTTGGTAACGACGAAGCCGTGACCGGAAAAGGTCAGGTGGGTTTTCAGGTCAAAGGAGCCTTCCGGCAGTGTCGTATTGTAGCCGCGTTCGGTCTCAAGAGGGATGCGGTCGCCGATCGTCTTTGCAAGGTGGTGCGACCAGGCACCTGCGGCCACGACGACCTGTTTCGCCATCCAGGCCTTATCGGAAGCGTCGATCTGAACACTGTCTTCACTTGGCTTCAGACCTGATACGTCAGCGCTTTCGATCCGTCCGCCCCGCTGCAGGAAGACAGACGTCAGATGCGCCAGCCAGCGGGCGGGATCACAAGTGTTGGTCCAGTCCGGCGTGAAGGCGGCATGAGTGAAGCGACAGTCAAGACCCGGCTGAATGGCGGCGATAGCTTCCGGGCTTTCTAGTAGCTCGAAGCGGATGCCATGTTGCTTGCGCAGCTCCCAGCCGGGCAGGCTGGCACGGAATTCCGCTTCGCCTTCATAAAGCTGCAGCTGCCCTTCGGCCTGGATCAGGGAGGCTGCTCCGGTGTCCGAAACCTCCCGGGCAAGCGCCTCCTGCGCCAGCTTCATCAAGGCGGCCTGTGCCGACATCGACGCCTGGTAGCGATCCGGCCAGCTTGCCCGCCAGAACCGCAGCATCCAGGGTGCGATCTTGAGGGCATAGGCGGGCGGAACGGAGAGCGGACCCAGCGGATCGAGCAACCATTTCGGTGCCTTGCGCATGATGCCGGGCGTTGCCAGCGGAACGATATCGGTAAAGGCGAAAGCTCCGGCGTTCATCTCCGATGCGCGTGCCGTTTCCGCCTGCCGATCCAGCACAAGCACCTGCCGCCCCCTTGCCTGCAGGGCAAGCGCGGAACTGATGCCGATGATGCCGGTGCCGATCACGATGATATCCTGGACGGTCTCGTCCGCCATTTTCAAAGTCTTTCAAAAAGGCCTGCGAGGCAGGGCGAAGTGCCCCGCAGGCAGTTTGCTGCCTGTTGGCCACACTTTAGGGGAGCGTGTAGGCAGTCTTGACCGAAGTGTAGAATTCAGCGGCGTAACGGCCTTGCTCGCGCGAGCCGAAGCTGGATCCTTTGGTGCCGCCAAAAGGCACGTGATAATCGACACCTGCCGTCGGCAGATTGACCATCACCATGCCGGCCTCGGCATTGGCCTTGAAGTGGCTGGCATGTTTCAGCGACGTGGTACAGATACCAGCGCTCAACCCGAATTCCGTATCGTTGGCGACAGCCAGCGCTTCCTCGTAATCCTTCACGCGAATAACGGATGCGACCGGGCCGAAGACCTCTTCGGTGTTGATCCGCATGGCGTTGTCGGTTTCGCTCACCAGGGCCGGCGCCATGTAGAAACCTTCCGTGTTGCGGTTGAGCCGTTTCCCGCCCTGAACCTTGCCGCCTTCCTTTGCCGCGATATCGACATAGGAAAGGTTCTGCTGCAGTTGCCGCTCATCGACCACCGGCCCCATCTGCACGCCATCTTCCAGAGCATTGCCGACCTTCAGCGCCTGCATGCGCTCGGCAAGGGCTTCGACGAACCGGTCGTGAATGCCCTCGGTCACGACCAGCCGCGAGCTTGCCGTGCAGCGCTGACCGGTCGAGAAGAAGGCACCGTTGAGCGAAGCTTCGACGGCGATGGCAAGGTCGGCATCGTCCAGAACCACCATTGGGTTCTTGCCGCCCATTTCCAGCTGCACCTTCTTCAGGTGCTGACCACAGGCCGCCGCGATTCCCCGCCCCGTCGGCACCGAGCCGGTAAAGGAAATCGCCTTCACCTTCGCACTTTCCACCAGGCGCGGACCAATCTGCGAGCCACGTCCCATCACGAGGTTGACCACGCCTTCCGGCAAGCCGGACCGGGACAGGATCTCGATGAGCGCATGCGCGCAACCCGGCACCAGCTCAGCCGGTTTCAAGATGACTGCGTTGCCGTAGCAAAGTGCCGGAGCAATCTTCCAGGCAGGGATTGCAATCGGGAAGTTCCAAGGTGTGATCAGCCCGACAACCCCGATCGGAAACCGGGTGACGTCAACTTCGATACCGGGCCTGACGGATGCCAGTCTGTCGCCAGCGAGGCGCAATGCTTCGCCGGCAAAGAATTTGAAGATCTGCCCGGCACGCGCCACCTCGCCAATACCTTCCGGCAATGTCTTGCCTTCCTCACGCGAAAGCAGACGGCCTAATTCGGCCTTGCGAGCCAGAAGTTCTGTCCCGACGAAATCCAGCACATCAAAACGCTGCTGCGGCGTCGACGCCGCCCAGCCAGGTGCTGCCTGATGCGCTGCATCGATGGTCTGGTCCAGCTGATCGACACCGGCCTTCGCCGCGTAGCCGAGGATATCGCTGATATCGGACGGGTTGACGTTGGGCGTGCTGTCGGTTGTTTCGAGCCACTGCCCGCCGACAAAATTCCTGTAATCCATAACTTGGCTTATCCGGGGCTTAAAGGCGTATCCCTGCGCGGTAGGGGTCCGCCGGATTGAAAATCAGGTTGGCATCGGACGTGACGAAGGCCTGTCCGGTGATGGTCGGAATAACGCCGCCGCCCGGGCCGGGCTGGTAGCTGATCTTGTAGGTGCTGCCGATGACGCTTTCCTGCAGATAGTCCTCACCCGGTGCCAGCGCACCATCGGCGGCAAGGCAGGCCAGCTTGGCCGAACAGCCTGTTCCGCAGGGCGAGCGGTCATACGCACCACCCGGGCACAGCACGAAGTTGCGGCTTTGCGCGGACGGGTCTTCGGCCGGCCCGAACAGCTCGATATGGTCGATCCAGGCACCGTCCTTACCGGTAACACCGGCCTTTTCCAGCGCATCGCGGATCTTCAGCGTGAGGTCGGTCAGCGGGCGGATATTGGCACCCGTCAGGGCAACCGGGCTGTTCTTGACCAGGAAGAACCAGTTGCCGCCCCAGGCAACATCACCGGTGACCGGACCAATGCCTTCGACCTCGACCGTGACATCCTTCGCCAGCCGGTAGCTTTCGATGTTGACCACCGACACCGTGTTGGCGTCGAACAGATCGATCTCGACCACGCCCACCGGCGTTTCGAACTTGTGCCGCCCCGGCCCGATCCGGCCGAGATGCGCCAGGGTGACACCAAGGCCGATGGTGGCGTGGCCGCACATGCCAAGGTTCTGCAGGTTGTTGAAGTAGATCAAGCCGGCAACACAATCCGGATCGGACGGCGGCACCAGCAGCGCACCGATAATGGCATCGTGACCACGCGGTTCCAGAACGACGGAAGCGCAGAAATCGAGATGCTCGGCTTCCAGCCGGGCGGCGCGTTCCGCCAGTGTCCCCGATCCGAGATCGGGGCCACCATCAAGCACGACGCGGGTCGGTTCACCCGCGGTATGGCTGTCGATTACGCGCATTCGGCGATCACGCCGCCTTGCGTGCTCCAGTCGGCGTACCAGGTCTTGAACAGCTTGTACTGCGCTTCGACATAGTTGCGCTGCGCATCGTTGAGGGCATCGGTCTCGTTGAAGTGCAGCGTGTATTCGGTGTCGCCGTTCAACACCATCAGGTGCTTGTAGTAGAGCACCAGGTCCGGGCCTTCATCGAAACTGGACAGAACAGCCAGCGCCTCTTCCAGTTCCTTTGCCCGCAGGCGCGCTTCCGCATGGCCTTCTGCGGCCTTCTTGCAAAGCGCCACCAGATGCAGGACTTCCTTGGGAATGGCATTGCCGATACCTGTGATCGCACCGGTCGCACCACAGTTGATGAAACCGTGATAGACAGCGGTGTCGACACCGACCATCAGCGTCACCTGGTCGTCCTGCGAGGTGATGTTTTCAGCTGCATAGCGCAAGTCCGCAAGGCCGCCGAATTCCTTGAAGCCGATCAGGTTCGGGAATTCCCGGCGCAGGTCGAAGAACAGGTCGGCGCGGGTGGCGAAACCGTAATAGGGGCTGTTGTAGATCACCGCCGGCAGGTTCGGAGCCGCTTTCAGGATATCGCTGAAATGGTTGCGCTGCGCCGACACGGAAATGCCGCGAGACAGAACGCGCGGGATGACCATGAGACCATGCGCACCAACCTTTGCCGCATGGGCGGCATGGGCAACGGCGGATTTGGTGTTGACCGCACCGGTTCCAACGACCACCGGTACACCCGCCTTCACCAGACGCTCGACGCCTTCCATGCGCTGCTCGTCCGTCAGGAGAGGCCAGTCGCCCATGGAGCCGCAATAGACGACGGCGGACATGCCGGCTTCGATCAGTTCCTTGCCCTTCTTCACGAGGGCATCGAAATCGGGCGAACGGTCGGCCTTGCACGGGGTCATCAGGGCAGGCATGCAGCCGGAAAAGATATTGGACGTCATCATTCACTCCTGGATGGGTCAGGCCTGTCGGTTGGCTCCCACGTGCGAAGCACGGGCCTTGAGGCCTGACGGTAAGGTCTAGTTGCGCCGGGTCAGCGCACGTTAGCAAGAAATTTTCGGGTGTTCTCGGATTCAGGCTGACCGAAGATCTGGGTCGGCGGGCCGATCTCCTCCATTACGCCCTTGTGGAAGAAGGCGACCCGGTCGGAGACGTCCCGGGCAAAGCCCATTTCGTGGGTAACGCAGATCATCGTCATGCCTTCCTCGGCCAGCAGGCGCATCGTGTCCAGCACTTCGCCGACCAGCTCCGGATCGAGAGCGGATGTCGCCTCGTCGAAGAGCATGTAGGTTGGCTCCATGGCCAGTGCCCGTGCAATCGCGAGACGCTGCTGCTGCCCGCCCGACAGATTGTTCGGATACACCTTCAGCTTGTCCGCAAGGCCGACATGGCGAAGCTGCTTTTCCGCAATCGCCTCGGCTTCCGCTTTCGATTTGCCTTTCACGATCCTCGGCGCCAGCGCAACATTTTCCAACGCGGTCAGATGCGGAAAGCTGTTCCATTGCTGGAACACCATGCCGAGCTTCTGGCGCAGCTTGTTGATGTCCGTCGCCTTGGCGTGAACGTCGGTGCCGTCGACCACCACCGATCCCTTCTGGATCGGCTCCAGGCCGTTGATGCAATATAGCAGTGTCGACTTGCCCGACCCGGACGCGCCGATGACGGAAAGCACTTCGCCCTTTTCGACATCGAGGTCGATGCCCTTGAGCACCTGAAGAGCGCCGAAATATTTCTCAAGGCCGCGTATCTCGATCATTGGGCCCACCTTTTTTCCAGTTTTGCGGCATAGCGCGAGATCGGGAAGGACAGCGCGAAGTAGAACGCGCCGGCGAGGGAGAGGATCAGGAAGGGTTCCTGTGTCCGCGTGATCAGGATCTGGCTGGCCTTGAGCAGCTCGACATAGCCGAGCACGGACACCAGCGCGGAATCCTTCATGACGCCGAGCGCAACACCGACCCAGGCCGGAAAGACGGCCCGCCCGCCGATGGGCAACACCACGTAGCGCATGTCCTGCCAGTAGCTGAGCCCCAGCGAACGCGCCGCCCGGCGCATCGGCTTGCCGACAGCCTCGATGCCGCCGCGGGCAACGTTGGCTACCAGAGAAGCGGTGTAGGCGGTCAGGATCACCACGCCCGACGCAAACGGATCGAAATCCAGACCGACGATGGGCGCAAAATTGTAGAACAGCACAAGCTGGATAATCAGCGGCACGGAGCGGAACACATCCAGCACCGGCCCCAGCAGCAGCGTCGCCGCCAGCCGCCCCTCGTAAAGCATCCAGCCGAACAGACCGCCGAGCACGGTCCCGATGGTGATCGAGACAGCCGAGATCCAGAGGGTCCGGAGTGCAGCTTCACCGAGGAACCAGAAATCGTGAATGTTGAAGCCTGAAAAGAAGCTGATGGATTCTTTCATGTCAGCCCCTCAGTACCGGAACAGGCGCATGGCAAGGAGCCGGGACGCCGCCAGGATGAATTTGACGATCACGTAGTAGATGACGGCCGTGACTGCGAAATATTCGAAGATGCGGAAGGTACGGCTGGCAAAGAACTGGGTCTCGCCTGACAGTTCGCGGAACCCGACCAGCATGCCGAGTGAAGACATCAACACCGCCCAGACCATCTGGTTGGTGACCGGGTGATAGACGATGCGAAAAACCTGCGGGATGACGATGCGGGTATAGGCCTGCCAGGAGGTCATTCCCAACGACCGTGCCGCCCGCAGCTGAGTCTCGGGCACAGCCTGAAAGCCGCCGCGAAAATTCTCCGCCAGATAGCCGGCACAGTTGAAGCTGAGCCCGGCAAGTACGATGAAAAACGGCGTCAGGTGAATGCCGAAGGCGCCGAGCCCGAAGCCGAAGAAGAACAGCTGGAACAGCGCTGGCGTATTGCGCGCCAGCTCCACCCACGTTGTCGCAAGCCAGTAGAGCGGCCCCTTCAGCTTCAGCCGGATCAGCGCCAGCGCAAGACCGACCGCGATGCCGATCACCATCGACAGGGTCGCGACTTCAAGCGTCAGCAACCCGGCCTCCAGCAGATCGGGCAGGCTTTTCAGCACCGGCCGCCAATGGAAATTATAGTCGAACATTTGTTACGAATTGCTCCGGCTATCCCGCCTTATCGGGGCAAGGCATACGCATTCGTGAGATCCCGTCAGACAAGAGCACTGCCGAGGTTGGTATTCCGGGTGTCACCCCGGAAAGCGCGGCGCAGATCCGGGGTCTACTCTTGGTGAAACTTGCTGAAGCCGCGGATCTCTTCGCCGAGGATCAGCACACGCTTCAAACTTTCCGGGGGTGAGTGAGCCCCGGGTCTCCCTTCGGTCGCCCGGGGTGGCACTGTATTTGTCGCAAGTTGCAGGTGACCCCGCGTTCCTCCGAGGAGGATAGGATCACCCGTCACGGCATCACCCTCAGTACATCACGCCCGGGATACGCAGTTCGGGAGCTTCGCCACCGACATATTTGCCCCACAGCTCGGCATAGCGGCCGGAGCGAACCTGGTGGGTGACGAAGAGGTTGAGAAAGTTCAGCCAGGTCACGTCTTCGCGCTTGGCGACAACGGAAGTGTAATCCGTGGTCCAAGGCATGCGCGGGCCGGGCTCCAGCGTTTCATACTGGTCGGTGACCGGCTTGACGGCGGTGTTGGTGGTCAGGCCGATATCGGCCTTGCCCTGGGCAACAGCAAGAAACACTTCGTTTTCGGACTGATAACCCTGGTAGAGATGTTCTTCACCCCATTCGGCCGCAATCTTGAGCCACTCCTGCTCCGGCACGGTACCGATGGCAGCAGCAACGCGCTTGCCGCGGATATCTTCAAATGCGTTGATCCCGCTTTCCGTGTTGACGACGCCCTGCGCGTAATAGATCGCGTAGGGAATGGTGAAACCGACGGTACGGGCACGGGCGAGACTGTCGGAAGTTGCGCCGAACACCACATCCGCGCGGCCGGTCACGATCACCGGCAGGCGCTCGGCCCAGGTTACCGGATAGATGATCGGCTCGACTTCAAGCGCTGCGGCGAGGTCATTGCAATATTCCACATCGAAACCGGCCGGCTCGTTGTTCTCGTCCCGATAGCCGATTGGCGGAAAGTCCAGCACGACGCCGCATTTCAGCTGACCGCGATCGACAACATCGTCCAGCGTGTCGGCTTTGACCGGCAGCGCGGCGGCGAATGAAAGGGCTGCGGCAGCCACAAATTTCCTGATCATGAGTTCCCCTCTTCCTTCTGAAGCATTCTGGCCCCAGCGCTTGCACGCGCCGGGTTTTTTCTTGCCCGGCCGGCAGGTTTCCCGCTCGATCCGGACCAGGTCTTTGCCCGACAGCCTCCCGAGCTGTCGGGTATTCCGGCTCATCCGCCGGACGGCAGATGCCCGTCCCGTCGGTCTTCGCTCTTCGTGCGCCGGGCCTTCCGACCCACGGCGCACCGCCCCAGGACCTCGCAGCACCAGCTGTTCCATCAACTGCTGCCTGTTGCGTTCCCTTGGGTCCAAGATTGATAAACCAGATTGGATCCAATATTCAATATAAAATATTCAAAATCATTTTCGCTTCACCAATCAAGGGCGATCCCGTAAAAGGTGGCTTCAGGGAGAATTGGTCCTATGAAACTGAAAACGATGGATATTTCCGCGACTGCTTCGGCATCGTCGATTGTGTTCGACGCGCTGCGGAAAGCCATTATCGAGGGCCAGCTTGAAGAAGGCGAACCTCTCCGCCAGGACGAAATCGCCCGCCTGTTCAACACCAGCCGCATTCCGGTACGCGAAGCGATCTCACGCCTCGAGGAACAGGGCCTCGTCAAGACCCAGCGCTACAAGGGGGCTGTCGTCGCCGGTCTGTCACCCAGGGAAACGGCGGAAATCTTTGACCTGCGCGCACTGGTCGAACCGGAAATCATCCGCAACGCCGTTCCGCTGATGTCCAAGGAATTGCTGGCAGACGCACGGGAAAAATGCGCGGCGTTCTCCTCGGCCACCGATCCGATGGCCTATGGCGACCTCAACCGCGATTTTCACGAAACGCTCTACAGCGCCAGCGATCTGAAGTTCTTTCAGGAGATTGCCGACAACGCCATCGACCGGGTGGAACGGCAGATCCGGGCCCAGCTGGTCATGTCCAACGGCATGGAACGGGCGGGACGCGAACATTTCGCCATTCTGGAAGCCTGCGAAAAAGGCGACGCGGACCTCGCCTCCAACCTCACCCGGGAACATATCCACGGGGCCAAGGCTTCACTCTTGAAGCATCTGCCGGAGGCCTGAAGCCGCCCGGCTCTTCCTTAAACGCGATTGATCGACTGAACGGTGCCGGCTTCGTCAATGACGCAAACCGCCTGCCCGCCATCGAAGGTCAGGTTGACCTGATAGGCGTTTTCGCCCGAAGGCATGGAGCTGACGGGCAGAACATTGCCGCCGGTAACCTGCAGCTCTTCGGCGGCCTTCGAGGCACAAAGCAATTGCAGGTCGGTTGGTGCGGTTTCGCCGGACGAACGCACGGCACCGGCCGTCGGTGTCTGGTTGGAGCTGGTGTTGCAGCCCGCGACGACGGAAAGACAAAGACCGGCAGCCAGTCCCGCAGCAAGCCTGTTCGATACCCTGATTTTCATTTCAAGTTTCTCCCACCCTTCACCGACAGGTCTCAGACGCCCTTGTAAAGGGCAGCCCCCTGCATCAGCACAATCACCTTCGCGCCAACTTCCACGCGGCTGTAGAGATCCGCGACATCTTCATTGTTCAGGCGAATACAGCCCGATGAGATATTGAGACCGATCGTCCAGGGCTGGTTGGTGCCATGGATGCGGTAGATGGAATCCTTGTTGCCGATATAAAGATACATCGCACGGGCGCCGAGCGGATTGTCGGGCCCGCCTGGCATGCCGCCCGCCCACTGGGCAGATTCAGGATCACGGGCAATCATTTCCGGTGGCGGTGTCCAGGTCGGCCATTCCTGCATGCGGCCGATCTTGACGATGCCGGCCCAGCCGAAGCCGTCGCGGCCCACGCCAATCCCGTATCGGATCGCCTGAAAGTTGGGCTGAACTAGGTAAAGGAAGTGCCTGTCTCCATCGATGATGATGGTACCGGGCTTTTCAGCCGTTCGGAACGGAACCACCTGCCGCCGGAATTCCTCAGGCGACTGGCCATGCCGGTTATAGAACTTCGCCGCTGCGCGCGGGGTGTAGTCCACCCATTTGCGTGTCGTCGGATCGTAGATCTGCGTCTGGAAGGATTGCGCCAGCGCCACGCCGGCAAAGGCCAACACCGCAATGGCCGGCAACCAGTTCAAGACAGTGCGAAATGCGCTCGGCAGCCTGATCATTTGGTCCACTCCCCGATCCTGTCCGCATTCGCGGCAATCCAGTCCCTTGCAACATCTTCTGCCGGCTTGCCCTCGACAACGACGGCATAGCTCATCCCGGTCACATCGGCCGGTGTCAGCTCCATGGCTGACAGGAACGAAGCCACTTCGGGCATGCCGCTTTCAAGGGATGTTGCAAAGGCAATCTTGAAACTGGATGCGTCCCAGGCGGTGTCGGCGTGCGACTTTTCCAGCCAGTCGTTGTCCTGGGCACGGGTGACGATTGTCCAGCGTGCCGGGTCGTACGCTGGCTCTTCCAGCTTCACGATGTCATGAAGTTCAAAAACATGGTGCGGTCCGTAGCAATAGAAGACCACGGGCTTGCCGAAGGACACGGCCGCATCAACGGCGGCCATGGCGACATCTTCCGGCATTTCCAGCAGCGTCATTGTCTGGTCGTAGCCGTAGGAATGCGCCCTGATCTTTTCGATCTCCGTTGACGACCAACTCGGGGCGCCAATCCAGATCTCGCCCTTGCCATCGCCGTCACTGTCGAATTGCGCGGCCATCTCGGGCTTCACGAGGTCGGCGACCGCCTTGATGCCGGTTTGTTCAACCGTTGCGCGTGTCGCGCAGATATTCTGCGTCGCAGCGACGCTCTTTGGGCTGAGCGACAGAACATGCTTTTCCTCGCTCAACCGCCCTGCCATTGCAGACAGGTTGGGGAACCAGACTTCCGGATGTACCTGGACCTCGCCCCGGCCGATATCGGAGAGAATCGTCAGGGTGCCTCGATCACGCAGTTCCGTCTCTACACCGAGGCGCTCTTTGAGAATATCATCGATGATGTAGGCGGTGACCTGAGCCGAGGGCCAGGCGGGCACGCCGATCACAACGGCATCGGCCCTGGCAGACGTGACGGCGGCGACCGCCATGATCGAAGACATGAGAACAGAACGCCACACAGCCAGTACTCCCTACACACCTTGGCCCCTACCTTAAACACTGCGACAATTCTGACGCAACGGCAAATAGCAGAAACAATTATTTCCAGTGCCTTGCAGGTTTCGATACCGGCATTCATTTCTGCTGTACGGAAGCCGGGAGAAGGAGCGCTTGGCGATCGTTATTCCAGTTCAACGTCTTCCCGGTAGTCCGGCAGCCAGCACGGCCAATCCAGCTCGCTCTCGATCCTGTAGCGCAGGGCGTCGGCGGCATCCGGTTCGCCATGCGTGATGTAGGTCATCTTTGGCGGCCGCTCGAAGTTTCCCAGCCACCGCATGATTTCATCCGCATCCGCATGCGCTGACAGCATGTGCAGGTTGCCGACCTCAGCCCGGATCGGCACGTCGGAGCCATGGATCCGGACACTTGCCGCACCGGACGTGATCGCCGCGCCTCTCGTTCCCCCCGCCTGAAACCCGGCGAACAGGATCATGTTGCGATGGTCGGGCGCATAGTGTTTCAGGTGATGCAGCACCCGGCCGCCGGTCGCCATGCCGCTGGCCGAAACGATGACCTTGGGCATGCGATTGCGATCGAGATCCTTGGATTCCTCCACATCGGCCACATAATGCGCCGCCCCGTTGGACCAGTCGCATTCTTCCGCCGTCAACCGGTGGTCGTCCGGGTGCTTGCCATAGATGTTGGAGGCGCTGACGGCCATGGGACTGTCGAGAAAGATCGGCAGGTCGGGAATTCGGCCGACTTCCTTCAGGCTCTGTATATGGAACAGCAGTGATTGCGCCCGGCCGACCGCAAAGGAGGGGATGACAACGGTGCCACCGCGCCGTGCGGTCTTGGTAATGGTTTCGGCCAGGACGTCCTCGGCATCAAGGTTTTCGTGCCGGCGATTGCCATAGGTGGATTCGACCAGCAGGTAATCCGCCTCGCGGATCGGCGACGGATCGAACATCGTCGCATCACCGTAGCGCCCGAGGTCTCCGGAAAAGACGATCCTTGTGCCACCCCAGGTCAGCTCCACAATCGCCGCCCCCAGAATATGCCCGGCCTTGCGGAAGGTAACGCTGAAAGCGCCCAGCATTTCATGCACGTCATCGAAGTCCACTGGCCGAAACCGGTCCAGCGACACTTCCGCATCCTTTTTCGTGTAGAGCGGCAGGGCCGGACGGTGCTTCGAGAACCCGTGACGGTTGGCGAATTCCGCGTCCTTTTCCTGCAAGAACCCACTGTCCGGCAGGAGGATCGCGCACAGATCCCGCGTCGCCCTTGTGCAGACAACCGGCCCCTTGAAGCCGTTGCGAACCAGGAGAGGCAGATAGCCGGAGTGATCCAGATGGGCGTGTGTCAGGATGACCGCGTCGATCGTTTTCGGATCGACAGGCAAAGGCGCCCAGTTCTTGAGCCGCAATTGCTTGTAACCCTGGAACAGGCCGCAATCGACCAGCACACGCGTGCCGTCTTTCTCCAGCAGATATTTCGAACCTGTAACAGTGCCGACGCCTCCGAGAAAAGTCAGTTTCACGCTCATTGCGCTGCATCCTCCCGATCGTCTGCACAAAGTTTCAGCCAAAACGACATCACCTGCCCGCGCATTCCGGGAAGGTATCTGAATTCAGACATGGAATCAGGAACTTGCGCAAGTCTCCCTTTTGTCGCGCAGACTTCGAAACATCGCATCGCAGCAGTATTTTTCCCGCGGAAGGCTGCCGTTTCTCAGCGTAAAAGCCTGTCGCAACGCGTGCACGCATTGAAAGATGCTGCATTGCAGCATATCTTAGTCTTCCGATGCACCGGCAGGCCGTAAAATGGTTTACCGCCGAAATCCGCTCACCAGCGGCCGGGCACGAAACTCAAGCAAAAAATATCACGAGGAAACGTTTCGGGGCTGGACACTACTTCGTGGAAAGGAACCCGGACCTTGAAACATACTGTTTCACATAGCGCCAAAGGAGCGCGCAGGACACGTGTGAACCTGGCGCTCCAGGGTGGCGGTGCCCATGGCGCCTTCACCTGGGGCGTATTGGACCGTCTCCTGGAGGAAGAGACACTCGAGATCAACGCCCTTTCGGGCACATCCGCCGGCGCGATGAATGCGGCGGCTCTGCTGACCGGCCTTATGAAAGGCGGGCGCGAAGAAGCGCGAACGTCACTGGAGGGCTTCTGGAAAACGGTTTCCAAACGAAGCCGGTTTACCCCCTTCAACATGACGACATCGAGAGCTGTGCTCGGTGGATTGGGAATAGATTTCGAAAGCCTGCCGTTTCTCTTCGGCGCGGGAATGAACTTCCTGTCGCCCTACGATCTCAACCCGGCAGGCTTCAACCCTTTACGGGAAATCATAGACGAAACGATCGACATCGACGCCATTGCCCGCTCGGCCATACCGCTGCATGTGACTGCGACCCATGTCGGTTCGGGTGAAGCCCGCATCTTTTCCAACGGCGCCGTCAGTACCGATGTGCTTCTGGCATCCGCCTGTCTCCCGTCCCTCTTTCACGCGGTCGAAATCGACGGCGAGCATTACTGGGACGGCGGCTATACCGGCAACCCCAGCCTGATGCCTCTGGTTCTGGAGCCGGGTGATGCGGATCTGTTGCTGGTCCAGACGAGCCCCACCGAACGAGCTGCCCTGCCGCAGGATGCCCAGCAGATCGCCGCGCGCGAAAAGGAGATCTCCTTCAATGCGCCTTTGATCAAGGAACTGCGGTTGCTGGCGGAATTGCAACATCAAGCTGGCGCTGGCACACAGTCGCCCCGGCAAGGTTTCCTGCCGAGCCTGACAGGCCTCAACGCCAATCGTGCCGCCAGCCCGGCTTCCAATCCGGTCGCCAACCTGCGAATCCACCGGATTGCAGGTGCCGGCATGAATGGCCGCAGCGGTCAATCCAAACTCAACTCCACCTGGCCGTTCCTGGAGGAACTGCGCGAGGAAGGCCGCACTGCTGCCGATGAGTTTCTTGAAAAGAACCGTGCAGAACTTGGTCAGCGGTCGACGCTGGATCTCGGCCACTGGCTGCAAAGAGCCGATCCCGCCCCTCTTCGCAAGGCCAAGGCATCCTGATGCATCCCTCCTGAACGGTCAGCGTGGCAGCAGGCCGTTCAGGATGAGCTGGATCGTGTGATTGAGGTAGGTGCGAATATCCGACAGGCCCGTGATCATGTCGGGTGTCTTCGGGCGGAACAGCCGAGCCGCAATGAGGACATCCAGAAGATACTTTGCCGTGTCGCGCGAAGACTGGACCACGATCCGGCCTTTTGCGACCTCGTCCTCCACCCAGGCAGTCACCACATCATGCAGTTCGCTGCCGCAGTGTTTCCTCAAAAGCATGCCCAGCTCTTCGTTCGCGACCGCCTCCACATAGAACAGACGCATTTCGGCAGCCTGCTGATTGTGTTTTTCATCGCTCTGGTCAACCTTGAAGACCGCCCTCAGGGCTTCTTCAAGGGTTTCGGCCTTTCGGCCCGCCGGAACATCAAGAAGATTGGCACGGTGGCGTATCGCGAGTTCAGCGAAGAGCTCGATTTTCGAAGGAAACAGCTCGTAAAGCGTCCGCTTGGAAATCCCGGCATTCTTGGCGACCAGTGCCATGGTCGTGCCGTTGTAGGAATGCTTCTGGAACGTGCCGAAGGCGACCTCGACAACGCGCGCCTTCAGCGTCGCCTCGTCGTGGACCTTCTGTCGCCCGCGTTGCCGCTGCTCGTTACAGTCATCCAGTCCGCCTGGACAGGAACCCGTTTGCACAATTTTTGTTCTTGAAGAGCTCATTATGTCTCCTCCCCGTTACGAACTGATACCGAAAATCGATTGACGAGGGAACCTTGAAGAGAATAATGGTACCCGAGAGTTTTCTAATACTCCACAGCATTCGCTTCCAAAGAGGTTCCTCCCGGAAATGACGTGTACCCCTCTCGGTTCGAGCACTGCGTACCTGTGCTCTACGAAGAAGCCGTTCCGTGCTTTTCTCATCGCTTTCCTGATTTCCACCAGCCTGGGGTCCGGCATTGCTCAGGCCCAGCAGATGCGAGGGGCCGCACCCAAACCGGAAGTCGGCGTTGTCGAACTTGAGCCCGAGTCGGTCGCGATCACGGCCAAGCTTTCGGGCAGGATCGCAGCGTCCCTCGATGCGGAAGTCCGGCCCGAGGTCGGCGGCATCATCAAGGAACGCCTGTTCAAGGAAGGCACGGAGGTCACCGCCGGTGACGTGCTCTACCGGATCGAGGACGATCTCTACAAGGCAGCACACGACAGTGCCCAGGCTGCTCTCCAGAAAGCGGAAGCTGCCCTGCCAAGCGCCCAGACCAAGGTTGAGCGCTACGAGGAACTGATTACGCAGAACGCCGTCGCCAAGCAGGAGCTGGACGACGCCAAGGCGGCGCTCGCCCAGGCAAAGGCGGACATCGCCTCCGCAAAGGCCAGCGTGCAGACTGCGAGGATCAATCTCGACAACACCGTCATCAAGGCACCGATTTCGGGCCGCATCGAAGCCTCGACGCTGAACGTCGGCGCATTGGTGACCGCCAGCCAGTCGGCCCCGCTGACCATCATCCGTCAGCTTGACCCGATCAATGTCGACGTCACCCAGTCGAGCACCAACCTGCTGAAGCTGCGAAAGGCCGTGCGGGAAGGCCGGATCAAGTTGTCCGGTGACAACGTGCAGGTGCGCCTGCTGCTGGAAACCGGAGAGGAATACTCCGAAACCGGCAAGCTGGAATTTTCGGAAGCCCACGTTGACCCGACAACCGGCACCTACACGCTGCGCGCCGAATTCCCGAACCCCGATCGTTTGCTCCTGCCGGGCATGTACGTCCAGGCGATCGTCGAGGAGGGCATTGCACAGAACTCGTTCCTCGTGCCGCAGCGCGCCGTATCTCGCAACGCCAGGGGCGAACCGACGGCATTGTTCCTCGACCAGGACGGCAAGGTGGAAGAGCGCGTCCTGAGGGTCGAAGGCGACATCGGCAACAACTGGCTGGTCAACGAAGGCATCTCGGAGGGAGACCGGGTCATCGTTGAAGGCTCGCTGTTCGTGCGGGCCGGCCAGGAGGCAACAGGCACTCTGGTGACCATTGACGAAGCAACGGGGGAGGTGGAAAGCCGCGGTGAGGCGGTGTCGAACACAAGTGAGACTTCCGACTGATGTCAGCTTTCTTCATCGACAGGCCGATCTTTGCCTGGGTCATTGCCATTGTCACGATGCTGGCAGGCGCACTGGCCATCACGACGCTTTCCGTTTCGCAATATCCGCAAATTGCACCGACCACCGTCAACATCAGCGCCAATTATCCGGGCGCCGATGCGGCGACGGTCGAAAACTCGATTACCAAGGTGATCGAACAGGGCATGTCCGGGATCGATTACCTGGACTACATGACCGCGACGTCTTCGAACTCCGGTTCAGCCCAGATTTCACTGACGTTCTCCTCCAAGGCGGATCCGGACGTTGCCCAGATGCAGGTGCAGAACAAGCTGCAACTCGTCTCCAGCCAGCTGCCGCAGATCGTCCAGAACACGGGCATCACCGTCACCAAGTCGACTTCCGGCTTCCTGATGGTGCTCGGCTTCGTTTCGACGGACGGACGCCTGACTTCCACCGACATCGCCGACTATGTCGACAACACGCTCAACGACACGCTGAAACGCGTCGAGGGCGTCGGTGAAACCCGGCTGTTCGGCTCCGGCTATGCCATGCGCATCTGGCTCGACCCGACGAAACTGCTGAAATACAACCTGATGCCGAGCGATGTCAGTTCCGCAATCCAGGCCCAGAACACCCAGGTTTCCGCCGGCCAGCTTGGCGGTCTGCCGCAGGCCGAGGGTCAGCAGCTCAACGCGACCATCACCGCCTCCAGCCGCCTGCAGACTGCACAGCAGTTCCGCGACATCATTCTGAAGAGCTCCGAAGACGGCTCTGTCGTTCGCCTCAACGATGTCGCCCGGGTGGAAGTTGCCAACGAAAGCTACAGCACCTCTGCCTTCTACAACGGCATGCCGGCGTCCGGCCTTGCGGTCTCGCTTGCGACCGGTGCAAACGCCATCGACACCGCCCAGCGGGTACGCGACACCATCGACCGGCTCTCCTCCACGCTGCCTGCCAGGGTCGATGTGGTCTATCCCTATGACACCACCCCCTTCGTGAAGCTCTCCATCGAGAAGGTGGTCCACACACTGCTGGAAGCAGTCGTGCTGGTGTTCCTGGTGATGTATCTCTTCCTGCAGAACCTGCGCGCAACCATCATTCCGACACTTGCCGTGCCCGTGGTTCTGCTCGGCACCTTTGGGGTGCTTGCGTTGTTCGGCTATTCGATCAACACGCTAACGATGTTCGCCATGGTGCTCGCCATCGGGCTATTGGTGGATGACGCCATCGTCGTGGTGGAAAACGTCGAACGCGTGATGGCGGAGGAAGGTTTGCCGCCACGCGAGGCGACCCGCAAATCCATGAACGAGATCACCGGCGCCCTGATCGGCATTGCGGTGGTGCTGTCCGCCGTCTTCGTGCCGATGGCGTTTTTCGGCGGCTCCGTCGGGATCATTTACCGCCAGTTCTCGATCACCATCGTTTCGGCCATGGTGCTGTCGGTATTCGTTGCGCTCATCCTGACGCCAGCGCTGTGCGCCACCATGCTGAAGCAGGGTGACCACGGCCACAAGCGTGGTCCCTTCGCCTGGTTCAACAGGGGTTTCGACGCAAGCGCAAACGGCTACAGGGCGGCAAATGGCGGCATCCTGAAGCGCGGCAAGCGCTTCCTTGTGCTGTTCATCGCAATCGGCGTTGCCATGGGCTGGATGTTCAATCGCCTGCCAAGCTCCTTCCTGCCGCAGGAAGACCAGGGCATTCTGATTGCCATGGTCAACCTGCCCGTTGGCGCGACCCAGGGCCGGACACTGACCGTGCTCGACAAGGTACGCACCCACTTCATGGAGAACGAGCCGGATGCGGTCGACAGCGTCTTCACCGTCGCCGGCTTCGGTTTCGGCGGCCAGGGACAGAATGTCGGCCTCGCCTTCATTCGCATGAAGGACTTCACCGAGCGCGAAGACCCGCGGCTTGCCGCCCAGGCAGTTGCAGGCCGTGCCATGGGAGCCTTCTCGCAGTTCAAGGACGCCCGTGTGTTCGCCCTTGCCCCGCCTGCCATTCAGGGCATGGGCAATACCAACGGCTTTTCGTTCTATCTGCAGGACATCAATGGCGCCGGTCATGACCGGCTGATGGAAGTCCGCAACCAGTTGCTGGGCATGGCGGCACAATCCGGCAAACTGGCGGCGACACGGCCCAACGGCCAGGAAGACCAGCCGCAGTTCAAGGTCGACATCGACACGCAGAAAGCGCGCCTGCTCGACCTCGGCATCCCGGACATCAACGACACCCTGTCGATTGCCTGGGGGTCCGACTACGTCAACGACTTCATGGACCGTGGCCGCATCAAGCCGGTCTATGTGCAGGCCGATGCCCCGTTCCGCATGCAGCCATCCGATCTGGATCTGTGGCACGTGCGCAATTCCAATGGCGACATGGTGCCCTTCAGCGCTTTCGCCTCATCGCGCTGGACCTATGGTTCCCCGCGGCTAGAGCGCTTCAACGGCGCGTCGGCTGTGGAACTGCAGGGCCAGGCGGCTCCCGGCATCAGCTCGGGTGACGCGATGGCGGAAATCGATGCGCTCGTGGCCCAGCTTCCGGCAGGCTTCGTTCATGAATGGACTGGCCTTTCCTATCAGGAACGGCTTTCGGGCGATCAGGCCGCATCGCTTTATGCGATATCGATCCTGATCGTGTTCCTGTGCCTTGCCGCCCTTTATGAAAGCTGGTCGATCCCCTTTGCGGTGATGCTGTCGGTCCCGATCGGCGTCTTCGGCGCCCTGGCGGCGGCCCTGATTTTCGGGCAAACCAACGACGTCTACTTCAAGGTCGGCCTGCTGACGACCATCGGCCTGGCGGCGAAAAATGCCATCCTGATCGTGGAGTTCGCCATCGAACAACAACGCCAGGGCAAGGACCTGCTGCAGGCGACACTGGACGCCGCTCGCCAGCGGCTTCGGCCGATCCTGATGACGTCCTTCGCCTTCATCCTGGGTGTGACGCCACTGGCGATTGCCACCGGGGCAGGTTCGGGTGCGCAGAACTCCATCGGCATCGGCGTCATGGGCGGCATGATCGCCTCCACCGTGCTCGGCATCTTCTTCGTGCCGCTTCTGTTCGTCACCGTGCGGCGCATCTTCAGTCGCAAGCAGACCAACGAAGCAGCCCCCGACACTTCAGGCAGCAAAGCCCATTGAGAGAGTTTCGATGACCCTTTTCAAACCTGAGACCGGCTCTGCCTGCGCCGTCCCCTCTCAACGCCGCAAGACCTGGTTGCGGCTGGGTGCGGGCCTGATGGCGGCAACCCTGCTGGGTGCCTGTTCCGTCGGCCCCGACTACCAGCGCCCGGATGTCTCCGTGCCCGGCAAGTGGCGCAACACGACAGGCGAAACGCCTGCCTCCGTGCCGCAACTTGCCAACTGGTGGACGCAGCTGGGCGATGCCCAGCTCAACAGCCTGATCTCGCTCGCGGTTCAGAACAACCTGGATGTCCGCACCGCCAAGGCCAAGGTGCGTGAAGCCCGGGCCAGTTACAAACAGGCCTCCTCGTCGCTCTTTCCGAGCCTTGACGGTGCGGCCGGCGTGACCCGCTCCAAATCGAGCGGGTCCGACAGCGTCGGCACGCTCTGGAACGGTGGTTTCGATGCCGCCTGGGAGATCGACATCTTCGGTGCCAACCGCCGAGCAAAGGAAGCAGCCAAATACGGTCTTGATGCTGCCGAGGAAGAGCTGCGGGCAAGCTTGCTGACCCTGATTGGTGACCTTGCCACCAACTATGTCGAAGCGCGCGGCTTTCAGCAGCGGCTGAAACTGGCGCAGGACACCGCGAAATCGCAGCAGTCCTCGGCCGATCTCATTCGCAAGCGGTTCCAGGCCGGTTCTTCCTCCGGTCTCGACGTTGCCAACGCGGAAGGTCAGGCGGCATCGACAGAGGCCAATATTCCGGCCCTGAAGACAGCTCTTGCCGCCTCCATGCACCGGCTGAGCGTTTTGACCGGTCAACAGCCGACCGCCCTTACCGACCGGTTGCTGGCAAGCAGCCGTATTCCGACACCGAAACTCCCGATCCCTGTCGGGATTCCGGCAAGCATCCTGCTGACCCGTCCGGACGTTCGCCTGGCTGAACGCCAGCTTGCCGAGGCAACCGCGAAAATCGGTCAGGCAACGGCAGCGCGTTATCCCTCCGTCAGCCTGACAGGTTCCATCGGCACCGCCGCAGCCGACATTGGCGATCTCGGCAAGAATTCCTCGATCAGCTGGGCCTTCGGCCCGTCGCTGTCCGTGCCGATCTTCAATGCAGGCAAGCTGGCGGCAGGCGTCGAGATTGCCGAAGCCCAGCGCGACCAGTATTTCCTCGCCTACCAGGCATCGGTGCTGACGGCACTGGAAGATGTCGAGAACGCTCTTGTCGGCTTCACCCAGGAACGCAAGCGTGTCGCCAGTCAGCGGCGTTCGGCGGAAAGCTACAAGTCGGCCGCCGAGCTTTCCAGATCGCTCTACCAGACCGGCGCCGCCAGCTTCCTCGATGCCCTCGATGCTGAACGCTCGACCTACTCCGCCGAAGACACGCTCATCCAGAGCCGTGTCCGCCTGACCACCTATTACATCGCCCTGCAAAAGGCGCTTGGCGGCGGCTGGACCGGCAAGGTGGAAACCGACAAGCCGGAAGTGGTCGACAAGAACACCGGCCCGCATTTGTCGGTTGCGTACTGACGCGACCTCGGCACCACGTTTCGGACTGGGCAAAGGCTTGAAACCCTTGCTCAGTCCGTCTTGTTTTTGAAAGCCTGAAGCAAGTCGGCGACCAGCGGGTTCGGGAAGCGCCGGTGCAGCGTGACGGCGAAGAACTCCTCCTTGAGCCCCTCCAGCCTGCCCAGCTCGATAAGGCGTCCCGAAGCAAGCTCGTCTCTCACGACGATCGGCGGGATGACGGCAAGCCCTGCGTGCGCACGCGCAAGCAGGCGGATCATCGCCATGTCGTCGGCTTCCGCGGCAACTTTGGTGACGACACCCAGTTGCTCGACCATCGCGTCGAAAGATGCCCTCAAGGCCGATTCCGGCGTCGGCAGGATCAGCGGCTGCGAAGACAGAAGCTCCGGCAAGGGCAGCCCCGCCAGATCGGCTGCGGTTGCGGGTCCGATCAGGCTGACCGGCTGTTCGGAAAGTCCATGTACGAGATAGGGACTGGAGGCATCGCGGGCTGGCACAAGGTTTGTCAGGACCACGTCGATCGCCAGTGCTTCCAGGGCCCTCAGAAGGTCTGCCTGCGCCCCGGAGCGCAGAACCACTTCGACGTCCGATCGTCCGATCAGGGGTTCCAGAAAGCCTATCTGGAAATTTCGCGAAAGCGTTGCGAGCGCTCCCACCCGCAAAGCCTTGCGCTCGGTGCCCGCGTTGCGCAGAGTCGCCGTCAGGTCCTCCGCGGTCCGAAAGATCGCTTCCGCGTGATCAAGGGCGATCCGTCCGGCCTCCGTCAGCACTAGCCCACGTCCGCGTCGCTCAAACAGATCGTGTCCTAGGGAGGCTTCCAGCGTCTTGATCTGCGAGGAAAGTGCCGACTGCGACAGGTTCAGCACCCTGGCAGCTCCCGTCAGTGTTCCATCCCGCGCAACTGCCCGGAAAAGCCGCAGATGATGAAGGTTCAGCACGAGAATACTTCCAAATTATAGAACGATTTCGATTATAATATGTAATTTTTTGCAAGAAAACGAGGCGGTATATCCACGGCGTCTTTCAGCGTCCGTGAGGTTCCCATGCCGTACCTGTTTCCCCTGCCCCTTCTTGCGCCGTTGCTGTTGCTGGCTTCAGCGGCCGTTTCAACAATGTGTCCGAGCCGCCGCCCAGGGCTCTATCCCAAGGCTTCGGAAGCAAGTGCGTTTATCGCCCTTGTGCTTGCCCTTGCCGGTCTGGTGCAGCTTCTGGTCTTGGGAGCAACGGAAGCAACCTTGTTCGAAGGTCCATTTACGCTTGTTGTGCGGCTCGACCCCATCAGCGTGACGATGACCCTTTTGGTCGCCTTCATCGGCTGGGTGGTGATGCGTTACTCCCGGACCTACCTCGACGGTGAAGCGCGAGAAGGGGCCTTCCACGGCTTGATGCTCACGGCACTTGCGGCCGTACTGGTGGTCGTCCAGTCGGGCAGCCTGTTCCTGCTTGTCCTCGGCTTTGCCGGGATCGGCCTCTGCCTGCGCAGGCTTCTGCTGTTTTACCCGCAGCGCGCCGCCGCCCAACGAGCCGCCACCAAATTCGCGCTTGTCTGGCATGCAGGTGACATCTCGCTGCTGCTGGCCGCGGGGCTGTTCATGGCAAGCACCGGCACCGCACAGCTTGGACAGCTTTCTGAAACTGTCGGGCCTGATCTCTCCTTCGCCGAACATCTGGCTGTGGTGTTCCTAGTGCTGGCAGCCGTGCTGAAAACGGCCGCCTTCCCCCTGCACGGCTGGCTGACGGAAGTCATGGAGGCGCCGACCCCGGTTTCCGCCCTGCTTCATGCAGGCATCATCAACGCCGGCGGGTTTCTTCTGATCAGGACGGCAGATCTGGTTCAGGCCAGTCCTGGCGCCATGGGCACGCTCGTGGCTCTTGGTGGCCTGACCGCTCTCTTCGGGGCAGTGGTCATGCTGACCCAAAGCGCGGTGAAGACAGCCCTTGCCTGGTCAACGATTTCCCAGATGGGTTTCATGCTGTTGCAGTGTGGTCTCGGTCTTTGGCCACTCGCGCTGCTCCATGTGGTCGCACACTCCCTCTACAAGGCCCATGCCTTCCTGTCCTCGGGTGGAGCGGTTCTGGCCGTGGCCAAGCTGCGGCGCCCCGGCCCGATCGCAATCCCCAGCGTTGCCAACGTGCTCCGGTCCTTCGCGATCGCCTTGTTTCTCTACGCGATAGTCTCCTTCGCCTTCTCGATGATCGCAGGCCCGAAAACCCCTCAGGCGCTTGCCATCGGAGCAATGCTCATCTTCGGTGTGGCCTATCTGGTGGCGCAAGGTCTTGCAGATGCGGCCCCCGCTGAACTGACGTATCGCACCTCGCTGGCCGCAGTCATCGTTGCCTTTGCCTATTTCGGCTTCCAGCAGGTTGCCAACCTTCTGTGGGGTGCAGCTCTACCGCAGGCACCTGTCGCCGGCCCCCTCGAATGGGCGCTGATCGTCCTGGCGGTGCTTTCCTTCGGCATCGTCGCCGTTGCGCAGACGCTTTTCCCGCTCTGGTCACACCACCCGTCGACCGCCGGCTTGCGCGTTCACATCGCCAACGGCCTTTACCTCAACGCCCTCCTCGACCGCTTCATCGGCGGATACCGGGTTGCGAACTCCAAGTAAGACGAGGCACTTCAGATGTTTATCAAGCACACCCAATTCAGCTCACTACGGGTTTCGGGCATCCTCGAGGCAGGCACGTCAGCCATACGGGCCATCCCGCCCGCCTTTCCGCTGGATGCAACCGTTGCCGTCAATCCGTTCCTCGGCCAGGTTGGAGAAGGCCTCGCGGAAGCATCTGCGCGCCTTGCCAGAACGAGCGGCATCAGCCTGACCCGGCCCAGAAGCAGCTACGGCGCCGAGATCGCCTGTGGCCGCATCTTGGATGAAGACCTGACGGCCGCCCTTGAGGCAAGCAACGCCGGCAACAAGCCGGCGGATGTCGCGCAGCTCAAGGCATTCGCCCAAATGGATGGACCGGCACCGGCAGCCATACCAACCATTGCCGAACTCGCGGCTTCTGCATCCGGCATCGACTGGCCGTCGGTTATCGAAAAAACCGTTGGGCTGTGGGCCGCCGGTTACTTCGACCGCGGCCAGGCGCTTTGGTCTCCAGCCCCGGGTGAGGGCGCTTATGCTGCCTGGCGGTCCTGGGCGAGCCGTGACCTGACACCCGAAATTGCCGGACTGACGGGCTTCTGCTCCCATGTAACCACGTCTCCGGACACTTCCGAACAGGCAATCCTGCGGGTAACTGACCGGCTGGGCATCAGCGTTCCGGCTGCCGAAACCCTGTTTCACCGGCTGCTGATGGACCTGGGAGGCTGGGCGCAACATGCACGCTGGCTGCTGTGGCGTGCAGAACAGGACGGCACGACGGACGGCACGCTCGGCGACCTGCTGGCCGTCCGGTTGATCTGGGAAGAGGCGCTTTTCAACCGCTTCCCGGCTGTCGCCGAGCAGTGGCAGGCCACGCTTCAACTTCATGCCGCACCTCTTGTTCCGGATCGGGACCAGGTTATCGATGCCATTTTGCAGGACGCGGCAGAGCGGGCATACCAGCGGTCGCTCGACCAACAGTTGAAGGCGCCGACAAAATACACCGGCGAGCGCCCAGCCCTTCAGGCGGCGTTCTGCATCGACGTGCGCTCGGAAGTCTTCCGGCGGGCGCTGGAAAACCAGAGCCCATCGATCGAAACACTCGGGTTTGCGGGTTTCTTCGGTCTTCCCGCTGCTCACAGAGACCACGGCTCCGATGTTGAAGAAAATCACCTGCCGGTCTTGCTGAAACCGTCCATGACCTCAACTTGCCACGGTTCTTCCAATGAGGAAAAGACGGCACGCATCGGTGCGCGGGCCATACGGGCACTGGACAGGTTCCGCCAGGCCGCTGTCTCGTCCTTCGCCTATGTGGAAGCTGCCGGCCCTCTGTATGTAACCAAGCTGGTGAAGGATTCCCTCGGCCGCCCCACAAGAAAGGTCTCGACGAGTGCCGCCCCCAGGCTCGACCCGGCGCTTGATGCCGAGACGAAATCAGCGACCGCTGCTGCAGTCCTCAAGGCCATGAGCCTCACGAACAATCATGCGCAGGTGGTTCTGCTTGTTGGCCACGGAGCCAATGTGAAAAACAATCCGCATGAAAGCGCTTATCATTGCGGCGCATGCGGTGGTCATTCAGGTGAGGTTTCAGCGCGGTTGCTTGCAAGCTTGCTGAACGATGCCGAAACCCGCTCCGGCCTTGCTGCTCACGGTATCGACCTTCCTGACGACACCCGGTTTGTCGCGGCGCTCCACGACACGACAACGGACGAGATCACCCTGTTCGACAAGGACCAATCCGGCCCGGTGGATGAATTCGACCTTCTGCAAAAATGGTTGAAACGGGCGGGAGCCGAGGCACGGGCCGAGCGCGCCTTGCGCTTGCCGGGCACGAATGCTGCCTCCATTGCGGCCAGAGCATTCAACTGGGCCGAAATCAGGCCGGAGTGGGGACTTGCAGACTGCGCCGCGTTCATCGCAGCCCCCAGGCATCTGACATCGAAGGCCAATCTGGAAGGCCGGGCCTTCCTTCACAGCTACGACTGGCAAACGGACGAGGACTTCAAGACGCTTGAACTCATCCTCACCGCCCCGGTGGTCGTGGCGAGCTGGATCAGCCTTCAATACTATGGCTCTTCAGTCGCGCCGGATGTCTTCGGTGGCGGCAACAAACTCATCCACAATGTGGTTGGCGGCATAGGCGTTGTGGAAGGGAACGGCGGGCGCCTGCGGCCCGGCCTACCTGCACAGGCACTGCATGATGGCGAGAAAGGGATGCATACCCCTCTCCGGTTATCGGTTCTGATCGAAGCCCCCGAAGAGGCAATATCTGCCATTCTGGATGCTCACCCGGATGTTCGGAACCTTTTCGAAAATGGCTGGCTGCATCTGTTCACGCTTCGGAACGGACGTATGGCCGCGCGCTACCAGCCGGACGGTTCCTGGGCAGAGGAAGAGATGAACCGCCAGGCTGCCTGAACCTGAAAGGGCAGGTCCGGTGACCGGTGGTCGCTGGACCTGTAGGAGGCTCCGGCTATCCCTCTTCCTCGCAAGGCTCGGTTGCCAGGAAAGCACGCAGTCCTCTTGTTTCGTCGTCCTCGAAAACCGTGCTTGTGACACTCAGTTTTACGACACGGTCGAAACGGAAGGTGCGGAAGGCCTGCCGCATTTCGCACCACGCACTGAACATCCACCCGTCTGTCATGTTCCAGATGACAAGCGGGCGGACGCTGCGCTCCGTGGGTTTTCCATCGGCATCCTCGTAACAAATATCGACAACGAGCTGCATCCGGATGGCCTCGCGGATCAGACTGACGGTCGGTGGGGCGCTGTTCTTGATCTGCAGGCTGAAATACGGTGCGTCGGCCAGCTTGCGTTTATCGGGATCCGGCATGCCGGCCTGGATCATGGCACGCACTTCATGTGCCGCCGATGCCAGCGCCGGGTCGCCCGTGCGCTCCACAAAGGAAAGGCCGATCGCCAGCGCATCGACCTGATCATGGGTAAACGTCATGTTGGGCAGATCGAAGCCCGGACGCAGCAGATAGCCGATGCCGGCCTCCCCTTCGATGGGAAGGCCGGACGCCTGAAGGTGGGCGATGTCCCGATAAATCGTGCTGAGGCTGACTTCGAACCGTTCGGCAAGTTCTGCGCCCCGGATAACGTCGCGGGTCCGCATCTCGTTGATGATCCGAAACAGTCTTTCCGCGCGTCGCATTCCGTTTCCTCACGCTCCAGAAATCCGGATGCAGCCGCTTCGAGACTGCTTTCAGGTGTCGGGCCTCAGTCGGCAGCGATCGCTTCGATCTCGAACATGAGAGGAGGAAGCGCAAGCCGGCTCACGCCAAGTAGTGTCATTGGCGGCGCAGCGTCAAGACGGCCGAACCGCGCTCCCAGGACGTCGAAATTCTTCAGGGCCTCGTCTACATCCGTTGTGTAGACCTTGACCTGAATGACATTGGCCAGGGTCATCCGCGCTTCGGCCAGTACGGCTTCCAGGTTGTTCAGCGAAAGCTCGATCTGACCGCGCATATCCGCGGCATGCTGAGGATTTCCTTCCCCGTCGACAGCGGTCTGTCCGGCGCAGATCAGCTGCCTGCCCATGCCTTCAACAATTTCGGCCTGATTGTAGCCAAGCCTGAGCGACCAGGGCCAGGGATTGACGGGAGTTCTGTTCATGGGGCGTCCTTTCGATCTTCCAAAACAAGAGAACGCCTATCAACCACAGGCCTCCTGTCACCGTGGTGAGAGGAGAGTTTGTACCTGGGCCGAATTTTTCGAGAACCTAGGCCGTGCCCTGCGCAAAAAGACATCCTGCGTTCTTGCAAACGCAGGATGCTTGAGCGCCGGTTTCCCCTGCCATGCAGGCGGGAACAGCAGGCAGGGAAATGCCGGCTTACTTCGCGAGCTTGGGGTCGATCTGCCAGACTTCGCTTGCCAGTTTGCCGCTCCGATAGGTCAGGACGTAGCGGACCGGGATCGTGTTCTTGCCGGAAAAGCGCACATTGGCAGTCACCGTCACGCCAGCTGGATTTGCGTTTTCCTGAACATTCGAGACATCGACCTTCAGCTTGCCCTGCGCGCCTGTGAACTTGGTCCAGACCGTGCCTATGTCTGCAGCACCAGTATAGACACCATCCAGCGGGCCACCGACCCATTCCAGCACGGCCTTGTCGGAATAGGACGCCTTGAGGGCATCGACCTTGCCGGTTGCGATGTTGTTGAAATGGGTACGTGCCAGGTCTTCACCCGGCCCTGCCAGGGCTGCGGATGCAAACAGAACCGTACCTGCAAAGGCAGTAGCGGCAATTTGACTGATCGGCTTCATTTCAGATCTCCATTCGTTCACTGTTCCAGATGCGATCGGCCGCATCCGGTGCTGTCCACGCAGGTGGTGGTGTTTTCCTTCCCGAAGGAGCCGAAATTTCTTTTTTGCCGGCGACGGAATAATTCGCGCAGCACAGGCGTTGGTGTCAGTAGTGTCCACGAGGAAGAGCTCTTGCCCGACAATACCCAAAACCTGCTCAGGGAGACGCCGGCGCTGCATCGATACGCGGTAACGCTGACCTGCGACCAGGCGGAAGCGGAAGACCTTGTGCAGGACTGCCTGGAACGGGCCTTGCGCAAATGGAGCCTTCGCCGGTCGTCTGTACCACTGCGGCCGTGGCTCTTCCGTATGATGCGCAATCTTCACGTCAGCCGCTGGCGGCGCTTGAGGCGCCATTCGAACCATATCGACCTGGACGATCTGGAAAACCAGCTTCAGGCGCCCGCCTCGCAGCAGGACAGCGCCGAGCTCAAGCATCTGTTGAACCGCATGCTGGCCTTGCCCGAAGACCAGCGCGAAGCACTGTTCCTGGTCGGCGTGGAAGGCTTTACCTATGCAGAAGCCGCCGCAATCCTGAACGTTGCCGAAGGAACCATCATGTCGCGCATCAGCCGCGCCCGTGCCAGACTGAGAGAAGACCCCCGCGCCTCCGAGCGTCCCCATCTAAGGAGCGTGACATGAATTCCCAGACGGTGCCTCCCATCCGGGAGGAAGACCTCGTTCGATACGTCGACGACGAGCTGCCTGCGGACCGCCGACGCGAGGTCGAAACCTATCTTCGGGACAATCCGGAAGCTGCCGCCCGGGTTGAGGCTGACCGCCGGATCTCGGCAAACCTGAAGACAGCCTATTCCCGCGTCACTGCAGAACCTCCCGGCCTGACCGCATCTCCAGGGGACAGATGGCTGCCGCGCGCCGGCATGGCCGCCTCCATCGCTGCGGCGCTGCTGGTTGGCGTCTTTGCCGGCTGGTCCCTGAAACCGGATGTAAGCCTGCCAGCGCATCAGCCCTTCCTGACCGATGCCCTGACGGCTCACCGAACATTCACCGTTGAGGTTGCTCATCCGGTCGAGGTGGCAGCCAGCGACCAGAGGCATCTGGCAACCTGGCTCGGCAATCGGCTGAACCATCCGTTCCGCATTCCCGATCTGCGGGTTGCCGGACTGACGCTGATGGGCGGTCGCCTGCTGCCCAGCGGGGCGGATCCGGCAGCACAGCTCATGTATGACGATGCGGACGGCAACCGGGTGACCGTCTATCTGCGCCGTGGGGTCGACGGTGAACCGAAATTCCAGTTCGCGGAATCCGGCACTGAACAGGCGTTTTTCTGGAGCGACACCGGGTTCACCTACGCGGTGACAGGCGACATGCCGCGCTCACAGCTTTTGAACCTTGCTCACCTGATCCAGACCCAGCTCGACCCGGCGCAACAATCGAACTGAAAGTCGCCAGATCATTCTGAAAGAGACCTCGCGCTTTCGTGACCCCGCTCTTGGGAAGACCAGGCAGCCGGCCAGCGTAGTCAGGTGCGGGGGCGGCGCAAGGCCGCCTTCGGCGCGCATGCGTCACAAGCCAACAGAATTCAGGAATTCCGATATGAAAACCTCCCTTTGTGCTCTCGCGCTCCTGGTTTGCGCCGGCCCTGCACTCGCCCAGGAAAGCACACTCGCCGATCCATCCATCAAACACCGCCCCGCCGACGGAGTTGTCAGGCTTTATGGTGCGGGCGGCCCACACACGGCGTTCCAGAAAGTTGCAAAGGCCTTTGAAGAAAAAACCGGCAACAAGGTCGAAATCACGGCCGGCCCGGAAACCACCTGGTCCGCAAAAGCCCAGGCGGATGCCGATATCCTCTGGGGCACATCCGAACAATCGATGACGGCGTTTCTGGAAACCTATGGCAATTTTGCCTCTTCGCAGGTTCAGCCGATCTACATCCGGCCCGCCATCATCGCCGTGCGCGCAGACAATCCGAAAAAGATCGAGGGCTTTGAAGACCTGCTCAAGGACGGGATCAAGATCGTCGTGACCGAGGGTGCCGGTGTCGCCAACACATCCGGCACAGGTGTCTGGGAAGACATCGCCGGAAGGACCGGAAATCTCGGTGACGTGTCGGCGTTCAGATCGAACATCGTCGCGTTTGAAAAAGGCTCCGGTGCCAGTTTCCGGGCCTTCAAGGACCTTGAGGCCGATGCCTGGATCACCTGGCCGAACTGGCCTATCAACAACCCGGACGTTCTGAGCCTTGTCGAACTGGACGAAAACCGCCGTATCTGGCGCGATGTCAACGTCGTGCTCTCCCCCGACGCCAACCCGCAAGCCAAGGCTTTTCTGGACTTCCTCCAGACCCCGGAAGCCGCGGTCCTGATGAAAACCGAGGGTTGGAAGCGCTAACACCGCGCTTTCGCCTTTTGCCAAGCCCCCTCCGCGCCCATGCCTCCCAGGGCGCGCAGAGGGGGATGCAACGCCTTTCCGAAACCCGCTGAGCCTACCTTTCCCATTTTTCCGCTTGCCAACCTCAAACCGCACTGTTAAACGTTTAACTGTAAAACGTTTAACAGCGTTGGGAGGCGCTGGCAGATGTCCCGGAAAAAACCGTCCATCAAGGAAGTCGCCGCTCTTGCGGGCGTGTCGATCGCGACGGTATCGAACGTCTTTTCCGGGCGCAAACCGGTCAACGACGAGCTGAAGGAGAGCGTGCACAAGGCTGCGCGCGAACTCGGTTACCAGCTCGACCGGGCCGCTTCCCAGCTGCGCTCGGGCCGAACCCGTATCATCGCGGTAATTGTCCCCGACCTCACCGACACCTTTTTTGCCACCATCGTCTCCAGACTGGAAACCGCCGCATCAGCGGAAGGTTACGACGTGATCGTCGCCAGCTCCCATAACGACCGCGCGGTTGAATCCTCACGTCTGAAGGCGTTGCTTGCATGGCGGCCGGAAGGGCTGATTGCCGTGCCCTGCTCAAGCACCATGCCGCCGGAACTGAAGGAAGCAAGATCCAGCTTGCCGATGGTTCTGGTCGACCGTGTTGCTGCAGAAGGGGCAATTGCCGATACGGTGACCATCGACAACCGAGAGGCGGGCGAGATTGCCGCAAGGCATCTGCTGGAGCGTGGCCACCAGAACATTGCAATCGGCGTTTCCGACCTGGATCACCCTCCGATTCTGGAAAGAACGGAAGGGGCTGCCGCCATCATCGAGGCGCAAACCAGCAAACGGCCGACCATTCTCAATCTGGGTTCCGATATCACCGCAGGCACCAGGACGCTCCTGGACTGGATGGAACGCAATCCCCTGCCGGAAGCAATCATCGCGCTTACCAACGTCACGACACTCAGCGTGTTGTCGGCCCTCGCCGAACACCGGATCGACATCCCGAGCCGCGCGTCTGTCGTCGCGTTTGACGACTATGCCTGGATGTCCGCCCGCAACACCGGACTGACGGCCATCCGACAGCCGGTCGACAAAATCGCGGAAACCGCCTGGCGCCGGCTGCTGCAGCGAATCGAGGGTGACAGCAAGGCACTCGTTACACCGACAGTGCTGAACGCGAGCTTGATCGTCCGTGCCTCGGTGCGCGATCTCGAAGCAGGCGAAGACATGCATTCGCAAACACACACCCCGGCACCGAGGGACAGCGCCTCGGCGGAAGGGCAGGAAAAGAAGATCCACTGATGCCATCCGCCACAACAGGGCACGATGGCAGACAGGCGGCAAAGACCGCACGGACACATGGGAGGAAGAGGAGGAAAATCGGACTTCAGGATCAACGGACACTCAAACACTATCAGTCCCGTTGATCCGGACGAGAAACGCGCGGAGTGCGGTGAGCAACCCCGCGCGTCGGCAAGATCGTCCTGAAATACCCACTAACCGAAGCGGCAGGTAGATCCTCTCATCCGCCGGAACCCGTAAAGACGCCCCGTGCCGTTGCACCGGCTAAGGCGTCAGGGTTTCTGCGCGGACTCGATCATGCTCGGCCAAGATTAGCAGTGGTCTTTCAGGAAACCAACCGGTCTTGAGCGCACCCGAGGACGGGGCCGACGGACCGTTTTATTGATGGAGGAAACTGAAATGAACCCGATGAACAAGAAACTTGCCGGCGCGGCCATCGTTGCCGCCGCCCTGCTGCAGGGAACCGCTGTCCAGGCTGCATCCGGCACCGTCGCATTCCTGATGCCAGACCAGGCATCAACCCGCTACGAGGAACATGATTTCCCGGGCTTCAAGGCGGAAATGGAGAAGCTTTGCCCGGATTGCACCGTCATCTACCAGAACGCGGATGCAGACGTGGCGCGCCAGCAGCAGCAGTTCAACTCCGTTCTGACACAGGGCGCCAAGGTGATTGTGCTTGATCCGGTGGATTCCAGCGCGGCCGCCTCGCTCGTCGCCCTTGCCCAGAGCCAGGGCGTGAAAGTGATCGCCTACGATCGCCCGATCCCGGACAAGACCGCCGACTACTATGTCTCCTTCGACAATGAAGGCATCGGCAAAGCAATCGCCGAGTCCCTGGTGCGCCATCTGGAAGAACAGGGCATCTCGCCAGAGGCAGGCGGCCTGCTGCAGATCAACGGCTCGCCCACCGATGCCGCTGCCGGCCTGATCAAGGACGGTATTCATGCAGGTATCGCCACCGGCAAGTACAAGACCCTGGCCGAATTCGACACGCCGGACTGGGCACCGCCCAAAGCCCAGGAATGGGCCAGCGGCCAGATCACCCGCTTCGGCGATCAGATCGTCGGCATCGTAGCGGCCAATGACGGCACCGGCGGCGGCGCCATTGCCGCCCTGAAGGCTGCCGGCGTCGACCCGCTTCCGCCTGTAACCGGCAACGATGCCACCATCGCGGCCCTGCAGCTGATCATCGCCGGCGACCAGTACAACACGATCTCCAAGCCTTCTGAAATCGTTGCCGCGGCGGCTGCCAAGGTTGCCGTGCAGTTCCTGAACGGGGAAACGCCAGAAGCCAAGACAACGCTCTACGAAACACCTTCCGAGCTGTTCGTTCCGGCCGTGGTCACGCGCGAGAACCTGAAGGAAGAGATCATCGATATGGGCATCCAGACGGCTGAGGAACTGTGCACGGGCCGCTATGCCGAAGGCTGCAAGGAACTCGGCATCCAATAACTCCTCCTCCCAAGCAGGCCGCCCGACCCCAAGGGTCGACACCCGGAAGGCCGGGCGGCCATCCAGAGGACCCAGAAAACCATGAGCCGGACAAGATGACCGCCACTTCTCCCCAATCCGCCACGGATCGGCAGCCGATCCTGAGCCTCAAGGGCATTTCGAAGAACTTCGGCGCGGTGTCGGCATTGACCGATATCGAGTTGGACGTCCATCCAGGTGAAGTCGTTGCCCTTGTCGGTGACAACGGCGCCGGAAAATCGACCCTCATCAAGGTGCTCTCCGGCGTTCACGCGCCGACTTCCGGCACCATTCACTTCGAAGGCAAGCCGGTGACGATGCACGGGCCGAGTGACGCCCTGCACCTTGGCATCGCAACCGTGTTCCAGGACCTCGCCCTGTGCGAGAACCTCGACGTCGTTGCCAACATCTTCCTGGGCCAGGAACGCAGTCCCTGGCATCTGGATGAAGTGGCCATGGAAGTCCGCTCCTGGGAGCTGCTCAACGAGCTGGCGGCCCGAATTCCAAGCGTGCGCGAACCGATCGCCTCGCTGTCCGGCGGCCAGCGCCAGACCGTCGCCATTGCCCGGTCCCTGCTGCTCAACCCGAAGATCATCATGCTGGACGAACCCACCGCCGCCCTTGGCGTTGCCCAGACGGCGGAAGTGCTCAACCTGGTGGAGCGGGTCCGCGACAAGGGCCTCGGCGTCATCATGATTTCCCACAACATGGAAGACGTGCGCGCGGTCGCAGACCGCATCGTGGTGCTGCGGCTTGGCCGCAACAACGGTGTGTTCTCGCCGCAATCGTCCAACGAGGAACTGGTCGGAGCCATTACCGGCGCAACCGACAATGCCGTCACCCGCCGCGCCAGCAAACGGGCGGCCGCAGGCGCCACGGCATAAACAAGGAAACCACCATGAACGGCTCCGCTCCCCAACCCCGGCTGCTCGACCGCAGCGACACGCGCGTCAAGCATGCCAGCAGCCTGACCGACGTCATCAGCGCCTTCATCGATCGTGTGAAGGCAGGCGATCTCGGCTCCCTGCCCGTCATCGTCGGCCTCATCGTCATCTGGACGGTCTTCACCATTCTCAATCCGCTGTTCGTTACGCCGAACAACCTTGTGAACCTCTTGTTCGACTGCTCGACAGTCGGCGTCATCGCGCTCGGCATCGTCTGCGTGCTGATGCTCGGCGAGATCGACCTTTCGGTCGGCTCCATGAGCGGTGTGGGCTCGGCCCTGATCGGCGTGCTCTGGGTCAACCAGGGCGTTCCCCTGCCACTGGCGATCCTGGCGGCGCTCAGCACCGGCGCGGTCATCGGCTCGGTCTATGCGCTGCTGCGCACTCAGCTTGGCATGCCCAGCTTCGTCTCGACCCTCGCCGGTCTGCTGGCGCTTCTCGGCCTGCAGCTCTACATGCTCGGCTCCACCGGCTCCATCAACCTGCCCTACGGCTCCTGGATGGTGAACTTCGGCCAGCTTCTGATGATGCCGGCCTGGGCCTCTCACGCAGTCGCACTGTTGCCTGGCGTCGCCATTCTCGTGATGGGAATTCGCAACCGGCGCCAGCGCCAGGCAGCCAATCTCTCCGTTGGCTCTGTTGGCGGGCTTGTGTTCAAGGCGCTGTTCACCACCATCGCCTTCGAAGCCGCTGTCTTCTATCTGAACCTCGGTCGCGGCGTGCCCTGGATGTTCGGCCTCTTCGCCCTGCTCGTCGTTGTCATGAACTATGTCTTCACACGCACCCAGTGGGGGCGGTCCGTGAAGGCCGTCGGCGGCAACGCGGAGGCTGCGCGCAGAGCCGGCATCAATGTCACCTTCACCTACCTCACGTCCTTTGCGCTATGCTCGCTGCTGGCGGCCCTCGGCGGTGTCCTGTCTTCCGCACGGCTTGCCTCCGCCAGTCAGCAGGCGGGCACCGGTGACGTCAACCTCAACGCTATCGCAGCCGCCGTTATCGGTGGAACCAGCCTGTTCGGCGGACGCGGGTCGGCATGGTCGGCGCTGCTCGGCATCATCGTCATCCAGTCAATCTCCAACGGGCTGACGCTTTTGAACATGTCGTCCTCGCTCCGCTACATGATCACCGGCTGCGTGCTCGCCATCGCCGTCATCGTCGACAGTCTCGCCCGCCAGAGCCGCGTCTCTCACGGCCGCGCCTGACCGGATTTCAATTCAAGGATTTCGAACATGACCGATGAACTCAAAGGCAAGGTCGCGGCCATTACCGGTGCCGCGTCCGGGATCGGCCTGGAATGCGCCAGGAGCCTGCTTGCAGCCGGCTGCCGGGTGGTCCTGATCGACCGAGCCGAAGACAGACTGAACGCGATCTGCCAGGAGCTCGGGCCGGACGCCATTCCACTGGTGGTCGACCTCATGGACGGGCCCGCTGTCGATGGCATGCTGGACCGGATCGTGGAAAAGACCGGACACCTCGACATCTTCCACGCCAATGCAGGAGCCTACGTCGGCGGCAGCGTCATCGACGGCGACCCGGACCAGTGGGACAAGGTGCTCAATCTCAACATCAATGCCGCGTTCCGCTCCATTCGCGCCGTGTTGCCGCATATGGTGGAACGCAAGACCGGCGACATCATCGTCACCAGTTCCATCGCCGGCCTTGTACCGGTCGTCTGGGAGCCGATCTATACCGCCTCGAAATTTGCCGTGCAGGCCTTCGTGCACACGGTACGGCGCCAGGTCGCCGAACACGGGGTGCGCGTTGGAGCGGTCGCGCCGGGACCTGTGGTTACAGCCCTTCTCGATGACTGGCCCAAGGCAAAGATGGACGAAGCCCTTGCCAACGGCAGCCTGATGCAGCCCCGGGAAGTCGCTGATGCCGTGCTGTTCATGCTCAGCCGCCCGCGCGGCGTCACCATCAGGGACCTTGTCATTCTGCCGCAAAGTGTGGACCTTTGAGGCATGAGCAAATTTCTGATTGGTATTGATGTCGGCACAGGCAGTGCCAGGGCTGGTCTATTCGACCAGTCCGGCAATCTGGTTGCATCGGCAAAACGTGACATCGCCCTCTTCAACCGGGGGCCAAACCTTTACGAACAATCTTCCAACGACATCTGGCAAGCCGTGGCCGCCACCGTACGCGAAGCGGTCGGCACGGCCGGGATCGATCCGGGCGATGTGGCCGGGATCGGCATGGACGCCACCTGTTCGCTGGTGGTCATCGGCCCGCAAGGCAGCCCGCTGCCGGTGGGTGATACGGACCACCCGGAGCGCAACATAATCGTCTGGATGGATCACCGCGCTCTTGACCAGGCCGAACGCATCAACGCCGGTGGCCACGACGTGCTGCGCTATGTCGGCAGCCAGATTTCACCGGAAATGGAAACTCCGAAGCTGCTCTGGCTGAAAGAGAACCGGCCAGAGATCTTCGGCAAAGCCGAGCATTTTTTCGACCTGACCGATTTCCTGACATGGCGGGCGACCGGCAGCCTTGCCCGGTCCATCTGCACGGTTACCTGCAAATGGACCTACCTTGGTCATGAACGCCGCTGGGACGCCGATTATTTCCAGTCCATCGGTCTTGCCGAACTCTGCGCGAATGATTTTGACCGCATCGGCACCACCATTGTCGATGCGGGAACGGCTCTGGGCAACGGACTGACGGCAGAAGCGGCGGCAGACCTGGGTCTGCGTGAAGGGACACCCGTTGCTGCCGGGCTGATCGATGCTCATGCGGGCGGTGTCGGCACGGTCGGGTGGCAGGACCAGACAGAGGCGGGATCGGCGACAAGCCGGATGGCCTACGTCTTCGGCACCTCCGCCTGCACCATGACCTCGACAACAGAACCGGCCTTCGTGCCAGGCGTCTGGGGACCTTATTTCTCCGCGATGGTTCCAGGCCTCTGGCTGAACGAGGCGGGCCAGTCGGCCGCAGGTGCCGCCATCGACCATCTGGTCCGTTTCCACCCGGCCTCCACTGAGGCCCTCAAGCAGGCAAGGGAAGCAGGTCTCGGCCTCAACCAGTGGCTTGCTGCTGAAGCCGAGCGGCTTGCACCGGAGGGGACAGACATATCAAGGCTGGCAGACGGTCTGCATGTGGTCCCTGAATTTCTCGGCAACCGTGCGCCGTTTGCCGATCCGGAAGCCAAGGCCGTCATTGCGGGCCTCGATATGGACACATCCGTCGCCGCTCTCGTCAGGCTCTATGTCGCGGGCATCTGCGGTCTCGGATACGGCCTCAGACAGATTGTCGAGGCGCAGACCGCAAAGGGCATCCGGACGGACACCATCGTCGTCAGTGGCGGTGCAGGCCAGAGCCCTTTGGTGCGTCAGCTTCTGGCCGATGCCACGGGCCTCGTGATCGCCGCTCCCAAAACCGCGGAACCGGTCCTTCTCGGCTCGGCCATGCTCGGCGCTGTCGCTGGTGGCCTGCAAAAGGACATTCCGGCCGCCATGGCCGCCATGTCGGCAGCCGGCGAAACCTATGCACCCGGCGGCGCCGAGGCCACATCCTACCACAACAAGCGGTACGAGGCTTTCGAGCTGCTGCAGCAGGCCGCCCGCAAGATCCGCGGATAACGCTGCCCGCCATTCCAAACGGAAAGAGAGACATGAAGTTTTTTGTCGACACGGCGGATGTCAGCGACATCCGCGACCTCACAGAACTCGGCCTTATCGATGGTGTTACCACCAACCCGTCCCTGATCCTCAAGTCCGGCCGGGACATCACAGAAGTGACCCGCGAGATCTGCTCCATTGTCGAAGGTCCGGTTTCGGCCGAAGTCACGGCGACCGAGTTCGAGGCAATGGTGCGGGAAGGCAAGACCCTTGCAAGGATCGCCCCCAACATCTGCATCAAGCTGCCGCTGACGCTGGATGGTCTCAGAGCCTGCCGTGCACTGACTGCCGAAGGGTTCAAGACCAACGTCACCTTGTGCTTTTCCGCCAATCAGGCGTTGCTGGCGGCCAAGGCCGGAGCAACCTTCATTTCCCCGTTCATTGGCCGACTGGACGATATGGCCATGGACGGAATGGAGCTGATCCGCGAGATCCGGCAGATCTACGACAATTACGGCTTTGAGACCGAAATTCTTGCCGCCTCGATCCGAACGGTCAATCACGTCAAGGAAGCCGCGTTGATCGGCGCCGATGTGGCAACCGTGCCGCCGGCAACGATCAAGGCGCTGGTCAAGCACCCGTTGACCGACAAGGGACTGGAGCAGTTCCTTGCGGATTGGGCAAAGACCGGCCAGACCATCGCCTGATCGACTGAAGAGTACGTACAAGCAACTTGCCGGTTCCACCCATGGGCGGAGCCGGTAAATCCACTCGAATTGAACCCGATGACGGTTCGGGCGTTTCCAATGGAGAGACATCCATTGGAGGATAGTATGCGCCCGCACGAAAATGTCCGGACGATAGCAGCCCTAGCCACCGCACTGACCCTTGTGTGCGGCACCGCTCTTGCAGACGACAAGAGCGGCGACTGCAAGGTTGAACCCGGCGCAAAGTCGCAAGACAGGGTTCCCACCGATACTGAAGAAACTGCCAGCCTCTCTGACTGCGACGGTGTTTTGACGCCAGCCCCGATCGGAGACCGCGAGCTTGTCGAACCTGCCCCCGATGTCGGTGAAACGCCGGTCATCGCACCGGAGGAGATCCCGGATCAGCAGCCGGCGGACTGAGGCGACCGCCAGCCAGATCGATGATACTTAAGACCGCAGCAAACGCTTGGTGGACCCGACAGCGGTTGCGATCTGGGAATAATGCGTCTTGCGCTTTTCCGAGTTTCCGGCCGAACGCAGCAGCTTGGTGACGCTCTCGTCGATGGCTTCCGATGCTTCACGGCGAGCCTGCTCGAGATTGGCCGTGGAAACGGCCCGGTAGGTACGCTGCCCCACTGCGGCGCGCGGAGCGCTCCGGTCCTGGTATTTTGAGACAATGCCATCAAGCTTTCGGGAAAGGCTCCGCAACTCCCGCGCCGCGTCGCGATAGTTTGGCCGGTTTTCAATTGTCGAGGCGGCGCGTCCCAGAACATTCCTCAAACAGTCGAAGCGGTATTCGGGCCGGATGGAATTGCGGCACTCGTTGCTGCCGTTCTGGATTATCCAGATGACACCGCGGGTGACCCTTTCGTCGAGATCATAGGATGCGCTCAGCTTCGGGTCGCGTTCCTGCCGATCGACATCATAGGAAGGGCCAGACGGCTCGCTGCTCATGGAAGAGCTGTACTGGGCAAGCAGAAGCTCCTCCAGAACCGAACCCAATGGATCTGCCGGCGCAAGCGACTGGGCACCCGGCACGGCGACCGCATAAGCAGGCACACTGGCAGCCGTCACAACTTGTCCGGCGAGCACGGCAACTGCCACACCTGCGCAAAACCTGTTTCCAAACATGACTTCCTCCAATCAACTATTCAAACACATCGAACAAATCACCAGAGACAACTGATCGAACCGGGCAGCAATCACGATTGGCGCGACACCTGCTATCGGAAAAGCAGCAAAAATCTGCAATATGACTTAGAAAAACGTCTGCACTGTCTACTTTGAAATCAGGGATTGATATTTCCCGAAATGTTTCTTTTGATTGTTCTTTTTCAATTTTAACCCCTTGGAATAAAAGAACAAGTCAAAAATTACCTTGCGTCACGCAACGCGCAACCAAGGCTTTGGAATGTGGAAATCGATCTCAGCCGGAAACCGCTTTGGCCCCTATTCGGAAAGCCCGTAAGCTTTGCGCAGACCTCTCTGGGTCTGCGGGCCGAACTGGCCGTCGATGGTCCCGGTATAGAAAGAGCGTTCTGAAAGTTTCCGTTGAAGGGAGCGCCGTGTCGTGGCCTTGAACATCTTCGGGTTTTCCGAGAGCTGGCTCAAAACTTCTTCGTTGCCGGATCTCAAGGCGCGATAAAGATATTCGGCCGCATCGTCCGGTTCCTTGCCATCGACCACGCCGTCATCGATCAGGGCTGCGTAATTGAACATTGCTTCCGGGTGCCGCTGATCGGCAGCCTTTCCGAACAGCTCGATTGCCTTTTTCGGATCACGCGCGATCCCCAGGCCACCCTGATAATAAAGGAACCCGAGATCGTTGATGGCATCCGCAAAGCCCTCGTCTGCGGACTTGCGAAACAGTTCCAATGCCTTTTCGACATCCTGTTCGACGCCAATGCCGCGCTCATACATGCGGGCAAGCTCGAACATGGCTTCAGGATCACCCGCTTCCGATGCAGTTTCCAGAAATGCTGCCGCACGGGAGGGATCGTAGCGGTCCTCGCTCGGGTTGAGGCGCATGTAGGCAAGGCCTTTCAGCGCCCTGCTGTCGCCCTCCCTTGCCGCCACCTGCAACTGCTCTTCCTGGCTGACTTCAAGGCGCCCCCAGGCGTTAAGACGGTCTGCCGCCGCAAGCACGTTGACCTCCTGGCTGCCACCCGCAAGGAAGTAGGGTTTGCCGGACAGCGAGCCGTAGGTGTGCGGCTCCTGCGCGTTGGCGGTGGCTTTCAGCACGGAATCGCGCACCTGCCGGAAGGCAAGGCCTATTTCCAGATCCCTGATCTTCAAGGTCTGGGCCAGCGCCGATGCAAACGGACTGTTTTCACCTGCCCCATCCAGTGCAACGGCTCCTGCTTCGGCGGCGTAGGCCACCAGCGTGCCGCGTTCGGGAGAAGGTGCTGCCAGCCCGCGTCCGTAAGCCCCCTGATTTACGGTGAGCGTTTCCTGCCCGCCAACATCGGCAAACGGGTCGTTCCGGCAGGAATCCAGGATCACGATCCTGAGCTGCCGGGCCTTGTCGACCGCTTCCAGAATGTCATCGAGAGAAATCGACGTATCGGCAACCTGCTGCCGGCTGCCGGCCTTGGCGTCGGAGGGAACCAGGAAATTGCGCCCGCCGACTTCAATCCCGTGTCCGGCAAAATAGACGAGAGCCACATCGGCGGTTTCCGCCTCGAAGGCGAAACGGTCCAGCAGTTCCCGGAACTCCGCAAGCCCGATGTTGAAATGCTCGGACACTTCGAAATTCAGCTCGTTCAAGGTATCCGAAATCAGCTTGCCGTCATTGGTGGTGTTGCTCAGATCGGGAGCGTTCTCATAGCCCGCAATGCCGACCACAAGCGCCATGCGCCGTTCCGCGAACGGGTCCGTCGCTGCGTGAGCTGACAGGCCCGTCAGCACCAGAAACACCACAACAGACCAGACAGCCAATCCGTTGATTTTAAAAGTCTTCAACAGCAGTTCGACCCGGTTTCGCATTGGCGCAATCACATGAAAACCCTGTTTCCGGCTTGGTACAAGTCCTGGAAACACCGCTTTCATAATTGGCGGATTACCTTGCGAAAACAAGCCCTCTTTTCGTCACGTCACCGGACTGCAGCTGTCCCATTTCAACCGGTACAATCCCAAAAAAGCGGCCGGTCCGCGACTAACGAACCGGCCAAGGCGGACATTGCCTGAAGACCACATCAGACAATCCGGGTTGATCAGCCACCGCATGCAATCCCGCGCAATCTTGCGCTGAAAAGCGGCCGTCGACCGAAAAATGCGTCCAGTTGCCTACTCCTCCCGGAAGGCACGTGACATGCTGTCGACGATCGGCTTGGTCAGATACTGCATGAAGGTTCGCTCGGCCGTCTGGATCATGATTTCCGCGGGCATGCCCGGGGTCGGAACGAAGTTCAGCACCCTTGTCAGTTCGCCCGGCGAGATATCGATGCGAGTGACGTAAACCTCACGCATGATGCCCGTACTGTTGTCGGTGATTGCATCTGCGGACACATATTGCACTTCGCCTTCCAGCACCGGAGTGGTGCGTTGATTGAGGGCGGACAGGCGAACAGTGGCCTGCTGGCCGATATGGACGCTGTCGATATCGGTTCGCGAAATCAGTGCCTCGATGATCAGCGGTGCGTCGGACGGCAGAATCTCGACAATCGTCTTGCCGCTTTCGATAACCCCACCGGCTGTGTGGTAGTGCATGCGTACGATGGTGCCCGAAACCGGTGCCTGAATGACGGCACGTTCAAGAACGTTGCGCGCCTTGCGGGACTGCTCTCTTGCCGCATCCAGCTCGGCCTCGATCGATTGCAGGTCATCAAGCACCTTCTCGTTATAGGCAGCCCGTGTCTGCTTGACCTGTTCCTGGTGCTGCAGCACCTGGGCATTGGCCTCCTGCATGGACGATGCCAGCCTCCCGATCTGCCCTTCCGCTTCTGCGATCGCTCTTTCCAGTGCATTCAGGGTCGGCTTCAGCAGAAGGCCTTTTTCGAAGAGAAGTTTTTTGCCCGTGTGTTCTTCCTGCAGGATCGCAAGCTGCCTGATCATGGCATCATGCTGTTCACGGTAGCCGTCGCGGCGGTGCTGAAGGGATTCGATCGTGCTCTCCAGAATTCTGATATCGCTCGTCAGCTTGGCCTGGGATCCAATGAAACTCAGCTTCTGGCCGGCGATTATGGTGGCAATTTCCTCATCGTCCTTCAGGTCCAGCAATGTTTGCGGGAATTCCACCTCCTTCAGCCAGAGATATTCGGCGCGCAGACGGGCGTTGATCGCTTCCAGCCGCGCCAGCTTGAGTCCCAGTTGTCGCTCGTTTGCGGATGCAACGGTTTCGTCGAGACGAACAATCGGATCGCCTTTTTGAACACGCTCGCCTTCCTGCACCAGGATCTCCTTCACGATCCCGCCTTCGTAGTGCTGAATCTGCTTGTTCTGTCCGGTTGCGACAAAGGTTCCGCTTGAAATCACGGCGGCTGCCAACGGCGCGGTAAAGGACCAGGCGGCAAAGCCTCCTATGAAGAAGACCAGCATGAAAACGCCGATCAGCGTGTGCCAGAAAATCGATCTCGGCACTGCCGAATACCAGTCCATCGGTTCGTGATGTGTCAGAGCGTTGCTCATCTTTTCCCCCTGGCTTGAGCCGTCCCTGGCGGCTGCCAACGCTTATCCTTGTTGCTGAACCGCTCTTTGTTTCTTCCGGTCGGCAAGGAGTTCCAGCACCTCGTTGCGGAAACCGAACATGCTGATGGAGCCGTCGGCCAGAACGAGGATCCGGTCGACACATTTCAGCAGGGACGGCTTTTGCGTGATCGCGACGACGGTGATGCCTTCGGCCTTGGCATGTGCCATTGCCCGTGCAAGTGCTTCGTCGCCATTGGTGTCCAGATTTGAGTTGGGTTCGTCCAGAACGACGAAACGTGGATTACCGAAGAATGCCCTGGCAAGCGCGATACGCTGCTTCTGACCGCCTGACAGCGGTGCACCGTCGGCCGCAACGACCGTTTCATAGCCGTGGGCCAATTCGGAAATCATGGCGTGCACGTCGGCCAGACAGGCGGCTTCGTAGATCTGTTCGTCCGAAGCATCTTCGCGCATACGGCCGATGTTCTGCTTGATCGTGCCCGGGAAGAGCTGAACGTCCTGTGGCAGATAACCGATGTTCTCACCCAGCTGCCGCTGGTTCCAGTTGCGCAGGTCCATCAGGTCCAGACGCACCGCGCCCGATGTCGGCAGGATGGATCCCACCAGCATCTTGCCGAGTGTGGTTTTTCCGGCTCCCGAGTTACCGATGATCGCAAGAGAGTCCCCGGCTTTCAGCGAGAAGGTGATGCTGTTGAGCACGACCCGCTTGGTCCCCTGGGGCACGTAGAGCAGGCGTTCGACATCAAGCCGGCCTTGCGGCTTGGGCAGAACGAGACGTTCGGAATTGAGCGGCGAGGATTTCAGCAGTGTCGAGATCCGGCCATAGGAATTGCGCGACAGCAGATACTGGTTCCAGCCTTCGATCGCCCCCTCGATGGGCGACAGCGCCCGGCCGCCGATAATGGAGGCGGCAATCACCATGCCCCCGGTCAGTTCACCCTGGATGGCAAGGAATGACCCCCACCCGAGCATCGCTACCTGCGTCAGAAGCCGGACCGCCTTGGTGATGGAGGCCGAAACAATGTTTCTGTCCTGCGCACTGACCTGCGCGCGCAGCGAAGCAGCCGTATCGCGCCCCCACAGGTGAACCGCTTCCGGAATCATGGCCAGGGCGTTGATGATCTGCGAATTCCTGGACATGGCATCCAGATGCAGGTTCGCCTTGCTCTGGTTCTGGTTGGCATCGCTGAAATGCCGGGACGTGATCTTCTGGTTGATCACCGCAATCACGAGCAGGATCACACAGGTGCCGCCGACGATCATCCCGAGGTGCGGATGGATGAGGTAGATCGCGACCAGGAAAAGCGGCGCGAAGGGACCGTCCAGAAATGCCATCATGGTGCCGGACACCAGAAAACCCCGCAATTGCTGCAGGTCGTTCAGGATCTGGTACTCCTTGCCATTGCTGTTGAGCGAAGCTCGTGCGGCGGCTGCGAGGATGGGTGAACCCAGTTGCGATGCGAGTTCCACCGCCGTGCGCATGAGGATGAAGCGGCGGATGGCATCGAAGGCTGCCTGCAGCAGGACCGCCCCGACGATCACGCCTGTCAGCATGACCAGCGTGTCCAGCGAGCGGCTGGTCAGGACCCGGTCCGAGATCTGGAACAGATAGACCGGAATTGACAGCACAAGCACATTGATGACGCAGGAAAACATCAGCACGATGAGTAGATTGCGCCGAACGGCGGCGACGCCGTTTTCGAGTGCCTTGGAAAGATCGGGCGGTGTCGTCCGTTGGTGGAACTCGGGCTTTTCAGCCTTGGCTTTGCCTGTGCCAGTGCCAGTGCCTGTGCCAGCACCTGTCCGGGCGGACTTGCCGCCGTCCGCCGGTTTCGCCCTTGCGTCTCCCGCGTTCAGAGCTGGTCCGCCTGCAGCGGCTGTCTTTGCGCCGACAAGCCGTGCATCACCCTTTTTCGCATCGGGGCCCAGCACCTGCGGCTCACCCGCCCGGTTCGTCCGCTGCCCATCGGCAACATCGTATGAAATGGTCATGACCTGCCTCCCCTAAGCGACCATTGTCGCCATCGGATCGACACAGATCTCGTCCGGCACCTGGTTCAGGTTGACGGTTTCAAGTTCGTTGTCACCATTGGTCAGCATGCCGTCGGCCAGGAAGACAACGGCCTCCGACGCAAGACCCGCCCCGCCGTGATCAGGTTGCTCGACATCTGCGGTCAGGATCTCCGCCTGGTAAAGCAAAGCTTCCGAATAAGTATCGCCACCGACGCGAACAACGTTGTCCACGCTGGCTTCCTGGATCACCGCGGCATTGTAGAGAAGGTTAGAATCGCCGTTGATGCTGGTGTCTTCGCTTGAGACATCGACTCCAAGCGTGGCGATGCTGTCGCTGTCGCCCAGGATATTGACCTGTTCGAGGTAATTGATGTCGTAGACATCACCGGAGATATAAAGAACGTTCAGCTGGTTGAAAGGCGAGGTTTCCCCGCTGAAGAGCCCGGACAGGAAGTCATCGCCGAGATCCTCTTCACCTGCCGTTGCGAGCCGGTTCGCGCTTGCCGGATCCAGGTCGACGACGGAACTGTTGTAGTTGGAAACGATATAGGCCTCGTTCCAGAGCAGATTGTCGATCTGCCCGTCAGGCGTCGGCATGGAAGCGTCTTGCGTACCTTCGGCAATGACCTGATCGAAATTGACCATGACGTTGGTCTGGCTGATCACATTGGCCGAGTAATAGTCGCCTCCGATCAGGATCAGATCGAAAAAGGTGCTCAGTTCCGTAAGGTTGAGAGCATTTGTCAGAATATTGCCACCGGACATGATCGTCGTGCCCGAGCCGTCTTCCTGGTAGACGATGGTGTCGTTGTCGACCAGGTAGTTTTTCTGGGTCAGCCAATTCACGAAGGTCATGTCACCTTCGTGGAAAGTGATATCCCAGAGTGAATGATTGCCGACCGGAGCAACATCCATGGGCAGATCCGAACCGGTGTTCATGATCGATGCGATGTTGTAGCTGCCGGTACTCGGATCCGTCGCCCACTCGCCAAGACCCGCCAGATGCGGCGCTGCCAGAACATTTGTCTGGCTGATAATGTCGAGATCGTAATAATCGCCGGCCACAGCTATGGTCGCAGCCTTGCCCCAGACGTCCACCAGAATGGCCTGATTGATCAGTGTGTTGTTGCCGGCACTGATTTGCAGCGAAGCGGAGGCTCCAGCGGTGTCCACCAGCGAAGCCAACTCGCCTGAGGCGCTTTGCGGTCCCTCGAGCACCATGTCATCGGGGTTCGCGTCGGCGTCATCGTCCGGAGCACGGCCCCTCAAATGCTTGATGACTTCATCAAGACGGGCGGCTTCCTCGACAACGATACCGTTCTGATAAAGCTGCCCGGTGTCATCTCCGGTTGCCAGAACCTGTTGCCCGACACCGGGAGCGCCGGTTTGCATGGTTTGGGCTGTTTCCGTCCAGGCTGCGACGGTCGCGCTCAGATTGCCAGCCGGATTGTCTGCTTCCGTAAAGCTGAACCTGCCGGTGATCCCGGCAGCCTCCAGCGCATCGAGGAAGGAGATGAGTGATGGTGCTTCGTAATCGAAATGATAGTGGAGACCCGTGTTGGACAGATAGTCGTTGTCCTCCAGCACGTTTTCGGACCGGGACACAACGGCGAAGCTGTTGGGCAGCACTTCGTGCTGGAACGTTATGAAGCGGACACCGCCTGTCAGCGCGATGGTGTAGGGATTGAAAGTCCCCTCAACCGGCGGCGGCATCAGATGTGCCCGCATGCCAATGCCATCCCACTCATAAAAGTTCAGGGCGGCGGGAACGTCGTCGTAGTAGCTGTAACCATCGAATTCGTAATGGATATTCGGATTGAGGTCGAGCAGCTCATAGTCCGGCCAGACTGTCGGCAGCGCCTCCATCGTCTCACCTTGCTCCGCCTGTTCGGCAGCAAGCTGTGCCGCGCGGAATTCAAGATACTCAAGGCGGGCGCGGGCCTCCTCGAGTGACATGGAAAAGCTTCCTACAAAATGCGAAATCGCTTCACGCGTAAGGTCATCATAAAAAAACATGTCAGCCCCCTAATCTGAATGAAGGGTCGTTTTCGCGGTCAAGCTCGCGCGAATCTAATAACGAGAGGCCGCGTTCAGCAGGCGCGGAGCGAGTGAGCTCCGCGCCTGCTGCTGTTTTCCGGAATTGAAAATCAATTCAGGAACAAACCGGATCAGCTCAGGGAGCCGAGATCTTCACCGGTCATCAGGCTGTCCATGTTGCCGCCGACAATGGTCATGTCGACAGAGTTGTTCAGGATGTTTTCGCCCTGCACAAGCGTGTTGGTGAATGCCGATGCATCGTTGGAAGCGGATGCTTCAGCCGCATTCATGCCCTGGACGAGCGCATCGTCATCAGCGATGACGCTGACGCTGCCGGAACCGAGGTCATCGATTTCCAGATTGCCTTCCAGGTCGACCGACATGCCATGGAAACCGGCATGACCGAACCAGGTGCCGACATGGCCACCGAATGCCTGCATGTCAGCATCGACATATGCCGACCCGCTGGAGCCGCCTGCCGAAATACCGTCATCGGTTTCGGCATCGCCACCCTTGGCACTCAGGGTCTGGTTGAAGCCGGCGTTGTTGGTTGCCGTCGTACCGTTGGCCCAGTCGTTGTCTTCCAGCTGGTTGCTGTTGTTGAGCACGACACCGGCATCATTGCCGCCACCATTGAGGGCTTCGTTCAAAATGTCTTCAACGGTGATGTCGTCGCCCGGGCTGTAGTCGATGCCGCCGTTGACGCTCACGAGCATCTCGTCGACTTCAGCGCATTCTTCCAGGTCGATGTCCACGACATCGTCGTCGTCATAAACAAAACCTTCTTCGAAGTTCATCACGACTTCGGCCTTGTTGATGATCTTCGAGTCATCGACTGCATCGAAATCAGAGTAATTGAATTGAGTTCCACGCTTACCAGACATGATAATAGTCCTTGTTCATCGCGGCGAGCCAGGTCTCGCAAGACCGGCGTTCACACCGCATTCTGACTTGGAAACGGGCGCAGCTGGCGTTTCGGAAACAGGTTCGAAACAGAAAACCGCGGCGCCGATCGAACATCTTAGAGCTCGTCCTCACCAACGCTGTCGGTGTAGAGATCACCGCCGACAATCGTCGTGTCGACCGAGTTGTTGAGAATGTTCGCACCCTGCACCAGCTCGTTGACGAACGCTTCGGTTGCGTTGGCGGCATTGGCAGCAGCCATCACTTCACCAATCACCGTCGCATCATCAAGGGCATCCACGGTCATGGACGACCCACCGAAAGCCAGACCGTCATCAGCTTCCGCCGAACCGCCGTTGGCAGTCAGCTTCTGCGTGAAGGACCCTTCATTGGCGACAAAGGTGTCTTTTGCCCAGTCATTGTCTTCCAGCTGGTTGCTGTTGTTGATTGCAATGCCGGTATCGTTCCCAAGGCCGTTCAGCGCATCATTGAGGACGTCTTCGACCTTGATATCGTCGCCCGGGTCGAAGTCGATATTGCCTTTCGCAATCAGAATGTCCTCGACACTCGCATGGTCGCCGATGTCCAGGTCAATGTTGTCGACGTCCGAAGGACCGTTCTCGAAATCCACATTGATGACAGGATCGAAATCACTGTCGACATACTTGAACACCTGGTTGTTCACATCCTGGGTGTTGTCGTCGTCCGAGTATTCCCACTCGTAGCTCTTCGAATTGTCGATGTTTATTTCGTGATTATAGTTGGTGTTGTACTCGCTAGAATAAGTCGGATTGAACGACTTATCGATGTTCAGCTCGTTTTTATGCCAAACGTATTCGCTCATGGTTCTGTCCTCAGATCGGACAGCTCGGCAGATCGTCTTCTATCGATTTGCATAGGGCTGTCGTGGTTAAGAGGAGCGTTACCGCCCCAGATCAAATGGAAAATGGCAAAAACAACCACCTCAGCTAATCAAAATAGATTTAGCTGCTCCATTTACTCTTCGGCTGGAAGTCAAATTTGAGGATTGGGATCCACAAACCGAGGATTTACACAAATACGAGAATCTCCCAGCCGATGAAAACAATGACAGAACAGGGAGATTTCAATAAGCTGGAAATCTTAACTAAACATTTACCATTCAAGTTTCGCGAATATCTAGCGACATAGGTAAATCACGCGAGGTCAAAAAAAGTATTTAATTGCAATATCTTGAAGCAAAATCTGATCCGCGACTAAATCGAATTATTAATATAACCTAAGGTAAGTTTGTTATATACAAGTTATGGGTGAGGAGAAATTCAGACTAGGGGGTCACTGCACAAATCCCTGTTAATACTGCGATTTGGACGGCATGTTCATTTTCCGACAGCCACCCATTTCCCGCACCTATCCTTGGTCTGAACAAACAAGATAAGAAATTTTATTATTTTAAAAACCGCATGGCTAATGCCGACGGCAGAATAAGCCGGATGAATATTTACAAAAACGCTTCTCCCAGGCCCTGTTTCTGGCAATTGCAAGTGAAAGAGAGTCCAAATTAAATTTTATCTTAGTTTGTAGGGGTGACAGTAATGACTAGCGTAAATTATGAGAATAAAGGGTCAATCTATTATATTGGAGCGTCCGAAAAGTTTCCGAAGGAACTGGAAGGAGTAATCGACCGGGAAATAGAAGATGGACGTTTTATCCGTATCACTCAGAAAATCGATCTTTATCGCTCGGAGCGCCGTGGGGAATTTTCAAAACGCCTTTTCCTGATTGACGAAGGCTTCAGCGCGGAGCGCAAGGAAGCTATTGCCTGCCTGCGGAAAAACTTCCCCGAAGCAAACCTCTGCATGCTGATCAATGACGATCTGTCGTTCCCCTCGATCATCAGCGATTATTTCCAGGAAGGCCTGATCAAGAGCGTGCTGCCGATGAACCTTCGGATCGATCTCTGGCTAGGCGCTATCCGTCTCATGCTCAACGGCGGCCATTATCTGCCGGCTGATGCCATCAAGTACATGGGAATGGAAAGGCCTTACGGCGCAGCCCCGGCCATGCATCAGCGCAGGCACCGCAGCCGTACCAGGAACCGCTTCGGCAAGCTGACGAAACGGGAAACCGAAGTTCTATGCCTCATCTCAGAGGGATATCAGAACAAGAACATCGCCGAAAAATTGTCCCTGTCGGAGCACACCATCAAGCTCCATATCCATCACATCATTTCAAAGCTCGGCGTTTCAAACAGAACGGAAGCAGCCGCGATCTACATTCAGACGGAACAACGACCACCCAACCTAGAGGCCTGAAGATGAGCGCGGCAGATGCGCCCACAATGGCGGACGAATTCCAGACGTTTCTCGCCCTCATGGGCCGGCTGAATTATACGTGGACCAACACGGAGAGCCTGCTGATCCACATGATCGCGGGCCTCGCCGGCGTCACCAAGGAAGTCGCGACGGTGATCTTCCTGACCCTCAACACATCGCGTGCCCGAATTGATCTGGTCGAACGGCTGGCCAAGCTCGACGCGCAAAAACCGGACTTGAGGGAAGAGGTGCTGAGCCTAACTCGGGACATGCACAAGACATTGAAATTGAAAAACAAATATAATCACTGCATCTATTCGTTCGACAACGAAGGGCGCAATGCCTCAACCATCCTGATGCGCATCAGCGACCAGAAACACAAGATCGAATACGGCAAGTCCAGCCCGATCAATGCCCGGGAAATCACGCTCGTCAGGGAAACGATCCAGAAGACACAGACGCTGAACAAGTCGCTCTGGGAGTTCTTCAAGCAGCGCAGGTTTCCGGTGTGAGATCCTCCTGCGCTGCACGCAGCCTCGACAAAAAAGAGGCCGGATCGGTAAACCGAACCGGCCTTTCAGGGGAGGTAACAGGATGTTTGAGCAGGTTCGGATCGCTCTGGTCCGGCTGACTGAACTCTGCCCTGGAGCGTGCCGCGTCTAACTGGAAAGATCTTGCATCGCTTTTTGCGCCGAAATCCTCGATTTCAGGCGGTGAAAAGCGTTTCCGACATAACGCGACAAGTTCTAGCCGATCCTGGCGGCAATGCTTTTGGTCTTGCAGTAGCTCTTGAGACCTTCGAGACCTTTTTCGCGGCCGAAACCGGATTTCTTGTTGCCACCGAACGGCACCTCGATCCCGCCGGCGAAATACTCGTTGATGTAGATCTGGCCGGCATCGATCTTGCGCGCGAGCTGATGGGCTTTTGCGAAATTCGACGTGTAGACGCCTGCGACCAGGCCGTACTGGCAATCGTTGGCAAGTGCCAGGGCATGATCGGCATCATCAGCCACCTGCACCGTCAGCACCGGCCCGAAGATTTCCTCCTGCGCCAACTCGTCACTCGCAGAAACGCTGTCGACGATTGTCGGCTCATAGAACCAGCCCTTGCCGGTTTTCGGGTCAGCGGCTATGGCGCCACCCGTCACGATATCAGCTCCCCGCGACCTTGCGCGGTCGACAAAACCAGCAACCTTCGCAAGATGTCCCGCAGAATTGACCGGCCCGACATCCGGGTTGCCAAGACCGTGCCCGAGTGTCAGCGATTTTGTGCGTTTCACCAGTTCCGCAATGAAGTCCGCGTGAATGTTCTTCTCGATCACGAGACGAGATCCGGCGGAACAGATCTGGCCGGCATTCTCGTAGATCGCACCGAGAACACCGGATAGCGCCTGTTCCCGGTCACAATCGCCAAGCACCACCACGGGCGATTTGCCACCAAGCTCCAGCACCACGCGGGTGATCTCGTCGGCTGCCGCCTTCATCACCGCCTTGCCCGTCTGGACCGAACCGGTGAACGTGATGTGGTCGACATCCGGATGGGATGTCAGTGGAGCCCCGGTTTCGGCGCCGGTTCCGGTCACGACATTGCACACGCCTGCCGGCAATCCGGCATCATGCAGGATCTTCGCGAGCAGCAGTGCTGTGAACGGCGTCTGTTCGGCAGGCTTGGCCACAACCGTGCAGCCGGCTGCAAGCGCCGGCGCGAATCCGCGCGCAGCGGTGGAGATCGGAAAGTTCCACGGAATGATGTGGGCCGTGACCCCGACCGGCTCGTGAATGGCGTAACCGACATAATTCGGCCCAAGGGGAAAGCTGTCTCCCTGCAGCTTGTCGCAAGCGCCCGCGTAATACTCGAACGTACGAGCCGCACCGCGCACATCGCCTTGAGCTTCCTGCAGTGCCTTGCCGCTGTCCAGCGTTTCGGCAACGGCCAGAAGATCGATATTTTCCAGGATAAGCCGGGACGCTTGCAGAAGGATCCGGGACCGCTCCACCGGCACCATGTCTCGCCAGACCGTCTCAAAAGCAACCTTTGACGACTTTACCGCCTGATCGACATCCTCGGCGGTGCCCGCCGTGAAGCGGGCGAAGGCTTCCCCCCGGCCCGGATCGAAACTTTCCATGGTGCGGTTATGGGACGGCTGCGTGAAGCTGCCGTCGATGAAATGGCCGAGGGGCAACGCCTTCAGCGTGCCTGTAGCCTGATATTCCGCGATGAGTTCGCTTGCTCCGGACATCGTTAGCCTTCCAGGGAACTGATCTTGTATGTGGATTTCGCCAGCCACTCCGGACTGATCTCGACACCCCACCCCGGCGCATCGGTCACCGTGGCATGCCCGTCGACAATCTCGTATGGCGACGCGGTGAAGAGGCCGTATTGCCAGGGATAATAGTCGGCTTCCTCGATGGAGAATTCGAGATATTTGCCCGCATTCGGGATCGCCCGCAGCAGATGCATGGTGAACAGCGTCACCAGCGACAGGTTGGCCGCATGCGGTGTGCAGGGAATGCCTGCCTCATGCGCCATTTGTGCCACCTTCATGGTGCGGACCATACCACCGAGATAACAGACGTCCGGCTGAATGATATCGACAACCCGTTCATCGATCATCCGCTGCCAGTCCACCAGAGAGCAATCCTGCTCCCCCCCTGTCACATCGATGTCGAGAGCATCTGTCACTTGCCTGGTCTGGTCATAGTGCCAGTAGGGGCAAGGCTCCTCGTAATGGGAAATGCCGTTGGCTTCCAGGAATCGGCCGATCTCGATAGCCTTGGCTGGCGAATAGCAGGAGTTGGCATCGACCAGCAGTGCGGTGTCGTCACCAAAGGCCTTGCGCATGGTCGGCACGATTTCTTCCGTCCTGCCCGGCCATTCGTCCTGGTCGCGGCCGCATTCGGCACCGATCCGGAACTTGAAGGCGTCGAAGCCGTAAAGGTCCTGCTGCTTCTTGAGGCGATCCGCTTCGTCTTTCGCCGTGATGTCACGCTTCATCGACGACCCGTAGGCCCGCACCTTGCCCGGCGTTCCGCCGAGCAGTTCGCACACCGGCTTGCCTTCCAGCTTGCCGCGAAGGTCGAACAGGGCAGTGTCCAGTCCCCCCATCGCCCGGCGCAGATAAGATCCGGGAAACTTGTGCTCCCGTTCCGGGATGATCTCCATCAGGTGTTCAATGTCGAAAGCGTCTTCGCCCAGCGCATAAGGTGCAACCTGACGGTGGACGACCTCCGCGGTGATATCCGCGTAGTAAGGCGCTACCTGCCCCCATCCGGTCGCACCGTTTTCGGCGGTTGCACGAACGAAGCAGACAAACTCATTGGTAAATGTTTCTATTGATTGTATTTTCATTGTCTTATCCGGTCCTCGGACGGACGGTCCCGATGGATAGGGGTTGGCTCGTGAACCGACCCTTATCCAGAATTGGACTTGATAGAAGGTCCGTTTTGCGCAAACTCTCATACCAATTTGGGAGAATGCGATGAAACGGCATGCCGGCGCTGTGCTCTCGTCGATCAAGATCGACAAGACGGCCGAAAAGAAAATTTCGATCCAGCTCTACATGGCCCTGCGCGACCTGCTGCTGACGGGGGCATTGACCCCGGGTGACCGGATGCCGGCTACACGTACCCTGGCGCAGGAGATCGGCGTCTCCCGCACGACGGTAATCGATGCGACCGACCGCCTGATTTCCGAAGGTCTTCTGGAGGCAAGGGTAGGGGCCGGAACTTTCGTCAGTGAAGCGCTGAACGCCCGCCTTGCACCGAAGCCGTCACAGGAGGCCAGCGACATCACCCCTGTCGTGCCGCGCCTTTCCCACGCGACCCGGCATGCCATCCCGGACTTCACCTTGCGCTCGCGCCTGCCGCACAAATCGCAGGCCTTTGTCACAGCCCTGCCGGCGCTCGACGCCTTTCCGATGGCGCAATGGGCAAAACTCTCCGCACGGCACTGGCGCAAGGACCGCGACCACATTGCCGGCTATGGCGAACCCTTCGGCTACATGCCGCTGCGCCGGGCGATTGCCCGTCAGCTCAATGCCTCCCGCGGAATCAAGTGCGACCCCGAACAGATATTCATCACCAACGGTGCCCAGCGCGCGTTTTCGCTGGTTGGCGGCATGCTGGTCAATCCAGGCGAGCCGATCTGGTTTGAAAATCCTGGCGCAATTGGTGCGCGCAACGCTTTTGTTGCCATTGGCGCAAGGCCAATTCCTGTCGCCGTTGACGAGGAAGGTCTTTGCATCGAGGACGGCCTTGCCAAGGCGCCCTACTTTCGGCTCGCCTTCGTAACGCCATCCCACCAGCAGCCGCTTGGCCACGTCATGAGCCTTTCCCGCCGTCTGGCGCTTCTGAAAGCCGCCAATGAAGCCGACGCCATGATCGTGGAGGACGACTACGACGGCGAATTCTATTTCGGCGACCAGCCACCACCAACACTCAAGAGCATCGATACCCACGGCCGGGTAATCTATGTCGGCACCTTCTCCAAGTCCCTGTTTCCAGCCCTCAGGCTCGGCTTCGTTCTGGTGCCGGAAGGCCTGGTGGAAAGCTTCGAGCGGGTCTGCCTGACCTGGCTTGCCGGTGTTCCGACCGTCACCCAGGCGATCGTTGCCGAATTCATGGATGAAGGCATGTTCGCAACGCACATCCGCACCATGCGCCAACTCTACAAGCACCGTCACGATACCTTGATGGCAGAAAGCGCCAGTCTTGCAGGAGACATCGACCTGCAGCCGACCAGCAGCGGCTTTCACGCTGTCGGCCTTTTGTCGAACCGATACGACGAAGACAGGATCGTCGCTGAAGCGGCCAAACACGGCATCACCACCGCCCCCCTGTCTCGTTACGCTCTTGGCCGGATACCGCAGCGCGGCATTGTCCTCGGCTTCGGCAGCTCTGCGCAGGATGACATCCGCAAAGGCATGAAGGTTCTCAAGAAAATCCTGCCTGTTTGCTGCACCAGCTAAGGTGCACCCTCGGTCAATTGGACTGCTAAATTATCTGCAATGGATATATTTGGCAGGCCAATTCCAACCTAGGCTTTTTTCCGGTTAGTACGCTGAGTGCATTCAGGAGGACGTCATGCATTTGAAAACAACACTAACCGGCCTGTTGGCCGCAACCATGCTTGCCGGTGCCGGCTCTGCCCAGGCAGAGACCCTGCGCCTGTTGACCTGGGGGTCTTACGCTCCCGACGAACTGGTCCAAAAATTTGAAGAAGAATATCCGGACATTGATGTTGAAGTCACCTTCTCCAACAACGAGGAAATGATTGCCAAGCTGCGCGCCACCGGTGGTGCCGGCTTCGACCTTGCCCAGCCAAGCCACGACCGCATCTACGCGGCCCAGCTGGAATATGACATCTACAAGCCGCTGGATCTTTCAAAGATCGACACCGGTGCGATGGAAGCCAAGCTGCTTGACGGCGTGAAGGCAAACACGACGATCGAGGGTGAAGTCTACGCGGTTCCCCACCAGTGGGGCACATCCGGCCTGATGGCCGACAAGACAAAGGCTCCGGACCTTTCGAGCTGGGCCGACCTGTGCGACCCGGCCTACAAGGGCAAGACCTCGATGCGCCTGAAGCGCACGATCCTGCTCGGCACGGCCTTCTCGATGGGCGAAGACCCGTTCGCGGCCTACGCGGACCTTGAGAAATACCAGGGCATCCTGGACAAGGTCGCCGACAAGCTGATCGAGTGCAAGGACAACATCAAGGCCTACTGGAAAGGCGGCGACGACCTGTCCGCCATGATGCTGTCAGGCGAAATCGTGGCATCCGAAACCTGGGATTCCACCGCCTACAAGCTCTACGACCAGAACCAGAACATCGTCTTCGTTCCGCCGAAGGAAGGCGCGCTAGCCTGGATCGACACCTTTGCCCTGCCGCGCAAGGGCAAGGCGGATGATGCCGCCTACAAGTGGATCAACTTCGTGCTGCGGCCGGAAAACGTGACCATCATGTCCGGCAGCACCGGCGCGATTGCCGCGGTCAAGGGTGGTACCGACCTGCTGCCGGAAGACAAGAAGGCAGCCGTCAATGCGGCCTTCACCGCAGCCGACATCGACAATCTCAAGTTCTTTGCCAACATTCCTCCCGGCGTGGAAGACATGGAAGGCAAGACCCTCGAGAAGATCAAGGCAGCCACAGGCGGCTGATCAGGTTCAGGGCTGCCGGAACCATTCCGGCAGCCCTTTCCTTTTTTGAAAAAATCAAAACACCGGAGAGAAGCAACCGGGAACACCCGGCGCTCCAAACCCCGATCCCTTCCAGTTGGCCCGCATTGATGAAACACACCTCACCCGCCTACGATCTTGAATGCCTCGACCTTGCCAAGAGTTTTGGAGGATTTCGCGCCGTCAAAGGCGTCTCCTTCGAGATCCCGAGCGGTTCGTTCTTCTCCATTCTCGGTCCGTCGGGCTGTGGCAAGACAACCCTGATGCGCATGATCGCGGGTTTCGAGGACCCGACCTCCGGCGACATCAAGATCAAGGGCAAGTCGGTACTCGGCGTGCCGCCCAACCGGCGCAACGTCAAGATGGTGTTCCAGCATCTGGCGCTGTTCCCGATGATGAACGTCTACGAGAACATTGCCTATGGCCTCAGGTGCGCAGGCGTGGGCAATGCGGAAATAAAACGCAAGGTTCGGGACGTGCTGGAGCGGATTGCCCTGCCCGACGTTGGCGAGCGGGAAATCCACCAGTTGTCCGGCGGCCAGAAACAGCGCATCGCCATTGCTCGCTGCATGGTGCTCGATCCGGATGTACTCTTGCTCGATGAACCGCTCGGCGCGCTCGATCTGAAGCTGCGCGAAGCGATGAAGATCGAGTTGAAACTTTTGCAGCACCAGTTCAACACGACCTTTATCTACATCACCCACGATCAGTCGGAAGCACTGGTGATGTCCGATAACGTCGCCATCATGAACCAGGGCATTTTCGAACAGATCGGCACGCCGCAGGATCTCTATCATCATCCCAAGACCGCCTTCGTCGCCGGCTTTGTCGGCGACAGCAACCGCTGGTCCGGCACGGTGAAATCCGCAGATGGTACGGGTGGCAAGGTGGAAACGGACCAGGGCCTTTCGATGAGTTTCAGTGCCGGCGCGGATCAGACCATTCGTGATGGCGACAAGGTGGAGATTTTCGTGCGGCCGGAATTCATCCGCACGGTGCGCGCATCCGAAGCGGACCAGGCCGTGACAGAAGGCGACAACCAGATGAGCGGTGTCATCGACAGCCTGCTCTTCAACGGCGCCAACAGCCGTGTTCTCGTACGAACCGGCAGTGGAGAGCTTATCGAGTCCGATGTGACGGTAACCGGCAACAACGACCTGAAACCCGGAGAAGACGTGCGCCTGATCTGGTCGTCTCGTCAGGCCATGTGTTTTGCCCGCGCGGAGAGCACATGATGCAGAACAAGGATATCAAACGGCTGTCGCTGATCCTGCTGTTTTCGCCTTTCGCGCTCTGGATCCTGCTTCTGATCATTTTGCCGCACATCGGCATGGTGCTCCTCTCCTTCCGCGAGAAAGTGGCACCGCGCGTCTATGAGTACAGCTTCGCCAACTATCTGGATTTCATAAACGAACCGATCTACTGGAACACGCTTCTTCGAACCGGATCCATGTCCCTGCTGGTCACTGCCCTGGCGCTGCTGATCGGCTTTCCCATTGCCTACTACATCGCCAAGATCGCCGGCCCCAGGGCGCGCGGTGGTCTGTTCCTGCTCTGCCTGATCCCGCTCTGGGTCAGCGACCTGATCCGTTCCTTCGGCTGGATCCTGCTGTTGCGCGAAACCGGTGTGATTTCGAATTTCCTGCTCTGGACCGGACTGGTCGGCCAGCCTGTCGAGTTTCTCTACAACGACATCGCGGTCATCATCGGCCTCGTCTACACCGTGATCCTGTTCATGATCGTGCCACTGGTTTCGACGCTGGACGGCATGGACAATTCAATGATCGAGGCCGGGTACAATCTGGGCGGCAGCGGCTTCACCGTGCTGCGCCGGATCATCATTCCCTACGCGATGCCGGGCATCGTGGCCGGCTGTATCGTCACCTTCATGCTGACGGCAGGTTCCTACCTGACGCCGATCCTGCTCGGCGGCAAGAATTCGAGCTGGTTTACCGAACAGATCTACAATCAGTTCATCACCCGCTTCAACTGGGAGGGAGGCGCGGCCTTCGGCATGCTGCTCCTGATTTTTACCTCCGTCGTGATCTGGCTCGGCCTGAAACTCTCCGGTCAGACCCTCGCCAACACCGTGGCCAAGAGCTGAGGAGGACAGACGATGCTTGCGCAAAAGAACTCCTCTCCGTTCCTGGTGGGCTACCGGCTCTATGTCGTTGCCTTCTTCATCTTCCTGGCAGCGCCGCTGATTTCAGCCGGAGCCTTCGCCTTCAACGACAGCCTGTTCCCGGCACTGCCCTGGCAAGGTTTCACGCTGGACTGGTTCTTCAGCGACACCGAACCAAAACTCGGCATGTTCCATGACCGGCGTTTGCTGCAGGGGCTTTATTATTCCTTCGTCATCGCAATCTTCGTGGCGGCACTCTCCGTCTTCGTCGGCACGACCAATGCGTTTCTGTTCGTGCGCGGCGAGTTTCCAGGCAAGAACTTCTTCTACATTCTGATGGTGGTGCCGCTGGTGATCCCGGGTGTCATCCTCGGCATCTCCATCCTGGTCCTGGCCAGCGACACCGCGAACTACATGGAAAACAGGTTCGATCTGGAGCTTGAGTTCCTGAGGCCAGGTCTTCTGCTTGTCGTGTTCGGGCAGTTTTCCTTCATCACCACCATCACCTCGCTGGTGATCACGGCCCGGTTGAAGAAATTCGACGCCACGATGGAAGAAGCCGCCTTCAACCTGGGGGCAAGCCGGATCCGCGTGTTGCGCACCGTCACACTGCCCTTCCTGCGACCGGCGATGATCGCGGCCGGCATCGTTGCCTTTCTGGTCTCGTTCGAGAACTTCAACACCACGCTATTTCTTGTCGGCTCGGAAGCACCACTGACGATCACCATGTATGATCGGATGGCAAAGGTCGGCTCGACGCCGGTCCTCAATGCCGTCTCCTTCGTGCTCATGGTCGGGTCCGGACTGCTTGCGCTGCTATCGATTGCCATCCAGCGCGACAAGACCTCTCAATAGGAGCATTCATGGCGGAGTTCGACTTTGTCATCGTCGGCGCGGGCTCGGCAGGCTCGGTGCTTGCCGACCGGTTGTCGGAAGACGGCAAATACACCGTCTGCCTTCTGGAGGCGGGCGGCTCGGATCTCAATTTCTGGATCTGGATGCCGATCGGCTACGGCAAGGCTTTCTATAACCGGAACATCAACTGGATGTACCACACCGAGGCGGACCCGGGGCTCAACGACCGCTCCGGCTACTGGCCGCGCGGCAAGGTGCTGGGCGGGTCCAGTTCTATCAATGCCATGGTCTATATCCGCGGTCAGCATGCGGATTTCGAGGACTGGAAAGCCCTCGGCAACACCGGCTGGGGCTGGCAGGACGTTCTGCCCTATTTCAAGCGCTCGGAAACCAATTGCAACGGTGCCGACGACTATCGCGGCGGGGATGGCCCCCTTTATGTCTCCTCCATGGACAAGGACGTCCACCCGCTGTGTCAAAACTTCCTGGCAGCCAGCGAGGAAGCCGGCTTCAGCCGTAACCCGGATTTCAATGGCAGAAGCCAGGAAGGTGTCGGCCTCTACCAGATAACCGCGAAAAACGGGTTCCGCATGTCGACGGCCCGTGCCTATCTTTCACGCGCGAAAAAACGTCAGAATGTCTCCATCCTGACCAACGCACACACGACCCGGCTGATCCTTGAAAACGGACGGGCGACCGGTGTCGTCTATAGCCGAGGCGGCACCGAGCAGACCGTGAATGCCCGACGGGAAGTGATCCTCAGTGCAGGTGCCGTCAACTCGCCGCAAATCCTCATGTTGTCCGGCATTGGTGATGGCGCGGAACTGCAGGCCAAGGGCATCACCTCCACCTTGCACAGTCCTGCTGTCGGCAAGAACCTTCAGGACCATCTCGGTCTCGACTATCTCTACCGGTCCAAAGTGCCGACGCTGAACCAGCAGCTTTATCCCTGGTGGGGCAAGCTCGCCCAGGGCATCCGCTATGTCCTGACCCGCAGTGGTCCGCTGTCGCTCAGTGTCAATCAGGCTGGTGGCTTCGTCAGAAGCAATCCGGATTGTGAACGGCCGAACATCCAGCTTTATTTCTCGCCCGTCAGCTACACCAAGGCGCCGAAGGGCAAACGTCCGCTGATGAACCCGGACCCTTTCCCCGGCTTCCTCCTCGGCTTCCAGCCGACACGGCCAACCAGCCGCGGCCATATCTGCCTGCGCTCCACCGATCCGTTCGACATGCCGGAGATCCACCCGAACTCGCTCAGCACCAACCGCGATCTCACGGAGATGATCGAAGGCAGCAAGCTGATGCGCAAGATCGCCGAAAGCCCTGCCATGCAATCGGTTATCGACGAGGAGATCACACCCGGCCCGGGTGTCCAGACCGACGAGGACATGCTGGCGGATGTCCGCAGCCGCTGTTCCACAGTCTTCCACCCTGTCAGCACCTGTCGCATGGGACCGGACGCGAGCGAAAACGTCGTCGACACGCGCCTACGGGTTTACGGGGTCGAAGGGCTTCGGGTTGTCGATGCCTCGATTTTCCCGACGGTCACGTCCGGCAATACCAACGCACCTGCGATCATGGTCGGCGAAAAAGGCGCGGACCTTATCCTGGAAGACACACGAGCGGCGTAAGGCACGTAATGACTCAGGCTCTTTTTGCGGACAACTACAAGACGACACCATACTGGCAGGATATCGCCCCCAAACTCGCACTGCCGGATACCGGTTTGCCGGCAGAGGTCGATGTGCTGGTGGTTGGCGGTGGGTACACCGGCCTGAACGCCGCACTGCAGACCGCCCGTGAAGGCCTCGGCACACTGGTTCTCGATGCGGAAGATCCGGGTTGGGGCTGCAGCATGCGCAATGGCGGCCAGCTTTCGACCAGCCTCAAGCCGTCCTTTTCCAACCTGGCAGGCCGCTATGGCGGGGAGCTCGCCACCCAGCTTTGCCTGGAAGGCCAGGCGTCCCTCGACTACATGCGCGCACTTTCAAGGGAAGATGGACTGGAGATGGGCTTACGGGAAACCGGCCGCTTCCACGGCGCCCACAAGCCCCATCTTTACGAGAGCCTTGCCAGAGACTGTGCCGCCGGACACCCCGTGTGGAAGGCCGATGCCTTCATGGTGCCGAAAAGCGACATGGCACGGGAGCTTGGGACCGATGCCTATCATGGCGGTATCGTCAATCCGCATCATTGCAGCATCGATGTCAGCAAGTACCATCCTTCACTTTTGAACAAGGTGCTGGCGGAAGGGGCGAAGGTGCGCGGCAAGTGCCGGGTGGTGTCGCTTGAACGCGAGACGTCAGGCTTCAAGGTGCTGACAAGCGACGGCTCCCTCAAGGCAGGCAAGGTAATTCTGGCGACCAATGGTTACTCCGGCCCCCTGTCGCCCTGGCTTCAGCGACGGCTGATCCCGATCGGCTCCTACGTGATCGCGACGGAAGAAATCCCGAGTGAAACGATCGACCGGCTGTTTCCGACGGACCGGGTCCTCTCCGACACCAGAAAACTGGTCTATTACTACCGGCTGTCCCCTGACCGGAAGCGCGTGCTGTTTGGCGGCCGGGTCTCCTTGAGCGAAACGGATCCGCGCAACAGCGCGCTCAAGCTCCACCGCGATATGACAGCCCTCTTTCCGGAACTTGGGTCCGTGCGGATCAGCCATGCCTGGATGGGGTTTGTCGGCTACACCTTCGACACACTCGCCCATGCCGGCGAAGACAACGGACTGTTTCACGCGGGCGGCTATTGCGGGTCCGGGGTGGGTATGGCGAGTTATCTCGGCATGCGTATGGGCCAGAAAGCTGCCGGCCGAGAAAAATCACTCTCCGCGTTCGAGAAGATCCCCTTCCCGACCCGGCCGCTGTACCAGGGCAATCCGTGGTTCCTGGCACCATCGGTGCTCGTCTACCGGCTGCGGGACAGGTTCGGCATCTGATTGGGGTCAGCCCTTCGGAGGATAGCCTTCTTGCGCTGCACCCCTTGCCAGCATTTCATACCGAAGACTGGGCGGGCGCCGGCACATCGGCAAGCAGGCGCACCAGCCAGTCGACAAAAACGCGAACCTTGTTCGAAAGGTGCCGGTTGGGTGGGTAGACGATATAAAGCGGAATGGTGTCGGCAGACCATTCCGTCAACAGCGGCACGAGGTCCCCGCGCTTCAGCTCTTCTCGCACCATGAAGTCAGGCAGCTGCGCGATGCCGTGACCGGCAACAGCCGCCGCCACATAGCTGCGGGCATCGTTGACCGAGCAATGATAGCGTCCGTCGACCAGAATTTCCTCACCGTCCTTGCGGAAGGTGAACGGGTGTGTGCGTCCGGTGGCGGCAACGAAATAGTTGACGCAATAGTGGTTCGCCTTCACGTCTGCCGGGGTTTCCGGTGTACCTGCCCGTTCCAGGTAGGACGCTGCCGCGCAAGTGGTCAGACCGACCTCCGCCACCCGCCGTGCAATCAGCGACTGATCAGCCGGTGCACCACCGCGCAAGGCACAATCAACATTCTCTGCCAGGTAGTCGACTGTCCTGTCGCCGATCCCGAGGTCGATACGGATATCCGGGTATTTTTCGTAAAAACCGCCAAGCTCCGGTATCACGAACCAGTCAGCAAAGGCCCCTGACATTTCCACGCGCAGCCGCCCACCCGGATTGCTCTGGGCCTGGGACAGGCTGGCATCAAGTTCGTCGACCTCCGAAACGATCTGAACGGCCCGCTCATAATAAAGCGCGCCGTCCGTCGTTACGATGACGCGCCGCGTTGTCCGGTTGAGCAATTTGGTCTGCAGATGTTTCTCGAGATTCTGGATCAGGTTGGTAACCGTCGCCTTCGGCATCTGAAGGGAATCGGAGGCTCGGGTGAAATTTCCTGTTTCAACCACCCTCACAAAGGCGCGCATGGCGGAGAGTTGATCCATTTCTGGGCGTCCTGATCAAAAAATAGGCTTATTATTCGAAAATTCGAATAGTGAAACCAATAATACACCCCTTATTCCAGAGTTGGAACAACAATACCTATCGGACATGCAAGAGAGCTGGTGTACCCGGTTCTCCCTCAACCAACAGACACGAAACGGCACTGAAAATGACGGTGCAGATCAAGGATATGACACTCGACAAGGTGGCCATCGGCCCCGTGGCGGCACGTGTCTACCAGGGTGCCGAATACAGCAAGTCGCCGCCAGTCCTCATCTATTTTCACGGCGGCGCTTTTCAAGGCACCGTCCCGCAGGAAAGCGAGTTTGCGCATCTCATTGCCGAAACCGGCGCTATTGTCGTGATGCCGGATTACAATGTACCTCTTGGCAGCGTTTTTCCGAAGCCGCTGGAAACGGGTTTTTCGATCTTCTCCTATCTGGCGAAAAAGCGCGCCGGCCTTGGGAACCGGAAATCCCTGCTTCTTGTCGGCGGCGTCGAGGCTGGCGGCAACATCGCCGCAGCGGTCGCGCTGAAGGCGCGGGATCATTTCGCCGATGAACTTGACGGGCAGATCCTTCTGTCACCCCTGCTTGATCCTTTCATGGGCTCTGCATCGTTTCAGAAGGCCGGCGAGTTCGGCATGAAGGACATCTGGGCCGACGGCTGGAGCCACTATCTCAGCACCGGCATGTGCCACCCCTATGCGGCCCCATGCATGTGCTCACGCCTGACCGGCGTTGCCCCCGCGCTTGTTCTGTCTTCTCAGGACGACCCCCTCAAGGACGAAACACTCGGCTTTGCGACCTGCCTGAAAAATGCAGGCGTTGAAGTTCACCAGCATGTTCTCCCCGCCGGGACAGGCTGGCCATCACTCTACGGCGGAAAGACGGACGAGACCCCATCCTGGCAAGAAACCGTAAGCACGCAATTTTCCGGTTTCGTGCAGTCCGTCAGCGTCCACTGATTTGATATCCAAACCCTTCTGAAGGTTGTGTTTTCAGCAGGGTTTCCAAGGAGAGACCAATGACATCAAGAAGCAAGCGCTGGGCCCTGACGGGCGCCAGTCTGGCAGTTGCTGTCTCTGTTTCAGCCGCTGTCCTCATCATGAACCTACCGGCAAGCAGCCCTGCAACGGCCGCGGGCGGTACAGTCGCCATCCCGGCGGTGCCGGTGACCGTTGCCGAGGTCAAATCCCGCGAAATAACCGTGTGGGAAGATTTCTCCGGCAGGCTCGAAGCCGTTGACCGGGTGCAGATCCGCTCCCGTGTGGCCGGCTCCATTCAATCCGTCGATTTCCGTGAAGGCGCATTGGTGGAAGCAGGTGACCTGCTCTTCACCATTGACCCGGCTCCCTACGAGGCTGCCGTCGCTCAAAGGGAAGGTCAGGTTGAACTTGCGCAAACGCAGCTCAACCTCGCCAAGCTGGAACTGGACCGTGGCAACAAGCTGATCGAAAACCGGACCATCTCCCAAAGCGTCCTCGACCAGCGCCGCAACACCTACGCCGAAGCACAGGCCAACCTCAGAACCGTCAAGGCAGCTCTCAGGTCGGCCAAGCTGGAACTTGGCTACACCAAGGTGCTGGCACCCGTGTCGGGTCGTGTCGGCAAGATCGAGATCACCGTCGGCAATCTCGTTGCCGCGGGCTCCGCATCGCCGGCATTGACAACCCTTGTCTCTGTCGATCCGATCTATGCAAGCTTCAACGCAAGTGAAGACCTGGTCTCGCGGGTTCTGGCCGAGTTGCCGCAGACAGATGCTGCGGTGCCGCCACTGGACATGATCCCCGTCGAAATCGAAACCTCGTCAACCGCCGGACACCCGGTGAAGGGCAAGCTGCAGCTGGTCGATAACCAGGTTGACGCCGTCAGCGGCACCATTGGTGTCAGGGCAGTCTTCGACAATCCGGGCGGCAGGCTGATCCCGGGTCAGTTCGTGCGTATCCGCATGGGTGAGCCAAGGCCGGAACAGAAGGTCCTGATCAGCGAACGCGCCATCGGCACCGACCAGGACAAGAAATATGTCTATGTCGTCGGTGACGACAACAAGGTGGCCTACAGGCCGATCGACCTTGGCAGGACCGCGGAAGGTGCACGTATCGTCGACAGCGGCCTCGAACCGGGTGAACGGATCGTCGTCAACGGCCTGCAGCGGATCCGCTCTGGTGCACTTGTCGATCCTCAGCTCGAAAACGACGTTGCCGCTGCAAACTGAGTGAACAGGTGGAGTGCAAGGCGCTCCACCTCCCCTCTTCAACAATTCAAGTCATGATTGCCGGTGGCGCCGCCACCGGCCGGGGACGTGTTGTCCCGATTTCCGACCGGAAAGGGCCTGGATATGAATATCTCGAGATTCTTCGTCGACCGCCCAGTCTTTGCCGGTGTGCTGTCTGTCCTCATCCTCATCGCCGGCCTGATCGGTCTGCGGGCGCTGCCGATCTCAGAATACCCCGAGGTGGTGCCGCCATCGATCGTCGTGCGCGCCGCCTATCCGGGGGCGAACCCGAAGGTCATTGCCGAGACGGTGGCAACGCCGCTGGAAGAACAGATCAACGGTGTCGAGGGCATGCTCTACATGTCCAGCCAGGCGACCTCTGACGGCGTCATGACCCTCACGGTCACGTTCGAGCTCGGCACTGATCCCGATCAGGCCCAGCAGCTTGTCCAGAACCGCGTTTCGCAAGCCGAACCCCGTCTTCCGGCGGAAGTACGAAGCCTTGGCATAACCACGGTGAAAAGTTCACCCGATCTGATGATGGTCGTGAACCTGACCTCGCCGGACAATCGCTACGACATCACCTACCTGCGCAACTATGCCGTCCTCAACATCAAGGACCGGCTGGCCCGCCTGCAGGGTGTCGGCCAGGTGCAGGTGTTCGGTTCCGGCGATTACTCCATGCGTGTGTGGGTCGACCCTCAAAAGGCGGCCGGCCATAACCTGGCAGCCAGCGACATCACCAACGCCATTCGTCAACAGAACGTGCAGGCCGCAGCTGGCATCATCGGCGCTTCGCCAAACCTGAAGGGTGTCGACGTTCAGCTCAGCGTCAATGCGCAAGGTCGTCTTCAGACACCGGAAGAGTTCGGCAACATCATTGTCCGTACCGGTGAAAACGGTGAGGTCACCCGGTTGCGCGACGTTGCCCGGATCGAGCTCGGTGCAGCCGATTATTCGCTGCGCTCCCTGCTCGACGGCAAACCGGCCGTCGCCATTCCTGTGTTCCAGGCACCCGGCTCCAACGCAATTGCCATTTCCGATGCAGTTGTCGAGACCATGAACGACCTTCAGGTCGCCATGCCTGACGGCGTCAAATACGAGATCGTCTACGACACCACAAAGTTTGTTCGGTCCTCCATCGAGAAGGTTGTCGACACGCTGCTGGAAGCCGTTGTGCTTGTGGTCCTCGTCGTGATCCTGTTCCTGCAGACATGGCGCGCATCGATCATTCCGCTGATCGCCGTTCCCGTGTCGATCATCGGCACCTTCGGCGTCATGTATGTTTTCGGCTTTTCCATCAACGCTCTCAGCCTCTTCGGGCTGGTTCTCGCCATCGGCATTGTGGTCGATGACGCGATCGTGGTCGTTGAAAACGTCGAACGAAACATCGAAAACGGACTGAACCCGCGCCAGGCAACCTACAAGGCCATGAAGGAAGTCTCCGGACCGATCATTGCCATTGCACTGGTGCTTGTGGCGGTGTTTGTCCCGCTGGCCTTCATCACCGGCCTTTCGGGTCAGTTCTATCGCCAGTTCGCACTGACGATCGCAATCTCGACTGTCATCTCGGCCATCAACTCGCTCACTCTGTCCCCGGCCCTGGCCGCCCTTCTCCTGAAGGATCACCATGCGCCCAAGGACTGGCTGACACGTTCGATGGACTTCCTGTTCGGCTGGTTCTTCAAGGGCTTCAACCGGGCCTTCGGCGCCGGTTCCAACGCCTATGGCAAGAGCGTCGGCGGCCTGTTGTCCCGCAAGACCATCGTCATGGTGGTCTACATGGCACTTGCAGGGGCAACCTATAGCCTCTTCACAACAGTCCCCGGCGGCTTCGTGCCGGCACAGGACAAACAGTATCTGATCGGCTTTGCCCAGCTCCCCGACGCTGCCACGCTGGACCGGACCGAAGACGTCATCCGCCGGATGAGCGAGATCGCCATGGAGCAGGAAGGTGTCGAACACGCCATCGCCTTCCCGGGCCTGTCGATCAACGGCTTCACCAACTCTTCCAACGCGGGCATCGTCTTTGCCACCCTGACGGATTTCGAGGAACGCAAATCTCCGGAATTGTCCGGCGATGCCATCGCGATGCAGCTGAACCAGAAGTTCGGCACGATCCAGGACGCGTTTATTGCCATGTTCTCGCCGCCGCCTGTTCAGGGCCTTGGCACCACTGGCGGATTCAAACTGCAGATCGAGGACCGGGCAGGTCTCGGCTACCAGGCACTCGACGCGGCCAACAAGGCCTTCCTGGCCAAAGCCTATCAGACGCCGGAACTGGCTGGATTGTTCTCCAGTTTCCAGATCAATGTGCCCCAGCTTTATGCGGATCTTGATCGCACCAAGGCGGAACAGCTCGGCGTATCGGTAACGGACGTATTCGAGACGCTGCAGATCTACCTGGGTTCACTTTATGTCAACGACTTCAATGCCTTCGGTCGCACTTACAGTGTCCGGGTGCAGGCGGACGCCCAGTACCGGGCGCATGCCGACGATATCAGCAAGTTGAAGGTCCGCTCGGCCACCGGCCAGATGATCCCGCTCTCCGCCCTGTTGAAGGTGGAGGCCACCACCGGGCCGGAACGGGCAACCCGCTACAACGGTTTCCTTGCGGCTGACATCAATGGTGGCCCGGCTCCTGGGTTTTCCTCCGGCCAGGCCCAGGCAGCGGTCGAGCGGATTGCGGAAGAAACCCTGCCCAAAGGCATCGCCTTTGAGTGGACGGACCTGACCTACCAGCAGATCCTTGCCGGCAGCTCCGGGTTCCTGGTCTTCCCTCTGGCCCTGCTTCTGGTCTACCTGGTGCTTGCCGCCCAGTATGAAAGCCTGATGCTTCCGGTGGCGATCGTCATGATCGTACCGATGGGTGTCCTTGCCGCCCTGACGGGCGTCTGGCTGACCCATGGCGACAACAACATCTTCACCCAGATCGGGTTGGTGGTGCTGGTCGGGCTTTCGGCGAAAAACGCGATCCTGATCGTGGAATTCGCAAGGGAACTGGAGTTTGAAGGCCGCACACCGGTTGAAGCGGCAGTCGAAGCCAGCCGGTTACGTCTGCGCCCGATCCTGATGACCTCGATGGCCTTCATCATGGGTGTGGTTCCGCTGGTGCTTTCCACCGGCGCCGGTGCGGAAATGCGAGCGGCGATGGGCATCGCGGTTTTCTCCGGCATGATCGGCGTGACCTTCTTCGGGATCTTCATGACGCCGGTGTTCTACGTGCTGGTCCGCAAGCTCTCGGGCAATCGCCCGCTTACACAACACGAGGAACCAGCAGAGCAGCCGCAAGCTCAGAACACGGCCGCTTGAACCTGGACCAAATGACAAGAAAAACGCCCTGGAAGCATTCGTTTCCAGGGCGTTTTGTACTTGGGCAGCCCTTCACCGGCGTGAGGAATGCAATCAGCTGGCGTCGGAGTCGGCCGCACGCATGCTCCATGCAATCAAGGTAAGATCTGAACGCCTCCCCCGATACCCCCCGTCACGCAAGATCGCCGCACTCAGAACACCCCTCACATCCCTGAGATGCAATGCCGGCAACGACACCCAAATTGCGGGTTCCCGCAAATGGATTGCGTGAATTGACCTGTCATATTTGGTTTCTGGCCGCGTAACGTGACGTGCCTGGCGTTGGCTAGCCAACTTGTGGCGATGTATGTGGGAGGAAAACATGCAATCGAATAATTATCACGAAGACACGAAAGCGCTGCGCAGCGGTGTGCAATTACAGCACCCTGCAGCACGCATCAAACAAACTGTGACTGTAGAGAGACGTTTTACGCGTCTATCGTCACTGAAGACCGGAATTCTAACAAGCTTGTTTGCCCTGTCGGTCTTTACAGCACCGACCGCCGCAACTGCCGCCGACTACAACTGGACCTTCCAGACCTCGGAAACGGCCGGTGAGCCCGGATTCATCAACAAGCAGAAGTGGGCTGAAAACGTCGAGAAAATGTCCGGCGGGCGGATCGAGATCGAGATTTTGCCGATTGGTGCCGTTGTCCCGCATACCGATACACTTGACGCCGTTGGCTCCGGCATTCTTCAGGGGCATCTGACCGATCCGAGCTATTTCGCCGGCAAGGATCCCGCCTTTGCGATGATGGGCAACCTGGTCGGTGCCTGGAGCGATCCGTTCGAATTGATCGGGTTCATGCAATCCGGTGGCGGTCACGAGCTTTACGCCGAATTGGTCGAGCCCTATGGCGTCCATTTCATCGGAGCGGCAGCAACTGAGCCGGAAGCTTTCGTCTCCAGTGTTCCGATCCGCTCTGTGGAAGACCTGAAGGGCGTTAAAATGCGCGCACCGGAAGGCATGGTCTACGAGATCTTCTCCAAGGCAGGTGCCTCTCCGGTTGCACTTCCCGGTTCAGAGGTCTTCACGGCTCTCGACAAGGGCGTTGTCCAGGCGGCCGATTACACGGTTTTTGCAACCAACCAGTCGCAGGGCATGAACGACGTTGCCCACTATCCGCTGTATCCGGGCTTTCATTCCCTGCCGCTGATCGACATTTCGATGACCAAATCGATCTGGGATGAACTTCCGGACGACCTGAAGGCCGTCCTGAACGCCTCCGTTGACCAGTTCATTTTCGATCACGTTTATTCCGTACGCAAGCTCGATGCGGCCGCAGTAGAGGAAGCCAAGGCAAACCCGGAGATCGAAATTGTCAACTGGTCCGGCGACGAGCGAGCGAAGTTCCGCAGGATCGCGCAGCAGGAATGGGAAAACTGGGCCGGCAAGAACGACCTCACCCAACGCTACTACGATGCGGTGGTCGCTTATCTGAAGGGCCGGAACCAGCTCTGATCTGACCAACGTTCCGTTGACGCAGCCGCACCCGGACCGAAAGGTCCGGGTGCGGCCTGACCTTGTTTCTATCTGTCCATAACGGGTGAAACGAGATGCCGGTGCGTGGCCGTCAGCCAAGACTGATTGGCCATCCCCTATTTCCACAACAGCTTGCCAACTGCGCGACGGGAGAAGAATCCATGCCGGACAATCCGGATGTGAGTGACCTGGAGGACAATGGCCAGGCGAACCTGCGAACCGGCCTTGACCGGTTCATTGCCGGGTCCGCGAAGCTCTTTGCCTGGGCTATCTTTCTGGCGTTTGCCATCAGCGTATATGAGGTTATCGCCCGCTACGTTTTTGATAGCCCGACGTATTGGGCTCACGAGAGCACGACCTTCCTCATAGCAGCCATCTTCCTGATCGGCGGCCCCGTAGCGCTCGCTCGCGACAAGCATATTCGCGTGCGCATGATTTATGACTCGGTTTCGCCCCGGGTGCGTCGATGGCTGGATATCGTCAATTCTTTGATCGCGATGATCTTCTTTGCAGGACTGGGATACGCAGGCGCGACAATGGCCTGGAAGGCTACCCACCGACCCAACGGCGATATCCATCTGGAGGGCACGGGTACGGCGTGGAACCCACCGACACCGGCACTGCTGAAAATCATTATTCTGATCTGCGTTTGCCTGATGTTCGTTCAGACCCTGTTGCACCTGATCAAGGCGATCCGCGGCGATGACGCTGCCTACAGTGAACGCGGAGGCCGATGACATGGGCCTCAACGATCTGGGTATTGAATACGGTACAATTCTGCTCGTTGGCAGCATCTTCGTGTTGCTGCTTACAGGTCAGCCTCTCGCCTGGGTGACGGGGCTCGTAGCCCTGGTTTTCACGTTCGGCTGGTTCGGAGGAAATGCGCTGCCGCTGGTTACGGCTCGCATCTTCGGCTTCATTACGGAATATTCCCTCGTCGCCATTCCGATGTTCATCCTGATGGCGGCTCTCCTCGACAGATCAGGCATCGCAAAGGACCTCTTCAACGGAATGAGGGTTCTTGCCGGACGGTTGCCAGGTGGTGTCGCTGTTCAAACGCTGATCGTCGCCACCCTGATGGCCGCCATGTCCGGCGTCATCGGTGGTGAGATCGTTCTACTGGGAATTCTGGCATTGCCCCAGATGCTGCGGCTTGGATATGACCGTGACCTTTCGATAGGCGTCGTTTGCGCAGGTGGTTCGCTTGGGACCATGATGCCGCCCTCGATCGTTCTGATCATTTATGGGCTGGTGGCAAGTGTTTCCATTGCCGACCTCTTCGTTGCGGCAGTCACACCTGCCCTGATGCTGCTCGGCTGCTATATCGCTTATGTTCTAGTACGCTGTTTCCGAAACCCGGACCTCGGGCCACCAATTTCCGCGGAAGAACGCGCCGAAGAAACAATAGGAAGTGCGATCCGGTCCCTGATCGCCCCTGTGTTCATCGTGGTAGCGGTTCTGGGTTCCATATATGGAGGCATCGCCTCTATCACCGAAGCAGCTGCACTCGGGGTTTCGTCAGTGCTCATCATTGCACTGCTTCGCAGGGAACTTAACGCCCGTATGCTTCAGGACAGTCTGGTCCACACGCTGGAAACCTGCGGCATGATCATCTGGATCGGGATCGCCGCAGCCGTGCTTGTCGGTGTCTACAACCTGATGGGGGGCAACCGCTTCGTCTCCGCGGTCATGCTTGGTCTCGACGCCTCGCCCGTGGCCGTCATTCTGATCATGATGCTGATCCTGTTAGTGCTGGGCATGTTCCTGGACTGGATCGGGATCGCCCTTCTCACCTTGCCCATCTTCGTTCCGATCGTCATTCAGCTTGGATATGACCCGATCTGGTTCGGGATCCTGTTTGCCGTCAACATGCAGGTCTCCTACCTGACGCCACCCTTTGGTCCGGCAGCCTTCTACTTGAAAAGCGTGGCACCACCGAACATTACGCTCGGCAACATCTACGGAGCTCTGCTTCCGTTTATCGTGCTGCAGCTCTTTGTTCTCGCAATCTTGCTGTTCTTCCCTGGCATCGCGACCTGGATGCTGTAACTCAAAGGCGTGTCGCGTTCTTTCAATTGGATGCGGCACGCCATTACACCTGAAGGCTTCTTTGCCTTTTCATCAGGCTTGCTGATCCGCGTTACAGGGGACATCATCGCGCTTTCCCCGCCTTTGATTGTTGAGGACGGTATGATTGAGGAGGTGGCGTCGACGTTGGGCGGTGTTTTGTTTTCGACGGCTTAGGTTTGGTTTTTGGATCAGAGATACCCGGAGCCCCTGCCAGTAATGTTGGCGGGGCTTTTGGATTTTTGGAGCGGATTAGGTTTGTTTCCAGCGTTTCATTTGGGCTTTGCCGTTCGGGTGTCCCTGGAACGGTGCCGGTCGAGTTGCGTTAGGCAACAAAAAAACCCCGGTCAGTTTTTCTGCCGGGGTTATTTGTTTGTTTCGGTAGGTTGCTTTGAGCGTTTTTGTGCCGGTGCGTCGGGCATAGCCCTCCTTGCGTTCCCCTGGTCAGTTTAAAATCTGTATCCGTTACCAACAAAAAACCCGGCGCGAGGCCGGGTTATTTGTTGGTTGCGGGAGCAGGATTTGAACCTGCGACCTTCAGGTTATGAGCCTGACGAGCTACCGGGC
>NZ_JAAZTM010000001.1:0-178668 GCF_012395805.1 Labrenzia sp. 5N | reverse complement strand
ACGCTGGCTATGGACATACAACAACGAGCGGCCCAACATGGCCATCGGCGGTATAACGCCTGCAATGAAACTGAAAACAGCAGCCTGAAGTCCAGTTTTAAAACCCACCAAAAATGGGATGATTACCAATGGACTTCGCTCATGACCAGCTGGCCACCGGCCCCAAGATCGGCGCCCTGACAGTCGTCGACACCTTGTCACGCTTCTCGCCGGTGGTCGATCCACGGTTCAGCTGTCGCGGCAAGGATGTCGTGGCGACACTGGAACAAGCGTGTCGGTCAGTCGGCCCCCCGAAGAAGATCAGGGTGGACTAGGGATCGGAACTCATCTCCTGGGACCTCAATCTGTGAGCCTATCAGAAAGATGTCGAGTTGGACTTCTCCCAGTCGGGCGAGCCGACTGACAATGATTTCATTGACTCATTCAACTGCAAGTTCGGGAATGAATGTCTCAACGCACACTGGTTCCTGACGCTTGACGACGCCCGTTCAAAAATGGAGGAATGGCGTAAGGACTATAATACCATCCGCCCCCATAGCGCGCTCGATCGGCAACAAAGCGTCGATCGCGCTCATGAAAGGCTCATCGGCAGTATCTACCCTTTAGCCAGACACCACGGAAATTTCGGCCTCGGACGATCCAAAGATGAGGGCTCTTCACTGAGAGCAACTCTACACCAATCCGGAGGAGTTCTGGAGTTAGGTAAATCTTTTTTAAGTTTGACTCAATTCATGCATGATTTGGCTATACGTTTATAAGGGTGCACCTAGGTGACCGGAACATAAACGTGTTCACTTGGTAATAATTTGAATTACCCAGGACTAGATCTCAGCGACTTCCCAAGATCAGCTAATATCGGTATCTTATATTTGTGAATTTCCAAAATGATAAGATCATTAGGAGCGGCAAGCATATCTGTCTCGTTTTCTAAAATAAAATTTTCACAACAAAGTTACGCTCGATTTTCGAGTAATATATCAATCCATGTAGGAGATCGTTCATTGAGAAATTTCTTAAGTTGATGGAACAACTCCTCATCCGCTTCCAACCATCGAACATTTTGCCTGTTTTTCGTATTTAAATATGAAACAATTTCTTGCATTTTAAACAGTCTGTACGTCTCTTCTGTCAGATTAAAATTTTCAAGTTCTGTTAAGCCCCGCTCAATTGGATCAACGTTAAGAGAACGCCGTAAAAACGCGGACGCCATTGCAAGACTTGCATAGCGACCTGCTTCGAACCCAACCGTTTTAGATAAATTTGTTTCATGAAGGCGATAGAATACAATTTCCTCCTGTAAATTAAATAATTCACCTTGTTCTTCAAGCCTAAATAATAGATCTAGATCAGGGGCGAAAGAGAAAAACTTTCTGTATCCTCCTGATGAAACGAACGCATTTCTCCTGATTGCTAAGGTCGGATGTGGTATATGAGGGGATTGGACTGGGAATACATTAAAATTAGAACGTGGTGAGGTGGAATACTTCTGTGCCCGTATCATCCTTCCGTCACCGCTAATTACTTGCATGCCGCCACCACACGCAACAATCCGGTCATTTTCGAAGACAGACACTTGCGCTTGTATCCTGTGCGGAAAATTTATGTCATCAGCATCACAACAAATTACGATTTCGCCTTTACATAACGATATTCCGAAATTTCTTGCCTCACTTTCTCCACTCCCAGTGTTTTTTACCACAGAGAAGCGACTATCCTGAGAAGCGAAGAAACTTGCAATCTCACTCGTTTTATCGTCTGAGCTATCATCAACAACTATCACCTCAAATTTTTCATGACTTTGAGATGCCAAAGAGCTTAGCGCAGAGTAAATATACTTTTCTGCATTCTTGGCTGGCATAATACATGACACAAATTTTTGAGGCATTTCATCTTCCAATTATTTATTTAGTTCAGCTAACCGTAATTAGTACCCTTAGCGTCTATTTAATAGAGTACCCAAATTCAAAGGACAATTAGTATTAACTCTAGCCCGTGCGATCTGATGTGCCCCCGTCTTTGGATTGCCCCGGGCCGGAATTTCCGGGATGGCTGGCTCAAAGAGCAGATGCCGCCAATTAATCTCGTGAGCGATATCGGCGTTTTGGCGTCTTGTTGCGGATTTGGCAGCCGCACATGGACACGCGGGTACCCGCAGCGCACCCGCGTCGCAGCGATCTCCCTGATCCCAACCTATAAATTAGCCTGGTCGCCCCGCTTCGACTTGTAGTGATAGAGCGTGATATCGACCCGCACACAGGCGCATGCTCGACGGATAGACAACTTCCAGTTCTGACAGACCTCATCGACAAGGCGGCGACGGCGAACAGGCTTCAGAGCTTTTCTGAGAGCATGTCCTGCAACATTGCCTTCTCCGACGTCAGATCAGCGACTATCTTCTTCAGCCTATTGTTCTCGTCCTCGAACTGGCGCATCCGCTTTACCTCCGATGGCGTCATCCCACCATAGCGTTTAGGCCAACTATAGAACTTCGTGTCGCTGATGCCAGCTTTCTGGCACACCTCTGCTACCGGCGTACCTTCATCTGCTTGGCGCAGAATGAGCAAGATCTGAGCCCAGGAAAACTTTGATCTCTTCATGGAACTCTCCTTCTCCCGACATCGGGATCGCAATTGGAAAGTTCTAGCTCAGAACGAACCGAATTCAGGGATGCACGTCACCGCATGAGGCGAAAAATCAACCGAAAGACTCCGAATTGAAACCGAGAAAGAACGGACTTCAGGTTAAAAGGAAAGGTTGAGGGCAAAATGCTCGAATCTATAACATGTTATGTGATGGTTTTTACATGTGCGTTCTAATAAAAAGAAGTATCATCACGAGCTTAAATGCAGATAAATTCGCTCTTTTGTAAGAATAGTTTTAGATAAATATTATTATTTAATAAGCTATATGCTTTTGAGGAGTTTTCTAATTTCTATTTGATCTCGTTCAATAACATTGAATGTGTCTGCTTTGATCAATTTTTTCATGTTCCGCCTATATCGATTATATCTATCCTGCTTAAGGTTCGGCATCGAAAAGTAACAAAAGTATAATCTAATTAACAGATAAGATGCGCTTTTAGTTAATCCCAAAATTGAATATTTTTCAATTAACGACATTGCAAAAAAATGAATGGATAATCTTTCTTTATTCAAAGGTTGAAGGTCTTCAGCGATAGAACGATAAACGCTGTGTTTATTTATTTCTTTGTTTTTTAGGTTCTTGAAGTACTTCTTGTATATCTTAATGTGTGCAAGAATCCTTTTTCGATGGTTCAGCGTAATACGAGAACCTTGGTGGTCCACATAAACGCAAAGCGTGTTGCTAACGCCAATATACTTGCCTATTTCACTAATTCGAATAAAAAAGTCCCAATCTTGGCATGCAGATAAATTGGTATCAAAGCCGCCAATGTCTCGGGCGGCTTGTGTATCCACCATGATAGAAGAAAGAGTGCCAATAAAGTTAGAACTACGTATCTTGGAAGAATTGATGATTTGACCACCAAATTGTTTTGCAATGATCATTCCCGTATGATCTACGCGATACCGTCCGGTTGCTGAAAAAATGGGTAAATTTGAGCTGGTTTTTTGAATTTGAGAGAGTTGTATCTCTAATTTTTGGGGAAACCATAAATCATCGCTATCCAAAAATGCTAAATATTTCCCTTTGGCAACTTGAATGCCTAGGTTTCTGGAGTAATTGGCGCCTCTATTTCTTGAGTTTCGCAGTAATATAATGTTCGTTCGAAGTCCAGATGTTTGAGTAAATCGTTCTATTTCATTGAAGAGATTCATAGGTGAGCAGTCATCAATAATAATAATTTCACGAGGATGGAGCGTTTGAGATAAAACAGAATTTACAGCGCCCCTTAATTGGTCGACCCTTTTATAGTTTGGTATAATGACAGAAACGTCGCAATATTCCATGTTGGAAGATAGTCCTTCAGTAGTCACGATGGAATTTAGTTTTTTATCATAAGTAGTCATGGCGAAATATTTGACACCTATCCCTATTACTGGCTTTCAAAGATAAAGCAAATCTACTATTGTACGATGCACAATGATTTCGTGAAAGCTAAATAGAAGGATATCTGTTTGTGTCTTTTTAATGCCCATTTTTATCTACGGAGGTCATCGTTGGTTATCGTGTTACCATAGATATCCGAGTGCGCTTTCGGCAACAAGGCTTTCATATCATCATCTCGACGCATTGTAGCGTAAGAGATTAGTCGGTAAACGATTAGAAAATAACGGTATTGTTCCACTCTCACTTTTGACTTGAGGCTTGAATTTTGTTTGTTTAGCTCTGAACCCGCTACTCTCAGTGAAGAGCCCTCATCTTTGGATCGTCCGAGGCCGAAATTTCCGTGGTGTCTGGCTAAAGGGTAGATACTGCCGATGAGCCTTTCATGAGCGCGATCGACGCTTTGTTGCCGATCGAGCGCGCTATGGGGGCGGATGGTATTATAGTCCTTACGCCATTCCTCCATTTTTGAACGGGCGTCGTCAAGCGTCAGGAACCAGTGTGCGTTGAGACATTCATTCCCGAACTTGCAGTTGAATGAGTCAATGAAATCATTGTCAGTCGGCTCGCCCGACTGGGAGAAGTCCAACTCGACATCTTTCTGATAGGCTCACAGATTGAGGTCCCAGGAGATGAGTTCCGATCCCTAGTCCACCCTGATCTTCTTCGGGGGGCCGACTGACCGACACGCTTGTTCCAGTGTCGCCACGACATCCTTGCCGCGACAGCTGAACCGTGGATCGACCACCGGCGAGAAGCGTGACAAGGTGTCGACGACTGTCAGGGCGCCGATCTTGGGGCCGGTGGCCAGCTGGTCATGAGCGAAGTCCATTGTCCAGACATCATTGAATGCGCAGCCTCGGTCCGGTCCTCACGCAGCTTCGCCTTTACCCGGCGTTTTGGCGTCTTGTTGCGGATTTGGCAGCCGCACATGGACACGCGGGTACCCGCAGCGCACCCGCGTCGCAGCGATCTCCCTGATCCCAACCTATAAATTAGCCTGGTCGCCCCGCTTCGACTTGTAGTGATAGAGCGTGATATCGACCCGCACACAGGCGCATGCTCGACGGATAGACAACTTCCAGTTCTGACAGACCTCATCGACAAGGCGGCGACGGCGAACAGGCTTCAGAGCTTTTCTGAGAGCATGTCCTGCAACATTGCCTTCTCCGACGTCAGATCAGCGACTATCTTCTTCAGCCTATTGTTCTCGTCCTCGAACTGGCGCATCCGCTTTACCTCCGATGGCGTCATCCCACCATAGCGTTTAGGCCAACTATAGAACTTCGTGTCGCTGATGCCAGCTTTCTGGCACACCTCTGCTACCGGCGTACCTTCATCTGCTTGGCGCAGAATGAGCAAGATCTGAGCCCAGGAAAACTTTGATCTCTTCATGGAACGCTCCTTCTCCCGACATCGGGATCGCAATTGGAAAGTTCTAGCTCAGAACGAACCGAATTCAGGGATGCACGTCGGATTATTGACCAATTGCAGTCAGAGTTTGCCGTGATTTTCAATGCGAATTCATAGGGTATCAAATTCCCGGGAAATGGGCGTGGCCTGTTACGGTCGCAGTCTCTCTCATCGTGATATGATTTGGCTTCTAGCCTCAGTAAGTGACGAGTGCAGTGTTTCGTTATGAAGCCTCCATCAAGGCGCTCAATGAAGCTGACCTGAGACCCCAGAAGTCCTCCAGTTTGGTGTTGAGTCCGTCGCAGTCAGCAGACGGACGGAATGAAGCGTTCACGGTTAACAGAAGAACAGATCATCGGCATCTTGCGGGATCAGGAGAGCGGCCAGAAGACGGCAGATGTTTGTAGGCGCACGGGATCTCGGCAGCCACCTTTTACAAATACAAGGCCAAGTTTGGCGGTATGGATGTATCCGATGCCCGCAAGTTGAAGGCGCTTGAAGACGAGAACGCCAGGCTCAAGAAACTGTTGGCCGAGGCCATGCTCGACAACGCCATGCTGAAGGGCGTTGCTTCAAAAAAGTGGTAACGCCCGGTGCAAGACGGGAAGCTGTGGCTCACCTGTGCTCCGGGCACGGCGTGAGCCAGCGTCGGGCGTGTGCTGTCTTGGCAATTGACCGGTCGAGTGTTCGGTATCGAAGACTACGACCGGAAGATGCCGATCTGCGTGAAGCCATGAAGAAGGTTGCCGGAGAGCGCCGGCGCTTCGGCTACAGACGTATTCACCTGATGCTGGAACGCCAGGGCATCCGAATGAACCAGAAGAAGCTGAGGCGTCTCTATCGCGAGGAAAAGATCCAGGTTCGCAAACGTGGTGGCCGGCAGCGAGCTCTGGGCACTAGACGGCCGATGGTGTTGCCAGGCAGAACAAACGAGCGGTGGAGCCTGGACTTCGTGTCGGTCGCCTTAACGGACGGCTGCCGCTTTCGGGTTCTCGCGGTGGTCGATGATTGCAGCCGCGAATGCCTGGCGCTGGTGGCCGACACTTCATTGTCCGGCTTGCGGGACACCCGTGAACTCGATGCGCACGTCCGTCTGCGTGGCAAACCGGTCACCGTGGTCTAAGACAACGGCACCGAGCTGACCAGCATGGCCGTTCTCAAATGGTGTCAAGATAGCGGTGTCGACTGGCATTACATCCAACCTGGCAAGCCGATGCTGAACGGCTTCGTCGAGAGCGTCAACGATAGCTTCAGAGATAAGTGCCTCAACGTGACGCTATTTTCTTCGCTCGCCGAAGCTCGATCCCAAATAACCGCATGGAAGGACGATTAAAACCAAAACAGACACCATTCATCTCTGGGCAATCTCACGCCCTACGAATTCGCATTGAAAATGACATTGCAAACACAGGCCGTATGAGGTCAAAAATCAACCGAAGGACTCCGCGCTAAACCGGATGAGGAAAGAGGCTCAGGTCAAAGCCATTCAGCATCAACTTGTCGGGTTGGTCGTAGGTTCGTCCGCGACAGTCTCCTGACACAATTTGAAAAGGCGTACGGCACAGTACGGCTGTTTGTCTGAGGCCGCGGTGACCCGTCTGCCGCGCAATCAAATGAGTGTGCCGTGCTCGCGAGTAAGAAGTAGGTAGTACAACTAAGTGTCTATCATCAGTGCGTGGCGTGCCCTGCTGTTGTAATAGCAGTTACGGCAGAATCCCAAATCGGGAAACTTTAATGATACGCCCGTTACGAAGTCTCCGCTCCACCGCTTGTTTGTCCATCTAGTGAGCTACATTGACGTATTGGAGGAAGCTCCAATTATTACTGCCGTGTTTTGGAACCTGAGTGTTCCTTTTCCGATCTCAATTGCTTTTTCAGCTTGGCATCTTCATCTGCCAGACACCTCAACTTGCGGGTGTCGGAAAAGTTTATCTCGCCAAACATGGCCTTGTATTTTATCAAGGCTCGTTTCCAACATGTAGTATTTAGCGCAAACATTCGTCGACTACAACCGAGCTTCCTATTCCTGCAAGAAGCTGAAGATCTGTTCTTCCGTAAGCCGTGAACTCTTTATCCCATTTGTCTCCTAGTTTAGAGGGACTTTACATAATATGCAGGAGACTTAGGAGTTCGGTTCACTTCTTAAGATTAATCAGGGAATTAGCGCTTCTTGCATGCCATTCTAACCTGCAATTTTAGCCAACCCACACGATGAAAACAAGCAACGAAAGTTCCTGTGTTTCGGAACTTAGTTACCCAGGATTGACCACCTGTCAGTGTCGATTGTGTTTCCCGCAGACACAAACAAGTTTAGCATGTCCAGTTTCTTAGAGAAGATCTTGGATGATAAGATCAAGTATCTTTATACCTAAAGTACTTTTTTCCACGAGACAATGCAGCCATTTGAGCAAATCCACCTTGACCACAAACCACCATGTCCGCTTCGCCAAGCAACTGAAATTCAAAAAAAGTCCGATGATGATTGCTATCGTTGATCCCGGCGCTTCTGTCCAAGTGAGAGGTGCCTTCTTGTTCTACAAAAATCGGAAACTCCCACTTTTTAGCTGCTACTGCGTTTCGCGCCTCTAAAGAATCTGAAACGAAATAAAATACAGGTTTAGTCGCATCATGTGCTCTAGCTAACGAAAACGCCCTTTCTAAAATTAATTCATAGTTTTCCCATTCGTCCAGTATTGGATCCTTCCAGCCGTTTCCTGCTCCTGTACGAAGATGTACTGCAACAACCAAATCAGCTCCAACCTTAAAATCATCGAACTTCAGGCGACTACTCGAAAATTGATCAAGAGTAGCAAATTTAAACAGAAATTCAAACGCTTCATTAAAATATTGTCCGTACCAGCACATCCCCCCAAATTCTTTTTTAATATACGCCGACATAGCGTCAACACAAAAGCTATTAGCATTCATTATTACAACATCTTCACCCTTGAAAAGATCCTTCTCTATCTTTCTGTAGTTAAGATCATTAAGTGCATCTCCTCGTCCAATGTAGTCTAAATGAAGAAATCTGCTTTTATTTTTAATGAATTTTTCTGCGTTTGAAAACTTCCAATCATATTTATTTGGTTGAAATCCTTCTAAAATATCCAATGGGTTATCCCAATGTATTGTAAAGCGCCTACCTGTAAGTATTGAAATATAAAAAACTGATATCAATCCTTTAATTCGATCGGCTAAACCTCCCACGTAATGAGAGCCTTTAATCATTTTGCTTCGTTCGATAGAATATACTAAAAATTTCTGATTTGAATTTGTGTTGTTATTGACAATAGATTTGTTGTATTTTGTAAAAATAGAATTCAAATTACTAAATACCTTCGACATATTTTTCGTTGCCTTCGTTTATCATCGCTTATGTGACGAGGTCTCATGATGATGTATATTATTGTTCTCATGGTAGACAAAGCATTTTTATTCATGATTCGTTGTGAATTAGAAAACATTTAATGAGACTGTGTGTTTTCGAATTTAATTGTTCCTCAGGCGTAACGAAAAAGGTGGAACAGATGATTGTTCGTATTCACTCCAGTTGGTTTCCATAGTTGAAACGACGAATTCTTTCCTTTTACATCATATGTTGAATTTGAGTGCGCGACCATCGCTGATACCACACACCGGAACAACCCGACGGTAAATGGGATGCTGTCGTGACGGTGAACGGGACCGATATCAGGGCTATGACGGCCTATAGCTACTTCGGTAAAACACAACCGCCGCGCGGCTTTGTGGTTGCCCTTTTGGGGGAAGACCACTCCGAATACCTGGTGTTCGAAGACGACGGTCAGCGTTGGCTGGAATTCGGCGACAGCCGCTACGACGAGTGCGACTGACCAAAACAGCCACGTTGAAGGCGTTTCGGCCAACGTGAGCGAGGCCGCGCAAACGGTCTCGCTGCCCGAGTGGCCGCCTCCTCCTCACGCAGCTTTTTACAAAGTGGAAAAAGGCGACCTGCCACGTATCCCTGAATACGCGACCTGTCAGTGACTGATCATCCAGGGGCGTTTTGAGGGGAACGTCTTGCTGCCGTCGGCCTTGTAGACCGCACTTGAGCGAAAATTGCCTTTCGCGCCGGAACAGCACGAGCAGCCTGACGGGTGACGTTTTCGGTTTTCCCTCGCACTGTCGTCACGATCCGACTTGGTCGAGAATTTCGGGTTGTGCCGGGAAGTTTCATTACGTTGATGGGCTGCCCGGTCGCTGGGAGACAGGCCCGACATATGCGGTGCCTGAAGGATGGCGCGGGGGGCTTCCGCCTTGCAGATCGGACATTCGATCGGATCCGCATGGGCGGACATCGGCCGGTTGGCCGAGATGGGACCGCAGGAAGCGCACAGATAATCGTAGGTCGGCATGATTGATCCTGAAAGACGGAAAGCCGGCTCGCCGGCGGAAGGGGTTTGAGACGGGCAGGGCCCGTCTCGTCGTCGCGTGCGGATCAGAGATCCGGGGCAAGCGGAACGTCGACCGATCCGTCAAAGAAGGTTTTCGGTCCGTCCGCGCCCGGCATCATGTCGAAGTCGAAGATGTCGGTCGGCAACCACAAGGTGGCACAGGCATTTGGAATATCGACCACGCCCGAAATGTGTCCCTGCACAGGCGCCGTTCCCAGGATGGCGTAGGCCTGCGCACCGGAATAGCCGAACTTCTTCATGTACTCGATGGCGTTGAGGCAGGCCATGCGATAGGCGATGTGCACGTCAAGGTAATGCTGTGTGCCGGCCTCATCGACCGAGATGCCTTCAAAGATCAGGTAGTCGTCATATTTCGGCGTGATTGGTGAGGGTTTGAAGATCGGGTTCTTGATCCCGTATTTCGCGACCCCGCCCTTGATCAGGTTGACCCGAATGTGCAGCCAGCCGGCCATTTCGATCGCGCCGCAGAAGGTGATTTCACCGTCGCCCTGGCTGAAATGCAGGTCACCCATGGAGAGACCGGCACCGTCCACATAGACCGGGAAATAGATCTTCGAACCGCGCGACAGATCCTTGATATCGCAGTTGCCGCCATGTTCGCGCGGGGGAACCGTCCGTGCGCCTTCGGCAGCTGCCTTTTCGCGCGCTTCACCCTTGAGCTGTCCCATATGCGCAGACTGGGTGTTCGGCAGGGCGGCAAGTGCCGGAACGCGGTCGGGATCCGTATCGAACAATGATTTTTCGCGAGTGTTCCACATGTCCAGCATCTTGCGGTCCGGCAGGCAGCCGATCAGACCCGGGTGGATCAGGCCGGCATAGCTGACGCCCGGCACATGGCGCGAACGCGTGAACATGCCTTCGAAATCCCAGATGGATTTCTGGGCTTCCGGGAAGTGCTCTGTCAGGAACCCGCCGCCATTCTGCTTGGAGAAAAAGCCGTTGAAGCCCCAGAGCATTTCTTCTTTAGCGCCGATGTCGAGGATATCGACGACCAGTAGGTCGCCCGGCTCGGCTCCTTTGACGCCGATCGGACCGGAGAGGTAGTGCACCTGTTCCAGTTCGACATCGCGCACATCCGCCGCGTCGTCGTTGTTCTTGATCTGCCCGCCGGTCCAGTCATAGGTCTCGATCTTGAAGTCGTCGCCCGGCTCCACCCAGACCGCCATCGGAATATCCGGATGCCAGCGGTTATGGACCTTTTCATTGGTATGCGGCGACTCGCTCAAATTAACCGAAATCAGTGTATCTGCCATGGGGTTCTCCTCTGGGTTTGCGCCTGAAAAGCGTGCGCTGTTGAACTGGATGAGCTGGTTAGACGGACAGGAACGCGGAGACTTTTTCCTCGTCGACGCTTGCCCGCGGTTCGTCGTGGACAAGGCGGCCGTTCTCCAGGACGAGCACCCGGTCGGCGACGTCGAGGGCGAAGGACAGAACCTGTTCCGACACAACGATGGAAAGTCCGCGCTCGTCGCGGATACGTTTCAGGACGCGGCCCATCTCGCGGATGATCGACGGCTGGATGCCTTCGGTCGGTTCGTCCAGCAGCAGGACCTTCGGGTTGGTCGCCAGCGCGCGGGCAATCGCCAGCTGCTGTTGCTGGCCGCCCGAGAGATTGCCGCCGCGACGGCCCTTCATGTCGAGCAGCACCGGAAACAGCTCGTAGATGTCGCCGGGAACCTTGCTCTGGCCGCTGATGGTCAGGCCGGTTTCGATGTTTTCCTGGACCGTCATGGTCGGAAAGATCATCCGCCCCTGAGGCACATAGGCGATGCCCCTGGCGACGCGCTCGTAGCTCTTCATGGTGGTGATGTCGACGCCGTCGACCGCGGCAGCGCCGTTGCTGGTGGGCACGATCCCCATCAGGGATTTCATCAGCGTGGTCTTGCCCATGCCGTTGCGGCCCATGATGGCGATGATTTCTCCCGGCGCGACCGTGAAGTCGAGGCCGTGCAGGACTTCGCTCTGGCCGTAGGCAACGTGATACTGTGCAACATTGAGCATGGTCGCCTCCTAGTGGCCGAGATAAACGTCAATGACCTTGGGGTCTGCCTGCACCTTTGCCATGGAGCCCTCGGAGAGGATCTTGCCCTGGTGCAGGACGGTGACGCGGTGGGCGATGTCCTCGACAAATTTCATGTCGTGTTCGACGACCATCACCGAACGTCCCTTGGTGATTTCGTTGAGAAGCTTCGCGGTCTGCTTGCGCTCCGAGACGCTCATGCCGGCAACAGGTTCGTCGAGCATCAGGAGTTCCGGGTCCTGGATCAGCAACATGCCGATCTCCAGCCATTGTTTCTGGCCGTGGCTGAGCAGGGCTGCCTGCATGTCCAGGAGCGTGTCGAGGAACACCATTTCGGCAATCTCGCGCACGCGGGTCGTCACTTCCGCATCGCGCTTGAAGGTGAGGGCACCGAAGACACTTCGGCCACGGGGAAAGGAAAGCTCCAGGTTCTCGAAAACCGTCAGGTCCTCATAGATGGACGGGTTCTGGAACTTGCGTCCGACCCCCTCAAGCACGATCTCGTGTTCGCGCAGCTGGGTCAGTTCTTTTTGGCGGAATTTGATCGAGCCGGCAGTGGCCTTGGTGCGGCCGCAGATCAAATCGAGAACCGTTGTCTTACCCGCGCCGTTCGGTCCGATGATGACGTGGATCTCATTTTCGTCGACATAAAGGTTCAGGTCGTTCACCGCCTTGAAGCCATCAAAGGAAACAGACAGGTTTTCGATGGACAGCAGGAAGTCGGTGTTGTTGCTGATGGTGTTCATGTGTCTCTCCTACTCGGCTGGCTTTGCGGTTGCGTCGCCGTCAAGGTCAGGGGGAGGGCTGACTGGTTCTAACCTGTCGCCGCTATTGCCCCGTGAAATCAGCCGGTCGACATGTGGCGCCAGGTAGGTGCGATAGAGGCCGGACAGCCCGTTCGGGAACACCAGGACAACGGCGATGAAGAGCCCGCCCAGGCCAAAGAGCCACAATTCGGGGAAGGTTTCGGAAAAGGTGGTCTTGGCCCAGTTCACCAGCAGCGTTCCGTAGACCGCGCCGAAGATGGAAAGCCTGCCGCCGACCGCACAGAAGATGACCATCTCGATGGAAGGAACGATGCCCACGAACGAGGGCGACATGAAGCCGACCTGCAAGGTGAACATGGCGCCGCCGATGGCTGACAGGACCGCGGCAAAACAGAAGACGAAGATCTTGATGTTGGAGACGTCGTAACCGGAAAACCGGACCCGGTCCTCCTTGTCCCTGACGGCGACCAAGAGACGGCCGAGCTTGCTTTTGAGAACGAACTGGCTCAGCAGCAGGACGGCGATCAGAAGACCTCCGTTGACGTAGTAGAGAACGTATTTGGCCTCGTCGGTACGGATGTCCCATCCCTTCAGGGTCCTGAGGTCCGTGATGCCGTTGACGCCGCCGGTATAGCCCTGCTGCCCGATGATCAGGATCGTCAGGATGGCTGCAATTGCCTGGGTAATGATGGCGAAATAGACACCGCCAACCCTTCGCTTGAACATCGCCGCACCGATAACAAAGGCGAACAGCGCGGGAAGGACGATGATGGCCAGCAGCGTGAAGGTCAGGCTGTTGAAGGGTTCCCAGAACCAGGGCAGGGACGTGATCTGGTTCCAGTCCATGAAGTCGGGAATGCCCGGGGTGGACTGGATTGCCGTCGCTTCCGGTGTGGAGGCCTCCAGCTTCAGGTACATGGCCATGCAATAGCCGCCCAGGCCGAAGAAGACGCCTTGCCCAAGGCTCAGGATACCGCCCTTGCCCCAGCACAGCACCAGCCCGATAGCGACGAAGGCATAGGTCAGGTATTTGCCGAACAGGTTGAGACGGAAGATGTTCATCGACAGGGGCATCAAGACGAAGATCAGCGCGGCCACGACCAGCAGTCCGATCAGTTCCTGTCGAGACAGCAGGGATTTCACATGTGTCATCGGAACCTCCTCAGCGACGGATTTTCAGGGAGAAGAGACCTTCGGGGCGCAGCATCAGGATCCCGACGACGGTCAGCAGGGTGAGGACCTTCGCCATGGAGCCGGACAGGAAGAACTCCATGGTGGACTGGGCCTGACTGATGGCGAAGGAAGACGCGATCGTTCCGAGCAGGCTTGCTGCGCCGCCGAAAACGACGATCAGGAAGGTATCGACGATATAAAGCTGTCCGGCGGTCGGCCCGGTCGAGCCGATCATGGTGAAGGCGCTGCCGGCGATGCCTGCAATGCCGCAACCAAGAGCAAAGGTGTGCCGGTCGACCTTTTCGGTGTTGATGCCGACGGCCCCGGCCATGACGCGGTTCTGGACCACAGCGCGGGTCTGCATGCCCATGCGGGAGCGGAACAGGATGAAATAGACGCCGATGGCGATGACCAGGGTCAGTACCATGACGAAGATGCCGTTGATCGGGATTTCGATGATGTCCGTCAGCGGCACGGACCCGAGCAGCCAGTTCGGCAGGCTGACGCCGACTTCACGCGCGCCGAAGATCGACCGGTAGGCCTGCTGCAAAATGAGGCTGAGGCCCCAGGTAGCCAGCAGGGTATCCAGCGGACGCTTGTAGAGATGCCTTATGAGCGACCATTCGACGAGTGCCCCGAGTGCACCCGCAGCGACGAAGGCCAATGCCATGGCGAAGAAGAAGTAGATGCCGAACAGGGACGGGACATAGGTCTCGACGAAATTGGAGCAAAGATAGGTGACATAGGCGCCCAGGATCATGAACTCGCCATGAGCCATGTTGATGACGCCCATCTGGCCGAAAATGATTGCAAGACCCAGGGCCATGAGGACGAAAACGGAAAACAGGATCAGTCCGGCAAAACCCTGCATGGCGAATATGGACCCGAGTTCCGTCCATGAATAATCGGCGAACATTGCGCGCGTCTCCATGCTGCGGGGTCAAGGCGGAACGCCTGTTCCCCTGCTGCGAATAAGGGTTTGAAACGAAGAGGACGGGCGCTGCGCAGGCTGCCTCCACGCAGCGCCCCGGTTATGCCCGCTTTCTGGAAGGGCGTTTCCATCCCTGGGGGAACTAACGGAGGCTTATTGGTAGCCTTCCGGGAACGGATCCGGCTCCATCAGGTCGGCCGTCTCGTAAACCAGCTCGTACTGGCCGTCCGGCTTGGCAAGGCCGATGCGGGTCTTGGACCACAGGTGGTGGTTTTCATGGACGCGGACATAGCCTTCCGGCGCGGTGGTGAGTTCGATGCCCGGGGAGGCAAGGCGCACCTTGTCGATGTCGAAGCTGCCGGCCTTTTCAACCGCGGCCTTCCAGAGCCAGGGGCCGAGGTAGGCGGCCTGGGTTACGTCGCCGATAACGATGTCGTCGCCCCACATTTCCTTGAAGGACTTGACGAATTCGGCGTTGTTCTCATTGTCGAGAGACTGGAAGTACTTCATCGCGGCATATGCGCCTTCGATGTTTTCGCCACCGATGCCGCGGATTTCATCCTCGGTCACCGAGATGGTCAGAAGAACCGGCTTCTCCTTGGTCATGTCGATGCCGGCAGCCTTCAGCTGCTTGTAGAAGGCAACGTTGGAACCACCCACGACGATGGCGTAGATCACGTCCGGCTTCTTCAGCTTGACCTTGTTGATCACCGAGTTGAACTGGGTGTGGCCGAGCGGATAGTACTCTTCGCCAACGACCTCCAGGCCAAGCTTCTCGATGTGCTTGCGGGCGATCTTGTTGGACGTCCGCGGCCAGATATAGTCTGAACCAAGCAGGTAGAAGCTCTTAGCGCCTTTTTCCTTGGCGACCCAGTCGATGCCGGCGATGATCTGCTGGGTGGCTTCCTGGCCGGTGTAGATCACGTTGGGGGACTGCTCCAGGCCTTCATAGAAGGTCGGATAGTAGAGCATGCCGTTATACTGCTCGAAGACGGGCAGAACGGCCTTGCGCGACGCGGATGTCCAGCATCCGAAAACAGCCGCGACCTTGTCGTTCACCAGCAACTTTTTCGCCTTTTCGGCAAATGTCGGCCAGTCGGATGCACCATCTTCCTGGATGTATTCGATCTTGCGTCCAAGCACGCCGCCCATGGCGTTGATCTGGTCGATGGCGAGCTTTTCCGCCTGCACCGACCCGGTCTCGGAAATCGCCATGGTTCCGGTGACGGAGTGCAGGATGCCGACCTTCACGGTGTCTTCGGTGACCGCAAGGCCAGTCGTGTTGGCGTCGTCGGCGATGGCAGGTGCAAATGTGCTGGCGGTGGCCAGCATTGCCGCGGCTGCCGTGCCTGACAGCACGGACCGGCGAGACAGCCGGTGGTCAATCAAGTCTTTCAGACGTTTCATTCTCTGGACCCCTCTGAGGTTGAGGTTGAAGCAGAGCGCCGTGAAGCTCCTCCGCATGCATCCAAGGCTCGTCTGGAATTGTGCACTGCCGCAATGCGTCAGTTGCTGTGGGTTATTTGACTTATTTCTCCGCACTGCCGCATGTGAAAGAATTCCACGTTTGGAATAAATTCATAGTCCAAAAATCTGAAATTCGATCGTAGTGTAAGTTGTCATTCGTATTTTTTGAATTCGAATGACTTGTATTGATGGGAATATTGAAATTTTTTAATATTTTTTGAATGAGGCATAGAAATTGCTAGGAAGTTTGTCGATCGGCGGTTGTTGATCAATTCGAGGGGGAGGTCGCAAATCTTGAACAAAAATGTGCATGAAAAATAGATGCGATGCACAATGAGTGGGCTGGCGCGCCGGTTCCGGCGGGCGGGATGGTGATGGGCAATGGGTAGTCATCAGCGGGTTGTACGCCTGCGGAGAACATACAATCAGTGGGTCGCAAACCAGACCCTGGAGGACTTTGCGCTCCGTTTCACCGCCAAAAGCGCTCGCCGCTGGTCTCCGGTCTGGGTTGCCAACACCGCGCTGGGCGCAATTTCCTTCCTGGCCCTTGAGGCGATCGGGGCTGCCGTCACCTACAACTACGGTTTCACGAATGCCGTCTCGTCGATTGCCGTCGTCTGCCTGCTCATCTTCATTACCGGCCTTCCGATTGCCTATCATGCCGTGAAATACGGCGTGGATATCGACCTGCTCACCCGCGGAGCCGGGTTCGGTTATATCGGCTCGACAGTGACCTCGCTGATCTACGCAAGTTTCACTTTCATCTTCTTCGCCCTCGAGGCGGCCATCATGGCAACGGCGCTGGAGCTGTTCCTCGGTGTGCCGCTCAACATCGGCTACCTTCTGTGTACACTTGTGGTCATTCCGCTGGTGATCTACGGCATCACCCTGATCAGCCGGCTACAGATCTACACCCAGCCGCTCTGGATCGTGTTGCAGATCCTGCCGTTTGCTTTTCTGGCCTGGCAGGGCGTTGCCCCACTGGACGACTGGCAGAACTTCTCCGGCCGGCTAGGCGACGAGGGCGGCCAGTTCAGCCTCCTGCTATTCGGTGCTTCAAGCGCCGTTCTGTTCTCGCTGATCGCACAGATCGGCGAACAGGTTGATTTCCTGCGCTTTTTGCCGCGTCAACGGCGCGGGCACAGGCTGAAATGGTGGTTCGCACTTCTGGCCGCAGGTCCTGGCTGGATCCTTATCGGCGCGGTGAAACTGCTGCTGGGGTCGTTCCTGGTGGTTCTGGCCCTGCAGAGCGGCCTCAGTCCGGACAAGGCGATCGAACCGACGCACATGTATCTGGTCGCCTTCACCAAGGCCACGACGCCGGAGGTGGCAGTCGCCCTGACAGGGCTCTTCGTGATTGTCTGCCAGGTCAAGATCAACGTGACCAACTCCTACGCCGGCTCCATTGCCTGGTCGAACTTCTTCTCCCGTCTCACCCACAGCCACCCGGGCCGGGTGGTGTGGCTGGTCTTCAATGTGTCAATTGCACTCGCGCTCATGGAGCTTGGTGTCTACAAGGCGCTGGAACGAACGCTCGGTCTTTATTCCGTAGTAGCCGTTGCCTGGATCGGCGCGATCTTTGCCGATCTAGTCATCAACAAACCGCTTGGGCTCAGCCCGAAACATATCGAGTTCAAGCGTGCCCATCTGTACGACATCAATCCGGTCGGCCTTGGCTCTATGGGCGCGGCAAGCCTGATCGCCCTCATTGCCTATTCCGGGGTGTTCGGCCAGACCGCTCATGCGCTGGCAAGCTACATTGCTCTGTTTACCGCCATTCTCCTTGCCCCGTTGATCGCCTATGCGACCGGCGGCAAATATTATATCGCCCGTGAACCGGTACGGGCTGTAACCCCCGACGGCGAACGTCCCCCCGACATTCAATGCTGTATTTGCGAGCATACGTTCGAGCATGAGGACATGGCGCATTGCCCGGTCTATTCGGGGCCGATCTGCTCGCTGTGCTGCTCACTCGATGCGCGCTGCGAGGATGACTGCAAACAGGAAGCACGCATCGGCGACCAGGTCACTGTTCTGCTTCATTCGATCCTTCCGGACCGGATCGCCGGCTGGATGAGCTCCCGGATCGGGCTTTATTTCAGTGTCATGATCCTGATCACCGCTTCGCTCGGAGCGATCCTGTCGCTTGTCTATGTCGAAGCGGAAACCATTTCGCCGGGGGCGGGCAGCGAAGGGGTCGGCAGGGCGCTGACCCAGGTTTTCTTCATTCTGCTGGTCACCTCGGGTGTCATGGCCTGGCTGTTCGTTCTTGTTCACGAAAGCAGGAAGTTCGCCAATGAGGAAACAAGGCGCCAGACCAGCCTTCTGATGAAGGAAATCCGCGCACACAAACGCACCGACGCCAAGCTGCAGAAAGCCAAGGAAGCCGCGGAGGCCGCCAACGAAGCCAAGAGCCGGTACGTGGTCGGCATCAGCCACGAACTGCGTTCGCCGCTAAATGCGATCTCCGGCTACGCCCAGTTGATGCGCAAGGACCCGGCAATCCCCGCCCACAGACGAGACGCCGTGAAGGTGATCCAGCATTCGGCCGATCACCTGGCCGGGCTGATCGAGGGCCTGCTGGACATCTCCAAGATCGAGGCCGGGCATCTCACCATCTACCGGGAAAGGTTCAACCTGCATGAATTCCTGGCGCAGACCGTCGACATGTTCCGCCTTCAGACCGACGCCAAGGAATTGCGCTTTCTGTTCGAGCCTGCGGAAAACCTTCCGGTGTTCGTGTTCGGTGACGAGAAGCGCTTGCGGCAGGTGCTGATCAACCTGTTGTCGAACGCCATCAAATGGACAGACACAGGAAGCGTCAAACTGAAGGTGTCCTATCACAGTCAGGTTGCCGAATTTGGGGTGGTCGATACCGGCATCGGCATTGCTCCGGAAAATCTCGAGCGGATCTTCAATCCGTTCGAACGCATAGAGGAAGACGGCAAGGAGGCCGTTCCCGGGACGGGGCTCGGTCTGACGATCACCAAACTCCTGAGCGAAGTGATGGGCGGTGACATCCAGGTTTCAAGCACGGTTGGTGCCGGCAGCACGTTCAAGGTCCGCATGCTTTTGAGCGCCGCGGAAGCGCCAATCCAGGCGGGGCGGGCGGAAAAACGCATTCGCGGGTATCACGGTCCGATCCAGACGATCATGGTGGTGGATGATGATCCCGCCCAAAGGGCACTAGTCAGGGATTTCCTGTCGCCGCTCGGTTTCAAGGTTCTTGCCGCGGCAAGCGGCCGGTCCTGTCTCGCGATGGTGCAGGACGAACGTCCGGACGCCTTCCTGCTCGACATCAGCATGCCGGGCATGGGCGGGTGGAGCCTTGCCCGGAAACTGCGGGAAGGCGGATTTGGCGACGCGGTCATCATCATGATTTCGGCCAATGCGGATGACAGCGGCCGGGACCCGGTGCACCGGATCTATCATGACGATTACCTGGTGAAGCCCGTCAGGCTGCAGGAACTGCAGGACAAGCTTCAGCTGGCGCTGAAACTCGTCTGGCGCACGGACGACCCCGCGGCGGCTGCGCCGGTGGAGGTTATGCAATCGTCGGGGAGGACGATATTCGAAAAGGCCAGCCTGCCGTCGGAGGAGAGCCTCGGCATTCTGAAACAGCTGAGCGACATTGGCTATGTTCGCGGGATCAAGGCCAAGCTCGACGACATCGAGGCGCATGAGCCGCATGCGGCGGACTTCGTCCATCACATGCGGCGTCTCATCAAGGAATTCGATCTCACCCAATACGACAAGCTTCTGGAAAGGCTCGGACATGATCATGAGTGCTCCTAGTCAGGCCGAGACGGTGCTGTTGGTCGATGACACACCTTCTTCCCTAGGCATGCTTTCGGACGCCCTGGAGGAAGCCGGTTTCACAGTTTTGGTGGCCCAAAGCGGTCGAAAGGCGATAGAAATCGCAGCCCGCGTGATCCCCAATGCGATCCTCATGGATGCGATCATGCCGGAGCTCGACGGTTTCGAAACCAGCAAGCGCCTGAAGGCGCTGGAAGACCTTCGGGATGTGCCGGTTCTCTTCATGACCGGACTGAGCGAGACGGAACATATTGTCAGGGGCCTGGAATCAGGTGGCGTCGACTATGTCACCAAGCCGGTCAACCCGGACGAACTGATCGCCCGTCTGCGCGTGCATATTTCCAACGCCCGAAATTCGCGCAGCGCCCATGTCGCACTTGATGCATCCGGTCGTTACTTGATGTCGGTCGACCTGTCGGGCGCCGTATGCTGGGCAACGCCGCAGGCCTCCGCGCTGCTTGGTACGGGCACGGCCGAGGACGCAGCTGCTGCCGGGCAGTTGCCGGAAGCTGCCGTCGACTGGCTGCGCCATTACCTGCTGCCACAGGGAAAGGCTGCCCAAAAGGAAGAGGACATTGTTGCCCGCATCAAGGGACGGGAGTTGCGGTTCACTTATGCCGGCAACATCAGTGCGGGTGAGCATCTGCTGCGCGTGTCGGATGTCTCGGACAGCGTCCCTTCCGAAATCCTGAAGGATGCCTTCGACCTGACGGAACGCGAAGCCGAAGTCCTGATCTGGATTGCCAACGGAAAGTCCAACAAGGAAATCGCCTCCATTCTGGACATGAGCCCACGCACGGTGAACAAGCATCTGGACCGGATCTTCGGCAAGCTGGGCGTTGAAAACCGGACCTCGGCCGCGGTTGTTTCACTGAGACGCATCCTGGAAGGCTGAACTCGGCTCGCAAGAAAGTGTTGCTGGAGGAGTGCGCCGCGTCGCTTGTCACCTGGTGTCTCGCGGTGGAACTCACTTGCGTTTCACAACGGATCGAAATTCAAGACCCTCATCCGGCCAAAGGGCTGGATTACGTTCAATAGGGACAGTGGCGCGATCCTCGGTATCGTCGCTCCAGCTCGTTCTGAAATACCAGCGGCATGAGAAATCGACTTACATAATCCAGAAGCTTTTTCTCTGTTCTCCGGGGCTCGTTTCCTTAAAGGGATGGGCTCAAACTCAAAGCGGAAACATGCACAGGAAACGGTTCAGCTCAATCGCGCTCTCGCGGCATCCTGACCGACCTGGGCGATGGTATGAGCCTGGCCATAGCCGATAAGGGGGAAGCGCCCCACCGGAGGTTCAATCAAGAGGTCCGCCATCGCCTTGGTTTGGTCCCGGTGGGCGATGCCGCCGACAATGCCGGCACGCACTAGGATTTCAGGCAGGGTTGGCAGCTTCTCCGTCCGGCGCGAAAACAGGCGGGTCAACACATCAAGCGGGCCGAACCGTTCCAGGGAGGCATCGACGACCAGATCTTCGCGGGGATTGACGTCGACCGCGATCACCTGGCCCGACCCGACGCGGTCCCGCATCGCGTCGACCGGTACGTTGTTCAAAATCGCTCCATCTACCAGCAAATGCCCCTGTTTCAAGGTTGGTGGAAAAATGCCGGCCGGAGAGTTGCTCGCGCGCACTGCGAAATGGAGAGGGCCACTGTCCAGCACCTCGGTGGTTGCCTGGGTAAGGTCGCAGGCGACGGCGATTTGGCAAAGGCGACTTTATTGCATGTCGAGGCTGAGGATGAATGCTGGCCGAGGTGGGATCAATATTTCGAAGCTATGGGCCTTTCCGGAAGCGGGCAGGGCAACCGGACGTTCAGCAACTACGTTCAGGCCACCCAGGCTGCGATTGCCGGGATGGGAGTGATGCTGGGATGGGTTTCAAATTCAAGCGACCTGCTGCGGCAGGGGCAGCTCGCGGTGTTCCGGAACCAACCGCTGTTTCCAGATGGCGCATTCCATCTGGTTCGACCGAAACACAAGGATGAGAAAGCAGCAGCAACGACGCTGGCGCGACATCTCCACCGCTGCGTCGCCGACGTCTCTTCCGGCAAATAACGCTTGTTGCTCTGACCAAGCCAGCTTCAGGGTGGCCATCGGAAAGCTGACGACAGTCCCTGGACAGTCTCTGTCAGCCGACGCGTTTTTTGCCAATGCAAGTGCCAGTCAGCAAAGTGGACATTCTTGTCGTTGCCTCTCCGAACAGTGGTCTTGAGACATGAGGCGCGCCATGACCGCATCCGGAATGGTGTCCTGCGCGTTTTTGCTGATCGGCACTGCACATTGAGATCAGTGACATTTTCAGTTTGTCGAAATGCCTGCTGCCTCAGGCAGCCGCTGCGCAGGTTTGGTGCAGCCAGGCACGAAATTTCCTGACTTGAGGCCGGCGCCATCTCGACGCTGTCGATACAGCCCAGTATCCGAGATTTGCATCCCATCTCGGAATGTCTGGTCTCACCAGAATGCCGGAGGCAACGGCGTCACGCGTCAGAACGGGCCAAGCCAGCCACAGGCCCTGACCGGAAACAGCAGCCTCGTACGATAGTGACGCGTCAGGCACGCGGACCACCGGGTGTCGCGAAGGATCGAGATGCTTGCGGCCTACACTGGAAGACCACTGGGTCCAGGAAACAAGGCTTTGCTCATCAACTATGAGCGGAACCTTGGAGGCTGTTGCCTGGGTCAGGAGTGCTTTGCTGAGGCCAAGAGTGCAGACGAGTTCGATCGACTGGTCGACGATCTTTTCGGTTTTCACATCCGGCCACTCGCCTTTGCCAAATCTGATGGCTATGTCGATGCCTTCCCGATCGAAATCGACCAGTCGGCTGGTGGTGACGAGCCTAATCTCTGTATCCGGATGTTCCGCGTTCCAGTTCACCAGGCGCGGCACCAGAAAACGCGCGGCAAAAGCGAGACCGCACGAAACGGTAAGCAAGGGTCGAGGCTTGGCGCTTATCTCGGCCAACCCGTCCGAAATCACCTGAAACCCTTCCGTGAGTTTTGGCAAAAGCAACCTGCCTTTAGCGGTGGGGACCAAGCCCGTATCCGTCCTGTCGAACAGCGTTACCTCGAGTTGCGCCTCAAGCAGACGTAGTTGGTGGCTCACCGCACTTGGCGTCACGTTGAGGCTGGATGCCGCCCGCGACAAACTGCCTAAACGGCCTACAGCTTCCGCTGCTTGCAGTGATTTTAGAGACGGTTGTGGCATCTGATGTACAATTTTTCTCAATACTGTTGAAATAGATTAGATTGCTAAATCCTGCGTGTTCAAGTGAATTCTTCGCGAAACAGCGAGGAACTCAAATGAATATAACGAATAAAATTCAACAGTATGCGATCGTTGATGTGTTTGCCGAGAGGCCGCTGCGCGGCAATCCTCTTGCTGTGGTTCCAGACGCGGATGACCTGGACGAGCACACGATGCGCGCGATCGCCGTCGAATTCAATTTATCGGAGACATCATTTGTCTTGACGCCTACAGAGGCTTCTGCGGACTTTCGAATTAGATCGTTCACGCCGACCGGAGACGAAGTGTTTGGTGTCGGCCATAACGCGCTAGGTGTCTGGTGGTGGTTGGCAGAAACGGGCCAACTAGGTGAACGCACCTCGTTTGTTCAGCAACTGGGGGACGAGCTTCTTCCAGTTTCGATCGGACGGGAAAATGGACGGGCAACTGTCTCCCTGGCTCAGGCCATGCCGCGCCATATTGGCGATGTCGGGGACTTGCAGGCGCTTGCCGAAGCACTGGGGCTCGACAAGAGCGAACCGGCCCTCGGGCCGCAGGAAGCGGTTGTGGTCTCCACGGGTGCGGCGCATATGCTCGTCAGGCTCGTTTCCCGCGACGAAGTTGACCGCGCGGAGCCTGACGCCTCCATGCTTCTTCCGTTGTTGGAGCGTGCCGGTGCGCAAGGATGTTATGTTTTCACGACATCTGGTGAACAGAGAGGGGAAGCCTATGCTCGCTTCTTCAATCCAACGGTAGGCATTCGGGAAGACCCGGCAACAGGAAGCGCCGCAGGCCCACTGGGGTGGCTATTGGCCAACCGCAGCGGTGCTGGAGGACAAGAAACGTTCACGGTCGTACAGGGAGTTTCCATGGGTAGGGAAAGCCATATTCGGCTTCTCGTGCGCCCCGACGCTGTTGAGCTGACCGGTTCCGCTGTGCTCACTGCAACGGGCCAATTGCATCTGTAGCTTTTGGAGCGGGCTCAGACCCGACCTCTGCTGAACGGCGCTCAGTCCAGGATTTCCGTCGCGAGCCGGGTGCCGAGAAGCTCATCTTCAACCAGGATGTAGATTTCCTTGGGGGGTGTATTGAGAGAATGGACCATCAGGCCTGGATCGATACCCATCTCGATCAGGTATTCCATCGTTTCCCCCTGGCCGTACTGAATCTCTTCCACCGCCAGGAAAACAGGCATGTAGCCGGGGGTGTCATAGTAGTGCTGATGCATGCCTACGGCAGCATCCTTGGAGGCTGAACGATTGACACCGGCTGCAAAAATGTAAGGACACGACGAAAGGCACACCAGACCAGGCAGCATGGTGGTATCCAGCTCAGCTGCGCGCAGGCTACGACCAATTTCAAATGCCTCACTCACATTGCCTCCGGGGCTATGGAGTGAAACCACTTTGGGGGCTTCTTCCAGGCTGGCCAGGAAGCTCGTAAAGCGTTCGGCGTCTCCAGATGAGATCCGGCCCTTCAGGAAAATCGCTTCTCCCAATTCGCCCCTGTCGATCACTTCAAACTGAAGCCTGGGAGGCATGTCACCCGGAATTTTGAAAGTCGACGGGGCAGGTGTCCGCATGAAGTCGGGAAAGCTACGAGATGGATCGTAGTGTCTCACCTGATCGCCGGGTGTCGTGGGTCCGGACGGCAGTGCATCGTTGCCGCCACCCCCCGGGGTCCATTGAGCCTGCAGATGCGAGAGCACCAACAAGGCTGCCAGGATCGCCTGGGCGACCAAAACCCACTTCAGGCTGCGCTGGATGGTTATCCGCGACGTATCAAGGCGCTCGGAAAACACGTCGTGCTACTCCGCGGCATTCAGGTTTGCGGGCTCGGAAGTTTCCGCATTTGCGACACGGCGCAAGACTTCCTTGTCTGCCGCCCCCATCGAAGCCTCAACATCCTTCATCGCATTGATTGCTGCCTTGAGGTCTGCGAGCGTCAGGGTTTCCTCGATGCTTAGCCCATCCCGGCCGCTACGGATCGATGCCTGGGTGATTGCGACCACAAAGACCAGAACGGCGGGCAGGAGGTCGATCGCGATAGCACCAGCCCATGAGGGGACAAAGTTGCCTGCGTACCTGATCACAGCGTCGGCGCTTGAGATCGGATTATAGGCCGTCTCTTGTGGTGGCTCCAACGCCAGCACTTCATCGGCTGCGCGCCGCAGGGTCTGGCTGCGTTGGTCGAGGGCGTTCAACACGGATGCGATGGTGCTTGATTGAGCGTCTCGAACGCTGCTGTTTCGGCCGTCAAGTTCGGGAAGAACAACAGATGCAGGCAGGTCCTCGGCTGCTCGAGCGACGAGCGGTGCAACGGAGTACTGGTTCAGGTTTGCAATAACGCCGGCAAGACGCACGCTTTCCTCCGAAAACGCGACCGACCTTTGTTCAACCGGGCCGGGGGCAACCGTCAGGGCTCGCATGCGCCCAAGGATTTCGTTGCCCCGGGCAAAGGCAGAGTCGATCAGTGGCTTTTGTTCTGAAATCTGCTCCTCAAGGTTCTGGAGCTCTTCTGTTTTTTGCGTCAGAACTCGAAAGACTGCGCCTTCACCCGCTGTGCCTGAGAGCTCGCCGGAGCGTTCCTGTTGGGCGAGTGCTTCGAATGCTTCCTTGGCGCGTTGAACCTCGCGCCCGAGAGCCTGGCCCGAAAGGGCGATCTCATGTGCCTGCTCCAAAGCCGCCTGGTAGTCACGGACTGTCGTATCCAGGTGTTGTTCGACAGCCGCCGATCCCGCAAGCGCAGCCGCGTTGAGCCAGCTCGACATGGCAATGATTGCAGCCGACCCCACAAGCATTGAAACCGAAAGTCCGATGAAACCCGCCGCACTGCGCATCGCAGGCATGAGCCGAAGCATGTAGCTCCAGAATACGAAAATCCCGACTGACACGGCGACGGAATAGGCCACCGCCGCGAAGAAACTCATCGCACCCGTATCCTCCAGCAGAGAGGACACACCCAGGTAGGTGTAGATACCGGAAGCGATTGCCAGAACGCCGAGCGCCGCAGGTGTGAAGGTTTCAAGCCAAGCAAGATGAGCTTCAAGCTCCTTGGCAGTGCGAAGGCCTTTTGCTTCCGCAGCAGTCAATTTGGTCTGGCTTTCATTCATGGCATTTCCTCACAAGCTCGCAAGCAGCTTAGCTAGGGCTTTACCCCATAAAACCAAGCATTGCGGCGTTATTCCGGCAATGGAACGTAAGGAAGAACCTTGAAGGCCCATGCGCCGTCGAGTTACTGAAAACAGTCTTCAGATTGGTTTTTGATGAGCGCTTGGAATACACCCGAAACGAGGACTGTAGAACGCCAGAAATTGCCTTACCATTCAGGGTGTTAGCGTCTTTTGCGGGAAGAAATGTGAAATGGTGCTGCCGGAGAGATTTGAACTCTCGACCTCTCCCTTACCAAGGGAGTGCTCTACCCCTGAGCTACGGCAGCATCTGGCTTGTCTTTGGGACAGGCGTGGCGTCGAACTTTTTTGCTTGATAAGCTTGAGTTGCAAGACGCAAGTGCTGGTGCCGATCAGCGGTGCCGACCGGAATGAGGGGGCTTTTGCCATAAGACCTTCGGGGACGCAAGCAGTGTTTTGGGATTTTTTTCCGCAGTCATTTGCTCCCTCCCGTCAAAGCCGGGACGATTGAAGGGTTGGCGCGGCAAAGCTGGTGCTTTTGGCCCTGTTTCGCCTGTGGATATTAAGCAATCCTGCCGGTCGAGGCGCAGAGCAGATTGGCCTTTTCGGGAGAGGGGAAACAGGCTCTCGCCGAAAGGCCGGTGGAAGCAGAATCCGGGGAATTCAGAAGTTTGGGAACAGGGAAGACTGAAGGCGGGGTTCTGCACCGCGTGCAGGCTTCTTGGCGCGATGATGCTTATCTCTGATGGGGGGCGGCATGGCCGCGGATACGTTTTGGGCAGCGACGGGAAAACCGAATGATGCTGAAGCTGGCAGGGTAGGCGGCAAACAAGGCGGAAGACACAAGATGCCTAGGCAAGCTGCGGGCAGCTTGCTAGACAAATGAATCACAGGATCATCACACAGGCACGCCATGGGCGAAAAAGACCAGCAGCAAAAGTCCGCTGAAAGCGGCGGCGGAAAATCCGGCAAGCAGACAGGCGAAAAGGCGTCGGACAAAGCCGGGGCGAAATCCCGCGAAGACCGGCTGGCCGAAGCCCTGAGAGCCAATCTGCGCCGCCGCAAGTCTGCTGCCAAGACGCGGGACGCCGACTGAGGACCAACAGCCGGATGTTCGGCAGGACTGTGTCGCCCCAAAAATGCCCGGTCGCAGCCGGTTGCTCGCCTTGCATGGGCCATAACTTGCGTGTAGACCGCACGTTTGATGTGAGTTTCTTGACGTATGCAAAGGGATGGCCGTGCGGCGAGCACGGTCCTGTTCGGGGAAAAACATGGACAGTATCAAGGTCGTTGGCGGTGCGGAACTGAATGGTGTCATTCCGATTTCCGGCGCGAAGAATGCGGCACTGCCGCTGATGATCGCATCGCTCCTGACGGATGAGACCCTGACGCTGTCGAATGTGCCGCGCCTTCGCGACGTTGCCCAGCTTATGCAGATCCTGTCCAATCACGGGGTTGATTACTCGGTGAACGGCAAGCGTAGCGGCCAGGATGACCTTGCCGGACAGACGCTGAACCTGACCGCCCGTGAAATCGTCGACACGACCGCTCCTTATGAGCTGGTTTCCAAGATGCGTGCCAGCTTCTGGGTAATCGGCCCGCTGGTTGCCCGCAGCCATGAGGCGCGGGTCTCGCTGCCTGGCGGCTGTGCAATCGGCACGCGGCCGGTAGACTTCTTCATCGACGGTCTGGCAGCGCTCGGCGCCGAGATCGAGATCGACGGAGGCTATGTCATCGTCAAGGCTCCGGGTGGGCTGAAAGGTGCTCGCGTCGAGTTTCCGAAGGTTTCCGTCGGTGCAACCCACACAATCATGATGGCGGCGACGCTGGCCAGTGGCGAGACGGAAATCGTCAATGCCGCGCGTGAGCCGGAAGTCGTCGATCTTGCCAAGTGCCTGAAGGCCATGGGCGCGAAGATTGAGGGTGAAGGCACATCGACTATCCGCATCCAGGGTGTGCCGCGCCTTCATGGTGCGCATCACGCGGTTGTTCCGGACCGGATCGAAACAGGCACCTATGCCATGGCTGTTGCCATGACCGGTGGTGACGTTCTGTTGCAAGGCGCCCGTTCGGACCTTCTGGAAACGGCGCTCGAGACACTTCGCCAGACCGGTGCGGACATTACGCAGACCGCCGAGGGCATCAAGGTTTACCGCAACGGCAACGGCATCCAGCCGGTGGATATCACCACCGAACCGTTCCCGGGCTTTCCGACCGACCTGCAGGCCCAGTTCATGGCCCTGATGACGAAGGCCGGCGGCACGAGCCGTATTACCGAAACCATTTTTGAAAACCGGTTCATGCACGTGCAGGAACTGGCCCGCCTCGGTGCCCAGATCCATGTGGACGGCCGCACGGCAATGATCGAAGGCGTCTCGACCCTGCGCGGTGCTCCGGTCATGGCAACGGATCTGCGGGCGTCCGTCTCGCTGGTTATTGCCGGTCTGGCAGCAGAAGGCGAAACGACGGTCAGCCGTGTCTATCACCTCGACCGCGGGTTTGAGCGTCTGGAAGACAAGCTGACCCGCTGCGGCGCGAAGATCGAGCGCATCTCGGCCTGATAAAGCCGTCGAATTACGGTGTGAAAGCATGGGCGGCGTGGACTGCGCCGCACCTCATGTAATGCATTTTTCGCGAAATCTACTCCGCCGTTTGCCGCTTGATCACCCGACCTCGTGACGTGAAAGAGGGGCCGGGACCGCCGCTGCCACTGGTCATGATGGCTTCTGCGATGGGGCTGAGGGCACCGCTATCCGACGACCACACGAGCAGGAAATTCGCCCCGACGCCGCCAGAGGTGTCGTTGATCGGGATCAGCACTGTTTTGGACTGCAGGGGCGCAAGGTCCACCGGCGCATCCAGGAGAGTGCGCAGCAAGGTGCCATCCTCGTTGTGATAATCGACCTGCTGCAACGTTATGGTGGCTTCAGGGTCGACATTGTGGATGGCAAGTGTTGCCGCCAGAAGGTCGGACCTGTTCGGATGGGAAAAGACCCGCGAATAGGCCGGGACATATATGGTCTCACCCAGAACCTTCTCGGTAAAATCCTGTGACTGGACATCCATCGGCGTCTGGAAAAGAAGCAGACTGCCTGCCAGCAGGCCGAGGCAGGTGGATCGTTTCAGCATTACGTGCCCGTGCGTTCGTGTGATGGTAGGGTATCGCCCTGATGTGCTGGCGTCACTTTCCAGAATGCGTGCCCTGATTGCAAGACGGAAGGCAGATGGCAGGTGATAACAAATCGACGCCGGGAAAACCTGCGGGACGATGTTGGAGCGACTGCATGAATGCACAGACAATCCGGTTTTTGGTCCAGCTGGCCTTTGCCTTTGCGGCACTGTTCGCTGTTGTCCTTGTTCCGGCGCCCTACGGGCCGTCTCTGGGCTTCTTCTTGCTTGTGTTCGGGCTCTGGCTGGGCCGTCGGATCTTCCGGCGGATTGCATCGCTGGACGAGGTCAAGGCGGATCTGCGCCAGCGGGTGGATGAAGGCCCTTGAGGGCTCCACGATGCCGCGAGGCATGTTTCAGGGCATTGGAGATTGCCAAAACCGTTATTCCCCATTAGGCAACAGCCTTGGGACCGGGCAGAAAGTCGCTTATATGCGTCCTGCCAGACAACGCATGACCGGATCAGAACAAGAGCAAATGGACCAGCTGAAACTTGCCGCCCTTGACCAGGAAGACCTTCAGGTTCTTTCCGCCCATCTGCAGGACGCGGTGATCACCATCGCGGATATGCGCTATCTGCCGAAGGAGCAGAAGGCCGTGTTCGTGTTGAACCGGTTCGTGTGGGACAAGGAAGCCGACAAGCGATCGAAAGAACATGAGCGCCGCCGCACGGCGCTGGCCTTTGCGCAGGTCAAGGCCATGAAGGCACAGAACATCAACCAAAAGGCCAAGGGTGCCGTCCTGGAATTGCTCGCCGTGACCTTCGAGCCGGGCGAAGAGCCGGCCGGCACGATCCAGCTCGCTTTTGCAGGTGGCGGCAGCCTTGCGCTCGAGGTGGACTGCATCGAGGCGCAACTGTCGGACCTGGGCGCCGCATGGTCCACGCCGAACCTGCCGCAACACGACCTCAGCTGACCGCCCGCACGGAATGACAGACGGTGCAAGGCACCGCACATGATGGAGAATTGCGTGGTTCTACGCCTTAACATCAACGACGCCCGCTTTGAAGACCAGTTCAAGGCTCTCCTTTCCGGCAAACGGGAAGTGTCGGAGGATGTCGACCAGATCGTCCGGGACATACTCGAGCGTGTTCGCACGGAAGGCGACAAGGCAGTCCTCGACTATACGGCAAGGTTCGACCGGCTGCAGACCGAGAGCATGGCCGAACTGACGGTGTCCGCCGCAGAAATTGATGCCGCGCTTGCAAAGGTGCCGCAGGAGACGCTGGACGCCCTGCAGCTTGCCCACGACCGCATTCACGCCCACCATGCCCGCCAGATGCCGAAGGACGACCGCTATGCCGATCCCATCGGCGTGGAACTCGGTTCGCTCTGGACCGCTGTCGAGGCTGTCGGCATCTATGTGCCCGGTGGTACCGCAAGCTACCCGAGTTCGGTTCTGATGAATGCCGTGCCGGCCAAGGTCGCGGGCGTGGAACGCATCGTCATGGTGGTTCCGAGCCCGGACGGGGTGTTGAACCCGCTGGTGCTGGCTGCCGCCAGAATTGCCGGTGTCACGGAAATCTATCGTATTGGCGGTGCACAGGCCGTTGCTGCTCTCGCCTATGGAACGCAGACCATTGCTCCGGTCGCCAAGATCGTCGGTCCGGGCAATGCCTTTGTGGCGGCTGCCAAGCGCCGTGTCTTCGGAACGGTCGGCATCGACATGATCGCGGGCCCGTCCGAAGTGCTGATCCTGGCCGACAGTGGCAACAATGCCGACTGGCTTGCTGCCGATCTGCTGGCACAGGCCGAACACGATACCGCTGCGCAGTCGATCCTTATTACCGACAGCGAAGATCTTGCGAACCAGGTGGAAGCTGTCGTCGAAGCGCAGTTGAAAACGTTGCCGCGCGAAGATGTTGCCCGTGCCAGCTGGCAGGATTACGGAGCAATCATCCTGGTGGACGATCTGGAGGCGGCAATGCCGCTAGCCAACCGAATTGCTCCCGAACACCTGGAACTTGCCGTTGCCGATCCGGAAGCGCTGCTGAAGAAGGTGCGCAACGCGGGCGCCGTGTTCCTGGGCCATTATACGCCTGAAGCCATTGGCGACTATGTCGGCGGCTCCAATCATGTGTTGCCGACCGCGCGGTCGGCTCGCTTTTCGTCGGGTCTGAGCGTGCTGGAATTCGTCAAACGCACCTCGATCCTGAAATGCAATGCGGATAATCTGCGTCAGCTCGGGCCGGCGGCAATCGCTCTTGGTGAATCAGAGGGGTTGTCGGCGCACGCGCGCTCTGTTTCCATCAGACTGAATTTATAGCTCCCGATTTGAAGAAGAGGCTTCGACCAGATGAGCGAACCGCACCCGGATCCCGAACCGCAACAAACCGGCGGAAAGCTGATTGATGTGGTTTTGGACGAAGCCTCTATCGCCCGGTCCACACCGGAAGTGGAGCATGACCGTGCTGTTGCGATCTACGACCTGATTGAGGAAAACGCGTTTCAGCCCGTCGGGCATCCGCCTGCGAGCTATGTTCTCAACCTGTCGGTAATCGAAAAGAAGCTGGTTTTCCGGATCAGGACCGATGACGACAAGGAAGTCGTCACTCATGTTTTGTCACTGTCTCCGCTGCGCAAGATCGTCAAGGACTACGACCTGATCTGCGAAAGCTATTACGAGGCTATCCGCCACGCGACACCGAGCCAGATCGAGGCGATCGACATGGGGCGGCGCGGGGTGCACAACGAAGGTTCTGCCATTTTGATGGAGCGGCTGGAAGGGAAGATAGAAGTCGACATGCAGACGGCACGACGGCTGTTTACCCTCGTTTACGCCTTGCACTGGAAGGGCTGACGGATATGGCCGGGCCGGGCATGCGTCCGACTGCGGTGCTTTTTGCCTGCGGAATGAATTCCGTACGCTCGCCCATGGCCGAGGCTCTGACGGCCAAACTCTTTCCCGGCCAGATTTATGTGCGTTCCGCCGGTGTCCGTTCCGGCAAGGTTGACCCGTTCGTGGACGCGGTCATGGCGGAAATAGGCGTCGACATGAGCCGGCACACGCCGAAGACATTCGAGGATCTGGACGAATCTGGGTTCGATCTTGTGGTCACTCTCGCTCCCGAGGCGCACCACAAGGCGCTCGACATGACGAGAACGGAATCGGTCGAGGTGGAATACTGGCCGACTCTCGACCCGACCCTTGCCACCGGCAGCCGGGAGCAGATCCTGGGCGAATACCGGGCAGTGCGCGATCAGCTCATGATGCGCATCAAGAAGCGCCTGGACTGGGCGCCGCCGCCAAGCGGCTGAACCTGAAGGAACAAGATGAAATTCGAAATCACGTCCCCGGTTCTGACGGACCGGTTGGTACTGCGTCCCATGGAGCCAGGCGATGCGGAGGCACTCCATGCCTACCAGTCTCTGCCGGAGGTTGCTCGTTTCCAGTTCTGGGAACCACGAAGCCTGGAGGAAATCCGGTCGAAACTGACCAAATGGGCGGACATGAAGTGCCTGGATGGTGAAGGGACACTGGCCTTCGCGGTAGAGGAAAGGAAGGACGGTGGTGTCATCGGTGACGTTTCGCTGAAGGTGACGAACGTGGAAGCGCGCCAGGGCACGATCGGGTTCACATTGAACCCCCAATATCAGGGCAGGGGCTTTGCCACGGAGGCTGGCCGCGCGCTGCTGCGCATGGGGTTCGAGGATCTCGGACTGCACCGCATATTCGCCAGCTGCGACGCCCACAACAATGCGTCCTGGGGAGTGATGGAACGCCTGGGCATGCGCAGGGAGGCCCATTTTCGCGAGCATGCCCTGTTCAAGGGTGGCTGGGATGAAGAGTTCTATTACGCAATTCTTGAAGATGAGTGGCGTGAACAGCAGGAAAATTCCGGGTTTTCCGGCGTAAATCCGGCAGGAAATGGCGATCGCAGGGGGTGATGCATAGGATCTGGCAGTTTCTTTGCATAGCGGTGGAAAGAAAGGTTCACTTTCTGCCGCTAATCCGTTAGTTTCCCCGGCACCCGCGGGCAGGGCCCGCTTTATTCAGGATATCAAATGGCCAAAGAAGAAGCTCTGGAGTTTCCGGGCGTCGTAACAGAACTGTTGCCGAACGCGACGTTCCGCGTAAAACTGGAAAATGATCACGAAATTATTGCCCACACGGCAGGGCGTATGCGCAAGAACCGTATCCGCGTACTGGCGGGCGACAAGGTTCTTGTCGAAATGACCCCGTATGATCTTACCAAGGGGCGGATCACCTACCGCTTCAAGTAAGCGGATCCTTCAAGGTGACCCCGGCTGCAAGGCTCGCTCTTAGATGACCAATGCCCCTCAGTTGATCCTGGCCTCCGCTTCGCCGCGCCGCCTCGCGCTGCTGCAGCAGATCGGACTGGAGCCGGATCACCTCCTGCCGGCCGATATCGACGAAACGCCGAAGAAGCATGAAACACCGCGCAGTCTTGCGCTGCGCCTTGCACGTGCAAAGGCTGAAGCCGTTCGTCAGATGGCCGATGCGTCCGAAGCGATGCAGGACAGTGTGGTGCTGGCTGCCGATACCGTGGTTGCGGTCGGTCGCCGGGCCCTGCCCAAGGCGGAGCTGACCGATCAGGCGCTCATGTGCCTGTCTCTCCTGTCAGGCCGTGGCCATCGGGTGTTCACCGGGGTGGCCGTTGCAGAGGCAAACGGCAAGGTCCGTTCCAAGCTTGTCGAAACCCGCGTGCGGTTCAAACGCCTGACGCGCAAGGACATGGACGACTATATTTCCTCCGGCGAGTGGCGTGGCAAGGCAGGCGGATATGCCATTCAGGGGCTCGCGGGAAGTTTTGTCGTCAAACTGGTCGGGTCCTACCCGGCGGTGGTTGGACTGCCCCTGGTGGAAACCGCGAACCTGCTGAGTTCAGCCGGATACCCTGTGCATCAGGGCTGGGCGACAGCGGCAGCCTGAAGCTGTCGAGATCGTGTTCGGCAAGCCGATGATCCATCACCGGCTGCCTTTTCAGCAGTTGGCGCGAAGCAGAAATCCGGAGAGTGAAATGGCCGAAAGCCAGAAACCCGAACGGCGCATGCGCCCCTGTCCAATCTGCTCGAAATTGTCGACGCCGGACGATTATCCGTTCTGCTCGGATCGCTGCGCCAAGATCGATCTGAACCGCTGGTTCTCCGAGGGGTACACCATACCCGTGGTGGAAACCGACGATATCGACGAGAGCAATTTCCCGGACGAAGACCGCTCCTGACAGGTCCTGGTGCGCCATGTGATCCGCCGGTTCGTTTGCCGGCGAAGCAGGTGCGAAGGCCTTGCCGGTATTCCAGGCAGAACTCGGCGCCTCAGTGCTCCTCTCCTGAAAATCTTCTCAAAAGTCCCTGAAAACCGCCCGCCACCGGAGTTTTCGGGAAGCCTTGCCATTTGCCTGTTCAGCCGGCTGCCACGGAACTTGGCTCGGCAGAGTTGGCGGGATTGAGCTATTTTTAGGCAGCGCTGCAAAAATATTTATCCAGCAAAATTTTTTTCAGTTTCATGCCGCCAAACACTTGCAGCTGTCATAAAACTGCACCAAGATCTTTTTATACCGGCGATCCTGACGCCCTGAATTCCGGTTTTGTCCGGTAGGGTTGATGCCTTTTGTTGAGGGGCGTACGGGGTTTTTAAGAACACCGGGAAGCCGGCGTCAGGCGTCTCGTTCCTGATACGGCATAACCAACCTATCCAAGGGCGAGGGTCCGATGAAAAAACGTTTTCTGAGCGCCGCAGTGCTGTCCGTGACCACGGCACTGTCGACGGCAGCCTATGCCGATTATTCGCTGACGATCTTGCATACCAACGACTTCCACAGCCGTATCGAGCCGATCAACAAGTACGATTCGACCTGCGGTGAAGAGGACAATGCAGAAGGCAAATGCTTCGGTGGCACGGCGCGCCTCGACACGATCATCAAGGATCGCCGCGCGGCCAGCAACAACACGATCCTCGTCGACGGTGGTGACCAGTTCCAGGGCACGCTGTTCTATACCTATTACAAGGGCAAGGCTGCGGCCGAGTTCATGAACAAGCTCGGCTACGACGGAATGACCGTCGGCAACCATGAATTTGATGATGGACCTGAAGTCCTGCGCGGGTTCATGGATGCGGTCGAGTTTCCGGTTCTGATGTCCAACGCGGATGTATCGAAGGAGCCTCAGCTTGCCGACGTGCTGAAGCCTTCGATCGTCATCGAACGCGGCGGTGAGAAGATCGGCCTGATCGGCCTGACGCCGGAAGACACCGATGAACTGGCCAGCCCCGGCGCGAATATTTCCTTCACCGATCCGGTTGCAGCCGTAACCCGCGAAGCGGAGAAACTTGCTGCCGAAGGCGTCAACAAGATCATCGTCCTCAGCCACTCCGGTTATAACGTCGACAAGGAAGTTGCTGCCAAGGCACCTGGCATCGACGTGATTGTCGGCGGCCACTCCAACACTTACCTGTCCAACACGTCGGACGATGCCGAAGGCCCGTATCCGACCATGATCGACGGTCCGGATGGAACGCCGACCGCCGTCGTTCAGGCCTACGCCTACGGCAAGTTCCTGGGCGAGCTGAACGTGACCTTTGACGACAATGGCGTCATCACGGAAGCTGCCGGTGAGCCGATCATCATCGACAACACCATCGTCGAAAATCCGGAACTTGTTTCCCGCATCAAGGAACTCGCCGAACCGCTCGACGAAATCCGCAAGGAAGTCGTTGCCCAGGCCGATGCTCCCATCGGCGCCGACCGGGAAGTCTGCCGGGCCCAGGCTTGCGAAATGGGGATCCTGGTCGCAGATGCCATGCTTGATCGCGTCAAGGGCCAGGGTGTCCAGATCGCCATCCAGAACGGCGGTGGTCTGCGTGCCTCCATCGACGCCGGTGAGATCACCAAGGGCGAAGTCCTGACGGTGCTGCCGTTCCAGAACACGCTGTCCACTTTCGAACTCAAGGGTTCCGATGTGATCGCGGCTCTGGAAAACGGTGTCAGCCAGGTGGAAGAGGGCGCGGGCCGTTTCCCGCAAGTCGCCGGTCTTAAGTATTCCTTCGACAAGACCAAACCTGCCGGGGAGCGGATCTCCGATGTCATGGTGATGGAAGGCGACAGCTACGTCCCGCTGGATCCGGAAAAGGTCTATGGCGTGGTGTCCAACAACTACATGCGCGGTGGCGGCGACGGCTACAAGATCTTCGCGACCAACGGCATGAACGCCTATGACTTCGGACCGGACCTGGCCGATGTGGTTTCCGACTATCTTGCGGGCAAGAACGGTTACTCAGCATATACAGACGACCGGATCACCGTAAAATAAGATCTACAGGATCGTTGATGACTGTCAGAAGCGCGCCATTCGTGGCGCGCTTCTTTCGTTTGCACGTCAGTATTTGGGGGAGATCGGGTGCGTACCGCAGGATAGAGGTGATGACTTGACTGTGGGCCAGAGAGCCTCCGACCACGTGCCTTGTTGCGACAGAAGCCGAGATATATGTGACACAGTACGAAACGATTTTGGTCAGGCTCGGGAAAGATATTGTTTTTCAGAAGGTTAGTGGGGCTGAAAGTTTTCAACAGGTGAGGTGAGGCCGTTCGGCAAAAAACTTTGCCGGGGTGCTGGACAAGGTTTCAGGGAGCCTCTATAAGGACCGGGCTTTCAGCGAACGGGGCTCGCCCCGGACCACTTGCAAGGCACGCCCAGATAGCTCAGTTGGTAGAGCAGCGGATTGAAAATCCGCGTGTCGCTGGTTCGATTCCGGCTCTGGGCACCACTCTTCCTCTACAGTTTGTCAAGTTTTTCAAGACGTTGCATCACTTCGGCTTGCGATCCGCAATCACGCGAGTATCGTTTCGCCCGTGATTGCCCGCAGGACTTCACGTGCCACGATCCGGGCTACGGGCGTCAGAACCTGGCCTTTTCGGGTCAGGAAGGAATAGGTCTCAACCGACAAGGTGAGATCGCTTTCAAGGGCCGTGATCGTGCCCGGGCTTCCATCTGCATTTTCAGCAAAGCTTGAGGCAACCGATTGGGCAACAGCGGCAATCGCGTTGGTACGCTGCACAGTCGTAACCGTGAACAGAAACGAAGACGTCGTCAGCACCTTGGTGGGCAGACCAAGCCCCTTGTCGCGCAATGCCTGTTCCGTCGTGGTGCGGATCGGGGCGCCAACAGGAGGAAGCACCCAGTCAAAACCCAATAGGGCTTCTGCAGGCACAGGTGCTGCGAGGCGGGTCAGCGGATGATCCGTCCGGGCGACCAGACAGGCAGGCTCGCGAAGGAGAGGGCGTTCCTCGAACAGGTCCGGATCTTCATCCACCGGCACGCGGCTGAGGGAAAAGTCGAGCCGCCCGTCCTCCAGCATCGGTGCCAGATCGAGACTGGGACCGACTTCCACCGAAATGGAAATATCCGGGTAGCTGAGGCGCACGTGACGTATCGCGGGCAGGACATATTCGATTGCAGGGCCCGTCACCGACCCGATGCTGACGTGCCCGCTCTGGCCGGACTTGTGCTGTTCGATATCGCGCCCCGCATCGGCAAACTCCTGCAGAATGCGCACACAGCGTTCGGCTAGTTTGTGGCCGATGTCGGTCAACTCGATTCCGCGGCCCGATCGCACGTAAATGTCGGCTTCCGCCACGCGCTCAACTTCGGAAATCAGACGCGAAGCGGCCGGTTGCGACATGCCGAGAGCGCTTGCTGCGTCGGTGAGGCGAGTGTGTTTTGCAAGCTCCGCGAGCAATCGCAAGTGGGAGATTTTCATTCCCCGCCGCAGCAAGTCCAAGCTCATGGCCGATTTCCGTTATTTCATATCAATTAAGGTATGTAATGATAATCAATAATAATTTGACCGTCATGTTACTTTTCCATTTTGTACTCCCCGGCATCAACCCGTGAATGCCTGTGACTGAATTGGGCCGGCTGGGATCCGGTCCGGGAGGACGATATGAAATTTGTTTCCAAGGCGCTTGTCGCGGTAGCGGCAGCAGCAACCCTTATGTCCGGCGTGGCGCTGACCGGCGCGGCAATGGCCCAGGACAAAGGCTCCATCGGCATCGCCATGCCGACGAAATCTTCGGCACGCTGGATCTCCGACGGCAATTCCATGGTCGAGCAGTTCACCGAAGCCGGCTATGAAGCAGACCTGCAGTACGCAGAAGACGATATTCCGAACCAGCTCGCCCAGATCGAAAACATGATCACCAAGGGTGTGGACGTTCTGGTGATCGCCGCCATCGACGGCACCACGCTTTCCAACGCTCTTGAAAATGCAGCAGCATCCGGCATCAAGGTCATCGCATACGACCGCTTGATCCGTGACAGTGGCGACGTCGACTATTACGCGACTTTCGACAACTTCAAGGTCGGCGTGCAGCAGGCAACGTCTCTCGTGAACGGCTTGAAAGAGCGGTTCGGCGACGGCCCTTACAATGTCGAACTCTTTGGCGGTTCTCCGGACGATAACAACGCCTACTTCTTCTACGACGGTGCGATGTCCGTTCTGCAGCCGCTGATCGACGATGGCACGATCGTCATCCAGTCCGGCCAGATGGGCATGGATACCGTCGGTACGCTGCGTTGGGACGGTGCAGTTGCGCAGTCTCGCATGGATAACCTGTTGTCCGCTCACTACACCGACAAGCAGCTGCACGGCGCTCTCAGCCCGTATGACGGCCTGTCCATCGGCATCCTGTCCTCGCTCAAGGGTGTCGGCTACGGTTCCGGCGATCTGAAGATGCCGATCGTCACCGGTCAGGACGCCGAAGTCCCGTCCGTGAAGTCGATCCTGGCCGGCGAGCAGTACTCGACCGTTTTCAAGGATACCCGTGAACTTGCCCGTGTCACTGTCGGCATGGTTGATGCCCTGCTGGGTGGCGGCGAGCCGGAAATCAACGACACCACCACTTACGACAACGGTGTGAAGGTTGTTCCGTCCTACCTGCTGGAGCCGGTTTCCGTCGACGCCAGCAACTGGGAAGAGATCCTGATCGGCAGCGGTTACTACACTGCAGACCAGGTCAAATAAGAACGACAACACCCCGGAGCATCCTGCGTTCAACCGAGCGCACACCGGATGCTCCGCCACTTTGGACGTGATCAGCTTCAGGAGGATCGATCCCATCCGATTGATCTTCCGCTGGTCCGGCAGCACTTACCACCCATCGACACGGCAATTCCGCTCTTCCTCGCAATCCTGGGAGAGCGGAATGGACCCGGACCCTGATTGTCCGGCTCGGTGGGCGGGTCTTTCCTCGGAATTCGGAGAACGGGGTCGATGGCACTCCTTTCCATGCAGAACATCAGCAAGACCTTTCCCGGCGTGAAGGCGCTGGACCGGGTCAATCTGGATGTCCAGAAGGGCGAAATTCACGCCGTCGTCGGCGAGAATGGCGCAGGCAAATCCACACTGATGAAGGTTCTGTCCGGCGTCTATCCGCACGGTCAATATGACGGCGAGATTGTTTTTGAAGGCGAACCGGCCCGGTTCTCCGGCATATCGGACAGTGAAAAGCAGGGCATCATCATCATTCACCAGGAACTTGCCCTGGTGCCGCAGCTTTCGATTGCCGAAAACATCTTCCTGGGCAACGAATGCGCCAGCAAGGGCGTGATCGACTGGCGGAAAACCAACCAGCGGACAGAGGAACTGCTCGCCAAGGTCGGTCTTTCGGAGGCCCCGACGACCAAGGTCGACTCCATCGGCGTCGGCAAGCAACAGCTTGTCGAAATCGCCAAGGCCCTGTCGAAGGACGTCAAGCTCTTGATCCTGGACGAGCCCACCGCGGCGCTGCAGGAAAACGACAGCCGCAAGCTGCTTGATCTCATGCTGGAACTCAAGGCGCAGGGCGTCACCAGCATCATCATCTCGCACAAGCTCAACGAAGTCCGGTATGTCGCGGACAGCGTTACGGTGATCCGTGACGGCATGACCGTGTCGAACCTCGACGCCAAGGCAGGCTTGAGCGAGGACGATATCGTCCGCGACATGGTCGGCCGGGACATGACACACCGGTTCCCGGAGCACAGCCGAACCCCGGGCGATGTCCTGATGGAAGTCACGGACTGGTCCGTCTGGCATCCCGAGCATTCCGAACGGCGTGTGATCAAGAACGCTTCCTTCAATGTCCGGGCAGGCGAGGTCGTCGGCATTGCCGGGCTGATGGGATCGGGCCGAACCGAACTGGCCATGTCCATCTTCGGCCGGTCCTATGGCCGTAACATCAGCGGATCGGTGAAGCTCAAGGGCCAGCCGATTGATGTCAGCACCGTGGACCGGGCAATTGCAGCCGGCATCTCCTACGTCACTGAAGACCGCAAGGCTCTCGGGCTGGTTCTGGACGAGACGATCCGGTTCAACACGTCGCTTGCCAACCTGAACGGCGTTTCTTCCGGGCCCATCCTCAAGCGCAACGAGGAAACCCGCGTTGCCGAGAGATACCGGGAAGCGCTGGCGATCCGCACGCCGTCGGTGTTCCAGAAAACGGTCAACCTTTCCGGAGGCAATCAGCAGAAGGTGGTGCTGGCCAAATGGCTGTTCACCGCGCCGGAAGTGCTGATCCTCGACGAGCCGACCCGCGGCATCGACGTCGGCGCCAAATATGAAATTTACACCATCATCAACGACCTCGCCGCGCAGGGCAAAGGCGTGGTCATGATCTCGTCGGAAATGCCGGAACTGCTCGGCATGTGCGACCGGGTCTACGTCATGAACGAAGGGGCTCTCGTCGGTGAACTTGCCGCCGGCGATGCGAGCCAGGAGCGCATCATGTCGCTCATTGTCAACGAGTGAGAGAAAAACCCATGGAACTGGCTGATAGCGACACCAATGCGACGCCGGTCGTGAAGACCAAGGGCATCGGCGAGTATATCTCCTCGCATTTGCGGCAATACGGACTGCTGTTCGCGCTGATTGCGGTGATGGCCTTCTTCGAGGTGGTTACCGACGGCACGCTGCTGCGTGCAGTAAACATCACCAACCTGCTGCTGCAGAACTCCTACATTATCATCATGGCACTCGGCATGCTGATCGTCATCGTCTCGGGCAACATCGACCTGTCGGTCGGCTCGGTGATGGGCTTCATCGGGGCGCTCGCCGCGGTCATGATCGTCAACTACGGCCAATCGCCATACATCACGATGATCGTCTGCCTGGCCATCGGCGGACTGATCGGCGCGGCCCAGGGGTATTGGGTCGCCTATTGGAAAATACCGTCCTTCATTGTGACGCTGGCAGGCATGCTGGTCTTCCGCGGCTTGTCGCTCTGGCTTCTCGAAGGTCAGTCGGTGGGTCCGTTCCCAAAGGAATTCCAGATCATTGCCACCGGTTTCGTACCGGACATGTTTCCTGCCGGCATGGGGGAAGCACTGGCGGATCTCTTCGGTGCTCGCAAGGTCAATGTTCTTGCGCTCGCAACCGGTGTCGTGGCCGCAGCCCTTGTGGTCTGGATCGGCATGCGCCAGCGGGCACAGAACAAGGCCTACGGCATCGAGGATGAGCCGACGAGCTTCTTTGTCGCCCGCAACGTGATCATTGCTGCCGCACTGGTGTTCGTGATGTTCAAGCTGTCCCTGTTCCGCGGCCTGCCGAATGTGCTCATCACCATGGGCGTCCTGACGATCATCTATGCCTTCATCACCGAAACGACGACGGTTGGCCGCCGGATCTACGCACTCGGCGGCAACCAGAAGGCTGCCAAACTGTCCGGTATCAAGACCGAACGACTGACCTTCCTGGCCTTCACCAACATGGGCGTTCTGGCTGCAGCAGCGGGTCTCGTATTCGCTGCACGTCTCAACACAGCAACGCCCAAGGCCGGCTTCGCATTGGAACTGGACGTGATTGCGGCCGTCTTTATCGGCGGGGCGTCCATGTCCGGCGGGGTTGGCACCATCATTGGCGCGGTTGTCGGAGCCTTCCTCATGGGCGTGCTGAACAACGGCATGTCGATCATGGGCATCGGTATCGACTACCAGCAGATGATCAAGGGCCTCGTGCTGCTCGCAGCCGTAATTTTCGACGTCTACAACAAGAACAAGCAGGGGTAACGCTATGCTGATTTCCCAGATCCTGGATGATGCCGGCAAACGTGCCGTGGTCGTCCGCAATGGCAGCGAAGCATCTGTCCTGAAGGGAGTTGCCTCCACCTACGAGCTGGTTCAGGAAGCCATCGCAAAAGGCCAGAGCCTGACCGAATGCATCCGCGGACATGAACTCGGTGCGGCGGTCGACCTGGAACAGCTGGCCTCGGAAGGCCGGTTGCTGCTGCCGATCGACCACCCGGACGCAGCCCATATGCATCTGACCGGCACGGGGCTGACGCACCTGGGGTCCGCGGCAACTCGTGATGCCATGCACGCCAAGGCGAAGAACGACGATGCCAACGTCACGGACAGCATGAAGATGTTCCAGCTCGGCCTTGAAGGCGGTCGGCCGCAGCCGGGCCATGTCGGCGTCCAGCCGGAATGGTTCTACAAGGGCAACGGGTCCTGCGCGGTGGCGCCGGGCGGTGATCTTGTCAGTCCCGGTTTTTGCGAGGATGGCGGCGAGGAACCGGAAATCGCCGGGGTATATGTTATTGCCGAAGACGGAACGCCGTTCCGCGTCGGCTTCGCGCTCGCCAACGAGTTCTCCGATCACGTGATGGAACGCCAGAACTATCTGTACCTGGCACATTCCAAACTGCGTCCGGCCTCCTTCGGGCCGGAGTTGATGGTCGGTCCGCTTCCGGAGAAGGTTGAAGGCACCAGCCGGATCTACCGTGACGGCGCAGTGCTTTGGGAAAAGCCATTCCTGTCGGGTGAAGGCAACATGTCCCACACGCTGGCGAACCTGGAACACCATCATTTCAAGTATGACGTTTTCCGCCAGCCGGGCGATCTGCACGTGCACATGTTCGGCACGGCAACGCTTTCCTTCGCCGATGGCATTGGCTGCCGGGAAGGGGACGAGGTCGAGATTTCCGCGCCGGGGTTCGGCGTTCCCCTGAAAAACCGCTTGGCTTTCAAGGCTGCGGAAGCCGGGGCGGCTCAAGTGAAGGTTCTTTAGATCATGGCATTCAAACCGGCGAAATGGCCGCGCAAACTGCGGTCGACCGAATGGTTCGGCGGCACCAGCCGTGACCACATCTATCACCGCAGCTGGATGAAGAACCAGGGTCTGCCGGACGACCTTTTCGATGGTCGCCCGGTTATTGGCATCTGCAACACCTGGTCCCAGCTCACGCCCTGCAACGCGCATCTGCGCGATCTGGCGGAGCGCGTCAAACACGGGATCTACGAGGCCGGCGGCTTTCCGGTGGAGTTCCCCGTGTTCTCGACCGGCGAGAGCACGCTGCGTCCGACCGCGATGATGTTTCGCAACCTTGCCAGCATGGATGTAGAAGAAGCGATCCGGGGCACACCGCTGGATGGTGTCGTCTTGCTGGTTGGCTGCGACAAGACCACGCCTTCTTTGCTGATGGGCGCAGCCTCTGTCGATATTCCGGCAATTGTCGTCACCGGCGGCCCGATGCTGAATGGCTGGTTCCAGGGCGAACGGGTCGGGTCCGGCACGCACCTCTGGAAATTCTCCGAGGCGGTGAAGGCTGGGGAAATGACCCAGGAGGAGTTTCTGGAGGCCGAGGCCGCCATGAGCCGGTCCCCCGGCAGCTGCAACACCATGGGTACGGCATCCACCATGGCCTCTATGGCCGAGGCACTCGGCATGGCGCTGTCCGGCAATGCGGCGATCCCGGCTGTCGACAGTCGACGTCGGGTGATCGCGCATCTCTCCGGCCGGCGGATCGTGCAGATGGTGAAGGACGATCTGAAACCGTCCGACATCCTGACCCGCGAAGCCTTCGAGAACGCCATCCGCACCAATGGTGCCATCGGCGGGTCGACGAATGCGGTCATCCATCTGCTGGCCATCGCCGGCCGTGTCGGCATAGACCTCTCGCTCGATGATTGGGACAAGGCAGGCCGGGACATCCCGACCATCGTCAACCTGATGCCGTCCGGCAAATACCTGATGGAAGAGTTCTTCTATGCGGGTGGTCTGCCGGTGGTGATCAAGCGCCTCGGCGAGGCGGGCATGCTCAACAAGGATGCCATCACCGTTTCCGGCGAGACCATGTGGGACCAGGTCAGAGACGTGAAGAACTGGAACGAGGATGTCATCCTGCCGGCGGAAAAGGCGCTGACCAGCCAGGGTGGTATCGCGGTTCTGAAAGGCAACCTTGCACCCAATGGCGCTGTCCTGAAACCGTCTGCCGCGTCGCCGCATCTGATGCAGCACAAGGGCAGGGCAGTGGTCTTTGAGGATATCGACGACTACAAGGCCAAGATCAACGACGACGCCCTCGACATCGACGAGACCTGCGTCATGGTGCTGAAGAACTGCGGCCCCAAGGGGTACCCGGGCATGTCGGAAGTCGGCAACATGGGCTTGCCGCCCAAGGTGCTGAAGAAAGGCATTACCGACATGGTCCGCATTTCGGATGCGCGCATGTCCGGCACGGCTTATGGCACCGTTGTCCTGCATACCTCTCCGGAGGCGGCTGCCGGTGGACCGCTGGCGGTGGTGAAAGACGGCGACATGATCGAACTGGATGTTGCGAACCGGACAATCCATCTCGACATTTCCGAACAGGAATTGTCCGCACGGCTTGCAGCTTGGAAGCCGTCGCACCATGTTCCGGACAGCGGCTACGCCCGCCTGTTCCATGACCACGTTCAGGGTGCCAACACCGGCGCCGATTTCGACTTCCTGAAAGGCTGCCGCGGTTCCGCCGTGCCGAAGGATTCACATTGATGGCAGAAAAACTGGCGCTGGTGGGCATCGGCAAGATTGCCCGCGATCAGCACATTCCGGCAATTGCCGGTAATCCGGACTGGCAGCTGGAGGCGGCGGTCAGCCGTCACGCCGGCGTTGACGGGATCGATCATTTCCAGACGATCGACGAGCTTCTGGAAAAGCGGCCGGACATCACCACGGTCTCGCTCGCCATTCCACCGCAACCTCGGTTCGAGTATGCGGCCAAGGCCTTGAAGGCCGGCAAGCATGTGATGCTGGAAAAGCCGCCGGGTCAGAGCCTTGCCGAATGCTATGCGCTGGAGGCACTTGCAAGGGAACACGGGGTGACGTTGTTCGCCACCTGGCACTCCCGCTATGCCGATAGCGTACCGGCGCTGAAGGCATTCCTTGCCGAACGCACGTTGAAACGGCTCAAGATCACCTGGAAGGAAGACGTTCGCCGTTGGCATCCCGGCCAGGAATGGATCTGGGAGCCGGGTGGCATGGGGGTCTTCGATCCAGGTATCAATGCGCTCTCGATCCTGACCGAGGTTCTTCCTTATCCGGTTCACCTCACCGGTGCGACGCTGGAGTTTCCGGAGAACCGGGCAACGCCGATTGCCGCCGGGCTGACCTTCGCAGATCCGGTTGGCGCGGAAATGTCCGCCGATTTCGACTGGCGTCAGGAAGGGCCCCAGACATGGGACATCGACGTTGAAACCGACCGGGGCGCCGCAAAGCTGTCACTTGGCGGTGAGAAGCTGGAAATCGACGGTGAGCCCGTTATACAGGGGGCGAACCATGAATATGCCAACCTCTACGTCCGTATGGCGGATCTGGTGAAATCGGGCACGAGCGACGTCGATCTCTCGCCGATGATCCATGTGTGCGACGCCTTTTCTCTTGGGCGGCGCGTCATCACTGATCCGTTCGAATTCTGATCCATCTTCAAAACCAGAAGGTTTGACATGACTTTTATGCCTCACGGAAAGCAGCTTGTTGCAGGGCAATGGGTTGCCGGCGATGCAACATTTACCTCCGAACCGGCGCATGGTGCGTCTCACGCTTTTTCCGTCGGTACTGCCGACCAGGTGGACGCGGCCTGCCGCGCAGCGGAAGAAGCCTTCTGGAGCTATGGCTATTCCAGCAGTGAAGAGCGGGCGAAATTCCTCAATGCCATTGCAGACGAGATTGAAGCCCGTGCGGACGCCATCACCGAGATCGGCACGTCCGAAACCGGTTTGCCGGAAGCGCGTCTTCAGGGCGAGCGTGGTCGCACCACCGGCCAGTTGCGCCTGTTTGCCTCGCATATTCTGAAAGGCGATTATCTCGACAAGCGTCACGACGAAGCCCTGCCGGACCGTCAGCCTCTGCCGCGCCCGGACCTGAAGCTGGTCCAGCGCCCGATCGGGCCGGTCGCGGTCTTTGGTGCTTCCAACTTCCCGCTGGCATTCTCGACCGCCGGCGGTGATACGGCATCGGCTCTGGCTGCGGGCTGCCCCGTGGTCGTCCGTGGCCACCCGGCCCATCCGGGCACCGGTGAGATCGTCGCGGAGGCAATCGCCGCAGCCATCAAGTCCTGCGGCCTGCATCCGGGTGTCTTCTCCTTCATCCAGGGCAATGGTTTCGAGGTTGGCCAGGCGCTTGTTCAGCACCCGCTGATCACCGCCGTCGGTTTCACAGGCTCCCTGCGTGGCGGCCGTGCCTTGTTCGACATGTGCGCACAGCGCCCGGTGCCGATCCCGTTCTTTGGTGAGCTTGGTTCGGTCAACCCGATGTTCCTGTTGCCGGCGGCGCTCTCCGCTCGCGGCGAGGCAATTTCAAAGGGCTGGGCCGGATCGCTGACAATGGGTGCTGGCCAGTTCTGCACCAACCCGGGCGTTATCCTGGTGCTCGAAGGTCCGGATGCGGACGCCTTCGTTGCGACAGCAACAGAAGCCCTCGGCGGCATTGGCAAGCAGACCATGCTGACAGACGGAATTGCGGCCGCCTACCGGTCCGGTTCAAAGCGGGTTGCCGCTTCCAGTGGTGTCCGCGAACTGATCGGCACGTCCTGCGAGACCCGTGAAGCCGCGCCTTACGTCTTCGAGACCACCGGCGACAACTGGCTGGCCAACGAGGAACTGGGCGAAGAAGTCTTCGGCCCGCTCGGCATCGTGGTCCGCGTGAGGGATGAAGCACAGCTTCTGGAAATCGCCAAGTGCCTGGAAGGCCAGCTCACCTGCACGTTGCAGATGGATGCAGGCGACAAGGACCTTGCCCGCAAGCTTATGCCGGTGTTGGAGCGCAAGGCAGGCCGCGTGCTTGCCAACGGCTTCCCGACCGGTGTGGAAGTTGCCGACAGCATGGTTCACGGCGGGCCTTACCCGGCATCGACCAACTTCGGCGCCACCTCCGTCGGCACGATGGCTATCCGGCGCTTCCTGCGCCCGGTCTGCTACCAGAACCTGCCGGACGACCTGCTGCCGGCCAGCTGAGCCGGGTGGGCGATCAAATGACGACCTCATCCTGAGGAGGACCTTCAGGTCCGTCTCGAAGGATGGGCACCTTGCTCTGAACAAGTGGCCCATCCTTCGAGACGCGCACAAGTGCGCTCCTCAGGATGAGGCGTTTTTTCAAGTTTGAAGCCTCAGATATTCAGTTCGATCTTCCGGCCGGCCAGGATGACGGCGACCATGGCGTCATGAGCGGCTTTCGCGTCTCCGGCCTTGATGGCCGTGACGATGGCGCGGTGACGCTCGACGAACTCGTAGGTTTCCTGGTCGTTGCGCTCGTTGGCCTCGGCAATGAAGAGGGAATAGAGCGCGGCCTGAACGAGATCTCCAAGTGACTGCAGGAAGCGATTGCCGGAGAGCTTCAGGATCATCTTGTGAAACTCCAGATCGGCCACGGCCACGGCAGCCCTGTCCTTGCCGGTGGCAAGGTTGTCGCAGAGTTTGGACAGGGTCACGCATTCCGCATCGGTTGCGCGCTTGGCGGCGCTGCCTGCCGCCGCCGGTTCGAAGATCAGGCGTATCTCGAACAGGTCTTCCAGAAACGGACGCTGGTTGTTGAGCGCGGCGTGCCAGCGCAGGACGTCCGGATCGAACATGTTCCATTCGGATGCGGGCCGGACATGGGTTCCAACCTTGGCTTTCGACTGGATCAGGCCTTTTGCGATCAGCGTCTTCTTCGCTTCCCGCACCACCGTGCGCGAGACGTCGAACATTTCCGAAATGTCCGGGTCCAGGGGGATCATCGTTTCCGGCGGATACTCACCTGCAACGATGGCTCTTCCCAGTTGCTCGACAACCTGATCGGTATGGTTTCCGATCTGGCTTCCCAACCCGCCGGTGGCGACGAAGGTCATGATTGCGCGGCGAACTCTGTCGCTGGTTTTCTGCGCAGTGTCGTTGCCCAAGTGAGTCCCTTCTGAAGCAAGATGAAGCCGAAGAGCAAACCGCCGATCACGATCTTTGTCCACCAGCTCGAAAGCGTTCCGTCGAACACGATAAAGGTTTGTATCAACCCCATGATCAAAATGCCAAAGAATGTGCCTGCGACAAAACCAGTGCCGCCGGTCAGCAATGTGCCGCCGATCACCACCGCCGCGATGGCGTCGAGTTCGACCCCGACCGTCGCCAGTGAATAGCCGGCGGACGTGTAGAGAGAGAAGATGATCCCGGCAAGTCCGGCAAGGCCGCCTGACGTGGCGTATATGCCGATGGTGGTCCTTGCCAGGGGAACGCCCATCAGCCGGGCCGTCGACAGCCCGCCGCCAAGTGCATAGACATTCTGGCCGAAGCGGGTGCGGTGGGCGACGACGATGCCGACGAGGAAGGTCAGCAGCATGATCATGCCGGTGAGCCGGAAACGTCCGCCGCCCGGAGCCTTCCAGTAAAGCGACTGCAGTGTGTCGTAGAACTCGTGGGTAATCGGCACGCTGTCGGTCGACAGTACATAGGCCGCGCCGCGGGCCAGGAACATGCCTGCCAGCGTGACGATGAAGGGCGGCATCTCCAGATAGTGGATCATCGCCCCCATCGCCGCGCCGAAGGAAATGGTGATCGCCAGTACCAGGACAAAGGCGACCAGCGGATGGATCGAGGTATCCCTCAGGATCACAGCCAGAAAGACGCCGGTAAAGGCGATCACCGAGCCGACCGAAAGATCGATGCCCCCCGAAAGGATCACGAAGGTCATGCCAACGGCGGCTATTCCAAGAAAGGCGTTGTCTGTCAGAAGGTTCGCGACGACCCGTGTGGACAGCATCGCCGGGTATTGCGACGCACACAACGTATAGGCCAGCACGAAAGTCGCGATGGTGATCAGAAGCGGCAGATGAGTGGAGCGGATCATTGCGGGCTTTCTTTCGCTTCCTTGATGGGGTCGGACGGCTGGGGCTCCGCGGAAGCCCGCAAGATGTAAAGCGCGTGTTTCACGGTCGGAGACTGGATGACCAGGATCGCGATGATGATCAGTGCCTTGATGACCAGATTGAATTCAGGCGGCATGCCGGACAGCAGGATCACCGAATTGACCGACTGGATGATCAGGGCCCCGAGCAGTGACGCCATGATCGAAAAACGCCCGCCAAGCAGCGAGTTGCCACCAATCACCACCGCAAGGATGGCATCAAGTTCGAGCCAGAGACCGGCATTGTTGGCATCTGCCCCCTTGATATCCGCCGCGACGATAACGCCGGCCAGGGCCGCGCAGACACCGGAAATCAAATAGACCGAGATGATCAGAACACGGCTGTTGATGCCCGCAAGGCGCGAAGAGCTCTCGTTGATACCGATTGCCTCGATCAGCATGCCAAGCGCTGTCTTGCGGACCACTGCCGCAACCGCGACCCCGAGCCCGATCCAGATCAGGATCGGGGTCGGAATGCCTAGGATCGTGCCTGCGCCCAGGTGGATGAGGCCGGGATCCAGGAAGGTCAGGATCGTTCCCTCGGTCACCAGCTGCGCAATGCCCCGTCCGGCCACCATCAGCACAAGCGTTGCGACGATCGGCTGAATGCGCAGGACAGCAACCAGCACGCCGTTCCACAGGCCGCAGATCGCACCGACGGCAAGCGCACCGGTAAGGGCGACGTGCCAGCCGTGTCCATCCACGGCAAGGGAAGCGGCAACCGCACCGGCAATTGCCATGACAGCGCCAACCGACAGATCGATGCCTCTGGTCGCGATGACCAGTGTCATGCCGATACACAGAAGGGCGGTCGGCGCGCCACGATTGAGCACGTCAATCAGATTGCCGAAGAGGCGACCGTTCTGGAATTCTATCCGGAAGAAATCCGGGAATACCATGAAGTTCAGCATCAGAACGGCAGCCAGGATGATCAGCTGCGGGGTGATCCGCCGGAGGGTGTTGTGAACATGTGCGGTCATCAAACGGCCTCCGCCATGGGTTCGTCGGCAATGGCCGCGACAATGTTGGAAGTCGTGATGTCGTCACCGGCAAGTTCGCATACCTGACGCCGGTCACGCAGCACGATCACCCGGGTGGAATAGGCGACGAGTTCTTCCAGCTCGGACGAGGCCACAAGAAGCGCCATGCCGTCTTCGCGCAGCTTCTCGATAAGGGCGATGATTTCCGCGTGGGCGCCGACATCGATGCCGCGTGTCGGTTCATCCAGGATCAGGAAGGCCGGATTTGTCGCCAGCCATCTTGCCAGCAGTGCCTTCTGCTGATTACCGCCAGAAAGCAGGCGGATCGGCATGTCCAGGCTGGCGAGGCGAATGTCGAGCGCCTTCACATAGGCTTCCGCCAGTTCGTTGACCTTTGCTTTTGGTAGTGGCCGGAACCAGCCCTGTCGGGCCTGCAGAGCCAGAATGATATTCTCCCGCACGGAAAGATCGCCGACGATACCGTCGCTCTTCCGGTCTTCCGGACAGAGCGCAAACCGGTGCGCGACGGCCTCACGCGGGTTCTTGATGGTGACTTTCTTGCCTTCCAGCAGCGCTTCGCCCTGGTCAGCCTGCACGGCGCCAAAGATGATTTCGGCAGTTTCCGTACGTCCGGACCCCAGAAGCCCGGCAAGGCCGACGACTTCGCCCTTGCGCACGGTCAGGTCAAACGGCGTGATCATGCCGCGTTTGCCGAAGTTCGTCAGCTCAATCAATGTGTCACCGGTTGCCGACGGGGCGCGGTCGTGAATGCGATCTTCCAGCTGCCGGCCGAGCATCAGCGTCACGATCTCGGTCTGGGTTGCGTCTGCAAGCTGACGGGTGCCAACCACACGGCCGTTTCTCAGCACCGTTGCCCGGTCGGAGATCTCGAACACCTGGTCGAGGAAATGCGTGATGAAGACAATGGCAAGGCCACGCGCCTTCAGTTTTTCAATGACGGAAAAAACAAGGTCGACTTCGTCCCGGTCGAGGCTGGCTGTCGGTTCGTCAAGGATCAGGACCTTGCCGGAAAGCTCGACGGCGCGGGCAATCGCGACCACCTGTTGTACGGCGACGGAATAGGCCGACAGCGGCTCGGCCGGATTGACGGAAAGGCCGAATTCGGCAAGCAGGTCCCGCGCCATCTTCATCATCTTGCGCTGGGAAATGAACCCGTGCCACATCGGCTGGCGGCCGAGAAAAAGGTTCTCCGCAACAGTCAGGTTCGGCAGCAGGTTCACTTCCTGATAGACGGTGCCGATACCCAGTTTCTGGCTGTCCTGAGTGCTGTTGGGCGAGATTTCCTGACTGTTCAGGAGGATGGTGCCGGCATCGCGCCGATAGGCACCGGTCAGGCATTTGATCAGGGTGGATTTTCCGGCCCCGTTTTCGCCGAGCAGCGCATGCACTTCACCCGGATATAGGGTCAGGTCCACTGCATCCAGCGCTATGGCCCCCGGAAAGAATTTGGATATGCCCCGGCATTCGAGCACAGGGTTGGTTACGCTCGCCATGTATCGGCTTCCCCCGAAGTCGGACTTCCTGAACCTTGAGATGCCGGGCGGCAGGCCGCCCGGCATCGGGATCGTTCTTAGTATCCCAGGTCTTTCTTCATCTCGTAGATGGCCATGTTATCATCTTTGAGCGTGTAGAGTTTGGACTCGGTCTGGATCCACTTCGGCGGCATCGTGCCATCCGCAAGGTAGGCTTCAAGCGCGTCCAGCGCCGGGCCTGCCATGTTCGGGGTCAGTTCGATCGTGGCATTGGCTTCGCCGTTTGCCATCGCCAGGTGGATGTCCGGAACACTGTCGATCGAGACGATCTTGATGTCCTCGCCGGGCTTCAGGCCGGCTTCCTTGATCGCCTGGATGGCGCCGACGGCCATGTCGTCGTTGTGGGCATAAAGGGCACAGATGTTGGCGCCGCCAACAGCCTTCAGGAAGCTTTCCATGACGACCTTGCCCTGGCTGCGGGTGAAGTCGCCGGTCTGGCTACGGACAATGTTCAGATTGTCATGGCCGGAAATCGCCTGCTCGAAGCCCTTCTTGCGATCGATGGCGGGGCTGGAACCGGTTGTTCCCTGAAGTTCGACGATGTCGCACTTCTCGCCGGCAGTTTCATCAACCAGCCACTGGCCGGCGACGCTGCCTTCATGAACCAGATCCGACGTGACGGCGGTCATGTAAAGATCTTCCGGTGCGTCGACAGTCCGGTCAAGCAGCACGACCGGGATCTCGGCGTCCTTGGCTTCTTCCAGGACCTCGTCCCAACCGGTGGCAACCACCGGAGCGAGCAGGATCGCATCGACACCCTGTGCGATGAAAGACCGGATCGCCTTGATCTGGTTTTCCTGCTTCTGCTGGGCATCGGCAAATTTCAGATCAATGCCGCGCTTTTCAGCTTCCTGCTTGGTGACAGTTGTTTCAGCTGCACGCCAACCGGATTCAGATCCGATCTGCGAAAAACCGATGGTCAGATCGGCAGCCATGGCGGTCATCGGGACAAACGACATTGCCCCGGCAATAAGCATTGCCTTGAGTTTCATAGGGTCTCCTCCACAAGGTATATTCTCCTCACAAAAATCATTAAGTAATACTTTATTACTTTTGTAAAGCGAGTAGCGTTGTGCGGTGCGAACGGGATGGGTAAGTATCTGTAATAATGAAAAAAATAACGATCTGGATTGCCTCTTTCCTTCATCGTTTCCGGGCCTGATCCGGCAATCCAGGCCGATGCCGGGCCATTTCCAGGAGGCGTGACAGAGGTCAGGAAGGGGCATGGAAACCACGGTTGAGCCATGGGGCGAGGAGGAAGGGATGAGGCCCGCCATTCGCCCTCCCGGTCCAAGTCAAGATCCAGGGTACAGCACACTCCACCGTGTGGAATTGCCAAGAGCGGCAAGGATGTCGTTTCGTGGCCCTGCTTTCTCGAGGGAGAGTGCCCTGAAAACGACAAAAGCCCGGGCAGCAGAGCCCGGGCTTCGTGAAGTGCGACGATGGGCAAGACTATCCGTCCAGCTTCACCCAGGCAGCGTTTTTCGCCGAAGAGCGGACGCAGGCGTCGACAAAGCGCACGCCGGCAAGTCCGTCCGTGATTCCCGGAACCAGAGAGCTGGCGTCCTTGCCGGACTGGTGGGCACGGATGGCATCGGCAGCGTCCTTGTAGAGGTTGGCGAAGCCTTCCAGATAGCCTTCCGGATGTCCTGGCGGCACACGGGTGGCCGAGGCGATGCTGTCGAGCATGCCGGCACCGCCCCGGGTCAGCAGCTGCTTCGGCTTTCCGAAAGGCGTGTAGTGGAGATAGTTCGGGTCTTCCTGGTGCCACTCGAGCCCGGCCTTGTCGCCATAGATCCGGATCTTGAGATTGTTCTCGTTGCCCGGTGCCACCTGCGAACACCACAGCATGCCGCGCGCGCCGCTGGCGTAGCGCAGCATCACGTGGCCGTTGTCATCCACCTGACGGCCCGGAACGAAGGACTGCAGGTCTGCTGCAAGGCTTTCCGCCGACTGGCCTGTGATGAAGCAGGCAAGATTATAGGCATGAGTGCCGATATCGCCCGTGGAGCCGCCAAGACCCGTACGTGCCGGGTCTGTACGCCAATCAGCCTGCTTGTTGTGCTGTTCCACCGTCAGCCAGTCCTGGGGATACTCCACCTGAACGACGCGGATCGTGCCGAGGTCGCCACTGGCCACCATCTCGCGTGCCTGCCGAACCATCGGATAACCGGTGTAGTTGTGCGTCAGGAAGAAGAGAGCATCGGAGCTTTCCGCAGCCTTCACGAATTTCTTGGCATCGGCCAGGGTTGAAGTCAGAGGTTTGTCGCAGATGACATGGATCCCGCGTTTCAGGAATTCCTTCGCCGCCGGATAGTGCATGTGGTTCGGCGTCACGATGGCAACGGCTTCTATGCCGTCTTTCAGCCGGGCTTCACGCTTGGCCATTTCCTCGAAGGAGCCATAGATGCGATCTTCCTTGAGGCCGAGCGCGCGGCCAGACTCAAGCGCTTTCTCCGGGGTGGAAGACAGGGCGCCCGCCACCAGGTCGTAGGCGCCGTCGATGCGCGCGGCAATTCGGTGAACGGCGCCGATAAAGGCATCCTTGCCGCCGCCGACCATGCCGAGCCGGATCGGGCGCGTCTGCACGGTGTCTTTTCCTTCGATGGCCATATCGCTCCTCCTGAAACTGTTTCTGTTCTATCGTGCCGCGCGCTGTAATCGATTACACGCGTTGTTTACATACATAGAAACCTCATGCTGAGGAAGCGCGGATGCGCTTTTTCGAGGGAGGGGCCACTTGTTTTCAAGATTGCAGCCCACCCTTCGAAACGGACCGGGCGGTCCTCCTCATGACGAGAGTGAGAGGTGGCGAGCGTCGTCGCCGACTCGTCCAATTGTTGCCTCGTCGAAGTCAAAACTCTAGTTGATCCCGAGCATCTTCCGGTTGGCTGCCTCGTCACTGCCGCCGTCGGCAAAATCGTCAAAGGCCTTTTCGGTCACGCGGATGATGTGAGCCTTCACGAAGTCCGCGCCTTCCCGGGCCCCGTCTTCAGGGTGCTTCAGGCAGCATTCCCACTCAACCACGGCCCAGCCATCGAAATCATTCGCGGCCATCTTGGAAAAGACGGCTCCGAAATCGACCTGACCATCGCCAAGGGAGCGGAAGCGTCCGGCGCGGTCGACCCACGACTGGTAGCCGCCATAAACACCCTGACGTCCGGTCGGGTTGAACTCGGCATCCTTGACGTGGAACATGCCGATCCGGTCCTTGTAGATGTCGATATTATCCAGATAATCAAGGCATTGCAGCACATAGTGGGACGGATCGTAGAGCATCTTGCAGCGGTCGTGACCGTTGACGCGCTCCAGGAACATCTCGAAGGTGATGCCGTCATGCAGGTCCTCACCCGGGTGAATTTCGTAACAGACATCAACCCCCATTTCCTCGGCATAGTCGAGGATCGGACGCCAGCGTCTGGCAAGTTCGTCAAATGCGGTTTCGATCAGTCCGGCAGGACGCTGCGGCCACGGATAGACATAGGGCCAGGCAAGCGCGCCGGAAAAGGTGGCGTGGGCCGAAATGCCGAGATTGCGGCTTGCGGCCAGGGCCAGTTTGACCTGGTCGACCGCCCAGGCCTGACGGGCGGCAGGATTGCCATGGACATGCGGCGCGGCAAAGCCGTCGAAAGCCGTGTCATAGGCCGGGTGCACGGCAACAAGTTGGCCCTGCAAGTGGGTTGAAAGCTCGGTGATCTCGACACCGTTCTCGCGCGCCGTTCCAATGAATTCGTCACAATAGGTCTTGGAACTGGCTGCCTTTTCAAGGTCGATCAGCCTGCTGTCCCAACTGGGTACCTGAACGCCAAGATAGCCGCAATCCGCGGCCCATTTCGTGATCGACGCCCAGGAATTGAACGGCGCTTCGTCCCCCGCAAACTGGGCGAGAAACAACGCCGGACCCTTTATGGTTTTCATGACATTCTCCAGAAATCGGGGAAGGTGAGGTGAGGTGGAAAGGGCCGGGGTCCCATCGCGAAAGACCCCGGCCTGCTACGTCCCGAAGCCTTAGAAGGGCGAATCCGGGAAGTAGTAGTTTTCAGCATTTTCCGGCGTGATCAGCGTCGCACCGAGAATGTAGCGGCCGGCAACCGGACCATTGGACTTGAAGGCGGCAACCGTCTGGTCCATGGCGGTGGCGATCATCGCCGGCGGATAGAGAACGTCGACCGGAATAAGGGTATCGCCGTCCATGATTGCCTTGATGGTTTCCTTCATGCCGGCACCGCCAACGACGAACATGCCGTCGCCGTCACGGCCAGCCTGTTTCAGGGCGGCAACCACGCCAATGGCGATGTCGTCGTCCTGGGCCCAGACCGCGTCGATGTCCGGGAAGCGGGACAGGAAGTCCTGCATCACTTCAAAGCCGTCGTCGCGGTTCCAGTTGGCGTGCTTGTGGTCGAGCACGTTGATGCCGGAGCCTTCGATCTCGGCCATGAACGCGTCGAAGCGCTCATTGTCGATGACCGTCGGAATACCGCGCAGGATGACGATGTTGTCGCCGTCCTTCAGGCGGGTCTTCATGTATTGGGCGGAAACACGGCCCAGTTCCGGGTTGTTGCCGGCCACATAAAGGTCTTCGATGCCCGGCTGGCTGAGGCCGCGGTCGACGACCGTGATCCATGCACCGGATTTCTTGACGTTCAGCACCGGGTCGGTCAGCGGTTCGGATTCGAACGGCAGAACCACCAGGGCTTTGATCTGGTGAACGGAGACCAGGTCTTCCAGGGCACTTGCCTGTGCTTCCGGATCCGGCGAGTTCACCAGGATGAGATCGACATCCGGATAAAGCGCCTCAAGCCGCTTTTCCGCTTGTTCCGCGTGCCAGTTCATGCCGGCTGCCCAGGCATGGGTCGGGGTCGGATAGCTGACGCCGATCTTGATTTTTTCCTGTGCAACCGCAGCGCCCGCAAAGGCCAGCGCACCGGTTACCGCGATCACTCCCAAAGCTTTCTTCATGAGCATTGCTTCCTCCTTCAATGCTGCCATCTGGACGCACCTCTCCCGTCCGGTGCGATCCGGTATTTGAATTGGGGACGGGTCCCGGTTCGGTTGAAATCAGGTCAGGGGCTTACTTGCTCTTGCGGAGCTTCCAGTCACTGCGCTGAAGAAACACTGCGACGATGATGATCAGGCCCTGCATGGTTCCATTCAGGTAATTCGAGATCACATCGGTGAAGTTCAAAATGTTGCCGATCGTGGTGAGAATGAGGGCGCCAAGGATGGTGCCGCCGATCCGGCCATACCCACCCTTCAGCACCGTACCGCCGATAATGACCGCGGCGATCGCCTCAAGTTCCCACAACACGCCGGTGGACGCGGACGCCGAGCCAAGGCGGGGCACGTAAATGATGGTGGCAAAGGAAACGCACAGGCCCTGGATGACATAGGTAAGCGTCTTCACACGGTCCACGTTGATCGCCGAATATCTGGCGACGGCCTCGTTCGAACCGATGGCCGTGCAATAGCGGCCGAACGCGGTGCGGTTCAGCAGCAGCCAGCCGCAGATGGCAACCGCGATGAACACCCAGACAGGGAAGGGCAGGCCCAGAAACGTGTCGTAATAGACAGGCCTGTAGGTTCCGCGAATATCGAAGTTGAGCGACAGGGTTCCGCCATCGGCAAAGTAGGTCACCAGCGAGCGATAGATGCCCATGGTGCCGAGCGTCACGATGAAGGCTTCGATCTTGCCCTTGGTGGTCAGGGCACCGTTCACCCAGCCGGCCCCGATGCCCAGCACGATGGCAAGGCCGCAGCCGAGCAGAACTGTCGGAACGCCGCTGCCCATGGTCTCGACGGCGTTGTTCATGATGATGATCATGACACCGGAAATGGCTGCCGCCATGGACCCCACAGACAGATCGATGCCTCCGGCGGTGATGACGAAGGTCGCCCCGACAGCAATGATGCCGATAAAGGCAGAGCGGGTCAGAAGGTTGGTCAGATTGCCTTCGCTGACGAAGGCAGGGTTCAGCAGAAAGCCGATGATGCAAAGGATCAGAAGGGCAACTGCGGGGCCAATCGTCTTGAAGTCTATGGAAGACCTCTTGGCCGGCTTGGCCGCTGTATCGTCAGACGCGGTCATCATGGTCAATGGAGTTCCTCCCGTTTCAGCCCGGCGGCGTAGCGCATGATTTCGTTTTCGTTGATGTGATCGCCGGTCAGAACGCCGGTGATATGGCCTTCGCGCATCACCACCACCCGATGGCAAATACCGATGATCTCCGGCATCTCCGAAGAGATGACCACGACCGAAACCCCTTCGGCGGCAAGGGCAGCGATGAAGTGGTAGATCTGTTGTTTCGTGCCGACATCGATACCGCGGGTCGGTTCATCGATGATGACGATCTTCGGATCGCATTCCATGATCTTGGCGAGCAGCAGCTTCTGCTGGTTGCCGCCCGACAGCTTGCCGACTGTGATTTCCTTGTCGCGGGCCCGAACATCGAAGCGGCGGATGGCACGGTTGAGCGCGTATTCTTCCGCCTTGCTGTCGAGACCGAAATTGCGGACGAATTTCGGCAGGGCGAACAGTGTCAGGTTTGGCCGCATCTTCTTGTCGAGAAGCAGTCCTTTTTCTTTCCGGTCCTTGGTGAGATAGGCCAAACCAAGGTCCCGTGCCTGCGCGACGGTCATGGGGCCGGTGTCGCGTCCAAAAAGCCTGATGGTTCCTGCTTCAAACGGGGCAAGGCCGCAAATCGTCTCGAAGACTGCGGTCCTGCCGGAGCCGATCAGACCCGAAAAGCCCAATATCTCGCCCTTGCGCAGGCTGAAGCTGACATTGTCGACGGACGGCGCACGCAGGTTCTGGACTTCCAGAACGAGCTCTGCATCGACGTCTGCCTCATGCATGGGCGGGTAGAGATCGGAAAGCTCCCGGCCAACCATCATCTGGGCCATCATGTCCGGCGTCAGGTCGCTGGAGGCACGCGTGTCGATCCACTGACCGTCACGCAGGATGGTGACGCGGTCGGCAATCTCCTTCACCTCGTTGAGCTTGTGCGAAACGAACACGATGCCGACGCCGCTTTCTTTCAGCTTTTCCACCTGGCGGAAGAAAACCTGGGTTTCCTCTTCGGTCAGAACGGCGGTTGGTTCGTCCATGATCAGGATGCGGGCGTTCCGGCTGACAGCCTTGACGATCTCGACCATCTGCTTCTGGGCGATGGTAAGGTCGGAAATGCGATCGGTCGGGGAAATGTCGAGGCCGATCTCGTCCAGATACTTCCGGACGGTTGCCTGCATGGCCGCCTTGTCCAGAAAACCGTTGGATTTGATCTCGCGACCGAGGAACACGTTTTCCTCTACCGTCATCTGTTCGGCGAGGTTGAGCTCCTGGTGGATCAGCACGACGCCGAGTTTCTCTGCGCCACCGTTCGCGGGCAGGTCGGTCTGCTTGCCGTCGAGACGGATCTGGCCGGAGGTCGGATCATGAAACCCGGAGAGGATTTTCATCAGCGTCGACTTGCCGGCGCCGTTCTCGCCGATCAGGGCATGAACCTCGCCAGGGCGGACGTCCATGCTGACACTGAACAGCACGGGAACCGGCCCAAAGGATTTGCTGATGTTCACGGCCTCGATGACCGCTGCCGGAGCAGTGGTGTCCACGCTCATTCTTGTTCCTCCCAAGGCGCCAAAGCCCTCTTCCTCAATGGCGCCGTGCGTTTGATGTAAACGTTTTCATGGATCGTGTAAACCTTTACATTGGCCTCTGTAAACCTTTTCATTATGTGCAATGCGTTCTATACAGCGTAGATGGCGTTGCGATTCATGGACTTACCACGAGGCCGCACCGCAGCATGTCTGGAAATAGAAAATGAGCGAACCGGGCGAGCGGCCGGCGACCATTGAAGACGTTGCGAAACTGGCGGGCGTATCCATCGCGACCGTCAGCAGGGCCTTGCGCTCGCCGGAGAAGGTTGCCGAGAGCACGCGCAAGAAGGTTACGGCCGCCATTGCCCGGACCGGCTACACCGCCAACGCCATGGCGCAGAACCTGCGCATGCAGCGCTCGCAGATGGTGCTGGTGCTGGCGTCTTCCATTGCTGATCCAAACTTTGCCGGCATTCTGACAGGGCTGGAAAAGGCGGCAAACGACCGTGGTTATGGTGTCCTCATCGGCAACACCGAAGGTACCAGCGGACTGGAGCAGAACTACCTGCGTTTCCTGTCGACGGGCATGGCCGACGGGCTTGTCTTGCTGACAGGGCATATTCCGGTTGCCGGACAGCCACAAACACCGCTCACCAACCTGCCGCCGATCGTTGCGACCGAGCGTCCGGTCTCGAATCCCGAAATCAGCTACGTCGGCGTGGATGATGTCGCGGCCTCCAAGGTGGCGACCGAATATCTGATCTCCCTGGGGCACCGGCGGATCACCTATATTTCCGGCGGGCCCGCCGACATCCGCAGCGATCTTCGCCATTCCGGATATCTGCAAGGGTTGAGAGAATCACCCGAGGCATTGCGCGACTGGCGCGTGGAGGGCGACGGCTCCAGCGAGAGCGGGCGTGCCGCCGTCGAACGGCTGTTCATCAAGGACGACCTGCCGACCGCTTTCTTCTGTTTCAACGACAACACCGCGATCGGGGTCATCTCGGCACTTCAACTGCGTGGCTACCGAGTCCCGGAAGATTTCTCCGTGCTTGGTTTCGACGACATTCCCTTTGCCAACAATTTCACGCCCGGATTGACGACAATCCGCCAACCCCGGCAACATATCGGCGAAAAGGCCATGACAATCCTGCTTGATCGCCTTGCGAACCGGTCCCTGGAAACGCGCACTCATCTGCTCCACGGCGATCTCATCGTGCGCGAGAGCTGTGGTGGCATTTCCCGCAAGCTGAAGTGACGTGCTGTCGGCTTGATGCCAGTGCGTACTAGGCGCTGGCAGACCTTCTGATCGCAGTCGATGAACCGATAAGCGTAAGCAGCTGGTTCGTGACCGCCCTGGTTCCCATGTCACCTCCGAATTCCATCGGTCGCAACACGTTTTCCTGAAAGCCGGTGTCGACTGCGCCGTTGATCAGGTCTGCGGCATCGGCAAGGGAGGGCTTGTCCAACTTCTCGGCGAGATAGTCCAGCATCAGCGCAGCACTCAAGATCGCGGCCAGCGGGTTGGCCTTGTCTTCTCCCATGATGTCGGGGGCGCTGCCGTGGGCTGGCTGAAACAATCCGGTGGTGTCGCCGATCTCCCCACAGGCGGCCATGCCCATGCCACCCACCAGGCCACCGGCAAGGTCCGAAAGGATGTCGCCGAACATGTTTTCCATCACCAGAACGTCGAACTCCCAGGGCTTGCGCACCAGGTCGAGCGCTTGTGCGTCGACGTAATTGTAGCCGACAGGCACGTCGGCAAATTCCGATTTCACTTCGTCGAAGATCTGGCGGAAGAAGGCCAGAGAGGTGAACACATTCGCCTTGTCGACACAGGTGAGCCTCCCCGGATGGCCTCGCTCGCGCCGTTTGCGGGCAAGGTTGAATGCAAAGCGATGCAGCTTGGTGGTGGTTTTGCGCGTGATGCGCAAAACGTCCTGCACTTCGTCATCATTGACTACGAGGCTGCGCTTGTGTGCTGCTGCAGAGTAGAACAGCCCTTCGGTAGATTCCCGCAGGATAACGAGATCGATACCGGCAGCGCGCGGATCGGCGAGCCTTTGCGGTGCGTTGGGATAGGCTTTGACCGGGCGAACACCCGCATAAAGCCCAAAGCGATCGCGCAGGCGCAAATGCGGCGAGATCTCCGTGCCGTTTGCATGCCGGATAGAGGGAAGGCCGATGGCCCCAAGGAAAATTGCATCGGCAAGCCCCGCGCGTTCCTCTCCGCCGTCTTCGATGTCGAGGCCGGTCTCCTTGAAGTAACCCGCCCCTGCCTGGATCTCGTCATAGCGGGGCGCGGGTTCTCCCGTGTGCTTCAAGGCTGTTTCCAGCACGGCAATGGCTGCTTCCGCCACATCGACGCCAATACCGTCACCTTTTATCAGGGCAATTTTCATGGGACTGTTCCTCAAATCCAATCAACGTCGTAGCGCTCGACGATCCGGCCGATCTGGTCCGGATTGAGCGCCGTTGCGGCAGTGCCGCGAAGCAGAAGGGCAAGCCTGGCTGTTGCTTCCAGCTCTTCCATGGCATGGACGGCGGCAGCCAGATCCCGGCCGGCAACAACGGGCCCGTGGTTGGCCAGCAGAACGGCAGAACGACGGCCTGCAAGTCCTCGGACCGCGTCTCCCATTGCCGGATCTCCCGGCACGAAAAACGGCAGAAGCTTCACCTTGCCGAGCTGCATGATCCCGTACGCCGTCAGGGGTGGCAGAACGTTGTCCGGATCAATCTCCGGCAACAGGGAAAGTGCGACCGAGTGGCACGAATGCAGATGCACGACCGCACCTGCCGAATGGCGGGTCTCGTAAAAAGCCGTGTGAAGCGGGATTTCCTTCGTCGGCCTGTCACCCGAAAGCAGTTCGCCGTGGGCAGAAAGATGGCTGATCCGGGCCGGGTCCAGAAACCCCATGGAGGAGCCGGTCGGGGTAACGAGCAATGTGCCATCCGACAGACGAACGGAGAGATTGCCGGTCGATCCATGTGTCAGACCACGGTCGAACATCGATTTTGCCATCAGGCAAATCTGTTCGCGGGTTGTTGCGCTTTCGCTCATCGGCTTGTCTCCAGAACGCTGAGCGCCTCGGAGAAGAAGTTCGGTCCACCGAAGTTGCCGGATTTCAGCGCCAGCGCCAGCGGCTGACCGCTCACCTTGAGCGCGGGAACACCCGGCGCAATCTTCGGACCGATATCCAGCGTGTTTGCCCCGAGACCGGAAACAACGGCCCCTGACGTTTCGCCGCCGGCGACCACCATTCGGCTGACACCGGCGCTGAACAGTGACGCCGCCAGATCGGAAAAAAACTCCTCAATCACCGCCGCGCTTTTTTCCCTGCCGTATTTTTGTTGGGCAGCACCCACCGCCTCCGGGTCGGCGGAGGAATAAAGCAGGGGCGAAGCGTCCTGGCGAAGTACCCAGCCGGCGATTTCCTGCACCGACAGTGCCTTCGCCATGATGTCGTCGACAGTCAGTTCACGCGAGGGCGCAATGGCCTTGTAGCTCGCCACCTGGGCGCGAGTTGCCACTGAACATGAACCGGACAGAACCACGGCTTTGCCCGAATGTCCGGTCCAGTTGGCGACCGCAGGCGCGTGGCCAAAGTTCTTGGGCAAACCGAGGGCTATGCCCGAGCCCCCGACAAGAAGCTTTCGCGCGGCGATTGCCCGCCCAATGGTTGCAAGATCATCGTTGCGGATTGCATCCACAATCACCATCGACTTGCCGTCGGCAGGGCAGGCGAGGTTGATTGCCGCCGGACCATCTGCCACGTGATCGAGGGAGACATGACCGACTGCCCAGGACGTCTGACGAGCCAGCACCCGCCGGATGTCCGGGTCGCCCATTGGCGTCAACGGATGGTGGCGCATGCCGCTTTCGCTCAAAAGCCTGTCTGCGACGAAGAGATGTCCCTGGTAGACGGTTCGTCCGTTTTCCGGAAAGGCCGGGCAGACGATCACACATGTCTCGCCAAGCCTGTCGGCAAGGGCTTCCGCCACCGGGCCGATATTGCCTTCGTCGGTCGAATCGAACGTCGAACAGATCTTGAAGACAATCTGCTTGCATCCCTGACCGGTCAGCCAGTCGCAGGCTCGCAGGGACTGGGCAACTGCCTCTGCAGCTGGGATCGTTCGGGACTTCAGACTGATGATGCCGGCGTCCACCGACGCTAGTGCCGGAACATCGGGTACACCGACATATTGAGCCGCCGTCATGCCGCCTTCCGACAGCATCAATGCAATGTCGGAGGCTCCGGTAAAATCATCCGCGATCACGCCCAGATTCATGAGCGGATCCCCTTGAGCGGACCACGGTCGAGACGGAAGATGTGGTCCGGGCCGTGTTGCGGAAAGAGCGTTCGCACCAGGGGATCATGTCCCGGCACAACAAGGTCTATCGAGCTGGCAAGGTGCTGAATGGTTCCAAAACCATCCAGCATGTCCTGCATGTCGACCACGATCGGGAACGGTTTGGCTTCCAGGAAATTCTCGTAGTAGTGCGCTGCGTCGGAAGCCAGGCACATCCAGCCAGCTTCTGTCAGTACACGAACCGCCTGCAACCCCTTGCTGTGCCCGCCAATGCGATGAACTGTAAGTCCTTCCCGGACTTCGCCATCTCCTTCATGAAAGATTACCCGGCCAGAGTAGAGCCTTTGCACAGCTTCACAGACATGGTCCGCGGTGTAGGGAGCCTTCATCGCGCCCTGGCACATGCAGGGACCTGTGGCGAAAGCCATTTCCGCTGCCTGCAGATGGATGGTGGCATTGGGAAAATGCTTCAAGCCGCCCGCGTGGTCATAATGCAGATGGGTGACGATGATGGTCGTCACAGCCTCAGGTTCTATGCCGAGAGGGGCCAGGGCCTCTACCGGATTGAGCCGGACAGGACGGCCGCGCCGCGCGCCTTCCTCGCCGTCGTAACCTGTGTCGACCAGAATGATCTCGTCCTGCCGCCGCAGCACCCAGATGAAGTAATCCATCTCGTGTGGCTGGTCGTGGTTGTCGTCGAACAGGAAACTGTCCTTGCGCGTGCGCGCATTCCTGTCGGCATATTTGACCGCGAAAACCTGCCAGGGGCTCATGAGGCCACCTTCGCGTAGGTTCGGACCGTTTTCTGCGCGATCATCCCGGCAACCTTTGCATCGAACGACTTGAAGTGAGGGGTTTGCAGGTGCGCCTGAAAGGCGTCGGCATCGTCATAAAGTTCATAGAGAAACACATCGCCGGGGCGATCAGGGTCGGTGCAGACGTCGAATTGCCTGCATCCGGGTTCGTCCTTCAGGGACGCTTCGGCGTTTGCGATCATGAGCGGCAGAAAATCCTCCACCGTCTCGGCCTTGATCTGAAACACCACCGTTACGGCATACATGTTGTTCTCCTCAGCGGAACAGGTTCACCATACCCATCGACAGGAAGGGTATGTAAGTCACGGCGAGCAGGGCGGCGATTGCGGCTATGTAGAGCGGTGCCATGTTGCGGGCGATCGACAAAACACCGACGCCGGATATCCGCGAGGCAACATAAAGCGTTGCGCCAACCGGAGGTGTGAACAGGCCGACGGCCACATTGCAGGTCATGATCACACCCAGATGGACCGGATCGACACCGAAGGCTTGTGCGGTCGGCAGGAACAGCGGTGCCGTCAGCAGGATTGCAGGAACCGGATCGAGAACGAGGCCGAGGACCAGAAGCACGACGTTGACCAGCAACAGGAACATCCAGGGTCCGGTTGAAAACGCCTGCACGAAACCAACCAGGATCTGGGGCATCTGTTCAAGCGTGATCAGCCAGCCAAGGACTGTCGTTGCACCGATCACGACCATCACCACCGCGCTGGTGACAAAGCTGTCGATAAGAAGACGCGGCAGATCGCGGAGTTTGAAGTCCCGGTAGACAACAGTTGTGACGAACAGGCCGTAGACGACGGCAAGGGCCGCGGCTTCCGTAGGTGTTACCCAGCCGGTGAAAATGCCGCCGAGGATCACGATCGGCATGAACAGGGCAGGGGCGGTACCGATGAAGGAACTGGTCAATTCCTTGAAGGTCGTGGTGCGCCCACCGGGGTCGCACTTGGTGGTCTTGCCGACATAATAGCAAACCGCCATGAACAGGGCGCCGAACAGAATGCCGGGAACCATGCCACCGAGAAAGAGATCGGCAACCGAAACGTTGCCGACAAAGCCGTAGATCAGCATCGGAATGGATGGTGGGATGATGATGCCGATCGTCCCGGCTGCAGCCACCAGACCGGCGGCGAAGGCGGTGTTGTAGCCCTCGCGGGACATGTTCTTGATCATGACCGAACCGATGGCTGCACTGTCGGCAATGGCCGAACCCGAAATGCCGCCGAAAATCATGGATGCGCCGACGACGACCATGCCGAGCCCGCCTGCCATGAAGCCGAAGGCAGCCCTTGCAAAGCCGATGATGCGCAGGCCGACACCTCCGCGGCTCATCATTTCCCCGGCGACGATAAAGAGCGGGATCGCAAGGAAGTGGTTCGGCTCCACCCCGCCGATAAAATTCAGGAACAGTGCCTGCAAGGGATAGCCGAGATCAAAGACGATGATCGGCAGGACAGCGGTGATCAGAATTGCCCAGACCAGCGGAATGCCGATGAAAACGGAGGTCAGGAAGACCGCAACAACGAAGATCAGGATCATGAGAGGGCCTCGCCGCCATCTGAGTGTGCTGCATGAGGAACGACAGGATTTTTGAGGTCGTAGACCATGTTGAAGAGATGGAAGATCAGGGTCAGTGTCATGCCGGCTGGCATGGACGCGTAGAGCAGACCGACAGGCCAGTAGAGAACGGTTGTCTTCTGTGCCCAGGTATGGATCGAGATATTGACACCGGTGTAGATCAGGCTGAGCAGCAGGACGACGATGATCACGTCAATTGCGATCGACAAGACACGTTGACCCGTCAGCGGCACCAGTTTCTCGACAACTTCGGTAACGCGCATGTGTGCGCCCCGGGCAACCGCTGCCGCACAGCCGATGAAGGTGCTCCAGAGCAGCAGGAAGCTGGTCACTTCCAGCGACCATGCGAGGTCGAAGCCGGCGAAGCCGCGAAGCCAGGCGTTGCAGAACACCAGGGTGACGATCGAAAAGCCGCCGAGCGCCAGGCATATATCGACCAGGTGACTGAGCCAGCGAAGCGCAGCCGGATAGTGATCTCGGTAATCCAAGGGTCGTCTCTTTTTGAAAAGGGCCGGAACCGCCGCGTGACGTGCGGTTCCGGCAGTTGAGCCCCGGAGCACCCTGCGTTCTTTCGAACGCCGTTCGGCGCTCCGACCCACAAGAAACGATCAACTGTTCTACGGGCAACCGGCTCGATCACCCGTGCGTTGATCTCGTTGCCTGATCAGTTCTGGGCCGGGAGTTTTTCGCGGATCGCTGCAGCATCTGACAGGATCTGGTCGACCGCTTCCTCGCCGTAGACATCCTTGGCCTTTGCGTAGACCGATTGCACCGCCTCGCGGAACGGCGCGATATCGGGAACGTTGACCGTGGCGCCGGATTCCTGCATTTCCGTGAGTTGGCTTTCGACCGAACTCTTGACGAGGTTTCGGCTGAAGGCTGCGGAATCGGCTGCAGCTTTCATCACGGCTTCCTTGTCTTCGTCGGAAAAGGATTGCCAGGTCTTTTCGGCCACCGTCAGGGGCAGAGGGCTGTAGACGTGGCGTGTCAGCGTGATGTAGGGCGCAACTTCATAGAACCGCAGTGACTTGATGGTGTCGACCGGGTTCTCCTGGCCGTTGACGATGCCCTGCTGAATGGAAATGTAGACGTCGGTAATCGGCATGACGACCGTCTGGAAGCCGATGGCTTCCATCGACCAGCGGATCATGTCGTTCGGGAAGACGCGCATTTTCATGGACTTGGCGTCTTCTGGCGAATTCAGCGGTTCGTTGGTGGTGAAGCTGCGGAACCCGGCTTCCCAAGTCGACAGTACCCGGAAACCCTTTTCCGGCAGCTTGGCGAATTCTCCCTGCAGCCATTCGGAATTGTCATAGAGTTCCCAACCCTGCTCGTAGGTGTCGACCAGGAACGGCATGGCCGTGAGGTTCAGCGTCGGCATGTGCGTGGCGTAGCTGCCCGTGGCCGAGACCGTGAAGTCGATGCCGCCAAGCTGCAGCAGTTCAATGGCTTTCGGATCGTTTGCGAGCGATCCGGACGGGAAGATCTGAACTTCGTAACGGCCGTCCGTATATTCCGCGACCTTCTCCGCAAACAGTTCCGCAGCCTGCTGACGGGATCCGCCAGGGTTGTCCGTATGGCTGAATCGCAAGGTTTCGACAGCCTGCGCGCCGCTCATGCCCATTGTGAGAATTGCCGCGCTCATCAGCAGGCGGCTCAAGGATTTCTTGTCAAGCATTTCAATCTCCTCCCACGGCCGCTCCAAGGCCGTATCAATTTACACATTCGATTGCGTATACGCTAACCAATCCCTTGTCAACGGCGCTAATGTCGACTATCAAAAATCCAATGATGGAATTGCCGCTTCGAAACAGGGAAAGCCCTCGGGTCTTCTGCCGATTTCAGGAGTGTGCGGGAGGACGAAAAAAGATGAACGACGGCTCTGCAAAAGACCTGGGCGTCTCGGACACGTTACGCGTTGCCTGTCTTGGAGCGGGCTACTTTGCCCAGTTTCACTATGATGCCTGGCGCAGGGTCGAACGGGTTCGGCTGGTCGGTTCCTGTGATCAGGATCCCGCGAAGGCGAAGGCCACTGGACTGACTGCCTTCAGTGATCTGGAGTGCATGCTGAAGATGGCGAAACCCGATCTGCTGGACATCATCACGCCACCGCCGACGCATTTCAGCGCCATCGAGCTTGCAATCAGGAAGGGGGTGAAGACGATCATCTGTCAGAAACCGTTCTGTACCTCGCTCGAGGAAGCCCGGAAGGCAACCGAGCTGGCAGAAGAAGCCGGCGTGATTATCGTCATCCATGAAAACTTCCGTTTTCAGCCCTGGTACCGGACAATCCGACAGGCTCTGGAACGGCAACTGCTTGGCGATTTGCTGCAGGTAACTTTCCGGCTACGCACAGGGGACGGGCAGGGGCCGAAGGCCTACCTGGACCGGCAGCCATATTTTCAGGAAATGCCCAGGTTGCTGATCCATGAAACCGGCGTTCACTGGATCGATACGTTTCGCTACCTGATCGGCGAGCCCGAGGCGGTCTATGCGGATCTTCGCAGGCTCAACCCGGCCATCAAGGGAGAGGACGCCGGCTATTTCATTTTCGACTATTCAAACGGGGTGAGAGCGCTCTTCGACGGCAACAGGCTTCTGGACCACGCCGCCGAAAATTGCAGAACCACACTCGGTGAAGCTTTGTTGGAGGGCACCCGGGGAACGCTGACATTGAAAGGCGACGGCTCGGTGCGCTTGCGCCATTTCGGCGACAAGGACGAAACTCTTCTGCTGGTGGCACAGGATTGGCCTGGCTTTGGCGGCGATTGCGTCAAGAATCTGATAAGCCATGTTGTAGACGGTCTCCTGGATGGAAAGCCGCTGGAAAACGAGGCGCGGAGCTACCTGAAGGTGATTGCAATCGAACAGGCCATCTATGAGGCGGATCGCAAGGGGCAGAAAATCCGGGAGTTTGACTGTGCTTGAGGCTCCGAAACAAAAGACCATCACCACGCAGGCCATGGAACAGATCCGCCAGCTCATTTTCGACGGTGAACTGGCGGCAGGCTCCGATCATCTCGAAAGCGAACTTGCCGACCGGCTTGGCATGTCCCGCACACCGGTGCGCGAGGCAACCTTGATGCTGGCCCAGCAAGGCCTTCTGGAGGTGCGACCACGCAAGGGTGTTCGCATCGCCACCTTGTCGTTGAAGGACATGGAGGAAATCTACGCCATCCTGACCGAACTGGAGAGCCTTGCTGCCGAAGAAGCCGCTGAACAAGGCTATTCGGAAACGGATCTTGTGGATCTCAAGCAGGCGATCGAGGCCATGGAAGATGCATTGGAGCGTGAGGACCGGGAAGCCTGGGCGATAGCCGATGATGCCTTCCACACGGAACTTGTCCGCCTCGGTGGCAACTCGCGTGTCCAGTCCATCGTCTCGATGATGTCCAATCAGGTGCGCCGGGCACGCGCCATGACGCTTTACATTCGCCCGCTGCCGGTCAAGTCCAACGAAGACCACCGGGCTGTCTTCGACGCGATCCGCAAGGGCGACGCCCAGGCAGCACGCCAGCGCCATCATCTTCATCGTCAGGATGCCCGCGAAGTGCTGATCGAGCTTCTGAAAAAGCACAAGCTGTTTCAGCTCTGAGCTTCACTCGGATGTATTTCTCTCGTCAGGCTCAACGATAACGGCGTAGGAGGGGTGGAAACGGGTGGCTGTGCCTACCCGCCTTGCCAGACCTTGATCGCCTCGACCGGGTAGACCAGCATCAGAACGTTCAGCGTCAGATTGTCCTTTATCACCCAGAGCGCAAGCAATTCGAAGGCAATCCCGACCAGGATCGTGACCCAGACCGGCATGCGCCAGGCAAAAAAGAAGCCGGCGAGCATCCAGAGAATATCGAAGACGGAATTCAGGACACTGTCACCGGTGTAACCAACGGCAATGGTCGCTTCGCGGTACCTGTCGATGATCCAGGGGCTGTTCTCGACGATTTCCCAGGCTGCTTCGATGAAGATCGCTCCGAGCGCGCGCTCACCGACGGAACTGCGTCTGAAGACCAGCCACAGGAACAGATAGAACAGGAAGCCGTGGATGATATGCGAGGGCGTGTACCAGTCGGCGATATGTTGCGAGGAACCGGCGACATCGCTGGCCGGTGTCCACAACAGGACATAGCCGCAATCACAGATCGGGATCCGCCCCATGGCCAGGAGAATGGCCGCTGTGGCGGCAATCATCACCAGGCCGACGATCAGACATTTGCTTCGGCTCATGGGGTCTCCTTGGACTGTCGGGGCAAATCGGCGATTCTCTACTGGAAATCTTCAAGAATTCTCTCTATGACCTTCCGCCAACGAAACATCAATCCGTCCGGCTCTGAGTGGAAGGTTGCGCCCCGGTTTTCCCGGCGTGTTTGCGCGGCCCCGCCGGATTTGGGATCAGGAGATCTTCATGACTGGCCTAAACGGCACGGCGCCTTATCAGTCCCGGCGCACCTTCGCGATCATTTCACACCCGGATGCCGGTAAGACGACCCTGACTGAAAAGCTGCTGCTTTCAGGCGGCGCGATCCGGGCAGCCGGTCAGGTGCGTGCTCGCGGCGAGCGCCGCCGCGCAAGGTCCGACTGGATGAAGATCGAGCAGGAACGCGGCATTTCCGTCTCGTCTTCCGTCATGACCTTCGAGCGCAAGGGCATCGTCTACAATCTGCTCGATACTCCGGGTCACGAGGACTTCTCCGAAGACACCTATCGCACGCTGACTGCCGTCGATGCGGCCATCATGGTGATCGACGCTGCAAAGGGTATCGAAACCCAGACACGCAAGCTGTTCGAAGTCTGCCGCCTGCGCGACATCCCGATCATCACCTTCGTCAACAAGATCGACCGTGAAGGCCGGCATGCGCTGGAGATTCTGGACGAGGTACAGGAGGCGCTGGCTCTCGACGTCTCTCCGCAGACATGGCCCGTCGGGATGGGCTCGGACTTCTTCGGTGTCTATGACTGGCAGAAGAAGAAATTCCACACGTCCGACGGCGAGCGCGGTGGTGCCTTTACCCAGACCAAGGACGTTTCCGGTCTTGATGACGAGGTCCTGACCGGCACCGTGTTCGACCGGATCATGGATGAACTGACCGAGAACGTCGAACTGGGCGCCGAAGGCTACGCCGAATTCGACAAGGAAAGCTTCCTGGAAGGGCACCTGACGCCGGTTTTCTTCGGCTCGGCGCTGCGCGACTACGGCATCGAGGAAGTGCTCGATTTCATCGCCGACTTCGCCCCGCCGCCGCATTCGCAGCCGGCGACAGGCGGGCGCACAATCATGCCGCAGGAAGACAAGGTCACGGGCTTCGTCTTCAAGGTGCAGGCAAACATGGACCCCAAGCACCGCGACCGCATTGCCTTCGTGCGCCTGTGCTCCGGCACCTTCAAGCGTGGCATGAAGCTGAAGCACGTGCGCGCCGACAAGCAGATTGCCGTTTCCGCACCGATCTTCTTCTTTGCCGAGGAACGGGAAATCGCCGACCTTGCCTATCCGGGCGACGTCATCGGTGTTCCCAACCATGGCCAGTTGCGTGTTGGCGACACATTGACCGAGGGCGAGAACATCCACGTCACCGGCCTGCCGGCCTTCGCACCGGAAATCCTGCGCCGTGTACGCCTGTCCGACACCATGCGCGTCAAACAGATGCGCCAGGGCCTTCAGGACCTGGCAGAAGAAGGTCTGGTGCAGATCTTCAAACCGGATCTCGGCTCCAACTGGATCGTCGGCGTGGTCGGCGCACTGCAGCTTGATGTCGTGGTGGATCGGCTGAAGGCGGAGTATGGCACTGAAATCGGCTTCGAAGCAGTGCCTTACACCACCGCCCGCTGGATCGAAACCGACAGCCAGACCCTGCAGAAGATGCTGGAAGGCCACCGCATGTCGATCGCCAACGACCGTGACGACAAGCCGGTGTTCCTGTTCAAGAACGCCTGGGAAATCGGTCACGTAACCGAAAAGTTCCCGGACGTGAAATTCCGAGAAACCCGCGAGATCGTCTACGAGGCGTAACCGGAAAACCCGGCTCCAGCTTTTCTCCGTTCACTGAACCTCAGTGTTATTGAGCTGGGGCGACCTCAGGGGCTGAGAGGAATGAGCATGGGAGCCGGACCACCTGGCTGGCCTCAACCTTTATCCGGCTCTTCGCCGCGCCCGACGAACTGTGCGCTGTCCACGGGGGGCTATGTTATCTCGCTTGGGTTTTTCACAAGAAACGATTTCGAGTTTCAGAAGTTGGCTCGTGACTAATGCGTATTCATGAAAGTTGTTTTGAGGATAATTTATTGTAATTTTTAACGGTGATTGTCATTCAGGTCGAGTATTTGTGAAATATTTGGCTAAGTATTGATTTTAAATAATATTTCTTGTGTTGATAGAGCTGAAAGGCTTCTCTAGGATACTTGCAGCTGCCGGAATATAGGTATTCCAGCTGGAATGCAGCTAAGAGAGCGAATAAGCAAGTGCGATACGAGCCTGTCGGGCATGGTTCGCCGCCGCTTCAAAAGGTCAAGGGCGAAGCGCAAGCGGTAGAAATCCGCCGTCTGTCCAAGCCGTTCTGGATAACCGTGATCATCAGCGCGGTGAGCCTGATGGCATTTGTGTCGTTCCTTTCCTGGACCCTTGACCGCAATTCCATCCGATCTTCAGAACATATTTTCACGGCCATGCTTGGCGATCGCTCCGATCATCTGGCGGACATCACGCTTGAGTACGGCTATTGGAACGACGCGGTCGAAAACCTTGTCGAATCCTTTGACATGACCTGGATACGGGAAACCTTTGTCGACTACATGCAGGAAGAACTGCAGATCGACGGGATCCACCTGCTGGATGGCAACAACCAGCCCAAGGTTCATGTGGTGGAAGGCAAGGTCGCCAATACGGACTTGCGGGTTCGCTATGGGCCTTCGATGAGCGTTCTGATTGCCGATGCCCGAAATACGCCGCAGGATGAGGCGCCGGTTCCGGCAACAGGTCTGGTTGGGAACCTTGAGACGCTTTACCTCGCCAGCGCTGTTTTGCTGACGTCCTACACAGAGGACAGCGACACCAGTACCGATCATGTGCTGGTCTTCGCACGGCCTATCAATGCCTCAGTCCTGGCGGATATGGCGGAGAAATATCACTTGCCCGGTCTTGGGTTGGCGCAAATACCCCCGGCCTTCTGGCAGGCTGGATACGACATTGAGACCGTGGACAGGCGGCACCTCGGGTTTTTCGTTTGGAACCCGGAACTGGCCGGATTTCGGATGTTGCCTCTTCTGGCCCTTGGGGTGCTGGCGGTCTATCTCGGCATGTACTTGTCAGCGCGCATGTTCTTCCACCGTGCAACAGATACAGTCCGGGCGCTTGCGGAAGCCAAACACCAGGCGGACAAGGTCAAGGAACTGCTGGCCAATCAGGTCAGGAGCGACCCTCTGACGGGGTTGGGCAACAGGCGATTGCTGGATGAAAAGCTGGCGCTCCTGCAGGACGTCAAGCCGTTGGCGGACGGTCACGCGCTGCTCTATGTCGACCTTGATCGGTTCAAGGAAATAAACGACACCTACGGCCATGAAACAGGGGATCTGGTGCTTTTGCATGTCGCGGAAGCTTTGACCGGCCTTGTCAATGCGGACGACACGGTGGTCAGGCTGGGCGGGGATGAGTTCGTCATTGTGTTCGGCAGGGCACGGCGCGAGCGGGTGCTTTCGGCAAGCCGGGCAATCGTGGAACAACTCAGCCGGCCAGTGAACCTTGACGGCGCCACCTATACGTTCGGGGCCAGTGTCGGCGTCGCTTTTTCGCACAAGCCTTCGGAACTGCTTCGCCAGGCGGATGTTGCACTTTATTCGGCGAAACGGCGGGGCAGGGCACAGGTCGCGGTCTATTCTTCCGACCTGCTGGATTTCCGGCATGTCCCCATTCAGTCGGCAGCTCAGCCAGGCTGATAGGAAAAGACCGGCCAGAAGGCCGGTCTTGAACGTCAGGAGGCTTTCGCTGGCGGCAATTCGATATCGATGCCGAGCGTGGTGACGTCACCGGTCCTGTCCATTTCGAGACGGACGGAGTCCGGGTCGATCGCAACGCGCTTTGCCACGACGGCCAGGATGTCTTCCCGCAGACTTGAGATCAGGACCGCGTCGGAGCCGTCGTCGGCCCGTTCGTGCGCCAGCAGAATTTGCAGCCGGTTCTTGGCAACAGAGGCACTTTCACCTCTTTTGCCAAAGAGGCTCAGGATGTTCATGCGGCCCTCCCCTTGAAGAACTTGCCGAACAGGCCCTTCTTTTCCTCAGGGATCGTGACCGGGATATTTTCACCCAGCAGACGGCGCACGGCCTCGGTATAGGCCTTGGCAGCAGGCGAATTTTCGTCCGACAGCGTGATCGGCAGACCGACGTTCGACGCTTTCAGCACGTCCTTGCTTTCCGGCACGACGCCGATGAGCGGCACGGAGAGAATGTCGACGACATCGTCGGTTGCCAGCATGTCACCAGTCTTGGCACGCTCGGTGTCGTAACGGGTGATCATCAGGTGCTTCGGCATCCGGCCGCCGTCTTCGGCGATCTTTGTCTTCGCGTCGAGCAGGCCGATGATCCGGTCGCAGTCGCGTACGGACGACACTTCCGGGTTGGACACGATGATGGCCTCATCCGCATGGCGCATCGCCAGCGTCGCGCCGCGTTCGATGCCCGCAGGGCTGTCGCAGATCACCCAGTCGAAATACATCCGCAATTCGCTGATGACGCTGGCAACGCCCTCTTCGGTCAATGCATCCTTGTCCCGGGTCTGGGAGGCCGGCAGCAGGTAGAGGTTGTTCAGCTTCTTGTCGCGCACCAGCGCCTGTTTGATCGAAGCTTCGCCGCGCACCACGTTGACGAGGTCGAACACGACCCGCCGTTCCGCACCCATGATCAGGTCGAGGTTGCGCAGCCCGACGTCGAAGTCGATGGCGCAGACCTGGTAGCCTTCTTTGGCAAGCGCCGAGGCGATAGCTGCGGTGGTGGTGGTTTTGCCCACGCCGCCCTTGCCTGACGTGACCACAACGACAGTAGCGTTGCTCATGGTGTTCGTCCTGTTTTTGTTGTCAGTCCGGCGGCCTTCTGCAGCCGGCCCTGTGGTTAGTTCAGCTCTTCAAAGACGAGGGTTTCGTTTTCGAAGCGGATCTGCGCAGGTGCGTTGCGCAGGGCGCCATCGAAATCGTCCGCGACCTTGTAGAGCCCGTTGATGGAAACCAGCTCCGCATCCAGCTTGGAACAGAAGATACGGGCGCTGTCTTTCCCTGCGACACCGGCCAATGCACGTCCGCGCAGGGCGCCGTAAACGTGTATCGAGCCACCGGCGATTATTTCGGCGCCGGAACTCACGGAGCCGATGACAGTGACGTCGCCTTCCGGATGCAGGATGCTCTGGCCCGAGCGCACCGGTTCGGTAATCACGATGGAAGATCCGCTTGCGATGCTGGCCGGCGAGGTTTCCCACGCTTCCGGTTCGACATCGCTGTCACCGTTTGCCTTGCTCTCCTTGGCTTTGGGCTCAGCGGCTGTCTTCTTGGACTTTGCAGTTGTGTTCCTGGTCGAGCCATCTGCGTCCTTGGCGTCCGGCTTTTCGGTTTCAGAACCGTTTCCAGCCGCGGCCGAAGCGTTTGCAGGGGTCGGGACATCCACGTCGGACGCCAGACGGCCACCGGAAAAGCTCGGCGGCATGCCGGCTTTCAGGCGTGTTCCGGCGACACCGTCGATTCCCATCACCCGGATCGAGCGTTCGGCAAGTTCGGCAAGAAGCTGTTCCAGCTCTTCAATCGGAATCTTGGTTCCCCGAACGTCCAGAATAATGGGCCGGTCGATGAAAAATCCCGGTGAGCGTTCGATGATCCGGTCGATTTCACGGAACCAGTCCGCGAAGGGCGGCTCCGGGCTCAGAACGATGGCAATGAAGGATTTTCCCTTGAACTTCATCAAAGAGTCCGGCGGCACAATTGGTCAGGTTGATTTGGTCGGATAAACCTATCATTAACCGAACCGGACAATCGGGCAGGCGACCGTTTTCCACCGATATCAATTTTCATCAGATATTTCAGATAATTGGCTCTTCCACCCAGTGCGCTGGTCAATTGCAATGGCTCCCTCTTGCCAAAAATACCAAGAGAACCGCCAAGAATCGCAGCATTGCGTTGCTGTCCGCCTGCTTTGCCGGCGCATTGGTTAACTCAATTCCCGTAAAGAACTGGATTTTTGCCATATTGCAGTGCAAAATGTAGGTTCTGGTGTTTGGGGCGCAGAGCGTCTTGGGGAAAAGAATGAGTAACTTCAGTGATATGATGACATATCTCGGTCTCGATACGAGTGAGGCTGCGATGGTGCTCAATGTATCTGAAGATGAAATTCTTCGCTGGTGCAATACGAGCGAGGCTCCTCCTATCCATATCTGGCAGGGCCTTGTGCGCATGCTCGACGAAATCCGCCTGTCGGCCGAGGAAGCCGCCAAATCGGCCGATCTCGATCATCTGGATGCAACGGACCTCAACCGGATCAACCTGATGGTGCCTGGCGGAACCACGTCGGATCTTGCAGGCCCGAAGCGGGCCGCAACTGCGCTCGCGGTCGCGACACTGGCACGGGTCTTCGTTTGATCTGAACCGAGCCTTCGGTTCGGTTCGCGCCTGCTCAGGCAGGTGCGTTGAGCTGCATACCGATCTTTTCGGCCAGGGCTTCCGCATCCACCGGCTTGGGCAGCTTCGAAAAACGTTCCGGAAATCTGTCTGAAAACTGGTCGTCCTGTGGCAGATGCCCCGAAACGGCAACGACCCGGCAATCGGGGTGCGTATCGAGAGCTTTCGCCACAAGGTCCCAGCCCGAGTGACCATTGTCGAGCTGCAAGTCCGTCACCACGATCGAATAGGCCATGTCGCGGCCAATCCTGACCTTGGCATCCTCAAAACAATGCTCTGTCGTCACCTTGTACCCGAACCTTGTCATGAGGTCCGATATCGCAGCTGCCGACCTCCGGTCGTCATCAACCACAAGAGCGTGCCCGATCCCGTTCCCGGCCACGGTCTCGACAGAATGGGAGGTTTGTCCACGAGGCTGCTGGGGAAAGGTCAACGTTACGCAGGTTCCGTGTCCCGGCTGCGATGCAATGTGGATGGTGCCGCCTGACTGGTGCGCGAACCCGTGCACCATGGACAGCCCTAGGCCCGTGCCTTCACCGTTCGCGCGGGCGCTGAAGAAAGGCTCTGCGGCCTGGCGCAACGTATCTGCATCCATGCCGCAGCCATCATCCTGCACCGAGAGCGAGATCGTCCCGTCTGTCTGCCGCGTCACGGCAATTTCGATATGTCCTTCGTCTTCGATGGCCTGACCTGCATTGACGCACAGGTTCAAGATGGCGCTTTCCAGCTGGCCGGGGTCGATCCGCGCATGCATCGGGCCTTCGTCGCACCTGATCGTCAACGTTACGGTTTCGGGCAGGGCCATCGACAACAGGTCTTCCATGCCTTCCGCAATCACGGCGATATCGGTTTCGATGGGGGCGAGGTGTTGTTTGCGGGCGAAGGCCAGAAGCCTCTCGATCAGCGAAACACCGAGTTCGACGGCGTCATTGATCCTTGCTTTCAGCACGGAGGCCTTGGGGCTAAGCTCGCCCTCCAGCATGTGAAGATTTCCGGAGATCGTGGACAGAATGTTGCCGAAGTCATGGGCAACTTCGCCTGTCACCTTGCCGAGGCTTTCCACTCGCCGGATTTCTTCCAGCCGTTCGTCGATCCTTTTGCGTTCCGTCGTTTCGGAAAACAGCCAAACCGAGCCGCCGTCAGGCAATGCCGACTGGCGCACTTCCAGCACCCGGCCGGTGGTGTCGGCGTATTCGCCAAATCCAGCGCGGTCGTTTTCATTGGCGCGGCGCTCGAACGGTGACTTTTCCAGAAGTTCCGGCAAAGTCATGCGTTTGCCGCGGCCAGCCCTTTCAAGGCGCAACAACTCCCGGACACGATCATTTTCGGCCAGGATCTGCCCGGTTGGCGACAGGACCGCGACACCGTCGCTTATGTTCTGGAAAACGGTGATGAAAAGCTCGTTTCGACGCCAGACTTCCCTGGTTTTCCGTTCCAGGCGCAGGGCGTTGGACCGGAACTTGCGGAAGGCTTCGGACAACTGCCCGATTTCGTCCGACGAGCTTGCCTTCTTGGGGAGCCGAGCCTTCAGGTCTCCAGCCGCCAGCCGCCGCATGACTGCGGTAATCTGGTGCAGGTTGCGAACCACGTAGCGGGAGACAAACAGGGCGGAGCCGATGGCAACAATCAGGCTGATGCCGGTCAGGACAAGAATGACGGCCTTTGCAAAGGTAATGCTGGTCGTTGTCTTGTCGCGTGAAACGCGAAGCCGCAGCTTTGTGTCCGTCACCTTCTGAAGGGCGTAGGCGTTCACCTGCGCGAGCTCGGTGCGAATGCGGAAGAGCGCGTTTTCGGCATCGAGCTTGGCGGCGAGGCTGGCATAACGCAGCGAGAACAGGTCGCCCCGCCGCATCACGGCGTCATCGACCTCGGCCAAGGCGGCGCGTACGGCGGCAGGGGCATTGGAAGCAATGTCCTGACGGATACGCCGGAAGCTGCTTTGCTGCTCGCCGACCTTGATCAGCTCCTGACTGCGCAAGGCACCAATGGCCGCCATGACCAGTTGCTGCAGGGCTGACCAGTTCTGACGGTCCTCAGGCGATTGGTCCCGAGATTGTGCGAGCCTCCTGAAGCGTTTTTGAAGGCGCTCCAGATCCTGATCGATCAATGCGAGCTCTGCAGCGTTCCTGCCTTGTGGAACCATTGCGCGGGCCAGATCGGTGATCGCGACCCGGATGCGGGCAAGAGGCCTGATGAGGTCGGGATCGCCACCACCCAGTGTCTCGATGTGATCAAGCGTTGCGAGAATTCGTTCGGCCTCGCTTTCCAGCTGGAAGCTGGGGCTGAGTGTCATCAGAAAGGGCGCGGAGGCGGCCAGTTTCGACGCGTTGCCGGAAAGTTCCAGGGCGTCGGAAACGTCGCTCAAGGTCTGGTCGTGAAATGTGCCGAGCTGCTCTTCGGCGCTGTTGAGAGTGATGAGGGCAATGGCCCCGACAACCATGACCACGACAAGAAGCAGGCCGATGGAGGAAAGCAGCAGCGAGCGGATACTGGGCTGGCGGAGCCGGGACGTGCTCATGGTCCGTCCGCCTGCAGGACGAAGATATATCCCTGTGCGCGGCGGGTCTGCAGATGAACGGGCTTGGACGGGACATTCTCGATCTTGCGGCGCAGCCTCAGGATCAGGACATCGATGGTCCGGTCGACATAGCGCTGCATGTCGCTGCCGATCTCGCGCATCAGGTCCGTACGGGGAATGATCCGGTCCGGGTTCTTCACGAAATATTCTAGGAGGACATATTCCGCATTGGTCAGCGGGATCTCGTCGCCGTTACCGTCAAGCAGTTCCCTGCGTTTCAGGTTCACCCTCTTGTCGCCGAAGATGATCTCCTGATCCTTGCCGGCTTTCGCAGCTGAAACGCCATGCCCGTAGCGTCGCAGAACCGCGCGGATGCGGGCGACGAGTTCGCGCGGATTGAACGGCTTCATCAGGTAGTCGTCAGCGCCTGTCTCAAGGCCGATGATCTTGTCGATCTCGTCGCCCACACCGGTCAGCATGACGATTGGAAGCTCGCTGGTTTCGCGAATGTGAATGGCAAGGGTCAGACCGGATTCGCCCTTGAGGCGCAGGTCAATCAGCGCGAGGTCGAAATCCTGGGGACTGCCAGCCGCCTTGAAGCCGTCGCTGTCCTGAAACGCAACCGGTTCGAACCCGCTTGCCTCCATGAGAGCAGACAGGGTTTCGCGCACATCCGCGTCATCATCGATGATGGCAATCACCGGTCTTGTCGCGCTTGCATCCATGCCGTCGCTCTCTTGCACCTTCATGAGCTGTCTAACACAAGGACCAGGTTGCGAGACCAGAATCTCGTTACAATTGTTTCACCCGCCCATGGGTGGTTGTAACACTGTTAACAAAATAGGGCTGTCCAACAGCTTCTGTTAACACTTCGCCGCTCGTTTTCCCTCGCCACATCCCGCTAGGCTGAAGTCGATCTTTCAAGAGCCTTGCGGTGCGATGCGCTGTGAGGTGCGAGTGATCTGTAATGGGAGGAAAATATGAGAAATATGCTGGCCCGGCTCGGTTCCGTGGCTTTTGTGACCGGTTTTGCCCTTTCGTCCGCTTATGCAGCTGAATGCGCGAACCAGGGTGCACTTGATAGCATCTATTGCGATGCCAACGGCGATCTTGTCGCCGATGCCCCGTCCGATCCGGCCAAACTGAGCAACCCGGACACGCTCGTCTTCGCCTATACACCGGTTGAAGATCCGGCCGTTTACGCCGACATCTGGGCACCTTTCATCGAGCATCTGGAAACCGTTACCGGCAAGGACGTGCAGTTCTTCGCCGTACAGTCGAATTCGGCTGAAGTGGAAGCCATGCGGTCCGGCCGTCTGCATATCGCGGGCTTCTCGACCGGCCCGACGCCTTTTGCCGTCAATCTCGCCGGTGCCGTGCCGTTTGCGATCATGGGCAGCGAAGACGGTCAGTTCGGCTACCGCCTTCAGATCTACACCCAGGCCGACAGCGATATCAAAACGCCTGCCGATATGAAGGGCAAGCGCATCGCGCACACGTCTCCGACGTCCAACTCGGGCAACCAGGCGCCGCGGGCCCTGTTCCCGGACCTCGGTGTCGTGCCGGATCAGGACTATGAAGTCATCTATTCCGGATCCCATGACCAGTCGATGCTGGGTGTCGTTGCCGGCGACTATGACGCCGCACCGGTCGCCTCCGAAGTTGTTGACCGCATGGCGGAACGTGGCCTTTACGATCCGGAGGAAGTGCGCATTGTCTGGGAAAGCGATCCGTTCCCGACAACCTCCTTCAACTATGCCCACGACCTGGACCCGGCCCTCGTTGAAAAAATCAAGGAAGCGTTCTTCAGCTTCGACTTCAAGGGCAACAAACTGGGTGAGGAATTCGAGGGCGTAAGCAAGTTCGTCCCCATCACCTACAAGGATCAGTGGGCTGTCATCCGGCAGATCCAGGCCAGCAACGGTGTTGAATACACGCCGCAAGGTCTTGCCAAGTAAGACAACTGGCTTTGACGGCCCGCCGTGAGTTGAACTCCGGCGGGCCGGTTCAATCGAGGTAAAACATGCTAAAGATAACAAGCCTTGTGAAACGTTACGGGGCCGGGGATCCTGTGCTCAAAGACCTGGACCTCGAGGTTCCCGGTGAAGAGGTCGTCTCCGTGATCGGCTCTTCGGGGGCAGGCAAGAGTACTCTGCTTCGCTGCATCAACCGGCTGGTCGAGCCGACCTCCGGCAAGATCTTCCTGAATGGCACCGATTTCACCAGCCTGGGCAAGCGCGAGCTGCGCGTCGGCCGCCGCCGCATCGGCATGGTGTTCCAGAGCTTCAATCTGGTTGACCGCCTGACCGTGATGGAAAATGTCCAGAGCGGGCGCCTCGGTTACATCTCGACCTGGGCAGCGCTTTCGAGACGTTACCCCAAGGAAGACATCCGCAGGGCCTATGAGCTCATGGAGCGGGTCGGGATCGCCCATTACGCCAACAAGCGCGCGGACGAACTTTCAGGCGGCGAACGCCAGCGTGTCGGCGTTATCCGGGCGCTGATGCAGCAACCTGAAATCCTTCTGGCCGACGAACCGACAGCTTCTCTCGACCCGAAGACCTCGGAACAGATCATGACGCTGCTGCGGGACCTCGCACGCGAACTGAAGCTTCCGGTGATCATCAACATTCACAACGTCAATGAAGCCAAGGAATTCAGCGACCGTATCGTCGGCATGCGCTATGGGCGGATCATTTTCGACGATCTGCCGGATGCCCTGACGAAGGACGCGATGCACGAGATCTACGCCGGTGTTCCTCACGAAGACCGGCAGATGGAAGGCGCTGCGGCATGAGTACGGCGAGGGATACCTGGCGCAAGCAGCCCTTCATCGCCAACCCGCTATTGCGCTACGGCCTTTATGTCGCAATAGCGGTCTATATCGTGACCACCTTTGCGACGCTGCCGATCGACTGGGACCGTATGATGCAAGGCTTGAGCCGTGCAGGGCGGATCTTCGGCGGGGCCTTCCCGCCCAGCTTCCAGCGCAGCGAGTTGCTCATCGACGGGTTTATGGAAAGCCTGAAGATCGCGATCCTTGCAACTGTCGGCGGCATCCTGCTGTCGATCCCGATCGCTTTCATGGCGGCCAGGAATATCGCACCGCTCCCGATCTATTATTTTGGCCGGGCGGTCATCATCATCGCACGAAGCTTCCATCCGGTAATTGTCGCCATCATCTTCGTGAAAGCGGTTGGTTTCGGTCCCTTCGCGGGTGTCCTGACGCTGATCGTCTACTCCATCGGCTTTGTTGCCAAGCTGCTGGCGGAAAAGATCGAGGAAATCGATCCGGGGCCCGTCGAAGCCATGAAGGCAGCGGGCGCACCGTTCCTGTCCACACTGGTTTACGCGGTGTTCCCGCAGATCATGCAGCGCCAGATCGGACTCGGCATCTATCAGCTCGACAGTAACCTGAGAGCCTCGGCGGTCGTCGGTATCGTTGGCGCAGGTGGCATCGGCGCCACCCTGGCGAATGCATTCGGGCGCTACGACTACGACTTCGCCCTGGCCATCACCATGGTCATCGTGGGTGCCATCCTGATTTCCGAAGCCGTCAGCGGTGCAATCAGAAAGCGGATCGCATAATGGAACAGGTACAGCTCCAAGACTGGGCGCGTTATACGCCGGCCCAACGGTTTCAGCGCTACGGCTACTTTGCCCTGACCGCACTCGTCGTTGCCTGGGCCCTCGGCAGCGTCAACATCATCTGGGCGTGGGTGTGGGACGCGCCGACCCAGATGGGCGATCTTTTCAGCCGCATGGTGCCTCCAGACCCGACCCACCTCGACCAGATTCTGAGTGCGTTGTGGGAGACGGTAAACCTTGCCACAATCGCCACGGCTATGGCGGTCGTGCTGGCTCTGCCGGTGGCCTATATCGCCGCGCAGAACACCACGCCGAACGCACTGACGCTGTGGCTCGGCCGGTTCATCCTGGTCTCGTCGCGTTCGGTGAACACGATCATCTGGGCCCTCTTGTTCGTGGCAATCTTCGGCCCGGGTGTTGTTGCCGGCATCGTTGCAATCATGTTCCGTTCCATCGGCTTCCTGGGCAAACTTCTGGGCGAAGCCATCGAGGAAATCGATCCGAAACCGGTCGAGGCGCTGAAGGCGTGCGGCGCAAGCCATTTCAAGGTGGTGCTCTATGCCATCGTCCCCCAGGTCATGCCGACCTTCTTTGCGGTGACTATCCTGCGCTGGGACATCAACCTGCGGGAATCAACGGTTCTCGGGCTGGTCGGGGCAGGGGGCATTGGTGTGATCCTGCAAGGGGCCATCGATACCTTCAACTGGCAGGAAGTCTCCATGGTGCTCCTGGCCATCATCGCCCTGGTGGTAGTGGGAGAGGTCGTATCGTCCTACCTGCGGCGCAAGATCCTCTGAAAAGAGCCGGAACCGGTTGCCAGGATTGAAAAGCCGGTTTGGCAAACTGAAAAAGATGGCGCGGCAGCGGGAAACCTCTGCCGCGCCATTTGCTTTGTGGAAACTCTTCGTCATTTGGTCCGAAACCCGTCTGAAACGAAGCGGCCTTTCTTGAACTTTTCTTCGTTTCAGTGATGATCGAAACAAGACATTGCCACCAACCGCTGATTTGCCATCACCGCTCGGCTGACGAAACAAGACGTCACGTCCGGAACCAGCCCAGCAACCGTCCGGTTTCTGCGGGCGGCCATCACACCATTAAGGCCCGGCCTATGACTGAATCGCTCAAGGGACTTGCCGCCGCGCTTCTCGCATTTGCCCTGTTTTCCACGCATGACGCCATCATCAAGGAACTCGGTGGCAGCTATCCGGTCTTTCAGATCATCTTCTTCACGATGCTTTTTGCCTTCGTGCCGATGTCGATGATGATGCTGGCAGACAAGGCGGTCGACAATTTCCGTCCAAGACACCCCTGGCTGGTGCTGTCGCGGGCAGGCCTGGCCATTATCGCCATGTCCTGCGGGTTCTACGCCTTTACGGCGCTGCCGCTGGCCGAGGTCTATGCATTGCTGTTTGCCATGCCGCTTCTGATCACCGCCTTGTCCGTACCGCTGCTTGGTGAGACCGTGCGGGCGCAGCGCTGGGCTGCCGTGATCGTCGGTTTGATCGGCGTTCTAATCGTTTTACGTCCCGGCGTGACGGAGTTGACCCTAGGCCATGCAGCTGCCCTGACAGCGGCCTTCGCCAATTCGCTTTCCACCATTCTGGTGCGTAAACTCGGCGGCAAGGAACGTCCGGCCGTCCTGATCCTCTACCCGATGATCCTGTCCATGATGGCCATGTCGATGACGCTGCCGGTCTTCTATGTGCCGGTGGAGCTTCTCGACCTCGGACTTATGGCGGCGATCGGCTTTCTCTCGGTCATTGCCCAGTTCCTGACGATCTCGGCCTACAAGGCCGCGCCGGCCGCGGTCGTGGCACCGCTGCAATACAGCCAGATCCTCTGGGCAAGCCTGTTCGGCATGCTGTTCTTTTCCGAAACACCGGATTTCTACGTCGGCCTCGGTTCTGCAGTCATTATTGCCTCGGGTATCTTCGTCGTGTGGCGTGAGAGCCGGGAGAATGTCTCTGTACAGACCCCGGTCCTGAAAACCGCCAACCCGCGTTTCGATACGGGCCCGCAGCCGAAGTAGGGGGCGAGGGAGACTGGCTCCCAACTGGCGGCTATCCGGACGTCCCAAAATACGACAGCCTCATCCTGAGGAAGCACGTGAGCGCTGTCTCGAAGGATGGGCCACTTGCTCCTGAGTATGCCGCCCATCCTTCGAGACGCGCAGAAATGCGCTCCTCAGGATGAGGTCGCGAGGGAGGCGGGGGAAGGAAACCGGGTCACCACAGCAGTTGGCTAAGCAACCGGCCTCAGGCCAAACATTCCTCAGTCCAGCCGTTTCTTGAAGCGGAAAGCGGCGACGATCATGCCCAGAACGAAGAACCCGCACATCCAGAGCACGTCGCGGTGCAGCTCCAGCAGTCCGGCGTCCCGCAGGACGAACCCTCTGATCATGCGCATGAAATGGGTCGCCGGAAACGCCTCGGCAATATACTGCGCGATCACCGGCATGCCTTCGTAGGGAAACATGAAGCCGGACAGCAGGATGGACGGCAGCAGCACGAACACCGTCATCTGGGTTGCCTGCAACTGGCTCTGGGCGATGGTCGACAGTACCAGGCCCAGTGACAGACTGGCTCCGATGAAGAGCAATGTGCCAACAAAGAGATCGAATATCTTGTCGCCGAAAGGCACGTTGAACAGCAGGTGACCGAGCCCGAGGATGATCATCGTCTGCAATAGGCCGATGAAGATGTAGGGAATGATCTTGCCGATCATCAGCTCGATCGGCCGCACCGGCGTGTTGATCAGCATTTCCATGTTGCCGCGCTCGCGTTCGCGCACGATTGCCGCGGATGTGAACATGATCATGGTCATGGTCAGGATGATGCCGACCAGGCCGGGCACGATGTTGATGGCGGTACGCTGTTCCGGGTTGAAGAACAGGGCCACCTCGAAGGTCGGCGTCGACCGGTTCGGGGCCTGACGGTTCAATTCGGCCAGCGGCATGTTACGCAGCGACTTGATGGCACCTGCGATCATGGTGTCGGAGCCGTCGACGATCCACTGGGCAACAGGGCGGCTGGTTTCCTCGTCGGTGGAAGGCGGCGTGCCCAGGTTGGCGGCGGGCGAGCGGGCGACCCTCTGGGAGAGGTCGTCCGGCAGAATGAAGGCGGCGCGCACGCGCGCGGCCTTGATCGCGGTTTCCGCTTCCTCGATGCTGGTCAGGCGTTCGGTCACCTTTACGACACGGGTCGCTTCCACCATCTGGATCAGGATCCGGCTCAGCCCGGTCTGGCTGTGATCGACGACAGCAACGGGAATATCACGAATGTTGGTGTTGATGGCGTAGCCGAACAGGATCAGCTGGATCAACGGGATCATGATGACCATGCCGAAGGTCATCCGATCCCGGCGCAGCTGGCTGAGTTCCTTGAAGAAGATGGCCGATATCCGTGAAAGGGGTCTGATCATTGTCGGCCTTCTCCCGTTGCCGTCACGAAGACATCTTCCAGGTTCGGGCGCACCTTTTCTATCAACGTGGCACCGTTGGTCTCGTCCTTGGTTTTCAGGAATGCTTCGGGATCGGCAATGTCGTCCCGCACCAGAACACGCAGGCGTGCACCCAGCTGCGCGGCGGTGATGATGCCCTCCGTTCCCAGCAGTTTCCGGCGGATCTCGCGCAGGTTCGGGCCTTCGATTTCCACGACATTGGCCCCCATTGCCGCCATCAGGTCCTTCGGTGCCCCGTCAGCACGTTTCTGGCCTGCTTCCATGATTGCAATCTTGTGGCAGCGTTCCGCCTCGTCCATGAAATGCGTTGTCACGACAATGGACGTTCCGCCATCGACCAGGTCGAACAGCTGTTCCCAGAAATGTCGGCGCGACTCCGGATCCACGGCCGAGGTCGGTTCGTCCAGAAACAGAAGCTGCGGTTCGTGCAGAACCGCGGTTGCCAGCGCCAGGCGCTGGCGTTGACCGCCAGACATCTTGCCTGCGAACCGATCACCCAGCTCGCTCAATTCATATCGCTCCATGACCTCGGCAATGCGCTGCTTCTTCCGCTTCGATGGCAGGCCGTAGATCGTTGCCATGAAGTTGAGGTTTTCCAGAACCGTCAGATCGCCGTAAAGCGAAAAGGCCTGGGTCATATAGCCGATCTTGTATTTAAGGGTCTCGGCATCCTTGGGGACGGAAAGCCCCAGCACTTGGACGGTGCCTTCGGTCGGTGTGAGAAGTCCCGTCAGCATGCGCATGGCCGTGGTCTTGCCGCAGCCGTTGGGGCCGAGAAAGCCATAGATCATGCCGCGCTCGATGGTCAGGTCCAGCCCGTCGACCGCCCGGAACCCCTTGAAGCTTTTCACCAGGCCCTCGGCCCGGATCACGATGTCGCCGTCGTTTGAACTCACGGCAGAACAACCTGGGCCGGAACGCCATTCGGCAGGTCGTTGGCGCTGTCAGGCAACTGCACTTCGGCGACATACATCAACCGGGCGCGCTCGGATTGATTGAGCGCGTAATAGGGCGTGAAGGAAGCTTCGGAACTGATCCAGCGCACAGTGCCTTCGATCGGCTTGTCGAGGCCGTCAATTCGCACCTCCAGCTTGTCGCCCTGCTTGACCTTCACCCGGTGCGGTTCGGGAACATAGACGCGGGCATAGGGTGCATCGCCGGCCAGCATCACAACGACCGGACTGCCGACCGTCACCCGTTCCCCAAGGTTCCAGGGAAGGTTGTCGAGCGTGCCATCACGCGAGGCGGTGATGGTCAGATCGGACAGGATCTTTTCCTGGGTGGCGAGGCTTGCCTGGGCGGCTTCCAGTTCGGCCTTAGCTATGTCAAGGTCTTCCGGTCTTGTGCCGGCGACAAGCTCCTTCAGTTGTTCCTGCGCACTTTTCAGGGTCGCGTCGGCTGCATCGCGCGCAGCCTTGGCACTGTCGAGCTGTGCCTGGCTTGTGGTGCCGCGTCCGGTCAGGTCGTCGTAGCGCCCGAACGAAGCCTGTGCATCTTCCAGCTCCGCTTTCGCACCCGCTACGGCGGCGCGAGCCTTGGCAATCTCCTCGTCGCGGGCGCCGTTTTCAAGCTTCACGAGATTGGCCTTGGCCTTCTGCACCTCCGCCTTCGCCTGGGCGACGATGGCCTGTTGTTCGGCCGGGTCCAGTTGAGCCAACACGGTGCCCTTCTTGACGAAGGTTCCTTGTGGCACAGGCAGCTCGACCAGAACCTCGTTGGCTGTTGCGGTCAGTGCGACCCTGTCTCGCTCGAGGTTTCCAAGGGCAACATTCCCGTCTTCACCGTAACAACCGGCAGCAAACAGGCACACGGTGGCTGCGAGGACACTGCGCAGACGGGGTGTAGACATGAATTCCTCCCTATGGATCAAGGGTATGCGGCAAGAAGGGTATCGTCTTGCCGCCACCATAGCCTGCTTCGCGGGCCTGTGCCATGGCTGGTTGAGGCCGGTTCGGACCTGCCGTCTTCGGGGCAATGCCGGGCGTCAACGCCGGGCATCAACACCGGGCATGCCAAGCAGGAGGGTGCAGGTCCGGTCTTCTGCAAACGATACGAAAAAGGCCGCGGTTTGAGCCGCAGCCTTTCTTGCAAAAACGACAGGAACGAACGCCGTCAACTCGCCCGCTTGAACACGTTGTACCAGCGCTTCCTGGGAACGGTGATAGCCCGTTCGAGGATTTCCGCGGCATAAAGCGAAGCGTTTTCCCGGGCCTTGCCGACACCGGAGACCAGCGACGTGTCGAGGCCGGAGAGGCCGCCGCCGAATTCGAAGAGATCGCGGAACGCGGCGCGTTCCACAATCGGGGTCATAAGAACGTCGATATTCTGGGCGGAAAGGAAGTCCTGGACCGCCTTCATGGCACGCGTTGTCACCGCGGCGTTGGTACGGGTCAGAACCACGCAATGCTTGATGTCGTGGCGGACGATCTTTTCCAGCTTCTTGATCAGGGTCAGGATCTTGGCGCCACCGCGCGCATCCATCGAAGACCCCTGGATCGGCACGACCACAAGGTCGGACACTGAAAGTGCGTTGGCGACGATGAGGTTTTCGGTTCCTTCAAGATCGACAATCACATAGTCGGACGTTTCGGCGGCAAGTGTGATCTGCTCTGTAATGGAGGCCGGCGAAATTTCGCTGACGACGTTGATGCCCGGGCTCTTGCGTGGCAGCTCATACCACTTCGAGATCCATTTCTGCGGGTCCGCATCAAAGATGGTGACACGCTTTCCCCGTGCTGCGACTTCTGTCGCCAGCAGCAGAGCCGCCGTGGTTTTTCCGGCGCCGCCCTTTGCGTTTGCGAAGGAAATGACTGGCATCTGGCTTCTCCTGACCTTGCCGAGCATTGTCTGGAGCAACTTGCGTCTGCGAGTGCATGCCGAAAGCTGCCCCAACACCTTGAAGGCGATCTGTCAGCGGGTTCCCGAGTGTTTTGTTGCAAATCCGCTTGTGTCGCCGATGACCCATTGCAGGCCTATCTGTCTGGCAGTCTTGGATTTTTATGGTTACCAAATCCTTAAATTCGCAATTTGCAGCAGACTTATTCAACAAACGTTAGGATTTGTGGATAAAGACCAGCAAAACGCCTTGGCACTATTTGCAAGGGTCTGGCGAAAAGCTGCGTTTAGCCGCAATGGGCAGCCTCGATGACGCGAATTCGGCAACAGCAACGCCTCGTGCGTTTTCTGTCCGGGGTGGAGAGAAATCCTGCCGGATTTTGGATCGCCACCGATTGCATGCGCCTTGGGTGCCGCGTAGGTTGTCGGTGCGGAAGGGGTGCCTGAATCGGTGGTCTGCCGCTGTTGATCGGTCTCATGGTATTCGGGGCACTTGTCCGCGTTGATTTGAACGCCAGATGCTTTGGGGTCAGAATTATGTCTTTGATCCGCGCCTTGAAGGACGCCACATGCTGCACCGATTTCTCAACTCCCGCCCGGCCTGCTTGATCCGGAACCTTCTGCTTTGCGGGGTGTTGGCATATGCGGGCACGGCAGGGGCGGCGTGGGCTGAGGCCCTGAAGCCTTACAAGGATGGGCTGTTCAGATACAAGAAGGTCTCCGAAACGCTCTATGATGGCGATTTTATCGTCGTTGAATATTCCAAGCAGCGAGACCTGCGCGATCGCGACGAAGTCGACGAACGCCGGGTCTACGGCAACTACGTCTCCTACAAACCGAAGCGGGGCCGTGGCAGCGGAGAACTGAAAGCCAACGGCCGGGTTGTCGAATTCATGGGCACCGGCAATTGGAAGGGCGGTGCCAATGCCATCGTGATCTACATTCACGGGCAGGGCGGCAACCGCTTTCAGGGCATGAACGACGTTTCGTTCGGTGGCAACTTCAACCGCGTTCAGAACCTGATGGTCAGGAACGGCGGCGCCTACCTGACCGTCGACATAAAGAACTTCGACAATCGCGGCACGGCGGATGTGGCAGCCCTGATCCAGTATCAGAAGCAGCTGTCACCCCGTGCCAAGGTCGTGGTTGCCTGCGGTTCCATGGGCGGCATCATCTGCTGGAACCTGGTAAAGAACGCCAATTATGCCAGCATGCTTTCCGGCATCCTGCTGCTTGGCTCTCCGAAGGATCCCAACTTCCTGTCTTCAGGTGCACTCGGGCGCAACGTGCCGATCTATATGGGGCAGGGGACGCTCGACCAGGTCTACAATTGGGAAGATCAGGCGAACTTCTTCAAGCAGATCAAGACCAGGGCTCCGAACTATCCGATCAAGTTCACGCTGTTCGATACAGGCACCCACGGCACCCCCATCCGCATGACCGACTGGCGCCTGATACTCAACTGGATGCTGGGTTAGGTGAAGGCCCGGCACTGTTGGGGATCAAAACTGGCTCGTGTGAATTGGTCTGCACGGCACCTGAGCATACTTGAAGCGCTTTTGCGGTTGCCCTTACGTCACTTTTAATTTCAAATTACCCTCTGGGCACCAATGCCTATCATCTGGAAGACGGCTCGAAACCGCCGTTTTCGGCGTGCCAGCCTCGATCCTCGGGTTGGTGTCGCGTATCAGGGGGGATGTATCATGTCAGAGTATTTTGATCTCGGCCGCTATACGCGTGTCGTGACGTCAATACCGGAAGCGCAAGTCTGGTTTGACCGCGGTCTGGTCTGGCTATTTGCCTATAATCACGAAGAGGCGATTGTCTGTTTCGAAAAGGCGGTGGCGGCCGACCCGGCCTGTGCGTTGGCTCACTGGGGCATCGCTTACGGTATCGGTCCGAATTACAACAAGGCCTGGGAAATCTTCACGCCTGAGGAAAAGGGGCCTGCGCTGGCACGAGCACATGCAGCGCTGGCCACCGCAAAGGCACTGAAGGAGGCCAGACCGGTGGAGCGTGCGCTGATCGAGGCCCTAGCGTCGCGTTATCCCACAGATCCGGAAATCGAAGACTACCAGCCATTCAACGATGGCTTCGCGGAAGCGATGAAACCCGTTTACGAAGCCAACAGGGAAGATCTGGATGTCGCGTGCATCTATGCAGAGGCCTTGATGAACCGCACGCCCTGGCAATTGTGGGATTTCCACACGGGCGTGCCGAACCCTGAAGGTTCCACCACCGAGGCCGTGGCTGTTCTGGAACATGCATTTGAGAGGTTGCCAGGCGCCTGGGATCATCCTGGGCTCTTGCACATGTACATTCACCTGATGGAAATGTCGCCGCACCCGGAAAGGGCTTTGCGCCATGGCGACAGGCTGAAGGATCTGGTTCCGGATGCCGGGCATCTTGTGCACATGGGAACGCATATCGATGTCTTGTGCGGCGACTATCAGAATGTGCTCTACCGAAATCTTGCAGCAGCCAAGGTCGACGACAAGTTCAAGGCTTACGCTGGTCCGGCGAATTTCTATGCGCTGTACCGGATCCACAATCTGCATTTCGCATTCTACGGCGCCATGTTTCTTGGCAGGAAAGGCGCCGCGGTGGAGGCTGTCGAGCGATTGCGCGGCGAGGTGCCCGACGAAGTTGTTCGATCGTATCCGGACGTGTTCGAAACCTTCGTGGCCGCCGCACCGCATGTCTACATCCGGTTCGGAATGTGGCCTGAAATCCTTGAGCTCGATCAGCCGGCGGACAAGGAGCTCTATGTCACCACCAACGCGTTGATCTACTACGCGAAGGCCATCGCCCTGGCCAACCTCGGCCGTCATGACGAAGCCCAGTCCGCCATGGCGGATTTCACCGCGGCTTATGCGCAGGTGCCCGATAGCCGGATGCTCTTCAACAACACCGCAAGGGATGTCCTCGCCGTTGCAGAGGAAATGATGAAAGGAGAGGTGGCCTTCAAGGCTGGACGGAAGGACGAAGGACTTGCCCATCTTCGCACTGCCGTCGACCTGGACGACGGGCTTCAATACGAGGAGCCGTGGTCCTGGCCGCAGCCAACGCGCCATGCCTTGGGCGCGCTCCTGATGGAAGCCGGCAAATATGAGGAAGCCGAGGCGGTCTACCGCGCGGATCTCGGATTGGACGGCAAGCTGCCGCGCCCGAGCCAGCATCCACGCAATGTCTGGGCATTGCACGGATTGCATGAATGTCTGGTAAGGCGCTCGGAGAAGGTGGAGCTGCCGCACGTCAAGCTTCTGCTCGACCAGGCCATCGCGCGTGCGGACATTCCGATCCGGGCAAGCTGCCTCTGCCGGGCGAAGGCCGCGTAAAGAAGAGTTCAGGCAGATCAACGCCTGGTTTTGGATGTCGCTAAAAAATGACCGGATACCTGCGCCACATGGCTGGGACCGGAGCGGGCGTCTATATCTTGGCGAGCTTGGCCTTCAGCAAACCTTCCGCCAGATGATCGAACACTACGCGGATCCTCTGGCTGGTGTGAAGTTCGCGGTGGGTGACCAGCCAGATTGGAAACGAAACCGGTTCGATATCGGAAAAGGCGGGAACGATCTCGGGGAATCGTGCAGCGATTTCATCCGCCATGATGGCCAGACCGAGGCCCTGGCGGACGAATTCCCAGGCGACCACACCGCTGGGGGAGCCAAGGCGAATATTGGCCTCGGTCACCTTCAGACCGAAGGCGCGCAGGTAGCCGACCAGCTCTTCGTTGTTGTCGAAGCCGATAAAATCGAGATCTGGCGCATCGTCCCTCGTCAGGGGGCGGCCGAATTGTTCAACCAGTGATCTGGCGCCGAAGATGCGGGCCGGGGCCGCGCGCAGCTTGCGGGCATAAAGGTCTGGATGGTCCGGTTCGACATGTCGAATGGCAATATCGGCTTCGCGTCGGCGCAAGTCGCTCAGGCTGTTGGTACAAAGCACTTTCACTTCGACGCCCGGTGCCTTTTTGCGCAGCTCACGCAAAATATCGGGCAAGAGATGAGCTGCCATCAGATCCGTCGTGGAAACGGTGACCAGTCCTTCGACTTGCTGTGATTTGCCGGATGCCGCAAGGGATATCCGGCTGGCCGCGTCGCCCATGGCGCGCACATGATCAGCCAGTTCGATCCCGGCTTCCGTGAGGATCAGGCTCTTCGACACACGCTCGAACAGTGTCACGCCAAGTGTCTGCTCAAGCGCTGCCACCTGCCGGCTGAGCGTGGGTTGGGTCAGTCCGAGTGCCCGGGCAGCTGCGGAGAGAGACCCTTCCTCTGCCGTTACCAGGAACGCACGGGCCTGGTTCCAGTCGAATGTGATGGTCTGCCAGTTCATGCAAATATGTATATCAACTAGCCAGAATTCGGCAATTCTCATTCATTTCTGAAGCAAGTAGATTTCTTGTCGAAAGGAGACGCCAATGAGCCCGTCATCTTTGATGATCCAATTGGCAAACATCGTTCTTTCGGTTCTGGAGTTCCTGGCTTCACCCACTGGCGGCCGCGATATCGGCCGCGACATTCTTCATCAGATCGGTCTGCGCGGCGGCCGCAAGAAGAAGAAATAGCGGGTACGGGAATTTCAAGCAGCCTGTGCTTCGAAGCTGTTTCGAAGCACGGATAACTGTGTGCCGGCCGTCATATTTGCAGTCGGACCAGGTACGATCGGTTACTGCCGTTCCCGCTTATCTGTTAGAAATGGACTATTCGCCATGGCGACAACATGGACCAATGAAATGCCGTCATCTGCCGGTTTCTGGAGCAAGGCTGCGCGCAAATATGCTGCGTCTCCAATCCGCAACCAGGAAGCTTACGAAAAGACGCTGGAGCGTACGACGGAACATCTGGGGCCGCAGGACAGTGTTCTGGAACTGGGCTGCGGCACAGGGTCGACGGCGCTTTTGTTGGCCGGCAATGTCAGGTCTTATCTTGCGACCGATTTCGCCAGCGGCATGATCGAGATTGCACAGGCGAAATTGAAAGTTGGGCCGGATACCGAAGATCATCCGCAAGGGTTGGAGTTTGCCGTTGCCGATGTCTTCAGCGACAAGGTCGAGCCGGGGGAAAACGGGTACGATGCCATCCTTGCCTACAACTTCCTGCATCTGGTGGAAAACGCCGAGGATACCCTGTCCCGCATTCATCATCTCCTGAAACCGGGTGGGCTTTACATTTCCAAGACCGTTTGCCTGAAAAGGCGCGCGTGGCTGTTTGCTCCCCTCGTCAAGGTGATGCAACTGGTTGGCAAGGCACCTTTTGTCCGTTTCTTTTCCTTCGACACACTGGAAGACAGCATCCGGTCGGCAGGGTTCGAAATCATCGAGACAGGAACCTATCCTGCACCCTACAGCCGCTTTGTCGTGGCAAGGAAGCTCTGACAGGGGGCGCAGAAAAAGAAGCGTCCCGGATATTTCTTAAATCGATTGAATTGGCCGGTTGCGGCGACTTGCAGATAAGGGGTGTTGAGTGCTAGGTGTGATCTGTCTCGCCATACTTGCTCCCTCGAAAGCTGCAAATGCTCGTCCGCGACCGCGCCTTTTTCGCGTCCATGTTCCTGACGGTTCTGGCCGACCAGATCCTCCTGTTTCTGGTGCCGCTGGTGATCTTCCAGATAACCGGCGATGTCGCCTGGTCCGGCCTTGCCTTCTTCTTCGAAACCTTGCCGCGCTATCTGACATTTCCAGTCGCAGGCATTCTGTGTGACCGGTTCTCGCCGATCCTGCTGCTGCGTATCAGCCGCATCCTGCGGGCTCTGGCCTGTATTGTCGGTATTGCAGGTCAGCTCGCATTTGGTGGAGTCTGGTGGCTGATCGGGCTTTCTGCCGTCGTCGGCATTTTCACGACGCAGGGAATGCTGGCGCTGGAAATGGTGCTTGTACGTGCCTTCTCCGACCAGCGTTTCGAAAAAGTGGCGAGTTACGGACAGCTCGCCTCGCAAATGGGCGTCGTGCTCGGTCCGTTGGTCGCCGCCTACCTCATGGCGTTCTGGCCCTGGCAGGCAGTGGTCGTGCTGGCAACGGTCCTGTTTGTGTTGGCCGATCTTGCGTTTTACTTCTGGCCCGGTCAGGCGCGAATGGAAGACGCTCCAGGCAAGCGTGTTTCGCGCCATCCCGTGGCGGACCTCAATCACGCGCTCAAGCTGGTCTGGACATTGCCGGGCCTGACGCGGGCAATCCTGCAGGCCGCCGGCGTCAACCTGATCATTGGCGCGACGTTGGCAACGGCTGCCGCCATGATGACGGGCTTTTTCAGCCAAAGCGAACAGGTCTACGCCTGGCTTCAGGTCGGCGGAGCCCTGGCGACACTTGCCGTCCTGACGCTGACCGCACATGTCGCGCTCAGCCTGAAAACCCTCGGCGTTACGGCTTACGGGTTGATCTGCGCGGGGGCCGTGCTGACAGGCCTTGGAGCCCATCCGCTAATCTATGCGGCAGGTTTCCTGCTGATCGCCGGGTTCGACAAGATGTTCAACATCTATGTACGCACCTTGCGCAAGGAGATCATACCGCCGGAGGAATTCGGCAAGACAACCGGCGTGATCATCTGCCTCAACAATCTGTCGCAGCCGCTGGCTGGCCTCATCGTCGCCATCTTCGCAGCTGGAGACGATGCAAGGGCCGTCCTGCTTGGCCTTGCGGGCGCAATGGCAGTGCTGGGCGTCATGACATTCCGGCACGCCGCCACGCAGTCGTAACACGTGGCGCGAGGTTGCAGATCAGCTGATAGCCGGCTGGTCTCGCAAGGCCGTCAGTCCTTCTGCTGACCTTCTGACGATATCAGCGATCTCGGTGAGCTGGCCTGCCAGCGGGCTCCTTCTACGCCAGACCATGCCGATTGTCCGGGTCGGTTCGGGGGCTTCAAAACGCGAGATTGCCACCGATGCGGATCGGGTCTCCACGGGAACGGCCATTTCCGGAATCAGGGTGACACCCATCCCCGCACTGACCATCTGGACCAGTGTTGAAAGAGAACTTGCGTCCAGCACTTCGCGCGGCGGGCCGGATTGCAGGTTGCAGAAGGACAGGGCCTGATCGCGAAAACAATGGCCTTCCTCCAACAAAAGCAACCGCATCTCGCGCAGGCTGTCGGCGCTCGGCATTGGTGCGTTGGCTTCCCGCGCCGAGCGCACCAGCACGAAGCGCTCGCTGAAAAGGGCCGTTTCGGCAAGCGTGCCTTCGGAAACCGGCAAGGCCACAATCGCCGTGTCGAGGCGGCCTTCGTCCAGCTCGTCGATCAGGTTCGGCGTCACTGTCTCGCGTACATGAATGTCCAGCTCCGGATAGCTCCTGGTCAATGCTCCGACAACGCTCGGCAGAAGATAGGGGGCGACAGTCGGAATGACGCCGATGCGCAGCCGCCCGACAAGCCTTTCGCGTGATGCCCTGGCAAGGTCACCCAGCTCCTCGGTGGCCCGCAGGATGTCGCGGGCACGCTCGGCGGCAACTTCACCAAAATGTGTCAGGCGGATTTGTCTGGCCCCGCGTTCGAACAAGCTCGCGCCGAGCACTTCCTCCATTTCCTTGATCTGCATGGACAGCGCCGGCTGCGAAATGGCGCAGGCCTCGGCTGCCTTGCCGAAATGACCGTGCCGGGCGAGGGCCTCGAAATAGCGCAACTGTTTGAGGGTGATATTGATCATAAGAATAACTTATCGAACTTATCAGAAAATTCAACTTCCTCTGATCGATTGCCTTTGCTAGCGTCAATCTGCACAGACGAGATCAGGTGGCATGCAAACACCCCTTGCGATGCCGGTTGATTTTTGTGCGCGGAGATTTTGGGAGATTTGAGGAAACCGATCTGTCCCGGGCTCATACGGGCCTTGCGGATATCACGGGCGTCTCACGCGGCCCGAATAATCGAACGTTTCAGATGACAGTGGAGAGAGTTATGGACGCTAAGGTGGAAAAGACAGGCGGTTGCCCTGTAATGCACGGCGGCAACACGGCGATGGACAAGCCGGTAACGAAATGGTGGCCGGATGCGTTGAACCTCGACATCCTGCACCAGCGCGGTGCGCGCACCAATCCGATGGACCCCGACTTCGACTATCGTGAAGCCGTGAAGGGTCTCGACCACGAGGCAGTCAAGGCCGACGTCCGTGCGCTCATGACCGAAAGCCAGGATTGGTGGCCGGCTGACTGGGGTCACTACGGCGGTCTGATGATCCGCCTGGCATGGCATTCCGCCGGTTCCTACCGCATGCAGGACGGCCGCGGCGGCGCGGGCTCCGGCAATATCCGGTTCGCTCCGCTGAACTCCTGGCCGGACAACGCCAGCCTGGACAAGGCCCGCCGTCTGCTGTGGCCCGTCAAGAAGAAATATGGCAACGCGCTTTCCTGGGCCGACCTGATCATTCTGGCCGGTAACATGGCTTACGAATCCATGGGTTTCAAAACCTTCGGTTTCGGTTTTGGCCGCGAAGACATCTGGGGTCCGGAAACCGATGTCTACTGGGGCTCGGAAAAGGAATGGCTCGCACCGGTCGAGAACCGTTTTGAAAACGCCGATGATGCGACCTCCCTGGAGAACCCGCTTGCGGCGATCCACATGGGCCTGATCTACGTCAACCCGGAAGGCGTGAATGGCCAGCCGGACCCGGTGAGAACCGCAGCGCATGTTCGCGAAACCTTCAAGCGCATGGCGATGAATGACGAGGAAACCGCGGCCTTGACTTGTGGCGGCCACACCGTCGGCAAGGCCCACGGCAACCGGTCTGCCGAAGGAATTGGTGTCGAGCCGGAAGCCGCCGGCGTCGAGTCGCAGGGCTTCGGCTGGGCGAACACCGAACAGGCTGGCAAGGCTTCCAATGCGTTCACCTCCGGTATCGAAGGTGCCTGGACGCAATTCCCGATCCAGTTTGACATGGGCTACTTCGATTACCTGTTCAACTACGACTGGGAACTGCGCAAGTCCCCGGCTGGTGCCTGGCAGTGGGAACCGGTCAACATGCCGGAAGACAAGAAGCCGGTTGATGCATCTGATCCGTCGATCCGCCGGAACCCGATGATGACCGATGCCGACATGGGCATGAAGATGGACCCGGTCTACAACGAGATCTGCCGGAAGTTCATGGCTGACGAAGCCTATTTCCGCGATTGCTTTGCCCGCGCCTGGTTCAAGCTGACCCACCGCGACATGGGCCCGAAGGTCAACTACCTTGGTCCGGACGTTCCGGCTGAAGACCTGATCTGGCAGGACCCGATCCCGGCTGGTTCCACCTCCTACGATGTGGACGCCGTGAAAGCGAAAATCGCTGCCAGCGGCCTGACCGCTGCAGAGATGATCGCAACCGCATGGGACAGCGCCCGGACCTTCCGTGGGTCCGACAAGCGTGGTGGTGCCAATGGGGCACGCATCCGTCTCGCGCCGCAGAAGGACTGGGAAGGCAATGAACCGGCACGCCTCGCCAAGGTTCTGGCCAAGCTCGAGCCGATTGCTGCCGAAACCGGTGCTTCGGTTGCCGATGTCATTGTTCTGGCCGGCAATCTCGGTGTGGAACAGGCAATCAAGGCAGTTGGCTTCAACGTCTCTGTTCCGTTCGCTCCGGGCCGTGGTGACGCAACCGACGAACAGACGGATGCAGAGTCCTTTGAAGTTCTGGAGCCGCTCGCTGACGGCTTCCGCAACTGGCAGAAGAAGAAATACGTTGTCAGCCCGGAAGAGATGATGCTCGACCGTGCACAGCTCTTGGGCCTGACCGCGCGTGAAATGACTGTCCTGGTGGGCGGCCTGCGTGTGCTGGGGACCAACTACGGTGGTTCCAAGCATGGTGTCTTCACCGACCGTGAAGGTGCCCTGACCACGGACTTCTTCGTCAACCTGACCGACATGGCCAACAGCTGGCATCCGGTTGCTGACGGTACCTACGAAGTGCGCGACCGTCAGCTGGGCACGTTGAAGTGGACCGCAACCAGCGCAGACCTGGTCTTCGGCTCCAATTCCATCCTGCGGGCCTATGCGGAAGTCTACGCTCAGGACGACAACAACGAGAAGTTCGTGAAGGACTTCGTTGAAGCCTGGACCAAGGTCATGAACGCAGACCGGTTCGACCTGATCTAAGAACGGTATCTGCAATTTGAGACAGATGGCGGCGCCTCGGGGTTTCCCGCGGCGCCGTTTTCTTTGGGCGGGCTTTCCGTCCGGAGCTGATTTTGCGCTGCAGCAGATCATTTTCATCAGCACTAACCCTTATCTCCTTGAAAAGGTCATTGTTCCGTCACAAGGTTTATGTTGCACTGCGAAGCAGTTTCAGGTTGCGCTTGAGACAGCAAAGTGTGGTGGTCGGCCGGTTTCCCTCCGTCCTGGCTGCCCAAGGTTTCGGGAGCTGTGCGCATATGTTTGATTTGACGGGCCACAAGGCCCTTGTTGTCGGGGTCGCCAACGATCAGTCCATTGCCTATGGCTGCGCCAAGGCCTTCCGTGCGCAGGGAGCAGATCTGGCGATCACTTATCTGAATGAGCGGGCCGAAGCCTACGTGCGGCCTCTGGCCGAACAGCTCGATGCGGAAATCATTGCCCCGCTCGACGTGCGCGATACAGAGCAGATGGACGCGCTGTTTTCCGAGATTGAGGCCAAATGGGGCCGTCTCGACACTTTGCTCCATTCCATCGCCTTCTCCAAAAAGGAAGACCTGCATGGTCGTGTGATCGATAGTTCCGCGGACGGCTTTTCGCTGGCCATGGACGTTTCCGTCCACTCCTTCCTGCGGCTTATCAAAAGGGCCGAGCCGCTCATGCCCCATGGCGGTACCTGCATGACAGTCTCTTTCATGGGCGCACAGAAGGTCGTCGAGAACTATGGCGTCATGGGCCCGGTCAAGGCCGCGCTGGAAGCGGCCACCCGCTACGCGGCAGCTGAGCTCGGATCGAAGGGGATCTCGGTCCATGCGCTGTCGCCAGGTCCGCTCAAGACCCGTGCCGCATCGGGCATTGCCGAATTCGACGCATTACTGAACGACGCGGCTGAACGCGCGCCGACACACCAACTGGCCACGATCGACGATGTCGGGGCCTATGCCGCCTTTCTTGCCAGCCGGGAGGCGTTCAACGTCACCGGGGCAGTGCACCCGATCGACGGTGGCTACAGCATTCTTGGATAGGAGGTCCTGATGAAGGACATTTTTGACGCGCTTGAAAAAGGCCAGAACGAATTTCTGGAATCGCTGCATGATGCCACCGCCTGGGGCCCCTCGGAGCGTTTTACGGCACTGCAGGCCCAGGCGACAGAGCTGTCCAACCTGGCCGAACTGATGGGCAGGGGGCTGACCAAGCACCTGACCCGGATCTCGGACGATCACAAGACCCGTTGGCAGTCGAATATTTCCGAGTTCGGCAAAGCCGTGGAAGCCATGGGCGGTGCGCAGGAAAAAGGGTCATTATACGAGGCCTGGGAAGACTATTGGAAGGATGCGGCCCAGCGCATGGTCCTCACAATGGACACGCTTCGTCAGCGCGGTGACATCTTCCTGGATCACGAAGAGGCCGGCTGTCCACCTGTCCTGATCTATGACTATGAAGTGGTTCTGGATGGTGCCGATCTGCCGCGCCCCAGCTGTTACATGCTGCTGAAAATCATTCCGCCCGCAGATCTGCCGTGCCGTGATCCGAAACCCTGGAAACGGCCCTATATCATCATCGATCCACGGGCCGGACACGGAGCCGGGATCGGCGGTTTCAAACCGGACAGTCAAGTGGGCGTTGCCCTGCATGACGGTCACCCGGTCTACTTCGTTGCCTTCAAGCGGATGCCGGAGAAAGGCCAGACACTGGCGGACGTGACCCATGCCGAGGCGGCCTTCGTGCGCAAGGTCATGGAGCTTCACCCCGAAGCTCCGAACCCGGTGGTGACGGGGAATTGCCAGGGCGGCTGGGCGACGCTGCTGCTGGCTGCCATGAACCCGGATCTGACCGGGCCGGTCATCCTCAATGGGGCGCCTGTGTCCACATGGTCCGGCCGGGTCGGTGAAAACCCGATGCGCTACAATGCCGGCGTCCTGGGTGGGACCTGGAACGCGATGTATTACTCCGACCTTGGTCACGGCATCTTCGATGGCGCCGACATCGTGCAGAACTTCGAACTGCTCAATCCGGCCCGGAACTACTTCGGCAAGTACTACGATCTCTATGCCAAGGTCGACACCGAGCCAAAGCGTTTCCTGGAGTTCGAACGCTGGTGGGGCGGGTATTTCCTGCTGAACGAAGCGGAGATGAAGTGGATTGTCGAGCAGCTCTTCGTCGGCAACCGTCTTTCCAAGAACGAGGCACAGCTCGAGCCTGGCCGAAACGTCGACATCAAGCATATTCGCGCGCCGATCATCGTTTTCGCCAGCTATGGCGACAACATCACACCGCCGCAGCAGGCCCTCAACTGGATCATCGACACTTACACGGATGAGAGGGAAATCGCCATTCGTGGCCAGCGGATCATCTATATGATCCACGAACAGGTTGGCCATCTCGGCATTTTCGTGTCCTCCAAGATTGCGAAGAAGGAGCACACGGAAGTCACCTCGACACTGAAGACAATCGAGGCGCTGGCGCCAGGCCTCTACGAAATGACCATCGACGACTATGAAGGCCCGCTGCTGGAGCGGGAATTCACGGTCAGCTTCCATGAGCGCAAGATGGAAGACCTGACGAAGATCGATGATGGCCGGGACGATGAAATACCCTTTGCCGCTGTTGCCCGTGCATCCGAGCAGCAGGCCGAATTCTACGATGTTTGCGTACGGCCTTTCGTGCAGGCTTTCGTCACCGAGCAGAGCGCAGATCTGCGTCGCAAGAGCCATCCGCTCAGAATGCAGCGTGCGCTGTTCTCCAGCCTCAATCCGGCTCTCGGCTGGTTGCCTGGCATTGCCGAACGTGCAAGGAACGAAAGGTCTCCGGCCGCTGCAGGCAATCCGTTTGTCGAACTGGAAAAGGTCAATGCAGCCCTGATCGAGCAGTCCATGGACCTTTTCCGGGATTTGCGCGACACAGCCTATGAGAACCTCTTCTATTCCATCTGGGGTACGCCCTACATGCGCTGGTTCGGCCGGACCAAGCAACCGGGCCGGACGCTGAAGCGCAAGGACGAGTTGCGCAGCTTGCCGCCGGTCCAGGCAGCCCTGATGCATATCGAGGAAGGCGGTTTCTGCGAAGCGGTGATCCGTATGCTGATCCTGCTTGCCGATAGCCGGGGCAATGTTCGCCGCGACCGTCTGGAACGCTCAGCCCGTGTCCTGACACAGGACGAACCGTTCAAATCGCTCAATGCGGACGAACGCAGTTTCATTCTTCAGGAACAGACGCTGATCGTCGAATTTGCCCCCGAACTGGCAATCGAAACCTTGCCAAAGCTTCTGAAAACCCCGGAAGAGAGGGAACTTGCGGCCAAGGTTGTGCGGTTCATTCCCGGCGCAATAGACGAAATGACGCCGCATACACTGGAAACGCTGCAGCAGTTCCACAAGGTGCTGGGCCTGCCGCCTGTTTCGGGAGACATCACGGAAGATCCCCTTGCCGTGACCGATGTAGTCGTCGAGCCGGGCAAGGAAGACGCCCGAGCGGCACAGGAAGAGGCGGCGAGCAAGGCCCCTGCGAAGTCGGCGCCAACGCGGACAGCTCCCGTTAGGGCGGCTTCGGCTGCGGCAGTGCCGAGCAAATCGTCTCCTCGCAAGACTGCAACGCGAAAGGCAGCGGCGCGTAAGACGACGGCTCCACGCAAATCACGCAGCAGCGCGAAAAAACCGCAGGAACGGGCTGAATAATAATAGGGGGCGTCCGGGCCTCTCGGACGCCCCCACAGAGCCCCCCTGGAATTATTTTTGGAGTTTGGCTCTGATCTGAAACGGTGTTTCGCTTAGCAGGCTAAGACATGTTTCCGGCGATCCGGCACAGGTGGCGCCGATGTCCAGCCGCCGGATTTGTCCGTTAAGCATAGCAAGATCGGTGCTGCTCACAAGTGCCGGAACGCTGCTTCCGGCAGGAATTTGAGCTGCCGAATTTCGAACTCTGTTTTTAATGCATTTTTCGCTACGCTCCAGCGTGATGGCGAAAGACAAACTTCCTATTCGCCACTCGAGTGCCTACTTCTTGTCCGAAGCAGAGCCGCTCGCGGTTCGGAATCCCGTGTACTTGGGTGAGGGAAAACCCTGCTGCGAGAGAGAAATGAAGAGAAAACTGGCGGAGCCGCATGTTCGACTGGGCCTATAAGAAACGCTTGAAGGACGACCTGGAACTTTGGGTCGAGAAGGGCTGGGTGAGTTCTGCCGGTGCAACGGCCATATTGAAGGAGCAGGATCAGGACGACGGTCGTTCACGCCTGCCCATGGCCCTTGCCGGAATTGGAATGGTCTGCGTGGCTTTGGCGCTGCTGGCATTCATTGCAGCAAACTGGGGAGCTATCCCGAAGTCCGTGAAGCTCGTCGGCATTGCACTGCTTGTCGTTGCGAGCAACGGTCTTGCGGCCTTTGCTGCAACAAGAGGGTGCAAGGGTGTCGCGGATCTTGCCACTGGCTTTGCCACGCTGGTTTTTCTCGGTGGCATGGCGCTGGTCGGACAGATCTTCCACTTGCCCGCCGACTGGCCCGGTGGCGCTTTCCTTGTCTGTCTCGGTGCATTGGCTGCCGCGTGGCTCACCGGTTCGAAAACATCCCTGATCGTCGCTGCCGGTGCTGCCATAACCTGGCAGGTCATGCGGTCCGAATTCGGTTCGGCACCGCTGATGGAAGATCTGATCGGGCTTCTCCTTCTTGTCGCGGTGTTTGCACATCCGGTCGTTCATCCCGCACGGCTTTCGCGCTGGGCCGCGATTTCGCTGCTCTGGGTAACCTATGGCCGCTGGTTTGGCGAAACAGCGGAACTGATGAGCTCCAGCGATGATTTCATCACTGCAATGTTCCTAGCTGGAACCGGTGGTATGGCGGCCGCGATGATGTTGCTCGATCCCGTTGCCGATCTTTTCGTGAAGTGGTCAAGCGACCGGCCGACGCGCAGTCATGGGCATTGGCTGATGGCAAGGTCCCTTCAGGATGTCGGTATTCTGGTCTTGTCGGTGCTGGTCGTCCTGGCGCTCGTGTTTGTTCCTGAGGTCGCGGATGAACCGTCCTTGGGCGGCCTTGCAACGCTCCCTGCCATGGTGCCGTTGGCCGTCGCTCTGGCTCTCCTGGTGACAGGCCTGCTGCTATCCTACAAGACCGTGAAGTCGGGGGCGCTCTTCGGGGCAACCGGCCTGGCGCTCGTGGCCGTGCTGATGCCGGTTCTGACAGCCAACGTTCTCGTTCTGGCAGCCTTTGTTCTGGCCGCACTGATCGGTCTGTGCGCGCTGGGGACATGGTATAACAACAGGTTCTGGATGCTTTGTGCCTATTTCGGCCTGACTGCGGTCGCGCTCTGGCTGCTTCAGGTCACCATCGGCAGTTTGCTGGGGCAGTCGCTGTTCTTCCTGGTGGCGGGAGTTCTGCTGCTGGGAATGGCCCTTTGGCTGGCGCGTCTGATGAGGCGCGGTGGCCGGACGCCGGAACAAGGTGACGTCACCGGGGAGGTTCAGGAATGACCACGGCAACTGCAACTCCCGTTTCAAAACCGCAGTCCCGCGCCCAATGGCTGCTTTGGGGACTTCTGGCCCTGATCCAGCTTGGCCTCATCTCAATCCCGTTGTTCGACCGGCTGGACGTGCAACACAGCGGAACCGCTGTTTCGCTTGCCGTGGTGCCGGTTGACCCGAGAGACCTGCTCCGTGGCGACTATGTAGTGATCAATCTTGCGATCGGCACCATTTCAAGGACGGTGCCCGGTGCTGACAAGGTCCTGTCGGGAGACAGCATCTTCGTCGGTCTGAAGTCAGAAGGAACGGGTGCTGCGGTGCCGGTTCTGATCGCGAAGGAAAGAGCTGACGCCGGTGATCAGGCGATCGCCGGTACCGTTCGCTCCGTTCTTGGTGACGAAATCCGGGTGGACTACGGTATCGATGCCTTCTTCCTACCCGAGGGCGAGGGACTTGAAATCGAACGCATGGACACATCGCGCATTCTTCTTGAAATCTCGTTGACCGAAGACGGCCGGTCGCTGCCCGTAAACCTGCTGGTGGACGGAAAAGCTTTCCGGTCTGATGCGATCTTTTGACCTTCGGCCATTCTGGCGGTATGAGCGCGTCAGCTGAAACCCGTCTGAAAGACCGCCATGTCCGATCCCGCGCTCGATACACTCGTCTTGCCTCTTGAAACCGGGGCTGTCGAGCTTGCCGACAAGAGTCGCGTCCTGTTCCTGCGCGCAAGGACAGGGCGTTCGCTTGCAGCGCTTGTGGACGCAGATCTTGTTTGCGAACAGAGTTTCGCACCAGACCGGGATGCGCTGCAAAAGGCAGGGCTGAAGGTAGACGCGGAGACGGAAGACAAAAGCTTCGACGCTGTTCTCGTTCTTCCCGGTCGTCAACGGCAGGAAGCAAGGGCACAGCTTGCCCGTGCGGTTTCAAAGACACGGCCGGGCGGAACCGTGATTGCCTGCGCGCCCAACACCGAAGGTGCCAAGACGCTGGAAAGCGATCTTCAGGAGCTTCTGGGCAGCGCCGAGAAAATGACCAAGAACAAGTGCCGGGTTGTCTGGAGTGAACTTTCCGATGACAGCCTGAACACCGCACTTCTCGCCGAATGGCTGGTACTCGATGCGCCGCGGACCGTGCTTGACGGCGCATTCGTCAGCCGGCCGGGCATCTTCGCCTGGGACAGGATCGACCCGGCCTCCAGACTTCTGGCAGATCTTGTGCCGGCAACGCTGAAGGGCAGAGGCGCTGATCTTGGAGCGGGCTTCGGTTATCTGACACGTGCCGTTTTCGAGAAGGCTCCGAAGGTCACTTCGATGGATCTCTACGAGGCGGAAAAGCGTGCGCTGGATCTGGCCGAACAGAACCTGGCTGCCTTCAAGGGGCTCAGAACGATGAACGGCATCTGGTCGGATGTGACCCAGGGCATCGAAGGACCTTACGACTTCATCGTCTCCAACCCGCCGTTCCACCAGGCCGGCAAGGCAGATCGTGCCGACGTCGGTCAGGGCTTCATTCGCGCCGCTGCCCGCGGACTGCGGCCGGGTGGCGAGTTCTTCATGGTCGCGAACCGGCATCTTCCCTACGAGCACACGCTGGGCGAAGTCTTCGCCGATGTGAAACAGCTCGCCGACGAAGGTGGCTACAAGGTGATCCGGGCCGTCAAAGGCAAGGGAGGTCGGTAAGATGCGTCTTGTAAAACTCCTTGCCAATCTCGGCTATGGCAGCCGGAAGGAAATGCAGGTCGCCATCCGCAACGGGTGGCTCACAGACCGCGAGGGCAGCCGTTTGAAGGCGGATGCCAAGACCGCTCACGAGGACATCCTCTTCGACGATGAGCCGCTCGACCCCGCACACGGGGTGGTGATCCTGATGAACAAGCCGCTTGGCTACACCTGCTCCATCAAGGATCAGGGCCGGCTGGTCTATGACCTGTTGCCGGACAGGTTCCGCATGCGCAAGCCGGTTCTGTCCACCATCGGTCGGCTGGACAAGGAAACGTCCGGTGCCTTGCTGTTTACCGACGACGGCACATTCCTGCATCGCGTCATCTCGCCGAAGTCCGAAGTTCCCAAGATCTACGAAGTGACACTCGACCGCCCGATGAAGGGCGACGAAGGCGCGCTGTTTGCCTCCGGCGACATGATGCTGGAAAGTGAAGACAAGCCGCTGAAGCCGGCGGAGCTTCAGGTTCTGGACGAAACCCATGCCCGGCTGACCCTGCATGAAGGCCGGTATCACCAGGTACGCCGCATGTTTGCGGCAACGGGCAATCACGTCACCGATCTGACTCGCAGTCACATCGGCGGCCTCGGTCTGGAAGGTCTCGAAGAGGGCAAATGGAAAGTGCTGTCCGAAGAAGAAAAGACACGCATTTTCGAAGGCGGATGAGGTCACGGTTTCCTGTTTCTGCTGCGAACCAGGATTTTTTTGTGATGAGAGGTTTCTCTCTTAAGTTCAATAATTTCAGGCACTTATATTTCATCTGATCGCCAATTTCTGAAAAATTCCAAAAAAGATCTCCCCTAGCTGCATCCAAAATTCGATCTGCCGTGTTTCCGGGAAGTGAGGCCAATCCGATGCCTCCTGCCTTTGAAAGACGGAGATCTGAAATGCCCCTTATTGCACGTAGCCTTCTGACAGCATCCGCCCTTGTTCTTGCCGCTGGCGCTGCTCACGCGACCCCTGCGATCGGTCTTGCCGGTGAAAAGACCCTGGTGGTCATCGACAGCAATTCCGGAAAGGTCACCGACACGATGGAAGTTTCCGGTGTCGACAGCCTGCTCGGCATTGACCTGCGGCCGGCAACGGGGCAGCTGATCGGCGTCAGTGGCGCTCATGAAATCGTCGAGATTGATCCGAAGACCGGTGCGGCAACGGTGATTTCCAAGATGGACAAGATGCTGCCGCTGAAAGACGGGAAGCCTGTCATCGTCGACTTCAACCCCAAGGCCAACAAGTTGCGCTTCATGACCGGTGTGACCAACCACCGGGTTGATATCGAAAGCGGCAAGGTGACCGTCGATGGCAGCCTGGCCTTTGAGGAAAAGGACATGCATGCGGGTGAGGCGCCGAACATCGTTGCTGCCGCCTACATCAACTCCTATGGCCAGCCGGAAACGACTGCGATGTATGACATCGACGCGACCATTGGTGCCGTCATCCGTCAGACTTCGCCGAACGATGGCACCCTTGCGGCCGTTGGCAAACTGGGTGTGGACGCTGCCGAAACCTACGCCTTTGATGTTGCTACCGACGCGGAAGGCAACAACAAGGCCTGGCTGGCAACCGGCACGTGGCTGCACACCGTTTCGCTGGAAACCGGCAAGGTGACCGACAGCTGGGAACTGGGTGGCCTGGAATGGCCGCTGCGCGACATCACGTTCATGACCGCGATGTAAGCCCCATCCAAAACACATACTGACAGAGCATCTTCAGCCCGCTGAATGAACAAGGATGCTCTGGGCTTTGCGGCCCCGTCCCACCTGGTTCGCAAAGCCGATTGCCGGAGCAGCCTGGACCACCCACCCCAGGCTGCTCCGGTCCCTTACCGGTACGACTGGTCCGGCAACGCTTCTGATGCGTAGCACTCAGGAGCCCTGGTGAGATTGAACAAGTGAGACCAACGTGCTGGATATGCCGGAAAGCGTAAGCGAAGTGGATCACGCGGCCCTTCTGGCCGCCTGTGCACGCAAGGACCGGCAGGCCCTGCGACAGATCCTGGAACTGGAAGGCCCCAAGATGCTGGGCATTGCCAAGCGCATGTTGCGCCGGCAGGACCTTGCTGAAGATGCGCTCCAGGATGCGTTGGTCCTGATCTGGCGCAAGGCCTCCCAATTTGATCCTGCGAAGGGATCCGGACGCGCGTGGATCTACGCGGTCCTGCGGAACAGGACCTTGAACATGCTTCGTGACGGGGCCCGGGAAGCGGCAACCGATGACGACAAGCTGGAACGCCAGATCGACGGCAGCGAACTGAACGATGCGTGGGAAATGCTGGGCCATGACAGCGAGTTGCGCCGTTGTCTCGGACGACTGGAAACGGAAAAGCGCAGTGCCGTGCTGATGTCCTATATCTGGGGCTACACCCATGGTGAAATTGCCGGCCGGCTGTCGGCCCCCCTTGGAACGGTAAAGGCGTGGGTGCGCCGTGGCCTGACTTCCTTGCGGGAGTGCATGTCATGAGAACGGCTCGCCGAAATCTTGCTGAACTTGCCGACGAATTCGTCATTGGCCTGTGCGACCCAGAAGAACAGCGCGAAGTGGAAGATCGCCTGATGAAGGAGCCGGAATTGGCCGTTCTCGTGGAACTTGCCCGTCAGCGGTTCGCCGCTCTGGACGCCGCGACGCCCCGTGAAGCCGTGCCGGAGAGCCTTTGGCATCGCGTTGAAAGGCGTCTGGACGCGGTGGAAGAGAGTATGGCCGCTCCCGAGACGAAAGACAGTCGTGTTGAAGCGCCGGTGGATCTCAAGTCCGAGAGAGAAAAGCGCAGCAGGCCAATGATGTGGACGGCGGCAGCCAGCCTGGCGGCGAGCCTCGTACTTGCCATCGCGCTTGTCTGGAACCTCATGACGACGGTTGAACCGCAGGTAATTGCCGTGCTTGTCAACGATGCCGGGCAGCCTGTTGCGATGATCGAAGGGGCTGAGAACAACGCGACACAGGTCACGCTTCTGGGGCAGACCGATGTCCCGGCAGGCACGATCCTTCAGCTCTGGACCAAACCGGATCCGGATGGGCCGCCGGTTTCCCTGGGCATCTTCGATGAGCCTAAACAAACGATCCTGCAAGCTGCCGGGTTGCCGGTTCCCAAGCCAGACCAGCTTTATGAGATCACCTTCGAACAGCCGGGAGGCTCTCCAACCGGGTTGCCGACCGGCCCCATCCTCGGCAAGGGTCTTGCCAGGGAGCCTCGCTGATCATCGGTGTGAAAAGCACCGGAACGTGTAAAGAACTGGAGAGCGCCCGGACATGTTCGGGCGCTCTTGACTATGAGACCCTTAATTTCTTTTTCGGCTGAGGACTCGTATGCGGCTGTCGAATTCGCCGCGGTCGACATAACAGCCGCGCAGATGGCGGAACCCGGTGCCAGGGTCAAAAGCGGCTCGGCCATGCAGGACCCGCCGATTGTCAAAGATCACCATCTCTCCGCCTTTCAGCCGTGTGGTGATGACGTAATTCCTTGATCGGGTCATCTGCATCAAGGTGCGATACGCCCCGTAATAAGCTTCCATTCGATCGGCCGGCAGATCGAAGATCCCGGCGAGATGGGCGTTGAAATGGAGCTCCTGCACGCGTGCGAACAGGTCGAGTTCGATCACCGTGTGATGGCGGCGGATGTCGTAGTCCTCGTCGTGAAAGCGAAAGGGCACCGGCGTCTCGGCAAGGAGCCGGAAGGCCTCCGGATCGAGCCGGGCGAGATCGTCCGCAATCGCGAAGCCGTCACAAAAGGTCGAGCCGCCACCTTCTGCTTCATTGGCAAGACAATGCAGGAACTGGAAGCCTGGTGGCAATTCCTGATTGGCCAGGTCCGTATGCAAAGGAAGGGCATGGGACGTATAGGCCAGGTTGTTCGGGTTCGGCTTGGAAATGACCTCAAATGTCGTGCCGAAATTGGTCTCCCGAAGAAAACCGATCCTGCGGGCGACATCGACACCTGCCTCCACGTCGTCAGCCATGCCGTCGACAAGAGCAAGACCGGTTTTCTTGGCTTCGATCAGGAAAGCGAGAAGGAGATCGTCGTTGACCATCAAGTCGGCGGCCGCCGCGCGCGGAAGGCTTTCCGGGACAAGATCACCGCGCCACAGCGCAGGTTCGATCTCGGCTGGATCGGCAAGTCCGACCCCTGGCCGGTGATCGAACAGCCAGTCGGCCCTGTAGCGGCTGACATGGCCGTCGCCGGACCAGGTAAGAATAATGTCATCCGCATCCTGTTCGGCCTTCGCGATGGAAATATCCATCGCAATGCCGGTCAGGTCGAACTGGCGTTCCTGCGTTTGCGGATGAAACCCGCTCGGGCAGTTGTCGCGAAGCCAGATGAAGGGAAAGTCGGCGCTGGTGCCATCGGTCCAGGCGACAGAAAGCATGCGGTCTTCACCGCGCAAGGTCACGTTCGTCATTTCGAAAATCCGTTGATGTCTTGGAGAGTCGGGACACCGGCAAGAGCCGGCAAACATCAACGGTCGGGGGGGGCGGCCACCACCAATAGGCCTTGTTATGCGGATTGCCGCCATTGCGGCCGAGAACAGAAACCATCCACGGAACAGCCTGAACGCAGGCGATGCCTGCTGTTGAACCTGAAAAACGCTATATCAAAAAAAGCACCCGGCAAATGAAATTCTGCCGGGTGCCAGTCATCTCAAATAATTTCAGGTTCAGTTCTTGGATGCCTTGGCTGCAAGGGCAATGGCGATGTAGCTCCAGCCGTTGATCAGCACGGAAATGCCGGCCAGAAGGCCAAGCGCCCAGGCGGCCGAACTCGGCAGCTCCAGCCAGATCATGGCGCCAGCCACAAGGGATACGAGCCCTGCGATCAGCACCCAGACCCAGCCGTCATGCGGCTTCAGTTTGAAGGCCAGCAGGATCTGGCTGATGCCCTGCGCCACGAAGATGGCGGCAATCACCAGTGTCAGCGCGATGGTTCCCGCGAGCGGGTTCACATAAATCACGATCCCGCCGATGACGGCGATAATGCCGGTGATCAGGTTCCAGAGGAAACTGGCGGTACCATGGGTCTTGAAGGAATTGTAGATCTGAACCAGGCCGCCGACGAATAGCACGGCCGCGATCAGGATCGTCACGGCAATCGACGTTGCCAGGGGAGCGGCGATCAGGATTATGCCACCTATGACCAGCGCAATGCCGAGCGCCAGAAACCAGCCCCAGTTGTCCTGGATCTTTCTTCTCATATTCTCTACGGCCTGAACAGCATCTGTCATTTTGACCTCCTCACGCTCCGGTTGCCGTTGTTGACCGTAACCCCTTTGCAAATAAACGCAATATCCTGATGACAAAATGCCCGGGAAGGGGATCGTCCGACTGTGACTTGACTTTTGATGTGTATATGCACACAAAAGCCCGCATGGAAGAAGACGATTTCTCGCTCTGCGTTCTCGACAACGCGCGCAAGGCCGCACGTGCCGTCAGCCGGCACTATGACAAGCTGGCGCGGCAGGTTGGCATGACGGCCGGACAGTTCTCTGTTCTTGTCTCGATCCGCAAATACGAAGGCGTGACGACGGCAGCACTGGCCAAGCGGCTGTCCATGGAACGTACGACGCTGGTCCGCAATGTCGCTCTTCTGGAGCGCAAGGGGCTGGTCGCATCGCAACCCGTCCGGGACGGCCGCAGCAAACAGTATCGGCTGACCCCGAAGGGTGCGGAGCTTCTTGATACTGCCGTCCCGTTGTGGCGGCAGGCCCAGGCAGACGTGAAGGGACATCTCGGCAGCGATGAATTTCTGCGTGCCATCGACACCCTGAAACGGCTTTCGGAGCTATAGCCGGGCAAAAAGGATTTCCATTTCGGGCGGACTGGCAAACCGCCTCGACACATCTTAACTGCCGGGGCGGGGGCGCTGGCAAACCAATGTGAGGTAAGACATGCGACGTGTGGTCGTGACGGGACTGGGGATCGTTTCCCCGCTGGGCACCGGGGTAGATGCCTTCTGGAACCGGGTGAAAGACGGGCGCAACGGCATTCGCCAGATCACCCACTTCGATGCAGGCGAGCTGGCTTGCCAGATTGCAGGCGAGGTTCCTTCCAAAGCAGAAGACGAGCATGGCTTTGATGTCGATGCAGTGATGGATCCGCGCGAACAGCGCCGCTCTGACCGGTTCATCCATTTTGCCATGGGGGCGGTTCAGGAAGCGCTGGCCCATGCGGGTTGGGAGCCGAAGTCCGACAGGGACAAGGAACGCACAGGCACGATCATCGCGACCGGGGTTGGCGGGTTTCCGGCCATGACCGCCGGTACGCGGCTGGTGGACGAAAAAGGCCCTCGCCGCGCGTCGCCTTTTCTGGTGCCATCGTTCCTGGCCAACCTGGCTGCCGGGCAGGTCTCCATCCGACATGGCCTCAAGGGGCCGATCGGCGCACCGGTGACTGCCTGTGCGGCCAGCCTTCAGGCCCTGGGCGATGCCGCCCGTATTATCCGTTCGGGAGAAGCCGACGTGATGGTGGCAGGCGGGTCAGAAGCCTGTATCGACAAGGTTTCCTACGCCGGGTTCTGTGCCGCGAAGGCCATGTCCTCCAAACGCAATGGCGACCCGGCCCATGCGTCCCGGCCATTTGACCAGGACCGTGACGGCTTCATCATGGGCGAAGGCGCTGGCATCCTGATCCTGGAAGACCGTGACCACGCGACAGCCCGCGGTGCGACGATCCTGGCCGAGTTGGCCGGTTACGGCACCAGTGCCGACGCCTATCACGTTACCGCGTCTTCGCCGGACGGTGAGGGCGGTCTGCGGGCAATGCGGCAGGCCTTGTCGACGGCCAATCTCTCGCCCGGTGAAATCGGTTACGTCAATGCGCACTCCACATCGACGCCCGTCGGCGATGCTGCCGAAATTGCTGCATTGACAACGCTTTTCGAAAACCGTGGCAAGGACCTTGCGGTGTCGTCGTCAAAGTCGATGTTCGGCCACCTGCTGGGGGCCGCGGGAGCCGTGGAGGCAATCGCCTGCGTCAAGGCCCTGATGAGCGGTCTGCTGCCGCCTTCCCGCAATCTGGAAGCGGCCGACGAGGCCATGAGCCGGTTCGAAATGATCCCCGGCAAGGCCATTGCTCGTGACGTCAACCACATCCTCACCAATGGCTTTGGTTTCGGCGGTGTGAACGCCAGCGCGGTGTTCTCGAAGGTGTGAAACTAAACGACCGTCAGACACTGCTCATTCTTTGAGCTTTGTAAAATGAGAAATCCCATATATGAGAAAATTCTCATTTATGGGATTTTTTGATGTCGAACCTTGATCAAGATCTTGCCCGGCGGCTCACCGAGCTGCGACGGGCCAGAAACTGGCCACTGGAAGATATGGCCGAACGCACCGGTATCAGCCGGGCCACCCTGTCGCGGATCGAGCGCGGGGATACCAGCCCGACCGCAAGCGTTCTCGGAAAACTTGCCGCGGCATTCGGCCTCTCAATGGCCGAACTATTCGGAGCAGCCTCCGCTACGATCGAGCGCCTTGTCCCGCGGGACGCGCAGGCCGTCTGGACGGACCCGGAGACAGGCTATGTCCGCCGCACTTTAACGCCGGCAGCAAGCGGGTATCGCGGGGCCATGATCGAAGGTTGCATTCCCCCAGGTGCCACCGTTGCCTATGCCGCTCCGCCGGTTCCGGATCTGGAGCATCAACTTGTGCTTCTGGAGGGGAGCCTGCGGATGGTCATCGGCCCGGATGCCTACGACCTGGAACCTGGTGATGCCCTGCGGTTTCGTCTCAACGCCCCCAACAGTTACCACGCGTCTGGAACGGTTCCGGCACGCTATTTCCTGACGGTGATCACGCCATGACACTTCCCGTTACCGAGACCGGTCCTCTGCAAGTCCAGCCGTTCACGCCTGAAGCCCCCGTCGGTCTGTTGACCGCAGATGAGGTGCGCAGGTCGCTTCCCGCCCTGGGGCAGATTTTGAAAGCATGTGTCGAAGATGGTGCAGGGATCGGCTTCCTGTTGCCGATGCCGCAGGACAAGGCGGAAGCCTTCTGGGCGAGCAAGCTGCCCGCCATCGAAAGTGGGGAGGCTTTTCTGCTTGCCGCGCGTCAAGGGGCGGACATCGCGGGAGTGGTGATGCTTGTGAAGGCAGGAGCCGACAACCAGCCCCATCGGGCGGACGTCGCCAAGCTGATGGTTCATCCGGAACATCGGCGCAAGGGACTTGCCAGAAAGCTCATGTCGGCCATCGATGGCCTTGCACGTTCCGAGAACCGCTGGATGCTGGTGCTGGATACGGTCACCGGAGATCGGGCGGAAAAGCTCTACCCGACTTGCGGATACCAGAAGGTCGGCGTCATTCCGGACTACGCCTGTAACAGCCACGGCCATCTGGACGCGACAACCGTGTTCTTCAAGGATTTACGGTGAGGGGAAGCGATTTGCTCCGCTGTACAGGCGGCGGAGGCCCGAGGCCCGGGTCTCCGCTGGGCTTTGCCTGGTTTGCCAGTCGCGCCAGGGTGGCTCAGCTGAGGGAGCAGACCCACCACGCCTGCGCTAGTCGCTGAATTCCACGGAGTCCGCCTTGACGCCAAGTTCCTCGAGCACTTCCTGAACCGCCTCCATCATGGGCGGCGGTCCGCAAAGGTAGAAGCGGCGGTCCAGATCAGGCACGAATTCCTTGATCATGTCCGCGTCGATCATGCCGTGGTGGCTGCCGGCCGTGTCTTCGTCTGACAGAACGTGATCGATCTTCAGGCCGTCCATAGCCTCAAGTTCCTTGCGGTAGATAATGTCCTCCGAGGTCTTGTTGGCAAAGATCAGCTGGTTGCCGTTCAGCTTTCCCTTCTTCTCCAGGTCCCGGAATATCGCAAGGAACGGCGTGATGCCGGCGCCGCCGGCAATGAACACGCCCGGCTCGTCATAGCGGAAGGTCTTGAACGGATCGGCGATCAGCACGTGGTCGCCCTCCTTCAGCTTGTGAAGGCGCTCCGTAACCCCGTCATGATCGGGGTATCCCTTGATGGTGAATTCGAGAGTTCGCTCTTCGGGCAAGGACGTCATCGTGAAGGGGCGAGTCTCGTCCCGCCATCCGTCTTCATCGAGCGCAATCTCTGTCGCGTCACCGACCTTGAAGTCGAACCCTTCAGGCTCGACAAGACGGAAGCGTTTCACATCGTGAGTGACCTGGTCGATCTTGAGAATGGTCGCCTTGTGCATCTGTGCGTCTCCTTATTGCTCGAAAAGGAAACGCGACAGGTGGCGGCAGGTTCCGCCAGAACACGGTGTCCCGGCTGGGTGCCATAGGGCCTGATTTGGTGCAATGTGCCCGGCGGGCGCTCAGTGCTCGTGGACCACGTAATTGTGGTGCCGGAGTGCAGAGCAGGGCGGTCCCTGAGTTGAATCAATTTCTGAAGTTGATGTGCCGAACAGCTTGCCTAACCCGCCTCGTTCAGCATTTCCAGCTCCAGCCACTGCTCTTCCGCAGCATCCTTTTCATTTGTGAGATCAGTTATTTGCTGGGATATCTTGGCAAATTTGTCAGGGTTCTTCACGTAGAGCTGCGGGTCGTTCATTTCCGCCTGAAGCGTTTCGAGACGTGCTTCAAGTTTCTCGATCGTGTCCGGCAAGGTTTTCAGAAGATGCTGCTGGGTGAAGCTCAGTTTTGATTTTGCCTGAGGCTTTTGCGGCGAAGCCTCTGGAGCGGAAGGCTTTTCCTTCTTCACGGGCGCTGCCTTGTCGGCCTTGCGGGCGGTCACGCCTTCGCCGCGCTGTGCCAGCATGTCGGTGTAGCCACCGGCATATTCACGCCACAGGCCGTCGCCCTCCGAGACGATCACGGAGGTTGCCACCCGGTCGAGAAAATCGCGGTCGTGCGAGACGATCAGGGCCGTGCCGGGATAGTCGGCCAGCAGTTCCTGCAGCAGGTCGAGCGTTTCAAGGTCGAGGTCGTTGGTCGGTTCGTCGAGCACCATCAGGTTCGACTTGTTGGCCAGTGCCCGGGCGAGCATGGCGCGGGCGCGTTCACCGCCCGACAGCACACCCACCGGCGTACGGGCCTGTTCCGGCGAGAACAGGAAGTCCTTCATGTAGGACATGACATGCTTGGTCTCGTCGCCGATCACCACCGTATCGCCACGCCCGCCGGTCAGGACCGAGGACAGCGTGTCGTTGAGGTTCAGGTTCTCGCGCTTCTGGTCGAGTGTGACCATTTCCAGGTTGGTGCCGAGCCGTGTCGTGCCCGTGTCCGGTGCCAGTTCGCTGGTCAGCATCTTCAGAAGCGTCGTCTTGCCGGCGCCGTTCGGGCCGACAAAACCGATCCTGTCACCGCGCTGGATGCGGGTCGAGAAGTCCTTGACGATGGCACGGTCGCCATAGGTCTTGGAAATGCCTTTGGCTTCGATCACCAGCTTGCCCGAAACTTCGGCATCCGTGGCAGCAAGCTTGGCGGTGCCTTGAGGCCCGCGATGTTCCCGCTTCTGTTTGCGAAGGTCGGCAAGCTCGCGCACGCGCCGCATATTGCGCTTGCGCCGGGCGGTGACACCGTAGGTCATCCAGTGCTCTTCGCGCTTGATCTTCTGTGCCAGTTTCTGCTGGTCAACCTCTTCCTGCTCGAACACCTCGTCGCGCCAGGCTTCGAAGTGGGCAAAGCCCTTGTCGAGCCGGCGGGCGACGCCGCGGTCGATCCAGACAGTGGTGCGCGACAGGTTTTCCAGGAAGCGGCGGTCGTGGGAAATCAGCACCAGGGCGGACTTCAGGCTCTTGAGCTCCTGTTCCAGCCATTCGATGGCGGGAAGGTCCAGGTGGTTGGTTGGCTCGTCGAGCAGCAGAATATCCGGCTCGGGGGCAAGCGTGCGGGCGAGGGCAGCTCGGCGGGCTTCGCCGCCGGAAAGGGACTTCGGGTCTTCCGTGCCGGTGAGGCCGAGGACTTCCAGAAGATAAGCGCCGCGATAGGGATCGTCGCCCTCGGTCAGGCCTTCGTTGACATACTCCAGCGTGGAGGCATAGGCGGAAAGGTCCGGATCCTGCGGGAGATAGCGCACCGTGCGGCCGGGCTGGAAGAAGCGTTCGCCCTTGTCCATCTCCACCATGCCGGCAGCAATCTTCAAAAGGGTCGATTTGCCAGAGCCGTTGCGGCCGACAAGGCACATGCGCTCGCCTTCGGAAACGGAAAGCTCGGCACCGGTAAGAAGTGGCGTGCCGCCAAAGGTCAGATGAACGTCGCGAAGTGTCAGCAGCGGTGGAGCCATGAGGGTCTTGTTTTCCCGGTCGGAATGTCGGATCGGCGCCCGGTTTACTGGCCGCGCGTGAACCGCGCAAGCGGCCCGGAAAGAACGCCCAGCATTTTTGATCGGGATCGGAGAGATTTTGGTGCCCGAATGCGTTATTCTGGGCAGCGTGTGGACAGGGGCGACCAACAGGCGCGGGGCGTGCGCCGACAGGAGAGAGCATCATGTCTGACCTGAACCTGGCGAAACGCGAAAGGGGCTCTCTTGCCCGCAAGCGGTTTCGGATCTGTCTTGCCGCTGTCGCCATGTGTCTGGCCGGGGCAGTCGCCGGCTTGACCGGCACATCGCCCGCACGTGCCGACGGGATCTATTTCAATGGTGTCGGTATCGGCTTCGGTTTTGGCAATCGTGGTTATCGCGGCGGTGCCTTCTACGCACCTTATGGTCTTTACGGCCCGCCTTACCGTCCCTATGGCGCACCTTACTATTACCACCCCTACGACATGCGGGCCTATCCCTACCGGTCGCGGGTCTATGTGAACCCGCCGCGCTATCGTGGACAACCGCAGCGTGTCCCCTATACCAAGACCGGACTGGCTCCTTTTACCCCTCAGTGGACGGCCTATTGCGCGCGGAAATTCAAGTCTTTCAACCCTGATACGGGCATGTATCTGGCTCATAGTGGAAAATATCGATTTTGCCGCTAGGATTGAAACATAATTGCGCGTGTTGAGGTCAAATTATTTGACCGCCGAGTAAAACAACGGAAAAATTTTCCGGTTTCGTTTAAAAACAAGCAAAAACATCGCCTTTTTGCGACTAAGGACGAAATGTGCCGTTGGGGGATGCTTGATTGCTCGCAAAGAGCGTGGAATCTTGTGACCCATCGTTCCATTTGCTTCAACTATAACCCAAGAGGGGAGAGCGATATGTTCAAGTCCATGCGTGTGACAGCGCTTGCGGCTGCCTTGATGGCTGCTACATCTATTACTGCGGTTGCAGAGGTGGTCTACCACCGCGGCAACACTGCCGACCCGGAAACCCTGGATCAGCACAAGACCTCCACAACCTATGAAGCGCATATCCTGCGTGATCTTTACGAGGGCCTGGTTGCCTATGGCGCCGATGGCCAGATCATTCCGGGCGTGGCTTCGGAGTGGAAGGTTTCCGACGACGGCAAGACCTACACCTTCATGCTGCGCGATGATGCCAAGTGGTCCAATGGGGATCCGGTTGTTGCCGGCGATTTCGTCTTTTCGCTTCAGCGCATCATGAACCCGGAAACAGGCGCGAAATACGCCAACGTTTTGTATCCGATCCTGAACGCCGAAAAGGTCAACAAGGGCGAAGCCAAGCCGGAAGAACTCGGCGTGAAGGCGCTTGACGATCACACGCTCGAGATCGCTCTGGAGTCCCCGACGCCGTATTTCATTGACCTTCTGGGCCACCAGACCGGCCTTCCGGTCCATCCGGCTTCCGTTGAAAAATTCGGCTCCGATTTCGTGAAAGCCGAAAACATCGTCACCAACGGTGCCTTCACCCTCGCAGAATTCGTGCCGAACGCACATGTGAAAGCGGTCAAGAACCCGCATTTCCATGACGCAGATCAGGTGAAGATCGACACTGTCTTCTTCTATCCGACCGAAGACCGTGGCGCGGCTCTGCGCCGGTTCCAGGCCGGTGAGCTGCACACCAACAACGATGCGCCGACTGAGCAGGTCGCCTTCATGCGTGAGAACCTGGGCGACCAGTTCCACGTGGCGCCGTATCTGGGCACCTACTATTACGCCCTGAATCACGAAGACGAAGTCCTGAAGAACCCGGACGTCCGTCAGGCTCTGTCCATGGCGATTGACCGTGAGTTCCTGGCCGACGAAATCTGGGGCTCCACCATGGTGGCCGGCTATTCCTTCGTGCCGCCGGGCATCGGCAACTACGGTGAACCGGCCTATGCCGACTACAAGGACATGTCCCAGATCGACCGCGAAGAAAAAGCGATCGAACTTCTGACCAATGCCGGTTTCGGCCCGGACAATCCTGTCGAACTGACGATCAACTACAACACGTCCGAAAACCACAAGAACACGGCAGTCGCGATTGCCGACATGTGGAAACCTCTCGGCGTCAACGTCAAGCTGATCAACACCGACACCAAGACGCATTACGCCATGCTGCGTGACCGTCAGGACTTCGACGTCGCCCGCGCCGGCTGGATCGGCGACTACTCCGACCCGCAGAACTTCCTGTTCATGGTCGAGAGCGACAACGACGGCTTCAACTACGCCCGCTACAACAATCCTGAGTATGATGCACTCATGGACGAAGCGGCCGTCACGGTGGATCTGGAGAAGCGTGCGGACATCCTGAAGAAGGCTGAAGAGCTCTTCATGCGGGACCTGCCGTTCATTCCGATGATGTACTACGGTTCCATGAACCTGGTCTCCGACAAGATGGCAGGATTTGAGGACAACCTCCTCAACATCCATCCGTCCCGCTGGATGAGCATCTCCGAATAACCTGACAACATCGAGACCGGCAGGGCTTCCCTGCCGGTTCTTGCAAGGCGGCATCAATCAATCAAGATTGACCGAAAGACCGCCGTTTAACAAACAGAGGCAAAGCCTATGCTCCGATATGTCCTCGGACGATTGCTCGGCGCAATCCCGACGCTTTTTCTGATTGTCACGATTTCCTTTTTCCTCATCCGCATCGCGCCGGGTGGACCGTTCGATCTGGAACGTCCCCTGGAAGCAAAGGTGATGGAAAACCTGAACAAGATCTACCATCTCAACGAGCCCCTGTGGAACCAGTACCTGCTGTACCTGCAGAGCGTGGCCCGTCTGGATTTCGGTCCGAGTTTCTACTTCCGCGACTTCTCGATCAATGAACTGTTTGCGGAAAGTCTTCCCATCTCCATCCAGCTGGGCTTGTCCGCGCTCTGCCTGGCTCTGGTGGTCGGCGGTTTCCTGGGCGTGGCAGCGGCGCTGCGCCAGAACAAACCGGCAGACTATTCGATCATGGCTGCGGCAACGCTCGGTGTCACGATCCCCAACTTCGTCGTTGCGCCGATCCTGACCCTGATCCTCGGCGTGTGGCTCGGCTGGCTGCCCGTTGGGGGCTGGAATGGCGGGGCTTTCGTCAACCGGGTACTGCCGGTCGTGACTCTCGCGCTGCCTCAGATCGCGGTCGTGGCACGTCTGACGCGCGGCTCGATGATCGAGGCGCTCAGGTCCAATCATGTTCGTACTGCAAGGGCCTATGGGCTGACCTCCTACATGATCGTGGTGGTGCATGCGCTCAGAGGGGCGATCCTGCCGGTCGTTTCCTATCTCGGCCCGGCTGCGGCAGCGCTGCTCACCGGTTCCGTCGTGATCGAGACCATCTTCGGTATCCCGGGCATCGGCCGCTACTTCGTGCAGGGCGCTCTCAACCGTGACTACACCCTGGTCATGGGGACGGTTGTTGTCGTTGCCTGCTTTGTTATCTTGTTCAACCTCGTCGTGGATCTGCTCTATGCGCTGCTCGATCCGCGTGTGCGCTACGACTGAGGAGGAGACGACTGTGACCCTCACTGCTACTTCATCCACCGGGGCGCCTGCGAAGGGGCGTTCCCTGTGGGACGACGCACGCGACCGGTTGCTCGCCAACCGTGCGGCGGTCGCCTCCATCATCGTGCTTCTGACAATCGGCCTGATCTCGATCCTTGGTCCGATCCTGTCTCCCCATCACTACGACACCGTCTATCGTGACTACGTGAAGGTGCCAGCCAGCCTGGAGGCCTATCCGAAGCCTGAGCAGGTCGAGCCCGGTTTCATGTCTTCCGCCAAACGGGCGCGTCTGACCGTGGATTCGTTTGAGCGCGAAGGCGACACGATTGTCGCCAAGGTCACCTCCAGCCGGGATATCGATCCCCGGTCCGTGCTGTATTTTGACCGTAGCGACCTGTTCAAGAATACCGAGCTGACGGACATGTCCGCAGACAACAAGTCTGCAACGGTCAGGGCCGACATCAACTTCATGCATTTCTATTTCGGTACCGACGCCAATGGTCGTGACATGATGACCCGGACCTTCATCGCCGGCCGCGTGTCGCTGACCATCGGTCTGTTGGCGACCATCGTTGCGATCTCGATCGGTGTTCTCTACGGGGCGACTTCAGGATATCTCGGTGGCCGGGTCGACCAGATGATGATGCGCGTCGTGGATATCCTCTATTCGCTGCCGTTCATCTTCTTCGTGATCATGCTCGTCGTGTTCTTCGGCCGGAACTTCATCCTGATGTTCATCGCCGTCGGTGCCGTGGAATGGCTCGACATGGCGCGCATCGTGCGCGGGCAGACGCTGACCATCAAACGCCAGGAATATGTGCAGGCGGCGGAAGCACTCGGTGTGGCCGATAGCGGTATCGTGCGCCGGCACATCATCCCGAATACGCTTGGTCCGGTCGTGGTCTACATGACCCTTCTGGTGCCGAAGGTGATCCTGCTGGAAAGTTTCCTGTCCTTCCTTGGCCTCGGCATTCAGGAGCCGATGACCAGCTGGGGCGTGTTGATTTCCGAAGGCGCGCGAAATCTGCAAGGGGCTCCCTGGATGCTGATTTTCCCGTCCATCTTCCTGACATCGACCCTGTTTGCGCTGAACTTCATCGGCGACGGCCTGCGCGATGCCTTGGACCCGAAGGACCGGTGAGGAGAAGACCATGACCAGCGAAACCAAGAAAACGGTCCTCTCAATCAAGGATCTGAAGGTCGACTTTGAAACCGCGACGGGTACCGTCAATGCGGTTCAAGGCGTCGACATTCACGTCCAGGCGGGTGAAACCGTCGCGATCGTCGGGGAAAGCGGCTCGGGCAAGAGCCAGACCATGATGGCGGCTATGGGCCTTCTGGCGTCCAACGGGCGCACACGCGGCGAGGTGATCTACGAAGGCCGGAATATTCTCGGCTTGCCGGTGGGCAAGCTCAACAAGATCCGCGGTGCGAAGATCACCATGATCTTCCAGGAGCCGATGACCTCGCTCGACCCGCTTTACACCATCGGGCGGCAGCTGGCCGAGCCCATGGTCGTTCATGGCGGATTGTCGTGGAAAGCGGCCAAGGCAAAGGCCCTCGAGCTTCTGAAACTCGTCAACATTCCCGAGCCGGAACGCAAGATCAACGCCTATCCGTACGAGATGTCAGGCGGCCAGCGCCAGCGTGTGATGATCGCAATGTCGCTTGCCAACGATCCAGACGTGCTGATTGCCGACGAGCCGACCACTGCGCTCGATGTCACCACACAGGCGCAGATCCTGGACCTTCTGGCGGATCTGCAAAAGCGGCTCGGCATGGCGGTGATCTTCATCACCCATGATCTGGGTATCGTTCGCCGTATCGCGGACCGGGTCTATGTCATGAAAACCGGTGAAGTGGTGGAAAGCGGCGAGACCGGGCAGATCTTCACCCGGCCTGCGCATCCCTACACAAAGATGCTTCTGGATGCGGAGCCGACTGGCCACAAGCTGCCGGTGCCGGACAGCGCGCCTGTTCTGCTGGAAGCGCAGAAGGTCGAAGTGGAATTCGAGCTCGATTCCGGTTTCCTGAAGCCCAAGCATGTGTTGCGTGCGGTTGACGACATCAGTTTCTCGCTGCGCAAGGGCCAGACACTGGGCATCGTCGGCGAAAGTGGCTCTGGCAAGTCCACCCTCGGTCGTGCAGTGCTGAACCTGTTGCCGGCCGGTGGCCGGGTGGTGTTCCACGGACAGCAGATCACCGGCAAGAACCGCTCCGAAATGCGCGCGCTTCGCAAGGACATGCAGCTTATCTTCCAGGACCCTTTCGGGTCTCTGTCCCCACGTATGACGGTTGGCCAGATCATTTCCGAAGGGTTGATGGTGCACGAACCCTCACTCAACGCCCGCCAGCGGGATGAGCGCGCCTGCAAGGCACTTGAGGAAGTGTCACTCGACCCGGTCATGCGCAATCGCTATCCGCACGAGTTTTCGGGCGGACAGCGTCAGCGTATCGCGATTGCCCGCACCATGGTTCTGAAGCCGGAACTGGTCGTGCTCGACGAGCCGACCTCGGCTCTCGACCGGACGATCCAGAAGCAGGTGGTGGAACTGCTGCGTGACCTGCAGAAGGCTCATGACCTGACCTATCTGTTCATCAGTCATGACCTTGCCGTCGTGCGCGCGCTGTCCGACACGGTGATGGTGATGCAACGTGGCAAGGTTGTTGAGGCGGGGTCCGCCGACGCGATCTTCGAGGCGCCTAAGTGCGATTACACCAAGGAGCTGATCGGGGCCGCAATGCTGACCCAGCAGCAAATGATGGAAAGCGCCTGAGGGTGAACCCTCAAAAAGCATCTCGGGTGCGCGGGCGGTCAATCTAAAGCGGTTGGCCGCCCGCAACCTGTGGGCTCCCGGCCTGTGTGAGCGGGAAGGTCGATTGAGCTTAGCTTAGCGCCAATTGAAGCCAGCTGCCTGAACAGGCAACGCGTCGAACTGGTCCTGCAATTCCACGATATCCGTACCGTAAAAGTGTGGAGCCAGCAAAACGGCGCTCGACAGGATATGAGCTCGAAGAGCCGTCAGCGTCGCGTCGACATCATGAGCTTCCAGCGCTTCGATGACGGACCGGTGCGGGGTCACATTCGGCCTGGTCCATGACTGTTCGGAACGCGGTCTCGAAAGCATGACCCGTTGCAGGATCATGAAGGTCCTGACCAGCATAGGATCCAGAACCGGCATCCGGGCAATTCTGAAGAGTTTCAGATGCAGGGCACGGTCGATTTCCGCACAGCCGAACACGTCCCGCTTGTCGCGGCAGGCTTCGAACTGGTCTTCAAGGTCATAGAGTTCGTTCACCTGGTCCTTGGTGACATGTTTGACCGCTTCCACGACGCCGGTTGATTCAATGTCGATGCGCAGTTTCAGCATCAGACGGGCTTCTAGCGGGCTGGGATCTGTGACGTAGGTGCCTTGATAGCCGCGGCGAACAACGAGGCCGCATTCCTGAAGCAGCATGAGCGCTTCACGGATTGTGCTCTGCGAGCAGCCATAGTCCTGGGCAAGGGATTGTTCTGTAATCGGGCTTTCCGAGGTCATTTCCCCGGTCAGGATCTGGCGTTTGAGGTCCTGATAGACTGCATCGGACTTGCGCGCGCGCTTGCCCCTGTTTTCCGCTTGAACCGGCGAACGTCTGTCCGCGGTAAGTAATACATTCACGTCGCTGCCCCCCACTGGCATCGCGTCTGAATGGCAACGCAAAGAAAGACCACAGCCGACAAATATCGCCGTCTGCAATCTCGCGTTTTTTTCTCCATCCGGCCATCCGCTGGTGCGAAGGAACGGTCAATGGGACGTGCCAACCACGCACAACCGCCTGAATACTGCAACCTGCCTGCATCTTGTGCCACCGATGAGGGTGGGTCTTGAACGTGCAGTTCAGGTGGAATTCCGGATCTAATATTTAGACGGCTGCCAAAAAATAACAATAAATGCATTGTTTCTCCGCCCGTCCACAAATGCAATCGCTAACTGTTTACGCATGGTAACAAGTTTGCGAGGCGGGCGGAGTGATCTTGATCAAAGGCGAGACAGGCCCGTTCAGCCGGCAGCTTTCTCCAGTGCGGAGATCCAGTTTTTCCAGGCGATCTTTTCCAGTACCGGTGTATTGAAGCCGCGGCCATCTAGCTCTTCCATCAGACGGGACAGACCGGTGACGTCGCCAATGTCGCGCGGCAGGACACAGCCGTCGAAGTCCGAGCCGAGAGCCACGCTGTCTTCGCCGAGGCGGTCAACCAGATAGGCTGCATGGTCGGCAATGACCGAAAGCGGCGTGTCACGCGAATGACCACCGTCCTTGCGCAGGAAGGCAACGTGGAAATTGATGCCGACGAGCCCTCCGCTTTCCTTGATGGCATCAAGTTGCTTATCCGTCAGATTGCGGCTGCTTTCGCAAATCTTGTGAACATTGGAGTGGCTGGCAACGATCGGCCGTTCTGTGATGCGCGCCAGGTCCCAGAAACCCTTTTCGTTCAGATGGGACACATCAAGCAGCACCCCGAGCTGGTTGCAGGCGCGAACCAGATCTCGACCCGCGCCGGTCAGGCCGGGGCCGATATCCGGTGAAGCCGGGTGCGCCATCGGCACACCGTATCCGAAATCATTCTCTCGGCTCCACACCAGTCCAAGTGAGCGCAGACCGCGGCCGTAGAGTTCCTCCAGCGCATAGAGGTTGGTATCGATGGCTTCGGCACCTTCAATGTGAAGGCTTATGGCAATCTGGCCGGTTTCGATCGCTGTACGGTTCTCGTCCGGCGTTCTGCAAATGACGACATTGCCTTCCGACTGGGCTTCGATCTGCTCGGCCCGTTCCAGCATACGTTTTGTGAAATCAAACGCGCTCTTCTGCGGTACGGGCTGATAGTTGGCAGGGTCCTTCGGGTTGAAGGGGCGGGTGAAGTCCTGTTCCGGGTTGGACGGTACGAACATGGCGAAAAGCCCGCCGGCAAATCCGGCTTCCTGCGCCCGCACCATGTCGATGTGGCCTGTGGTCGAGCGGTCAAAGAAACTGCGCTCGGTGCCTTTCATGGCCTCGATTTCAAGTTTCAGGAGTGTGTCGTTGTGACCGTCGAAGACGGGAAAAGGCGACTTTGAAACGTTTGTCTGCACGGAAGGACCTTGAGTGTGGGGTGGGCCGGAGAAGGTCGGCTGGGAATAATCTAAGGATTCATCTGAAGAATGTAAGGCAGTTCGGCGAATGTGACTTGCAACTGTTGAAAACCTGTCTCAAGAAGGAGCCAGAATTTGTGGAGGTCTCATGAAGCGTTCCAATTCGCCGCTCGATGTTGACAGTTCGCCAGCAGGTGGCGCGATGAACAGGCGTGGTTTCCTGGCCGCCGGCCTGGTGCTTACGGCAGCCGGCCTTGCAGGATGTCAGTCCGCCGGGCTGGTTGGTCTGCCGGATCAGGCCGATCTGCCGGACGAGCAGTTCGACTATGCGGCTGCCTATGCGGCATGGCCCGATGGCGATTACACCTGGCCGGCAATCAACTACAAGAATTTCGACCAGAAGTACTGGCGGCAGATCGTGGAGTACAAAACCCGCGAGCGGCCCGGAACCATCATCGTCGATCCTTATAACAACTTCCTGTACTGGACGCTCGGCAACGGCAAGGCGCTGCGCTATGGCATCGGTGTGGGCAAGGCCGGGTTCGCCTGGTCGGGCGAGGCGAAGATCCGCGTCAAGCGGCCTCATCCGATCTGGCGCCCTCCACGCGAAATGATTGCCCGCAAGCCGTCTCTGGAGCGTTATTGGGAAAAGGGCTACCCGCCCGGTCTGAAGAACCCGCTCGGCGCGCGCGCCATGGATCTGTGGCAAGGCGCCACTGACACGCTTTACCGTATCCACGGCACCAACCAGCCGAACTCTATCGGCAAGAGTGTGTCTTCGGGCTGTATCCGCATGTGGCAGCAGGACGTGATCGACCTGTACAGCCGCGTGCCGCTGCAGACAAAGGTGGTCGTGCTCAGCAAGGATCCCAACGCGGACGCCTAAGCAGTCACGCTGATGGAAATGGAAAAGGGCGGTACCTGTCGGTGCCGCCTTTTTTGTCGAGTGGTTTCAGGCGGCCCTGATCAGGGCCACGTCGTGGAACACGGCAGAGAAATGACAGACCGCGGCGGCCAGTACGAAGGCGTGCCAGATCGCATTCTGGAATGGCAGGCGTTTCCAGGCATAGAAGGCTGTTCCAACCGTATAAAGCAGCCCGCCCGCCAGGATCATGTAGAACCCGAACGCGGATGCTTTCTCGATCAGCGGATTGACGGCAAAAACGACCACCCAGCCTAGCGCGAGGTAGATGGGGACAGTGAGGCGATCAAGCCCGGTCAGATGTGCCAGCTTGACGATGGCCCCGGCCAGCGCACCGGTCCACACGACAGCCAGCAGCACGCCGCCCGTCCATCCGCCGATGATCATTGCCGCCAGGGGGGTATACGTGCCCGCGATCATCAGGAAGATGGCCGCGTGGTCGAGCCGCCTCAAGATCCCTGTCTTGTGGTCTTTCGCCAGCATGTTGTAGAGCGCAGAACAGATCAGCATCGCCATCAGGCAGGCAGCATAGATCATGACAGTGACCTGCCGGGCAGGGTCACCCGCGTTCCAGAGCGTGGCTGCCAGAACAATGGTTGCGGTCAGCCCCAGGCAGATGCCGATCACATGAACGGCACCGTCGGCGACGAATTCTGCAAAGGTCTGCGGTCTGATTGTCGGCATCAAGTATCCCTCGGTCGTTCGGAGCGCGATTGCGTGGTCCAACCCCTCTCAGCTGAACGTGCGGATAATTTGACGAAGCAAATTCGCAATGCCGAGGAGGGCCAATCGGTCTCAAACCATTTCAGCACCATTTATGGCCTCACACCCTAAAGCATGGCGTGAAAGTTTTATGAAAGCTTGATTGTGGCAGGCCGCATTTCCCCGGACTTGCCCAAAATTCGCAGACTTGCTTTAAAATTGGGCACCGCTGGTATCAAATACATCCTTCCTGATTGCCCGCCATTTCGGAACACTGCGATGATGAACCATCTCTTTGACGCCCTGACCGCCTTCATACCGGATCAGTCCAAGGTCTTTCTCGAAACACTGGACGGCAGGAAGATTACCTATGCGGACATGTTCGCGCGGTCTGCGCAATATGCCGGTGCCCTCCAGAAACTGGGTGTCAAAGCGGGAGACCGCGTTGCTGTCCAGGTGGAAAAGACGCCCGATACCCTGATGCTCTATCTCGGCACGATCCGTGCCGGTGGCGTGTTTCTGCCTCTGAACACTGCCTATACCCCTACCGAAATCGGTTATTTCGTTGGTGATGCGGAACCGGCTGTCTTTGTCTGCGACCCGGCCAGGGCCGACGTGCTGGCCGGAACGGCGCAAAAGGCCGGCGCGCGATTGCACACGCTCGATCAGAACGGGGAGGGCAGCCTCAGTCTACTCGCAGACCAGATGCCGACGGACTATGACAACCGACCGCGTGAAGACGACGATCTGGCGGCCATCCTCTATACGTCCGGTACCACGGGACGTTCCAAGGGAGCGATGCTCACGCATGGAAATCTGGCGTCGAATTCGCAGACCATGGTGAAATACTGGCAGTTCACAGAAGACGATGTGCTGTTGCACGCCCTGCCGATTTTCCACACTCACGGGCTGTTCGTTGCCACCAACTGTCTGATGATGGCAGGCGGTTCCATGTTGTTCCTGCCGAAGTTCGACCTGGATCAGGTTCTTGCCGCTCTGCCGAAAGCAACAGCCATGATGGGTGTTCCGACATTCTATACGCGCCTGCTGGCATCGGACAGGTTCACGCGGGATGTGGCGGCCCACATGCGCCTGTTCATTTCAGGGTCAGCCCCGCTCTCGGCAGAGGTGCACAAGGAGTTTCGAGAGCGCACCGGACACGCAATTCTGGAGCGTTACGGCATGACCGAAACCAACATGAACACTTCCAATCCCTATGACGGTGCACGTCGGCCGGGAACGGTTGGATTTCCTCTGCCCGGTGTGGGGCTCCGTGTCGTCGATGCCAGAACCGGCCGAGAGCTGCCGGACGGAGAGGTCGGCATCATCGAGATCAAGGGTCCCAACGTTTTTCTGGGATACTGGCGAATGCCGGAAAAGACGGCGCAGGAATTTCGGGCGGACGGCTATTTCATCACCGGCGACATGGGGCGCGTCGATGAAGACGGATATGTTTCCATCGTCGGCAGGTCCAAGGATCTGATCATCAGCGGTGGTTTCAACGTTTATCCGGCCGAGGTTGAAGCGCTGCTGGACGAACTGCCGGGCGTCGCCGAAAGCGCGGTGATCGGCGTGCCGCATCCCGATTTTGGAGAGGCGGTGGTCGCCGTGCTGGCTCCGAAACCGGGAGCCGAACTGGGCCAGGACGCCGTTCAGGCCTCCTTGAACGATCGTCTGGCGAAGTTCAAGCAGCCCAAGAAGGTCCACATTCTGGAGGCCTTGCCGCGGAATACCATGGGCAAGATCCAGAAAAACGTGCTGCGTGAACGGTTCAGCGGCGATTTCGGCTGATCACGCCATCTTGCACTCACTCGCCTGTCCGCTTTTTTCGAGAAGGTCGAGACCTTTCAGCGTCGCTTCGCATGCAAGCCACAAGGATTTCTCTGAATGGACAACCTTGCTCAGCGTGTTGATGCCGATCATCAGCGTCTGAACCGCAAGTGCATTGCTGCGAATGTCATAGTCCTTCGGTAGTTCGCCGGTTTCGACACCCAGCTTGAGTAGTCTTTCCAACCGTTCCAGACTTCCGAAGATAACTTCTGCCAATACCGGCCCCAGTTCGGGATGGCTGCTGCAGAGTTCGCTAATTGCGTTGACAGCCATGCAACCGCGCCATTCCGGGTCACGGGCCCGCAGGCGGCATATGTCCTGAAAGAATTCAGTGATTACGCCACGCACCAGCTTGTTGGAATTGTCGTGAGCCAGAACCCTGTCCGGCGAGACCCGGGTGTAGCGGGCAAGCACTTCCTTGAACAGCTGCTCCTGGGAGCCGAAGGCGTTGTAGAAGCTCGATCGGGTTATCCCGAGAACCTCCGCAAGCGATTTGACGGAATTGTTGCGATAGCCTGTCTGCCAGATCTGGTTCATCACCACATCGAGCGCGTCTTCCCTGTCGAATTTGGACGGTCGTGCCATCGCTCTGGTCTCACGAACATGTTACGTCGATAGTTTTGTTCACATATGGACAAAACGCTTGTTCTGGTTTTATACACAAGTGATCAAAACGTAGCAAGTTCAAGCGCTGTCACGGACTGACGGGACGCATGGTGCGGTTCCCTCCAGTCGCGTCGGCGCCCCTGAAGACCACCTCGTTTCTTTTCCTCAGCCCAAGCTTTGAAGGAGCAAAAGGCATGTTTGACTACCACACCCCTGAAACTGCACCGCAAGGATCTCTGGACCTGCTCGAGAGGTCGAAGAAGGATTACGGCTTCTATCCGAAACTGCACCAGGTGATGGCCGAAGCCCCTTCCGTCTATGAAGCCTATCTGGAAACGTTCCGGCTTTTCACTCAAGCCACGGATCTGTCGCCGACCGAGCAGCAGGTCGTGATGATGACAGTGAACTACCTCAACGAATGTCACTACTGCATGGCAGGCCACACCATGCTGATGAAGATGGTGAAGGTGCCGGATGATGCGATTGCCGCCTTGCGCGTTGGAGGACGCCTGAACGACCCGAAACTGGAAGCGCTTCGCGTCTATACGCGATCCCTCGTCGAGCAGCGTGGACATATCGGTGACGATGCGTTGAAGGCATTTCTTGCTGCGGGTTATTCCAAACGGCAGGCGCTTGAAGTTCTTGTCGGCATCGCCGCCAAGACCTTGTCGAACTTTACCAACGCGTTGGCTCACACTGAGCTGGATGAGCCGGTCAAGCAATTTGCCTGGAAGAAGGAACCGGAAATGGCGTGACCTTCGAGGTCACTTGTTCCGGCACTCGGGAGAACTCAGCTCCCGGGTGCTGAACGGTAAGCTGGTGCATCATTGGCGAATGACCTGAAGCCATAGGCGCAGCACAGGGCGATCAGAACACCCATCACCCAGAAGATGGAGCCGAACCCTGCCTCCATGGCCAGCAGCACGCTGCCCATTGTGACACCGAGTGTTCCTCCAACCAGACGCGCCGTGATGACCAGGCCACTGACCTCTCCCTGCTTTTCCGAAGGGACCGCGTTGGCGGTGATCCGCCCGGTTGGGATCATCGCAAATGGAAGGGCAATTCCCCAGACCAGAAGAACCGGGGCTAGCACCAAATAGTTTTCCGCAAGGGTGAGGGTGCCGATAGCAATGTTGGCCAGAGCCAGAACCGCGAGGGCTACCAGAACCGGCTTGCGCGAACCGTGCCTGTCTCCCAACTTGCCGGCGGGTGCTGACAGGAAGGGAAACGGAAAAACGGCGACGACAGTTGCGAGACCTGCCGCCAGCGCCGTGAATTTCATGTCGAGCTGCAGGAAATGGGGCACGAAGATCGCAACGACGATCTTGTTCATCTGTGTCAGAAGGATCACGAGAACACTGGCGTGAAACGCCTTCAGTCGAAACAGGTGCACATCGATCAGCGGCATCCGTTGCCTGGCTTCAAAGGCTACGAAAAACACGGTCCCGGCAATTCCGGCCAGCAAGCTGCCCAGGATCAGTGGCGTCATCCAGCCAAAGTCGGGACCTTCCATCAGGCCGAAAATGATCCCCGTCATGCCAACAAGCAACAGGAGCAGACCTATCCGGTCTATGAGCGGGCGGGAAGGAGTTTGCTGCGGCGGTTGCCAGAACAGGCAGGCAAGCACAGTGCCAACGGCGACAATAGGAATGTTGACCCAAAAGACCCAGCGCCAGGAAAGAAAATCAGTCAGGACACCGCCCAGCAGCGGTCCCGCGGCCAGGAATATCGTTGCCATCCCCGCCAGAATGCCGATTGCACGGCCCCGTTCTGCCTTGTCGAAAGTGAGGGTCGCGGCTGCGAGCGTCATCGGGAACATCACTGCTGCGCAAAGGCCCTGGACGATGCGCATGCCGATCAGCAGCTCAGGTCCGTTTGAAAATCCGGCCAGAAGACTGGCGAGCGCAAACACACTGGCGCTGACAATTAGGGCAGGGCGCAACCCGAAAAGGTCGATCGCCTTGCCGCCGATAGCGGCGAAGCAGGTGAACGTCAGCATGTAGGCGTTGACGATCCAGTGGGTCAGTGTGGGCGATAGCCCCATCTCGGACCGGATTGCCGGGAGTGAAACGCCAAGGATTGTCTCGTCCAGCATCACCAGGCCGCCAAGCGTACCCATGGCCAGAACAAGCCCGCGTTTGCGATCCTTTTCGGAGAGTGAAGCCACTGCCTGTCTCCCCCGTTCGCCGGAAATTACCGGCTTTTCCCCTTCTCACCTTGAAAAGCTTACGAAGGTTACTGCTTCGCGCCTAGGTTTTTTTCAACTCCGACCCGGCAGTTTGACCCGTTCCGCCGAAGGCAAGCGTCGACAAGGCCCTGTCGGACTGGTGGCTCCAGGCGGTCAGGGCAGACGAGAGGCGTGCCGCCGGACTGTCCTGCGGGTCCGAGGCGCGGCGAACACACCACCAGTCGAGCGAAACACCGCCTTCGGCAATCGGGCGGGAAACCAGCGTCCCATCAGCCAGCTCCGGCTCGATGGCCCACTTGCTGAAGATGGCAACGCCGAACTTGGCGCGCACCAGATCGATCACGGCTTCCGGTGTCGGCATTGGGGTCAACCGCCGGAACGGCTGGGTGGGGGCGCCAAGCAGGGTTGTCCAGTCAAATCCGGGTTCTGCGGTCAGCGGATAAACGAAGAAACGCTCATCGCCCATGTTTTCGCTGTTGACGACAGGCTCTGCGGCAAGCGGGTGATTGTGCGCCAGCACCGCGACAATCGGGTCCGTGCCCAGCTTCACCGCGCGCAGCGAGGCAAGTGCCGGTTCGCGGCCGAAAACCAGCGAAACGTCCACGGAACCGTCGAGGAGCGAGGCCAGGGGATGCGCCGTCGCACGCGATGACAGATCGACCGACAGTTTCGGGTCGGCCGTGTCCAGATACTCCAGAAAAGCGGGAAACCAGTGATAGCGACTGTAGGTTGCCTGGCCGAGACGAACGAGGATCCTGGCGTCCCTTGCAGAGGCTTCAAGATCCTGCTCCAGACGAAACAACTCGCCGAGAAAGGTCTCGCCCAGATGCCGCAGACGCTCGCCCTCCGGCGTCAGTTCAATCCGGTTCTCGGCGCGGCGTGCCAGAACCACCCCCAGGCGGCGCTCTGCTTCCCGCAGCCTGTGTGAAGCTGCAGACTGGGACACGCCGAGACGGGTGGCGGACGCGGTCATGCTGCCGGTTTCGCCAAGCGCGGAAAGAAGGGTCAGGTGATGGAGGGCCAGTCGAGGGATCATATTAGTATGAAAGCATTTCATGATCTGAATGAAAACTAGGAATTTTGTTTGCTCATCGTTGCACGGTATCGACAAGGCATGAGCAACATCACCTTTCCTCACATCAGCCTTGGGACGACTGGGGCTACACTCGTCATTGCAGCCTCTGCAGCCTGTTTCGGCCTCGTGCCGATCTTCGTGCGGGAGCTTCAGGGCCTAGGCGCTGGCCCGGCTACAATCGCGCTACATCGTTACGGCTTTTCCGTCCTGTTCCTGCTTCCCTTTCTGCCGTTCGAGAAGCGCAAACGAGGCGGCGCCCTGTTGATGGCGGGAGCAGGTCTGGTGCTGGGGCTCAGCCTGATCGGCCATCTGGAGGCGATCCGCGTGGCACCCGTTGCCGCTGCCGGTGTCGTCTACATGTCCTATCCGGTTTTCGCGGCCCTCTTTGCCTGGGGTCTGCTCAGGCAAGCGTTGACTTGGAGATCATTTGCCTCGGCAGGTCTGGTTATTCTGGCCGCCGGGCTGCTGCTCGATCCGTCGTCGCTATCCCCCGAGGCACTGCAGGCACTTTTATGGGCCATTCCTGCTCCCATCGCGTTCGGCTTTCTGATTGTTGTCCTCAGCGGGCTGGCAGGCGAGTTGAATTCGCTGGAACGGACGGCTTGCGGACTTTCCGGGTCCGTCATTGGTTTGTTGCCCCTCGCGATCAATGAAGGGCAGGGCTCAGTTCTGCCGGCAAGCACCGGCCAGTGGGGCCTCATCGTCGCCATGGGACTTGGAACGGCTCTTGTTCCGCAGATCCTCTATACGATCGCTTGTCAGAAGGTTGGGCCTGTTCGCACCGCGGCTGCGGGAAGTTTCGAGCTGCCGACCATGTTTCTGGTCGGCTGGCTGGTCTTTGGCGAAGCGATTGGCTTGAGGGAGTTGCTGTCCGCAGCCGTGGTGTTGTCGGCAATCCTGATCGCGCCATCCATCGAGGCAGGACCCCGATTGGATCGGGAAGTCGCACCGACAACATAAAATCTTGGAGTAAAGTATCTTGATATCGAGATAAAAATCACCTATCTCCTGTTCAGCCCGATGGATATATGCCCGGAATAGACTGGAGACACTGCTCATGACTGCCCGTACCCCCGATCATCCGATTGAAAACCTGTTCGTCGACCGCTGGTCACCACGTGCCTTTGACCGGTCGACGATCGAGGAAGCGGATCTGAAAACCATTCTGGAGGCTGCCCGCTGGTCGCCGTCTGCCTTCAACATCCAGCCTTGGCGTTTCGTCTATGCCCGCAGGGGCGATGCCGACTGGCAGGTCCTGGTCGATCTTCTCAACCCGTTCAACCGCGACTGGGCGCAACACGCCTCCGCACTTGTCTATCTGTTTTCCGACAGCGAAGTGGACGGCAAGGATGGTAAACCGAACAGAGCCAACGGCTTGCACACTTTCGATGCCGGTTCAGCCTGGGCGCATGCAGCCCTGCAGGCAACCGCGCTTGGTTTTCATGCGCATGGCATGGCCGGGATCCTGAAAGACGAGATCCACGAAAAACTCGGTGTGCCAGAACGCTATCTGCCGCAGATTGCCATTGCCATTGGCCGGCGGGGTGACACTGCGGACCTGCCTGAAACCTTGCAGGAACGCGAAACCCCAAGCAGCCGCAAACCGCTGGCTGAAATCGCTTTCGCAGGCGCCTGGGCCTGAGGGCGGAGGTCGGCACACAATCACTTTCCCAAAAAGGCAGCGGGCTGATTCCGCTGCCTTTTTGCTGCGGCAATCTGCAAGGGGTTTTTCCGGTGGCAGCAGGTATAGGTTTGGCAAGTCGAATTTGCTGGAGGGAGCCAGGACATGGCCATGACCGACAAACTGCCGGAAGAAAGTCTCCTCAATACCTATAGGGCGGCCGACGATTATCTCGACACCTTTTCCATCCCGATCCGCGGACGGGAAGACCTGTTGACCGCAGATATGCGCGTACTTGCCGAACGCATTCTGATGGCAGAAATCGGCTGGGTGACTGCGCTTCTCTCGTTCCGCGACAAGCTTGCAGGGCTCGTCGGCATGAAGACAACGAAGGCTCTGGCACAGGAACAAGGCGCCGATAACATCATCTGCAAGGGCGAGGGAGACCGGATCGGTTTCTTCAAGATCTATTCGGTTTCAGAAGATGAGATCATTCTGGGCGAGAACGACTGGCACCAGGATTTCCGTGTCTCCGTGTTCCGCAAAAGGGGAGGAGCCGCGCGGATCTATGTTTCGACCTGCTGCAAACGGCATAACCTGGCCGGTCATGCCTATCTTGCGTTGATCCTGCCGTTGCACAAGATGATCGTCAAAACCCAGCTTGCCAGGGGGACGGCCCTCCAGCACTGGGCAACTCAGAACGCCAGGTGACCCGTTTTTCTCCAAACGCGGGCGCCCTGGGTTGTCGTGATTTCCTGCCGGGTTCCCGCCGGCAGGCGTATCCAGGTACCTTGATCGTGACGGCCGCTCTCGTCTTCGAAACTGCCTTCAACGACAAAATACTCCGCTCCGCCCGGGAAGGTTTGCGGAGCCAGTCTGGCGCCTCTTTCCCAGTCGAGCATCACCACTTCCTCTTCCGGCCGGATGAACAGCGGCAGGATGCTCTCTCCGGGTCTGCCGGCCTGCCAGCCGCTGGGGTCCAGAGTGTTCACCCGGACAAAGGCATCATCGTCAGGCTGCATCTGGCGTAATTTCACAAGGATGACGGCGCCAGGTTCGCTCGAAGGCACATGGCTGGAGCCCGGAGGATTGCGGACATACATGCCTTTGGGAAAATCCCCGCTTTCATCCGAGAACACACCGTCCAGAACCAGAAATTCTTCACCCATGTCATGCTTGTGAGCGGAAAAGGCAGAGCCGGGAGCGTATCTGACCAGACTGGTGGCTCGCGCGACCTCTTCACCATCGCGCTCCAGCATCCTTCGCTCCACACCTGCCATTGGTGAGGGCACCCAGTCGAGCGTGGCGCTGTCGACAATTGCAGGCTGCGTCAGGTCTGCATGAATTTTCATCCGGTCCATCCCAATATGATTCTTATTATGTTCACATGGGGCAGGATATCCCCATTTGGAAGGGGACAGATTTGAACTCGTTGTGAAGCATTTCAGGCATTGCAAGCAATCGAGGGAGCCAAATCAGAGCCTGCTTATTTCTCGCGGCTGCCCGGGCCTCAGGACGGGCTTGCCTGGGACTGACCCTCCCCATCGCGTTCCGGCCACAAAAGGCGGTCATATTCTCCGGTGTCGCGAAGCTTCCTCAAACCTTGGTTGAACCGGGTGCACAGTTCCTCACCGCTTTCAATGTTCCTGGAAACGATTACGCGGTAGTCCCAAAGGACATTGACGTTTTCCAACGACTTGAAACGCGCGGTCTCCTCGGGAGAAAAAGCGTCAGCCAATGCATCGGCAGCCACCTCTCCGTTGCCCATGACCACATCGACACGCCCTACATCAAGCATCTTGAAAAGGTCTGCCAGGGAACTTTGGCGATAGACGGTGATCTGATCGGCGGTAACCAGTTTATCCAGGTCCTCCCCAAGGGCTGCCCCGTCAAGTGCGCCAAGGCTCAATCCGCTGAGGTCCTGCACATTTTGCGCATTCACAGGTCGGTCTGACGAATAGAAGAATTGCTCGCGCTCAACCAGAACTGCGTCGCAGAAATGAAAGAAAGGTTCTCGCTCAGCGGTTTTGCCCCAACCTGCGGAAGCCTGCCAGCGGCCGGACTGGGCTTCCAGCAAGGCACGTTTCCAGGGAAAGAAGCCGTACTCCACCGTAAGGCCTTCAAGTTCGAAGGCCTTTGCGACGACCTTGGCGTAGGTTCCGTATCCTTCGTCACTTTCGGAAAAATAAGGGGGCCACTCACCGACGGCGATACGGACGATATCGGCTTTGGCGGGATGCACCGCAAGCGCAAGGATCGACAACAAAGCGCCGGCAAGCAGCGTTTTGAGTTGTATTAAAACGAGCCGGCACGAAGAGCCTGCCAATCCATTGACTGTCACAGCGATTTCCCTGAAAAAGCTCCCGTTCTACCAACCTTAGCACAGAAGTCCTGCGTGGCACCTGGCAAAGCCGACATTGCTTAACGCAGGCCCGAACCGGATTTTCGGCCTCTTCTGGAGACAGCCTGTCAGTTAAAGGTTGCTATTCGGTGGAATTCTGGGAAAACCCGGCTTTCCCGGCAGGCTGGCTTTGCAAGTGGCACGGAATCGTGCTGACTACCGCACTGCACGAAATCCAGAAAACGGAGAAGCCGCAGCGCTGCCGAGGCTGCAAGAAAAGTGGTCGCATGACGGTACAAATCGATATCGGGGAAATGACAGGCGGCGCACGCGCCGGTCTTGATCTGGAAGAACTGCTGGCAACGCGCCTTCTGGTGCAGGGCAATTCCGGCTCGGGAAAGTCGCATCTCCTGCGCCGGCTTCTTGAACAGTCCGCGAGCTGGGTCCAGCAGGCCATTATCGATCCCGAAGGCGACTTCGTGTCTCTGGCAGATAAGTTCGGCCATGTCGTTGTCGATGCGGTCGGCACCGAAAAGGATCTTCAGATGATCGCCGCACGTGTGCGCCAGCACCGGGTGTCGGTGGTACTTAATCTGGAAGGTCTTGATGCGGACCGGCAAATGAAAGCGGCTGCAACCTTTCTCGACGGCCTGTTCGATGCGGACCGCGATCTCTGGTATCCGATGCTGGTCATCGTTGATGAAGCACAGCTCTTTGCACCTGCCGCTGCCGGCGAGGTGACCGAGGAGGCCCGGCGCCGTTCACTCGGAGCCATGACCAACCTGATGTGCCGCGGCCGCAAACGCGGACTTGCCGGCGTCATTGCCACCCAGCGTCTCGCCAAGCTTGCCAAGAACGTCGCCGCAGAAGCGTCCAACTTCCTGATGGGCCGTACGTTCCTGGATATCGACATGGCACGTGCTGCCGACCTTCTCGGCATGGAGCGGCGCCAGGCCGAAAGTTTCAGAAATCTCGACAGGGGCCACTTCATCGCTCTCGGACCGGCCATGTCGCGCCGTCCCGTTCCGGTCAAGATCGGCCCGGTGGAGACGATGGGGCGGGGCGGAACTCACAAACTGCTGCCACTGCCGGAGCAGCCCAAGGAAGACGCCAAGGATCTGATCTTCACGCCGGGAGCGGACGAAGTTCAGCCGGTCCGCCAGCGTTTCGTCGAGCCTGTGGTTTCGACCGGCGACGTGCTCGACCAGCTCAGCAGTGCAGAACGAGCTAGCGCTGAAGACGTGCCACAGGCTGAGAGCCTGCTCGATTTCGGCGAACGCGAGCAGAAAATTTCCGAAATCATTGCAGGTATTCTGGAAGACGAGGAAGCTGCGTTCCAGCCGATTGCCACGCTCTATCAGGACTTTCAGGTCCGCTGCCGCATTTCCAAACTGGCGGGCGGCGCACCGGACCTGCAGACTTTCCGAGAAAAGCTCTCCGTTGCCCGTGCGGGTGTCGAAAAGGGCGAAATGGACGACGGAGCCTGGGCCCAGGCGGAACTGATCGCCTCCGAACTGCCGGAAGACATGCGCGGTGTGTATCTGTTGCTGGCAAAGGCCGCGATCGCGAAGGCGCCGTGCCCCGGCAACATTGAAATTGCCACCGCCTACGGCACACGGTCGCCCGGTAGGGCGCGCTGGCTGTTGAGCCATATGGAAGAACGCGGATTTCTTGTCTGCGCCACCGACTTGCGCGGCAATCGTATCGTGACGCTGACCGACCTTGGCTGGCAGACGGCACCGGGTGACGAAGCCGCCGCCTGACGCGGCCTTTGCAGCACACTGACTGGCGAGATTGCTAACTTTCGCGCATGCTTCTGCAGAAGACTGCAAGGGAGGCAAACATGACGCTGGAAGAGACCATCGACATCTATTGTGCAGCCTGGTCTGAACGTGACCCATCCTATCGGCAGGATCTGCTCGGCAGGTCCGTAGCGGAAGACGTCAGATACACGGACCCGGAAACCGATGTGACCGGTATCGCTGCGCTGGTTGACCACATCTCCGGCGTTCTGGCAAAAAGGGTCGGTGCGAAGATCCTTCGGACCAGCAGTGTCGACAGCCACCACGGTTCAGCGCGGTTTGCCTGGCAGATGGTCAATGCGGACGGAACGGTGCTGCCGGAAGGACTTGATGTCGTCTGGATTGACGAAGAAACCGGAAAACTCAGGACGGTCCTCGGGTTCTTCGGCGCCTTGCGACGGGAATAGGCAAGCCGATCCGGCGTTCCGGGTTTCAGGAAGGCAAGGCTTCGAATTTCGGGACAGTTTCCAGGCCGTCGTCCCAATCGGCGCGGCTGGCGGTGAAGATATGACCTGCCGGTTTCAGGGTGACGGGCGTGTCCAGACTTCCTGCCGGCACAACCAGTAGCTTGCCGTCCATCAGAAGATTGGGAAGGGCTGATCCACACTCGGTGCAGAAGGCCTTCGTGTGGCGCGTACCAGCCAGCGTGAAGGACCTGACCTTGTCCTCACCGGATGTCCAGGCAAGGCTTGCCGTTGAGGAAAAGAGATTGGCCGCATGTGCGGATCCGGTGTCTTTCCGGCAATGTCCGCAGTGGCATAGAAAGAAGGTCTCGAAGTCGCCTTCGATGGTGAAAGTGGCGTTGCCGCACAGGCAACGTCCTTTGTGAACCGACATTTGACAGCATCCTGCAAGGTGGGGATCTGCTGCTGCATAGCAACTTGCACCTTCAAAGGCCACCCGGTCAGATTGCAGGGCGCATCCGTCTTGTGGAAGAGTTGCGCGACGGATCAACGGGCTGAGATGCCAGCAAATAGTCGAGCTGCGAAAGCTCCAGCGAAATGCCATCGATCGTGCGGGTAAGCACGCTTTCCAGATAACTGCCACCGGGAGACCTGTCCCGGATCGCGATAGCCCGCTCCCGCGCCTTGCGCAGGTAAAGCATCATGGTGCGGACCTCGCCGCGCGTGACGGAGGTCAGTTGTTCCGTGCCTGGCGTCGACGCAGCAGCGGAGGAAACAGCGCAGGAATGCGCAACAGCAGTGTCGGCGAGCCGCATCGACTTTCTCCATTGTTCCTGTTTTGTTCTTTTTACGTCAGCTCGTATTTTCATTCAAGTGTGGAATCTCAAAACAGCCATTTCCGAGAACGGGAAATATGCCGGACAAAACAAAAAAACGGGCTCGCACAAGGGTTTGCGCGAACCCGGTTCTTGAGGTTATGTGTCTGACTTAAGCTGCGCGCACGCGGCTCAGGAAGTCTGCAATGGTGGCCTGCAAGCCCTGGGCATGTTCGGAAACCGACTGGGAGACCGACAGGACGTCGGCTGCCGAGCTGCTGGTTTCCTCGGCTGCCTGCATCACGTCGCCAACGCTGTTGCTCATGTCGCTGGTGCAGCTGGCTGCCTGCTGGACATTGTGGCTGATCTCGTTGGTGGCATCACCCTGCTGCGAGATCGCCGCGGCAATGGCTGCCGTGAACTGGTTGACCTCTTCCATGGTGCTGGCGATTTCCTGGATCGAGCCGACGGCATTGCGTGTCGAGGACTGGATACCGGTGACCTGCGTGGAGATTTCTTCCGTCGCCTTGGCGGTTTGCGTGGCCAGTTCCTTCACTTCCGCGGCAACCACCGCAAAGCCCTTGCCGGCTTCTCCGGCGCGAGCGGCTTCGATGGTGGCGTTCAGCGCCAGCAAGTTGGTCTGTTCTGCGATCGCCTGGATGAGGCTGACCACTTCACCGATCTTCTGCGCGGCGCTGTCGAGGCTGCCGACCTTGTCGTTGGAGTCGTTGGCAGCACGGGTTGCACTCGTGACGACTTCCTTGGTTTGGCCGATCTGGCGACCGATTTCGGAAATTGAGGCGGACAGCTCTTCAGCGGCGGAAGCCACTGTCTGGACGCTGCTTTGCGCAACTTCGGAAGATCCGGCAACCGAGGAAACCTTGGCGGAAGTGTCGCGCGCGATCGCATCGAGAGACGCTGCGGTCTGCTCCATGCGCTTGCTGTTGCCGCTGACCTGGTCGAGAACGGCGTGGACGTCGCGCTCGAAGGTTTCGATCAGGGCTTCGACAGTCTTCTGGCGCTCCAGCTGGCTGTGTTGGGCCTGCTCGGTGTCGTTCTGCAGCGACCGCCGTTCGGTTTCGTTTTCAACGAAGATTTCCAGCGCACCGGCCATCTGGCCGATTTCGTCCTTGCGGTCGAGATAGGCCACCGGCGTATCGACATCGCCTTCGGCAAGCTTGCGCATGCGAGCGGTCAGCATCTGCACCGGTCCGGCAATTGTGGAACCAAGCATCCACATCAGGAACGTGCCGGCTACCAGCAGGCCGAGGGCGAGCAGCAGGCTCATCTGCATGGTGGAATTGGCGCTTGCCAGAAGTTCGCTCTCGTCAACGGCGACAACAATGAACCAGTGTTGGCCGGTGCCGTCCAGTTCGAAGCCCTTGATGGCTTCCACCGTACCGTTTTGGGTCGTGAAGGCAGCTTCATTCTTGATCGACTGGATCTTGCCGACCATTGCCGCATCGGCCTTCTGGCCGAGGAGGGCTGCGTCCGGATGGGACACCCATACACCGGTTTCACTGAGAAGGCCGACATAGCCGCTTTCATAGGTCTGGCCGGCGCTCACCGCCTTCTGCAGGCCTTCCAGCGACACGTCGATGGTGGCGCCACCGATGCCGCGTCCGGAAGCATCCATGATCGGCGAGGAGGCCGTCGCCATCAGCACGTCGACATTATTGACCGGGTAGAGATAGGGCTCGGTCACCGTGTCGTGGCCCAGGTTCTTCGGCTTGTCGTACCACTCTTCAGAGCCGCTATCGCCACCGAACAGGAGCGGTTCCCATGCGACTTTTGCACCGTCGTTATAGAAATACGGAATGAAGCGTCCCTTGTCGTCGGAGAAGTTGGCGCCTGCATTGTCCGCGTCCTTGCCGGCCATGTCCGGTTCCAGGATCGCACCGCCGCCGACAAAATGTTTGTTCTGGCTGATCTGGTGCTCCATCACGGCTGCATAGGCGTTGCGATCGCTAACGCCGGCGTGCTGCATTCCCTCCAGGGCATCGGCCGCAGCGCGGGCCGCAAGCTGTGCCTGTGCCAGTGTCTTGCCGGCATCCAGAGCAAGTGCCTCGGCAGTCTTGCGGATGAGATCTTCACCCGATTTCTGCGACGTGGCCTGGGTCATGAAGGTGACGGCAAGAATAAGCGTCAGGAATCCAACCAGGAACACGCCGCTCGAGGCGAAAAAGATTCGATTTCTAAGAGACATGAAAAGCTCCAACGGTGAGACTGCGGGAACCCTAGGAGACGCACGTAAAGCAAAGCTTACGTTCTGCGGTTTTTTTGCATTGCGGCAGGAGAAAATCCGGCGCGGTCGCAAAAGCATCGACATGCCGCTTGATCCCGGGGATCAAAATGGTTACATATGCAACTAAATTCATCTCCGAACCGGGAGGACGTCATGGATCAGAGAACCGACAGCAATCAAAATCTAGCTGGAAACGGCCGTAACACGGCGGATCTGGAATATATGCCGGGCTTCGGCAACGATTTTGAAACCGAGGCTCTGCCGGGCGCCCTGCCGCAGGGCATGAACAGCCCGCAGAAATGTGCCTATGGCCTTTATGGCGAGCAGTTGTCCGGCACCGCCTTCACCGCTCCAAGCCATCAGAACGAGCGGACCTGGTGCTATCGCATCCGCCCGTCAGTCAAGCACACCAGCCGGTTCAGGAAGATCGACCTGCCTTACTGGAAATCGGCTCCGAATGTCTGCGACGACGTGGTTTCGCTCGGCCAGTACCGCTGGGACCCGGTGCCACACACGGATGAAGGCCTCAACTGGCTGACCGGCATGCGCACCATGACGACAGCCGGCGACGTCAACACACAGGTTGGCATGGCCAGCCACATCTACCTGATCACCAAGTCGATGGAGGACGAATATTTCTACTCCGCCGACAGCGAATTGCTGGTGGTTCCGCAGGAAGGTGTCCTCAGGTTTTGCACCGAGCTGGGCGTGATCGAGCTGGAGCCGAAGGAAATCGCAATCCTTCCGCGCGGCCTCGTTTACCGGGTCGAGCTGGTGGAAGGTCCGGCGCGCGGGTTCGTCTGCGAGAACTACGGCCAGAAATTCGAACTGCCGGGCAGGGGGCCGATCGGGGCCAATTGCATGGCAAACCGCCGAGACTTCAAGACGCCTGTCGCGCACTACGAGGATCGCGATGCCCCGTCGACGGTGACGGTGAAATGGTGCGGCCAGTTCCACGAAACAAAAATCGGTCACTCGCCTCTCGACGTTGTTGCCTGGCACGGCAACTATGCGCCCTGCAAATATGACCTCAGGAACTATTGCCCGATCGGGTCGATCCTGTTCGATCATCCCGATCCGTCGATCTTCACGGTGCTTACCGCTCCGTCCGGCGTTCCGGGCACCGCCAACATCGACTTCGTGCTGTTCCGCGAGCGCTGGATGGTGATGGAAGATACCTTCCGGCCCCCCTGGTATCACAAGAACATCATGTCGGAGCTGATGGGCAACATCTACGGCCAGTACGATGCCAAGCCGCAGGGCTTCATTCCCGGTGGCATGAGCCTGCACAACATGATGCTGCCGCATGGGCCGGACAACAATGCCTTCGAAGGCGCTTCGAATGCCGACCTGAAGCCGGAAAAGCTCGACAACACAATGTCCTTCATGTTCGAGACCCGTTTCCCGCAGCTCCTCACGGAATTCGCCGCCAAGGATGCTCCGCTGCAGGACGATTACATTGACTGCTGGGACTCGCTGGGCAAAAAATTCGATGGCACGCCCGAAGGGACCTGGAACAAATAGCCAAATCATCCAGGATTTGACCAACCGCAAACGGCAGATTGATCCGCACCGGTAGGTTACCCTGAACCTCCGGCGTCTCGCCGGGGGGCGGACAAGAACAAAGGCAGGAAGCCGCTGGCGGCTTCCCGGGAGAAACATCGCCGGGCACCACGGTCTGGCGAACATTAGGAGCTGAAAACCCGATGAAACTGGCAACGCTCAAGGATGGCAGCCGCGACGGCAAGCTGGTGGTGGTCAACGACCGCCTGACCTTCTGCACCGACGCAAGTCACATCGCGCCGACTTTGCAGGCAGCGCTCGATGACTGGGAACATGTGGCGCCGAAGCTGGAACTGCTGGCCGAGAGCCTGTCTCACGAAGCCGTACCGACGCTGCGTTTCCATGAACACGATGCTCATTCGCCGCTGCCGCGTGCCTACCAGTGGGCGGATGGTTCGGCCTACGTCAACCATGTCGAACTGGTGCGCAAGGCGCGCGGTGCGAAGATGCCGGAAAGCTTCTGGACGGACCCGCTGATGTATCAGGGCGGCTCCGACACATTCCTCGCCCCGCGTGATCCGATCTCCATGCGCGATGAGGCCTGGGGCATCGATATGGAAGGCGAAATTGCTGTCGTCACCGGCGATGTACCGATGGGTGTCAGCGCGGAAGCCGCGCGCGATCACATCCTTCTTGTGCTTCTGGTCAACGACGTTTCCCTGCGTGGCCTGATCCCGGCAGAACTCGGCAAGGGCTTCGGCTTCTTCCAGTCCAAGCCGTCTTCCGCCTTTTCGCCGGTTGCCGTCACGCCGGATGCGCTCGGCGATGCCTGGAAGGGCGGCAAGCTTCACCTGCCGCTGCATGTCGACCTCAACGGTCAGCCGTTCGGCCGCGCAAACGCGGGCATCGACATGACCTTCGATTTCGGCCAGCTCATTGCCCATGCGGCAAAGACCCGGCCGCTCAGTGCCGGCACGATCATCGGTTCGGGCACGGTCTCCAACAAGCTGGACGGTGGTCCGGGCAAGCCGGTGGCAGACGGTGGCGTCGGTTATTCCTGCGTTGCCGAGATCCGGATGATCGAAACGATCAACACGGGCGAAGCCAAGACGCCTTTCCTGAAGTTCGGAGACACTGTCCGCATCGAGATGCTCGACACCGAAGGCCATTCGATCTTCGGGGCCATCGAGCAGACCGTGGAGAAATACGAAGGGTAGTGATCAGGCCTTCCGGGATCTCGACACCATTTTCGGCAAGTAGCCCCTCCGCCTTGTGGGGAGGGGCTCGGGGGTGCGATTTTCCATCCAGAAGAAAGACAAGAGCGCAGCGTTGGGTTGAGCCCTTCCGCCGCCATAATATTTCAGGGAGAGGGCAATGCCTCACGTCGACCCGCTTGACCGGGCGGATCTGCCTCAGTTCGAGGAAAAATTCGCGCGTTACGATGAAATCCGCGGCTTTCTGCCGAACTCGATCCTCACCATGGCGCGCCGGCCGAATATCGCCAAGGCGTTCATGGAACTGAACCAGGCCATCCTTTATGAAGGCACGGTGCCGGAAGACCTGAAGATGATGGTCGCACTCATGACGTCCATGGCGACCGGCTGCCGCTATTGCCAGGGCCACATGGCCAATCTGAGCCACGTCTACGATGTACCGGACGAAAAGATTGCCGCCGTATGGGAATGCGAGACTTCGCCGCTCTTTACGGAGGCCGAAAAAGCGGCACTGGTGCTGGCCCGCGAGGCTGCCGGTGTTCCGAACGACGTGACCGAAGCTCATTTTGCGGCGCTCAAGCCGCATTTCAACGACGCCGAGATTGTAGAGATCGTCGCTTCGATCGCGCTCTTTGGCTACCTCAACCGGTGGAATGACACCATGGCAACCACAATGGAAGCCCATCCGGCTGCCGTCGCCAAAAAGGCGATGCCCGCATGGGACGAAGGCAAACACGGAGCCTCTGAATGAGCAAGCAATTCGCATCCGCCGGGGACATGACCGAGAAGAAGATCTCCTTCACCGAGATCGGCAAGGATCTCTGGGCCTTTACCGCTGAAGGTGACCCGAACACCGGCGTCATCATCGGCGACGACAGCGTCATGATCGTCGAGGCGCAGGCGACCCCCGAACTCGCCAACAAGGTCATTGAGAAGGTGCGGTCCGTCACCGACAAGCCGATCAGCCACCTTGTGTTGACGCATTACCATGCCGTTCGCGTGCTGGGCGCTGCCGCCTATCGGGCACCGACCGTGATCATGAGCCAGAAGGCCCGTTCGATGGTCGTGGAACGGGGCGCGGAAGACAGGGAATCCGAATTCATGCGCTTCCCGCGTCTGTTCATGGGCTATGAAAACGTCAACGACATTCCGCCTCTGACCTGGCCGACCACCACCTTCAACGACCGCATGACTGTCTATCTCGGCAAGCGCCGGGTCGACCTCAGCTTCCTTGGTCGCGCCCACACGGCCGGAGATATCGTTATCCACGTGCCGGACGCGAACGTCATGTTCACCGGCGACATCGTCGAATACCACTCGGCCTGCTATTGCGGCGACGGCCATTTCAACGACTGGCCGACAACGTTGGAAGCGATCCGTTCCTTCGATGTGGAGGCAATCGCGCCTGGCCGCGGCGATGCGCTGGTCGGCAAGGAGATGGTGGGCAAGGCGCTGACCAACACCGCCGATTTCGTCTCCTCGACCTATCGGCCGGTGGCCCGGGTCGCCCAGGGTGGCGGATCGCTGAAAGAAGCCTGGGACGCCTGCCGTGCCGAATGCGATCCGAAGTTCAAGGATTACGCCATCTACGAACACTGCCTGCCGTTCAACGTTGCCCGGGCCTATGACGAGGCTCTCGGCATCGACACGCCGCGCATCTGGACGGCGGAACGCGACGCCAAGATGTGGGCGGATCTGCAGGGCTGACCCATGAACACTGTCCTGGACCACCTCCGCCTGATGGCCCGCAACAACGCCTACGCGAACGAACGTCTTTACGACGCCTGTTGCCGGTTGTCGCAGGCGGAGTTCGATGCGGAAAGATCCGGGTTCTTCCCCTCGATCCGGGAAACACTCAACCACAATTGGGAAGTGGACCGTTACTATCTGGATGCCTTGAAGGAAGAGGGGCAGGGGCTGTCGGTATTCGACACGCAGCATCTTGCCTCTGCAGCAGAACTGAAACCGGCCCAGAAGAGTGCCGACCAGGCTCTGATCGCATTCTGCGACCGGATGGTGGAAGGAGACCTGGACCGGAATGTCGCTCAGGACCGGGGCAAGAGCGGTGTCTTTCACGAGACGATCGCCAACACGTTGCTGCATCTCTTTCAGCACCAGATCCATCACCGGGGGCAGGTGCATGCCATGCTGGCAGGCACCAGTGTTGCGCCGCCTCAACTTGACGAGTTCTTTTTGGAGTTCGATCGCCACCCGTCGGCGCAACGTTTCTGGGAAACTGGCTAGCGCTTCGGTGCAAGGATCAGCAGGGCGAGCCAGGTGAGGCCACCTGCAAGAACTATGATCTCGCTCACCACGATGGCGATGCCGACCATGCTCCAATTGTCGGCAAGGACGGTGGCGGGAGCGGCGATGAGAAGCGCAAGGGCGACCGCGGACATCAGTCCGGCAATCAACCGGAATGTCCAGCGTCGGCCGGATGTCAACATGTTCTGACGTGTCAGGACTGGCATGTCACACCTCCTTCTTGGGGGATTGTCTAACGAAAACGCGCAAGCCCCCCTGCGGGTTCCGCGAAACAGGCAAAGGCGAACCGGTTCACGATGCCGGTACGCCTCGGCAATTGGGAGAAACGCCTGTGACCAAGTTGTTTGAAGCGCCGCTTTATCCGTACAAGCGGTCCCAGGATCAGGATGCAGCGACACCCGTTCGCCATCCGGTGGTGATCATTGGAGCCGGACCGGTGGGCCTCGCCACGGCTATCGATCTGGCTCAGGCGGATGTGCCGGTCGTCGTTCTCGATGACAACGACAAGGTTAGCGTGGGCTCACGGGCGATCTGCTTTTCCAAGCGCTCGCTGGAAATCTTCGACCGGCTGGGCTGCGGCGACGAGATGGTCGACAAGGGCGTCGTCTGGAACGTCGGCAAGGTGTTTTTCGGTGACCGGCAGGTCTACGATTTCAACCTGCTTCCGGAGCAGGGGCACAAGCGCCCGGCCTTCATCAACCTGCAACAATATTATTGCGAACTTCATCTGGTCGAACGCATTCGCGCTCTGCAGGTGGAAGGCAAGCCGGTGGAAATCCGCGGTGGCAGCCGGGTTGCGAACCTCAACCAGCGGGACGACCACACGCTGGTGACCGTTGAAACGGTCGATGGTGCCTACAATCTGGAAGCGGAGTGGCTGATTGCCTGCGACGGGGCTGGTTCGCCGTCCCGCCGGATGCTCGATCTCGATTTCGTCGGCCGGGTGTTTGAAGACAACTTCCTGATTGCCGACGTCATCATGAAGGCGGATTTCCCGACCGAACGCTGGTTCTGGTTCGATCCGCCCTTCAACAAGGACCAGTCGGCGCTTCTGCACAAGCAGCCGGACGGGGTCTGGCGCATCGATCTTCAGCTGGGCTGGGACATCGACAAGGAAGAAGAAAAGAAACCGGAAAACGTCATTCCCCGGCTCAAGCAGATGCTGGGCCAGGATGTCGAATTCGATCTGGAGTGGGTGTCGATCTACACATTCCAGTGCCGCCGCATGGAAAAGTTCCGCCATGGCCGGGTAATCTTTGCCGGAGACAGTGCTCACCAGGTGTCGCCTTTCGGTGCGCGTGGTGCCAATTCCGGGTTCCAGGATGCCGACAATCTCGGCTGGAAGCTGAAGCTGGTCATTGATGGCAAGGCTCCGGAGAGCCTTCTGGACAGCTATGCTTTTGAGCGCGAAATGGCCGCGGACGAGAATATCCTGCAAAGCTCGCGTTCAACCGACTTCATTACTCCCAAATCGGAAATCAGCCGTATTTTCCGTGATGCGGTGCTGGACCTTTCCGAACATCACGCCTTTGCCCGGCCTCTGGTCAATTCCGGAAGGCTGTCCGTTCCTTGCGTCTATGACGGTTCGAAGCTCAATGGACCGGATGTGGAAGGCCTGCCCGCGCGCACAAGACCGGGAAGCCCGGCTGTGGATGCGCCTCTGGCAGACGGCTGGCTGCTGGACTGGCTTGGCAGCGGCTTCCATCTGCTTGGCATCGGCACCGAAGTACCCGAGAAGCTTCTGATCGACGGTATCGAAATGACCGGTGTCAGCATTGCGACTTCCGCAGCCGGTGAAGAGCTCAAGGCCCGCTATCTCGGTGACGAGCCTTCGGCCGTCTATCTGATCCGGCCAGACCAGCATGTGGCGTCGCGCTGGACAGGCTATGACCGCACCGCGGTCGAAAACGCATTTGCAATTGCACTCGGGAAAGGCGGAGAGGCCTAATGGCGGAGATTGTCACCAAAGCGAACCTTGAAACGCCCGACGGGTTTTATGCTGACCTGCTGACCGCCCATGAAGGCCTCACAAAGGCCGAAAGCGATGCGTTCAATGCCCGGCTGATCCTGTTGATGGCAAACCAGATCGGTGAGCGGCAGGTGCTCGAAAAGCTGCTTGAGGCCGCCAAACAATAGGTCGAACATGGCGTCGCGCATGTGCTGCTGCCGTACGCATTGAGGCTTTTGACGAGGGTGTGAGAGATTCGCCCAATCACACCCTCGGTAGAATTTCAGTTTCACCTGATAGCGATGCAGGTAATCGGAATTATTTTGGGCAAAAATAATTTTCAGAAAAATGTCCAGTATCGCCTTGTCGATAAAGACTAAAAAACGCCCGATTTAATTCGCGACGGCTAACAAAAGTCGAACCCGAAATTTTTCACCAATTGTTTATCTGCCCACACCTTCAATCGCGGAAAGTGCGGGGGAAACAATGTCCAGGTTACTTACACCTTTAAAGAATGTGCGCCTTTCTGCGAAAGTAGGCGGTGGCTTTGCAGCCATGATTCTGGTCGCCGCCGCGGTCGGTGCCGTGGGTGCGGTCGCTATTCTCGGCCTCAGAACACAGTCGGATGTCAGTGCGAAGGCAACAACCGCAATGGCAAACCTTCAGCAGGTCGCACAAGCGCAGGAAGCCTATCTCTCGGATCGCACACCGGAGCTGGCTGACGCAGCCCGGTTTCAGATTGACCAATTGGAAACTGCGCTGGTCACGCTCGACGGCGTCTCGGGGCCAGGAGAGGGCGAAACGGCCACCGCAGAGGCCATCTCGCTGGTAGGTCAGCTTGGTGGTGAGTTTGATGGTGTCGTGCAGGCTGTCGAGAACAGGCAGGCTCAGGTCGACAAGTTGCTGCGGTCCGCTGTCAATCTGGCAACCATCGCTGCCCAGATCAACGACAAGATGAGCAAGATCCAGCGTGATGCGGGCGGCGCCGCCAAGACCGCATCAGGCACACGCAACCGGGCTGACAAGGTCGGGCGCATGTTGTCGGATATGGAAGACCTCGTCGCCGGTCTGGAAGCCAGGATCGCCGAGGTGAGTGAAGGTGCTGATCTTCCGCCTGAAACGGTGGCGGCCATTGTGGAGGGCACGCAGACCCTGGCAAAGACGGCAGCGAAGGCTGGAAAGCTGAAGGTGGACGGCGTCGACCCGGCAAAGGTCAAGGAATTGGCGGACATGGCGGCAGCGCTCGGTGAAAAACTGCCGAAGCCGGAAGCGGACGGCGCTCGGCCGGCACCGGTGTCGGCTACCGTTGCTGCGGATCTCGTAGCGGGACTGGAGAAACTCCACACTCAGGCCTCTGCCTTGCGCAAGACAGTTTATGCGGCAACCGATGACGCCAAGTCGATTGCCGGCAAGGCAACGTCGAAACTCGGTATCGTCGATCTCGTCAATGTGAACGTGAACAAGTACCAGAACGCGTCCCTGGATATTCGCTCTGCGACAATGGAGTATTTTGCTGGCTTCGATACAATTGGTGCGGAAGAGGTTCTCAACCGTATCGAAACGCTGCGCTACCTCGCCAATCTGCTGAAGGCGGACAGTGCCGCTTTCCCGGAAATAGCGGATGCCATTGCGTCGATCGAGGCAGAGGTTGGCACTTATGAGGCCGAATTCGCCGCCATGGTCGCTGCGAAGGATGCGTTCGATGTCAGACGGACAGAGCTTGTTGCACTGTCCGGCAAGGTTCGCAGCGTCATCACGGCTCTCACGGAGGCTCAGTCCGCGGGAGCTTATGCGCGGGCCGATACCGCGCTTGGGCTGATCGCGGTCGCACTCGTCGTTGCCGTTGCAGCCGGTGGACTGCTGGCCTTTGTTCTTTCTCTCGTGATCACGCGCCCGACACGGGCTTTGACCGAAGCCATGGGCCGCCTCGCGGAGGGGGATATCGACGCCACCATTCCCTCGACTGATCAGCGGGACGAAATCGGAGACATGAGCCGCACCGTTCAGGTGTTTCAGGAAAACGCCCGCGAACGGATTCGCCTGGAAATCGAAGCGAATGCCCATCGCGAGGCCCAGAATGCGCGTCAGCAGGACATCGAAGATCTGATCCAGAACTTCCGAGGTGAAATCCAGGGACTTCTTGGTGCGCTGGACGAAACGGCCGCCGGCATGTCCAACACAGCTTCGGCACTAGGCGGCATCGCGGAAAGCAGTGCGGAACAGGCAGGCGATACTTCCAGGGTCAGTGAAGACGCCAGCATGAGCGTTGAAAACGTTGCCGGTGCGGCCGAGGAACTGTCGGCATCCATCGCCGAAATCGGGGAACAGGTACGCCGGTCTTCCGACATCGTCACGTCGGCGACGAGCGCGGTACACGAGACCAATGGCAAGGTGCAAGGACTGGCGGAAGCAGCCTCGAAGATTGGCGAAGTGGTCAGCCTGATCCAGGCGATTGCCGAACAGACCAATCTTCTGGCGTTGAACGCCACTATCGAAGCGGCTCGTGCAGGCGAGGCAGGCAAGGGCTTTGCCGTTGTGGCCGCCGAGGTCAAGGAACTGGCGACACAGACTTCGAAGGCAACCGAAGAAATCTCGTCCCAGATCCAGACCATTCAGAACTCCACCAGTGAAGCCGTCGCGGCCATCGGGGCAATTTCCGACACGATGGAAGAGGTCAACGGTTACACTCAGGGAATCTCGGCAGCCGTTACCCAGCAGGGCGCGGCCACCAACGAGATTTCCGGCAATGTGCAGCGGGCAGCCCAGAGTACGCAGGCTGTTCAGACCAATATGTCCAGCCTCGCCCGGGCGGTTGGCGATACCAAGGAAGCATCGGGGGATGTTCTGGCTGCTTCAGGAGACCTGAGCAACCGCAGCAACGCTCTGAAGCAGGGAATTGAAACCTTCCTGGCCCGCGTTGCAGCAGCTTGACGGCAAACGGGAAAGGCAACACTTCGGCACCCCACCGGACTCCGATCCGGTGGGGTGCTTTTTATTCGATTGATACATCGGCATGACACGCTTCAACCTTAATGCAGGAACAAGGTTGGGCTTGCCCGGTGACGCCGCGTTCTTCCTGAGGTGGTTCGCCCGGCGAAGGCACATGAAGACAAGAATGATATTGCAACTCATTCGCAACAAGCTTGACAGTTGCGAATGAGTTGCAATATCACTTGCAGAAATAATGTTCGAACCGGGATATGGTGATGTTGAAAAAACTGCTTCTGACGGTCTCTCTTGCGGCACTTGCAGCCGGACCGGTAAACGGCGCTTCCGCACAGGACAAAATGAAAGTGGTGACCACATTCACCGTTCTTGCCGACATTGCGCAGAATGTTGCCGGGGAGACCGCCGACGTGGTGTCGATCACCAAGCCGGGTGCCGAAATCCACGGTTATGAGCCGACACCGCAGGACATCGTGCGGGCATCCGACGCGGACCTGATCCTGTGGAACGGCATGAACCTTGAGCGGTGGTTCGAGCAGTTTCTGTCCAACCTAGGCGATATCCCCTCCGTAACCCTTACAGACGGGATCGAACCGATCTCGATCGCGTCGGGTTCCTATGAAGGAAAGCCGAACCCGCATGCGTGGATGGGCCTGGACAACGCGCTGATCTATATCGACAACATCTCCAAGGCATTTGCCCAATACGACCCGGAGAATGCGGAGGTCTATGCCGGCAATGCGGATGCCTACAAGGCAAAGCTGCGCGAAACCATAGAGCCGCTGCGCCAGGCCGTTGCCGATATCCCGGAAGACAAGCGCTGGCTGGTGACCTGTGAAGGTGCGTTCAGCTATCTCGCTCGTGATTTCGGCATGAAGGAGCTGTACCTCTGGCCGATCAACGCCGATCAGGTCGGCACGCCGCAGCAGGTCCGTTCGGTGATTGACGGGGTGCGAGAGCACGACATCCCGGTCGTCTTCTGCGAGAGCACGGTCAACACTTCGCCTGCCAAGCAGGTGGCCCGGGAGACCGGCGCGAGATATGGCGGCGACCTTTATGTCGATTCCCTGAGCGAGGCGGACGGCAAGGTGCCCACCTACCTGGATTTGCTGAAGGTCACCTCGAGCACGGTGGTCGAGGGGCTGAAATCCAATTCACAGTGATGGCCCGTAATAAAGACTGCCGGGCAGCATGACCCGATGCTGCCCTTGATTGTGTCACAGTAACTTCGGATTGTACTGGAAAGCCTGCATGCTGAATGTCATCAAGGACCCGGTTATGGATATGCCCAACGTCAGGGACGATGGCGGAATTGCCGCCGAAGACGTTACGGTTACCTACCGGAACGGACATACGGCACTCTGGAACGCCAGCTTCTCGATCCCGCGCGGCACCGTCACGGCTCTGGTCGGCGTCAATGGCGCGGGCAAGTCGACGCTGTTCAAGGCCATCATGGGGTTCGTGCCCACAGCCAAGGGGCGCATCCGGATCCTGGATATGACCGTCCGGGAAGCCCTCAAGAAGAACCTCGTCGCCTACGTTCCCCAATCGGAGGAAGTCGACTGGTCATTCCCCGTTCTGGTGGAGGACGTGGTGATGATGGGCCGTTATGGCCACATGGGGTTTTTGCGCCGACCAAAACCAGCGGACCATGCCGCGGTCGACCAGGCACTGACCCGCGTGAACATGCAGGATTTCCGGCATCGGCAGATTGGCGAGCTTTCCGGCGGTCAGCGCAAGCGCGTCTTTCTCGCCCGCGCTCTTGCCCAGGACGGCCAGGTGATCCTGCTGGACGAACCGTTCACCGGTGTCGACGTGAAAACCGAGGAACAGATCGTGGCTTTGCTGCGGGAGTTACAGGCCGAGGGCAGGGTGATGCTTGTCTCCACCCATAACCTCGGTTCCGTTCCCGAATTCTGCGACAGGACGGTGCTGGTCAAGGGAACGGTGCTCGACTACGGGCCAACCGCGACAACCTTCACCCGTCAGAACCTGGAGAAGGCCTTTGGCGGGGTGCTGCGCCATTTCACCATTTCCGATCAGACCCTGCACACCGATGGCGATCAGCGTACGGTGACGATCCTGACCGACGACGAGCGCCCGTTCGTTCAATACGGCGACGAAGTGCAGACAAGAGAGGCGCGCGACTGATGGAGCCTTTCAGTTTCGCCTATCTTCTCGAACCCTTTCAATACGGCTACATGACCAACGCCATGTGGGTTTCCGCACTTGTCGGCGGGGTTTGCGCGTTTCTGTCGTCCTACCTGATGTTGAAAGGCTGGTCGCTGATCGGCGATGCCCTGTCTCATTCGGTCGTGCCGGGGGTGGCCGGTGCCTATATCCTGGGCCTGCCGTTTTCCCTTGGGGCCTTTCTGGCAGGCGGACTTGCAGCCGGGGCCATGCTGTTCCTGTCCGAACGTTCGGGCCTGAAGGTCGACGTCATCATCGGCCTCATCTTCACGTCCTTCTTCGGCCTTGGTCTCTTCATCGTTTCCATCAGCCCCATGTCGGTCTCGGTCCAGACGATCACCATGGGCAACATTCTGGCCATCACGCCGGAAGATACCCTGCAACTGGCCATCATCGGCTTTGTGTCGCTGGCGATCCTGACGCTCAAGTGGAAGGATCTGATGGTCACTTTCTTTGACGAAAGCCATGCCCGCACAATCGGTCTGAGGCCCGGTCTCCTCAAGGCAATCTTCTTCGTGCTTCTGTCCGCTTCCGTGGTTGCGGCCATGCAGACGGTCGGGGCCTTTCTCGTTATTGCAATGGTGGTCACGCCCGGTGCGACAGCCTACCTCTTGTGCGACCGCTTCCCGCGCCTGATCCTGACCTCCATCGCGATCGGCACGCTGACCAGCTTTGCCGGGGCCTATATCAGCTACTTTCTGGACGGAGCCACAGGCGGTATCATCGTCACCTTGCAGACCCTGATCTTCCTGTTCACATTCGTTCTGGCGCCAAAGCACGGCCTTCTGGCCGCCAGGCGCAAGTCGGCGGAAGCCCTGCGCCGGGGATACGCTGCGGACGTTGCGAAATCAGAAGCGGGAGATCAGGCTTGATGGACCTCGAGACACTGCTTCTGCCGTTCGAGTTCCCCTTCATGCAGAACGCGTTTCTGATTTGCGTGATCGTGTCCATCCCGACGGCTCTCTTGTCGAGCTTCCTGGTGATCAAGGGTTGGGCCCTGATGGGGGATGCTGTCAGCCACGCAGTTCTACCTGGCATCGTACTGGCTTACATCTTTGGCATACCATTGATCGTCGGCGCTTTTGCCGCCGGCATGGTCTGTGCCGTGCTGACGGGTTATCTGTCAGGCAACAGCCGGGTGAAGCAGGATACCGTGATGGGGGTCGTGTTTTCTGGCATGTTCGGTGTCGGCATCGTGCTTTACGTCTCGATCCGGACAAACGCTCATCTGGACCATATACTGTTCGGCAACATGCTGGGTGTGGAGCAGCACGAGCTTGTAACCGCAGGCGTTATTGCCCTTGTTGTCGGCGGTGGGCTGGTGCTGAAGTGGAAAGACCTTCTGTTGCACAGTTTCGATCCGGCCCAGGCTCAGGCCTCTGGTTTGCCGGTTAAGCTGTTGCACTACGGCCTTCTGGCGGCACTGTCGCTGACGATCGTGGCAACGCTTTCTGCTGCGGGCCTTATCCTGGCGGTTGCCTTGCTCATTGCACCGGGGGCAATCGCATTCCTGTTGGTCCGCACCTTCAAGTCGATGCTTTACGTGTCGGTGCTGGTCTGCATGGTGTCAATGGTCGCAGGCACCTATGCCAGCTTCTTCCTCGACAGCGCACCGGCCCCCACCATCGTCCTCATTTTGACAGCCGTTTTCATCGCTGCGTTTGCCCGCCGCCAGATCCTGACCCGGCAAGCATCCCTGCGCCGCGTTGACGAAGCCGCATAGGGACAGATCCTGCCATCCTGAAAGAGAACCGGTACCGGACGCTCGGCACTGGTTTCGGGCAATCACTACGCTATCTGGATAGAAATCCCGGCCAGAAGACGTTCTCACGGCGGTTCCGGCAGTCAGTTTCTATATCATAGGTAGAATTTGCAAAGATGGAACAACTCATTGGCGTGAAAGTGTGTCGTTTCGCTTACAAATTGGTACACCTTATCGATTGTTGGCATACGGGAATTGCCGTAGATAACTGGTTTCAGGAAACAACCGTTTTCGGCAGTGCCGGCAAGTTCTGATCGGAGTTCCAATTGTCAATTTGGAAACAGCTCGTTCTCACCCTCCTGGTTGTCATCGTGGCGGCGGGGCTCTGGGTTCGTTATTATCCGGGGGCCGGCGCGCACCTGTCCGCCTGGGGGATCGACTGGCTGGATTTTGTCGTCGCCGATGCAGCGCCAAGCGGAGGCGATCAACCACGGCGTGGCCGGGGTGGGCCGCAAGGTGCCGTCGTTGCAACGCCGGTCGTCGAAATCACGATCAATGACCGTCTGTCGGCGATCGGTACCAGCACGGCACTGCAGTCTGTTGCCGTGACGCCTTATACAAGCGGCCGCATGACCGAGGTGCTGGTCAAGTCCGGTGCCACCGTGAAGGCAGGAGATGCCATTGCCAAACTGGATCTGGACGCCGAGCAGATCGCCGTCGAGAGAGCCGCAAATGCTCTGAAGGATGCCGAGGCCCGGCTTCAGCGCATGCAGGTGCTGCGGAAAACCAATACGGCTACGGCTGTTCAGGTGACAGACGCGGAACTCTCGGTAGACAATGCGCGGCTGCAACTTCGCGAAGCCGAACTGGCGCTCTCCCGCCGCTCCATCGAAACTCCGATTGCCGGCGTGGTCGGCATTCTTCCCATTACCGCAGGCAATTACGTTTCCTCGCAGACCGTCATCGCTACCATTGACGACCGCAGCGAAATTCTTGTCGATTTCTGGGTTCCGGAGCGGTTCGCCTCCGCTATCGCAGTGGGATCTCCGATCACCGCCACGTCGGTCGCCCGCCCGGGTGAAACCTTCGAGGGTGTCATCAGTGCCGTCGACAACCGCATCGATATCGACAGCCGCACACTTCAGGTTCGTGCCCGTTTTCCGAACAAGGCCGACAAGTTGAGAGCCGGCATGTCGTTCCAGGTCTCGATGAAGTTTCCCGGCGACAAATATCCGGCGGTTGATCCGCTGGCCGTGCAATGGGGTTCCGACGGTGCCTTCGTCTGGGCCGTGCGTGAAGGCAAGGGCGTTCGTGTCCCGGTCAGCATTATCCAGCGCAACACCGACAGCGTGCTGGTCGACGCGGAGTTGACGGTTAACGACGAAGTCGTGACCGAAGGCATTCATCTGGTTCGCAACGGGGCCGACGTGACGGTTGCTGACCGCAAGCAGGCTCCGGCATCGGACACTCCGGCGACAACTGCTTCCAGCCAAAGCGGTTCCTGAGAATTGACCTGAAGGTCTTGGAGAGATTGCCATGCAGATGGACCGTTTGAAGGAACTTGGCATCACTGGCCTGTTCGTGCGGCGTCCGGTTCTTGCCTTCGTGATCAACATGCTGATCGTGGTAGCGGGGATCGCGGCAATTTTCGGCATCGAAGTGCGCGAACTGCCCGACGTCGACCGCCCGGTCATCACCGTCAGCACCGATTATCCGGCCGCAGCTGCCGAAACCATCGACCGTGAAGTGACCGGTGTCATCGAAGGCGCCGTGGCACGTGTCTCCGGCGTGAAGTCTATCTCTTCATCGTCCTCCTTCGGTCGAAGCCGTGTGACCGTGGAATTTTCCGATGATGTCGATCTGGACGTTGCCGCTTCCGACATGCGCGATGCGCTCGGGCGCATCACCAACGATCTGCCCGAGGACGCCGAGCCTTCCCGTATCATCAAGGCTGATGCCAACGCCCAGCCGGTACTGCGCCTGGGTCTGACTTCCGACCGCATGTCGGTCGAGGACATGACGGTGCTGGTGGAAGACGAGATTTCCGACGTCCTTGCCGCTGTTCCGGGTGTCGCGGACGTCCAGGTCTACGGTGACCGCGACAAGATTTTCCGGATCGACATCGACCAGGCCAAGATGGCCAGCCTCAATCTGACCATCGCGGATGTGGCAAATGCCCTGTCCTCCATGGCCTTCGATACGCCGGCAGGCTCGCTGACCAGTCAGAACCAGGATCTGATCGTCCGCGCCACGGCTTCCATTGATACGCCTGAAGAATTCGAAAGCGTCATCATCAATCGCCGCGCAAGGCTCCGCGATTTCGTGACGGTGACACTTGGCCCGGATCTGGGCCAGACACAGCTGCGCGCCAACGGCAAGTCGGGCATCGGACTTGGCGTCATTCGCTCGGCCCAGTCGAACACGCTCGAGATTTCGGAAGGCGTTCGCTCCGCGGTCGACCGTATCCAGGAGAACCTGCCTGAAGGCATGACCATCGAGGTCACCAGCGATGACGCCACCTTCATCAATGGCGCCATTCATGAAGTCGAGATTGCCCTTGCCATCTCGGTCAGCATCGTTCTGCTGATCATCTTCATTTTCCTGTGGGACTGGCGGGCAACCATCATTCCGGGCGTGTCCCTGCCGGTGGCGCTGATCGGCACACTTGCGGCGATCTATCTTGCCGGGTTCTCCATCAACATCCTGACGCTTCTGGCGCTGGTTCTGGCAACAGGCCTTGTGGTCGACGATGCCATCGTGGTGCTGGAAAACATCGTGCGCAGGCGAAACGAAGGCATCGGACCACGCGCTGCGGCGGTTCTGGGTGCCGAAGAGGTCTTCTTCGCGGTGCTGGCGACAACGGCGACACTGATTGCCGTGTTTGTACCGCTCTCCTTCCTGCCGGGGCAGACCGGCGGGCTGTTCCGCGAATTCGGCTTCGTACTCGCCATCGCGGTGTTCCTGTCCTCCATCGTGGCGCTGTCGCTGTGTCCCATGCTGGCCTCGCGCATTCTCAAGAGCAAACCGGCCGGCAAGGCCGATGATCACGGGGGCGGTGCCGGCGGTCTGGGTCGGATGTTGAGCGCTCTCTACCGGCGCTGCCTGCATGCATGCCTTGATGTGCCGATGGTGGTTGTGGCTATTTCGCTGCTGTTTGCAGCCACCGCGGGTGTCCTGTTTCCCACCATCAAGTCGGAACTGACGCCGACTGAAGACCGCTCGATTGCCTTCATGCGCATTTCCGCGCCTCAGGGCGTGAGCCTTGATTACCTGTCTCAGCAGATGCGCCAGATCGAAAACCTGCTGGAGCCTTACCGGGAAAGCGGCGAGATCAACAGCACCTTCTCGATTGCGGGAACAGGCGGTTCCAAGAACAGCGGCTTCATCGTCATGCGTCTGGCGCCGTGGGACCAGCGCGAGCGGTCGCAGCAGCAGATCCTGTCCGAAGTCAGTGCGCTTGTGCGCGATGTACCGGGTGTGCGGGCCTTCGCCTTCCAGCCTAACAGCCTCGGCATTCGCGGTGCCGGGTCCGGCCTTCAGTTTGCCGTCGCCGGCAGCAACGACTATGCGACGCTCGGCGCAACGGCGGACAAGATCATCTCGGCGATGGAGCAGGACCCAAGGTTCCGGCAGGTCCGCCTGTCCACCGAGGCTACCCAGCCGCAGCTTTCGGTTTCCATCGACCGCGAACGCGCCTCCGACCTCGGCATCGACATCAACGGACTGGGCACGGCCATGCAGGCCATGCTGGACGGTCGCAAGATCGGTCAGGTTTTCATCAACGATCAGGCCTATGACGTGAAATTCGTCTCCACGTCCAACCCGATCAACGATCCGACGGACATGGAGAACATCTTCATCAAGACAGGTGATGGCCGCTTCGTACCCGTGTCGACCATTGCCAGCCTGGTGGAAAAGGCCGTGCCGCCTTCTCTTGCCAGGGAACAACAGCTGCGCTCCGTTGCTGTAACGGCAGGTCTTGCGGACGACTTCGCCCTCGGCAATGCCTATGAGGAAGCGCTGAAGATCGCCGAACCGTTGCTGCCGCCCGGTGCCCGTATCGTGCCGCTGGCGGAAACGGCAACGCTGGGTGAACAGTCATCCTCCATGGCGCGCACGTTCGGCTTTGCGATCATCATCATCCTGCTGGTGCTGGCGGCCCAGTTCGAGAGCTTCATCAGTGCGCTCATCATCATGGCGACGGTTCCGCTTGGCCTGGCCTGCGCTGTCTTCGCCATGCTGCTGACCGGGACGACACTCAACGTCTATTCCCAGATCGGCCTCGTGCTGCTTGTGGGCATCATGGCGAAGAACGGCATCCTGATCGTGGAATTTGCCAACCAGCTGCGGGATCGCGGGCAGGGACTGCGCGAAGCGATCGAGAATGCCTCGAACATCCGCCTGAGACCGGTGATGATGACCATGATCTGTACCATTGTCGGCGGCGTGCCGCTGATCATGGCAAGCGGGGCCGGGGCAGAAGCGCGAATTGCCCTGGGGTTTGTCATTGTCGGAGGTCTGGGCCTTGCGACTGTCTCGACCCTGTTCCTGACGCCGGTTGCCTATCTCCTGCTCGGACGGTTCATCACACCGGCCGTTCAGGAAGAAGAGCGCCTCCACAAGGAACTGGACGCGGCAAGGACGATCGGTCAACAGCCGGGCGAGTGACAACACTGGAAAGCCGGCTTTGGGCTGGCCTTCTTCCAGCGGCAGTCATCCCGGGCGCAGCGCAGCGGATCTCCGGGATTGGAGAGCCGGTTCGTGCGAGCAGGCGGAGGTGACCGGGTATCTTCAAAACCGAAAGATCAGTGCCTCTTTGATCCCGGCTCACGCTGCGCTTGGCCGGATTGGCGAGCAGAGGCATCGCGAAAAAAGAAACCGCCCGTATGTCCACGGGCGGTTTTTTGTTTTTGCCTTACCGCCCGGTGATGGCCGGGAAGAACAGCAGGATACCTACGGCGAGTATCTGCAGGGCGATGAACGGCAGCAGCGAGCGGAAGATCGTTGCCAGCGTTATGCCCGGTGGGGCCACGCTCTTCAGGTAGAAGGCGGCGGGCCCGAACGGCGGTGACAGGAACGACACCTGCATGTTCATGCAGAACAGAACGCCAAACCAGACCGGATCGTAGCCGAGATCCTTGATGATCGGCACGAAGATCGGCATCGTCAGCAGCGCGATCCCGACCCAGTCCAGGAACATGCCGAGCACGAACAGGATCAGCATCATGAACAGCAGGATGATGGTCGGATTGTCGGAGATGCCGGATATGAGCGCCGAGACGAACTTGATGCCGCCCATCAGGTTGAACACTCCGACCAGAGCACTTGCACCGATGCCGATCCACACGATCATGCCGACGGTCTGAAGCGTCTGCAGGGCAGCGCCTTTCAGAAGCTCGAGTGTAAATTCCCCCCGAACCACCGTCGACAACAGCACCCCGGCAACGCCGACCGCCGATGCCTCGGTGACACTCGCGATGCCGCCGTAAATGGAGCCAAGCACGCCGGCAACGACGGTAAGCGGCAGGATCAGCCCCTTCAGGAGGCGGAGTTTTTCCGCCATCGGTACAGGTTCATCGTCCTGTACCGGCGCGATGGCCGGATTGAGGTAGGCCCGGATCAGGACATAGGCGACATAAAAACCGGCCAGCATCAGACCCGGCAGAAAGGCGGCGGTGAAGAGATCGCCGACCGAGACGTTGGCGGTAAGGCCGTAGATGATGAGTACGATGGACGGCGGTACCATTGTGCCGAGCGCACCGCCTGCGCACACGACGCCGATGGCCAGGTGCTTGTCGTAGCCGAGGCGCAGCATCTGGGGCAGCGCAACAAGGCCGAGCAGCACGACTTCGCCGCCGATGATGCCGCTCATGGCCGCCAGGATCACTGCCACGACGATGGTCTGGATAGCGACCCCTCCGCGCAGGCGTCCGCCCAGCAGCTTCATGGCGTCGAACAGATCTCTGGCGATGCCTGATCGGTCGAGGATTGCCGCCATCAGAACGAACATCGGCACGGAGACGAAGACGAAGGAACCGACGAAGGAGTAGACGCGGCTGGTGATCAGCGGCACGACCATGGGGCCGAACCAGCCGAGCGCGAAGATCAGCGCAACCAGCAGGGTGACGAAGGCAAGCGGGATGCCGGAGACCAGCAGGGCCAGCAGCATCGCGAACATGAGCAGCGTGCCGGTCTCGATGCCGAGCCCTTGAAGAGAGCCGAAGAACTCTGTCACTTGCGCCCCCTGGCATAGTTATAGGCAAGAATGAGGAACTGGACGGCCATCACCGTCATGACGACCAGAAGGAAAACCTTGATCAGGCCCGGGAAGACAGGGTCCCAGGCACTGCCGGAGCGTTCCAGACGGAAGCTGCCATCGGGCCGAAAGGCCGCCTTTTGAACCATCAGCCAGCTGGCGTAGGCAAAAAAGGTGCTGGCGACCATGCAGATGAGCGAGATGACGACGTCAAGGACACGCCGCAGAGGTGGCGGCAACGTGTCGTAGATCAGCACGACCCTGATGTGGCGGTCGCGCGCGGTGCAGTAGAGCCCGCCATAGAGAAAGGCGGCGCCGCACAGGAAGATGGTGGTCTCGTGCGCCCAGATTGTGGGGGCGTTGAAGACGTAGCGCAACAGCACTTCGTTGATGAGGATCAGCATCGAAGCAACGATGCCGATGGCAAACAGCAAGCCGCCCCTGTCGATCCAGCGCCCGAGCATGCCGGCCTCGGCAATAGCGCCGGGATCCTTTTCCCGCTCCGGGGTTTCGTTCGGTTCCACCAAGGTTTCCTCCAGCTTCTTTTACAAAACGGGCGCCCGAAGGCGCCCGCCAGGTATCCACAATGAGGCAGCTTACTGCATCAGGCCGTTTTCTTTCAGGTAGCTGGTCAGAACGTCATAGACCTTCTGGGCATTGTCCGAACGTTCGGCGACCTTGGCCCATTCACCGGTGGCGATGGAGCGGAACTTCGCGCGTTCTTCCGGCGACCAGTCCGTGACGGTCACCTTGCCGCTGGCCTTGGCTTCCTCGACGGCTTTCTGGTCGCTCTCGGCGAGAGCTGCCACCTGCGCGTTGGCGAAATCCCTGACGCTTTCTTCAAGGGCGGTCTTGAGATCGTCCGGCAGGGCATCCCACTTGGCCTTGTTCATGGAGATTTCCACCAGCGGCATGGAGTGGAAGCCCGGATAGACCGGGTTCGGGGCAACGTCGTGCATGCCCTGGGCCTGGTTGGTGGAGAAGACCGAGTAGTCGGCTGCGTCGATCACGCCTTTGTCGAGCGCGGTGAAGACTTCGGACCCGGGCAGGTTGACCGGAGCAGCGCCAGCCGCTGCAAACACCTGCTGCACCAGGCCTTCAGGCGCACGCATCTTCAGGCCCTTCAGGTCGTCAACACCGTTCAGCGGAACCTTGGAGACGAAGGCCTCCAGGCCCGGTGTCGTCGCGCCGATGAAATGCAGGCCGTAAGGCTCTACCAGCTCGTTCATCAGGTCCTTGCCGCCGCCATCATACATGAAGGCAAACATCTGGTCCGGCGACGCCCAGGCGCCAACCGGGTTGGCGATCAAACCGAAAGCCGGATCCTTGCCGGCAAAGTAGGACGTATCGGTGATATGGCCGTCAAGAATGCCGGATGCGATGGCATCCTGGGTCTCGCTGTGGGCCACAATGGACTCCACAGGCAGCAACTCGACCTCGATCTTGCCGCCGGTCTTTTCCTTTACGCTTGCGGCCCAGCCCTGCTGAAGCACGAAATTCGGGTTGCCTGCCGGGTCGGAAGACTGGAAGCGGAACGAATAGTCCGCAGCCATGGCGGTTGTGGCAAGCGCACCGGCCGCAACGGCGGCAAGAGCGGTTCTGGTCAAGAGTTTGAGCATGATTTCCTCCCTAGTCGAAACGTCATCGCTCAAGAGGCGATGGTGGTACGAGGCGGCCTTGCTGGCCGCAGTTCTTTCATGGCTTTGTCGACAAGTTCGTCGACAGGCCTTGAAATATCCAGGCTGAAGCCGGCTTCCCCGACTTGCAGCGGTTCGAGCGTCGCCAGCTGGCTGTCCAGCAGCGTTTCACCGACGAAGTGTCCCTGGCGCCCACCCAGGCGCTCGGCGATCAGGCCGCGTTCTCCTGCCAGGTGAACAAAGATGCACGAGGGCAGGGCAGCCCGTAAACGGTCCCGATAGGCGCGCTTCAGGCTGGAGCAGGCGATCACTGCACCGCCGGCACAGTAGATCTGCAGCTTGGCGGCAAGTGACACAGCGTCCAGCCAGGGCATGCGGTCGGCATCGGTCAGCGCTTTTCCTGCCGCCATCTTGCGCTTGTTTTCCGGGCTGTGAAAGTCGTCAGCTTCAACCATGCCGACGCCGAGCCTGTCCGCGAGGCGGTTCGCCAGCAGGCTTTTGCCGGCGCCGCAAACGCCCATCACGACGATGGCCGTTTCGCCAGAGGCTGATGGCAATTCACCCTGCATTTCCGTCCCCGAATGATCTCGTTGTTGGGCGCATTGAAAATGATAGCGCTAACATTTGTCAAACACTTTTTTCTGGGATATTATCGAAGAGTTGATTTGCAATGGTATAAATAATTGTAATGGTTGAATAATTTGAAAATCACGATCGCCGATGTTGCCCGGGAAGCTGGTGTTAGCGCTATGACTGTGTCGCGCGCGCTACGTGATCCTGACAAGGTCTCCGCCAAGACACTGACCAAAATCCGGGAGGTGGTCGACAGGCTCGGATACGTGCCGGATCCGGCGGCCAGCGCGCTTGCGGCGGGCAAGACCAACGTCATCGGCGTCATCGTGCCGTCAGTAACCAACAACGTCTTTTCGGATGTCATGCGAGGCATCTATGAAGCGGCTGAAGGGTCGAAATGGCAGATCCAGCTCGGCAATTCCCGCTATTCCCCACTTGAAGAAGAAAGCCTTGTGCGAACCTTCCTGAGCCAGCGTCCCGCTGGCCTGGTCCTGTCCGGTCTGGATCAGTCGGAAGACACGGCCCGGCTGCTGGAGCGGGCAGACTGCCGCATCGTCCAGATCATGGAGTGCGGGCCGGCGCCATATGACATGATGGTCGGCTTTTCCCACGTGGAGGCTTCTGCCGCGGCAACTCGCCATCTTCTTGCTGCCGGATACAGGCGTCCGGGCTATATCGCTGCCCGGCTCGACCCGCGCAGCCAGCGCCGCCTTGCCGGGTTTCGCGGGGAGGCGGAAAAGGCAGGTGTCTTCGATGCGGGCCGGATCGTGACGACACCACGTCCTTCAACCGTCACCCTTGGCTGTGAACTGGTCGCCGACCTTCTGTCGAAGGCGCCGGAAACAGATGCGATCCTGTGCAACAACGATGACCTTGCGCTTGGCGCCCTGTTCGAGTGCCAGCGGCGCGGCATCCGTGTTCCGGATCAGATGGGTATCTGCGGTTTCAACGATCTGGAAATGATGGCCGCCGCCAATCCGCCGATCACTAGCGTTCGTACGTTCCGCCTGGCCATGGGACGCGATGCCTTTCGCATGCTGACGGGTGCCCTTGCCGGAATTGAGCCGGAACAGCCGGTGGTCGATCTCGGCTACGAGGTCGTGGCACGTGGCAGCACGGCCCGAAACGGGCAAGGCTAGAAGATGTCTTTTAAGGGAAGAAAGACTGGCTGGGGTGGAAGGATTCGAACCTTCGCATGGCGGTACCAAAAACCGCTGCCTTACCGCTTGGCTACACCCCAAGGCCGTGGGGACGCTGTATAGCGAGCCTCGATCCTTTGCGCAAGTCTCCACAAGAGCAAACTTTGACGGGAAAGGACCGGTTTTCCCCAGGTGCGTTGCAAAGCCATCGCCGGGACGATTGGAGGCCGTTTCAATCCGCTACAAGTTGGCGGAACGGCAAGCCGGACTTGGCGTGTCTGCTGGAAAGCGGCGTAATTCGCCCTTGCCTTGCCGAGGTTGTTCACAGTTTCAAAAAAGTGACATTCGGCAATGCAAATCGCTTGCGGGATCAGACCAGCTTTGCTAAATGACCCTCCACGCAGCGAGGGATTGCCCAGCTGTTCCCGATGAGCCTAGCTTTCTAAGCTCATATTCTGTGTCGGAGTGTAGCGCAGCCTGGTAGCGCACCTCGTTCGGGACGAGGGGGTCGGAGGTTCGAATCCTCTCACTCCGACCATTTTCTTCCTTCCAATTTGAACGCCTCGCGATCTGCAACGCATGCGGACCTGTTTTCGCCCGCAGCGATTGGTACGCCTGCGTCGACGTTTTCTCCCCTAGGCCACAGTCTCGGCTAACCGAATTGGCACTTGCGATGCCCGTTGCCTTCCTTGCTTTAGCTGTGCGTTTCAGACCTGTTTTTGCAACCTGCTGCCGTTTTGGGTCGTCTCTCGAGACCGGCCTTTACATTCGTCCCCGATAAAAAGCGTGGTTTGATCAGGCTGCGCGCCACTTGCTTGCCGGACTGGAAGATACTAGCAAGTGCTCGTTTTGATTGAGAGTTTTGCGAAATAAAACTGAAATTAAATCGATTGCTAAACAAAAATCCTCAACCATATGAGGCAATTTTCCCGCAAAAATTGCTTGCAACCTGTGGCTTAAACCCTTAGGGCAGCATTAACAAAAAAGACAATGCGGGAAAAGACAATGCGCAACAGTTTCGCTGTTTTTTGAACAACTTGCCGGTTCTGAATTTGAAGATCCGGCGACGATAGCTGCCTTTTTACGATCCTGATCATTGGCCTGCCGGCTCTCCCGGCAGAACGCCTCTGCACGCCCTGCGTGCTGTCCGTCAAAAAACAGATACTCCAGGCACAGACAATGTTTTTCCAATTTTTCGTACCGTCGAATTTCGTCTCAGGTCGTCGCAATGCGAGGTCCTTGAGACCTGAACCGCGCCGAGAGTTCTGGAAACCGGTGCTGGTGGCAGCAGGTCTGCTGGCTGTGTGCACGCAAGCCTCCGCCCAATCGGAACAGCCGGACCAGAAGACCCTCACTGAACGGTTCAAGGCTTGGACGGTGACGTGCGTGGAGGCCGAAACACGCACCTGCCGGATGACGCAGGAGCTGGTGCAGCAAAAGACCGGGCAGCGTCTGTCCGCCTTGTTGGTCGAGGAACGGGCCGGGGAGGGGCCGGTGCTGACGGTTCTGGCGCCCTTTGGCCTGGCCTTCTCGCAAGGGCTCACACTTGCGGTGGATGACGTTGAGTTGCCGAAGGCGCAGTTCCTGACCTGCCTTCCCTCAGGCTGCGTGGTGCCGGTGCCGCTGGATGAAACGGCCCTTGAAAAACTCCGGACGGGCAATCGGCTCACCGCAGTCGGTGTCACCGCCACCAACGACAAGCAGGTCCGCATCGAGTTTTCGCTGCAGGGCTCCGCTGCCGCATTGGCCCGGTTGAAGGACCTTTCCGCGGGCAAGACGACCGACTGACACCATGCGAGCACTTGCACGTTTCCTGGCTCCGCTTGCAGGGGCACTGCTGTTTGCACTGCCCGGGGCGGCTCAAACGCCTGCGGGGATCGAGGACGTGCTACGCCAGCAGCAGCAGATCATCGAGCGCGAGGAACAGCAGCGCCGGTTGGAGCGTGACCGTTTTCTGGGCGGAACGACGGAACCATCCCAGCGTTCGCCGGATCTGCTGCCGCAGGCAACCGGCGGCGAGGGACCATGTGTTGACGTCGACAGGATCCGGTTCGAAGGCGCAAAGCGCGTTCCGGCAAACCAACTGGAGTTGCTGGTCGGCAACCGTCAGGGCGCCTGCCTGACGCTGACCGACATCCAGAACGTGCTCAGAACGGCGACCAATTATTACGTCGAGAAGGGCTTCGTCACCTCGCGCGCCTATCTGGTGCCGCAGGATCTCGGTTCCGGAGAATTGCGTGTCCTCATCGTCGAGGGCTCGGTGTCCGAGGTTCGCCTTCAGGAAAACGGCAAGGCACGGCGAGGGGCAAGGCAGCTTTTCGGCGAGCGATCCGGCCGGATCATGAATATCCGCGATTTCGAGCAGGGGCTGGAGCAGATCAACCGGCTGGGATCGAAGGAAGCCGTCATCCGCATCGAGCCGGGCGCGGGCGTTGGCCAGAGCATCGTCACCATCGAGGTGAAAGATGCCTACGCGGTGCAACTGTCCGCATCGCTGGACAATGGCGGAGCCACAAGCACCGGCCGTCATCAGTGGAACGGCATCGCCGGCTTTGAGGACGTGCTCGGTTTGAACGAGCTGTTGACGATCTCTGCCCGCAGTTCGCTCGACAGGCTGGACGAGCGTATCTACTCGCGCTCGATCAACGCCTATCTGTCCGTGCCCTGGCGGTATTGGGCCGTCAACATCAGCGGGTCCTATCTGGACTATCTGTCCCGCCTGGAAAGCCCCTCGGGCGACTATTCCTATGATGGCACCAGCTGGGAAGGCCGCGTGGAGTTGGACCGGGTGCTGCACCGGAACGGACGCTTTGTCTGGCGTGCCGGCGGCGCGTTCTCGCTGAAGGAAGCCAACAACTTCATCGAAGAGATCTTCATCGATGCCTCTAGCCAGCGGTTGGCCGTTCTGGAAGCCTCCACGAAGATCAGCGGCCGGATTGCCGGTGGGTTCGGACAGGCCAGTATCGCCTTCAAGCAGGGGCTGGAGGGCTTTGCCGCCCAGAAGGACAGTCGCCAGCTGGATGGCACGCCGGCGGCCCAGTTCAGCCAGGTGACGCTGTCGGGGTTCTACCAGCGGGTCTGGCAGAACCCGGTCGGCCAGCTTTCCTTTCAGGCCAGCACCTATGGCGCTTTTTCGCCCGACACGCTGTTTGCCTCCGAAAGGGTAACCATCGGCGGGCCGTTGTCCGTTCGCGGGTTCCGCGATGTCAGCCTGTCGGGTGATGCCGGTGGCTACAGCCAGCTTGAGCTTGGCTTCACGCCCGCATTCGCCAGCAAAGCTCCGGACAACCTGAAACGGCTATTCGGTCTGCCGCAGGTGTTTGCCGGTCTGGATGCCGGCAGTGTTCTGGAAGATGCCGACGATCCGCTGGAAGGCGGAGAGCTGATGGGCGGTGCGATCGGCCTGCGGCTGAGCGGCGGCATCGTGACCGGCGAAGTGGCTTATGAGCGGGCTCTGGCCCATCCGACATTTCTGGATCCGGCGGAAAACGGCTTTTTGCGTTTCCGGCTGGGCATTTCTCAAACGTTTTAGGCGGATCGGCTTATGATCAAGTCCGTTTTAAATGGTTTCTTCTGTACCGTCTTCCTGGTCCAGACCTCCCTGCCAGCCTTTGCCGGCGGGCTGACACCGGATGGCGCTGCTGCGCCCGGCAACCGGCCGGAGATCATCGCGGCGCCAAACGGAGTGCCGGTCCAAAACATCGTCACCCCAAATGCGCAAGGCCTGTCCCATAACAAGTTCACCGATTTCAATGTCGGCAAGAACGGCCTGATCCTCAACAATTCCAAGGGTGTCGGCCAAAGCAACCTGGGCGGCTACATTGTTGGCAACCCCAACCTTCAAGGCTCCGGCCCGGCAACGGTGATCCTGAACGAAGTCACCTCGTCCAACCGGTCTCTGTTGCAGGGCGCGACGGAGCTGCACGGCGGGCAGGCGAACTATATCCTCGCCAACCCCAACGGCATCACCTGTAACGGCTGCGGCTTCATCAACATTCCGCGGGCAACGCTGACGACCGGCGTGCCGCAGGTCGATGCGGGAACGCTGAAGGGCTTCTCTGTCGACCGCGGCACCGTCACCATCGGTGCGGATGGCGTCGCGGCGGAAAGCGTCGATTATTTCGACATCGTCTCGCGCGCGGTCGAAATCAACGGCAAGATCCACGCCGGCGAGAACCTCGGCGTCTTTGCCGGTCGAAACGACTACGACTATGCCAACCGCTCGGTTGCGGCCAAGGCCGGGTCGGCGGCGGACAAGCCGGAATTTGCCATCGATTCCTCCGCGCTTGGTGGCATGTATGCCGGCCGCATCAAGCTGATCGGCACGGAAAGCGGCGTCGGTGTGCGTGCTCCAGAAAGCGCGACGGCCGCCACCGGCGATTTTCAGATAACCGCCGATGGCAAGCTGGTGCTTGGCGGCACGGTGTCTGCCCGCAAGACCCTGCGTGCCCAGTCCGTCAACGGCTCGGTCGAAATTCAGCAAAATGCGTCCGTCTACGGCCAGGAAACGCTGATCCTGAAGGCCGGTGGAGATATCAAGATTGCCAAGGAGGCAACCCTTGGTGCCGGCAACCAGGTGGAATTGGAAGCAGCAGGCATCGATTTTGACGAGGCGCAGCTTCTGGCGGGCATGGCGCCCGGCGGCACGCTGGCAGCAGGGGTCGGCTCCATCAAGGTGGCAACGACGGGCCTGGCCGATTTTTCCGCCGCCAGCCACCTTCAGGCGGGCGAGGCCATCACCTTCAACGTCGGCGCGCTTCAGCAATCCGGAACCGTTGCCGCCGACACCTACACAGTGCAGGCATCAAACGACGTGGTTCTCGGCAGCGCGTCGATCGCCAGTGCAATCGATGTCGCCTCCAGCCTTGGCGACGTCACGGTCTCCTCCGGATCGGTGCTTTATTCCGGCGGAAACCTTGCCCTTTCTGCGGCCGGCCGTTTGACCGTGGCAACGGCGGGCGAAGTCAACGCGCGCGACCATGTCGCGCTGACCGCGCCGGTGATCGACATTTCCGGCGGAAAGGTTTTTGCCGGCGTCACCGGCGAAGGCGCCGCGATAACGGACGCCGGCACGTTGACGCTCACCGCATCCGGTTCGCTCAACGTGGCCGCCGGGTCCCGCCTCCAGTCCGGCGACCTGACACGGATCACCGCCGGCACCTGGAACCAGCTCGGCGCGCTGGAGGTCGGTTCGCTGGCGCTTGATCTTGGCGGGCTTTCCCTCAGCGGCTCCGGGGCGACGGTCGCGGCGCGGGATATCTCCGGCAGCATCACCGGCACGGCAACGCTTGCCGCTGCCGCCCCGGGGTTGACCGCCACCAACACGCTGGACCTCAGCGTCAACGATCTGACCGTTGCCGGGCTGCTGCGCGTGAACGGAACCGGTCAGCTGACCATCGGCGGCACGCTGTCGGTGACCGGCAAACTGGAAGCGACCGGCGGGCTGACGGTCAACGGTGGAACCACCAGCGTCGCCTCCGGCGCTTACATCGTTGCCAATGATGCTGCCCTGTTAGATGGGCTGGACAGCTTCACCAACCGGGGCGGCGTTCACGCCGGCAACGGCCTGACCATCCGCTCAGTCAACCTGGACAACCATGGCGGCGTTCTTGTTGCCGAAAACGGCCTGACGCTGGAAGGCCGCACGGCGGGCACCAAGGCGGCCAGCATCATCAACCGCAAGGGCGGGATCATCGAGGCACGGTCCGGAACGCTGACGATCCGGGCTGAAAGCCTGAAGAACATCACCGGTGCCACTTTCGACACCAAGACGACCGCATATGCCAATGAAGTCGTCGCCGGGGCCTATCCTCCCGACTGGCTGAAGGGCGGCTTCTCCAAATACTGGGCGGCCGGCGGCATCGGCGACTGGGACCAGTTCTGGGACACTGGCGGCGGGCCCGGCGGCTATGTGTTCGTGCCGCACCCGGAAAAGATCTCTGAGATCCTCAAGGCCAAAAATGCCACGGCAGCGGACTGGGACCAGAACTGGTGGAAGGAATACGCACCGACATCCATTCCCGAGTTCGATCCGGACAACGGCACCTATGACGACTGGCTGATGCTCGCCCCCGACGAGGACGGCGCAGCAGGTTCGGGCGATGTGGTGACCATCTACGTCACCGAAGACACCTTTGAACTGGTCGACCCGGTCGCGCGCATCGCGGCACAGAACGGCAACATGGTGCTGGATGTCGGTACGCTGGAAAACGAATACAGCGACATCGTCGCCTCCGGCGACATGCGCATCGACGGCACCAGCATCGTCAACGGCGGCAAGACCCTGACACGGGTCATCACCATCCACCAGAGCTGGTCGAGCTACGAAACCCGCACGCTGGGCTTTGCCCCCTCGCACAAGTTTCTGGACAACGGGGTGCAAAGCAAGACGCTGAGCGCCGAAACGATCGACGCCGTTCCCGCGACCATCCACGCCGGCGGATCGCTGATCGGCAACCTGACAGGCACGCTCACCAACAAAGCCGGCGAGCCTTCCACCCCGGAGGACCTGCAGAAGTCCACGCAGGACACGTCCATCGTTCAGCTCAACGCAAGCTCCCAGGCCCCGGCCTTCGACCCCGCGTCCTACAAGTTCAACGGCCAGCTTTTCAGCCGGGCTCCGGAAAGCAGCCCGTTCCTTTACGAAACCCGCTTCGCATTCGTCGACATCGGCGCATTCTTCGGATCCCAGTATTTCCTGGATACGGTCGGCATTCCCGACATCGACAAGCACATCCGCTCGCTCGGCGATGCCTATTTCGAAAGCCAGTATGTGGCAGAGCAAGTGCGCAGGGCGACGGGCCGTCGCTGGCTGTCCGCTGACCAGACCTCCGATGCCCTGCAGATGAAGACGCTGATCGACAACGCGGGCGCACAAGCCGAGGCGCTGGACCTGGCGTTCGGCGTGTCCTTGAGCGAGGAGCAGATCGCGCTCCTGACCAGCGACATCGTCTGGTACGAACGCGCGGTGGTGGATGGCGTCGAGGTGATCGCGCCCCGTCTCTACCTTGCCTTGACAACAGGCCTCAACAAGACCGGCGCGGTGATCGCCGGGCGCAACACGACGCTAGAGGCAGCGGCAATCAGGAACGTTCGCGGCACGATCAAGGCCGACGAAACCCTGGTCGCCAGCGCCGCCGGCACCCTGCTCAACAGGTCCGGCACGATCAGCGGCAGGGATGTGACCCTGTCCGGCGAGACTGTCTCGATCGAAACCGCAACCCGGGCGACCGGCAACGGCACCACGGCCATCGGCACCTGGGCCTATGAGCGCGGCACAGTGACGGCGGAAGACTCGCTGACCATCCGCAGCGATAACGACACCCGCATCACCGGGGCCGATCTTGCCAGCGGCGGCAGCCTGGAAATCGACGCCGGCCGGGACCTGGTGGTGACCGCCATCGAGCTCGACAGCCATTTCGAAGCCAGTGGCCAGGCAGGCAGCAACCGTTACGATGTGCGCGAAAGCCAGACCCGTGTGTCCGGTTCCACCATCCAGGCGGCAGAAGCGGCTGACCTCAAGGCAGGGCGCAACATCGCCGTGGAAGGCTCGCTGATTGCCAGCGACGGAACGGCCAGCCTGACAGCCGGTGAAAACGTCACCATCGGCACGGCGGAGGAAAGCCGGGAAGACCGGTCCGCGCGCAACAAAAGCGGCTTCCTGACCTCAAGTTCCAGGAAACGCGACAGCAGCAGCACCACGCAGGTGGGCTCCATGGTGACCGCGCTCGGCGATCTGGAGATCACGGCCGGTGCAGGGGATGTCGTGGTCAAGGGCTCTGCCGTATCCTCCGAAAGCGACGTTGCCATTTCGGCCGGGCGCGATGTGCGCCTGGAAGCTGCCCAGAACACCTCCGAAGACAGCCGGGTCGACAAGAAAAGCGGCTTCTTTGCCGAAACCGGCAACATGGGCGTGGTCGCCGGCTACAAGTCCGAACGGCATACCTCCGACACCAGCTCGTTGACCCAGGTCACCTCGGCGGTGTCCGGCCGGAACGTTTCCATTGATGCCGGGCGCGATGTGGTTTCCGAAGCTGCCTCCGTCGCCGCAGACGAAGACCTTGGCATAACCGCCGGGCGCGACATCGTCCTGGACAGCGTCCACGATCTTTATGCCCATTCGGAAAGCCACAAGATCGACACCTTCGCGCTGTCGGTCGGCGCCTTCGAAAACATTTCCGGACCGGTGAAGTCGCTGGCGGATGCCCCGCGCATGGCAGCCTCGGGCAAGGGCAATCTCGGCTATCAGGCGCTTTCCGCGGTCTCCGCCGGGCTGAAGGCGGTCGACGCGCTCAACCAGCTCAACGCCATCCGCCAGGGCGGCACCATTGCCGGGGTGCGCATCGGCATCGGCATCTCCCGCGAGGAAAGCAGCTCGTCGGAGGTTAGCGCCATCGCCCGCACCGCCACGCTGTCGGCGGGCAACGACATGTCCCTGGAGGCGGGACGCGACATCACCGCCAAGGGCGCCCGGATCGACGCCGGCAACGACATTGCCATGGCGGCGGGACGGGATGTCATCCTGGAATCGGCGCAAAACCATCTCGCCTATGAGGGCGAAAGCTCCAGCATGTCCGCGGGCATCGGGCTGACGCTTGGTGTCGGCGCCAGTGGCAAGAATGGAGCCCCCGGCGCCAGCCTCAGCCTGGGGCTGGATGTCTCCGGCCAGCAAAGTTCCTACAGCCAGTCGCAGACCTATCACACCAACACGGATGTGACGGCGGGCGGCAATGTGTCGGTCGCAACCGGCCGGGACCTTGCCCTGAAGGGCGCGCGGATCGAAGCCGACAGTGCCGATCTCGACATCGGCCGCAACCTCACCATCGAAAGCCGGCTGGACACGGCCGAAGGCTCCAACCAGAGCAGCGGCTACAGCGCCGGGGTTTCCGTTGGCATCGGGCTGGGGGCAGACGGTGCCGGGCCCACCTTCGGCGCCTCTGCCAGCGTCAACGGGGCCAAGGGCTCCAACAGCTCGGCCTGGGTGAACGCCCCCTCCGGCATCGTCACAGACAACGCGCTCAATGCCGATGTCGGCGAAACGACCTCCATCACCGGCGGGGTGATCGCCTCGCGCTCCGGCGACCTGACCCTTGAAACCGAGCGTCTGGAAACGGCGGATATCGACCTTCACCGCAAGGGCCGGCAGGTTTCCGGTTCGGTCGGCGTCAGCGTCGGCTCCAATCCGGAAGGCAAGTCCAAACCGGGCATCACGGTGGAAGGGGCCTATTCCAACTCCGAAACCGAGGGCGTTGCCCGCGCCACCATTGGCGAGGGCGAGATCATCGTGCGCGACGGCGACGGCGACGGCATCAAGGCCGCCGACCTGGAAGCCGAGGCCGACGCGGCAGAAGCCGAAGGCGACACGGCCCGCGCCGAAGCCCTGCGCACCGAAGCGGACCGGGAAGCGGCGGAAGATAAAACAACAACAGAAACCCAGCTTGCAAACATCAATCGCGATCCGGATGCCGTCGTGGTTGTCACATCCCGGAAAGAAGAAGGGTTCGAGCTCTATCTCTCCGACACATCTCTCGAGAAGGCTGTCGAAGGCATCGAAGTCACCGGAAAGGCACTCGGGGAAGCGTTCCGGGCGTTGGGAGAAGAACTGGCCGCATCTGGTGCGCTCACTCCGTCGGAACTGGACACGGCAAAAACCGTCGCCAAGGCAATTGACGAAGGCGACCTCGATCTTCGTGCGCTGGTAACCTGTTCCGGTCGCCGAGGCTTCAACCTCTGGGACCTCGTTGTCTCCTCGGCCCATGCTGCCACCGGCTGTGTGCTGTTCGATGAAAACGGCCGTGAAATTGCAGAACTGACACCGCGGGAACGCGAAGCTTGCGTCCAGATGCTCAGCCGCTTGCTGGAGGAATACGCACGCGATTATCTGGTTGGTGAGAGAGGCGACACCGAACTACCTGCTTCGATTACCAAAACCGCAGAAACGCTGCGCGAGATGGCCTCGGATGAAGTGTTGGTCGCAGGGGCGCAGTCTCTGGGCATGTCGGTTTCGTTGATCCGCGACGTGAGCATGCGGCTTGCGCTCGGCGAGGAGAAATACGCTGAGTACAAAGAGGCGCTTAAACCACTTGCAGACGCAGGGGAGCTTTCTTCAGAGGCTGTTGCCAGAACGGTTGAGCGTTTTGCAAAAGAGCAAGGCCTTTCCAATCAGGAAGTCAAAGACCTGAAATTGGTCGCCGCCGTCACAACGGCGGCGATTGTTACTGCTTTGGGGGCAAAACGCGTACTTATCAATGGAAACAGGGCGCCGTATACCGCAGACGTTGCGTTTGCGACCATTGATGAATTCAGAAAGCACAAAGGTGGACTGATTGAATTAGGAGATAGTATCCCTCTTAAGGGGGACAGAAAGGGAACTGTTGCGTTCGTTGATCTCGATGGGAAACCCGTGTTTGGCGTGAATTCGTCAGTGCTCGTTAGGGACACGGATAAAGAACTAGGTAGATCGTGGGCTGATACTCTAGGCGTAAAATATGGTCAGGGCACTGGGCAATATCTCACGCATGGAGAAGCGCATTCCCTGATGCGGGCGTATGAGAAATCCAGAGGAAGCATGCCTTCGACTGTCAACATGTTCGTTGATCGATATTCATGTAGTTTCTGCCGTGACCCAAAGGCACTACCAGATCTGGCTCAGAGGATGGGTATCGAAAATCTAAATCTGACCTTCAAAGACGGTAGTACTGCTGTAATTAATAGTGGTCGGTTTATTTCGAAGTAGGGAGTGTCTTGATGGATGTAAACGCCTCATTTCCTGGGATGCGTGGCCCAGAGTTGCCAACAAATGAGCAGATCGAGCCACTATTTTTGGAGAACTTTCCAGAGGCATGGACAGAAGATGCTGATGTCACCTGGTATTTGCAGGATAGCGAATGTTACCATCTGTCTATAGTTGCCAATCCACAATATGGGATCTGGTTATGGCATCGCCACAATAGACCAGACGGCAGTGAAGAGAATTATATTTCACTTGGAAATATTGAAAAACTAGACACGTACGTTGAAGCGGTGGAAGACTCGCTGACACTTGAGGGCTTTTTTTTGCCCCCTGAGCAGGCGTGGCTTGCGGTTCAGGACTTCATAAACTCGCCAGGGGTAAGGTCAGAGAGAATTAATTGGATGCACGAGGATCAAGTGCCTCGGGGAAAGTACTGGCTTGTGTCATCGGATTGTCTCTGAGTTAGAGAAATCTATCATACCAATGGAGATGATTTCTACTCCGACAACTGGCCAGGTGGGTCACATCCAGCCTTTGAGGTAAGTTGATGGAATTTGGGATCATTGATCAGGTATTAGCTGAAAACATCGATCTTCTTGACCGAGCTACATCGGGCATTCGCCAATGTCTGCCTGCCTACGAGAAAAGATGTGCTGAGCTGATACATGATATTGCGACACGTCATTCTTTTGCAGAATCAGAAGAGGACTTTGATAAGTTGCTGGAAATTCAAGGGCGCCTAGCAACTTTACTTTTCAAGTATCGTTTTGAAATCGGCGATAAGCTTGAGATTTTGACCAGAGAATTCGATCGTCTCTATGACCCTTACATCCGAGAGTATTGGTACAAAAAGTTCAAAGCAGGCGCAGCTTGGCCCGAACTACCCGCGACGACCTAAATCTTTTGTCCAGAAGTATGCACCTCCTCCGCGCCCAGATCCGAAACATTCTCGCGCTACTTCTCATCGCGCTTATGCCAGTTGCGGCGTTTTCTGCAGCCGGCGATTGGTCGCAGATCAGCTATCCGCTTGAGGCGCAAGAATTGAATGCCGAACTGGCCAACCTGATGAACGCCGCCCGTGCCCCACCGATCGCCAGTGCAAATGTGATGGCTACCGGCACTGCGTTCACGTGCTCTGATTGCTCTGATCCCCGAAAACTTCGATGCCTTCATCGCTTCCGCTCCTTCTCCCAGCCGAGATCCTAGCGCGGAAAACTCCAGTCAAAAACGATCCAGTTTTCGGGGATCAGAGCACATGGTCGAGCGGTAATCATCCCCGCAAACCATTGGGTTGAAAATTGGACTTCTCCGGCCTTTTATACGCTTGGAGAACGACATGAAGAAATCGAGATTTACGGAAAGCCAGATCCTGTCAATTTTGAAGCAGGGTGA
>NZ_JAAZTM010000029.1:0-7584 GCF_012395805.1 Labrenzia sp. 5N | reverse complement strand
GGGGCCAGAACAAGATTTGCAATAAATCCTGCGCTTAGCTGGAACGAACACCGAACTTTCGATTCGACCAGTCTGATAATCGCGACCTGCCACAACAACAGTCTTCATTTAAGGAGAAATTCGCACAGGCATATTTGAGCACTGCGTTTGGCAGGTGTAAACAGCCGGAACGGCCCCCAGGGCGAGCAACTTGCCGGGACAGTCAATCACCCAATAGTTACTACGCTTCAAAGAGCGTCTGGATAATCGGACAGTTCGGGACATCTCCCTTCGCGCATTCAGACGCCATATTAGTAAGAGCCTTTTCAAGCTTCTTCAGGTGCTGAATCTTTTCCCTTACAGAGCTCAGGTGTTCCATTGTCATGGCATGCACCTCACCGCAACTGATGCCTTTCTGGTCGACCATTTTCAGCATCGCGCGGATCTCGTCGATGCTGAACCCAAGTTCCCGGCTCCGCTTGATAAATGACAATCGTTGAAGGTGGTCGTGGGTGTATTGCCGGTTGCCTCCGGCAGTCCGGTCAGGCTTCGGCATCAGTTCGATGCGTTCATAGTAACGGATCGTCTCGATATTCACGCCGGTTTCGCTGGACATTGCCCCAATCAGATAGCCTCGCGCGTTCGTGATCCCGGACATAGGAAAACTCCTTGCATCTGTAGTGGCTACAGACAGTACGCCTTCACCTTAGATGGATCAATTGAGGGTGTCAGAATGACGTCAGAAATACATCCCGGGACCAAAGGGGAGAGAGATCTGGGTGCGAGAGCCGCCACCGCTGGCGGCATACTTGGCGCTCTTGCAATGACCTCCTGCTGCATTCTGCCGCTGGTGCTTTTCAGCCTCGGGGCCACAGGCGCATGGATTGGTCAGCTCGGAGCGCTCTACCAGTACAAATGGGTCTTCTTCGCGTTTGCCGGAGGCACACTCTGTTACGGGTTCTGGAAAGTGTACAGGCCGACGCCGCAGGCCTGTAATGATGGAAGCTGCGAACGGCCTCTGCAAAAGCGGTTCATGAAAAGAGCACTGTGGGGTGCAACTTTCATTGTCGTGCTCTCCTTGGCTTTCCCATACTTCGCTCCGCCACTACTCGGTTACTGAGAAAGGATTCTCCATGAAACAGACATTTATGACACTTGCCGTTTTGCTCCTGGCGACTGGGGCAACCCATGCAGAAGAGCGAAAAGCGCGGATTGAGGTCACAGGCCTTTGGTGCCCGTCCTGTTCTTACATCGTTGGCGAGGCGTTGCAAAAATCCGAGAGCGTCGAGATCCTGAATTTCCAAGAGCACGAGGATGGCCGCTCCGGTGTCTACACGATCACTTTCGACGACGCTGTGACGGATATGGAGGAGATCGTCGCACAACCCGCCACATATGGGTACACGGCGGTTTTGCTGGACGATGGTTCGAACTCCTGAAGCTAACCCATGAGTGACAAGTCCTTGGGTATGATACTGGCAACGGCGGTTGCCGCTCCCGTAGTGATTATCTGCTGTGGTGGCGGCCTGGCGTTTGTTGGTTCCGCAGCAACCGGATTGATCGCCCAGCTATTCGGTTCGGGTGTTGTGTTGTCCGTGCTGATTGCCGCGGTCGCGGGTCTTTTCGCTTATTTCCTGCGCCACAGGTTGCGACTCTCGGTCGGGTCTGGCTGCCGGGAAGACAATAGGGAAAATCTGAAATGAACAATAAGCTCTTGGCGACAGGGGTGATCGGTACAGTGATCGCAGCGCTGTGCTGTTTCACACCGGTTATCGTCGTATTGTTCGGCGCGGTCGGGCTATCGGCCTTCGTTGGCGTTCTCGACTATGTCCTGTTGCCAGCTCTTCTCGCCTTTGTACTCCTCACGGTTTATGCGCTTGTTCGCAACGCACGACGTCAACGCAATGAAGGAAACCCAAATGTCTGATTGTTGTTCGAACAAGAACGGATCTTACGATCTGGCTGTGGTTGGCGCAGGGTCAGCGGGATTTTCTGCCGCAATCACAGCGGCCGAGGAAGGTGCTCGGGTCGCGCTTCTTGGATACGGTGTCATCGGTGGGACTTGCGTCAATGTCGGTTGTGTACCGTCCAAGGCGATGATCCGGGCTATGGAGGTCATGCACTCCCCAAAAGCCGCCGAGAGATTTGACGGGATAGAGGCGACGGCGCAGATCACGGATTGGGCCGCCATTATCCGCCAAAAACAGGCGCTGGTCGATGACCTGCGAGCTGCAAAATATATCGACGTCCTGCCCCAACACAACAACATCGTCTATTTGGAAGGTGAGGCTCGTTTCATTGCTGGCGGTCAGCTGACTTTGGATGGAGAGGTTATCTCTGCGGACAAGATCATCCTCGCCACGGGATCCCGGCCCCAGGTGCCTGACATTCCCGGGCTGACCCAGGTACGCCCTCACGACAGCACATCAATCCTCGAAGTTCAGAAGCGCCCTGCGTCGTTGATTGTTATGGGAGGCGGATACATCGGTGTTGAATTAGCCCAAGTATTTGCACGCACGGGAACGGCCGTCACCATAGTCAGCCGCCGAGGATTGCTGCCTGAGGCTGAACCGGAAATAGGTAATGCGCTGACGCGCGCGTTCGAAGACGAGGGAATTATCGTCAGAACCATCAAGAGCTACACGGAAGTCATGAAGCGTGATGGCCACATTGCACTGAGGGTGGAAACGGAAGATGGAACCGAGACCCTGGAAGCGGAGGACCTTCTGCTTGCGACAGGTCGTACGCCCAACACGCAAAATCTTGCGTTGGACCTGGCAGGAATCGCCACCGACCGGCGTGGCGCGATCCTTGTCGATGACCGGATGCGTACCAGCCACAAGAATGTCTACGCCGCCGGTGATGTAACCGGACGTGACCAATTCGTCTATATGGCTGCCTGCGGTGCCAAACTGGCTGCGAAAAACGCGATGAACGGCGATAGTCTAGTCTATGACAACACTACCATGCCGGCAATCGTCTTCTCTGACCCTCAGGTTGCCAGCGTCGGTCTCACAGAGGCCGCGGCAAAGGCTGCCGGCCAAACTGTTCGCACTTCAGTGTTGTCGCTCGAGCACGTACCCCGGGCGCTCGCTGCCCGGGACACGCGCGGGCTCATAAAACTTGTCGCGGACGGAAACACCAAGCGGTTGCTCGGGGCACATATACTTGCTCCGGAAGGTGCCGACAGTATCCAGACCGCGACGATGGCGCTTAAGGCGGGAATGACTTACGAGGAGCTCGGCGCGATGATCTTCCCATACCTCACAACGGTTGAAGGGTTGAAGCTTGCTGCGCAGACTTTCGAAAAGGATGTAGCGGCTCTCAGTTGTTGTGCGGGGTGATCGTGGCCGTTTCAGGGCTTGAAACAGTGTTCGTGATTTCTGCCGCGTCGGCATTGTTCCAGGCGGCGTTGTTATTCAGATTGAATGCAGGAATTAGATCTCGATAATGCCGCCCGATTAAACGCGTGAGTGAGGCGCGGCAATAATAATCGCAGCCCCGACTATACAGATGGTTGCACCTAAGAGATCCCAGCGGTCAGGATGGACGCCCTCGACCAGCCAGAGCCATATGAGAGAACTCGCAATGTAGATACCTCCATAGGCCGCATAGGCACGACCTGCGGCCGCGCTATCTACCAACGTGAGCAAATATGCAAATAGACTCAGCGCAGCGAGACCCGGAACGATCCACCAGATTGATTTGTCGAGCCGCAGCCAAGCCCAAAATGCAAAACATCCCGCTATTTCAAAAACGGCTGCGCCGACATATGCCGCGAAAGTTTGCATTCTTGATAGCCCTCGTTTCGAAGAATGGAAATCCGATCCTGCTTCTTGCTCAACGGATTTCGTCACGCACCCGCATGATTGTTTGACGGCTGGTACCAAATGCTCGGGCAATAGCGGAAATGCTTTTGCCGGAATTCAGCGCAACCCGCACATCTTGCTTTTGGCTGTCTGTCAGGCTTGGCCGCCGACCCAGAACTTTCCCTTCGGACTTGGCACGTCTTAAGCCTGACTGCGTTCGCTCGATTAGCAAATCTCGCTCGAACTGGGCAACGGCATTGAGCACGTTCATGGTCATCGTGCCGGCTGAACTCGTCAGGTCGACACCGCCAAGTGCAAGACAGTAGACCCGTACTCCTTCGTCGGCCAATGCCTTTACTGTTGAACTGACGTCTATCGCATCCCGGCCGAGGCGATCGAGTTTCGTCACGATGAGAATGTCGCCAGGTTCCAGACGGTCCACCAGCCGAGAGAATTCCGGACGCTGCGTTATCGGCACACTGCCGGAAATCGTCTCGGTAACAATCCGGCGGTCTTCGACGTGGAACCCCGCCGCCCGGATTTCTTCTATCTGGTTTTGGGTCGTCTGGCCGGGCGTGGAGACGCGGGCATAGACGAAAGTGCGTGACATGGCGTCAATCCTGTCCGAAAAGGCTGTTCAAATTATCTGCTTGTCCAGAATGCAGTCAAGCTAATTTGTGGACAGGGTATTTAAGCCCTGTACGCAATCGGACGTTTTCGGACACAGACATGGGTCATCGGCTTGCATAGTATGGAGTGAAAGATGGCCCGGCGGATGCTTCTCAAGGTTCAGGAGCGACAGGAACTATTCGATATCCCCACCGACGAAGACAGCCTGATCCATCATTATTCCCTGTCACCAGCCGACCGGCTTGAAATCGAGCTTCGCAGAAGAGAACACAATCGGCTCGGTTTCGCGATACAGCTTTGCGTAATGCGCCATCTGGGCCGGGTACTCTCGGTCAACGAAGCTCCGCCAAAGGCAGTGCTCAACTATATTGCCGAACAGGTTGGAGCCGATCCTGCTTCATTTGAACGGTATGCCCGGCGCGAGGAAACGCGCAGCAATCACATCACGCACTTACTTGGATATCTTGGAATGAGGAGTGCGGCAGCCCAGGATCGCCGAGCGGCATTGTTGGCCGCGATGCAGGCGGCTTCTGCAACCGACAAAGGCTTGCCGATCGCGAATGCCATCATCGCAACGTTTCGCGAACGCCGCGTGTTGTTGCCTGTGGCGAATGTTATTGAACGTTTGGGATTGCTGGCACGAACTATCGCGCGTCGTCGTGCTGAAGTCGCGCTGATCTCAGACCTATCACCGGAGACACTGGAGACTCTCGACGGTCTGCTGAGCGGCGATCCGGTGATCAGCCAGACCCGCCTTCACTGGTTGAAGTCAGCTCCGGACGCCCCGGGTGCGATGAACCTGATCGGTTTGACAGAGCGCATCGCGTTTCTGCGCTCGCTTGGGATCGATCCCCAATTGCAGGCTCGTATTCCGTCTGGACGTTGGGATCAGATGGTTCGTGAAGGAGATGCCACGCCGGCTTGGCTTGCCAACGACTTTACCGCCAGTCGTCGGCGCGCGACACTTGTGGTGCAGGTCATCAAGCTTGGCCAGAAACTCACCGACGACGCGATGACCATGTTCATCAAATTGCTCGGCCGATTGTTCTCAAAGGCCAACAACCGCAAAAAGCAGCGGCATATGAACACCCGTGCTGAAACATCAAAAGCATTGCGCCTGTTCCTCGACACGATCGTGGCCTTGCAGGCAGCTAACGATACAGGTGAAGATGCGATCGACACATTGAACCGGCAGGTCGGCTGGTACCGGCTACTGCAAATCAAGCCAGGTCTCGAAGCCATCGTCGAAAGCAACCGCACTTCCCCGTTAGCGCTGGCGGCCGAGCAATACGGTAACCTTCGCAAATATGCGGCAGTTTTCCTCCAAACATTTTCTTTCCAGTCACGCCGTCGGCACGATCCGTTGCTGGCCGCAATAGAAGCCCTCCGATCGCTTTATGCCGAAAGCAGGCGCGTTCTTCCGGACCGCGTCCCGGTTGCCCATCTTTCAAAGTCGGACAGGAAGCTGATCTTCGAGAAAGGTAAGCCGGATCGCCGACTCTATGAGATTGCGACGCTCGCTCATTTGCGTGATCGGCTCAGATCCCGCGATGTCTGGGTCGAAGGCAGCCGGGCCTTCCGGCCGATTGATGAACATCTTATGCCAAAGCCCGTTTTTGTCGCTCTCAAGGAGGAAAACAAACTCGGCCTCGGCGTGCAAAGCGACGGCGAGGCGTGGCTGGCCGAGGTCCAGCAAATGATGGACTTCAACCTCAAACGGCTGGCGTATCGTGCCCGTAATGGAAAGCTCGAAGGCGTCAGGCTTGAGGTGGGAACCTTGATCGTGACGCCGCATGCCAGGGATGTTCCCGCTGCGGCCGAAGACTTGAACGCCGAGATCTCCGAAATGTATCCGCTCGTGGAGATTCCCGACCTGCTCCAGGAAGTGCATGAATGGACCGGTTTTGCCGACCAGTTCTCCCATGTCCGAACGGGAGACGTGCCGCGAAGCATTCCGGCGATGCTCGCAGGTGTGCTCGCGGACGGTACAAATCTCGGCCCAAAACGCATGGCCGGAGCTTCGAAAGGGATCAGCGCCCATCAAATAGGTTGGATGCGAACCTTCCACGCCCGGTCCGAGACCTATCGAGCGGCGCAGGCCTGCGTGACCGATGCACATACGTTTCATCCGCACTCGCGCCTTTGGGGCGACGGAACGACCGCATCGTCCGACGGTCAATTCTTCCGGGCCAGCGATCGGGCGGCAAAGCGCGGTGACATCAATCTGCATTACGGCAGCGAACCGGGCACGAAATTCTACAGCGGACTTTCCGATCAGTACGGCTACTTCAGCATCCTGCCGATCAGCCCGACCGAGAGCGAGGCCGTCTATGTCCTGGACGGATTGTTTGACCATGACACCATCCTCGAGATCGAGGAACTGTTCACCGATACCGGCGGCGCCAGCGATCAGGTGTTCGGATTGTTCTCTTTCGTCGGCAAGCGCTTCGCTCCGCGGTTGCGCAACATTAAGGACCGGAAATTCCATACCTTCGAGAAAGCCGATACCTACCCGGCCTTGGCCAATCATATCGGCACGCCAATCAACACCACGCTCATTCTGGAGAATTGGGACGATCTCTTGCGCCTGGGCGCGTCGGTCACCACACGAGCTGTCGCGCCGTCAACCATCCTCAAGATGTTTGCAACCTCGTCGAAAGCCAATGACCTGGCCAAGGCGCTCCGCGAGATCGGCCGCATCGAGCGGACACTGTTCATGATCGAATGGTATTCGAGCCTAACGCTGCGCCGGCGGTGTCAGGCTGGTCTCAACAAAGGTGAGGCCGCCCATAAGCTCAAGCGTGCCGTTTTCTTCCACGAACGCGGCGAAATCCGTGACCGCTCTTATGATAGCCAGGCTTTCCGCGCCTCCGGGCTCAACCTGGTCGTCAGCGCGATTGTGCACTGGAATACTGTTTATCTCAGCCGAGCAGTCGCTCATCTGCGCCAGCAGGGGCGGAATATTCCAGATGACGTGCTGAAACACATCTCGCCGCTCAGTTGGGAGCATATCAATCTGACCGGCATCTACTCCTGGGACACAGAGCAACAAATTCCTGAAGGATTCAGGTCGTTGCGAAGCCCAGGTCGGATCCTTCGGACAGCGTGATGTTCACAGTCCGTTCGAGCTTAGCGCAGGATTTTAAGCAAATCTTGTTCTGACCCC
>NZ_JAAZTM010000028.1:0-23310 GCF_012395805.1 Labrenzia sp. 5N | reverse complement strand
TGTGCGAATTTCTCCTTAAATGAAGACTGTTGTTGTGGCAGGTCGCGATTATCAGACTGGTCGAATCGAAAGTTCGGTGTTCGTTCCAGCTAAGCGCAGGATTTATTGCAAATCTTGTTCTGGCCCCATGTTGCGGAAACTAGGTGTTGGCGCCTGAGAGTTCGCAAAGACTGTTGCTCTTGTTCCGCCAGTGCTCAAACAACCTTGCGGACTTGTTCCAAAAAGCCTGAAACTTCGTCGCGCAAAAGTACACCCTTGCCTGAAAGATCGGTGGCAGCTCTCATCACCTGATCCGCTTCTTGCCTGGTCTCGCCGGCCATGCTGCTAATCGAGCCGATATTGGAGCTGACTTCCGACGCGCCGACGGACGCCTGATTAATGTTCCGTGAAATCTCCGAAGTCGCAGCTCCCTGCTGTTCCACCGCGGCGGAAATTGCCGAGGCGATTTCGCTAACCTTGGAGATCGTAACGCCGATGGACTGAATGAATTCAACCGCTTGGGCACTCGCAGTCTGAATTTCTTTGATTTGCGAGCCAATTTCGTCAGTTGCCTTTGCCGTCTCACTGGCGAGCACCTTGACTTCCGATGCGACCACGGCGAACCCCTTGCCCATCTCGCCGGCCCTTGCGGCTTCGATTGTCGCGTTAAGCGCAAGTAGGTTTGTCTGATTGGCGATATCGGTGATCAGAGAGACAACCTCGCCGATCTTCTCCGAGGCCTCGGAAAGCGCACTTATGCCTGTGTTGGCTTGTTCGACTTCGCTGACGGCCTCGCTGGCAATCTTGGCTGACTGGCTAACCTGCTGGTTGATTTCATTGACGGATTGGGTCATTTCTTCGGTAGCGGCAGCGACGGAATTTACGTTGCTTGACGCCTCCTCGGCGGCGCCGGCGACCACGGAAGCCTGTTCATTCATGGCTGTCGACGAAGCGCTCATTGTCTTTGCGCTTGCCTCCAGTTGTGTCGAAGCAGAGGCTACAGATTCGACCACACTCGCCATCTGTGCCTGGAATTCACCGACCACCTCGCGGAACGAGGTGACACGGCCCTCCATTGCCTCCATAGCTGTATTGATGGTTTCGCTGGCCTCCCCAAAGGCACCTGTCATCCCCCTGATGGAAATGCGCCGATAGTATCTGTTTTGGGCGACATATTCGAGCGAAGCCTTGGTCTCACGGACATACGCATCGGACCTGTCGATCATCCGGTTGATGGCATGCAGCAGCCTGCCGGCCTCGCCCCTCTCCGTAATGTTCAGGATACGGGCTTCGAAATCGCCTTCCGCGACTCGCTCAACCACTTTGAGTGCCTTTTTGACAGCCGACTTGTTGTCACCAACCAGCATAACATTCCCCTCGCGCAATTTGTCCAATCAGCTGAATTTCTGAACTCAAAGACATGCTATGAACTCGTCATAAGGCATACCGCGCTCGGCCAACATGTCATCGACTCGCTGTTTCGAGGCTTGCAGACCGCTCTTGCGATTGCCGTGTTGGCGCTCTTCGGCAAGCAGCTCCGCGTAAAGCGGCATGATCGTATTCTCGAGAACATGCCGGTCGGGAACACGGCGGTTCGAATGATACCCGACGATTGTTGAGGAGCGGTCCCGGCTTGGAGTGACGTGCGCTTGAACCCAGTAGTGATCGCCGTTTTTGCAGCGGTTCATGACATAGGCGAAGATTTCTCGCCCGTCCTGAATATGTTCCCAAAGCAGGTCAAAGATGCAGCGGGGCATTTCTGGATGTCTGATAACACTGTGAGGTTGCCCAAGGCACTCCTTCTCTGTGTATCCGGCAATGCGCAGGAACACGTCATTGCAGTAGGTGATGCGCCCCTTGAGATCCGTCTTGCTGACAATAATCTCATCTTCTTCGAAGAATCTCTCAACTCCAGTAACAATTACGTCTTTAGCCATACCGGGCTCCAATGTCAGCCTGCGCATCTCTAGCGCAAGCCAGCCAGAGTTTGTGAGCGGCATTATTGCGCATTAGGGGGCTCATCCCACCAAACTGAGCGCCGACCCTGCTGTGGAAGTTTAGTCGCCGCGTGGTTAGGCTCAGAGCAAAATGCCTATATTTGGATAGGCGGAGATGACTTAACGGAATATTACAAAAAGACGAAAATTTGACATTTTACGACAAACAATACTTGCTTGCAAAGAAATTCAATCTTTGATTTAATAATTCTGACTTACAATCAATCTTTCATACTAGATATTTTTTACAAGTACATTTGAAGAGAGTGCACAAGATCGCCTAAATTTATTCGCAATAATTCGCCTATTTTGGGGTCCTTATTCAAACTGCTCAATTCTGAGTGTGAGCAGCGCTCTAATCTTCATCGCGCACTCGCATGATCGTCTGACGGCTTGTGCCAAACTTCCTGGCTATGGCCGACACGCTCATCCCGTTGGCGAGGTTCTCACGGGCTTCTTGTTTCTGCTGTTCACCGAGTGCCGTGGGCCGTCCGAGAGTCTTTCCTTCCAATTTCGCCCGTCTAAGTCCGGATTGCGTTCGCTCTACGAGCACGTCCCGCTCGAACTGGGCAACGGCATTGAGCACGTGCATGGTCATCGTTCCGGCCGAGCTGGTAAGGTCGGCACCGCCGAGCGCAAGACAATAAACACGCACCCCCATATCGGCCAGCGTCTTGACCGTCGAGCTGACATCAATGGCATCGCGGCCCAGCCGGTCGAGTTTCGTGACGATCAGCACGTCGCCAGGCTCGAGCCGATCCACAAGCCGGGAGAATTCCCGGCGCTGCGCGATAGCTGTACTGCCGGAAACTGTTTCTGGAACGATCCGGTGAGGTTCAACGGCAAAGCCAGCAGCTTCGATTTCCTGGATCTGGTTCTCGGTGGTTTGCCCAGTAGTGGAGACCCGAACATAGGCGAAGGTGCGTGGCATCGGTCAATTTCGTCCAAATAGGCTGTCCGAAATATCTCCCCTGTCCAGAACCGCGTCAAGGTAATTTGTGGACAGTTCATTTTACCCTGTCCGGAAATGCTCGTTTTTGGACAGGAAACCTACCTGGTTGCAAGGCGTGTCGATTGTTAGGAGCAGGCGAATGGGGCGAAGGAAACTAATCAATGCCAGTGAGGCACAAACACTGCTGGGGCTTGCCGTGGATGAAGACAGCCTTATCTGTCATTACACACTCGATGCAGGCGATCGCCTCGAATGCGAATTGCGCCGACGCGCCCACAACCAACTGGGCTTTGCCGTTCAGCTCTGTGTCATGCGTCACACCGGCCGCCTCTTGGGCGAGGGCGAATTGCCACCAACGGTGATCATCGAATATTTGGCCGATCAGCTCGACATTGAGCCGCGACATTTTTCCATCTATGCCACGCGGACACAAACCAGGTTCGATCATAGCCGGTATCTGACGGAATATCTCGGTCTGCACCTCGCGAATAAGGACGATCGCCGTGCAGCCTTGGTTGCTGCTACAGACGCCGCCGCTTCTGGGGACAAGGGGTTGCCGATCGCCGAGGCGATTATCAAGGCTTTCCGGGACCGATGTGCCTTGCTTCCGTCTCAGCATTCCATTGAGAAGATCGGGATCGCAGGCCGAGCTCTTGCCCGGCGGCGTGCCGAGGCTGGCCTGATCTCGGATCTAGCACCGGAGACGCTGGAGGCTCTCGACGACCTGCTAGCCGTCGACCCGGTCATCGGTCAGACGCGCTTTCACTGGCTGAATTCGGCTCCGGAGGCCCCGGGCGCGCTGAACCTGGTCGGATTGACAGAACGCGTCATTTTTCTGCGTTCGCTCGCGATCAATCCCCGATTACAAGCTCGTATTCCGTCTGGACGTTGGGACCAGATGGTTCGTGAGGGAAATGCCACGCCGGCCTGGCTCGCCAACGACTTTACCGCCAGCCGGCGGCGCGCGACAATGGTGGCGCAGGTCATCAAGCTTGGTCAGAAGCTCACCGACGACGCGATGACCATGTTGATCAAGTTGATCGGCCGTTTGTTCTCTAAGGCCAACAATCGCAAAAAGCAGCGCCATATGAACACACGCGCCGAAACGGCGAAGGCTTTACAGCTGTTCCTCGACACGATCGTGGCTTTACAGGCAGCCAACGATTCAGGGGAAGATGCGATCGACACATTGAACCGGCAGGTCGGTTGGTACCGGTTGTTGCAAATCAAGCCAGGCCTCGAAGCCATCGTCGAAAGCAGCAGCGCTTCCCCGCTGGCACTGGCGGCCGAGCAATACGGCAACCTTCGCAAATATGCGGCAGCTTTCCTCCAGACATTTTCTTTTCAATCTCGCCGCCGTCACGATCCGTTGCTGGCCGCAATAGCGGTACTGCGATCGCTTTATGCCGAAGGCAGGCGTGTTCTTCCCGAACGCGTTCCGGTTGCCCATCTTGCAAAGTCGGACAGGAAGCTGATCTTCGAGAAAGGAAAGCCCGATCGGCGGCTTTACGAGATCGCGACGCTTGCGCTGTTGCGCGATCGGCTGCGATCTCGCGATGTCTGGGTCGAAGGAAGTCGGGCGTACCGGCCGATTGATGAACATCTTATGCCAAAACCCGCCTTCGTCGCTCTAAAGGAGGAAGACAGGCTAGGCCTCGGGGTACAGCGGGACGGCAGGGTCTGGCTGAACGAAGTCCAGCAGATGATGGACTTCAATCTCAAGCGGCTGGCATATCGTGCCCGCAATGGAAAGCTCGAAGGTGTCAGGCTCGATGCGGGAACCTTGATCGTGACGCCGCATGCCAGGGATGTTCCCGCTGCGGCCGAAGACTTGAACGCCGAGATCTCCGAAATGTATCCGCTCGTCGAAATTCCTGACCTGCTCCGGGAAGTGCATGAATGGACCGGCTTTGCCGACCAGTTCACCCATGTTCGCACGGGTGACGTTCCTCAGAACCTATCGGCGATGTTAGCCGGCGTTCTCGCGGACGGGACGAATCTCGGCCCGAAACGCATGGCCGGAGCTTCGAAAGGGATCAGCGCCCATCAAATAGGTTGGATGCGAACCTTCCACGCCCGGTCCGAGACCTATCGAGCGGCGCAGGCCTGCGTGACCGATGCACATACGCTTCATCCGCATTCGCGCCTTTGGGGCGACGGAACGACCGCATCGTCCGACGGTCAATTCTTCCGGGCCAGCGATCGGGCGGCAAAGCGCGGTGACATCAACCTGCATTACGGCAGCGAACCGGGCACGAAATTCTACAGTGGACTTTCCGATCAGTACGGCTACTTCAGCATCCTGCCGATCAGCCCAACCGAGAGTGAAGCCGTTTATGTCCTGGACGGGCTGTTTGACCACGACACCATCCTCGAAATCGAGGAACTCTTCACAGATACCGGCGGCGCCAGCGATCAGGTCTTCGGACTGTTCCCATTCGTCGGAAAGCGCTTCGCTCCCCGGCTGCGCAACATCAAGGACCGGAAATTCCATACCTTCGAAAGAGCCGATACCTACCCGGCATTGGCCAATCATATTGGCACTCCGATCAACATCACGCTCATTCTCGAGAATTGGGACGATCTCTTGCACCTGGGCGCGTCGGTCTCCACGCGAGTTGTCGCGCCGTCAACCATACTCAAGATGTTTGCAACCTCGTCGAAAGCCAATGACCTGGCCAAGGCGCTCCGCGAGATCGGCCGCATCGAACGGACGCTGTTCATGATCGAATGGTATTCGAGCCAATCGCTGCGCCGGCGGTGTCAGGCTGGTCTCAACAAGGGCGAGGCCGCCCATAAACTTAAACGTGCCGTCTTCTTCCACGAACGCGGCGAAATCCGCGACCGCTCCTATGACAGCCAGGCTTTCCGGGCTTCCGGGCTCAACCTGGTCGTCAGTGCCATCGTGCACTGGAACACCGTTTATCTCAGTCGGGCAGTCGCTCATTTACGTCAGCAAGGCCGGAACATTCCCGATGACGTGCTGAAACACATCTCACCGCTCAGTTGGGAGCATATCAATCTGACCGGCATCTACTCCTGGGACACGGAACAACAAATACATGAAGGCTTCAGGACGTTGCGGTCTACTGGAAATATCCTCCGGGCTGCATGATGTTCACAATCTGTTCGCTCTTAGCGTGTCTACGGGAGCAAATCTTGTTCTGACCCCTATTCGACTGGGACGCCTGTTGGAAGGCTCTGCCGAAGGCCGATTTGCTGTTGTGTGCCTTCTACTCTTCGCTCTGACTCTGGTCTTGATCCTGAAATTCGTTTGAGGGTTATGTAACCTGCTCATTGGTGAGATCCTGAAGCAAAGGACATAGGACGACTAGCCCCCGGTCTTTGCGACCCGAGCTAGTCCCGATGCCCTCAGCGTAGTTATCTGCTCACCGGAGCCGACCCCTCGCTTACGGACCCTCAACTGCCTAGTCATCCGGCGTTGAGGTTGGCAGCTACTTTTCAGCAGCGGATGAGCTGCTGGCGACCACGCTTCTGCCTTTCGGACTGCGCTTGGGCTAAGGTCGCGCCCACTGGTAACCCGTCTCGGTCCCCGCCAGTGTCTTGAAACCACCCAGAGACTTGTTCCTTATATGTTCTCGCGTGCCGATTTTCAATATTGAGGAGAGAAATCCCCTAGTTTCCTGCGGAAAAGGCAGCTTTTCGACCGCCAGCCGGTCGCTAAGCGGGCAAATGACCGATTAGGGCGTGGTCAAATATGTCATTCCCGCTCTGAGGGTCTCGTATGATCAGGGGAGTGGCCGGGTAATTGATATTGGAATGGGTAGTGATCCACGCCGCCGCATCGACAGACATCCAAGATGTCATATCAAGGGTGTCCTGGTGAAGATTTGAAATCGGCTGCGCTAGAATTGGCTCATAGTGAGCGATACGGTTCCGAAGCCGCCGCAAATCGCGCAGCTTCCCTGATATCATAGCGCGCTGAAGGCCTGGGGTCTGAAACACAGGTCGCAGAACTCCCCAAAGGCGGTTGGACCTAGGGCCGAAAAGGGAACTCCAGAAGCCGAAATTAAGCTCGGCTACCATCTGACTGTGGGTGGCAGCCTTTCCCTCGCGCTGTAGGGTCGCCTGGGCCTGGGCAACACACCCCCTCTGGTACTGCTCAACCAGTACACGGTTATCGAAGAGCCACCCTGCACCATGAGCATTGGTAAGAGCCACATCCACCTTATTGCGCAGGGCTACCTCCAACATATGCAATGAAGCATAGAAGTCAGACGACAGTTGCACATTGTAGCTATAGAGGCGTTCCCCTAGTGCGACATCACCCTGGGACCACTGAAGGTAGGTGGAGAAGCGGTCTGTAGAGAGGATATCAACGAGGGGCATGTGTCAGGAATGGCCTTGCATTTATTAGGGGTCTATGCCATATAGACCATGTATCCCCCAGCTGGTCACTGCTCTGCACACCGCTGGGGCAAGTTTTTTCTAGGGTAGGGTCATCCCATGGTGCCCCTCACTGGTACCCTAGCTAGGTTCCCCGATTTGTGAGAACTGCCTTACCTCTCCTAACGAGATACCAAATACCCTCCTGGATCGGTTGTTACAAGCCGAGTGTCCTCTCGCTAAATCGAGCGTAGGCAGTGATGAACGGCTCGGCCGTGGCCACCGACAGGGCCTCGGCTAAGGGGAAGGGTACCACCCAAGCCCTCCCGCGTTTCTCCGGAGCGCGGCCAGCCATTGCGCTGAGGGGCACCCAATAGAACCGACCGGGCTCGTCGAGATTCAAGCAGGCAAAGCTCACCGATACATGAAAATAGTCGGAAAAACAGGATAGTTTCTTCAGCTCGCCCACGTCGAACAGTAGGCAGTCGTCATAGGCAGATTTGGCCTTTACGTCGATGGCCATCATTCCGGCATGGGGGATGCCAATCATGTAATCCGGACGTTTGATTTTGCCTCGCAACCGCTCCGGCACATTCAACCGCGATTGCTCCACATAGAGAAACGCGACACCGGACCAGTTGAGCCAGGCGCGAAAAGCGGCCTCGGCCTCTTCGCCCTTGGCTTTCAACGCGGCTGGTAATCGGAACATGCCAAATCCTGTCCCGGCTCCACCAGGGTGGCAAGAGACAGCCAGGACAAGGTGTGACTGGCTGTGGCCCTTTTGTCATGGCACACAAACCGTGCCGTTCAGCTTAAGATTCAACAGGCAACCCTGATGTTAGATTACCCTTCTTGTCTCGGTACCCAACAAAGGATGAGCCATTGCCAAAAGTATTAGACCTATATTCAACAGTTAATCCATTCGCCTCTGCGAATCCCTTTCTTCTCTTATGATTAATTTCACTTCCAAGAGCCGCGCCAATATAAAAACCCAAAGGAAATGCGATAAACAACGGCCACGCTTTTTTATGGTCGAAATCATAGAGGGAATAAGAAATCCAAATTGCTATGAGCACCGATATGCCAAATATCAAGGCTCCGATAAGGAAACCGACCCAGCCCGAGGGAGGTTTGGTGTAATTTTCCTGGAACTGCATTGCTAAGCCCCCTTTGTTTCATTGATGCACCCAATTTTGACGGGGGTGCAAGTCCCTTGCACCCCTGCCACGTGGCGAACGCGGGGGGCAGAGTGTCAAGGGGTTGGTGCGGCCCGCAGCCCAAGGGGCGAGGACACGGCCCCTTGACACGGCGTTGGGGGCAGCGCCCCCAGGTTCATCCCAACCTCTTGGGATGATGCCGGCGCCGGCACACAGCAACCACCCATGGGCGGGGTATTACAAAACAAGCATCCCCTTGCGCCTCGGTGCGGTCGGGTACAATGGCAAGAGCGTGGGCAAGCGGCATTGATAGGAGCGCCAGACGGGGGTCGAACCCGCATCTCCCGGGTCGGAAACCGGGCACTCTGCCATTGAGCTACTGACGCGCGTGAGGGCGTCACCCGACCGCCAACCGAAGGCGACAAGGGGTGCTTTCCATTAAAGGGTGGGGGTGGTAACATAATACCGGGTCGGAAACCGGGAGAAACGCATCGCTATCAGCGGTGCGTTTTCATTTTCAGACCTGGTTTGCCTCCGCAACAGCGTGTCGCCGTGAAGCGGCGAGCCCCGGCGCGGCATCCACTGGATGCCACCAGCGGCGGGGCTTCTCTTGCGGTTTGAGCGGTTGGATGAGCATCGCGAATCCAGCCCGAAAACGGCAGATGCGGGATTCCATCCCGCTGCGGTCGCCAGGCCGCAAAAGCAGGGTGCGGGGCTGCAAGCCCTGCTGGCCGTCTGAGACGGCCAAGGGGCGGGTTTGGGAGGGTGTCCCTCCCAATGGCCGCAACAACCGTTGCAAGGCCACCACAGGGCCGGGCATAGCCCCAGCCCTGTCACTACCGCTTGCCAGGTAGTGACAGGGCGAACGTCTTTCAGCCGTCGCCCCTGATGGGCACTGCATTAGCCAAGAAAACCGGGGGCCTCGGCCGATACTGTCAGCAAATGTTAGGCGCGCTGGCCTGTCCCCGCATAAGTGCCTGGCGAGTGCTACTCGGCACTCGCTGGAACCAGCAGGAGACATCAGGGCCATGCGTGGCCGCAACTTTTGAAAGGAACTCTAACGATGAAACACAGAACCGCAGAGCATGGTGAGACCATGCCGCAAATCCAGTTGCGGGGGGAGACCCCTGCTCACATGTCGAACAATAATCCAAAGACATGCACGGCCCCACGGGCACGGCGCTGGAATGCCCAGGGAGGCAACCAAAACGAACGCAATTCACGACCTAACGGCCGTAAATGAGACGGCGGCCCCAGGCCGCGAATGCAACCCCAAACGATTGGAGACACTAGGGAACGGAAGAGTACGTCTAGCTAACCGAAATACCGACCCTCGGAAGCTCTCCGGAGCTTCAGCGGCTCGCCTGATATGGCACCGACTGGTCATTAAAACTTACCGAAAGACAAAAGCATGAGGAGCTTAAACCTTGACCTGAAGAACCTGACCCGCCGATGTGGGGAAGGGTCTCTTGCCACGCAAGCCATACGGGCGCGGGGCCTTCAACAGATAGCCGATGAATTGCATGAGCTGGGCTACAAGGTGAAGGCCGCGCGCAACCTGGCTCCCAAACACGTGCACGCCCTTGTCGGAAGCTGGAAGGCCTCGGGCATCAGTGATGCCACGATACGCAATCGGCTCGGCTGGGTGCGCTGGTGGTCTGAGAAGGTGGGTAAGGCTTCTTTGCTCCCAAAATCGAACGATATTTTCGGCCTGTCGCCACGCGAGAAATTCAGCGGCAACAAGGCTCAAGAATTGACGCGGGATGTGCTCGATGCGCTTGACCCGCGTGTGAGCCTGGCGTTGCAGGCTGAGCGCCTTTTCGGGCTTCGCCGTGAAGAGGCTTTGAAGATGCGGCCGCGCACCGCTGACCAGGGCAACCGCCTGGTGCTGCAACCAAGCTGGACGAAAGGTGGCCGTTACCGCGAAATTCCCGTGTGGCATCAGAGGCAGCGGCAGCTACTCGACGACCTGCACCGGGTATGTGGTGACGGGTGTTTGATTGGCCCCGGCCGCAACTATGTGAAGGCCCTTAAGCACTACGAAAACAACACCCTAAAGCACGGTGTCCGGAATGCGCATGGCTATCGCCACCGCTATGCCCAATGGCGCTACAAAACCCTTACGGGCTGGGACTGCCCGGCCGCTGGTGGCCCCACGGTCAACCAGATGACGCCCCCACAAGAACGACGCGACCGGCATGCCCGCCTGCGCATATCGTCAGAGTTGGGGCATGGCCGTCTCGATATCACGGACACGTACCTGGGCCGCCGTCACGCGCCCCAAACCCGGAAGGTAGCGTGATATGAGCGTGACAAAACCCTTTGACGCGAAAGAAGCGCTCGACCGGATGCGGGAGCGCACACGGGAAACCCGTGAGCGCGTGGCCGGTGAGGTTTTCAGCATCGCCAACGTCAACGACGTGTTGTCGGAAGCATCTGCCGCTGGCCTTTCAGCCGCGTTTTTTGAGCCGGAAAACCCAATGGATTTATCCGGCGCCACAGCAGCCGTCGCAATGGTAGAAACCCTGCGACGGGCCGGATTCCTAGTGGAATGGCAAACGCGCCAGAAGGTCAACGGCGAGCCCGAAAAATACCTTAGAGTGAGCTGGGGAACTGATGCCAAAGGTCATTCAGACTAAACTGTACTCAATCCGGCTCCCGCTCCATATCCCGTTTTTTGGCTTGATTGGCCCTCTTCTTCGCTTCTTCTCGTTCTTGTTTCTTTTGCGCCAAAAGTCTTTCGTATTGTTCTGAGGAGACGGGGTCTTCGCGAACATGCTCACGGGCGGCTTGGATTTCCCAGCCCAGGGCGCCGATCTCGTTGTCCAGCTCTACCATCTTGTGCTTAAGCACCCGGCGCATGAGCGGTGAGGAATTTTCAAGACGGGCGCGCTCTTGCTCCAGTTTTTCCAGTTTTACTTCCATTTTATGGAGGTCTTCGGCGTAAATTTTTGGAGACATGATGCAAACCTCAATTGCGGAAAATACGAACCGCTTTCTCAAAGGTTAGAAGGGCCTTTTCCAGCACTGTGATGCGTTTTTTTAAGATCATCTGAAGCTCTATAGAATCTTCAAGATTACGCTCCCACCTCTCTCTTTCGGATGCCGTTTCAGCGAGCTCGATACATATCTTAAAATTCTCGTCTGATGCTTCCGCTTCGGCAAGTAGCTTCTTGTTCGTGGAGATCTGCCTCTGAGCACTGAGTTTGTCCTGACTTATTTCAAACAAAAACTCCTCGGCGGCTAGCATCCCTTCATCATCTATACTTCGACCCATAGCGCATTGTGCCAACATCAGTATTTTTGGCAATATATTTCACTACTAGTCCGGCTCCCATTCTCGGTCGCTCCAACGTTTCCTAGGTCCGGATTTAGACCTCGATTTCAGCATTTGGATCGTCGTCTGTTTTCCGCGCCCTTCTGGTGGCGGCACGTGTATATCGCGCTGCTGCTCAAGTTCGTCCAAGAGTTTAGCTCGGTCGATCTCCTGCCAGTATTCCCGGCGCATTCTCCCCCTGTCGATGGAAGGATAGTCAACTTGCCGGAATGGGGTGCGTGCACCAGCACCGTTGCGGTATGTACGCCTTCGCGATACTGGCGAGCGACCTCGTTCCAGAAACGCTCTGTTCCGAGGGCCTTGGTGAATCTGAGGCTCCCGTTTGATTCCTTGCGCTTTCAGGGTCCGAGCGTCGATACGCTCGGCTCGACCTGCAAGCTCCAGGGCACGGTTCGCGTGGTCTTGCCACAGGTCACGTAGCCGTTGAGTGGAACCGCGTTCTGTGGTTCCAAAAACGCGCTTTCCAGTCTCCAAATCTCGGTCACGAATTACAAGGTGACAGTGAGGGTTATTTGCATCCTTGCCTTTGTCATGATGAGCGGCAATCCATGCCGCTCTACCGTCGGTAATTTCTTCTGCATAGCTTTTTACGAGTTCATGACGTTGTGTTGCCGTTAGCTCTCGAGGCAAAGCAAGCATGATCTTATCTGATACACGCCCATTCTTTCTGCCGGTGTCTTCGGCACTGTTGAAAAATGACCGAGCTCCCTCCCGATCCAAGGGCATTCGGGCACCATCCAATTTTCCCAAAGCACTGCTACGGGTGATGTAGTTGATATGAGCGCCGGTCGTATAGGGCTTTTCCTGAGTACTTTTTCCAATTGGTTTATGATTGAGACTATAGATCGCCACGGCAAAAACCTTGGTGGGGCTTCGGGTTTTGGGACAAAACCCATAAGTGCGCACTAAAGAACGTTAAGCTACAATCTGCTATTTGATTAGGCAAGGCATTCACTACCGCCAGCGCCACCAAAAAGAAGCTGCCTTATGACGAGAAGTCTAACTTGACTGCAACCGACTGTGCAGCTCGTATTGCTGGTCATTTTCCGCTGCAGCCTTGGGAGATCGCGAGTGCAGACATACAATCCGCAGACAGTTCAAAGCGACACGATCATTAACCTGCCCTGGCTAAGGCCTCACGATCAGCAAATGGAACAATTTGGATACGAGGGTGTACATGCGAATGTCAGAGTCCCTGCGGGTGCTAATGTCTATGTAGACGTCGCCAATCAGAAAGCGCGAATACAGGAACCCGGCGGCAGGGTTTACTCTTGGTATCGCAATGGCAAAATGCGCTATAATCCCAACGAAAAAAGTTGGGACATGAAATGGCTGGAGCTAGGTTCCGGTTCAGACGCCCAAGCAAGCTTCCGTCCGATGTACGATGGTTGCGACGATGAAATCGTTCAAGCTTCGGGATATGAATTCGAGGCAGACGGCCTCGAAGGAAAGCAGGACACCTATTTTCCCCAATTCGTTGAGCTGCTGCGAGACCCGTTTTTTAACCCTGCGGGCTTCCGGCTGGAAAGTGGCCTCTACAAGAGCGACATGACGGGAATCTGTTTCTATCTGAATTTCGGCGAGGACGGCTCGAAACCTAGACTTGAACCCATAGAAGAGACCTTGCCCGCTACTCTTGATTTTCCTTACCGCGCAATAATCAGCCTAAATGAAGATCTTTCCCCGTCTTCCAGCGAAGACGCCATTCCAAGCGGGGGCTATCACTCGCGAGTTACCAGTTTCCACATCGCAACGGGTGCTGTGAGAACGATTGAGATCCGAGACAAAAATCACCACTCATACAAAATAAGCGGTGATGACATGGTGCAATATATGCACGAGGGCAAAATTGAGCTGATAAGCGTCCTTGAGGAAAACTGGCGAAATTTCTAATGGAAAAAAAACTTCTTCCTTCGGAGCGTCTGCAAGCTAGGCTTTCGGCGATGGGTCAACCTACGCCTCGAGCGAACGACGACCCTTCATTGCAATTTATTGAAATGGCAGAGGACACGTTCGCTGACCCAATGCGGGTCATCAGTGCAAGTTGGACAAAGCAAGATCCAGACCCGTTTCTTTTCTCCCGTCCGGCTCATGAGTTTTCCGAGATGGAAGCGTTTGCCTTCAAACTTGTCATGGTACTCGCAGGCTTGGGTGCTATCGACCGCGATAACGCGGAGCATATTATTGCCACCATCACCTATGCCGATGGAAAAGCAAACGTACGTCGTGTTGCGCCACCAATGATCGGACACCAATTCCCCGAATACCACCAACTCTCGACCTTTGGACACAGAAACCAGATCCCCCCCTCCTTTTCGGGAATCGCACCAGAAATCAGCCGATTGGCGGCCTTAGCCCGAGAATGTCCTTCCCCCGCCGTGCGCGCCTGGGTCGCCAAATATGTGGGATCGAGACCGGGGGAAATTCACGCTTCCGCACTATTCAGCGACCAACCAGATCCACTTCATCTGCCACTAGGACTGAACGCTCAGGGACAATTGCTGTACTACCGCGGAGAGGCCTCACTCTTAACGGTTGCCCCTCCAGGGAAGGGTAAAACGCAGTGCCACATTCTCCCGACGCTGCAACACTATCGGGGGCCCGCCATCGTGCTCGATATCAAGGGGGAGTGTTTCGCCAACACAGCTGAATGGCGCAAACAGCATGTCGGGCCGGTATTGCGCTTCAACCCTGTCGAACCGGGTAACAGCTCGCGATACAATCCAATTGCCTTTGTAGATGCAGATCCGGACGAGCTTTGGGAGAGTTCACGGTTCCTCGCAGATTTGCTTGTTGTTGTCCAAAGCCAGTCTGATGCCACGTGGGAGTCTCAGGGAAAAGAACTGCTCACCCTCATAATCGCCTTTGTCGTGTCGGCCGGAGAGCCGCACGAACGAACGATGGCAACCGTGCTCGACTTCGTCGCCACGATCGACCTGGAAGATATGCTAGAGCACGTCAAGGCGCCCGAAAGTGGGTATCCTGGCGCTATGCGGCGGACTGCCGCCCGATTTTCGCAGATGGCTTCAAACGCGCCGAAGCAGTTTGAAGGCGTGCTTGGGGGAGCTTCCCAACACCTGCAGGTGTGGGAGGGACCCAAGGTCGAAAAAGTCACAACCGGTACGGATTGGAGGCCAGAAGACTTCCGCAACGCACCCTACCCTACCCTTTACCTGTGTATTCCGCCGAACGCGGTTGAAACCTACTCGCCGCTGCTACGGGTCATCGTCGGTCAGCATGTCCGGCGATTGATGCAACATCATGAGAAAACAAGCGCACCTGTCCTGTTCCTGCTCGACGAACTACCGCGCCTTGGAAAAATGGAGCCTATCCGCGAAGCTCTAGAAGTTGGCCGGTCATATGGCATCAAGCTCTGGATGATCGCCCAGTACCCCGAGCAATTGTTGCAAGCTTACCCCGGCGTAGGTGACGGCATGATGGATAGCTGTGATGTGCGCATGTACATGAACCCGTCAGCAGCGACAGCGGAGAAAATCGAAAAGGCGTTTGGAAAGGCGAATAACATCTTTAACAAAAAGGAGACTGCCCACATTGCGGCGACAGAGATACTTGGTCCTAATCACCGAGACAGCATCTTTGTCCTTGCATCAGGAGAGCAACCTCTCATCTTAAAGAAGAAATTCTTTCATCGGAATAGTTATTAGCCTAGTTTTCGTAATTCTTCTTTATATATAGCAATATGCTGCTCAGTGTTGTCTATAGATATGGACAATTCAGTTCGGCTCATACCCGGACTCATACTCATAAATAATGACATTTTACGCGAATGATCCCTTTCTAATTCTGATATTACATGCTTTATTTTGTATCTTTTCTCCTCTTTTTCTTTCTCTAAATTTATCTTCTTTACTTTTACAACTTCCCATGCAGATGCAAATTCTTCAGTAAATATTATTGGAAGAAGTGTTTTTACAACCTCATCTTTTTCCAATTCCTTGAGAACATCCCTCCAAGTTTGGTTCTTTACATCATTGCCGCTATTCATCCATCTAAAGCATGCATCAATCACCATTCCTTCCACGGACTGGGTGTATTCCCGCAACGCGGTCTCGTTATGGCTATATAGATTTTTTAGAACCATGAATTTATATTTATTTACATTGTCCGCGTGCAAGTTTTTCTCGTTTGAGATCTTTAGATAAGTATCGAATTTTTCTTCATATTCCTTTCTTTTCTGTAGAAAATGTGCTGACCTTGAAGCAGGATTTCTTCGGCGCATTTCTGGAAGTTCTTTGTAAATCGCACTGTTATCAAGTTTTCCGAAAAAGAGATCCTTAAACCAGTTCATTTATTCCCCCTGTGTTTTCTACCCTCGGTTAGTGAATACGAAATAGAATGGCCGTCAATGCTGTTTCTGACGCTGGCCCAAGCGGATTTTTTGCGCGGGCGCTCCGCGCCGGTTGCAGGGGGCTCGGCCGGTCGATCCTCCAAATTTTCGAATGTGCAACACCTACCCCCTGGGGGCTGTCTGCCCCCAGACCCCCGAGGATATTTGAAAAAGGATTAGGACGGTTTTTAGAAGCGTAGGCACCGAAACCCTGTCTTGATAGCCAAAAACGCCTCCACGAGCTTCCTAGAGCCTCTGAGGCATTATCCGGAACAGAGTTCTTGGCAAGAGAAGCTTTGTGTGATTCAATTCACTCACGGTACAGGCTGGGAAGCCGATGACCGTAAAGGATTAGGACGCCATCAGGGAAACTTGGTGGCGTTCTACGTTTGAAGCCCCTTCAAAAACTAATCCAAAATTTTGAAAATCTCCTTTTTCTGAAATTCTGTAAGAGGGTTTCTGTAAAGAGCTTTCTGTAGAGACATTTCTGGAGTCTTTCTGTTCCTTATATATAGGGCGCCACCTAATCAGCGTGGAAAGCGCCACCTAATCAGCGTAACCCCGCCACCTAATCAGCGTAGATAGGAGGTGACACGCCACCTAATCAGCGTGGCCCCGCCACCTAATCAGCGTAGTGTCTCCCTCAAATCCTTGAAAACAGGGGCAATTAGATATTCGAAAGCGCCACCTAATCAGCGTAGCTAAAGGTGTGAAAAAACTACCTTTTTCGTGCTGTGACTCAGGCTTTCAAGGTGCGTTTGGGAATTGCCAGGGCTGTGGCGTCGGCGGCCTCCATCTCGAGGCCACGTTCGGTCAGCTTCAGAGGGATTTTCGGGAATATCTCTTTGAGGGCGGCAACGTCATCAATCATCGCAGCCTTAAAAGCGCGGTCGCGGGTATACCCTTCCCCGAACTGGCTCTTGAGCGGCTTCCAATCCAACACCAGTTTGGTTTGCAGTCGCGTGATGCGATAAGTGACCCAAAGCATCAGGTCGAGACGACGGGCTGAATTTGACAAGGCGCGCAACACACGCACGTCGATGGGCAGCGCGTGGTTCTTCAGCTCGCGGTAAAAATCTTCGGAAAAAGCAATGGTGGTCGGCCATAAAGATTTTTGATTGGCGTTCTCGGGGAACCAGAGTTCAACCTTATTCAAAGGCTTTACGTCCACCTGTCCGGAGCGTTTGCCGTCCCATGTGCTGATTTCCATGCGACAGGCAGCGAGGGCACGCAGTTGCTCTTTGAACGGTTCGATATTGCCGTTGCGACCGCCACGGGGTTCGAAGCCCATATCGCGCATGAAGCCGGAAAGGGTCTCCGAAGTTTCCACGATGGGCGAATTGTTGCGCAGAGCCTCGGTGGACAGGTGCGCCATGATGAGGCGGGCCTTGGGACCGTAGGGAATGGGCTGCTGGACCCTTTGCCCGTCCGGAGAACGCAGCTTGCCAGCGGTGACGGTGACAGCCATGCGGCCTTGCTTGCGCTCGAACTCAGTTTCCCCGTCTGGCAAGGCCTTGTAGGGCAACCCGCAAATCGCCAGGGGCGTGGGCATGTAACGAAGGTTGTCGGTAGACAGCCCTTCGTTCTCAATCACTTCGCGGATGATAGCCCTGCGGCGTTTCTCGCGGGGCATAGCGGCCAGTTTAGCGGCTCTTTCCTGTGCGGCTTTTGCCTCGGCGTCTCGCTTTTCTTGGGTCGATACGAGGCTACTGGCATACGTCTTGAAGATACGCCTATCCATGCTTGTGCGGGCTGACTCCAGCCTTTCGCGCAAATCGCTGTCGCGGATAAGTGATTCGTCAAAGTCGTTCATACGGTGAGGCTATCTGATTTGCTTCTATCGGCCTATGTGGGCGCCCAATTTTTCAGCGATTTTCCTTGTCCAGAAGGCGCTCGATAGCCTCGCAGTAGGATACACCTTCCCGGTCGCAGTAAGCCTTGAGACGGTCGATAGTGCGCTTGCGGCCGGTAACGGTGATTTTGTCCTGAGGTTCTGTCCGTTTCGGGCCGGGTTTACGGCGCGTGCTGGCTTCGCGAGACACAAAGCCCAGCTCTTGCCCGTTTTGTAGGACACCGGCAATGTCGGGGGCCGGTGCGACAGGTTTCGGACTGCTTTGGGGAAGCTTCACAGTATCGGCCGTTACTTTGGCCCCAAATCCGTAATTCGTCATGCTGCCGCCTCCTGCCGGGGAAGATTGTTGACAACCTCCTGGGCGAATGTCTTGGCGTTCTCGATGGCCGAAGCGAGGGGTTTCAAGGCCCTCTCCTGTTGGGAAGGTGTGCTGTCCCTCACCTCTTCACTAGCCTGGTTGTACAACTCTCGCAGAAGGTATCCCTCGCGGAAAATCCGGGTGTACGGGGCGCGGCGCACGATTGCCGTTTCCAATACCGGCACGTCGCTGGCTTCCATGTCCTTGCGCACGTCTTTTTCGTCGCTCGTCTGGAAAGCCGCATTCACGCGGGTGAGGACAAGGGCGTGGCCGATGGTCTTCTTCATCGCCCGGCTTGTGCTCCGGACCAACTGAACGGCGCGGGCCGCTTGTCGGGCTTCCATCGGTGTGGGTTCGAAGGGAACAAGCACCAGGTCGGACTGGCTTATGGCGAAGGTTACGAGCGTGGATGCCGTCCCCTCAAGGTCGATGATCAGATAATCGGCTTTGGTCTGAATGCTCTCCACCGTGTCTAGAAAGGCTGCCTCACTCGGGAGCGGCGTAATCTGGAACGGAACCCCCCTCCCGTCGTCCTGGCGCTGTGCAGCCCACTGGATGATGTTCTGGTTGGGGTCACAGTCAAGAATGGCGACCGAACCGCCAGCCTCGTGGATTTGCTCGGCCAGAAGCATGGCCGAAGTGGTCTTGCCGGACCCCCCTTTCGGGTTGGCAAAGGTGATGGTGAACATGGCAGGTCCTTTGGTTGTTGAGAGAATCCTAGGCGCTATTGTTAAATGTATCATTAACTTTGATGTTGATGGTGATGTGAATGGTAACTCTAACTTTAGCGTTAAAGTTAGAGTTACCTATCTAGTGTGCTGAAAATATGAAGAATCTGACGAAAGCAATGCCTTGAAGTGGAGTGATTTCCCGCGTGTAAAACCCGTGGGGGGTGATGCGGAACGGCGACACACGAGCGGCAAACGACGGCCCGTGTGAGCCGTCCGGTCAATATTCCTCGGCCAACATGATGGTGAGGACGCGTATGGTCTTGTCTGGATTGGAAGGGTCTTCCGAGGCTCTGCCATCGCAATCTAACTCGCCGTCGATGTTGGGGGCGTAGTAGTCGATTTTCCAGAAGACATGATGACCGGCGACGGTTACGGAGCCGAAGTCGTGTTCGCCGTGTGGGTCATTGTCAGGTGTGAAGTCACTGAAGCTCCGTACAGCGTTCAAAATTGAGGGGAGGGCATATCCTGTAAGGGTGGCAATCCCTCGGGTGATATGAATGTGACCGTCGTGACCGGTCGTGCGCAGAAGGTCGTTCAGTTCGCGGATACGGAGAGTGTTCAGGTTTGTCATGGCTTGTGCTTTCGTTGGTTGATGCGCCGGAGCGCACCTCCCAAAAAAGCGGGGGTAGGGGCGGCTGTCCTGCCCAACTCGGGTGTGCGGGCAGGGTATGGACAGCCTCTCCCCACCGCTTAGGGTGCGCCCGGAATCCGACGCATCAGCCCGAAAGCCAACATGACAAACCTGAAGGGCTCCTAGTCTCTATCCGGTTGAACTAGGCTCTGCTCATTACGGTGCCTTCGCTGCCTTCATACGTTTGCTAAGTCGTTGCAGGGTGGAACTTGAACAGCCTGTGGCGTGCTGGATGGTTGCCCAGGATTGACCGTCCTGAAGCATGCGGACAATGGCGGCGTTGCGCTCGGTGTTCTCTCTGCGGCCCTTGTAGGCACCGGCCTTTTTGGCAGCCTCGATGCCCTGCGTTTGACGGTGCCTCCGGCTGTCGTAGTCCTTCCTGGCGATAGCGGCGAGCATATCCAACATCATGCTATTGATGGCTTCGAAGATGCGCCTGTGCAGGTCGTCCTGCTCGGCGGTCAACATTGCCCATGAGGTTGGCAGGTCGAGTGCCACAATCCTCACCTGCTTGGTGGCGATTTCAGATTTGAGGCGCTCCCAATCCTTGGCAGTAAGGCGGCTAAGACGGTCAATCTGTTCCACCAGGAGAACGTCACCAGGATGGGAATCCGCCAGGAGCCTGAACAACTCCGGACGCTTGAGAGTGGCACCGCTCTCGTTCTCGATGTACTTGGCGGCAATCGTCCAACCCCGAGCGACCGCGAACGCCTGCAGTTCGTCTTGGGCGCGTGCCGCGTTCTGCTCCTTGGTGCTGGCCCGGAGGTAAGCGCGGATGAACATGGGGCAGGGGACTTTCACTTCGATTTAAGTGGTTCGATTGTGAGTCCTTCGATTTAAGTCGTCAAACACTATTTATCGAAGTGCCGTTGACTCACTTCTCTTGAGGTATACCTAAATGGAAGTGATTGTCCGTTAGGATTCTCAGGCTCCAATCACATGACCTTGAAGCCTTCTTCCAAAAGTTTTCCCATAGGCCCATGAGAAGGTTCTAGCCACTTCTTCTCAACCATACGTTCGAATGCCGCCGCGATTTCCTCGCCAGAAAAACCTTCTTGCTGAAGGTCGGCACTGACCTGTGGAACAGGGAAAATCTCTCCGGCGCGAACTTTCCTTTTCTTTATTTCGTTCAATATTGCGCGTTCTACTTCAGCATCTGTTGGCAAATTGCTCATTTTGTCTCCTTTACATGCTTATTTAGTTCCCCGAATTCCATTTCCATAACTCTTCCGATGAGGAAATTTCTTCTATTTGGGAATGCAAACCTGACTCCTTGAGTGCTCTGTCAGCTACGTGAGTAAATAAAGGCTCTGATAAAAATCAGAAAAATTATGACCTCTAACTTGTTAAGCTCCCTGAAAATCAGAAATTGGAACTCTTTACTGGAACTGATAGGCCGCAGATAAGTATTGTCAAATTAGACAGTGCTACAAGCGATTTCAACTTAAAGCGTCCATTTCACCCTGTGGAAAGGGTTAATTCGACGATTTTTTACCTTGATTGCGGACGGCGAATCCCCACATCTAGAGTCATAGATTTGAATTTCCGCCAAGGAAGGTACTACATCTATGGTTAATGCAGCACCGCTTTCTGAAGCCGAATTGGTGCATCCTGCGGTTTCAGTGATTGCCGAGCATGGCGACCCGCATTCGGGCCTTTCCATTCATGAACTTGCCCCTCATGTGCGTGAATTACTTATTCCTTCCCGAGAAGACTTGGCTCCTCTGGAAAATCGGAATGATGACCGCCTCAGTCAGAAAATCCGGAATTTGGTGTCTCATCGGACTTTGGAAAAACGCGGCCTGGCGATCTACTGCAAGAACGATGGCCAGACACATGGTCGCTACGTTTTGACCGATCTTGGTTGGAATGTAGCCATCTCTAGCCTGTGAGGACTGACGATGGTGCACAAGCCTCCAGATACAAAATACCTCGATGTACATATGGAAGCTCAACCGACGCACGTCTGCTTTCACGTCGCCTTGAGCAAGCGGATTCCAGCAATTTTACTTTCATCCGTCTCCGGATTCCTCGGGCGGAATTGGAAGTTTATTGCCGCATTAACCGTTTTGTATTTCCGATAAGGATTCCGTTAACCATGATCTACGTATCTGAACGGAAATCTGAGTACCCCGAGCCGCGCAGCTGCGCCCAGGGATTACTTCTATATCTATATAAAAGAGACCAGCGATGAGTAGGGAAGTTAGGGTGGAAGTTGCGCGGCGGCGCATCCCTAAAATTCTCGGCGCTCATGGCATTGCCGTTATGCGGACAATTGAGCACAAAATTGCCGACGCTGGCCCATATAACCAACGCATCAATCCGCATCTCATCTCCGAAGCTCGTAATCAGCTATTGAAAGAGGGTGTAATTATCCGGTCGTACCGGGACGGTGTGCCTTGGTTTCATTTGAGCGACGCGCCAACAGACTTTGTCGAGGAACGCTATCAGGAGCAGTTGCCTGTCTTCCAGGAGGTGGGGGAGCAGCGGTTCACCAGGCGCGTAGGACAGTCTCTGGAAATCTGTGTCCAAAAAGCTCTCGATGCACAGGATCACCTTGATTATTTCGGGAGGTTCACAGACCTCAACGAACATGACGACAGCACACTCTATTCAAAGGAAGAGCCGCCTTCCCATCTAGGCGCGAGAGAGCTACCCAATAAGCAAAAACTCGACTTTTTGGTGAGAAGTCAAGAAGGACGGGGTTTATGGGCTGGAATTGAGGTGAAGAACGTTCGCCATTGGCTGTACCCGCACCAAGAAGAAATTTTGGAACTCCTGAGGAAGTGCACGACGCTCGATATCGTCCCCGTTCTCATCGCTCGCCGCATTCCATATGTGACAGGACTCCTGCTGCGTAGATGCGGGGCTGTGACGTGGGAAACATTACGCCAAAGATATCCATCAACCGCCGAGGACCTCGCTAGTCGCGCGCGACATAAGAGGCTTCTTGGCTATTCAGATATTACGCTTGGCACAGAACCAGATGGCCCGTTGAGGAATTTCATTGGCAAAAATTTACCGGCCGTTCTTCCAGAACAAAGAGCTCTGTTCGATGAATATAAAGATTTGCTCTCCAGCTTTGGACATCAAAACATTTCATACGAAGAATTCGCAGCTAGGGTTAGGCGCAGATACAATGGAACTAACGAAGACTTTGATAATGATGAAAATAATTTTTCAGAAGAAATTTAATATATAAATCATAACAATGTTTATTATACATTTTGCGCTGAAAATAAACCGCACTTAATGTAAGTGCTCTTCTTGTTAATACGTGTAATTATAGAATTTATTCTTATAACAACTTTAAAATGCCGCCTAGCACTTAATGGCCTCACGACCAGCCGACAATCCAGTCATTGTCCCATATGGGCGACTTGTAATTGGAGTTACTCGATGCCTCAATCAAATGACCGACTGGCTATTCGGGGTCAGAACAGGAGCTGTTCCCGCAGACACGCTAAGGACGAACGGATTGTGAACATCATGTTGGGGTCAGAACAAGATTTGCTTAAAATCCTGCGCTAAGCTCGAACGGACTGTGAACATCACGCTGTCCGAAGGATCCGACCTGGGCTTCGCAACGACCTGAATCCTTCAGGAATTTGTTGCTCTGTG
>NZ_JAAZTM010000027.1:0-104489 GCF_012395805.1 Labrenzia sp. 5N | reverse complement strand
TGTGCGAATTTCTCCTTAAATGAAGACTGTTGTTGTGGCAGGTCGCGATTATCAGACTGGTCGAATCGAAAGTTCGGTGTTCGTTCCAGCTAAGCGCAGGATTTATTGCAAATCTTGTTCTGGCCCCTATGCGCCAGAATCTGAACCGTGCTTTGGCATTCGCAGGCTTGGCGATTGAAGCATCGGGCCAACTCGTCTCGGCCAGCGCCGTTCAGACACTTTCGGAAGCCAGCAAGCGCGCCAGAGAACTGCGAGAAGACCTTGCGAGCCGAGGTGTCCACCCGGACGTTCTCAGTTTCTGCCGCGAAGAACTTCTCGCTGACAACTACTTCCACGCCGTCCTCGAGGCTGTAAAAAGCGTCGCGGAAAAAATTAGAACTCGAACGGGTCTAACTGATGACGGAGGAGTTCTCGTCGATCGCGCCTTCGGCGGTGACAGGCCGATGTTGGCGATCAACGCGCTGTCAACGGAAAGCGAGAAGAGCGAGCAAAAGGGCTTCTGCAATCTCCTGAAGGGCACTTTCGGTATGTTTCGCAACACGACCGCGCACGCGCCGCGAATCTATTGGAAGATGTCAAAGAAAGACGCAGAAGACCTGCTTTCCATGGTTTCGCTGATGCATCGGCGAATTGATGCAGCCACAACGCCGTCCCGGCTATAATCCAGCGTCATGCAGTTTTCCGCTCCACAGCAGCCGGTGGACAGAGGTTGCTGAAGCAGAGCGAATCAGTCGATTTTTTGAAGAATGTATCCAGGGAAGATTACTTCATTGCAATCGATTCCGGCCGTGATGGGCCTTAAGATTTCAATGTCTTCGCTGGTAGAGAAGATCACCTGTTGCCCGCGTTCTTTTGCGCCAGCAGCACGACCCAACAAGTTTTTGAAACTTGGACGTGACGATGACTGTTGACGCGGTTCATCGAATACGAGCAGACCCGGGTGGTTGGTCGTCTGTTCGCTGGATAGCTCGAGCAGGCCCATTTGGTAGGCCCATTTCAGACGAATCGCATCGCTCGCGGAAGTCTCAAACCCAATTTCAAATCCTTCCTTCTCGGGCCTGTAGCTGTCCTCAGAGATCGACAGTTCGGAGGGTGAAAATGTACTAAATCCGAAGTCTGCAGCTCGGCCCTGCACCAGCCGCGTCAAGCGACCAAGCTTATCTTTGTCGAGCGGAGAGAGCTTCTCTTTAGGAATCTCCGCTTGCTCTCGCAGAAGCTCAGTATAGGCCTCCTGCAAACCCCGAAACCGATCCAGCGCATCATCAAAAACGGCCTGCAGCGCCTCTAGGTCCCTCAATCTCGCTTCTGCCCGTATGCGTTCCTCGATAACGGCAGCCGAGGGGTTGGTACCTGGCGCTACCAACTCCGAACGAAGAAGTCGGATTTGGGTGTAGTGATCCGACAGTTGCCGGCCGACAGCAGAGAGTTGCTCCCTCCGGTCGTTCTCGTCCCTTTCCTCCCTAACGAGAATATCTTCGAACATTTTTTTCTGCGATCGGATGTACTCGATGTTGTCCGAAACCGGCATTATGACGGAGAGGGCTTCCTGCGCCAGCAATGTATCCGCGAGAGCCTGTTCGCAGGTCGGGCATCGATCCGGCGTCAATGCGGCAGTGACACCCGAGTACCTTTGCAGTCTTTGGACGTCGAGGTTCTTCTGAAGGTCTTCGTCGAGTGAAGCAATTCGCCTTCGCAGAGATTGTAAGTCAGCTAATTTCAGTTGCTGCAGTCCGTGAAGCCGAATTCTCTCAGCGTTCAAATCATCGACCCGCTGGGTCATCTGCTGCAGTTTTTGCGTAACTTCCTCCGACTGGTCTTCGACGTCTGGTACTGCCGTGGCGGCCAGGTCTGCTATGCTACCTCTGAGCTTGGAAGCAACCGCGTTTAGCGGTACCCAATTCGTCCCATCGGCCAATTGAATGTGAGCATTTGACAACGCACCGAGATCCGCAATAGGCGTCTCGCTGAGTGAAGCGATCCTGCCGCCGCCTCGCGCTACGAACCGCTCCAGATCTTGCCTGGTAACCGACCATACCTTCGAATTGGCTGCGACGCGCTCCGCCAATCGCTCGCGCTGCACTTCAAGCTTGTAAACATCGAGGTCCATGATGAATTCGACAGCCCGTTTGTGGACCTCTCGAATTCTCATGTAGGTGGGGATAGCAGCCGGGATTGCCGTCCAGCCAAATTTCTGTTCCACCCAGAAAAGTGGGAACACCGTCTCCAGATAGAGCTTCGTTTCTGGCGCATCATACCTTCGGACCTGCGGCAAATGCCATCCGAGGAAGCCTTCCAGAAAATGATGAAATCCGTCTTCCCTTTGGGCGGCTCCTGGATCCAGCACGAAGAAGTTTTGCCGTCTGAGATCATTGGTGCCCTCTGACAAGGCCGCTCCGAAATCTACTGATACCAATCTAGTATCTGTCGCCACTTTCACGCCGCGATGAACGGTGATGATTTGTTCCTCACCATTGGCGATTTCGAGCGAAACGCTCGACTCGATCACCTCAACACGCTTCTCCTCGTCTGTATTGAGGTAGCTTGTCATCGCGTGCGGTAACGGAATTTCTCTCCGAGGGCTCAACATTCGTTCCAGACCCAACGCGTATAACATCCCTTGCATACACGTCGATTTGCCCTTGGTGTTGTCCGCCCAGAGGACGGTCAATCCGGAAGTAAAAGGAACGTCGGCACCATAAACGCCATCCGTTGTGACAGCCCGCAACCTCAGGTGTCGAAAGCGCAACGTCATATCAAATCCTCCAAACGCCAGACCCGCTTCATCAACGCATCAGTCATTCGAGGCGCCACCTCGCTCAAAAACTTCGCTTCCTCGGCGAGCGTTTCTCCTTGCTTGACGATTGCCTGCGCCACTTTCACTCCCTTGTCGGTAAGTGAGATCGACGTTCCTTTGTCGATCTTGACCATGCCCAGAGCGTGCGCAAACGCCACAGCTCTATTCAGAGAGGGCTCGACACGCACCGAAACCTCGTTTGGGCGATACTCTCCCGAAAGAAGGCCTCGAACCTCTTCCCGGCCTTCTGGCAATCGCACAGAATGGGCAAGAAACTGAAGCTTTTGAAAGTTGGACTTCTTCCCGCGACTGTAAAACAGCGCGAGCATCAGGACCGCGATTCCCCATGACATTCGAAGGTCGCCAGGAACAGGGTCCGGTCGAGCTGTAAATGTGAATGATCCGCCCAGGATGGCGGTGCGAAATCGTGTTTCACTGGACATTGGGGAAATCCAGTGGACACCGCATGATCCATTCGCAAATTGACCCGTAGGCAATTTGTTCGGCATTCTCGGCAGAAAGGCTCGGGGCAGCTGTCCGCATTGCAGAGATGAGCGCGTCAAGCTCTGCATTCAAAACCTGTCCAGCTGTGTCGCCCGCTTGTGGGCCAGCGAACTGAAGGCGGCGGGCTCGGCTTTTGACCGCTGTAATGACCTTTTCGTGAAGTTCGGGCGAACTTGACCGCAACGCATCAAGCAACGCGTTGCCTTGTAAGAACGAGCGAACAGCTTCAGCCACGAACTCGTCCAATTGATCTGGTGAGGCGCGCTTTTTCAGCTTTTCGGTCGCGTTGGTCAAAAGGTTTGTAGACCCGACAGACCAGCTATCGACCTCCGATTGGGTCGGGGAAGGAATCGAAAGCGTAACCTTGGAAAGCGACGCCATACCACTCGCAACTGCTTCCGATGGAAAGGCGCCTGGATCCTGAATTGTCACCTCGAAAGCTGGGTCCAGCGAAACGCAACCTGCCTCCCTGAGGTCTTTCGTCTTCTTTGCGCAGTGGAGATTTACGTCTTTGCTATCGTGCAAAGGCGACATTAGCACCCAATGCTTGATCAGCGTGCCGTGAAACAACTTTCCAACCTCAACGTGATTTGCAATCAGCTTTCCGAGGTCGGTTGTTATCTTCTTCTTTTGCCTGTCCGCACGCGTGGCGATATCAACTGGCTCTTCGACGGCGTAGCATTGATAGGCGACAGCATCCGTCGTGCAGTAATAGTCGACTCCATAATCACCTTGGTGTGCGGCTGGTATTTTCTGCACATTTAAGGGACCATGACGGCCTTGAAGAAGACTGAGTGCAAAGTGCTCCCAATCGTCTGGGTTCCAAACCTGAACTGCACTCAACATTGTCACGAATATGCCCCCGCCCCGAATTCGGCAAGTCTATCTGTGATCGAGGATATTTCAATACGTGCAATCGTAGGTATATCGACCCTAGACGACGTCTAGCTCACAACACACCCCATGCTCGATAACGTCCCCTTCCCGTAATCTCGCGCACGCCGAGTTGGCCAATAAGGTTCAGAGCGCCACGCGGCGTGATCCTGGCCGCGTTGGCGAGCATCTGTGCCGACACGATCGGCCGTGACAACAGTTGCTCAATGGCGACGGGCAAACTACTTGTAGATCTCTTGCCGACAGCACGCCGCTCGAGCTGATGCTTTGCTAGCGTCAAACGATCAAGTTCCTTCATTCCCGCACCAACCGCAGCGATCATTGCTTCGAGGAAGGCACTCAGCCTGGTTGTTCTATCCCGCGCACGCCGCCGCTCACGAGGCATCTCTCGCAGCCCGACGGAGAAAGCCAGGAGATGTGATTGAACCTTTCCTCGCGATCTTAAGAAATCCGAAACGAGCACCTGCCCAAGCCAATGCTGCCGCTGAAGCGGTTCGAGCTGCTCCCAGCCATCCCAAAGAACCGCTGCGGCCAGGGTTGCCGGAAGTGTGTCAACTTTTCTGACCAACTCGAGCCATTCAGAGATCCGTTCGGCTTCGTCCCAATCAGGATCCCTGATGACCAACTCGCCCACAATGAGGTCTGGTTGCCGGGTTCTGGTAGATCCGGGGGGAACGGCTTCTACCAGCCAGCTGGTTTCCGCAAGCACCTCGTCGAACTCTGCCAATTCCGGAGGAAGCGCATCGTGCTCGTCCGTTTCGAGATCCCTCCCCTCTCCTCTCCTCTTGAGTTTTCTGGGAAGTTCATCCTCCTGTTCGGCAATCCCCGCAAAGGCAATGATCCCAGCCCGCGAGATCGCCCAACCTGGATTGTTTCTCATCGCCCGTCGTCTCGCCCGGACGATCCGGTGCGCAATGACAAGCTCGTGGCTTGGTGCGCGAACGTCCATCTTGGCGTCGTGCAGAACCAAGTCTTCCAGATGGACAAGTTCGCCGGCCACCCACATGTTGGAGACGGCCTCGAAGAAATCAGCCCGCTCTGCAAAGCCATGTCCGACCTCAGATCGGGCAACACGCTCATCAAGCCGTGCGAGTGCATCTTTGTGGCTTTTGCTTTGGCATTTCAATCGGGCAAATGTCATTGGTCTGTTAGGTTTAGCGTCTAGATGTGACGTGTTTTTTCGCTAACGATTTCAGTGACCCTCCGGTTTTGTCAAAACGATTGCACGATCAGGCGTCAACGGCCATCCGGTCGGTTTCGGACGCGCAATGGACGACGGCGCGTCGGATCGCCCGTGAACTTGACAGGATTCTCGATGGCTCAGGTCCAAGGCAGCCAGCCATTGCGCGGGCTGCGGCGGAGCTGCGCCTGTCGACGCGTCAGGTCTACAATCTGCTCGCCCGCTATCGCGGCGAACGCCGGGTGAGCGCGCTGGTACCGCGCAGTGCCGCAACCCGGCGCAAGCGGCTTTCGGAAGAGATCGAGGCCATCATCGCCGCGACGCTGCGTGCGCAGTGGCTGACGCTGGAGGCGCCGCCCCTTGCCCCGGCCGTCGCCGAGATCCGCGCCCGTTGTGAGGAAGCCGGACTTCCCCAACCCTCCTATGTTACGGTCGCCCGGCGGATCCCGGTGTTGTTTTCGCCCGAAGAGATCGCCGGGAAGCGGTCGGCCAATCCGAAGCACCTGCACCGGCTGAAGCCGCGGCCGGGCTATATTCAGGCAGCGCGTCCGCTCGACGTCTGCCAGATCGACCATACGCCGGCCGATATTCATTTCGTGGAGGTTGTCGACGGCAGCGGGCTGTTCGTCGGCCGGCCCTACCTGACGATCGTCACTGACGTGGCGACCCGTTGCATTCTCGGCTTCTGCCTCACTCTGGAAAAGCCTTCGGTCCTGTCCGTCGCGCTTTGCCTCGCCCAGGCGTTGTGCCCGAAAGACACATGGCTGGCCGCCCGCCGTCTCGATCATGCCTGGCCCATGTTCGGCCGGCCTCGGCTGCTCGTTACGGATTCCGCCCGGGAGTTCAAGGGACACGCATTCCAACGCGGCTGTGACGACTATTCTATCCGCATTCGCTATCGCGATCGGGGCCGGGTTCATCAGGGCGGTGTGGTCGAGCGGCTGCTGGGCAAGCTGAACGCGGTTCTCGCCGCCTGTCCAGGGTCGTCCGGGCGCTCGATTGCCGATCGCGACGACTATCCGTGCGCGCGGCGCGCCCGGCTGACCTTCGCGGAGCTGGAGCGGTGCGTGGCGCTCGCCGTGCTCGATCACAACTGCCAGGAAAATTCCAAGACGCTGAAGGTGCCGATGACGGAATGGCACCGTAACGCTGCAAGGCTGCCGCACTTCAGGGACGATCCGCAGGGCGTGCTCCTGTCGTTCCTGCCCGGAACAGAACGGCAATTGTCACCGCAGGGGATCAGCCTGTTTGCCTTGCACTACTACGCACCGTGGCTCGGCAGTTTCGTTCCACAGCGCGACCGGTTGGGAAAGCTGGACGTGCGCTACGATCCCCGTGACATCAGCCATGTCTATGTCCGGGATCCGGACACAAGGCGGTTTCGGCCCGTCGGCCGGCGCGATGGCGCGCTTGCATCCCTGACCCTGTGGGAGCATCAGGGCGAGCGCGTCCGCCGGCGTGCGGCAAACCACCGTTCAAGCGTGGCAAAAGTGGCGCTCCGCCGGGAAATCGCAACCGTTGTCCAAGCCGCAAAACCGTCGAAGCGCCAGTTGCGCGATGCCGTCCGCAGCGCCCACGCCGGCGCGGCGACAAAGCCCTATGACGCCCTGCAGGAGCCGGCACCGGGTCCCGCCGACCATCCCGTGCGCCGGAAGCGGACACTGCCGGTGGAGGATTGGTAGCCGGCCATGGCCGATCATCTGCTCGACCATGTCCGGCCGTATCTTGACCGGGACCCGGAGCAGCGGGTTGCCTATGTCCGCGCGCCGCGCTGGATCGGGCACCAGGTTGCCAGGGACGCCCACCGGCGGCTGGAGGAGTTGCTCTTGCGACCGCTGTCGTTGCGAACCCAGGGACTGATGTTGGTCGGGCCCTATGCCAATGGCAAGACAATGATCGCCGAGCGCTTCGCGGTCGAGCATCTGAGAACCTCGCCGGTTCAGAAGGTATGGGTCGTTCAGACACGCGAGGGGGCCGGTCTTGGTCACTTTTACGCCGGTCTTCTTCAGGCCCTGCGGGCGCCCTTCGGCGACTGTCGGCCTCACCGCCGGCAAGCCGAGCAAACCGATCATTTGCTGGCCAGTCTCAAACCGAAGGTGCTGATCTTCGACGAGTTCCATAATGCGCTGCGCGGCCGGACACGGGACATCGAGGCGGTGTTTGCGTTCCTGCGGCGGATCGGCCGCCAATATGATGTCTCTCCGGTTCTGATCGGAGAGGTGGCCGTCTACGACTTCGTCAACGCCACCAGCGAGATGGCGAGCCGGTTCGATCTTCTCGCCGTGCCGCGCTGGTCCTATGACGAGGCCTATCTCACGCTTCTGGACAGTCTCGAGGCGGCCTTGCCGCTGGCACGACCGTCGAACCTGTCGAACGAACCGTTGGCGCGGCGGATCTTCGGCCTTTCGGAGGGATTGATCGGTGAGATCGTCGCGATCGTCACCAAGGCGGCGGTTGCAGCCATCCGATCCGGAGAGGAGCGGATGACGCCGGCCGGAATCGATGCTCTGCGCCATGTGCCGATCTCGCAGCGTCGCAATCCGTTGCTGCGCGAGACCCTGCTGTGACGGTGACCGGCGGCCGCGGTCTGGAGATAGGCATCGGTGCGCACTACCGTGATGTCGTCTCGCAGCGGTGGCCGGTCATCGTCGCGCCGCAGTCCGAGGAGTTGCTGTCGAGCTGGCTGCATCGTCTGGCCATTGCCAACGGTGTTGCGCCCCGGGACTTCGCCCGGGTGCTCGGGCCAGGATCAGGGCCAGGATCAGGATTGTGGACGGCCTCTCTCGACCTCCGGCTTCCCGCGCCCGTTGCGGCCTGCCTCCTCACGCATACCGGGGTCTCGCGGCAGAAGCTCGTGGCAATGTCGCTGAAGCGCTCTGCCTGGCGTCCCCTGCTCCTGCCGCTTCGCAGCCGCGGACGCCGCGGCAGGTCGACCTGGCTGCAATACTGCCCTTGCTGTCTGGCCGAGGACGCCCAGCCGTATTTCCGCCGTCGCTGGCGGCTGGCGACGTGGATTTCCTGTCCGGACCATGGTTGCGGCTTGCGCGACCGATGCCGGTCCTGCGGCAGCGGCATTGCGGCGTCCGACCAGCCCGACCTCGCCCCGCAGCATCTGTGCGTCCGCTGCGGGTTCGATCTGCGCCGCGCGCCGAAGGTTGCCGTCAGCACGTCGGCGCGGCGGCTGGAGCGATGTATCGACGACATCTGCCGCCTGGAGGCGGTGACCGGAAGACTGACAGGAACTCTGACTGGAAATCTGGGCGGCAGCCCGCTCGTCCAGAGCCTCCAGCGTCTTCCCGCCATCGCTGGCCTTGCCCCAACATCGCCTTTATCAGGTCTGTCCACCTCGGCGCGCAGGCGCTGCTTCGAGCAGCTCGCCCGGACGCCCTGCACCTGGCTGACGGCCGGCGACGATGGTGTCGTCGTGCATTGGCGGCGCCTGATCCTGGCGGCGGGTGGAACCGGCGCCTTGATGGGGCAGCTCGTGAAGGCGTTGGAGCGGGGCAGGCACCTTCAGGCGTCACCGTCCCGCAGCGTACCGAAAGCGGACCTGCCCGCCCTGCTGGCCGCCTATCTTGACCTTAAGGTTCAGCCTCCCCGTCCCGATCTTCGTCTCCATCCTCTTGCTGCGCGAGCAGGTCCGTCTCGGGCACCTGACGGCTAAGCAGGCCGGCGTCCTCAAGCCGCTCGATGTCTGGCAGGTCGCGTAGCGTGTTCAGGCTGAACGCCGACAGGAAGTGTTTGGTCGTGACATAGGTATAAGGCGCGCCGGGCGTCGGACTGCGGGGACCGGTGCCGAGGAAGCCGGCGCTACGCAGGCCGGCGATGGTGTCGCGGCTGACCTCCTTGCCGAACAACTGGGTGAGCTCGCCGCGGGTGACCGGCTGCAGATAGGCGATCGCCGTCAGGACCGCGGCCTCGGTCCTGGAGAGTTTTTGGGCGGGGGACCGTACCGGCGCCTGTGCGGCGCGGATCACCGGGCCGAAGGGGCTCCGCGTGCGGTGCTGCCAGCCGCCGGCGACCGCGACAAGTTCGTAGGGGCGATCACGTAAATCTTCCTTCAGGTCGTCGATCAACAGGTCGATGCTGACCTCCTTGCCGACGACCCGGGCGAGGACTTCGCGGGAGACCGGCTCGGCGGAGGCAAAAATCACCGCTTCCGCCCGCAGCATCCACTCGCGCCAGCGCAGCTCCGGCGGCAGGTCAGCGAGCTCCCTGTCCAGGGGTATTTCTGCTTTTTGCTTTGCTGTCCGGCCCCGGGCCGTGGTTGAAGACATCACCCTCGTCCCTTCAAAGCCCGTAGATCCGGAAGGTAGCGCGGCCCGAGAGCTCTCGGACGGCTCCAAAGCTTTCCAGCCGGTCGAACAGGCGTGAGCTTGCCCACCGGGAAAGACCCGTGCCGGGCGCAGTCCCGGCAACCGCCGCCTCCTCGAGCAATTTCTGGTAGACGGCGTCAGCGCCTTTCGTCCGGATCTTCGGGGCGACTTCTAACAAACGATCGGTCCGCCGGGCGATGTCGCCGGCCGAGCGCAAGGCTGTCCGGGTGGCCTCGACGAGCGCCTGGCAAAGGGCCGCCGGAAAACCGGCCTCGCCCGGACGTAACCGTCCCCGGCCCCCTGGCGTGCGGAAGGAAGCGCCGTAACGCTGGCCCATCAGCAGCGGTACGCAAGAAACCCAGGACAGTTTTTGGGCGATCAGCCAGTCGGCGAGCGCGAAGGCGAGGATTTCGGCATCGGGGCGGGCGGACCAGATCGCTGTTATCAGCTCGGCGGCGGCGAATGGCGCCGCCCGGCCCGATTGCAGCGCGGCGTCGACCTGATCGAGGGACTGGGCCAGGTGCTCGTCCCAGGAAAACCCCATCAGCTCGGCGAGATCGGCCAGGAACGGCGTGGTGAGGGCGCCATTCCTGTTGGCCAGTTTGTTGAACGCCCCAAAAATCCGGCCGGCCGGGCCCGGGTCGTCGCCGGGGGCGGTCAGCAGGGCCGCGTCCATGAGCTCTGCCTGTTCCTCGCTGCGGCCCGAGAGCCGGACGGCGGCGGCCGCACACTCTAGCGCTTGCCGGGCGCGCCAGCAGCCGGCCCAGGCAGGATCCAAGCGGACCAAATCGTCGAGGGATTTCAAGGCAATGCCGGCGGCAAAGGCGGCGTCGGCTTCAGAGACGGGGGATCCCCGCGGCACGGCCCAGCCAGGCAGAGGGCCGGGGGGTGCAGAGCGGGCGGCGGGCGGAAGGGCAAGCGAATCCATGGCCGCAAGCTTACACGGCGCGTGCGGTTATGGCGATAAAAAGGCACAAAACCGCACCACCTGTCGGTGGATAAAAAAGAACGATAATGTTGCCTTATCGTTCGTTTTGCTCTTTATAGAAGAAATGGCCCAAATCAGCGACCAGAACCCCGAAAATCACGCCCAGGAGGACGCCGCGCCGTCTGACGGGTCGGCAGTGTCCACTGAGGAAGCCAAAGCACAGACGTCAGCCGGGCTCCCCTCCCCTCTCGCCGAAGCTACCGCCGGACTGCCGAGCCACCTGCAGGAACTCACCGAGCGCGCGCGCGGCTATGTCGAAGCCGCGTCCTCCGCCAACACGCGCCGCGCCTACGCCTCCGACTGGAAGCATTTTACCGCCTGGTGCCGGCGCCAGAATTTTGCGCCCCTGCCCCCGGATCCGCACGTGGTCGGGCTGTACATCACGGCCTGCGCCTCCGGCACCGTGGACCGCAGCGGCAAACCCGGTTCGGTCGCCACCATCGAGCGGCGGCTGTCGTCGCTGTCCTGGAACTACGCGCAGCGCGGCGGCGCAAGACTCGACCGCAAGGATCGCGCGATCGCCACCGTGCTCGCCGGCATCCGCAACAAGCACGCTTCCCCTCCCCGCCAAAAGGAGGCCCTCACGCCGGAAGACCTGATCGCCATGCTGGAAACGCTCGATCGCGACAGTCTGCGCGGTCTCAGGGACCGCGCCATGCTGCTGATCGGCTTTGCCGGCGGATTGCGCCGCTCGGAACTCACCGGCCTCGACCTTGGCCGCGACCAGACCGAAGACGGCCGCGGCTGGATCGAGGTCCTGGACAAGGGCCTGCTGCTGACGCTGCGCGGAAAGACCGGCTGGCGCGAGGTCGAAATCGGCCGCGGATCCTCCGATGCCACCTGCCCGGTCGTGGCGCTGGAGACCTGGATCCGCTTCGCCAGGATCGAAAAGGGCCCGCTGTTCCGGCGGGTGCGCCGCCAGGGCAAGGACGTCGGGCCGGATCGGCTGCATGACCAGGAGGTCGCGCGCCTCGTCAAGAAAGCGGCCCTGGCCGCCGGCGTGCGCGGCGATCTCAGCGAGGCGGATCGTGCCGGAAAGTTCGCGGGTCACTCGCTGCGCGCTGGCCTCGCCTCGTCCGCCGAGGTTGAAGAACGCTATGTGCAGAAGCAGCTCGGTCATGCCTCGGCGGAAATGACCCGCAAATACCAGCGCCGGCGGGACCGCTTCCGGGTCAACCTCACCAAAGCGGCCGGATTGTGAACGCCCCTGCCCTGCTCTCCGCATGAAACCGCAAAGTAAAATTCGGCGGTCTGGCGTTCAGCTTACGGCTTCAATTGAAATCGGCAGCTAAAAGCCACAATCTTCAGCCGCCGATATCGGCTTCAAGAGAGCCTCGAGGCTCAACTTTCCAATTTCATAAGGCATTGTTTTTTCGTGTCTTACGCATTTATGCGGAAGCTACCACGAATTTAACTTCCGTCATAGACTGCCCCGTAAACTCGCGTTCGCCGATATGCAGTCTGAGGCCTTCTGAATTGAACAAATGCCCGGCAGTCCGCGCTCAGGTCGACGAGAGGGCCCGGTTTTCCTGGGGTTTTGACGGTTCGGGTCGTGGAAAAGGCACTCAAAAGACGTTTACAAACGATCGGTTATCCGTATCTTCTTTAATTGGAAACTTCCTCTCTTATCGGCTCTCAGGCGTCCCAAATGGCCAAATCAGCGCTCAAACAGTCTTCTCATCGACCTGAGGGACGGCTTATTGGCTACGCGCGCGTCTCCACGGAGGAACAGGCGACAGAGGCGCAGGAACTGGAATTGCGTTCGGCGGGCTGCGAGATAATCGTGGAGGAATACGGTTCCGGCGCCTCACGCGCTCGTCCTGCCCTCGCCAGGCTCGTTCGGGAGATCGATGCCGGCGAGACGCTGGTCGTCGTCCGGCTTGACCGTCTCGCCCGCTCAGTGAACCATCTTTTAGAAGTGATCGACGATCTGAATGCAAAGGGAGCGCATTTTCGCTCACTGAGCGACCCGATCGACACGACGACACCTCAGGGCATGTTCTCGCTGCAGGTTCTGGGTGCTGTCGCGCAGCTCGAGCGCGCCTTGATCTCCGAGCGCACCAAGGCCGGCATCAAGGCCGCAAAGGCGAAGGGGAAGTTACCCGGCAATCCAGGAATTCGAGAGCGCAGACCTGAAGCGCTTGCCAAGATGACGGCCGCTCAAAAGGCGGCCTATGGTGCACGCATCCAGGCAAGTGCAAGTCAGTGGCTTCCAATTGTCCGGCGCATGCGTCCCTATCACACCTGGGACGATATCTCACGGTTTCTCAAAAACCGTGGATTTGACTGGACGCCCGAACGGCTTCGGCGCGCGGTGAAGTGGATGGTCACAGAGGGAATGGCGGACAAGGCCCTGCTCAGCAAGTCGCCTCCGCGCCCGCCGGAAGACCGGCTGATGACGCTGGTCGCCGGCATTCATTCGTCCAATCCGGAGCTGACATTGCGCGAAATCGCCGGTCAGCTCGAACGCCTGCACGAGCGTACACCCCGCGGTGGGACAAAATGGTCGCCTTCTTCCGTCAAGAACCTCATCGACCGGGCAAAGCGGACTGGTTTGCTCGAAGCAGTTTGAGTCCCAGATCGGAACTCCGGCGCAAATTGCCCGCCCAGACCCTGCGGACGAAGTCTCCGTGCGTTTGATTTCAACCGGTCGGAAAACTGGCGCCGGCACTGATCTCCGTTCAGACCTCACCATGGTCTCACACCAGCCCATGCAGGGATTTGTGGAGGTGGAGTTTGCCCTCCCCAGCCCTGTCGATCATGGCGCGGAAATATCCGCCGGGCGAGGCAATGTGCTCCGGATCCCGCAGCGCCTTTTCGGCGACAACCGCAAGGCAGGCCGCGGCCAGATATCTGCCTTGCCGCTCGACAGCGAGCTGATATCCGGACGGACTGAGGCCGATCAGCATGCGCAACTGCTCGGCAGCTCCACAAAGAGCCGGCCAACTGCTCAGACCGACCCCCAATTCTGCCTGTACCGATGAACATGCCGACTGAATGAGCCCTATGGAAACACCATCCAGGTTGGTTTCGGGAAACTTGCCTGCGCCTCCCCTTCCCACTTGTGATTTCGGCTGTTGTGTTTCCGTGCGCCCGCCGCAAGGCTCTTTTTCAAGAGCCATTTCAACGGCGAAGCCGTTGTCAGAAGTAAATTCAATGTCTTGCTCGTTAGAGCAAGTCCGTTGAGGATTACTTTCAAGGGAGTCGGTTGGGGTTGTAATAAATAAAGGGCTGACATCAATGTCACCCGCGCATGACATTTTATCCTTATTTTTCAACGAATGTGCTTCATGGAGAGCCAGGACCTGCGCATAGAGCGATTCCAGAAGTGCCGCCTTCTCCACCACATTCAATTCGTCCCGGATCACAATCGCCTGGGCTCGGGCAGCAAACCCGTGAAATTCTGCAGGCTCCAGTTCGGCCATGTCGGCGATCGCCCGTGAAAACCGTGTAACAGCCCGCCTGGCTTCCTGCTCGGCCTTGATACGGCGCTGGAATGCATCCGCCTGAACCTTGAAGGCCTCCAGATTGAAGCACGCAGGGCTAAAGTCCAGACCGTAGGCCTGCTCCAGAGCCCCTTCTGAACCGCGATAGACATAGCGTCGCCCGGTCGGACTGTCCCGATAGGCAAGCACTCCGGCTTCGACGAGTTTCTTCAGGCAGCGCGTGACAGTGCGCGTGGTGCGCCGAGTGTATTCGGCAAGACGCTGATTTGAGATCGCCACTACCGGCCGCTTTCCGGCCTGGAAATCGTCGGGCTGCACAAGACCCAGGAGAATATCCAGGACATGATAAGCCGTGCCATCGATACCAAGCGCCGGCGCAACGCGTTTCAGAACCAGGGAGATTTCCTTTTTGGTGACCTTCGGCCGGTCTTCCTGGGACGCCAGATGCGCGCTCGCAAGAATCCCGGCAGACACCTTGCGAAAACTCGCAATCTGCTGGGTCGAAGACATAAGTCCTCCTTTGCCGGAAGCGCATAAACGCGACCGAGCACTGAATTTTCAGATGCGAGACAAGCTGGAAGACGCAAGAAATCGTGCTCTGCTGCGAGACAGAACTTGCGTTGCGCTGCGAGTGATTCTAGAATCAGAGCTGCTAGACCGAGATCATAGGCACTCGTGCTTATCTCAACGAGGACCCGCCCACGTGGCGGGTTCTTTGTTTCATGCTTTTATTTGCTCGCTTGTTTCCCTTCGCCTTTTTTGAACTCTTCAATCAACGCCGTCATCTTGTCTGCGACAAACTGAGCAAAAGCCGGCTCTTTCTTCGCATCTAGGAAGATTTTGACAGCGTTGCTGGACTGCTCCATCGTTCCGAACGAGCGACCTTCGTTCTCCAATCGAGACTTTTCAGCTCTGGATTTCGTCGTCCTGAACTTGTCTGCTTTTTCAGCTGTCCGATAAGCCAGTTCGAAACGCTTGTTGGAGTCAGCCCCTTTCCACACTGCGCTTTCGGGTAGAGCACGCACCGCTTCGAGAATCGAAGACTTCTTTGCACCTCGATCAGCGAGGCTCGCAAAAGCCTCCCAACGATTTCGGCCGATCTTGGGGGCAGGTCCAATCAAACGAAAGATATCAGCTGGCACCAAAGCGACGATTGCAGACATTTTCGAAATCGTTGTGTCAGAGGCAACTCCAACAGACTTGGCTACAAGCTTACGCGTGAAACCGGCTTCCAAAAGGGCGACTGCGTATACCGCCTGCTCAATGAAGGACAGGTTCTTTCGTTCATTATTTTCAAGACCTTGAGCAATGACAAGCTCTTCGTCAGAAAGTTCTTGAACGTAAGCTTTCACCTTTTGCCCAAGAACCATGCAAGCACGATTGCGCCGCGCTCCATACGCCAGTTGGTACTGACCATTTTCTGCCGGATGTGGACGGACAAGGATGGGGAGTCGTTGGCCTTCTTCCTTAATGGAAGTCACCAGGCTTCGAAAATCCGGGTCATCGTCGGTCCATTCAAGACGGTCTTGAATGATGGAAGCCCGCACGGTGATGGGGTCGAGTTCAACGGTTTGGGATTTTTCAAGCTCGGCTTTCAGCCGCAGGTTTTCTTCTTCGATGCTTGCAAAACTCGCCTGCAGTGCTTTCGTCGGAGCAGTCGTCATGGGCCGACTCGTAGTCTTGTCCGATTTCTCGGCTTCAGCTTGTTTGGCAAGTTCGTTCGGGTCTACGGCACCAAACATGCCGGCAAGGCGTTTCGCCCGGTTGGATGCTTTGTTCATGAGCGTCCCCAGACTTTCAGGATCTCTTGGAAGATCTCAGTGTTGGCAGCATTTACGGATTCTATGGCGCGATTGTACGTGTCGCGTCCGACAGACCCTTTTTCGAGTTCGTACAACGTTTTGTTTTCCAGACCGGCATTTGTGATCGCAGTGGTCTCTACAACTGCAGCAGTCAAGACGCTTTCTCCAAAGAGAGACCGAAGCATCGCTGCAATATTCACCTGTGGAACATCGTGGGGAATATGTCTGGTCAAAAGAAACCGCATGAACTCATGATCGACAGGCGCACCAAAGTGAGCCATTTGTTCCAGCATTTCGTCCATCATGTACAAAAACTGGTTCATACTTGCGACGTCGATCATCGCGGACTGTACAGGGATAATTAGCCCGGTAGCGGCAAATACAGCGTTTAATGTCAGATACGACAATTGCGGTGGCGCATCGATTACGACTACATCGTAACGATCCTCCACGCTTCTCAGTGCAGTCGCCAACCGGCGAATAAAGTATTCGTCTCCCACGTATTTGTTGCTGATGATGGCGGCTGGCGTTTCGTAATCGAAATACTGCAGCTCGCTCTGGCCTGGAACAAGATCCAGGCCCGCAAAGTAGGTCGGTCGAATTACCTCCGGAAGTGGCCGACGTTCATCATCGTAACGCAGAACGCCAAACACCGTTTCGTTGTCGCCTACTTCCAAGACCGGCTGAACACCCAGCATCTCCGTCAGACTTGCTTGTGTATCAAGGTCGATTGCGAGAACGCGGAGGCCTTGCAACGCGAGAAACTGAGCCAAGTGCAAAGCAGTCGTCGTTTTCGCGCAGCCACCTTTGAAATTGGCGATCGCGACAATTTGCATTCCGTCATCTTTACGACGACGCGGATCAAACTGTAGGGACTGTCCGGGACGTTTTTCGGCCAGGAACGATCGAAGTTCATTGATCTGATCGAGTGTGTACATGCGCCGGTTCCCATCAGACCGCGCCGGTTGCGGACCTTCATTGTCGAGCGACATTTGCCGCAAGGTTGCGGGCGCGATGCCAATCAGGTCCGAAACTTCAGATGAGGAAAACGATCGCAAGTGCTTACGCGACTCCGGAGGATAATTCTGTTGCCAGTTGTTTTTGATTTGCTGGCTCAATAGTGACGAAAAACGCGCAATTTTTCCCCTTGTTGAGTTGGGGTCCAATTCCTTGTCAGAAATTGCGGCTTCTTCTGTCATTATCCACTCCGACGCAAAAATTTGAAAAACACGGAAATAAGCGTCAGAGCGAACTAAGAGCGAATTAGTGATTCCTGTCAATGGCTTTTTAGTTAACGCCCGTTAACTTTTCCACCGTCGACACGATATCGTGTGCCTAGAGAAAATGGACCACACTAGTACTTGCAGGCAGACTCTGCTCATGGTGCATTTGTTCAGAAGTGCAGAGCGAGCTAAACAATGATGTACGCCTCATAATATTCGATTCAGATCAGCGAAGACCCGAATGTATCCTGAGATCAGGCGTTCGGCGTCTAAGTTTTGATGCGCGGAGACCGCGTTGCTTCCTGTGTTTTTTGATAGCTATGACTCGGTTTCGTATTCCCTTTCGCCCACTCACGCACGGCAGTCAGATTGACGCCCAGTGTATCCACCACCGTTTTCATGACAAATGTCCACTTTGAAACTCCATAAAAAGTAGAGGTCTTTTATTGGATCGCCGCATTCGGGGTCTAATTCTAAAATGTCTTCTTGCCGAACTGACACTCAAGTTCTCGAGTGAGGTCTCTCGGTGCAATGTTATTGCGCTAGGAGACCTCAGAAAAGCTTTCGCCATCTTAAAGCTTGTTGCCTACGAATTGCGGCGTGAACGAAGAAGACCAACATCGACGACAACCCTGAATGACAAGTTCTATTCAGACATGAGCCGCGCTCACGGCTACCTGTAGACCCATTCGTCAAACAATTGTGTTAGGTCGAAATGCATTTCTTTTAGGACAGGCCGGGCAAAGCAATTCCAGAAGGTGGCGCCACGAGATTTTAACAACCCTTCTTTCCAAAAGGTTCGTACTGACATCGTTCATCGTATGAATTTACCAGCACTGCGTCGTGCCAAATTGTTGTGAGACAATTCGACCAATTGGATTTCCAAGCCCCCTCCTCTCCGCTGGGCAATATCCAACCTCCAGCCCCGGATCAACGATTTGAAGTTCCTATGTTGGATGACCAGAAATTGATTTCCAACCCACGCCAAATCGGCATTTGGACGCAGCTTGGCGACCAAGAGCTCGGTTCCGTCTACGAGACCAGACTCTGCATTATCGGCAACACAGAACGCAATCAACTCAAACACCGCAGATGAAGTTCCGTCTGCGATGTAGTGGAATCCGCAAACCTGTTGACTTGATACGTTTCTGAACACCTAGTTCCGAGTGGGGTGTCAGATGACACCGGGTCAAGAAATTGTTTTTTCGATGTTTTTTTTCCGAGACGTCATTCCTTCCAATCGAATGCGAACAATTCTTGAACTCCCCTCCCCCGATTTGCGGCCACGAGAACAATTGAATCCCGCGGTGAAAACATCGTCTCCCTTTTCCTACCAAAGAAGTATTGAGGTCCCACAGGGCAATCCCATCAAAAAATACAACAGGACCGTAAACGCTAGCGAATGATTGCGACGGCGATTTTGAACCGCCCAGACAACTGATGCTAAATGGCAACCGTCGAGCACTAAGGTAGGAAGTGACCAGCCGGAAGATGCCGACCGTAAGAGATATTCATTACGAGGGCAGGGGCCTCCAACCTAAAGAAGTGAACATCAGGTTCGGATGGCCGAAAAGCTCGATCGCGGTGTGCTCAAGAGCAATGGTGAACGTAAAGCGACCACTGGCTGTCCGAAGCGATGATTTTACTTCACAGGGGAACAAGTTTAGAACCAGCGCGCACCCAGATCCCAGTATCGCCCGGCAAGGAACCCAATGTCTGAGACACCCGAAAACAACACAACTATTGAGCCCGTATATGTTGATCTGACTGCCGACATCGTCTCCGCATATGTGAGCAACAACACGATTGCTTCGGGTGATCTGGCAGCCTTGATAGCGACGGTTCATTCGGCTCTCGTTTCGGCCGCACAAACGGCACAGGAACCAGCCGCTGAAGAACTTGTCCCGGCTGTACCGGTCAAGAAGTCCGTCTTGGGCGACTACATCATCTGTCTCGAGGACGGCAAAAGATTCAAATCGCTGAAGCGTCACCTGCGAACGCATTTCGATATGACGCCGGAAGACTACCGGGCCAAGTGGAACCTGCCTGCGGATTATCCGATGGTTGCCCCGAACTACGCCGCGGCGCGGTCGGATCTCGCCAGGAAAATGGGACTGGGTCAGAAACAGGGTCGCAGAAGCAAACTGGCGAACAAGAGCTAGTCTTCTTCCCGCCTGGACAAGACCCCGCCGGAGCTGAAGTTCCGGCGCGCGGGGCACAATTCGATCACTCTGAAGCAGGTGCCTGCAGCGACCGGTTCCCTGCCGGCAAGTCCGCCTGTCAAGAAAGCTGATCGAGCAAGGCCGAAGTTGCCGGCATGCGTTTCAGGCTTGCCGCAATGCGCTTGCGCCATTCCGGACCGGTTTCCAATGCGCTCTGGTAGGCTTCGGCAAGGTCGCCCGGCCTGGTCTCGGTCAACGCCTCGAACAGAAATGCCGCCTGGGCCCGATCCTTGTGCGCCTTGAGTGCATCTGCCCCTCCTTGCCTCCGGTCCGCGACGATGAGCTTGTGCACCGCATAGCGTTCCGGGCGCGGGATCTGCACCAGCACGCCCGAGCGATACAAAAAGGGGACACTGATCGGATCGGCAATCAGGTAATTGAGAAAATGCAGACTTTGCGCACTGACGCCAAGGGCGGCAAGATCGCGGATGGCCTCATCCTCTTCGAAGGACGGCGTCAGAAACTCGACCAGGGTCTGGCGATGTGTTTGCCGCCAGCGCCAGGTCTTGCCGTCTTCGATCGCAGGCACGGGATCGAACTGAAGCTCGGAAAAAACCTCTGCAAGGGGAGGGTCGACCGTGTCCGCGAGAGCCAGTGACAACCGCTCGAAACTTGCAATGTCGATGTCATCTGTCGTGGCCGACTGGTCGAACCCGATCCGGATGCCGAGTTCGCCTTCATAACAGCGGAAGGCCTGCGTACCGACGATCGTTCCACCGAGCCGAAAGACGCCGGCTTTGGCCATGGCCGAAACCACCTGGCCGGAACCGACATCGGCGAACAGATAGCCTTCGGCCCGCAGCACCCGCATCAGTCTCGCCCGTTCCCGTTCGGCAAGTTTCGCCGCCCTGGCGATCTCCGATTGCCGCTCCAGGCGGTTCCGCAGTTCTGGCGTGTCTTCGCCGATATACCGGTCGATGGTTTTCTGCCCGACGCGAAAGTGATCGTACCAATAGGTCTTGGAGGCGACCACCTTCGACCGTGGCGCGCCGCGCAGCTCCGACACCTCGCTGTCACGCAGGGACCGCCGCAAGTCCGTCCAGGCGGCTGTGCCGATTGCACTGTGATAGTCGATGGTCATATGTACCCCACATATTTTTTCTCGTGGGGTAAGACTAGCAGATTTTCTATCCCACAGAAATTATTTTGTGGGGTAAACAAGGAACACAATCTCGGAGAACCTTCCGAACCGCCTTGTCCTTGGTGTGGAACGCCAACGAAAAACCAAAGAGCAGCTGCTTCAAAAAAATAGCGCGCACGTGTTGAGCCTTGGGAGGAAGACACTTGGACGCGCCTGGAAAGGTGCGCACGTGACGCTGGGTCACTTTTCCCTTTTATCCGCGTTCAATAAAAAAATCCATTCGCACAATTGCAGAGTTTTTCAGGAGGCGGCACTTCGTGGTCGTTCAAGCCCGTGCATTGAACCTTTCTACAGGCGCAGAGATGCGCCTGTTTTTTTGACACGGCTGATAGGTCCACGTTTGGCCCCGGCCATAAGGATCTGTGATCACGAAGCTTCGTAACGTCGAATATCTCTTTAGCTAAGACCTAGATGAACGGACGGCAACGTAGCCCAATTTGAGTGTTATATTTCCCAATTCAAATAACTCTCCTTAGGTGTGGAAAACTTTTTCTCAACCTTGCGATGACACTTCGTTCCGTGTTGGGTTGCGCCCTCTCGCAAGGTAATCAACCACTGATTGCTGTAGTCGTATCTTATTGATCTCAAATATAAAAGGACACTCCGAATGACCTCCGGAGAGCCTGGGCATACCCTCATGCCCGGTCCGATAAATGCTGTCTCGGCGAGGCCGCACGATCCCCTGAACATCTCAGCTTTCACCGGTAGGGGAGGGGACATTGAGGAACGGTGAAAGCCGTCGCAGGCTTATCGCCGGGCTGGGAGACTCGCTGGGGTCTACGATCCTGTCGGCGCTGTCGGACGACACTGTCGTTGAGATCATGCTCAACCCGGACGGACAGTTGTTCATCGAACGCGTCGGGAAGGGAATGGAGCCCTCCGGCGAGATGACGCCCCATGACGCCCAGATCATCATGGGCAAGGTCGCCCATGCGCTCGGCACGGAAATCACCTCTGACAAGCCGATCATTTCCGGCGAGCTGCCGATAGGCGGTCATCGTTTTGAGGGTCTTCTGCCACCGGTCGTTTCCAAGCCGTCCTTCACGATCCGCAAGAAGGCATCGCTGCTCATCCCGCTTTCCAGGTACGTCGAGGATGGCGTGATGACGGACGGCCAAGCCACCGTGATCCGTGATGCGGTTGCCGGCCGGAAAAACATTCTGGTTTCGGGCGGCACTGGCACCGGCAAAACGACCCTGACGAACGCGATCATTGGCGAAATGGTGTCCGTTGCTCCGGATCACCGCCTTGTCATTCTGGAAGACACAGCGGAAATCCAGTGTGCGGCCAGGAACGCCGTGATCCTGCACACGTCCGACACCGTGGACATGCAACGGCTCCTGAAATCGACCATGCGCTTGCGACCAGACCGGATCATTGTCGGCGAAGTGCGCGACGGTGCGGCTCTGACACTGCTCAAGGCATGGAACACGGGCCACCCGGGCGGCATCGCCACGGTTCACTCCGACAATGCCTTCACCGCACTGACGCGCCTTGAACAGTTGATCGCCGAAGTGTCTCAGCAGCCGATGCCCCAAGTCATAGCGGAAGCGGTTGACCTCATCGTCTCGATCGAGCGCTCCCCCGAACACGGGCGCATCGTTCGGGACATCGTGACTGTGTCCGGCTTTCGGGACGGCACCTATGACATCCGCTCAGCAGTTGCATCTCAGTTCCTCAACAAAAATTCCAACGACAGACAAGGGACTCTTCATGTCGCGTAATTTTGTATTTCTTCTCTTTCTCGCCGGTGCAGGACTGTACCTAATTGAACCAGCCTTCGCCTCCGGCGGCGGCTCGCTTCCCTGGGAAGGCCCGCTTCAGCAAATCCAGGCCTCCATCAACGGTCCTGTCGCTGGCGCCGTTGGCCTGATCGCGGTGGCGATCGCCGGCGCGATGCTGATCTTCGGCGGTGAACTCAACGACTTTGCCCGCCGCCTGGCCTACGTGGTTCTGGTTCTCGGGGTCCTGCTCGGCGCGTCCACTATCGTCGGCCTGTTTGGTTCCTCCGGTGCCTCCATCGGCATTGCTCCGGAAGGGAACGCGGCAACCGTGGACCCGGCTCGTGACTGACGCGCCGGGCCTCAACAGAGCGCGGATCCACCGCGCTCTTTCTCGCCCGACATTGCTGTTCGGGGCAGACCGCGAGCTGGTGCTCGTGACCGGTCTTGCCTCGGTCATTCTGATTTTCGTGATCCTGAAGCCCTATGCCGCCGTGCTCGGCATCGCGATCTGGATCGTGGTGGTTGGCGTGCTGCGGATGATGGCCAAGGCGGACCCTCTGATGCGCGCTGTCTATCTGCGGCACGTCAAATACCGCGCCTATTACCGGCCGACATCCACGCCCTGGCGGAAATACTGAACATGGTTGCCCTCAAAAAATTCCGGCACGTTGCGCCGTCCTTTTCCGACCTGCTCCCTTACGCGGCGCTGGTCGACAACGGCATTGTGCTCCTGAAGGACGGGGGCCTGATGGCCGGCTGGTATTTTGCCGGGCCGGACAGCGAGAGTTCGACCGCGTCTGAGCGGAACGAAGTTTCCAGACAGATCAACTCGGTTCTCGCCCGCCTCGGCAACGGCTGGATGATCCAGATGGAAGCGGTTCGCATTCCCTCAACCGGATATCCGGACAGGGAAAGCTCGCATTTTCCGGACCCCGTCACGGCTTTGATCGATGACGAGCGCCGCCAGCGGTTCGAAGCCGGGGAGGGGCATTTTGAGAGCCAGCACGCCATCATCCTGACCTACCGGCCGCCGGAGAAAAACAAGTCCAAACTGGTGAAATACATCTATTCGGACGACGCCAGCCGCAACACGTCTATTGCCTCCCGGACGCTTGAGCACTTCAAGACGACGATCCGGGAATTTGAGCAGTATATGGCGAATGTCGTCTCGATCCGGCGCATGGAAACCCATGAAGTGCCGGAAATAGAAGCGGGGAGGGCAGGGGAGAGGCGTGGCCGTTACGATGATCTCCTGCAGTTCGCACGCTTCGCGCTGATCGGAGAAAACCATCCGATCCGCTTGCCTGACATTGCGATGTATCTCGACTATCTGGTGACGGCGGAATTCCATCACGGTCTCAACCCCATCATCGACGGCACCTATGTCGGTGTCGTGGCGATCGACGGGTTCCCGGCCGAAAGCTGGCCGGGGATCCTCAACGCGCTCGATCTGATGCCGATCACCTATCGCTGGTCGAGCCGGTTCATATTTCTCGATCCGATCGAGGCGCGCTCGGTGCTGGAAAAGACCCGCAAGAAGTGGCTGCAGAAGGTGCGGCCGCTGATGGATCAGCTCTTCAAGACCAACTCCGGATCGCTCGATCAGGATGCCATGTTGATGGTCGGGGAAACCGAAGACGCGATTGCCGAGGCAAGCTCGCAGCTCGTCGCCTTCGGCCACTACACGCCTGTCATCGTGCTCTTCGACACGAACCAGGCGCGGCTTCAGGAAAAATGTGAGGCGGTGCGCCGGCTCGTGCAGAGTGAAGGCTTTGGCGGGCGCATCGAAACCCTGAATACGACCGAAGCGTTCCTGGGAAGTCTGCCGGGCGTGTCCTATGCCAACGTTCGCGAACCTCTGGTGAGCACGCGCAACCTTGCCGACCTGGCTCCGCTGAATTCTGTCTGGGCCGGATCGCCGGAAGCGCCTTGCCCGTTCTATCCTGTTGGATCGCCGCCGCTCATGCAGGTGGCCTCTGGCTCATCACCCTTCCGTTTCAATCTTCATGTCGGGGATTTGGGGCATACGCTGATCTTCGGACCGACCGGTTCGGGTAAATCGACGCTTCTCGCGCTGATCGTGGCTCAATTCTTTCGCTATCTGAATGCGCAGGTGTTCGTCTTCGACAAAGGCAAGTCGATGTATCCACTGACGCTTGCCGTTGGCGCGGATCAATATGACGTCGGCAAGTCGGACACACTGGCCTTTGCACCGCTCTCCTCTCTCGAGGATCCCACCGACAAGGCGTTTGCTGCCGAGTGGCTGGAAACCCTCATCGAAATGCAGGGTGTGAAGGTTCTGCCAGAGCACCGCAACGCGATCACGACGCAGATCGACCTGATGTCGAAGTCTCAGCGCCGGTCGCTCACCGATTTCGTGTCGGGTGTCCAGAACCGGGAGATCAAGGACGCGCTGCAATATTACACGGTGGACGGTCCCATGGGTTCGCTCCTCGATGCCGAACAAGACGGCCTGTCGCTTTCCAGGTTCCAGACCTTCGAGATTGAAGAGCTGATGAACATGGGCGACCGGAACCTGATCCCGGTCCTGCTGTATATGTTCCGCCGGATCGAAAAACGCCTGACCGGTGAACCGAGCCTGCTTATTCTTGATGAGGCCTGGTTGATGCTCGGTCACCCAGTCTTTCGCGACAAGATCCGGGAATGGCTGAAAGTTCTCCGCAAGGCGAATTGCGCGGTGGTCCTGGCAACACAATCGATCTCGGATGCCGACAGATCCGGCATCATCGACGTTCTGAAGGAAAGCTGCCCGACAAAGGTTTGCCTGCCAAATGGTGAGGCCCGAGTTTCCGGAACGCGCGCGTTTTACGAAAAGCTCGGCTTCAACGACCAGCAGATCGAAATCATCGCCTCGGCGATCCCGAAGCGCGAGTACTACGTCACGTCTCCGGATGGGCGCCGGCTCTTCGACATGGCGCTCGGCCCGATCACGCTGTCCTTCGTTGGCGCGTCCGCGAAGGACGATCTCAAGCGCATCGAAGACCTTCACCTCCACCACGGCGACAAATGGCCCGCCGAATGGCTCAAGCAAAGAGGAATTGCCAATGCCGAACAGCTTCTTGGCTAGATCGCTCGCCAGCGTTCTTTGTGTAATCGGAATTGCAGGACCGGTCCAGGCCGGTGGCGCGGTCACCGGTGCGACAGAGTTCACCCAGATCCTCAACAACAGTGAGCTCATCGCCCTCGGCGGTCAGAACGCCGAGCAGATTGCCAATCAGGTGCAGCAGATCGGCAACCAGATCCAGATGATCGAAAACCAGATCAGCATCTACGAGAACATGCTGCAGAACACGCTCTCCCTGCCGATGCAGGTTTGGGGTGAGGTTGAACAGAACCTCGGCCAACTGCAGAGCTTGGTTCAGAAGGGTCAGGCCATGGCGTTCTCAATGGGCAACCTCGACGACACGCTGAAACAGCGGTTCCAGAGCTACGCCGATTTCGCCAAGAACGGCCTGCCGGAAGCGCAGTCGTTCTCGACCATGTACCAAGGCTGGTCCGACACCAACCGGGACACGATCTCCTCGACCTTGAAAGCGGCCGGATACACCTCGGACCAGTTCGCGACGGAAGAGGACACCATGCGCCAGCTCCGGCAGCATTCTCAGTCCGCGGAGGGCCAAAAGCAGGCCTTGCAGGTGGGTCATGAGATTGCAGCCCAGCAAGTCGAGCAGATGCAGAAGCTTCGAGGTCTTGTCTCTCAGCAGATGACCATGATGGGGACCTGGTACCAGTCCGAGCAGACGAAGAGCGACCTTGCTCAGTCAAAAAGGGAAAAGTTCTTCGGTGCGACAAAATCCTCGACCACCGGCGGCGACGAACTCAGCGTGGACTTCTGAAAGATGGCAAAGACTTATTTGTACTTACTGCTCGCCCTCCTTTTGTTTGGAGCTGCGTCCGTCACTTACATCTTCGTTTTCTCCGCACCAGCCGAGAAACAAACCAACGTCGATACACAAGAACAATTCATTCAAACGGACCCGAAGGATTACCCGACAACGGGCGGCGATGAAATCAGCGTGGATTTCGGCAAATGAAACCAAAACCTCGAGCGATCTCAGCTTTGTCGCCAGTTGTGTTGCTATTGTTGGCGGGACCGGTTCTCGCCGCGGATGGTGCTGTGTTGGACAACCTGAAAGATCAGGTCATTTCCGCGGCGAAAGGCTGGGAAGGAACGATCACGAACGCAGCTCAGTCGCTGTTCTGGATCCTCGCTGGCATCGAATTTGGAATTGCCGCTGTCTGGTTGGCGATTCAGGCCGCTGCGCTTGAAGCCTGGGTTAGCGAGTTGGTTCGGCGCATTATGTTTGTCGGCCTCTTCGCGTTCATTTTGACGAATGGGCCACAATTCGCTCAAGCCGTCGTAGACAGCCTTTTCCAGATTGGAGCGGGCGGGGGCTCGGCTTCTCCGGCAAATATCTTTAACGCCGGCGTCGAAGTTGCCGCCAACCTTTCGCAGAATGCGCAGTTCGGTCTGTTCGAAGACAATGGGTTGGCTATTGCGTCCGTGCTGGCAATGGTTGTGGTGATTATCTGCTTCTCGCTTGTGGCCGCGATCTTCATTGCAGTTTGGATCGAAATGTATGTCGGCCTCCTGGCAGGCGTCATCATGCTCGGCCTTGGTGGCACGTCCTTTACGAAAGAATTTCCAATCAAATACCTGGTTTATGCGTTCTCAGTCGGCATGAAACTGATGGCGCTGGTAATGATCGCGCGTATCGGCTCTCAAGTTCTGATCGGCCTTTCCAACAGTTCAACAGCGGATGATCAATTCCTTGCAACGTTGACAATTGCGGGGATTTCAGTGGTTGTCTTTATGATCGCGATGTACGTCCCACAGATCCTGCAAGGTGTTGTCCAGGGCGTTTCGGTCGGCAACGGAATGGAAGTCATTCGTCACGGCACCCAGACCAGCACTTTCGCCGCCGGAACCGCTATCGGCAGCGCTCAAATGGCCGCTGGTGCGAAGGCAGCCTACGAAACCGCCAGGAACGATGGATCGTCGAGAGGGCAAGCTGCGGCTCAAGCAGCCATGGCTCCCTTTGCAGCCCTTTCATCGGCAGCCGCAGACAAGCTCTCTGGCGCCCCTCATGCAGGAAATGCCTCGGCTCTAGGCCTCGCCAATCACAAACTGCGGCAATCCCTGCCGAACAAGCCAACTGGCGGATCTTCGCCCAAATCCTCCTGAGCAATAGGCAGTTAGATGGCAAAACATACTCCAATTGATAATCCCTATCTTGCCGCACGGATGGAATGGAACGAACGATACGGCTCCTACATCCGCACTGCCCGCGTCTGGCAAGGTGTCGGTCTTATTTCCCTGGCGATGGCGACAATCGGCTTCGGCTTCGCACTCTACCAGAGCACCCAGGTCAAACTGGTCCCGTATATCGTCGAGGTGGACAAACTCGGCACGCCTGCGATCGGCGGGTTCCCGGCTCAGATCGAATATGCCGACGAACGCGTCGTTCGCTCCATGCTCGGAGCCTGGATTGCTAACTTCCGTTCTGTCACGCCGGATACGGTCGTTGCGAAGGGCTACATCGACCGGGTCTACGCAATGCTCCGGCAGACAGATGTCGCCACCCAGAAGGTCAACAACTTCTACCGGACGAACTCTCCGTTCGATCGGGCGCAGTCCCGCACCGTGTCCGTCGAGGTGACCAGCATCGTGCCGCTCTCCAATCAATCCTATCAGATCGACTGGACCGAGATCGAACGGGACCGGAAGGGCAAGGAGCTTCAAACGAAGCGCTGGCGCGGGGTAGCAAATGTCACGCTCTCGCCTCCACAGGACGAAGCGATCATCCGGCTTAATCCGATCGGCCTTTATCTCAAGGACTTCGACTGGACCGCTCAACTGTAAGCAATCCACGCGCTCAGAAAGTAAGAAGAATGTTTCGGAAAACCAGACGGCACGCGGGCTTATGCTTGTTCGCGGCCGCAGCTGCCATCACCGCCTTGCCTGTTCAATCCTTGGCTGCTGACTACACAGCAAAGGAACTGCGGGCCCTCGGTCTGTCGAGCGACTGGCGTAACGGCCGCGGCGTCATCACCAAAGGTCCGGACGGCAAGGTGATCTATCTCTATGGCCAGGTCCAGCCAACCGTTGTCTGTGCTCCCCTGCAGGTCTGCGACATCGAATTGCAGCCCGGGGAAGCTGTTCGCAATGTCATGGTCGGGGATACGGTTCGCTGGAAAGTGGATCCTGCAACATCCGGGGGCCCCACCGGAAACTCGGTTCACCTGATCATCAAGCCGACAGAACCCGGGCTCGTCACATCGATGGTGGTGACGACATCGAGGCGCACCTATCAGATCAAACTTCAAAGCGACAGTCACCGTTACATGGCCCGGGTAGGCTTCGATTACCCGGAAGATATCCAGGCCAAGTTCGAAGCTGCCAATCGTCAGCTTGAGACGAGCATCATCCCGGGCGCCGGCGTCCCGGCCGAAAACCTGGACTTCAAATTCAATATTCATGGTCAAGCGCGCTGGCGGCCGACCCGCGTCTATTCGGACGGTCTCAAGACCTACATCCAATTTCCAAATGGAATGGCGTCCGGTGATGCCCCGGTTCTTTATATCACCGCCGGTGGACAGAACCAGATCGTCAATTATCGCCTGAAGGGCAGCCTCATGATCGTGGACTACATGATCGACCAGGCGGTGCTCGTTTCCGGTGTTGGCTACAGCCAGCAAAAAATCCGTATCAACAGGGGAGGGTGACCATGTTGTACACGCGCCGCTCAATTTTGAAAGCCATCAGCATTTCGGCCCTCGCAACTCCGATGGCTGGCTGCATGACATCACAAAGCGGTTGGTTCAACCCAACAACAAGCATTGACGCCGCCAATCTGTCTCCTTCCGCTGCGAGCATCGTCGCCGGCGACATAGTGGCGAAACTCTCCGAGCATGTCGGAGCAGGAACGGGAACCATCTTCCTAAAAGCCGACAATTCAGAGTTCGCCCTGGCCCTGGAAAGCTCTCTGCGGGAATGGGGGTATGCGGTAGCCGAAGCGGATCAACAGCCATCGGGCGATACCATCATTCCCCTGGCCTACACGATCGACTCCGATGCGGGGCAAATCTTCGCTCGTCTCACCACGCCAACTGTCGAATTGGCACGGACCTATCAGGCAACGCCAACCGGAGCATCACCGACGAGCCCGGTTTCCGTTTTGACCAGAACTGTCTAGAGGCGGCACTCATGAGCAATTCGGAATCGAACGTGCATCTGGCGGGTGGCGATATCCGGCCCGATGACGAAGCTCCCAAGATACGGCGCCTGAACAAACTTCCCATTGTCTTGTTCGTCGGGCTTATCGTCGTGTTCGGCGTCGTGATCATCATCGGCCTTGCCAACCGTGGCATCAACTCCGGGGACAATTTTGCCGGAGACGAAGGCGGCGCGCCGGCGAGTGGCTTTGCGGATCAGCTCAAAGCCGGAATCAGCAATGGCGTCATAGATCCCCCCAGTCAGCTTATTGCAGGGGTTCAACCAGACCCGGTCAGAGCCGCGGTTCCGGAGAAGGTTCAACAGCAGAGACCTTTCGGGAACCCGTTTCAACCGGAACCAGGCAAACCCGACGAGGTCTCGGCTCCGCAGCAATCAGAACCGGATTGGCGTGCTCAACTGGACCAGCGGTTTGAGGAACAACAACTCCAGGAGATGCATCGGCAGCGGATGAAGCGGCTTCAATCAATCGATGCCGCCAATGACAGCCCCACCACCGTGAACCTCGGCGAACTACAAGGCCAGGGGCAGGGGATTCAAACCACCCAGGGCAATCAAACGGGCAACGGCACCTTTACACGAGGTCCAACATCACCTGATCTCCTGTCGGCTGCCTTGCAGGCGGCTCAAGGCGGGACTGCCAATGCTGATCCAAACGGACAATACGGCAAACAAGCCTTTTTCAACCAAGACATTGCCGAGGCTGGATATCTCGCGAACCGCGTGGTTCCACAGCAATCGCCTTATGAACTGAAGCGTGGATCCGTGATCCCGGCAACGTTGATTACCGGCATCAATTCAGACCTCCCTGGCCGGATCACTGGCCAGGTCCGACAGAACGTCTATGACAGCGCAACCGGACACCATCTTCTGATCCCCCAGGGAACCAAGCTGTTCGGCCGGTACGATTCCGACGTGTCGTTCGGTCAGAACCGTGTGTTGGTCGTCTGGACGGATGTTGTCTTCCCGAACGGCGCCACCTTGCAGATCGGCTCAATGGGGGGAGTCGATGGTGAAGGCTATGGCGGTTTCAAGGACAAGGTGAACAATCATTACCTTCGGACTTTTGGATCCGCAGCACTTCTTGCGATTATCGGAACGGGGATCGATATGGCAGTACCGGAAAGCTCTACGCTTGCCACCCAGGAGACTGCGTCCGATGCTGCCCGCCGAAACTTTGCGGAAGTGTTCGGCAGGGTGGTTGAGCGGACTATTAGCAAGAACCTCGATGTCCAGCCGACACTGCAGATCCGACCGGGGCATAATTTCAACATCTTGGTCGATCAGGACATCATCTTTCCGGGAAAATATGGCTGAAAATTCTGGAATGTGAGAAGGCGACCGTTCGATGGCCAAAAGTTTCCGGGACTGGTTGGGCTCGGCCATAAGTGAGGTACGTCCCAACCCTTGGACAGTTTCCGGGATAGATTAAGCTACTCTCTGTCCCTGCTGGTCGGTTTCGGTTTGAGTGAAGTAGACCACGGCGGGCGGCTGTGCGCCATGGGCGGCGTGAGGCCGCTGGTGATAGTAAAAGGAGATCCATTTTGCCACGCCGGCTTTGGCCTGCGATCCTGTCTCCCAAGCGTGCAGATTGACACATTCATACTTCAAGGACCGTCACAAGCGCTTGATGAAGATGTTGTCGAGGCAACGGCCCTTACCGTCCATCGAGATCTGGGTGCCGAACCGGTGGATTGCTTCGTTCAACGCTTCAACGCAAAAGTCCGCCTCCAGCGTGTTGGAGATGCGCCAGGACAGAACCTTGCGGGTATCCGCCTTTCTCGCTCGACGACTTGACCTTCGGCGGTCGCAGGTTGGCTTCCTGTTGTTCCTTCATCCAGGATAGGACATCACCGAGACGCTTATTCTCGGTAATTGCCGCATGCGAAACCCGCTGGCCCGTGTCGAACACCTTGAACGGCAGGCAAACCCCGTTCCAGAGAACATCAAGACGGCCGTCGGCAAACTGACGTGTCTCGACATATTTGCCGGGCAGGGCTGTTGTCACCTCGTTCTCTTCCAGGATCAGCCGCTTGCGCTCGTAGGAAACAGCCAGCTGTGCTGTCACATACCGCTTCTCCTTCCAGCACAGGATGTCCTGAAGACGGTCCGGCTCCACCTTGAGCCCCCGATGAAGATTGTCAGGCCGGGCAGGAACCTTGGAAAACTGCGCGTTGTAGCGTTCGATGTATGTTGGCAGGATCGGTTGGCGTCTTCGATCGTTCCGATGTCAGCCAGTCTCAGGGCCTTCACGAGCCTGTCCTGAAGGGTACGGTTGGCGCGCTCGACACGGCCCTTGGCCTGGCTTGAGTTTGCACACAGAATCTCAATGTTGAGCTCCGACAAGGCCCGGCCGAACTGGGTCATGCCCTGGCCGCCTTTGGAATCTGCCTTGTTGACCCGGAAAACGGAATGCTTGTCGGAGTAGAATGCAACAGGTCGGCCGTGATGGGTCAGATAGGATTCCAGTGCCTCGAAATAGCTGAAGGCGCTTTCCGAGCGGACAAACCGTAACCGTCCGGTGAGCACCGCGGCGATTGCGGTTTGATCAGTTGTTGGGTTTCGAGCGGGTATTCTTGGTCAATCGCACTTTGGCGGCATTGCGGCGGTTTGCGATGCGCAAAAGCGCATATTTGATCGGAAGTTCGTCGATTGTGACCGGGTTGTATTCGTCGGCCCATTCAGTTGCGTCGGCGTGATTGGGATGGCTCGGATCGGCCAGCGCGTCGAGCATGTCGTAGAAGCCAGGGGTTCCGCCGCAATCCTCCGGCGGTGCGTTTCTGTTGCCGCCGACATAGCGGGGATAGGAGGCGTCCGGATCGCCGGTTCTGACGTCGGTCACCGTGAGCCGATGCTCCCAGCTGTCACCGAAGTCGTAGAGGTAATCGATCATCGTCTTGCGAGGCTTCAGGATGTCGCGCAGACGCACCTTCGCCGCCTCCTTGCGTGGCTCCGTCCCCCAATCCTTGCCCGTCGGCAGACCGTATCTTTGCTTGCCGACAGTGAACTCCCAGAGATGGTGGTCGAACCAGCCCATCACGGCCTGGATGACGTCGTGCAGCACTTTCAACGTGATCGAGGTCGGCACTTCGACCTCGCGCCAGATCAGGGGATCGGTATCCTGCAATTCGATGCGGACCGTTGCGATCTCGTTTATGCTGTCGGATGCTGCGGTTTTCGGTGATTTGCTCATGCCGCCGATCTCGCAGATTTCGCCTTCCAGTTCCAAGGCAGCAGTCCCTCGACCTGGGAAACAGGCGTTTCGGCGATGCGGGCGAGGACATCGGCAAGCCAGGCTTGCGGGTCGACGGCGTTGAGCTTCGCCGAGTTGAGCAGTGTCGCCATGAAGGCGGCGCGGTCGGCACCGCGATCCGATCCCGCGAACAGCCATGACTTCCTGCCGAGGGCAAAGCCGCGCAGTGCCCGTTCGGCCGCATTGTTCGTCAGGCAGATCCGGCCGTCGTGCAGGAAGGTGGTGAAGCCGTCCCAACGCTTCAGCATGTAATCGATCGCCTCGGCAACCGGGGAGCTGCGCGACAGCTTGTTCCGCTCGGCCCGCAGCCATTCCTCAAGACCTTCGACAAGCGGAACGCTGTCCCTGAGCCGCCGCTCCAGGCGTTCACCGGCAGCGAGCCCGTTGATCTCGCGCTCGATGTCGAACAAGGCATCGATGCGCGTGACTGCCTCCAGCGCAATCGGTGAGATCGGTGCGGCGTTCTTTCTGCGCCTGGCGTTGGTGGCGATGTCGGCAAGCACGAAGAACTTGCGGCGCGCATGTGACCAGCACAGCGCCTGGGTCAGCGGACCAGGATCACGGTCCACCTTGAACAGCGGATTGTAGCCGCTGTAGGCGTCAGCTTGCAGAATACCGGCGAAGCTCCTCAGATGGCGCTCGGGGTGTTCCTGGCGCCGGTTGCGAGAGGCATAGTAAAGGGCTGCCGGCGGAGATTGCCCTCCGAACGGGCGATCGTCGCGGACATAGGTCCAGATGCGACCGGTATCAGTCTTACCCTTGGCAAGGATCGGCACGGTGGTGTCGTCGCCGTGCAACCTCTCGGCACTCAGTACATGCGCCTCGATCAGCGAATGCACCGGCTTAAGAGCCGCCGCGCAGGCTCCGACCTGGTCGGCCAGCGTCGACAGACTGAGATCGATGCCCTCGCGCGAGTAACGCTCGCTCTGCCGGTTCAGCGGCTGATGCTGGGCAAACTTCTCGAAGAGGATCATTGCCAGAAGGTTCGGACCCGCAAAGCCGCGCGGCGTCACATGGAACGGAGCTGGCGGCTGAGTGATCTTCTCGCAGTCCCGGCAGGTGAACTTCTCGCGAACGGTCTGGATCACCTTCCACTGGCGCGGGATCACTTCCAGCGTCTCGGTGACATCCTCACCGAGCTTGGCCAGCTTTGCGGACCCGCAGCACGGGCAACTCTCCGGCGCGGCGACAACCACACGCTCGCGCGGCAAATGCTCCGGAAACGGATTCTTTGACGGGCGCCTGCGTTCAAACGCCTTGACGGTCGATGAACGTGCCGCGGCTTCCGCCGCCAGCTCGTCCTGGGCTGCATCGGCCTCTAGCTCTTCGAGCTGCAATTCCAACTGCTCTAGAAGGCGGGCCTTGCGCTCCGAACGGTGTCCGTAGATCTCCCGCTTGAGCTTCTCGATCTCCAGCTTCAGCCGGGCGATCAGGGCTTCCGAGTGCGAGTTTACCGCCTGGGCACGGGCCGCGAGTGCCTCAGCTTCACGGCGGGCCGCACGCTCCGCGAGGATCATCGCGTGCGCACTGGCAAGGTCGTCGGGAAGGTGTTCGGCCGCATCGAGCATGGCGGGATGGAATCATATTCGCTCCCACCATGCCAGCGCTATCCACTATCCCGCCGCGCTTGGCCGCCAGGTTTTTTGCGGCATGCGCCAGTCGATGCCTTCCAGCAGATAACCGAGCTGAGCCGGGGTGATGGATACCGTCCCGTCCGCGGCCGATGGCCAGATAAACCGTCCGCGTTCCAACTTCTTCGTGAACAGGCATGCTCCCTGGCCATCGTGCCAGATCACCTTGATCAAGCCTCCGCTCCGGCCGCGGAAAACAAACAGGTGCCCGCTCATCGGATCCAGCCTCAGTGTCTCCTGAACCATTAGCGACAGGCCGGGAAAGCCTCTGCGCATATCCGTATGGCCTGTCGCGAGCCAGACCTTCACACCGCTCGGGACCGGGATCATCGCCGCTCCAGAAGATCGAGAATGCGTCCCAGAGCTTCCGTGTCGATATCACTGTCGACCCGGACCCGTTTACCCCGGCCCAACTCGATCGTCACAACGCTCGGCTTACGCCGCGAACGTGGTGGCGGAGTTGGTTCCGGTGATTGACAAGGGGCCGGCAAAGACCCGGCATCGGAGATCGTTACCGGGACAAACTCAGGTGAAGATGTCGGTGCGGGTGTCCCGTGATCAGCAGCCGTCCGGCCGTCAGAGATCGTGCAGAGTTGTTTGCGCCACCGAAATAACTGGCTCACGTGGCAACCCGCCGCCCGGGCAATCTCCGACACGCTTGCGCCCGGTTCGAGGCACGCCGCTACAAGTTGCTCCTTGTCTTCCTGCGACCATCGCCGGCGCCGCTCCACTGACGTGATCACCTCAATATGCTGCTTGGTCATATGACTACTCCTAGTGCTACCACTAGGACTGACAGTCTTCAGCCTACGCCAGCAAGACGGCCTTCACCGGAGGGGTACGACAAACCGCAGTTCCATCAAGGTGCTGGTGGCATCGTCGATGAACACCAGCAACGTGCACGGGTCGCCACGCTCCTCGAACCAGCGGTGCTCGCTGCCGTCGATCTGCACCAGCTCGCCAAAGCATTCCCGGCGCAGCCGTGGCTGATGGAACCGCCGGCGCTGCTTGCGGGACAGCCACAGACCATGCTCGATCATCCACTGGCGCAGCGTCTCCCGGCCGACCTTGAAACCGTGATGTTCCAAAAGCATCTCGGCCGCCAGCGTCGGGCCAAAGTCTTCGTCGCGCTCGCGCACCAATGTCATCGCATACTCACGCTTGACGGGATGGATGGCGATGTTTGGGCGGCGGCCTCTGGCACGATGACGGATCCCGCCAGGACCTTCGGAGCGGAACCGGGCCAACAGACGATAAACGTGCCGCCTGGACATGTTCATTAGATTGGCCGCAGTCGTGACGTTGATATGGCCGTCATCAACCTGCGCCAGGATCTCGACCCGATTCAAATCTCGCTCACTCATCAAAACCCATCCATGCCCAAACTCCCAACGCTCAACAAAGCGGGAAGTGTGACATCCTGAATAGACCGACCGTGAAATTCTAACTTGGCGCTTACAAATGATGTCAAAGCTAAATAGGCGTGCGACATGCGTAGCCCGATAGAAATGCGAATGCTCTTTTTTGAGAGCTTTGCAGCCGCAACAACCTCGACCAGATCAAATGCGCATCTTATTCGGGACCTCATGCCTGCTGATTTTATGTATGCGGGTCGCGTAAATTCTATTGAAAGAACGCTACACTGTCTCAGCTGGAACCAGCATGTCGAGCGGCCAACCACGGAGAAAGAAGTAACAATCCCACGCCGCCGACCACGAAAACATCGGCCATATTGAAGGACGGCCAATGTGCTGCGCGTAAGTAGAAGTCAAGGAAGTCAGTCACTGCGCGATATCGCAGCCGATCCGTGACATTTCCGAGAGCACCACCAATGATCATTCCATAAGCCAGGGCCTCGAACCTGCTTTCTGCACGGATCAAAAGCACCGACAACCAGACGCAAACGGCAATCGCCAGCCCGACAAGAACAAACCAGGGCGCTTCACCCAGCAGTCCAAATGACACGCCGCTGTTCTGCAAGTAAGTAAGATTGAAACCAGGAAAGACGGAGACACTGGGTGTCAAACTAGCTTTGTTTGCGACGATAATCGACTTCGATACCTGATCCACAAAGAACGCAATTGCAACGCCTGCCAACCCGACCAGCAGAATTGGTCTCATCTTTGCTATCCTTTAGGTGCACTCAATTGCTGGCATAACTCGCGAAGATTTCCGTCGAACCGTCCCGCTGAATGAGGAACACATCATAGGCTTCTCGCACGTCACTCTGGTCCATGCCCGGTGAGCCGAGCGGCATCTCGGGCACGGCGAGACCAATCGCGTCTGTACGTTCTGATAGCAGACGGCCAATATCGGTCGCTGGCACATGACCCTCGATTACATAGCCGTCAACAAGTGCCGTGTGGCAAGAGGCCATTCGCTGGGGCACGCCATTGTCGATCTTGAACCGCGTCAACGGTCCGGCAAACATGTCCTCGCCGGTCGTATTGAAACCATTTTCCTCAAGATGCTCCATCCAAGCCAGGCAACAGCCGCAACCGTTGGTCTTGCGGACCTCGACTAGACTTTGGTCAGCGAAAGCCTGCGTAGATGACGACAATGCAAGAGTGAACATGAGAGCAGTGAGACATTTTTTCATGGAGCAGAGCCTTTTCGTTATGGATCGAATGCACTTATAGCCAAGAAGCGGTGATGCGGTTTGGGGATGCCGGCACTGTTCGCTTGCAGCCCGGGGAGCATCCGTTAAGACGCTCCTTGAGTATGGATCAGTTTGGCGAGTGGACCGTTGAAGCCACACCGACATTCATCAGATACCTCTTGCTCATTGAGGCACTTCCTCTTTTTCAGTCATTGCGCGGCGAATTTTGGGCACTGCGGTTTCTCGGGTCTCGTGGTAGTCGATAGCCCCAGAAAACTGACCGTCTGCTTTGAACAAGAAGACGCTCGCGGTATGGTTCATGGTGTAGTCTTCACCGTCTGTCGGTACCTTTTCATAGGTGACCCGGAACATATCTGCCGCTACCGCGATTTGCTCATTCGTTCCGGTCCAACCCCGGATGTTCGCGTCAAAGTAACCCACATACTCAGCCATTGCGTCGACGGTATCGCGTTCGGGGTCAACTGTAATGAAAATCACATTAAGTTGGTCCGAGTCCTCGCCCATCATCTCAAGCCAACTCGATATGTCCGAGAGCGTGGTGGGGCAAACGTCGGGACAGAAAGTGAAACCGAAAAACACCATCGTCGCGCGGCCGGTTAGGACTTCAGGGCCCACCGCGTTTCCTGCGTGGTCAGTGAGCCGAAACTCCATCGCAGGAAAATCAAGGGGACGCCGATCGGAAGGTTCCGGTGCACCCGGACCATCGACACGCCACCAGCCGACGAAAAGAATAAAGCTGATTGCCGCGACGCCAAGCACGCCATACTCAAGCAAACGCCGTTGCCGCATCAGCTCTCGGGTCCACGTGCGGCGATGCCAAGGATTGGAATCTCGACTGTTACTTCACCACCATCGGAAAAAGCCAGGGTCATAAGGAAACTTTCACCCTCGGTCATTTTCCGTTGCAGCCCCATCAGCATCGCATGAAGTCCTCCTGGTTCCAGAATCACTGCTTTTCCCGGAGCAATTTCGATTTCGCCGACAGGCGTCATGGAGCTCACACCTTGGTTAGTCGTTGATGTCCGGTGAATTTCAGGTTTCAGCGCAATATCCGTACCAATGCTTCTCAGCGTTACTGCAAGGTCGCCGGTATTACGGATTTTCATGTAGGCCACACCGGGACGACTGGTACCGATGGATGCGCGAGACCATGCATCCTCAATTAGCACTTTGTCTGAGCCTGCCACGGAGGCGGCAGAGAACCCTATGATTATTACGAGTGCGGCCAGCGTTTGGGACAGTACCATTCTCATTGCCGTTCTTCCTTTGTAGATCGCTGTTCAGTTTTGAACCGCAGCAACTTCCGCCGAAACCAGGCGCCGCAGCTCAACATCGCCGAATGGATCCAACGGCTTTCCGTTTACGAAGAATGTTGGTGTCTGCCGCACCCCAACAGCTTCGACGTCCGCACGGTCTTGGTTGAGGATCCCAACGACGTCGGGTGCAAGCATTTGTGTACGCGCGGCCTCTGCATCAAGACCTGCGGCCACGGCAATTCCGAGTATCAAACCTGGCTGTGGGGAGCCGTGCGAAGCCCACCTGGGCTGTTCGCGCAAAACAGCCTCCAGCACAGGCTCGAAGACACCTTGCATTCGTGCGGCTTCGAGGATTCGGATTGCTTCTTCTGATGCCGCACCGTGAAATGGCGTGTAACGCATCACGACACGAACCGCGGGTTCATGCTGCGCCAAGAGGTCTTTCACAATTGGATGAAACGCGCGACAGGCCTCACAGGCGGGGTCGAAGAACTCGACAATTGTGACCGGTGCGTTTTCTGGCCCAAGGACTGGTGAGTAGGGCCGAACAAGGACCTCGTTGCCCTCTGAGACGAGAGATTGGGCACTCTCCAAAGGCGCTTGGCGTTTCACATACCAGGCGGCACCGACGAAGCTGGCACTGCCAAGTGCGAGCACAGACAAGATCAAGGCGCGGCGTTTCATTTATGTGTCTCCTTGAGTGACAGGGCGGACAACAGGCCGATGAGAGCGAACGCAACGAGCGCCATCAACGGGATGGGAACGCCGAGGAACAATTGGTCGGAGTCAGTGCAGGAAGGACCGGTTGCAGAGCATGGTTGAATGGGCTCAGGAATTAGGCCTGTATAAAGGCCTAGGTGCCAGAGTGCGACGGCTCCGCCTCCAACTGCCAACACTAAACCGTAGCGTCCAACTCGGCGGTCATGCCACCAAAGACCAAAACCAAGGACAACAACCAGCGGAAACATAAAGGCACGCTGAAACCAACAGAGCACGCAAGGCGTCTGGCCCAACACTTCGCCGATGAACAATACTGCGAGTGTGGCGACGAGTGAAACGATCCAGGCAAGGACTAGGGCCATCTCTCCGGAAAAGCGGGCCATAAAGTCAGATCCCCTCTTCTAGATTGGTGGAGACCTCTTCGCCGGGCATGTCGTTGAACCAAATGCTATCCCTGACAAATGGCGGTAAATCAATTGCCGGTTTCAAAGGCGCGTTCCGGTCAGAACCGATCGAGGTGTTGATCGTTTGTACCTTGGTTAACACCGGTGCAAGAATGTCTATCATTGCGTGGGCTTCCGATGGAGCAGCAAGACTTTGGTTGCCAAAAAACACGACCTCCAGCATCCGGCACGCCCTGAAAACCTCAGAGTTTGGACACGTTTGGAGGTCAAACAGTTCGAATGCGGCAAGCGAACCTGACTACTGATTTTACCTTTTTCGGTACTCGTATAATTCCTAAAGCCACTAGAGGTTCAAGCTCTCTTTTGGGGACGTGCTTGATTGTCGCGCGGATGCAATTGGCTTAGGTTCGGCGCTGCTGAAAGTCCTTTTTGGCCCGTACACTTTGGTATTTGGATAACTAACCCATGCTCTCGATCGGCGGTCTTGCAAAGAAAACAGGCACGAAAGTGCAGACTATTCGCTATTACGAACAGATCGGGCTTCTACCAGAACCGGACCGTACTGAAGGGGGACAGAGACGCTATAGTAATGAGCAACTCGACAAACTTTCATTTATTCGCCATTCGCGGCAGCTTGGTTTTTCATTGGAAGCAATCCGGGAGCTCCTGGACCTCTGCGATCATCCCAACCGGCCCTGCGACATGGCAGATGCCATTGCACGTCGGCAGCTTAAGCAGGTGGAGCAGCGCATAGCGCGTTTACAGGCACTTCACACAGAATTGAAGCGAATGGTCTATGAATGCAGCGGTGGCCGCACAGCTGACTGCCGGGTACTTGAGGTGCTTCGAGACCACTCCGAGTGCCTAACTGATCACGACGAGATCGGAGCGTAGGTATTACTTTGACGGTCATTTCACCGAACTTGCCCGCCTTTTGATTACTTGGCTCTGATGATAGTCCAATGTCTCACCCTAACGGCTTTCGTCGGTCGAGACCGATATCGGGGCGGTGAGTTCGCAAACTGTATTCCGAAGACATCACAACGCGCGGATTCCTAGCTGGCTGAGACGGTGGAACAGCCAGAGTGATGGGCGTCGTCGGAATTTTGTCCGTCGACAGGGAGCAACAGTCGTCGCTTAGAGCCTAGATTTTTTTGTGATCACCTCTTGAACCTATAGTGACTATAGAAATTACATTCATCCTCAGTCGATACGAGGAACAATCATATGCCCGATGCTGCCCCCCTTCTTGCCGCCTCGCAGTTACTCGATTACAGGGCACCATCCATTGTCCGTCTGACTGAAGATCGGAGCTGGCGTCGTTTGCCTCAGTACGATCGCATAGGCGCGATCTACGACTTTGTTCGAAACGAAATCGCCTTCGGCTACAATCGGGCGGACAACATTCCCGCGTCTGAAGTACTTCGAGATGGATACGGCCAGTGCAACACCAAGGGAACGCTCCTAATGGCGCTATTGCGCGGTGTTGGTATCACTTGCCGCCTGCGAGGGTTCATGATTCACAAGGAGCTGCAACGTGGTGTCGTCCCGGATTTGATCTTTCCGATCGCACCGCAAGAAATCCTTCACTCCTGGGTCGAGGTCGAGTTCGACGGGAAATGGATTAATCTCGAAGGCTTCATTCTAGATGACAAATTCTTGAGCGTTCTCCAGCAAAACTTTTCCGGAACCAAGAGCCTGTGTGGCTTCGGTGCGGGCACCGATTGCCTTGACGCGCCACCGGTTCGCTGGGAGGGGCATGACACCTACATTCAAGAGACGGGCATCGAGCAGGACTTTGGTGTGTTTGAAACGCCGGATCAATTCTATTCAGAGCACATGCAAAAATTCGGACGAGTGAGAGGCTTGCTTTACCGGTTCATCATACGTCACTGGATGAACACTCGCGTCCGTGCCATTCGATCAGGACGATTAAAGCCCAGTAGATCTGCAATCCATGATCACGGAGGTATCGCAGATGCCGCATGACCACCACGGGCATAGTCACGTGCACCTCGATCCTCAAAGCGGCGACCGCAGAGTCGGCGTGGCAATTTGGGCAAATGGCCTTCTGACGATCGCACAAATAGTGGGCGGCCTCCTTGCCGGAAGCCTTGCACTGATTGCAGACGCCTTGCACAATTTTTCAGACATGGCCGCGCTGATTATTGCCTTCGCTGCCCGCAAGATTGCGCGACGCCCTGCGGATGAGCGTATGACATTCGGCTACGGACGCATAGAAACAGTAGCTGCGCTCATCAATTATACGACCCTTATTATCGTCGGCCTTTACCTAATTTATGAAGGAGGAATGCGCCTGATTGAACCACCAGACGTCCAGGGCTGGACGGTCGTGATTATCGCAGGGTTTGCTCTCGGCGTAGATGCTTTGACAGCAGCACTGACCTGGTCGATGCAAAAGGGAAGTCAGAACATTCGTGCCCTGTTCTTGCACAACTTATCGGATGCTCTGGCGTCCGTCGCGGTAATCGTCGGCGGGACCTTGATCATCCTATTCGATATGCGATGGGTCGACCCCGCTGTTACCATCGGTATTGCGGGCTACATCCTCTATCTGGCAGTGGCGGAGATTGGCGGACCGGTCAGAACGTTGATGTTGGGTAGTCCCCTGGACATCGCAGGACATGATGTCGTAGATCTACTGCGCGCAACATCTGGGGTTCGCGAGGTACATCATGTACACCTATGGCAGATGGAAGAGAACGCTCCAGCTCTGGACGCTCATGTAGTCGTCGAAGAAGTTGAGTGGAACCAATTGGAGGCAATCAAGTTGGAGCTGAAAGAAAAACTATCAGATTCCTTCGGCATCGTTCATACCACTCTGGAGTTTGAGCGCGAGGGCGTGTGCGAAGTGGATGTTCCGTTGTTTGGGCATGATCAATCTTTTAAAGAAACGTGACATTCCGCAGTGAACGCATCGTGCAATTAAATCGGGTCGCCGCGATGTTTAGCAACCGCGGCTTAGTGAGGTGTTAAGGCCATGCGGCTGAACAACGGATCCCAAAGTAATCAGGGACAATCTGACAATTTGTCATAAATTGCCCCCGGTATCCTGGATTGCTTGTCGGTTGTCATTTCACGACAAAACTACAATCGGTGAGCCAACCGGTACGCGTCCATAAAGATCGATAATGTCTTGGTTCATCAATCTGACGCATCCACTGGAAACCGCCGTGCCAATTGTCCAGTATTCCGCAGTTCCATGTAGGCGATAGAGCGTGTCGCGGTTTCCCTGAAAAATATAAAGCGCGCGTGCACCTAGAGGATTTTCCAACCCGGGAGGCATGCCACCATTCTGCCAACTCCATTTCTCGAGTTCCGGTTCCCGCTCGATCATTTCGTCCGGCGGCGTCCATTTGGGCCACTCAGTTTTGCGCGCAATCCGAGCCCGTCCTGACCATTCGAATCCGGCCCGACCTAGCCCCACTCCATATCGCATTGCCTTTTTGTTTTCCTGAACCAGGTAGAGATAAAAGTTTTGCGTATCGACAACAAGTGTGCCCACTTTTTCAGGAGTGTTGTAATCAACTTGCTGGCGGTAGAAACGCTTTGGAACTTTTTTCAAGTTAATTGCCGGTAGCGGAAACCGCTCGGTTGGCATAGCGCCATACATCGATATGTAGGCTGGGTCATCAGAATAAGGCACTGGTTTTATTTGTGCCCTGTCAGAGGCACATCCGCTAACAACGACGCTAGCAAAGCATGCCGATCCTGAAAGAAAGGATCTTCTTGAGAGGTAAGTCATTCAGATACTACTTGTCCTTTTTGGGAAATAGCCAAGACATTTCAGATCAACCGAATAAGGCTTTTCTATCCATACGTAAAAGCCGATCAAAACGGTCAGATGAAACGCTCGACACATGATCGTCCAAAGCTCGCACTTGGGTTTCTGTCTTCTTGGGCCAATGCAGCCCTCATTTGTGAAGGCACGCGCCGGATGCAGCCGCGTGCCTGACCGGAGTTTGCCGCTATTGGGTGCTCACAAAACGACCACTCTTGTGCCTAAAGGAACGCGTTCATAGAGATCTTCAACATGAGCATTGATCATCCGAACGCAGCCGTTAGAGACGGATCGCCCGATCGAGGAAGGTTCGGTGGTTCCATGGATCCGGTACATGGTGTCCCGACCGTTTCGATAAAGATAAAGCGCCCTTGATCCAAGGGGATTGTTCGGCCCACCAGGGACCCCATTTGCGTATCTCCGATATTTACCGGGATCACGGCTTATCATGTTTGCGGTTGGACGCCAGCTAGGCCACTCCGCTTTACGTCTAATAATTGCCTCTCCTTTCAGCGACAACCCCGCTTTGCCGACACCAATTCCATAGCGTCTCGCCCTGCCGAAACTCTGAACGAGGTAGAGGAAATGATTTTTCGTATCGACAACTATCGTCCCAGAAGGATAGGAAAAGTATCGTACGGATTGCGGTTCGAATTTGGGGTCAATCTTGAACGGTTTTTTGTCATGTGCATAAGCAGGTACGACAACGGCTCCAACTGCTCCGATGGAGCCAATAAGTAAATTACGACGGGAAATCATCTCTTTTCTCCAGAGTGATACTGACGATTGCAGGAAGCTTTGCAGCGAAGTAGCTGCCTTGTGTCAGTAACTTCTTGGAGGCCTGTTTTCAGGCTTTGGATCTCTGGAAAAAGGGCCAAGCAACTCAGTATCTCCCAATGCCAATTCCAACTTCAGAAATCTCGCCTCCAACGGACCCGCAATTGACACGCAATCGGCTCCACACTTGGCGGGTTTTTGGGACTTTGCTTGCTTGCTCGTGTGATTGCAGCACCTGATGTTATGCGACGTTAGTGTTTCGGACACGATCGAGGCGGTTTGAATTGCTTTTTGGTCTGGAAGCACTAGCTCCCCGGCAGCCTGGGCAGCACCAATTACGGCAACGGAATGAAGCGCCGCGTATATCACGATTAGGAAGGTTAACACCCATTTACGCATCCGAGGTGTGTACAGAAAAATTCTCAAGAAATCCATAATTGCGAAAACGGAAAATGAAGGTTGAAATGCTGGCACTTTGACGCTTGCACTACGACAAAGCTGACTGATTGAGAAAAGTCCGTCTACACCTCTTGAAGCTCTAGCTACTAGAGAGACTATCTTGTAGAGCGAAAATGCAAGAGGTCGAAAATGACTATTACCCCCGACAGTTCAAATCTGATAACCCGTTTCCGAGTCGAGGGCATGGATTGTGCCTCGTGTGCGTCAAAGATCGACACCGCTTTACGCCGCTTGCCCGGCATCGGGGAGGTGGCCGTGTCCGTGCCTGGAGCAAGTTTGGTGATCAGCCATGACGGCACGGTTTCCGACAATCAGGTCATGCAACGAGTGAGACGCCTCGGCTACGGCATCACGCCGTTTGACGAATCCCCGGCCTTAAGGGACGTAGACCCCGAGGCGCCGACGGTAGAAGCCGTTTCGCGGAACCATGCGAGCCACAACACAGAGCGGCCATGGTGGCGGACGCGCAAGGCCTTGCTGACGATGGCCTGCGGCATTCTCCTTGTCGCCGCTTTTTCTATCGGGCGACTCATACCGGCAGCGGGGCCCTGGGTTTTCCTGCTGGCCATGCTAGTCGGCCTCGTCCCGGTGGCGCGCCGTGCGTATGTGGCCGCGACCTTGGGCAGCCCGTTTTCAATCGAAACGCTGATGACTGTAGCGGCGGTTGGAGCGGTGCTGATTGGGGCCACCGAGGAAGCTGCCGTTGTCGTCTTGTTGTTTCTGGTCGGTGAGATGCTGGAGGGCGTTGCCGCCGGGCGTGCGCGCGCGAGTATCGCTGACCTCGCCGATTTGGTGCCGAAGACTGCCCAACTCGAACAGGGCAATGCGATCTCGGAAGTGCCCGCAGATAGTCTTTCGGTTGGCGACGTCATCGTTGTGAGGCCAGGCGATCGAATTCCCGCAGACGGGAAAATCCTTGAGGGTTCGTCCGAGATAAACGAGGCGCCGGTTACCGGCGAGAGTGTGCCCGGGCGGAAGGCGGAGGGTGACATGGTTTTTGCTGGCACGATCAGCATTGACGGAGTGTTGCGCGTCAGGGTCGCCGCCACCGCCGAGGACAATACGATCGCCCGGGTGGTCCGGCTGGTCGAGCAGGCGCAGGAAAGCAAGGCGCCGACCGAGCGGTTCATTGAGCGTTTCTCGCGCTACTACACGCCAGGAGTTCTTGTCCTGGGAGCGTTGATTGCGTCGGTGCCGCCGGTCTTGGCCGGCGCCGACTGGAGCGACTGGATCTACAAGGGGCTCGCCATTCTCCTGATTGGCTGCCCTTGCGCCCTGGTCATTTCCACCCCTGCGGCGGTTGCCGCCGGTCTGGCGAGCGGGGCCCGGCGCGGCCTGCTGATGAAAGGCGGCGCCGTGCTTGAGGGTTTTTCAGCGATAACGGCGGTGGCTTTCGACAAAACCGGAACCCTCACAGAAGGCCGGCCTGTGGTTACTGACATCAGGTCGTTTGGGAGCAGCGATCAGCAGTCGCTGAGCCTTGCAGCCGCGTTGGAGCAAGGATCGAACCATCCGCTTGCTCTCGCAATTCTGCAAAAGGCTGACTCCGAGAAGGCACCCATTCCGCCTGCAACCCAAGCACGCGCGGTTCCCGGAAAGGGCGTCGAAGGTCGAGTCGGCGGTGTGTCGGTTTTTCTTGGATCCGCGACCGCTGCTCGCGACCGGGTCAGCATGACTGACAATCAGATTGCGGTTGCCGATGCGTTCAATGCCGAGGGCAAAACTGTTTCAGTGCTGCTTGTAGACAACAAGGTTTCCGCTCTTTTCGCCATGCGTGACGAACCAAGGACAGATGCGATAGACGGTCTCGCTTCCTTAAAGGCGCGGGGAATTCGCACGCTGATGCTGACGGGTGATAACACCCGAACGGCCACGGCAATTGCAGACGCGCTCGGCATCGAGCCGCGCGCGGACCTTCTACCGCAGGACAAGCAACGGATCGTCGATGAACTACGCGCGGACGGCCTAAAAGTTGCCAAGGTGGGAGACGGCATCAACGACGCGCCGGCTCTGGCCGCCGCGGATATCGGTATCGCCATGGGAGGCGGCACGGATGTGGCACTTGAAACTGCCGACGCAGCCATATTGCATGGGCGGGTGATGGACGTTGCCCAGATGATAAGCCTGTCTCATGCGGTGATGAGGAACATTAAACTGAACGTGGGGATGGCTCTGGGCCTGAAAGCGTTGTTTTTGGTGACGACCGTCGCAGGTGTAACCGGTCTTTGGCCAGCAATCCTTGCCGACACAGGCGCAACAGTACTCGTCACCGCAAATGCTATGCGGCTTCTGGCATGGAAAGGGGAAACCTGAACTCGAGCGAGCTGGAGCTGGATGCGCTGCATTTTGGACGACTGAATCAGCTCTAACCGATATTGTCTAGACTAAATAGGCGCCATGCAGGATATCAGACCAATCAAAATCGCCGAAGAAAACTTTGCGACATAACTGTATCTTTGGCCATCGTCAGGTGCTTGGTGGACTTTGACGACCCAGAATAGTTAAGCAATCGTAGCCAAAATTGATCGGGGTTTTTCAGCACCACTCGTTGACTTGGGATTCTGAGTCGGTCCACCAAACTGGGATTGCAGGTCTTGCCGGTTAGGAAAAATGATTAACTACGCACGTTTTATGAGGCCGAAAAAGGTTTAACTACGAGCGAAATGATTAGTCCAGACAATGATTACGAAAGTCTATCAAATCAGCGAGTTTTGCTGATCGATACCGTGCGAGGTATCGCTATTTTTGGCGTTGTGCTTTTTCATATTGTTTGGGATCTGGAGTTTTCGGGATTAATCGACGGATTCGCGTTCCATCCTGTATGGCTTGCATTCGGCCGCTTGCTCGCCGGAACCTTCATGTTTCTGGTCGGCGTGAGCCTTGTCCTTGCGCACAAAAAAGGGCTCAAGTTTAGCAGATTTGTAAGACGTGTGACGATGATCGGTGCAGCTGCGATTTCGATTTCATTGGTCACGTGGATCGCGTTTCCGCAGACTTACATTTTTTTCGGCATCTTGCACGCGATTGCGGTTTCTTCTCTTTTTGGTGTTTTATTTCTAAATTTGCCCGCCCTGCTCTCACTAATCTCGGGAACCGGCTTACTCATCCTGCCGCAGTTCGTAAAATTGGAACTGTTCAACACCCGGTGGCTCGCATGGATTGGCGTGTCTAGTTCCCCCCCACCCAGCAACGATTTCGTTCCAATTCTGCCATGGGCCGGATTGACCTTGATCGGCATTTTTCTAGCCAAGATTATTTATAACAAAAACGGCGATTCACGCTCATTTCCTGATCTGCACAATACCAAACTGACCAGGATCCTGTCTTGGATGGGGCGAAACAGTTTATTGATATACTTGGTTCACCAGCCATTGCTCCTCGTTATCATTCTGCCCGTTGCGCGAATGCTTCGCTAAGGCCGAGGCTCCGATTACGTCCTTCACAACACCAAAAAGTCATTGCTGCGACAGCAAAGGTCTGTATGGGTCGGACAGTGCTGCCTTTGGTCTGCTAACCGGTACGGCGCTACTCGATGTTTTCCTCGCGAGGAATTCAGCTCCCTTTTCCAAAAGAACATTTCGAAACCTAGAGTGCATTCCACCGTCGGCGTAAGAACTTACGATATTGCCGCCCCCTTCCCGAAGTTGTTCAACTGAGCTTAGGTCAGCAGCGATCTTTTCTGAAACTTTTTGCGGTGGTGGTTCCAACTGCGGGCACTGTCCAAGGGGGCCGTAGTCAGCTCCTGGGTTTTTTGCTGCGCCAAAACGATATCTTCCTTCACAAAACCGGAATTCTGGCGGACGCCGCAGGACTTCGAACGTGGTGGAAGCTTCTTTGAGATCCAGCCAGAAACTGAGGTTTGGATTGTCGTAGTGCCTCGCAAGATTTTCAGGTGTCATACGAAAAGGGAGTGATTGCACCTGCACGGAAGGTTGCCCGGCGCGCAATGCGTCCCGAACTAGAGCATACACTTCGGTGATTTGCTCGTCTGTGATTGCGAAGCACCCGGAAGACGAGCAGGCTCCGTGGACCATGAGCGCAGTTCCAGAGTAACCCTTCGCGCGTTCAAGTTTGTTCGGATACCCCAAATCAAATGAAAGGAAATACTTGGAGTTGGGATTAAGCCTCCCCAGCGTGACTTCATATATGCCTTCAGGTGCCTGGCGATCACCCTCGGCTCGTTTGGGACCCAGATCGCCGGACCAACGACACATCTCGTATGTTTTTAGAAGAACATAATCACCGGCGCGCCTTTTTTTCCAAACCTCAAGCTCACTTTCCTGTTTGAAAATTCGGATGAAGACGGGATCTGATCCCTCGACCCCTTTGTTGCGCATCAACGCCTTGACCTCATGTGGAATTGCAATTTCTCCGCGCGATTCCATTTCAATTGACGAACCTACACATCCCGCGAGCAGAAGCATGAAAATTGTCATGCTCACACTCAGGATCCTACGGGTGAATTGTGCCGGTTCAAATATCTCCGGACGCATAACTACCTGACATTTCGCTAGAATACTCGCATCTCAGGAGGGCAACGTTCATTGTTCGGTTTCCTCGCAATAGGAATCGTTGAGGTCTTCTGGTTCTCTCGCAACACGGACAGAACAGAGCTGTTACAAATACGAGCACATCGACCGTACATTTGATTGTCTGGAAAAGTGGTTATTTTTTGTTTTTGACACTAGGGAGTTCTTAATCCCTTTTGCGCACCTTCAAAATATTGCGATACACAAGCCAAACCAAAGGTGCGAATACCCCTAGCGCGACAACGCTAAGCCAGCCCCAATTACTTTCTACGGACTCTACTATCGCAACACCAAAGGCATACGCACCTATCCACCAAACAAAGGCGAATGGGCACATAACCCAAGTTAACCAATAACTTAGATTGTTTAGGTCTTTCGGTTGCTTTCCCTCCCCTGTTCTCGCACATGTTTCCCGTTTTCTCGGGACGGCAATGGTTGCGAAGAGAGAACCGCGCGAGGACAGCCTGGAATGGCTGGAAAAGACGTATCCGACCGAGGCATCGGTGCGGACGCTGTTCGAGCGGCTCGTCTGGCCGGACGGCGCGCACTGTCCGCATTGCGGCTCGCTTGATGTCTGGCGTTTCCGGAACAAGGGACGTTCGTCCCGTGACGGTCTGTTCGAGTGTCGGCATTGCCGGGGGCAGTTCACCGTTACGACGAAGACGCCTATGCATGCCACGAAGCTGCCGCTGCGGACCTGGCTAAAGGCGCTACGTGACGCTCATATCCTCGAAGGGCATCTCATCCGTCATGCTGGCGAAGCAGATCGGCGTGAGACAGCCGACGGCCTGGAAGATGGCGCACGCGATCCGGGAGATGATGGACGACCGGGACGGCCGCGACAGTCTGCTCGACGGGATCGTCGAGGTCGACACGACCTACATGGGCGAACCTTGATCCGCGATACAAACACGTCTATCGCCCGCGCGGAAAAGCGACGACGCGGCCGGACGTAGCCGTATCCGCGGAGCGTTGGGGGACGCGGCAAGGCGGCGTTCCTGTCGTCGTCAGCCAACAGTGAGCAGATCGGCCGCTTCATGGGGCGTTTCATCTCACCGGACGCCCACATCATGTTCGACGACGACAAGGCGATCGGCAAGGCGGCCAAGGACTTCAAGGCGCACGAAACGGTCCCTCACAGCAAGAAGCGGTACGTTCGCGGAAACGTTCACTCTAACACGGTCGAAGGCATCGCGGCCCTGTTGAAGCGGACGCAGTTGGGTGTCTATCGCCAGCTCAGCAAGCGCCATCTTCACAGGTATATCGATGAGATCGTGTTCCGGAAGAACCAGTGCCGGACGATCGAGACAATCAATCAGAGGGACGGCACCGTGCGGGTACAGATCTATCACCGCCCGTTCATCGATCAGCTCGAGGAACTCTTGGTAAGGGCCGTCAGGCGGCAAGTCAGGAGATCGGGCATCGGCGGGCTGGAATGGCCGATGCCGATAGCGCCGGGATACTCCGGGGCACCGTCAGCTTAAGTCCACTGCAAAATTCACAATGCCTCTCGACGCTGCCATGGATAGCGGCAATTCTGGAGAAAGGAGTATTTTGCATGTGGACATTACCGACCTACCTCATTGCCGCGTTCGCCGAGATCGGCGGCTGTTTTGCTTTCTGGGCATGGCTGCGTCTCGACAAGTCTCCGCTTTGGCTTGGGCCGGGAATTATCAGCCTCGCATTATTCGCATGGGCATTAACCAGGATAGATGCCGATTTTGCCGGGCGAGCGTATGCGGCTTACGGCGGCATATACATTTTTTCGTCGTTGATCTGGATGTGGGCCATTGAAGGCACCTTTCCGGATCGTTGGGACATCATCGGCGCCACCGTCTGCGTTATCGGCGCCGCAATATCGTTTTAGGACCACGCAGCGTCTGAGCGGGTGATTGATCCGACAGCTTGGCGTCGATGATGTCAAACTGAGACGAATCTGATTTCTTTCGGCTATGCCGTCTTATGAACCGACCATGGGAAAGCAAACCAGAACGACACTTTGTCAAATGTGAAAAGGAACTGCCTTTGTTTGGTGGATAGGAGCGTTAAACTAACCCACTCTTCAAGTGCGTCCATCGGCAATACCCAGCCAACGTATCGGTATTTTGCATTCGGCGTTGGAACTGTGTTGGATTGTTTTTCTAGGTCGGCAATGAAAGGTTTTCTGCAAGGGCTGTCTTTTTCGGTCGTTAGGCCCTTCTCAAACTAGTCAAATTGTCACGAGCAGCATCAGGCAGTCTGTAGTTGTTAGACGTATGCGGTGGAACATCGGTTGGTTGCAGTGATCCAATCAATAGGTTGCTCTGTCCTCAAAAAACTATCCGAAATATTCACCTGAATTGCCTCCTCGGTTTCTCTTTATGTTTTCGATTGTGAGGGTGCACGCCAAATCGTCCTGCAATTCAATTCAAGGATCATCAACGGAAGAATCGCAAGCATATCCGTTTGTTGCAGGAGAAAGATAAAATTTTAGACAAGTCCAATTAGATTTTTAGTAAAAAGAAATTCAAAATTTAGTATAAACTGCTCTTTATTTAAATTTATGTTTATTCAGAAGTTTTTCTTCAAATAAATTTCAATATGACATCGTAAAGCCAGCCTTAAGGGAGGGCTTTGGGATGAAAAGACTACACGATATACTTTTGCCAACAGCCTTTTTGGCGTTGTTGGTAACTTTTTCCGCGCCTGCGTCGGCCGATACCGGGCGCTTTATGGACATGAACCAAGACGTCAAAGCACCCATCGGATACGTACAGTTTTGCCAAGACAACATTGGTGCTTGTTCAAATGAGCGCTATGAGCCGGTCGTCGTAAAATTGACGGAAGAAAGATGGCTGGAATTGCTTGCGATTAACACGGAGGTAAATCGTCGTGTTCGGCCAATGACCGATGACGATCTCTATGGCAAACCAGAGTACTGGACCTACCCAGACGACGGATATGGAGATTGTGAGGAATACGTCCTTGAAAAGCAACGAGAGCTTCTAAATGCGGGATGGCCGCGCAGCACTCTGCTAATCACCGTCGCAAAGGACCTCCAGAATAGTGGTCATGCTGTGCTGACAGTCCGCACAAACTACGGGGACATGATATTGGACAACCAAGCAGAAACAGTTCTGCCTTGGTATTCGACGCCGTACCGATACATTAAACGTCAATCTCCGTATTCCGCCGCGCTTTGGACCGGGATTGACGACGCCCGCGTGACCACTGTTGCCAGCGTACCAAGGAAGTAAGGGTTTATTCTAGACGTCCTGGAGCCTTCCTTTGGGACTGCCGTCTTAGTTGATGCGCAGAAAAGTGAGGAATGAGCCCGCTGATTAGGCATCGGAATTAGCTGCGTTTTTACGGGCGCAGCTTCTTTGGACATCATGATCAGTTCGAAAAGCTGCACCTCCATTCAGGAGAAGCGTTTTTGCAAAGCGGAGTTCACGGCTTCTGATAGCAGTACAAGAACTATGATCGCCAGCGTCACTGTCGCTGCCTTGTCGTACTGAAACGAGCGGACGTAGGTCTGAACATAAAGACCGATGCCGCCCGCGCCGACGATGCCGAGGATCAGGCTCTCGCGCAAATTCAGTTCGAACCGGAAGACGGTATCGCGCAGAACCACCGGCGCCATTTGCGGCCAGATCCCCCAGCGCAGTTGCTGCAATCTGTTGGCGCCCGCGCTTTCCAGTGCCTTCACCGGTTCGGGCGAGACGGTATCAATCGCCTCGGCATAAAATTTCGCCAGCATGCCTGTTGCATGAAATGTCACTGCCAGGATACCGGGCAACGGACCGAGGCCGACTGCACCGACCATCAGCATGGCAACCAGGATCAGTGGAATTGCGCGCACAATCGCAAGCAGCGACCGGACGGGTCTCCAGATTGCCGGTGTAACCAGCGTTTCCGCTGCCAAAATGCCAAGAACGACGGAAAACAGGACGGCGAAGAAGGTTCCCAGAATAGCAATGCGCAGGGTCTCTGCCAAGCCTTGAAGAACTTCCGGCCATATGGACATGTTTGGCGGCAGCATACGGCCGAGGAATTCGCTCAGTCGCGCCATTGCACCGGGGAGCTTTTCCAATCCCATTTCTGCGCTTCCAAGAGACCATAAAAGCGCGGCGGCCAGAACCAACCAGGTCACGGCTCGTGACATTAGCTCACCACACGCAGTTCGGAGCCCGGTGCTGTCCCGTGATATAGCTCGGAAATGTCGGCTGCACTCACCTGAGCCGAAGGATAGTCGAAGAGGAGCTTGCCGTCACGCAGGCCAATGACGCGGTCTGCAAATCGCTGCGACAACTCCGGCTGATGCGAGCTGAAAACGACGGTAATGCCTCGTTTGCGGGCAGCACCTGTAATCAGGCCGAGAATCTTCTCGGCATTAGCCGGATCGAGATTACTGACAGGTTCGTCCGCCAGGATCAGTTTCGGCTCCTGGGCCAGACACCGGGCGATGGCGGTGCGTTGCCGTTGTCCGCCGGAGAGTTTGTCCGCGCGGCGCGCGGCCAGATCGATCAATCCGGTATCTTCCAGAACACCGGAGACGACAAGGTGATCGCGTTCACCGAAGCGGCTCCAGAGCGATTGCCAGGTCCGCATCCGGCCAAGCCTCCCGTTCATCACGTTCTGGTAAACGCTCAACCGGTCAACCAGCGCGAATTCCTGGAAAATGAAGCCGACGTCCGATCTTGCATTTCTCGGGGGAAGTGCTGTCGCGGAGTAAGGTGTCTCCAGAACTTCTGCCGTACCGCACCAGTTCCGCAACCGCCCGTCAAGAAGTGCCAGCAGAGTAGACTTTCCCGCCCCTGACGGCCCCAGAAACGCAACGCTTTCTCCCGCGTTTAGGGTCAGGGAAACGTTCGACAGGGCTGGATGCTCATCGAACTGATGCGTGACATTAGAGATAACTGCGGCGACACTCATTTCAGGAAACCATAGCGCCGAGCGGTTTCACGAACACCCTCGTAGACCTCCGGGTCGGCGGCAATGTAACCATCCGGTCCATAGAGGTAAGCCAGCAGATAACGGTTCTCCGGATTGTTCAGGCTAAGCATCACTTTAGTGAATCTTGCCCGCAACCCGCCCTCTAGGCCCGGGCGGGCGATCACCGCATGGCTCGGGATCTGTTCCGACTCGGCCAAAACTTTGACTTCTGCTTGTTGGTCCGGCGTTAAAAAGAGGTCTGCATATTGGCTTGCTCCGGCGGCATCGACCAATCCGTTTGCCATAGCCTGCATCGCCTGCTGGTATCCACCGGCAAAGAATTTCCTGCCGAAGAAACTGTCGGCATCCGCCGCGCCGGAAATTAGGCCCTCGCGGACAAACAGATCCAGCGGATAAATATATCCGGATTCCGATACAGGGTCGGCGAAGGCAATGTCACGGCCTTTGAGATCGGCGAGGGTTTCAATGCCGCTGTCCTTGCGGACGAAGACCCGTCCGGAGTAGCTGGGCTGACCCCGGTAGACTTCCGACAAAAGCGGTACGGCTCCGAGCTGATCTTCCGCGAGAACAAATGGTAGGGCGCCCATGAAGGAAATGTCAGCATCACCGTTACGAAGCGCCTCGACTGCGGCTGCATGGTCAAAAGTGACGAAACCGGTGACGGGGACACCCATTTGCTCCGACAGCCAGCCGGTGATGACTTTGATATCTCCCAGAAGCTTTTCCGGGTTCTCCTGCGGTATGAAGGCCAAGGTCAGCCCCGCCTCGGCGGCGAGAGCCGGCAGGGCGAGGCTGGCGGACGCCGCGGCCAAGAACGTACGGCGGTTCAGCATCAAAACATCCTCTCGTCAATTGCAGCCTGCATGGTCTTGAATTTTTTCCATTGCTGTTCCGCCTCGCCCCAGTCTCCTTCAGCGCTGGCATTGCCCACGGCCCTCAGTATCGCGCTGAGTTCATAGATTTCGGGTTTTGCCTCCTGGTTGGTCATCACGCTGGCGTCGGCTGCAAGATCCGGCGCAACCGTATCGATGAGCAACGCGATATTCTGAGCATCGCGGGCGGGCAGAAGTGTGTCCAGGGTTGACGCGAAAGTAGTCAGCTCTTCCCAGGACAGGCGGAAGACACTGTCACGGCCTTCAAAGCGCTGATAGGGCTCTTCGCCATCGCCGATGGCTTCCAGATACGCCGTCAGGTCCATTCGTTGCTCTTCGTCCAACCCAAGATTTCTGGTGTCGTTGAACCAATCGACAACGCTGGCCAGCGTCGGCAGCGAACCGTCATGCATATAGGGGGCGGTGAAGTTGATGTTGCGCAGCGTTGGCGTTTCGAAGGCTGTGGCTGTGCCTCCGGGGAAAGGCGGCTCTGAGCTGCCGATATCATGTGTCTGTCCATCCGTGAAATTCTGATCTGGCGTGTGGCAGGACGCGCAGGACTTGCCGTTTAGTCCGGGAAAAACAGTGTTGAAGATGGCTTCACCCTGCACTGCCGCTTCGGAGGCTTTGTCGGTCAACCGGCCTGCCCGGTCGATTTGCGGATTCGGCAGCCAGTCGAACTCACGGACATAGGCGACTAGCGCATCAAGCTGAAACGGGGTGGGCTCCTTGCCGGCGAATTCGGTAACAATCACGTTGCGGATGAAGCGGCGCAGACTGGGTTCCCTTCCGTCACGGCCATAAGGCGCGGTGAACCGTATACCGCGCATCGACGGCGTATCGAGGTGATCGTCCTTCCTGTCATTGAACATCGGATTGAAGAAAGCACCATCGACATCCATTCCCCCGGGGCGATTGCTGAGCCCCGGAATGAAGAACTCCCTGTTGATGTCAGATCTATTATGGCAGGTGGAACAGGCAATCCCAAGTTCCTGCGCAGGGCCGCCGAAGATCTCAGGACTGTCAAACAGCATGTCGCCATAAGCGACAAGCGGCAGGTTGGCCTCGTCTTCCCCGGCTTCCTCGAATTGAAGAATAAGGCGCGGTAGTTCGCTTTGATCGGCAATGTTTGACCCCGGAGGCAATGTTGCAGGCAGTTTCACTTCCCATCCGGAAAGGAAAACCGTTTCAGGAACAGGAGCCAGCTTGTCACGAGTTGCAAATTCTGCCGGCAGGTAGTTGGTGCTGATATAATCGGAAATATCTTTGCGGGCGTTTTCGAATTCTGCCTTGTTGCTCTCCTGTCCGCCTTGGCCCAGAACACCGCCACTACCAAGGGACGAATTCAGGACGAGCCATGCCCTGCCAAGCTGGCGGGCGGCGGGCTCATCGGCGGCGCGAATAGCATCTTCAAAGGCGCGGTAAAGCGTTTCGGCCTTGGCCAACTCAGTGGCTGCTTCTGGGGTTCCGAGCCTGGCATCCGCATTTTCCAGGTGACGCAGTATCCCTTGCGCAACGATGACCGTTGCTGCTTCAAACAGCGCCTGACGGTCCTGCACCTGAAGTGCCCTGTTAAGAGCAGCGGCTTCCTCGTCACTTGCGCGGGAAACCGCGGCATCCGGCAGTGAGCTGCCTGGAACGGCACGGTTCCAGCTGGCTTCGATTTTCTCCCAGGGGACTGGGGAAAGGTTACCCAGAAACAAGGTGTGCCGATAGGCGGCTGCACGTGGAGCCCAAGGGGCTTCTTTGATTGCGGTGGCTTGCGCGGTGCCCGGAACAAGGCAGATCACCGCGCTGGCAAGGAGATATTTCATAGCAACGCCTATTAAATTTAGCTCTGGCTAATTTTCTTAGGACATTCTAACGCATTGTCAAGTGGCAAAATTGGCGGCATACACAGTCACACTGAAAGCAAAGAGGATGTGCTCCATTCATGACCGGTCCTTCACCCAAGGCGTCCGATAGAAGTGTCGATGAACAGGCCAGCGGGTTTGAGGCTGTGCGCACCGCGCATCAGAATGAAATGGTCGAGGACTATGTGGAACTCATCGCGGAACTCATTCACCTGAACGGGTCTGCGCGCCCAGTCGAAATTGCCGAACGGCTCGGCGTTGCGCAGCCGACGGTATCGAAAAATCTCGCCAGGCTGAAGCGAGAAGGCCTTATCCTTCAGGAGCGCTACCGCGATATACGCTTGACCGAGGAGGGCCGCCAACTGGCGGACGCCTGCCGCAAGCGGCACAGGATTGTCGTTGATTTCCTGGTTACACTAGGAATTTCCGCGGAAGTGGCCGAGCAAGACGCGGAAGGTATCGAACACCATGTTAGTGATGAGACGCTAAAAGTGTTTCAGGATTTCGTGAAACAAAACGCACCTGATACCTATTGATGAGGATTCGAAGCTACAGTGAAGTTTCGTTAGGTTTCAGACCATAACCAGTCGCAGACGCTTAACGCGAGCCAGAGGGATGACAGAAAGTTACTGGCGTTGCAGTCATAGCACTTGGCGATGCTGCGAAACTCCTCGTGCCTGCCGAAGATCAGTTCGAAGTCGTTTCTGCCCGAGTATTGGTGCTGCGAGAAACACTTTCCAATTTTCAGCTTTTTGCTGCGGGTAGTTGTTTTGAGGTTTTTTAGAAACCCCCGTAAGATCGCACGCAATGTTTAGATGAGATAGTTGAGTGCGCAATCGCAATTGATTGGTTTTCAAAAATTTAAGCTCATTAAATCCCAATGACGTTTGCTTAACTGTTGCGATATAATATTACTAATCATGCCCATACGTCTTTCCATCACCATGATGGTGGTCAGGTAAATCTTCGCCAGTTACAAGTATTTCTGCAGGCACTTGCAAACTAGTTTTGTCTTCAAATTCCAAGGTAAGAGAAATCTCAGATATTCCTTCGAAACCTACATTTTCCCTCTTTAGTTCTAGGTAAATTCCAGAAGGCCTCATCATAAGCTCCGCGTGCGCAGGTATAGTTAGTGGGTATTCAACAAATACAGGATCGACATCAGAATAATTTACAGAATAAACTGAAGCAACGCCAAGTTCTTCGGAATATATTTCTGAAATATTTACTGCTTGGTTAGTTCCATTCCAAATAGTAACATATCCAAATAATGTGTCCATATTTGACACCGACCTAACTACATTTGCATGCTCAACCACTAACTTATTTTCTGGGAATGTATGCTCCATTTGAGCAAAACTTTGCTGAAGACTGCCGCACCAAACAGAGATAATAGCGGCTGCCTTTACCATATCCTTCTTCATTGAAAGCGTTCACCTGAAGGCGTTTGCCAAATGGAATCTCAACAACCAAATTTGGTTTTGCTGTTCCACTTGAGTAGTCGGTTTAACAGATAGTGTGTGATAGGTTTGGACTCAACGGTATGATGACTTCCTGAGCCACATCTAGTTGTCTAGTATCTCGTTGGCAAACGCAGTTCTTCGATAATCAATTTACGCGATTGTGACTTATTGGCGCAACAGGAGGCTCGCTGCAATGAGAATTCCCCTCTAGGTGATTGATCCGAGAGTTTGATGGCGCAGTGTTGTCTCCCGAATGGAAGGAGGATCTATGCGACATGTACTAAACCGAAGCGCCACAACGACAGAGGCGGTCCGTCGAGCAATACGAAATACTCAACAGAGCCTAAGGACGCTTTCGAAGCGTTACAGGATCAATCAGAAACTGCAATCGTCGTTCATTTGTCGCTGTTCTGCTAAACGAATATGGGAACAACTGATCTGTAGAAATTGAGACTTGATCTGACATCTCGGTTTTCGAGCTGAGGGTTACCGGCTTTGATGGTTGTGACCAAACAATCATCTCAAGCCCAAAAGGTAACCCTCATGTATGAGAGTAACGAACGGATCATCAAACACAAAGTCGGTCTTCTAAACCTGGCCGAAGAGCTTGGCAATGTGAGCCAGGCCTGCAAGGTGATGGGGCTCTCCCGTGACACCTTCTACCGTTACAAGTCAGCTGTTGAGGATGGCGGTGTTGAAGCGCTTCTGGACAAGAGCCGGCGCAAGCCCAACCAGAAGAACCGCGTGGATGAGCAAGTCGAAGCCGCCGTCCTGGACTATGCCCTTGAGCAGCCAGCTCATGGACAGGTTCGTGTTTCAAACGAGCTGCGCAAGCGTGGTGTCTTTGTCTCCCCATCCGGCGTTCGCTCTATCTGGCTCCGGAACAACTTGGCCAACTTCAAGCAGCGCCTGAAGGCCCTGGAAATCCATGTGGCCGAAACAGGCACGATCCTGACAGACAGCCAGGTCGCCGCTCTTGAGAAGAAGGCCCATGACGACGAGGCCTGCGGAGAGATCGAAACGGCCCATCCCGGCTATCTGGGCTCTCAGGACACGTTCTATGTCGGCACCATGAAGGGCGTCGGCCGGATCTATCAGCAAACCTTCGTCGATACCTATTCCAAGGTCGCTTGCGCCAAGCTCTACACAACCAAGACACCGATCACGGCTGCGGACCTGCTCAATGATCGTGTTCTGCCATTGTTTGAGGAGCATGAGTTACCCTTGCTGCGTATCCTGACCGACAGAGGCACCGAATATTGCGGCAAGGCAGAGAGCCACGATTACCAGCTCTATCTGGCAATCAACGATATCGACCACACAAAGACCAAGGCAAAATCACCGCAGACGAACGGTATCTGCGAACGCTTCCACAAGACGGTCTTACAGGAATTCTATCAAGTCGCATTCCGAAAGACCGTCTTCGAAACCATCGATGACTTGCAAAAGGAGCTGGATCTATGGATTGATCACTACAATCGCGAACGCACGCATCAGGGCAAAATGTGCTGTGGCAGAACGCCCATGGAAACCCTGGCCGATGGAAAGAAGGTTTGGCTCGACAAGAAAATAGACCAAACCTGATCTGACATACACAGCCTCAAAGGCGGTAACCGTCAGATCAAATCGAAACTTCTACAACTGATCTGAGTTCACTCTCTGTCCAGCAATATGGTTCGACATAACTGTGCGCATCAACTTAACGATCATCTTGGCTAACGACAACACAGGTATTCATTCCCTGTTGAAATCCCCAATTTCAGACAGATCGACACCAATTTCCGCCTTGTTCGGATCCTGTGCCCACAGCTGTTGCCGGAGTTCACTTTTTGGGTCTGATCCCGCAATATCGTTTTCCGTTCCCGTCGCACCTATTTTTGAGCCTGTCGGGCTCGGAGCTGCCAGGTCAACGCTTTCGCCTGGATCTTCCGCCGCGAACACATATTCCCCGTCAAAATACCCGGTCTGGTACGTCTCGATGGCATCTTCAAACGCCTCCGGTACCGGCGTGCCGTACCACTTCGTCACGACCTTGTAGACGCGGGCAAACAACGCTGTCCCAATCTTGATGTTGTTGCAGGTGTCGAACACGTCCGCGGAGACCTGAGACTTGTCCGCAATGCCAATGCCAACCGGATATTGCGTGATCCCGACACGGACGACGGCTTTGCCGAGGTGATCCTGAACCAGCTTCATGGCCTCTTGCGTGGAATTCGTCTTCGGCACCAGATATGTCTTCGATCCCGCCCGAACCGTCACATTCAACGCGTCCTCCGAGCCGGCTGCTGCGATGAACTCTTCAACGATGGCAGGGGTCAGGGAGGGATCGGCACATTGTTCTATCAAGGCAGCATCTATCATGGGTTCACTCGTTGAATGCGATCACCAGTGGCACATCGAACAGCTTTGCCCATGCTGTGACGCTGGAGCGTTGAATGTCGGTGATATTGCTTTCACCCGTCCACCAGCCGTTGCCGATCGCAACGATTGTGTCTGAGCCCATGGCCATGGATTGCAGGACGGGCCACACGAGGAGCTGCTCGTAGCAGATCAGAGGCGCGGCGTGGGTGCCGGCGACCTGCGCGACGGGATTGTCGAAGATGTAGGCGTTCGCGCCGCCTCCATCGCCCATGAACCGCCGCCAGGGCTGCCACATCGAGATCGGGACCGGCATGCGCTCGTGATAGAGGATTCGCGCGCCGCTTCCCGAGACCTCCAGCATCACCGTGTCGTAGCCGGTCCTTTGAACAACGGCGGCTCCCCCAATCACAGTCACCGGCAGTTCGGACAAAGCGTCCGTCCAAAGCCGTTCGGTCGTTGAGGTCCATATTCCGAGCGCGCTCTCGGGCAGGACGGCGACTTTCTCGCCTTGCGCGGCAGCCTTGCGGACCATGGCAATGGTTTCCCGCTGTTGCTCATAACCGGCAGGCTGTCCAGCTCTTTCGTAACCGAAAGTGGTGTTGATGCCGGTCCAACCCTCAATTACCTTTGGCTCTGTCCAGAATGCGGCGGACCAGGCAGCACAACCGGCCACCACCGGAACCGCGATCCGCCAAAGGCTTGTGGTCATCATGAGCAACAGGATCGCGGTCGCTGCCAGTCCCAACCAGCCCCATCCCGGAAAGAGCACGCCGGCCGTGGTAATCGGGCCGGCCCAACCCATGATCCCGAAGGGCGGTAGGCTCATCAAGACACTTGCGATCAGGTAGCGAAACGCTTGGTGCCACCCGGTTCTACGCGTCCAAAGCGCAGAGTGAACAGCGACAAAGACGAGCGATGCCGCGAACCACAGCGCCAATCCGATGGCATATTGAGAGCCGAAGAAGATGCTGGAGCCCTGCGGCAAGCCCCGTGACGCTCCAAGGAAGTGCGCGGCGGCGACCAGTGCCGCCACGGATCGCGACGGGGCGTAAGCCCAGAAAGCCGGAAACAGCATTCCGGCCGGCAACAGGAGCACATACCCGGACCAGCCGATTGTGCCGGTCGCCATGCCTCCCAGAATACAAAACAGACTGCGCGCAAATTTAAGGTTGGAAGGTGAACACTTCTCGCGCCAGTCCGAGAACGCCGCCCACCGGAATGGGTCCAAAATATCTTGAGTCAAAGGAAGCCACATAATCAGAATGAACAAAGAGTGCGTCGGCGGGAACGACGCCCCCGGCATGGGCGGTCAAGGTGCGCCCCTGCCCGTCTTTCGCCTGGATGATGGAATGCGCAAGGAGCTCTCCGTCGATGGCAACCTGGTCGCCCTCGACGGTAATGGTTTGCCCGGGCAGGGCCACGACGGTTTTGATGAGCGGCGCCATCCCGCCATCGCACAGACCCGCGGGAAGATAGAGCCGTTCGCGGGCCAGTTTGATCGCCGGTGCATCTGCAGGCGGACAGATGAACAGGGTGTCGCCCACGCGAACTTCGCGGGGCAATGCCTCGATCCGCCAAAGTCCGAGCGGAAAGCTCGCTGTTGTGTTGATCCGGTATCTCCCGAAAGTACCGGCCGCGGCAATGCCGCCAATCACCAGGCCGGCAAGAGACAGGATGAACAGAGCCCCTCGCCGGCCCTTCCTCCTCGCTTCGTTAGTCACCGGGTCATGCCCTGATCTTTGGAAAGATCCTTTTTCAAGGCCTGCGCCTGAGCTTGCTCCTGAGATTGTCTCTTGGCGTTGATCTTCTGGACGGCATTGAACTTCGGCCATGCGTCGGCAAGCTTGGTCCGGTCTTCATCGGCAACCCGCGCAGCCGCCTTCTCAAAGGCAACTCCCTCCGGCTTGGCGGTGCCGACAAACGCCCTCTCCCCGAACCGCTGGTCCAGCTTGGCGGCAACTTCGCCGAGCTCGGCCTCGACCATTTTATCAGCAAGCAGGAAGGACAGACCGCTATTCAAATCGTTCCGGTCGATGGCATCGCGGATCCGCGACAAGACCGTCTCGGCGGCCGGTGACAGCGCCGGAATATCGACACGCGACAGATCGCGTTCGCGCTCAAGCTCCACGGTTCGCAAATCGCCAATCTCGGCTCTAAGACGGATATAGGTTTTCACATCATCGCTGAGCTGCGGAACGTTGTTCAATGCCTGCTCGCGGTCCTCGCGAGCGGTCTTGCCCGCCAGCATGCCGGTCTTGCCACGCAGCACACCAAACTGCTCAGGCGCATTGGCCAGGTCTTCTGCGAGCCTGTCGCGAGCCACAGTTTGCTCTACACCGCTCAACGTCACGACGTCCTCGATCCGCATCGCTTTTACGGCTTGCTCCGGCTGCTCGTAAACGAGCCGGGCGCGGTTCTGAACTTCGGTCCAATGAGTTGTCAACGTGGCATCCGACTGCAACCTGGTCTCCACAGCGTCAGGAATGGACATGGTCCACATCTTCACACCCGCGATCCAGGGTTGTGATGTGGCAGGATGTTCGCGCGAATGTCTTTGGACGGTATTCGTCTCCCCAGCAAGACCTCGCTCAAGACCGGTCAAGCCAATCCCCAGCTTTTCGCTTAAGGACAATAGCCGCTCACCGAGCTCCGAGAGTTTAGCCTTCTGCTCGGCAAACCAGCGGCGCTGGTTCTGGACCATCGCCTTGGCGACCCGAAGCCCATAAAGCCCCCGGCTATTGGCGTAGCTGAGTGCCTGGGCATAGAGAACCGAGCCCGCATAATCGAGCGTCGTATCTTTCGCGCCCTTCCTGGAAAGCACTTCTGTCAGTCCGCCGTTCTTCGCGAAGGACAACGCGCCGTAATAGAGCTTCACGTCCTCCCGGTGCCGGGTCATCGCCACATAGGTCAAATGCCGGTCGAGGGAGAGCGTTGCGAGAACCTTCACATTGTCGACGGTAGCGCCTTGCGATTTGTGTATCGTTGTCGCGTAGCCATGATCGACATTGCGATAGGTCTTCTGACTGACCTCTACACGCCGGGTCTGGTTCGAACCGATATCCCCGATCTCAGCGAGGATGCGCCCCTCGCCTGCTTCGACCACGCGGCCGATCATCCCGTTCTTGACGTTCAGCTCCTGGTCGTTCTTCAGGAAGACAATCTGGTCGCCGGCGGCAAAGAACCGCTCACCCTCCTCGGTGCGGAACCTTCTGCCAGTCTCGATCACGCCGCGGTCAATCAGCACTTGCCGCGCCATCCGGTTGAGCCGGTGCACATCTTCCCGCAAATGCGCCAGCATCAGCATCGACTTCGACGGATCGTAGTCGCGTGACCAGTCATCGATCAGCTTCCTAAAAACCTGATCCTTGAGCGGCAAGCTGACGATATGACCGTTTGCTCGATAGGCGCGGATCGCGTTCGCGACATTGCCACGGGCAAGATCCATGGACGCTTCGCGCATCCAGTTGGCGCGCTGCCGGTAGATCGTGCCGAGTTCCGCGTATCCGGTTCGATCCGTCAGAGAGCGGAAGGCGGCTCCCGCTTCGATCGGCTGCAGCTGCTCCGCGTCCCCGATCAGAACGAGCTTGGCTCCCGCCTTCGCGATCGTTTCGACAAAGACGCTCATCTGTCGGCTATCGACCATGCCGGCTTCATCGATCACGAACACGGACCTTTTGTCAGGGAGCCCCTCGCCCCGTCCCCAGGACAATTGCCAGGATGCCAAAGTGCGCGATGCGATCCCGGCTTCTTTCTCCAGTCCCTCGGCAGCCTTGCCTGCAAGCGCGGCACCAAAAACCTGATAGCCGTTTGCCTCCCATACCTCGCGCGCGGCTTTCATCATCGTGGTCTTGCCCGCCCCAGCCCGGCCGACGACCGACGCCATGCGCTCGTCACCCGTGATGCGCTCGATCGCAACACGCTGCTCATCGGAAAGTTTTTTGACACTCGAAAGCATCGAGGCACGCAAACGCGCATCCACGCCATGCGAAGACACGGACACAAGGTGATCCGCCCGCCGCGCCATTTCCGCTTCAAGCCGCATCATCTCCCGGCAGGTAAATTTCGCCGGTTCCAATTCGCCCGTTTCCGGATCAACCGCTTCGACGGCAAGCTTCACGACGTCGGGAGAATTCAGAACGCGCGCGAGCAGGTCCTGGAATCTGCCCGGATCGTCCACGTAGCGGTGAAGGTATTTGGCAATGTCCCGCTCATCGAAAACGCTCTTCTCGCGCGTGATGGCATCAATGACGATTTCCGGCCGGCGCGTGATCCGCCTGACATTCTCTAGACGGCTTTCCGCATGCCATGACGAGCGTTCCAGACCGGCATCGCGCCCTTGCGATTTTGCCTGGCTAGCAATGTTGCGCGCCTGCACACCGATCTTCGACGTCGGCAGCAGTTCGATCCCTTGAGCCTCATAACTCCGATGATCAATCCGCGCATCGTGCCCAGCAAGCTCCAGGCTCTTGTTTGCATGAACGGCCCAAAGCTCACGCCACTGTTTCAGCGTTTCCTTGTCGCCCGCCCAGGCTCGATATTGGATCTTTCCATTCTTCTGGCTGCCTTTCCGAACCGGCTCACCTTTCTCATCGACAAGCGTTTCCCACTTCGATCCGAAGCCCTTCTCGGTAAGCGGCGCCATCGTCAACATGACATGGACATGAGGATTGTTTTCCTTGTCGTGATAGACCCAGTCCGCGATCATGCCCCGCGATGTGAAGGCTTGCCCAACATAGCCCTGCACCAGGGTAATGTTCTCCTCCCGGCTGAGTTCAGACGGCAGCGCCAAAACAATCTCGCGGGCAAGCTGTGCATTGACGCGCGTCTCATGCGCCTCGACCCCATTCCAGAGCGCTTCACTGGCACCCGCTACACTCCGACCGTCGATCAGCGTCCGGAACCATTCCGGCGTCTGATCAGGCAGCGCCAGTTCCTCATGCACCAGGTCGCCGTTCTTATGCGCGTAGTCGAATGTCTTGTGATCGGACTCATTCGACACCGTCATTTGTGCACGATGCCGGTAAGCGGCCGCTGCAACACTCGACCGGCCTTCGCTCCGGGAGATCACCTGGACATGGAAATGGTAGATGGCCATAGCGGGCGGGGATTCCGAATGTGAAAAGGCTGGCGGGGACGATCAAAGAGGATAGCGGGGAGACAAAGCGCCAGAACGGCGAAGACGGGGATTGCAGCCCATTGGTTGCATTTCAACGTTCGTACCAGCACAGGATTGCAGATGCAATCCTATAAGTGCGCTCTGCACTCAACGATTGAAAATCGTTTCCGCTTGAGAGCTATCGCCGTTTGCGGCGATAGGACGCTGGAAGCGCCGCCCTGGCTTCAGAAAAACTCCGTTCTCTGCCGGTCTGCCGTGCGGGTGATGTGGCAAGTCCGCCACCGCCCAGATCCGATTTACCACAGGCTTCGGCTTTCTCTTCAGCGCTTTATGGGGAGCGCGTTCAAGCCTTCGCCTGCTCCGTCCGGTTTTCTTCAAAACCGGACTGCGGCCCTCACGGGCTGGAAAACCGGATCTTCAGGGAGCGCTTCAGCTTGCCGCGAGGCCGCTCCGCTTTTTTCGAAGCGGACTCCTTCTTGGTTGTATCCACGACAAGTTTTGCAACCAAGCTCGACTTGAGGAATATGACACGCTATGAGCGAGCCCTCTCCCTTTAAACAACCCATTTAAAATCAAGGAAAATCTGATGGCTCCGCGCACTTCCAAAACCGCATCCGAGCAGATCGACGACATCGAAGCTCAGATTGCCAAGCTCCAGCAGAAGAAAAGGCAGGTGCTCAAAAAGCAGTCCGAGCGCGTCGCCAAGCTCGTCATGGAGAGCGGCCTCGCCGAACTCGACATTGATGAGTCTGAACTCGCCAAAGCCTTGAACGACCTCGCCGCCCGATTTCAAAAGCCGGCCGCTTCACAAGCTCACGCTGCAGCTCCGCAGAATTGAAGGGCAATTCAGAAGTCTGGAAAACCGGATAAGGCGAACGCGATTGCTAGACCGCAAGAAAGACGCACGCGAAAAAATCCAGCTCGGCGGCCTGATCGTCAAAGCCGGACTTCGCGAGACAGACAAGGCCATCCTTCTCGGCATTCTCATGGATGCTTCGAACCGCCTTGGCGACACAAATCAGCGCGACAGATGGCGCGCGATCGGAAAGGCCGCATTCAAGAATGACACTCAAAAGGGCGTTGCTGTTCCTGATCCCGATAGCCCTGATGCTGATAGCGCTATGGGGCCTCACCGGGATTGAAACCTGGCTGGCGTCCATCGCCACGACGCAGAAAGCCTATCTGTTGCTCGGCCGGATCGGGCTCACCCTTCCCTTTCTTGTCTCTGCCGGACTGGGGCTCATCGTTCTCTTCTCGGTACGTGGCAGTCTCGACATCAAATGGGCTGGCTTCGGGGTCCTCGGCGGAGGCCTGATGGTCTTTGCCTTTGCCGCGCTCCGGGAGGCGCTGCGGCTCAATGCTTTCTCAGAGCAAGTTCAGCCAGGGTCGGTTCTGCAGTACGCCGATCTCTATTCGATCGGTGGTGCGGTTGGGGCGCTCTTTGTCGGCCTGTTCGGTTTGAAGGTAGGCTTGAGGGGCAACAGAGCCTTCGGCAACAACCGGCCGAAACGCGTTTCCGGTCGCAGAAGCATCCATGGCGAAAGCGATTGGATGGACAACCGAACCGCCGCGAGGATGTTTGCCGAGAACGGAGGTATCGTCATCGGCGAACGCTATCGCGTCGATCAGGACAGCGTTTCGGAAATCAATTTCGATCCCCGCCACAGCAACACCTGGGGCAAGGGCGGCAAGGCTCCCCTCGTCGCTTTCGAACAGGGCTTTGGATCCACACACGGCATCGTCTTCGCCGGCTCTGGTGGATACAAAACCACATCGGTCGTCATCCCGACCTGTCTCCAATATCCCGGGTCAATGATCGTCCTCGATCCCTCGACTGAAATTGCACCAATGGTGGCAGGCAGCCGCAACGCGATGGGCCAAAAGGTCATTTGCCTCGATCCGAAAAATCCAAGCGTCGGCTTCAATGTCCTCGACTGGATCGGACAGTTTGGATCCTCCATGGAAGAGGACATGGCAACGGTCGCAGCCTGGCTCATGTCGGAGAAGCCGCGGATAGCCTCCGGAGCGGACGACTTCTTCCGCACCAATGCGGAACAGCTCATCACCAGCGTGATCGCCCATGTCGTCTTTTCCGACCTGGACAACTCTTCTGGAAAGCGGTCGCTGCGCACGGTGCGCAGCATTCTCACCAAACCGGAAGAGAACCTGAAGGAGTTCCTGGCCGACATTCACGACACGGCGCCAAACGAGTTCGTGAAAGAACTCGTCGGTCCCTTCATCAACATGACGCCGCAAACCTTCTCCGGCGTTTATGCGACGGCCGCCAAGGAAACCCACTGGCTCTCCTATGAGACCTATGCCGCGCTCGTCTCAGGCAACACATTCAAAACCGACATCATCGCCAACGGCCGGACGACAATTTTCCTCAATATCGATCTGTCCACCCTGGAAAATCATCCTGGCATGGCCCGAGTGATCATCGGCGCGTTTCTGAAAGCGGTCTACAACCGCGACGGAGACATCAACGGCCGGGTTCTCTTCCTGCTCGATGAAGTCGCACGTCTCGGCTACATGCGCATCATCGAGACGGCACGCGATGCCGGCCGCAAATATGGCATCTCGCTCGTCATGCTGTTCCAGTCGCTCGGGCAGATGCGGGAGGCATTCGGCGGCCGCGACGCAACCTCCAAATGGTTCGAATCCGCCTCCTGGGTGTCCTTCGCCGCGATCAACGATCCGGACACGGCGCGGTATATTTCCGAGCGATGCGGCATGACGACAATCGAGGTTGAACAGGTGAGCCGGTCCTCACGGGGCGGGCAAGTTTCGCGAAACCGCTCCCGGCAGCTCTCTCAGCGTCCTCTCATTCAGCCGCATGAAGTTCTGCAGATGCGGTCCGATGAGCAGATTGTTTTCACCAGCGGGAATGAGCCGCTGCGGTGTGGCCGGGCGATGTTCTTTCGAAGGAAGGAGATGACTGAAAAAGTGACGGCGTCGCGGTTCGGAACAGAGCGACGGTAAGGATGCGGGAACCCTCCTGGTCCACGCCAATTGCTATGTCGGTAGATTCCGGCTCACGTCCTGCCTCTGGTGCAATATGCGGATGACCTCCAACCGGTCAACGTGATCACGGAAATAGACCATGTGCACTCCCGTAGCATACTTCAGATACCCGGCACGCACATCTACCGGCCTGCCTCGCCGGTCACCGGAAGCCAGACCAAAGCAGGCGTCCCTTATCTCGTCAAGGTAGCGATCTGCTTGATCCAGACCCCAAATCTCAACGCTGTGATCCCAAATGTGCTCAAGGTCCATTTTTGCTGCGGGAGAGAAGACAAGAACCTTCATCGGCTCTCATACTCTGCACGTTTGCGTGCCTTGAATTCATCGAAATCAAAAGGCTGGGGTTCGCCCGAGCGTTCCCCGGCAATCAACGCATCCTGCAGCGCCTTTACCTTCGCCTCATGTTCCTCCAGTAGCCGCAACCCCGCCCGCACGACGTCGCTGGCGGAGCCGTAGCGGCCTGTCTGCACCTGATCGCTGATAAACCCGGTGAAATGATCCCCAAGCGTTACGGACGTGTTCCGGGCCATTGGTGCTCTCCTATTTCTGAGGCATTCTTTAGTACCAATATGTATTACACGAAAGGCAAACAGACAAGAACGAGCTTGGAGTTGACACCGGCAATTAGTCGCTCGAATGCGGACGTCCGTGAGAACCGTTTTCACCGGGAATGACAATTCTAAAACCGAGGAGGCAATCTGCCGGTCGTCAAACAAGCCTTGGTCCGGTCGATCCGGGCCAAGGCTTTCCATCGCGAAGACGAGAAACGGCCGCCTTATAAGGGCGGCACGCTTTCGATTGTTTTGTCCTGATCCGACGCAATGACCGCAAGCTCTGCTCTCAGCATCTCCAGCTCTGCCGTTATCTGGCAGCGCTCGCCGGCATCGACAGCGTTGCGAAGCTCTGCGCGAAGTTCTTCAATCTGGATTTCAAGGTGCATCGTCATCTCCTCTTGATTGTCTTTGAAAGATGACGCCCGAAGGTGTGGCGGTGAGGCTGGGTCAGGGATCGCGCAAGCGACCGCCGGCGGCGGCGCGCGGGGGTGCCGATTTTCTGGCGTAGCCGGAAAATTGGGGGGACCGTGCGTCCTTGGGGCAGACTTGCCGCCGCACTACACTCGGGCGATCTGAGCAGACCAGGCCTCACCCGGTTTCGGCTAGAAAAGAAGGCTGCCGCGCTCGATGCGCGGCTGCCTTCTCAGCTTTCGAAAAGGAAAACACGGATGAAGGGCGTGAATCGATTAAGGATTATCGATTCATAGAAGTCATTGGACGGAACCAGCCTCGTCAGCGAGACTCTTCCCATGCCTTCACAACAACGCGAGCCGGTCCATCTTCACCGCATTGACCCGGCCCGGAACATGCGGCGGTTCTATTGCCTCATCGTTCAGCCAACGCTGTTTGGCGGCGCTTCGCTCATTCGCGATTGGGGACGTATCGGAACCCGGGGACAGACGATGATGGAGACATTTGACTGCCCGGCCGATGCCACCAATGCCCTGGTGCGGATAGAGCGGACCAAGAAGCGGCGGGGATATCGGGAGACAATCGCCGGCGCCGAATAACGTCTGCACCGATCAGGTGACAGATGCGCTGTGCTCGGGTAATGGCGATCGAGGGCCCGCTTGTGGAGAGGCCCTCGTGCTGGTCGCTTAGTCGCGGTTGCCGTTCGGGCGGGACCAGATGAGCTGCAGGCCTTCCTGACCTTCCACCTCGATGAGGGTGGCGTAGATCGGAGCGGGGAAACTCGGGTCGTCCAGCTTGACCGAGATGTAGTCGCGCTCGGTGTCTTTCGCCTGCTTCTGCCATCCGGCTCCTAGCTCAACTGAACCTGAGTAGATGCGGAATTGCGGGCCGTTTTCGGAGGGGTTTTCGACGCGCTCGAGGCGGGCCTTGACGTTGAGGGCCAGCGTCTTGATCTGACCGGTGAAGCCGTTCTTCGTGGTGGTGAATGTGCCGATGTTTGCCATTGTCTTCATCCTTTCGATGTTTCGGGCCACGACCATCGCGGCCTCGATGGCTGTCGAAGAGACCGGGAACGATCGGCGCGCATTCCTGCGGAACCGAAATGAAATGGAGGACGGCGGGAAGACACTTTCTTGGCTACCCGTGAGGAATTCGAACGCCAGTTCGAAGGGGAAGAAAGTTTCTATCCGCCGTTGCGTCTAGCCGAGCGAGGCGAAGCCGGGTCCCGGTCAGACATGCCTCAATCGAGACCGCTTTGGGCGGCGCGTATGTGACATTTTAAGGAAATGAAGACCTGCGAACGTCGTGTCCGGACCACCGATCCACGGCTGCATACGAGACGAAAATGAGCGTGCGTTATTGGCGTTGATGCCAGTCCGGGGAATTGTCGATCTTTAAGCTCCGAACAGACCGGCAATCCCTGCTTTGTCCGCGTACGTCCAGCGGCAGGTCGGGGTGGCAAAAGCTGGCGACGGAAAGGGGAACCGGTGCATATTGCATCAATGCTTCTGACACGGGCTCTCGCTTTTCCTGTGCCGTTTCAGTCGAATGGTGGTGCAGTGATCTCCTGCTGCCCTGGACCAAGTCGAGGACACTGGCCCGACTGCGCTGTGCCGCCATCATCATGGAAAGCGTCGTCGATTGTACGCCGGCACCTGGCGAAAGTACGCGCAGGTGCATGACGGAGGGCTGATTGCCCTCCGCGGTGGCATCAGTTAGGGAAAGTATCAGGCCGCCTGCCGGTCTTCGCTGACCTGTGTGGGCTGAAGAGCGTGCAGATAGGTCACCGCGCGCTGTGCATGGGCCGCCGCCTGAAAAATCGCCCGCTTGTCACCCTTGAGCACCTTGAGCCAGGACTGAAGGTAGCTGGCGTGATCCGGCCGGGGCTCGAGCTCCGGCGCGATGCCGAGATCGGCGCAGAGAAAACAGCTTCCGAGTTCGGCCACGAGCTCTTCGCGTGCACGTTCGGTGCGGTCCTTGTGGTAACGTGACAGGTCGCGTCCGACCCTGCTTTCTGGTGCAGTCCAGTGGACATGCTCGTGGCTGAGGACAGCGACGTAGGATGCAGCGTCCCGAAACGTCTCGAAGGGCGGCATCTGGATGTGATCGCTTGCCGGCGCGTAGAAGGCTTTCGATCCGCCGTGGCGGATGATCGCACCGGTGTTGGCGAAGAACCGGTCCGCGTGCTCGATCCGTTCAACCGGATCGATGACCTTTTCCGGCCGGTGGTAATAGTGTTCGGGAAGCCCGTCGATCTGATCGCAGTTAAAGACCGTGTACGTCTTCAGAAACGGGATATCGCGTTCGACCTCATCGCCGCGGGAATCCGTTTCGGTCTTGGTGAACCGGCTGGCATAGACGACGGTTGCGCCGGTTTCTCCCTTGCGAACCTGCGCGCCGATCTGGCTGGCCTGCCGGTAAGTCATCCAGAGCGGTGCTTCAAAGCCGCGGGCGACGCTTTCCGACCAGAGCAGCAGAACGTTGATGCCCGTGTATGGCTCGCCGGTATGTCTGAGCGGCCGTGTAATCCGGCCTTCGAGCCTTCCCGCACTCCAGGGTTTGATCCAGGGGCGGGTTCCCTTCTCAAGATCGGCGACGATTTTCTCCGTGATCCGCGTGTAGATGTCGGCGCGCGGACTTTTCTCTTTTCTCTTCATTATTCAAACCTCCTGCATTCAGGACCGCGCCGATCGCGGTCCGTTACGGGGTCCGAAATGGCGGAGCGCGGAGGCAGGAGCTGCACCCAAGCCGGGGCCCCGGCGTGCGAAGCGCGGCGGGGTGGCGCAGGGCCGAAACGAAGAGGAGGACGGCAACGCCGTTGCAGCTGCTGCCGGCTCCGCCTGGACTTTCCCGGGACGGGCCACGGCCGGTGCTGCCGCGCAGCGGGAAGGCGGCGCCAGGCGCCGCCATCAAGGAAAAGATGAGTAGTCAGTGGATGGAGTGGCCGCCGCTGTAGGGGTCGTACTCGAAGAGCACTTCGACATCGGCGTCTTCGATCTCGTCTGCCGGGAGGACGCCGTATTCACCGCCGGATTTAAAGAGGACAATCGGAGTCATGAGGGTGCGGGCGAGGTTCCAGGCATGCTTCTGGGCGAGGGAAAGATCGTGCTGCATTTGAGGGCTCCATCGTTGGAGCGGGCCAATTCCCGCTCTTGATGGCTCCGTCAGTGTGCGGTCAAGCGGACGCGATCACCGCGCCGGCCAAAGCCAAGCGGCCGCAGCTCGCTAGCGGACCCTTTACGGGTTGATCGTGGAAGTCCGCGCCGCACCAGGAATGCCATCTCTCAAAGAGCGGGATTGGATTGCCTCTGTGAAATGAGCCTGTTGCTGCACGCATCCTGGCAACGACTGAAGTGGACAATCAGCCATCCTCTCCAACCGCAGCGAAAAGAGGGAGATCTTGAAGAACGGTGGACTTGCCGCCCGGGAGCGCTCGAAGGGAAGTCAGGTCCGCTTCACGGCCTTGATGGCAGAAGCTTGGGCTGCTTGCTTTATGGTCGTGGCAATCTCTCGGAGGAACGCCGCGCTGACCGAGCCGATAGGCTCGGTAGAAACAAAGTCATAGTCCTTGTCCATCTCGACGCGATTGAACTCGTCGAGAATGACCCAGCACGGAGATGCAAGGCCTATGCGCCGGCACTCGATTTCAGGAACGTTTAGCGCAAGTTGGCCGTCCAAAGGCGGCTTTGAGGTAAAAGGAAAGAGAAACACGACGTCCGGGTTCCCGGGCGTCTTGATGACGACACAAACAGGGCGAGGTTTCCGGCCGGATTCCTCACCCCTTTCCGCTTCGCGATGCCACAGATAGTGGAATTCGGCGACGTCACCCTGCTTAAACATCGTCCCTGGCATCATCTTTGACAGGTTCAAGAATAGCGCCTAGTCCCGACATCAGTTCCTCATGGACATCGTCCGGAATATCATGCAGGGAATAGGACTTCGTCGGGCTCGGCTCACCGCGCATGCGGTGATAGTCACGGGCGGAAAGAACAAAAAGCTTCTCCTTGCCGTGCTTGGTGAGCACGACCGGCTCGATCATCGCCGCTTCGAGGATTTCGCCCGAGGATCGGTTCATGTCAGAGAAAGTGTACTGTTTCATCGCAAAGCTCCATCGCTTTACGTAAAATACGTATTTTACGTTGTTTTGTCAATTTGAACTCGTGATCAGGCAGGAAATTAGGCGGAGCCGAAGCCCCGCCCTGGAACATCAGCCAAACGCCGCCATCTGCAATTCAGCCGCTTTCCGGTCGACAGACTGGCCGGGATTTTCGACCTGGCGCTGGAAGGGCTTCCAGGCCTCGCCGACAACGTTCTCGTAGGCCGCCACGACGCCCTCGGCCGCGCAGCGAAGTGCGTGGGCCTGCAGGCCCATATCGGCAGCGAACTCGCGTTTTCGGTGAGCAGCGCCGTCAAAACCGACGGGACCGTCGAGGTCTTCGTCACGCGTGTTATTGGCGCCCTTCGCTGTGGCATCGCGTGCTTCGGTCACGGCCTTGGAATAGAACTGGCCGGCGCCGTGGGCGGAGCCGACATAGGATCCGACAATGCGCTGGAGATGGATCTGCATGGCCCGGTTGCCGAGACCCTCATTGAGAGAGTCGGATGTATCGATGATCATCTGATGGTGGAGATCGCGGATGCCGTCACTGTCGATGACGGGAAGACCGAAGCTTTCAGAGATGAGCGAGGCCTGGGCACTGTCGGGGCAGGTGTGCCGAACCATTTCGAGGGTCGCACCCTTGCGGAGCTGGACGACCTTGCCGGATTGACGGGAGGGACGGGCGTTGCTGGTCATGAGAGTTCCTTTCCTTCGACTTTGGACCGAAGGCTCGAGCCGGCCCCGCCGGCCCTCCCTTCGGGCGCGGGCAATAGAAGCCGGCGGAAAGACGGAGGCATCAAGGTCCGCGCGAACCCAGGACGAGCAAACCTGTCCCGCGGGCCAGCAGGGCTTATCGAGCCCTCGCGCAGTCCCGCGGGACAGGTTTGACGAGGATGGGGCGCGCGGCCGCACCGCGGCGCGTCAGCGGCCTTGAAGGCTCCGGCAGCCGGTTTACGACCGCGACCAGAACCGAAGGGAGGCCGGCCGGGGTGGCATTCCACCGACGCCCATCGTGAAGGGAACGACCAGTGCCCGCCGCAAATGCCCTTCCGTCACAATGCGGGTTGCGTATCCGCTTTGGCACCCCAACCCTCAATGGTGATCTTCGCCCTGACGGCTGCGATCGCCCGCTCCTGCCGGGACAATTTTCGGGTGAGTGCATCGATTTCGCCGCGGCGCTCGAAACTGAGCTGGTCCACATACTCCCGGAACAGGGCGTCGTCGGACCGTGTCCAGTGGGAGCGGCCACGCGGATGCGATCTTGCCTTGGCCTTGGCCTGGGCCTGGGCGCTGATCGTCATGCGTTCGGCCCGGGCCGCGATCTGGCGCTCGATCAGATCCAGATGCGCCTTTGTCTGCCGGCGCGCGGTTTCCATTCGGCGGAGAAGAAGCAAACGGGTCATGGCGAACTCGGCCTCCACCCGATGAAGCTCGAAGGGCCGTCGTATTCATCATGCCGGGCCGGATCGACGACGAAACCGAAACGGCCGATCTCGTATTCGGCGGACGGAACGAGGAACCGGCGTTGTTCGGCATCTTGCCCTCGCGCGCCGCCAAGGGTGGCGATGACCTCCACAAAACCGCCGTGCTGCTCCGACCTGATGGCGGAGATGGCGATCCAGTCGCCAGCATGCCGGGCATGAAACGCGCGCCGATCTTTCTCGTGGGATTGGCCGGGTTCGAGCAAGGTTTCGAAAATCGCTTCCCAGGCATCCGGCCAACTGTCTTTCACGGTCTGCTCGGCGTTGCGCAGCTCGAAGCTGGTGAAGAGATGCGGAAAGGTAAGCGCGACGATTGCCCATTCGACATCTTCTTCGTACCAGCCACCTGGCCGGCGAATCCGCTGGTCGACCTTCGTGTTGCGATCGGAGGAAAGATGGAAACCTCCATGACCAGCGGTCGAATGACAGACCACTCCCTCGGCAAAGACCGTCACCCCCTGCGAGGGTCCCCATGGCGTGTTCGCGTGGCAGCGGACCTCCCGGCGCCCGAGGGCAAGCTTTTCGCGGGCGTGCTCGGCCTGTTCGAGCACCTTGGCGCGGAACGCCTCCTCACCGGCAAGCTCTCCGCCATGCCCGTAGAAATCATTGCGACCGAGTTCGTCGAGCGGCCGACGCACGCGCCAGGCCGTGGCCAGAAAGTGCGTATCACCGCGGCCGGGCAACATGGCGAAAGCCGTATCGCCGACGCGCGCGACGGGAAACCCTTCAGCGCTGGTGGCGAAACGAACCTTTGGCGCCGCCGCCCTATCGGGTTCTGACTGAGGGAAAGTCATGCTGCCCTCCCCTCCCCGCGACTGGCGGCGATGTCTTCAGCACCCACTTCATACAGCACAGCATTGGGATAGCCATGACGCGACAGCCATTCGTCGGTCGCCTGCCGGTCTTCAGCGACATGAACCAGTTCGCCGGCATCGCCGGGGCGGTCAAGCACGAGGATCGAACCGGCTGCAGGCCGTTCGATGACCGAGAAGTCGAGCGCGCTCATGACTGAGAACGTTCGAAAAACCCGGAGCACCACGACAGCCTTGCTGCCGAAATCCCCCACATGAAGCGTAAAGCTGGCCGGCATCGGCGTATTGCCAACGGTGGCACCGGCCTGTTTCTTCACCAGCTGGCCGGTGTTGTTGTTGCGCTCCCACGCCTGAAGTTTACGGCGGTGCCGTTCGGGCGGACGGGGCGTGCCGTCGGAAAAGTGGATGATCGCACCAAGCGGGGAATGGTCGAAAATGGACTGAGCGGACATGTCGTCCTCCTCTTGATTTGGTTGGAAACGGAAACGCCGCCGGACGATGCCGGCGGCGCGAAGTGCGTTCTGAAGGAAAAAGGACCGCTATTCGGCGGCTTCGAGAAAAGCCTCAGGGACGGCGGTGGGGCCGGTATCGCTCGCTTCGGTCTGGTCTTCCGGGCGATCCATATTGCCGGCATCCTCGTCCTCGACGATCTCGTTGCGAGCCTTCCAGTCGGCGAGCTCGTTCGCGTCGGGCGCAAACAGTGCGGACGCGTGGACAAAGCTCGCTTCCTTGAAATGCTCGACGAGGGCGGCACGGGTCTCGCGCACCTTGTTGCGCGGCTGCACCGACGTTTCCGCGCAAGCCGCCTCAAGCGCCTGCCGGGAGAGGCAGAGGAGGAAATCTTCCGTCCCCATATTGGGCAGGAAGCTGTCGGCCCCGACGACGTCGCCGGCGATGCGCGAGACAATGCCGCTGTTCGACATGTTGCGACGGCACGACAGCACCTCGACCAACACCGATCGCACCGCGACCCTGAGCCCATCCATGTCGAAAGACAACTTGCCGGTTTCATCGACGAGCGAGGCGGCAAGGGGTGCTATTCTGTTGCGGAAGGAGATGGAATTGCCGGTCCCCGTATCGACGCGGACATTGTTGCCGGCAAAGGCGATGACGAGCAGCGCCATCAGCGTGTCGTCCTCGATCGGTGCACGGCCGAGCGCCTCGTGAAGCGCGTCGGTGCGGAAGTCGCCGATCATGTCCTGGCCCTTCTGGGTAACGTCCGGGCGCTGCGCCGGCAGGGCAGCGGCACCACCCTCCTCCGTCTTGTCACTCGACTGTTTTCCGGTGACCGCCTTCGGCTCGGGCATCCGGTAGACCACCGACTGCACCTTGCCGTCGCGGTCGAGATACATCGCCGTATGGTCAGATTTTTTTGGCTTTCCATAAACCCGCTCGGCCTTCTTCGGCAGGTCCGGCCCGTTCCAGCCGCTGACTTCGGTGATGATGCCGCCCTTCGGCAGATTGTTGGTCATCCATTCCTGCTGGGCGCCGAGAAAGGCCTCGACATCAGTCGTGTAGCGGCTGTCTTCGTCGGCCGGAGCGAACAGGTCCTCCACCCAGGCGATGCCGTAAGCCTGCGCAAGCTCATCATCGAAGCTGGCGTCACGGGCATACATGCGGGTCTTGGAGAGACCGTTGGCGACCGACCACCAGGAGGTTGTCTCGTCTCGCTTCGGCTTGTGCGCTTTCCAGACTTGCTTTTGCTCATCGAGCGAGGCTGCCGCGATCGTCCGGAGCTGACGCTCGTCGGGCATGTCGCCCCTGGCCATCTGGTCGAGCATGGCGGGCAGAACGTTGGCGAGAAGCCGGAGTTTCCTGATCTGGCGAACGGGAAGCGAAAGCGCTGCCGCGATGCCTTCCTCACTCCAGGCGAGCGCGACCAGCCGCTCGATAGCTCGCCACTGGTCGACCGGGTTGAGCGGTTCGCGGGCGATATTCTCGACCATGGAGCGCATGGCGCCGCCGTCCTCGGCCGCATTGTCCACAAGCACCTCGATTTCGTCGAATTCGGCGGCGATCGCGCCTCTGGTACGGCGGTGACCGGCCTGAATGATGAAGCTGTTGCCGCCATCAGTTTCGGGAGAGACCACCGGTGGCTGGATGATGCCGACGGCCTTGATGGTGGCCAGCATCAGGGCATCGGCTTGCGGGCTCGATTTCGATCGGCGGGCATCGTCGGGATTGTCCTTCAGCGCACGCGGATCGATCTTCATGAGATGCATGGGAAGCTCCTTTTCGGGATTAATGTGGACCCGGCACGGCGCCGGCTCCCTTTCTGGTCTTCTTCCTGAAGACATCCCCCGGACCGCGGAGCGTGCGGGCCGGTGCAACTGCGGCCGAGCATCCCTGCCCGGCAGGACGAGCGGGGCTGACAGCCCTGCGAAGAACGACGGGCCGGGATGGCGAGAGGCGCGGTTGAGCGAAAGCGTCACCAGTTCGACCGATCTGTGACCGGTTCCCTTCCCTTCCTCCCCCTTCTCCATTCCTCCTTCGCAGGCGGAATGTTCGAAATTGAGCGCAAGGGGCAGGCAATAGAGGATCTGTTTGACCCTGCGGATTCTGAGCTTCTATTGAATGCCGCTTATAATGACGCTATATTGCGACTAAATTAGCGGCAAATATGTGGAGCAACATCATGGATCTCGCAGCCTATTCGGATCACGGGCTGTTTGCGCCGAACAAGATCGCCAAGGCATTTCGTACGACCAGCGAGGAAATCGCGCGAACCGTCGGTCTCGGCAAGGATGCGGTACAGCGCAAGGATCGGGTGCGTTCCGACAAGACCCAGCGCCGGTTGCGCGAGATGGTCGAGATCGTCAACAAGGTAGAGCCGCGCTTCGGGTCCGCCCTGATGGCTTATGCCTGGTTTCGCTCAGAGCCGCTGTCCGGATTTTCGGGGCGGACGGCCATGCAGCTGGTGCGGGAAGGCCGAGCCGAGGAGGTTCTTGACTTCATCGACGCGGTCGACGCCGGCGTTTACGCCTGAGAGCGATGGTCAGCTATTCCGGAAAACTCTACCGGGCGCTCAATCCGGTCTATGCGCGCGAGCCGATGTCCGGGCGGGGAGCCGCACTTTATGGCGGCCGGTTCAACCCCAAAGGTGTACCCGCGCTCTACACGTCGACATCGGTGCTGACAGCCTTGCGGGAAGCCAACCAGGTTGGCGATCTGCAGCCGACCACGCTTGTCTGCTACCGGGCGAAGATCGAGATGGTCTTCGATACAACCGACATGGCAGCCCTTGAAGCCGCAGGACTCGATGAGGTCGCCCTGGCCGATCCCGCCTGGCGCGACCAAATGAAGACCAAGGGACAAGCACGGACCCAGCGCTTTGCGAGCGATCTGATCACTGCCGGCCATAATGGGCTGCTCGTTCGCAGCTTTGCCAAGGGGGCCGGTCCCGGTGACATGAACCTGGTGCTCTGGAAATGGGGACCCTCCGCACCTTGTTGCCTGGAACTGATCGATGACGAGGATCGATTGCGTTAGGGACCATCACGTCACGCCGCCTGCTCAGAGGGTACTGCCACCGTTGCAACGTCATCGGCGAGGTTTCTCTCGATTTCAGCGAGCTGCCGGCGTTTCTCCGCAAGTTCCTCTTCGAATCCGAATTCCCCGCCCTGGCGAGACTGGTAGGAAGCAAGCCGTCGCTTTGCATCGTCGAGCCGGAAGCGGTATTGCGCCCGCTCCTCCTCGAAACCGGAAAGCACATGCTCGATGCGCGACACTGCGCCGAGCGGCGTGACGGTCATGGCGAGGTCTATCCCGGTCTCCGCGCCGCATCTCGCAAGCGTGACGTCGTACTGGAAGTCGTCCTGACCAAAACACTGGCCGGAGAAGATCAGGTCGAAACCGCCGATGGTCGCGAGGTTTGTCTCCTCCTCCTCCCGCAGATGCACGAGGGTCATGATTTCCTTCATGAGAGCTCGACCCGCGGGCTTGCGCTCGGTGAAGGACTGTCCGCCGACGGTCATTGCGAAGGCGTCTCCTGCAGTCGGGATCCTGAGCTCAATGTCCTTGCCGGTCTCGACGATCCGTCGCGTGTCATGCTCGATGTCGCGTTCGGCATTGCGGATCTGGCGGCGAACCGCGAATTGATCGTCGCGATGTGCGGCGCGCAGACGCTCAAGCCGGGCGATGTCGGCTTCCAATCCCGCCTTCTGCATCAGGCGCTGATCTCCCGATGCGATCGCTTTGGCCATGGCGAACTGGTTGGCCTGTCCTTCGCCGAGGTCTTCGAGCCGGCGCACGGATGTGTCGCCGGAAAGGGCCGCGGCGATGAAGCGGGCCTTGCGCTCGTTGTTCTGCCACATCTGCGCGTCCATCGAGCCTTCGGTGGCATAGGCGAAGATATCGATCTCCTCATGCTGGTTGCCCTGCCGCTCGATGCGGCCTTCGCGCTGCTCGATCTGGGAGGGGAGCCACGGCACGTCGAGATGGTGGAGCGCCTTCAGGCGAAGCTGGGCATTCACCCCGGTCCCCATCGTCTCCGACGAGCCGATCAGGAAGCGGACCTTGCCGGCATTGACGTCTGCAAAGAGCCGCTGCTTGGACTCCGTCTTCTTGTAATCCTGCATGAAGGCGATTTCGGAAGCAGGGACACCAAGCCGGACGAGTTCGTCGCGGATCCAGCGATAGGCAGAAAAGCCACGGGATTTCTCGACGTTGATCGTGCCGAGATCGGAGAAGATCATCTGCGCCGCGCCCGGCAGATCGAACGGCTTGCCCTCGCGGGTGAGATAGGTGTTGTCGCCAGTTTCCGTCCAGATGCGGAAGCTGTTCTCGATCAGCTTGTTGAGCTTGTTGTCAGGCTCGTTGTCGTTGCCGAAGTCGACCAGCCTGAGATCGATGGCAGCATGCCGCCCATCGGTGATCACGGAGAGCAGAATATCGTCGCCGGGCTTTGCCGGTCCTTCGCGCTTTTCGATCGCCAAGATCCGCGCCTCAAGGACCTGCTGGTAGAGCTTGAAGTCCTCTGTCGGCTTGGCGGTGATGATCTGGCGCTTGCCCGTCGAAATCGCCGGAATTCTTACATATTGCTTCAGGTCGGCCGGGAGCACGACGTCTGCAAAGGAGCGGAACATCGCGATCAGTTCCGGTACGTTGACGAAGGTGGCGAAGCGCGAGACGGGCTTGTATTTGCCGGAGGGTTGCAGTTCGAGCTCGGTCGCCACATCGCCGAAGGTCGAGGCCCAGGCGTCAAATTCGTGCAGGCCACGCTCCTTCAAGGCATCAAACCCAAGGAACCGCTGGACGGAGAACATTTCTCCGAGCGTGTTGGTGATCGGCGTGCCGGACGCCAGTACCAGTGCGCGGCCGGGATTCTTGGTTTCGATGAAGCGGGATTTGACATAGAGGTCCCAGGCGCGCTGTGAGCCGTTCGGATCAACGCCCTTCAGGGTCGACATGTTGGTCGCAAAGGAGAGTTTCCGGAACTCCTGCGCCTCGTCGACGATGATCTGATCAATGCCGATCTCGGATATGGTCAGAAGGTCGTCTTTGACCGAGCCGAGGGACTCCAGCCGGTCCCGCAATCCCTCTTTCAGCCGTTCCAGGCGCTTGCGCGACACGCGGTCGTCGCTTTCGACCCGGGTGAGCAGGTCTTCATAAAGGCCAAGTTCATCCTCGATCATCTGCTTTTCGAAGACGGCAGGGACGGCGATGAACTTGAAGGCCGAATGGGTGATGATGATCGCGTCCCAGGTCGCCGTCGCCGCGCGCGACAGGAAGCGGTGGCGCTTGTCTTTGGAAAAATTCGTCTCGTCGGCGACGAGGATACGGGCGGTCGGATAGAGCGCGAGGAATTCGCGGGCGGCCTGCGCCAGGCAATGACCGGGCACGACCAGCATGGCTTTCGAGATCAGACCGAGCCGGCGCTGTTCCATGATGGCGGCCGCCATCGTCATGGTCTTGCCGGCGCCGACGGCGTGGGCGAGATAGGTCGCACCCGCCGATATGATGCGCCAGATACCGCGTTTCTGGTGACCGTAAAGACCAAAGGCGCCGGAGGCGCCCGGGAGCTGGAGATGGTCCCCGTTGAAGGATCGGGGGGCGATGTTGTTGAAAGTGTCGTTGTAGACCCGTGCCAGCCGGTCGGTCCGATCCGGATCGGACCAGACCCAGCTCTGGAACGCGGTCTTGATCCTGGCGAGTTTTTCTTTCGCGGCCTCGGTGTCGACGACATTCAAAACCCGGCGCTCGCTGTCCCCTTCCCTGATCGTGTCGAAGATCTGCGGCACCCGGCTGTTGAGCGCATCGGCAATGAGCTCGCCGGCATGCCGGCGTTTGGTGCCCCATTCGGAAGTGCCCTCAGCCCGGAATGCGAGCATTCGGGCGTCGACCGTCCAGGAGGCCAGTTCAGCTAGGTGGTGAATGCGGATATCCACTCCCATCGTCTCCTTCACGAAATCGACGACGTCACTGGCGGGGATCCAGGGAGCCCCAAGACGCGCGGTGATGTCCGAGGGGCTGAGATCGGCCGGCTGCACCGCTTCAAGCGCTTCGACATTGCGTTTGTAAGCCGGGTCGAGTTCGGCGGCTGCTTGCGCCATCGCCAGCTTGTCGCGCACCGGACCTGAGAGATAGGCGTCCGAGGCCTGCCAGGATCCATCCGCCGGATCGCGGTAGATCGCGCTGCCAAGCTCCTCGATCACAGTTGTGCGGTCCTCATGCAGAAGCTCGGCAATATGGTCGAGATCGACACGGCCACGCTCGTTGAGGACGACGGCGAGCGCATCGGCGGCATTGGTAATGACTGGGGCGACCTGCGGAGCAATCACCCGTTCGGAGAAAATCGGACCGGGCTTCGCCGTATCCGTGTCGAGATCGTAGGTCTCGATGGAGGCGACAAGCCAGCAATCCGGATCGTCGAGGAAAGGCTGCAGGTTCGGTCGACGATGCGTCTCGCGGGTTTCGCCGGTCTCGACGTTCTCTGCGATCGAGACCCTGGTATGATTGATCGGACCGAAGTCGCGCACGAAGCTCGACCAGGCGATGCGGAGCTTCACCTGAAGATCTCGCCACGGCTGATCGGTCTCCTGGGCTTTCAGCACAGCACGCACGGCGTCGCGGATCGGGATCAGTTTTTTGACGATGTTGATCTGCTTTTCCGAGAGACCCTCGCCGGACCGTCCCTCGCGGACGAGAACCGGGCTGGGCTTGCCGTCGATCACCTGCATGAGGCCTTTCGAGGTGTCGAAGAAAAAGCTGCCTTCGCGGACATGGGGCTCCTCGGGCCTGGCGACTTCGCACCCTGCCGGGCAAAGCTCGAGATCGAAATCGATCGCGTCGGGCTCGCCGTCATAGAGAGCTTCCGGAAGAGAAAGGATGGCCGTATCCAGATCAGCCTCGAGGTCGCCTTCGTTGGAAAGGCAGGTATAGGTTTCACCGAAGGGACCGGATGTGGTGGCGTGGCGGCCGAGTACATTGTCCGGATGCTCGGCGAACCAGCGATTGACGCGGATGGCCTCAATGTCCTCGCTGGCGGGAACGACCTCGGCCAGATCCAGCCAGGCCGTGCCCCTATTTGGCTCGCCCGGCTTGCGCTTGCGAAAGAACAAGATGTCGACGACGACGTCTGTGCCCGCGTCCTGCCGAAAACTTCCTTCCGGCAGGCGGATCGCCGCGATCAGATCGGCGGATTTGGAGATGTGTTCGCGAGCGGTTGGATCCGCCTTGTCCATCGTGCCGGACGAGGTGACGAAGGCGGCGAGCGCGCCGGGTTTCAGAAGATCGATCGACCGGGCGATGAAATAATCATGCAGCCGCAGTCCCTTTGAGCGAAGGGCGCGATCGGAGCGCACGGTCCGGTCGGAAAAGGGCGGATTGCCAATAGCGAGATCGAAATGCGCCGGCAGATCGGTGCGCGCGAAATCGCCCTCGACGATCCGGGCAACCGGCTGCAGCAGCCGGGCGATCCGTGAGGTCACGGGATCGAGCTCAACGCCGGTGACGAAAGAGGTTTCACGCAAAGTCTCCGGCATCAAAGCCGGGAACAGTCCCGTGCCGATCCCCGGTTCAAGCACGCGTCCGCCACGCCAGCCAAGGCGTTCCAGTCCCTTCCACATCGCCCAGATGATGAATTCCGGCGTGAAATGCGCATATTGCGTGCAGCGGGCAAGCGAGGCGTAATCGGTTTCGCTCACCGCCTCCTGCAAGCCCTCGCCAAGGTCTTCCCAACCTTCACGGAACCTGTCTTCGCCCGGCCGGGTGAAGACGGCATTGGCGAGATCGGAGGCGCCGAAGCCGGTAAAGCGGATGAGACGCGCCTGTTCTTCCCTACTCGCAGGCCGGTCCTCGGCCGCGATCGACGTCGCAAGCTGGATCGCCTCGAGATTGTCGCGGGCGCGGGCCTTCCAGCCCTTCGCCAGTGCGCGGCTTCCGGAAAGATGGAAGTTGCTGCCGCGCTCAGACACTTCAGCGGACTGCCGCTCAGTCAGCTGCCGGCTTTTGGGCTGCCTGACCGTCTCGGTCGCTGGCGGTCGGGCAGTGTCGTCTGGCTCAATCAGTGGGATTTCGGCAAAGGCGGTCACACCGAAGCCCAGACCGGAAGAGAGCGTGTTTTGCGAACTACCGAACGGGTCGAGATTGAAGGGATCGTGGTCTGCCATGGTGGGTTTCTCCTGGAATGCGGGCGCACGAGACCGCACCACCTGGCGAACCGGCGGCGTTGGAAACGTGCGGGATTGAAAAAAGGGGTTAGCGTGTGATCAGCGAGAACGAGATGTCATTCTCGGTAAGTTGGATGCCGAGATGGGTGGCCTTCGGCTTCCGGTCAAAGCTTGGAATGAGCAGATCGGCATCGATAAACTCGACGCCATCGTCGCCTCCGAAGTGCCGGCGCTTGTAGTCCCACCAGTCGGGATTGGCCTTCGGATCGCATTCGTTTGCGTAGACGACGAGCGGTTTTTGTCCCTCGGCAAGCTTGCCGTTCGACATCACGTACACTCCTTCGTCGCCCACCAGCCAGAACCCAGGCTTCTCACGCTCGTCTTGCCCCTCGCCAAAATAGGGATTGCGGAAACCGCCATTTGCGGCGGCATCTGCTTCACCGCGCGCAATGACCTTGCGGACCGCAGAAATTACAAATGTGAACATGGCGCACCTCACGCAGCTTGCACGTGCGGCAGGTGGCGCAGTTGAACGGGCAGCTTTTCCGAGATCTGCGCGTCGCTCAGGGTTTCGAGCAGTTGAAACCGCGTCCCCGGCCGACTGTGCACGAAAACCGTGCGCTTGCCGCGATGCTTGAGATGGAAGTCCTCGCCGGCATATCCGCGATAATCGTCATGGGTGGCACTCCAGATATGCTCGAGCCGCTCGTCGCGGGTCATCGCCTTGACCGGCCAGCGCTCGCGCTCGGCGATGGCCCCGCGCATGGCATATGGGGAGCGGGGATCGGACAGATCGCAATAGGCGTGGAAGAACCGCATCGCGCCGTTGATGCGCAATGTATAAAAGACGCTGGTGACGCTGCCGGTCAGGAATTCGCGCATGGCGAACATGTCCCCGCGCATCCAGAGAGGCGGCAGGATGTCGAGCATGTAGTCGTGCTGGTCTTGCGCGATTTCAAACCATTCGCCGGCATAAAGCGCGCTGTCATCCTTCTGCCAACGGTCGGGCCGCTGCGCGTGACGGTCGAACAGACGAAACATCTGGCGGCGATCTGTGACACCGAAATAGATCTTGCGGATTGGAGAGGTCATGGCGGGCTCCTTTGAGGCCTGTCACGGGCTGGAGCGCAGCGTACCCTGTCGGTATCACCATCTTCTTCAGCCCTTCCGGACCCCTTCTTGGCGCCGCCTCTCCGGCTGGCTGGGTCAAGGGCCGGCGTCAGCCGGGCGGAGCTTCACCCTTGACGCAGGCAGCGGGTATGCGGCAGTCGTTTTTTGTCTTTCTCCTCTCGTCTTCTCTTCTCACCCCTTCTCTTTCAGGCAGGCGTTCCAGTCGTCTGTTGGCGGTCTGAGCCGCTGCCAGTTGCAACCTTCCTCTTCGGCAAGGGCCCGCAGACGTTCGGCAAAGATCTCTCCCTGGCCGTTGGCGTCCGTGGCCGCGACCAGGAGAACGTCCGGGCGAGCCGCAAGCCAGCGCAGGGCAGCTTCGGTCGATGGCGACCAGCCTCCGCCGGTGCTCAGATAAAGCGATCCGGGCGGCGAACGTTCGATCGCGGCAAGGCTCATGGCGTCGATCGCCGCCTCGGTGACGCAGAGACGCGTTGCGTCAGTCGCCCCGAGCCGGAAGAGGACCTTGGCGCCGCCGCTCGCAAACCCGCGCCACTCTTTACCCCGTTGCTCCCAGCCGGTGACTTGACCGGTCTCGTCGGTATGGCCGGCCCACATGCTGCCGTGCGGACCTTCGCGCAGCACATCAGCGGCAATGGCTTGTCGCAGTACCGGTTCGGGAATGCCGCGCGCATCGTGCAGATACCGCCAGGTTGCGGAGCCTCCACACGGCTTGCGGCGGGTTTGCCAGCGTTGCGCCACCGTCTGGTGCGGCTCCCTCGCCTTGGCCTGACAGAACCAGGCGGGTTCGGATGGCGTGAAACCGACGAGGTCTGCGACGACATGAAGGGCCGCGGCAAAGGCAAGCCCGTCGAGATGTTCGACAAGGCGAAACACGTCGCCTTTGGCGTCCGACAGGGGATCGAACCAGCCCTTGCCGTCATGAATGACGATGATGATGTCGCCGCTCCGGCGGTACTTGACCGCCCTACGTGTGCTTTCCCGTCTGTCGACGGCAAAGCCGGCGGTTTCCAGGACGGCCGCGCAGGTGACTTTTTCCTTCAGCTCTTCAAGGTCTGCTTTTTCCATTGGCTCTCCGCGCTTTGCGCGGTCCTTTCTTCGGTTTCCGCTCCCTCAAGTTTCGGAGCGGGACCCGAAGGCCGCGAAGAGCAAGGCAGGACAAGGGCGCGGATGGTGAGCTGGCAATTGTGCAGGGTCGACATCTTCGTCGCCAGACGCGGCGCGAGCGTCCCTTGCCGGCCGTTGCGCGCAAGCGGCACGGGACTTGACCATTTTCCGCCTGTGGAACCGCCCTGCCTGCTTCAGTGATCCGAGCGACCAACGGGCCCTGGGACACGTCCATGCCCAGACCCAACCTACCGGTGAGCGAACAGTATTCGTATCAGGTAGACTTCAAGGGTGGGACATCAACGAGGCTGGGAAAAAATGGTCACACTCGTTACTGTCACTGACTATCCCTATGTCGGCATCGGAGAACAGCCGACAAGTAAACCGGGTCCGACTATCAGCGGAATTACTCTATGTAATGCCGCACCTTCGCCGGCGTCTACATGTCGATCCTCAACGGAAGGAGACCGAACATGGACAAGACGACATTGATTCCGGCCGAAGGCCCACACACACACACCCGCCAGCCGATGGCATGTTGTGGCGATGCTGCAACAGGCTCCGCGAGTTCGCCTGCTGCGGACGTTGAAAAGACTCCGGTGGAGAAACCCGCCACAGTGCCGGCCGAGGGCGGTTGCTGCTGCGGCCGTCGCTGAGTTGGGGACTGTCGGCGCGATGCTCGATCCGTCAGATATTGCCGGGCTGCAGGCACGTTCGAACAACTAATGCCACTCGTGCAGCACAAGGCCAAAAAAGCTATCTGTACCCGTATCGCCCAGCTTGTACTCCCACGGGACCAGAGCATATGCGCGCGTCACCCCACGGGGACGGAAGAAGCAGCCGGTGAGCTGGTGCAGGCGGCTTGCGTTATACCCACACTTCTGGTCGCCTCACAGGAGGTTGAGCGCTATTTCAACATCGTCTGTTCGGCTTGTCATGACCAGAGCGTGCCAGGGACCGAATATGGGCCGTCCTTCAAATATGGCATTAACAATCTCAGGCACCATGGTGATCAGGCATTCCAAATGGCAGCTCAAAATGGTGTGCGGCATCACCAAAGGCTTTGTGATGGCATGTCGCTGGAAAAGGCTACGGCTCAAGTCGCGCGCATCGCTGTTAATATCCGCGAACTGCAGGAAGTCAACGGGGTCACCTATCGACCTCAAAACATGTAGGACAGGCCATGAACAAGAGCCAACACCATCACCCGCACGAGACCAGCGCCGAGGCTATCTACACCTGCCCTATGCATCCCGAAGTGCGCCAAGAAGGGCCGGGCAAATGCCCTAAATGCGGCATGTTTCTCGTACCCGAGGGGGAGGCCGGGGGACACGGCCACGCGGCGCATGGCCATGGCAAGCACGACCATGCCGGCCGTAGCCAACACGCCACCGCGCCGGCACCTGGCGGGAAATATGACAAGGTGCCCACCGACTGGACCGGCGCGATTTATACCTGCCCGATGCACCCGGAGGTGCGGCAGAGGGAACCGGGCGATTGCCCTATCTGCGGCATGGGGCTGGAGTTGTCCTCGGCGACGATGGCGGTCAACGCTCCGAACCCCGAACTGGCGGACTTCACTCGCCGTTTCTGGATCGGTGCGACACTAACCGTGCCACTCCTTATCCTGACGATGACACCATATCTGGGGCTTATGGCAATTCGCGAGTTATTCGGCGAAAAAGTCTCGCTTTGGCTCGAGGTAGCGCTGGCCACGCCGGTGATCCTGTGGTCGGGCTGGCCATTCTTCGTGCGTGGCTGGAAATCATTCCGCACCATGAACCTTAACATGTTCAGTCTGATCGGTATGGGAGTAAGTGCGGCCTACGCTTATTCCATTGTCGCGGTGATCGCGCCCGGCATCTTCCCCCTGGGTTTCCGGGATCCCGAAACCGGCGCCGTCGGTGTCTATTTCGAGGCGGCAGCGGTGATCGTTACCTTGGTGCTTCTCGGCCAGGTGATGGAACTGCGTGCTCGCGAGGGAACCGGCAAGGCGATCCGCGCGCTTCTCGACCTCGCGGCCAAGACGGCGCGGGTGGTCCGCGAGGATGGCACCGAGGAGGAAGTACCGCTGGAACATGTCCAGGTTGGAGACCGTATTCGCGTGCGCCCTGGCGACAAGGTACCGGTGGACGGCGAAGTGGTCGAGGGCCGTTCCTCGATCGATGAAAGCATGATCACCGGTGAACCAATTCCGGTGGAAAAAGTTGCAGGGGACAAGTTGACCGGCGCCACAATCAACGGCACTGGTAGCCTGATTATGCAGGCGACTAGGGTCGGGTCCGACACCATGCTGGCTCAGATCGTCGAGATGGTTTCGGCCGCGCAGCGCAGCCGTGCGCCGATCCAGAAATGGGCCGATATGGTGGCTGGCAAGTTCGTGCCCGCAGTGATCGCCGTCGCGGTGCTTTCGTTTGTCACCTGGGCAATCTGGGGTCCGGCGCCCGCCTTTGCCTATGCGCTGGTATCGGCGGTGGCTGTCCTGATCATCGCATGCCCATGTGCACTAGGTCTCGCCACGCCGATGTCAATCATGACGGCGACCGGTCGTGGCGCTCAAGCGGGTGTGCTGATCAAGAACGCCGAAGCGCTGGAGCGGTTTGAGAAGATCGATACGCTGATCGTGGACAAGACCGGCACCCTGACGGAGGGCAAGCCGAAACTGGTCGCCGTCCTGCCCGAAACGGGCCACGACGAGACCGAGGTGCTGCGTCTCGCGGCAACGCTGGAGAAGGGCTCGGAGCATCCGCTGGCTGAGGCGATCGTCGCCGGCGCTGAGGAACGTGGCGTGAAGCTCGCCGAGGCCACCGATTTCGAGGCGGTGACCGGCAAAGGCGTCAAGGGTCGCGTCGATTCCCGCGCGGTGGCCCTTGGCAACCTCAAGCTCGTCCAGGACCTTGGGCTCGACGCGGGCGAACTTGCCTCCAAGGCCAATGTGCGCCGCGACCAAGGCGAGACGGTGATGTTCGTCGTGCTCGACGGCCGGATCGCCGGAATGGTCTCGGTCGCAGACCCGGTCAAGGAGACAACGCCCGCGGCGATAGTGGCACTCCACGAGCAGGGATTACGTATCATCATGGCAACGGGCGACAACGAACGCACTGCCCGTGCGATCGCCAGCCGGCTCGGCATCGACGAGATCCGCGCCGACGTGCTGCCGGAGGACAAGGCGCGGATCATCAAAGAGTTGCAGCAGCAGTGCCGCAAGGTCGCCATGGCGGGTGACGGCGTAAACGACGCTCCGGCCCTGGCGCAGGCTGATGTCGGCATCGCTATGGGCACAGGCGCCGATGTGGCGATAGAAAGCGCCGGTATCACGTTGGTAAAGGGCAACCTCGACGGGATCGTGCGCGCCCGTCGGCTGGCCCGTGCGACGATGCGCAACATCCGCCAGAACCTGTTTTTCGCCCTGATCTACAATGGCGCCGGCGTGCCGATCGCGGCGGGCATTCTCTACCCGTTCCTCGGCATCCTGATCGGCCCAATCTTCGCCGCTTTTGCGATGAGTGCCTCCTCGCTCTCCGTGGTGTTGAATGCACTGCGCCTGCGGGGGGCAAAGATATGAGAAAGGAACATAAGCAGATGCTCGACCACAACGCTCAGGGAGACCAAGAAACAGGCAATGGCATCCACCGCCCGCCGTCGTTCTGGAAATCTCGTACCGGCACCGTTCTCATCGGCGCCCTCGTGATCGGCGGTTTGCTTCTGGGTTACGAACACCGCATTCATATCTTCGGCGGTTATTCGTTCCTCTGGCTTCTGCTGCTCGTCTGCGTCGGCATGCATTTTTTCATGCATGGTGGGCATGGCTCGGGAGGCAGCAAGTCATGACCGAGCCCGGATATTCCTACGGCCTGTGGTTCATGGTTTTTATCAACTCAGCCGTCTTCATAATATTTGCCTTCAGTTTCTTCAAGCCGCAGACCTCGCGCGACTGGCGCAGCTTCGGGGCGTTCAGCGCCTTCGTCGTCGCACTGTTCACCGAGATGTACGGTTTTCCGCTGACGATCTATATGCTCTCGGGTTGGCTGCAAACAGCCTATCCGGGAGTCGACTGGCTCGCCCATGACAGCGGCCATTTGCCAGAAATGATCCTCGGTTGGCGAGCGAATCCGCATTTCGGACCGTTCCACCTGTTGAGCTTCTTGCTGATCGGCGGTGGATTCTGGCTGATCTCGGTAGCGTGGCACCACCTCTGGCAGGCACAGCGCCACGGGCGGCTGGCCACGACCGGCCCTTACGCCCGCATCCGGCACCCGCAATATGTCGGCTTCGTGCTGATCATGCTCGGATTCCTGGTGCAATGGCCAACGCTGCTCACCCTCGCAATGTTCCCCGTGTTGGTGTGGATGTACGCTCGCCTCGCCCGCAGCGAAGAAGCCGACAGCCGCGCTCGATTCGCAGACGCCTGGGATCAATATACGACGAGAGTGCCAGCTTTCATTCCCAACGTCCGGACACGGGCGCATGGATCTTAGTGAGCGCAGAAAGTTCGATAGCCAGACCCTTGTACTGATCGGAGGATCGGGTGACGTCGGTCGACACCTGATCCCACTTCTACAGAGCGATGGTCGTTGGGGGATCACGCTCCTGTCGCGGGGTGGCGGCGTACCGGAGGGGCTCTCACCGTCTCGGCTCTCAGGGCGTCCCATCGACATCCGTACTCCCGGCTCCGCTACAGCCATCCCGGATGGTGCTACGGTCGTCAATCTTACCGAGGCAACGCCACCCGTGGCGGTAGCGGCGATCATCGCACGCGGAGGCACCGTACTCGATACATCGGCAACGCCCGGTTATATCTACGATCTCTCGCGAGCAGCCCGGAACGGGCCGGGGCTTCTTGTCCTATGTGTCGGTACCGCGCCGGGGCTCAGCACGTTGATGGGCGCCGAAATCGCGCGAGGCCCGAACGTAGATTCCATCGACATCGGTCTCGAGTTAGGCATGGGACGACACTATGGCCTTGCTGCCACAGAGTGGTTTATTCGCGCGTTGGGGACGCCGTATAAAGACGGGCAGAACAGCGCGATTGTATCACCGGGCGAACGGCGGCGCGGCTTTGTATTCGGACAATGCACGAGGGCGCGCCTTGCTCTGGGGGTCGGTTTTCCTGATCATGGCATTCTGCCAGCGGGCAGCAAGACCCGCGTGGAGACGTATCTTGCCGTCGATCCAGGATATGTCACCCGATCGATCGTGTTGTTCTTGCGAATCGGACTCGGCCCGCTACTGCTGCGCCATGCCCATACCATCGCCCGGACAACGCGGCTGCTACCCAGGCTCGCAGCGAGACGGACACGGATAGCTGTTGAGGCTCAGACTTCGGACCGAAGGTTGATTGCTGCGCGGTATTTTGACGGTGGCGATCAGGCTGAACTCACCGCTGCCATGATCCTGATTGCGCTACGCGCACTGCCCACCAATGGTTGGCTGCCCGGTAAAGTGACGAACATCGTAGATTACCTTGACTATGACACGGCATTGGCAGAGCTTCACGCCTTGCTTCCCGCGATGCGGATTAAAGCCTGGCGTTACGCTGCTACGGGAGCGCGCCGATGACGGTTGTACGCTATTTCGCCTGGCTCCTTGTCGTACATCTGCTTTCCGCAGGGCGAGTGTCGCGCTGTGTTGATCCGAACGACGATGCTGCCGTTTACGAAATCGACAGTTCCGGTGGTGAACGATGTTGGAGCCTTCGATCGTACTGGTTGCCAAATTCTTCGTGTAAGAGGGCAACGGAGATCTTTGCACTGCGACATGGTGTACTCTCGCTGGACAACGACGCGGACAGGTCAAACATCCGATGATTGTCGCGGCCAGGCATGATCATTTCAATTTCCGATGGTGTGCAGCGTACGTCGCCAGAGAAAACGTGTGAGACGAGGCAAAGTATTGAAACATAGTCATTCCAATGAAACCTATAAAGCCGGTTCGATAACACTGGGCGGTGCTATCGCCATGGGCACCGGCGTAATGATCGGCGCAGGTATTTTTGCATTAACCGGACAGATTGCGGAGCTTGCCGGGCCAATCTTTCCACTGGCTTTCATCGCCGGTGCAATCGTCACAGGGTTCAGCGCATACAGCTACATCAAGATGTCGAACGCCTGGCCTTCGGCAGGCGGCATCGCGATGATTCTGCAGAAGTGCTACGGCCCAGGTGCGATCGCCGCGGGCGCCGCGCTCTTGATGGCGCTCAGCATGGTTATTGCGGAAAGTCTCGTGGCCAGGACCTTTGCCGCCTATCTGTTGAGACCTTTCGACATTAACGGCGGACCGCTCGTACCAATCCTCGCCGTCTCGGTGATCCTCTTCGCTTTTTTGGTGAATATCGCCGGCAACCGGTCGATCGGGCTGTTTTCGATGGTCATGGCGGTGATCAAAATTGGCGGTATCGCGCTGTTCGGGATCGCGGCGCTGTGGTCGAGCGGGTTTGGCTTCGCCGCCGCATCGCAAGACGGGGGCGAACTCAGCGCGACCGGGTTCATCGCCTCAGTGGCGCTCGCCATCCTTGCGTTCAAGGGCTTCACCACAATCACCAACAGTGGTGCCGAGATCACAAACCCCCATCGCAATGTCGGGCGCGCTATAATGATATCCATAGCACTGTGCGTATTGGTCTACTTGCTCGTGGCCTTCGGAGTGGGATCGAGCCTGACCATTGACCGGATCGTCGCAGCCCGCGACTATTCCCTGGCAGAAGCCGCGGAACCGGCTCTGGGCCAAGTTGGGTTTCTGCTCACGGTGCTGTTAGCGGTCGTGGCTACGGCCTCAGCGGTGCTCGCCAGCGTCTTTGCAGTGTCTCGAATGCTCGCCATGCTCACCGAGATGGAGATGATTCCGCACCGCCATTTCGGTATGTCAGGACCGATCCAGCGGCACACGCTAATTTATACGGTAGTGATCGCGTCTACATTGGCCATTCTCTTTGATCTCGGCCGGATCGCCTCGCTCGGAGCCTTTTTCTATCTCGTGATGGACATGGTGGTGCAATTTGGTGTCTGGCGGTTTCGGCGACAGGAAATCAAAGCCGCCGCGCCTGTGCTCCTGATAGCAATCACTTTCGACGCCCTTGTCCTTGCTGCGTTCACAGCGATGAAGCTGAGAAGCGACCCCGCAATTGTTGCCTATGCTGTTTCAGCCATCGCCGCAGTGTTTATCTACGAACGGAGCTACTTGTCGCGCTGGCTGGCGTCACAGCGTGAAGATGTCCAGCCATGACGGTGGCCATACCGCGAGCGATCCGGGACGGACGTCGTGCTGGCGCTGCGATGCTCCTAGCACTTGCGCTGGGAATGATCGCGGCAAATTCATCACTTTCCGATGGCTATGCTTTCCTTCACCACAATCCTTTGCGGCTGGGTCTAGCCGAGCTGCAGATTGAGGCACCCTTGATCGACTGGATCAACCAAGGACTGCTGACAGTCTTCTTTTTTCAGATCGGCCTCCATACCAACCAAGAGATCACCACAGGTGTTCTCGCGTCGCCGTGTACGGCTGCGGTTCCTGCTGCCGCAGCACTTGGCGGTATGATCCTGCCGGCGGCAGTCTACACCTTGTTCAATTTCTCAGATCCTGTAGCCCTTAACGGTTGGGCGATCCCGATTGCCACCGATATCGTGCTGGTCTTGGGGCTTATGTCGCTTTTTGGCGGTCGGGTCGCCCCTGGGGTCATAGCCTTCATCACAGCGACCGCTATCTTCGATGATCTCGGAGCTGTGATTGTGATTGCGCTCTTCTACGGCGAAGTGGCGGCTGTGTGGCCAGTTGCAGTCATCATCGCCGGCCTGCTGACGCTGTTCGCCCTCAACCGGTGCCGATATGCGCACCTCGCGCCCTATCTTCTGGCCGGGGCGGTCTTGTGGACCGGGCTTATTGCGACAGGCCTCGAAGGTGCCGCGGCGGGTGCGGTGGTCGGCCTCTCGCTCCCGCTTTCATCCTTCCAGCCCCATACGGTCACGAGTACCATGCGCCGCATATCCCCGATCGCTCTCTTCTTCGTAGTACCGATGTTCGCATTTTTCAATGGAGGCGTTCCGCTCGATCTTGCGCAACCCGCGCTAGCCATTGAACCGATAGCGCTTGGCATCGGAGCAGCACTCGTGTTGGGCAAGCCCCTCGGTGTGTTGTTGGGTACGCTGCTCGCGGTTCGTTTGGGGATCGGATCCCTACCAGCCATGGTCACTGCGCGTGACATCGCGTTGGCTGCCCTGCTCGCCGGTGTCGGCTTTACGATGAGCCTGTTCATCGTGACGGCTGCGTTTCACGATCCGCTCCTCGCAGATACTGCCAAACTGGCGGTGCTCGCCGGTTCGGCGCTCTCCGCAGTCATTGCGCTGATTGCCCTGATGACTTGTGCAAGAAAAACGGAATGATGCGCTCTTGGCTGTGTTCTCTCATCGCTTGGGGCGCACGCAGGGCTGCCACTCCCAAATCCGGTTCATTAGTGCAAACAGGAACGAGGCTGACCATGCGACCAGCAGTAGGCCGTTCAGAGCTTCGATCCCGGTCAGGAAACGTATATGACCGGTGGGGAAGATGTCACCGATGCCGAGCGAAGTGTAGGCAGTCGCCGAGAAGTAGAAATAGTCGAGAGGCGCAGCGATCGGTAAGCCAGCGAAGCCACCGACCAAGAACACATGTTCTGCGAGAAAATAAGTGATCGCGTAAAGCGCGATTTCTGCAATATGGGCAGTGAAGAGCAACGCGGCAACCGCCAGCACGCGCGCCGAGGGCGTTAGGGGGATAGCGGCCATACCACGGGAGCACCATCGCAGGGCTCCGAGATGAATAAGAGCAGTGATGAAAAAGACCGAAACCGTGAGCAGACTGGAATAGAGCAAGGGGGCGACCTCCGGATAGGTGCGGTTTCGTTGACGTTGCCACAGAAAATCGGTGTGGATAGTACCGATTAAGTCGGGTTCCAGTAGCAACCCCGGATTCGACAAGTGGCCTAAGCTACTTATGTCCACAATGGTATCAATAAAATGATGCCGGGAGGAATTGTCCGCCAGATCAACATCTATTCTCCAATCTATAACTTCAGGGTCCCTCTGCGCCATGTGCCTTTCCCAATCCGTCAGTTTCACAGCCAGCGCATTTCTCGTTGTCGGCGGCAGCTATGCAGTCACTCGGGCTTGGGCAATCAACCGCCGCTATTTGCCGGTGGCGCTTATGCCGGTCTTTGCCGGTGTGCAGCAATTCATGGAGGGTAATGTTTGGTGGGGAGTGAACACGGGCGATCCGGCTGCAACGCTTCTCGGGGCTTTGGGGTTCATCTTCTTCACCTGGTTTATGTGGCCATTCTGGATCCCACTTGCCTCTTGGGTGCTGGAACCACCAAACAGCCGACGCCGGCCCTGGATGGCGGCGATGTCGGTGGCCGGACTAGCATTCGGACTGTCGCTTTACGTGCCGCACCTAGCCAATCCGGACTGGGTGCGGGTCACGGTCAATCAGGATAGCCTTGCCTATGAAGGAACGATGATCCTCGACTATATGATGCCGCGGTGGATGACCTACGTCATATATCTGTTCCTGATCATCCTTCCGCCGCTGATTTCGACCTACTACCACATGCGCTGGTTTGCTCTGACCATCGTCGCCGTAGTCGTCGTGGACATCCTCTTCCTTCGCTACGCCTATATTTCGTTTTTCTGCCTCCTTGCGGGGCTAGGAACACTTCACTTGATCTACATCATTGCGCGCAACAAGTGTGCGCGAGAATGTCCTGTTTTGTTCGCATAAAAAGGCTAGCGATCAGACACTTGGGAGCACGGGTCATGTGTGGGAACAGAGAGGCTGTTGGAGCGACCGGTGATGGCGGGCTGGACCAGGCTCTGGCGCAAGGTAGAGCCGCGTTTCTGGGCTTCCTTGAGAAGCGGCTGCGCAATCGCGAAGAGGCCGAGGACGTGCTGCAGGAATTTTGTATCCGCGTCCTTGCCCGGCAGGACCAACTGCGAGATGCCGAGCGACTGGATGCTTGGCTATATGCGATCCTGCGCTCGGCGCTCAACGACCATTTCCGCAAGGCTGGGCGGCGGCGGCGGCTGAACGATGCCGTTGCACGCGAGATGCAATCGGCGGAAGAATATGTTGAATCGAGTGAGGCGATGGCGATGGTCTGCGGTTGCATCAAGGGTTTAGTACCCAAACTGCGCCCGACGGACGCCATATTGATTCACCGGATCGACGTCGACGAGGAAGACCGCGCGATGGTCGCAGCCGATCTGGGCATCAGGTCTGGTACACTGGCAGTGCGCCTGCACCGTGCCCGTGCGGCCCTGCGTGACCAGTTGCTTGCTCATTGCGGTGGCTGTTGTCAGCATGGCTTTGACGATTGCTCTTGTCCCCCCGGGGGCTGTAAAAACCCCGAACACGCCACACATTGCGCGGACAAACAGTCAACCGACGGGGCCTTCATCCGGTAATAAATTTCGCCATTGCGCGTCTATCTATTGCGGATTTTCCGGGCCGTATATGGATGGAAAGGGCAAGGCGATGACGCTTCGCAAGTATTCAAAAACTGGTCCCCCCGGAATGGAGATCGACGCTGAGTTTCGCGCGATACTCGACACTATGTTCTGCGCCTGTTTGCCTGATTCGGGGAGCTGTGCTTGTAAACTTCGCAAGGAGTTGTTCCTGCGCTGCGATATCGAGGGGCAGCCACTGGCGGAAGTCGCCGAGGCCCTTGACCTGGAAATTCGCGAAGCGAGGGCCCTCGTTGCCCAGATCCGGCGTGATGTCACGATGCAAGTGGCGCTTGGCCTGTCTCGGCGGGGGACTGTTTACGAACAGCGTAAACCTTGACGAATTTCGGTGAGATGCGACTTTGTCTCTGTCGGTCTCTCGATGAACCTATCCGCCCATGCAATCAAGAGGGAATGTCACGGCAAGACAAACGATTTACCTGTCCTCCTCCGCGGCTATTTTCGCTGGATTACTGATAGCTGCCTGGTTCAATCTCGGTGCCGGCACCGTCAGAAACTCCCCCGAGCGCAATCCCAGGGCGGGTTAATTTCCTAAACTTTGTTACTCGTAGGGCAAGCGATCTTCGTCGATTGTAACCGACCGGAACGCTTGCTCCCTCACAGGCCGGGAGTACGTCTGATGTTCCTCCTACTTGAGCCCTGTGTCGCCACAAAATAGAAAAGTCGATCCGCTCCTTCACCCCCGCTCCGAAACTCTTCCTTTGGCGAGAAAGCTATATGTTGAGAGGGCTTTACCGGGTGATTGTAGTCGAACTCCGACCTGACGCCCAACCGAGAGACTGCTGCGCGCAGTGTAATATTTCTCGCCAATCGGCGTCTACCTAAAGAGCGCCGAGGTAACTCTACCGGGGCGTTAAGTGGAGCAAACGAAAATGATGACACAGACCTTTGCAACACTCGCCATGACCGTTCTTCTGCTTGGGATCGTCGTGCGTTCGAGACGACAGGTGCCCGTACCCCTTCTTCTGCCTGTGAAGCGGATGTGGCGCCGTTAGCAGCGCTGGGTTCAACGGGTGAATTGCCAACCAAGAATCTGCGCCGCCAGCATCAGCAGTGGCGTGCTGCCCGTCGCAGAGTAAACCACAGATCCGCAGTCGGTTATCAGCCGTTCTGTAGGCTGCGTTGCCGAGAGTTGAGGCCCATGAACGAAACTCGACGAATGACGCAATCCCGGAATTGCATCGCCGCCCCATCCGAGCAGAGGTCGGGGACCGATCGGCCGAGCCCGAATGAGGCGATCACGATCGTGGGGGCGGGGCCTGCCGGTCTTGCCTGTGCGATCGTGCTTGCCCGTGGCGGAGCGAATGTGGTGGTGCGCGAGTGGAAGGACTGCGTTGGTCACCGCTTTCATGACGATTTCCAGGGGCTTGAGAACTGGACGCGCGAATCAGACGTTCTAGCGGAACTCGCGGCCGACGGCATTGCTGCCGATTTCGAGTGCCATGCCTTTGATCGGGGTGCAATTTTCGATCCGCACGGGAGACCTCATCTGGTCCAAGGGCGGAGACCTCTCTTCTACCTTTTGCGCCGGGGCTCAGCGGAGGGTACGCTCGACAGCGCGCTATTGGCCCAGGCTCGGGCCGCCGGTGTGGAGGTCGTTTTCGGCGACAGGGTTGGCAGCTTCGCCGGCGTGGGCGTTCTCGCCGCCGGGCCGCGCGAGGCTGGCGTGATTGCTGCCGGCCACGTCTTCAAGACCGGTATCGCCGACGGCGCCTGGCTGGCGCTCGGGCACGATGTCGCGCCGGGAGGCTACGCCTATCTGCTGGTGCAGGGCGGTCGCGGCACCGTGGCTAGTTGCATGTTCACTCGCTTTCGCGAGCAGGCGAAGTACGTGGAGGCGACCGAGAATTTCTTCCGAGCCCATGTCGGGCTGGAAATGACAAACCCTCGCCCTTTCGGTGGCTATGGCAACATACGCCTGCCGAAAAGCGCTATGCAGGGTGGACATCCGGTAGTCGGCGAACATGCAGGCTTTCAGGACGCGCTCGCGGCTTTCGGTTTGCGCTATGCCATTCGTTCCGGCGTGTTGGCGGCCGAGAGCATTCTCGACGGAGGCGACTACGCCGCGCGGTGGCGGGCTGAGCTTGGCCGGACGCTGAAGGCGGGAATCGCCAACCGGTGGATCTTCAACACGGCGCGAGAGCCGGGGATGCGGCTTGCTATCGGTCGGTTGGCCCGCCGCGACACCGGCGATCTCCTGCGCCGCGCCTACGACCTGACGCCGCTCAAGCAGCTGGCGTTGCCGATCGCGCTCAGGCGCTACCGGGCGCCGCTCGCCGATCCGAGTTGCAGCCACGAGAATTGCGATTGCGTCTGGTGTCGGCACGGCGATCACGGCGAGGCGCGCCAGCCCGCGACGCGGCTACATATGGAGGAAGAGTCATGAAACTCCAACCGATCGTCGCGGCTCCGGGGCCAACGGTCCAGAAGCCCGGTCGCCGTGCACCCGTGGCGCTGTGGATCCTGGATCGCGCGCTGCGCAGGATCGCCCGCGCCGGCACCGTGTGGCTGCGCCTGCCCGACGGCGAGACGCGCCGCTACGGATCGGGCGTGCTGGAATGCGCCATCGCCCTCCACGACTGGCCGACGCTGCGGCGCATCGCGCTCAATCCCGACCTCGCCCTGGGTGAGGCCTGGATGGACGGCACGCTGACGGTGGAACAAGGCGATCTCTACGACTTTCTCGCGCTCTGCCTATCGAATATCGGACGCGGACCGGGCCCTTGGTCGCGCCGGGTCCATAAGCGACTAAGGATGATGGGCCGGCGGTTTCTGATGCACAATCCGGTTGGTCGTGCGCAGAAAAATGTGGCCCATCACTACGATCTGGGGGACGATCTCTATGAGCTTTTCCTCGACCCTGAACGTCAGTATTCGTGCGCATACTTCAAAACGCCAGCAGACAGCCTCGAAACGGCCCAAGAGCAAAAAATGCGCCGCATCGCGGCCAAGCTGCAGCTTGCGCCAGGGCAGCAGGTACTCGACATAGGTTCAGGCTGGGGCGGCCTTGGCCTTTACCTTGCGCGCACGACAGGGGCGAACGTCACCGGCGTCACCTTGTCGGTCGAGCAGCAGAAATACTCAGCCGCTCGAGCCCGGCGCGAGGGATTGGACAAATGGGCGCGGTTCGAGTTACGCGACTACCGCCATGAGACAGGGCCTTACGACCGGATCGTCTCAGTCGGAATGTTCGAGCATGTTGGCGCCAGCCACTACAGCGAATATTTCGCCAAGGTCGCCTCCCTGCTGACGAATGACGGCGTGGCATTGGTGCACACCATCGGCAGCGTGGCCGAACCGGCCGCGCCGCACCCTTGGCTCCGCAAGTATATCTTCCCCGGCGGCTACATCCCCTCGCTGTCCGAAATCGCGCCTGCGATCGAGCACGCGGGGCTGATCGTTACTGATCTGGAAGTGCTGCGTCTGCACTACGCCGAGACCCTGAAAGCTTGGCGCGAGCGTTTCCTGGCGCGTCGGACCGAGGCGACAGCACTTTACGACGAACGCTTCTGCCGAATGTGGGAATTTTACCTGGCCGCCTGCGAGGCGGGCTTTCGCTTTAATGGGCTTGTGGTCTTCCAGATACAGCTCACACGCAGGTTCGACTCCCTTCCATGGACGCGCGGCTATGTTGATGCGGAGGAGCGCACGCTTCGCGATACGCCAGCCGACGTGCCGCAGATTGGGGCCAGCAATCTGATGACCGGCGCGATAATGAAGGCGGCGGTCGCAGAATGAACCTGGAAAAGTTCGCGAAGATTTTGTTGGTGATGTTCCTCTGGGCCATTTGCTTTCCGCTCATCGTGGCGGGGTCTGCCCATGCCCCGCACCTGACATTCGCGGCGCTGCGAGCTCTCCTCGCCGGAGCTGCACTACTCTGCGCGGGGATCGTCCTGCGTCGACGCTGGCCGCGCGGGAGACGTGTCTGGCTCGCACTGTCCGGAGTTGGCCTTGGGGCTACGTCGCTCGGATTTCTCGGCATGTTCATGGCCTCAGAATTCGTCTCGCCCGGCATTGCCACGGTGATAGCGAACGCCCAACCACTCATGGCCGCTGCCCTGGCAGCTGTCTTTCTGGGTGAGCAGCTCGGTTGGCGCGGCAAGGTGGGCCTGGCGATGGGCTTTGCCGGCATCATTCTGATAGCGGCGCCGGAAATGCAGACGCCCGCCGCCGGCGCCTATGGCCTGGGGATAGGCTATATCCTGCTGGCAGCTCTGGGCATCACGGTGAGCAACGTGTTGATACGTGCGATTGTGGAACGGGTCGATCTGCTGATGGCGATGGGTGTGCAGATGCTGATCGGCGCGGTCCCGCTAATCGGCGGTGCCGCAGTATTCGAAGACCCTTTCGCCATAGCCTTCACGCCGCAATTCCTGGCCATTCTCGTTGGTCTCGCCCTATTTGGATCGGCACTCGCCTATTGGCTGTGGAGCGACATCCTGCGCACCACCGAGCTCGGTCGTGCCAATAGCTTTGCCTTTCTCGTACCCGTGTTCGGTTTGGCCATGGGCTCCGCATTCTTTGGCGAAACGCTGAACTGGCTCGCGGTTTTGGGAATAGCCGCAACACTCGCGGGCATCGCTCTGGCCAACTCTCGCCGCACTACGCCGAACGCGGACACAGCATGAAAGGTGCCGGAGATGTTTGCCTGACGTCCGTGTGATGATTTGGAACCACCAACGTCTTGTCAACATGATGCCTAAGTGGGCGCGGATAGCGACCATGACGAGCCGCGGTCCCATTGTGTTCCCGTTCCTAAGATCGAGTTGCCAACCACGGGTAGAGACCACATTCCCGCTCGTACAACTGACTGAGCCGTTTGGCCTGGCGCAATCCAATGTCGGGACCTCTTGCTTTTTTGTTGCTCAAGACGATGTCCTATCCTTCATTGTCTTCAGGTTAGAAACCACCAAACTATTTTAAGCGGCCATATGCGACCTACAGCGGTTGAATTTTGCCATAAATGGCCTTATATGTCCTATTGTCTCAATTTTATAAATGCATAGTAGCGGCCGTATGTGGCCTACTAGTGCTAAAAAACGGATTATGAGGTCACATATGGCCGATAATAAACAGGTGCGCGTGAGAACTCCAGAAACAATCACGAGGGACATTGGCCAGAAACTCGAGCGACTCCGTCTCTCGCGAAACATCACGCAGGCTGAACTCGCCCAGGATGCAGGCATTTCCGAGCGTACATTAAGGCGACTCGAGTCGGGGGATAATCCTACACTCGACTCGCTCATCCGCGTCCTGATTTCGCTGAAAATCCAGCAGAATGTCGATCTCCTTGTTCCCGATCCGCGCATCAGACCAATCGAGCGGGTGCGGACGAAGGGGGTTGAGCGGCAACGTTCAAGCTCAACCAAGCCAACCAAGAAGACCAAACCGTGGGAATGGGGAACAAAGAGCTAGCACATGGCTGAGCCATCTACCGACGCATCCATCAATCTCTGGGGACGCGAGATCGCAGCCGTTTCGTGGTTGGCGGACGAAGGGTATGCCGTCTTCCAGTACGACCCTGAATTCTCCCAATCCGGAATCGAATTATCACCGCTCGTGATGCCTTTAAGTCAGGATCCTTACTCCTTCCCTGCCTTGCCCAGGACAACGTTCAAGGGATTACCGGGAATGCTGGCGGACGCCCTTCCCGACAAATATGGCGATCGACTAATCAACGCCTGGCTGGCAGAACAAGGCCGCACGCCTGAAAGCTTCAATCCGGTGGAGCGCCTTTGCTATGTCGGAACTCGCGGCATGGGAGCTCTCGAGTTCAAGCCGGCATTGATGAGCTCAAAACGCAAGGCCCGCAAAGTCGAGGTCGCCAACCTCGTTCGCTTGGCCAATCTGGTACTGAACGAGAAAGCGAGTCTAGAAGGCGTGCTTGAGGGCAAGAACGACCTTGCCGCAATCGATGACATTCTCCGAGTTGGCACATCGGCAGGTGGAGCGCGCGCGAAGGCGATTCTGGCCTGGAACCAGAAAACCGGCGAATTCCGCCATGGTCAGATCGACGCCGGTGATGGCTTCGAACACTGGTTGATGAAGTTCGATGGCATCGACAATAACCGCGACAAGGAAGAACCCGACCCGCAGGGGTTCGGCTTGATCGAATACGGCTACTACCTGATGGCAACGGCTGCAGGCATCGACATGATGCCGTGCCGTTTGCACCATGAGGGTGGACGTAGTCATTTTATGACAAGGCGGTTTGACCGACCTGTCGATGAAAACGGGGTGACGCACAAGCTCCACATGCAGTCGCTTTGCGCCCTACAGCATTATGACTTCAACGACCCGCGCGGCTATTCCTACGAGCAGGCCATCCTGACCATCCGCGAACTCGGCCTCGGCGCTCCAGCATTGGAGCAGCAGTTTCTCCGGGCGATATTCAACATCATCGCCAGAAACCAGGATGATCACGTCAAAAATATCGCCTTCTTGATGGACCAGACTGGCGAGTGGACGCTGTCTCCAGCCTTCGACGTGAACTACTCGTACAATCCGAGTGGCGAATGGACTGGGCAACATCAGATGAGCCTTAATGGCAAACGCGACGGCTTCGAAATGGCAGATCTGTTGGCTTTTGCGGAAACCGCATCCATAAAGCCAACCAAGGCAAAGACACTCATTTCCAATGTCAGCGAGGTCGTTTCGAACTGGCCGAAATATGCGCAGGACGCTGGCGTTAACAACGAGAAAACGCGAAGGATTAGAAACGCTCACCGGTCAGTTCTGTGAACGTTCAGCAGCGTCATGGGTCGTGTGACATCTCGACTGGCGCCCTCGATGCGTCGGACCCTGGTTCAAAGCTAGCGGTATGGAGCTAAGCGGAAATGGCGACGTTCACTCAATCGCAATTGCAAGCCATAGCCGACGCATTGGGAGACACCGAAGACGGACTGATCGGTTCGGAAATCGCACACCTTCTCCAGACCGTCGGCATTGTAGATACCGATCCGCAGATGACAAAACGTCACCGGCTATACAATGCGTTCGCCAATGATCAAAACCGCCGAAAGGATCGGACTCGCATTATCGGTTTTGTCCGCAAGGCGATGAAACCCGAACGGTTTGCGCGGGAACAGAAGCGTTTCGAGCCTATGCGGGGTCAGAACAAGATTTGCTTAAAATCCTGCGCTAAGCTCGAACGGACTGTGAACATCACGCTGTCCGAAGGATCCGACCTGGGCTTCGCAACGACCTGAATCCTTCAGGAATTTGTTGCTCTGTG
>NZ_JAAZTM010000026.1:0-909 GCF_012395805.1 Labrenzia sp. 5N | reverse complement strand
ATCTGGACTTCAAAATTGTCCGGATTGACGACCGTATCAGGATCGTTGATCTCGAAGACACCGCCGCGGGTATGGACGTAGCCTTCGTCTTCCGCACCCGGCCATTCAACGATGGGCAGGAAGTTCAACGAGAGATCGCCGCCGATCGTCGGAGCATCGTTGGTGCCCGTGATCGTGATGGTGACATCCTGATCCACGACACCGCCGTTGCCGTCATCGACCGTTACGGTGTAGACGACTTCGACCTGCTCACCTGCGGCGAGGAAGTCAAGATGCTCTTCCGCGACGCTGTAAGACCAGTTGATCGTACCGTCGTTCGCGTTGCCCGGATCAGCGGACAGCCCGAAACCGGCCTGGATATTCGCGATCTGGCCTGCAGTGAGGCCGACGCCATCAAGACCTTCAACGCTCTTGACTGCGAAGGTCGCCGTCGGCGTATCGGAGAGATCCAGATCGGAGAAGTCAATCGAGCCGCTGTCGGACAGGGTTGACGGATCGCCTTCAACGATGGATCCGCTCACGTCGACCGCAGTCAGCGTCGGGACGTCGTTTGTACCGGTGATCGTGATGGTGATCTGTGTGGTGTCGGTGCCTTCCGGGAACCAGTTCCGGTCGCTGACTTTGACGTCGAACGTCAGGGTCAGCGTTTCGCCGTCCGCCAGCCAGTCGAGTGGAGCCGAGCCGTTGTAGGCATAGGTGAATTCAACATTCCCATCTTCACCCTTCGGCACGGAGAAGATGTTGTCCAGTGCGTCTCCGCTGGTGAAGTTGAAGTTGCTGGATGCCAGAAGGCTGCTGATATCGACGCCATCCGGAAGAGCGCCTTCCGAATAGGCCGGCGAACCATCGCCTTCGACCGAGATGTAGAGCGTGTCGCCCAGATCCGGATCGTCGACCACGATGTTGCCG
>NZ_JAAZTM010000025.1:0-635 GCF_012395805.1 Labrenzia sp. 5N | reverse complement strand
TGAACTTCCTGCCCATCGTTGAATGGCCGGGTGCGGAAGACGAAGGCTACGTCCATACCCGCGGCGGTGTCTTCGAGATCAACGATCCTGATACGGTCGTCAATCCGGACAATTTTGAAGTCCAGATCAGCGAACCGAACCTTTCCCTGGCCTCCGGTGCCGGTGAAATTCTGGAAATGCCGGGCGATATCTACGCCGCGCTGACAGACCACGACTCGAATTTCTTCTTCTGGACATTCGACCAGTTCGACGACCAGGGTCGGGTAACCTATTCCTACAAGGTCCAGGACAAGGCTATCGACTTCCTTGCCGAAGGCGATGTTCTGACGATCGACTACACGCTTCGGGTTCAGGACACGAATGACCCGGACTCCTTCGTCGAGCGTCCGATCACCGTGACGATCATCGGCACCAACGACCAGCCGGAAATCCTCGTCGAGCAGAGTGTTCTTGACTTCGCAGTCGACGAAGATCTGGACGCCAATCCGCAGAATATCGGCGAATTGAGCGGCAACATCGTGGTCGACGATCCGGATCTGGGCGACACGCTCTACATCTCGGTCGAAGGCGATGGTTCGCCGGCCTATTCGGAAGGCGCTCTTCCGGATGGCGTCGATATCAGCAGCCTTCTGGCA
>NZ_JAAZTM010000024.1:0-408549 GCF_012395805.1 Labrenzia sp. 5N | reverse complement strand
ATCTGGACTTCAAAATTGTCCGGATTGACGACCGTATCAGGATCGTTGATCTCGAAGACACCGCCGCGGGTATGGACGTAGCCTTCGTCTTCCGCACCCGGCCATTCAACGATGGGCAGGAAGTTCAGCGAGAGATCACCACCGATCGTCGGAGCATCGTTGCTACCGGTAACCGTGACCTTGAATTCGGCCTTGTCGCCACCGACAACCTGATAAACGAAGGTATCGACACCCTCCTGGCCATCGGCGAGGCGGTTCGCTTCTTCGGAATAGACGTAGCTGGCTTCGCCCGTTTCAACGTTCAGCAACAAGGTGCCGTATTTGCCCTCGACCTCCAGCATGCCATCTGAATTAGCGACGGCATCAACGTTGACAATCGAGCCGCCAGCCGTTTTGAAAGCCAGCTGGGTGATGACCTGGCCACCGGTTTCGCCGATTTCGTCGTCGTTGCCGAGAACGTTGAATGTCGCTGCAACTTCCGCTTCGTCGTCGCCGGTGGTTTCGGTGACGTCGATCGCATCGTTATGAGCGACGAGTGCGCCATCCGTGACACTGAAGAGATGGATGTCACCGACTTCACTGCCTTCGCCGAACTGAACCAGTTCGATGTTGTAAAGGGTGGTCGTGCCGGTGCCGTTGGTGATGCTGACGGAACCGTCTTCGTTGGTCTTGATGTCGTAATCTTCAGCCTTGCCCGCAAACTGGGCAACGTCCTTGGAGCCGCCACGGCCGTCAATGATATCGCTGCCGCCGTTGCCGAAGAAGATGTTGTTCAGGCCGTTGCCGAGCATGACATCGTCATTGACCGTGCCGATGGCATTTTCGATGGACGACAGCAGATCGATATCGCCGCCCTTGCTCACGGCGATACCGCTGCGAAGGTCGATGAAGATGCCGTTTTCTGTGCTGTTCAGGTAAGAATAATCAATTGTATCAACGTCGTCGCTGCCGAGCAGGATGTCGATGCTGCCGTAACCGACAAGCATGTCGTTTCCGCTTCTGGCAAGCACGAGATCAAGACCAGATGTTCCTTCGAGCGGTACATCGGCACCGGTCGTCCCATTCACGAAATTGATGCTGGAGACGTCCGGGGTCGGATCGCTGCCGTCTTCTTCGATGTAAGTACCGACAACGTCAACGTCGCTGATCGTGGAAGTGCTGTTCTTGATGTCCGCCAGAGTGGCGCGGATGGAGTCGAAAAATTCCGACAGATTGATGTTATTAGGCATTAATCCATTCCTGACTAGCTCCACCGGCTGCCCGTGAGGGACAACCGGTGATTAAAGAATGGGTGTAAAAATCACCCTTGCTGAAATGCACGAGCAGACTTGGCAGACTGTTTCAATTTGAGCCATTCCCCAAATGGGGGCTGCGTTAACCAAGAAGTTTGTTAACCTTGCCTTCAGACGAAGCCGCAGAAAATACGCAGCGTAAACAACACTTCGGAGAAAGCTTTAGAGTTTCAATGCGTTGAGGGGTGTTAAAATGACGTATGGTCAACATTTGCACCCTAATTAACCATTTGTTAATTTTTTTGGCACGCGAGAAAAATAATTCCTCACGGAATACGTTATTGCCTCCCCTTAGAGTTGTGTATACGATTGCATAGTTTTTGTCGTGCCATTCTTCATATTTTTTTACTGTCAGAATGTTGTGTTTTAGCAATGTCCGAGCAACTCGAGAAGCTTATCGCAGAGTTATATGAGAGCGTAGAAACGAAGAGGTTGTTTTCAGAAACTCTTTCAAAAATAGTTACTTACCTTGGTGCGGCTCAATCTCATTTATGTCTTCTTGGGAAGGATAACTCTTCGATAGGACTTAATTTCACCGCCAATATGGATCCGAGTTTTCTCGATGAATACCACCAGCACTATGTCAACATCGATTACCGCTTAAAACTCATAACGAAATCACCTGTGGGGGCTGTCATGACGGACGATCAGTTCAATACACAAGAAGGTTTACGCTCCAGTCCGATCCATCACGATCTGTTTCCGCGATACGATGTGAACAGGATCATGGGCAGTAACATCACCGTTGACGGTCGCCTTGGCTGGTTCGGTGTTACAAGCATGCGCAAAGACGGGACCTTCTCCAAAGAGGTAATGGAGGATTTTTCGAGGCTCGTTGTCCATGCCAGGAAGGCGCTTCAACTTCGGCAGCTGCGCATGGAAACCGGTGAACGGGAACTCGTTCACAGGTCGTCCAACGATGCGCAAACCCATGGCGTCATCATGCTTGCCAATGGCGAGACCGAATACGTCAACCAAATCGCGCAGGATATCCTCGACCTGGGTTTCGTGAGAATACAAAATGGCAGGCTGGTCAGCCGCAATCCAAGAGAACAAAAGAAGCTGGACGCGGTTCACCGGCGCGTTCGAAACGGGGAAGCGCCACTGGTGCGTCTTCTCGATAGCAAAACCAACACGACCTACGCCGTACAGGTGTTCAACCCGCTCCCCCGGTTCGTTGACGGACGACTGGAACCGGCACGCTGGGTGACCTACAAGATCGTGGTGCTCAATCCGCAGGACATTCTCTCTCCGCGTACGCTCGACCGTATCAGCCAGTTTTTTGGACTGAGTGGAAGCGAGAGCGCCGCCATTGCCGCTGTCATAGCGCTGCAGCCGCTGTCAGAATACTCCCGAGTCAAGGGTGTTCAGCAGGATACCGTTCGAAAACAGCTGAAGTCTGCGATGACAAAGATGGCCGTCAACTCACAAAAACAGCTGTTCCAGGTCTACGAGCGGTTCAAGGTCTTCGAGTGACAGCCCGGGCTTCCAGGGCACAGGTGAAGATCAAACCTCCACCTGCTCCCTGGCATCGCACTCTCGTACAAGCAAAAGAGCATGGCCGTCAGAGTAGTGCAGGCTCGGATGCGGTACGATGGCGCGACGATCCATCTCGCGAAAGCCCAGTGACGCATAGAGACGAAGTGCCGGTACATTCCTGTCGAAGCATATGAGTGAAACTCGCGTGAGACCTTGCGCAGCAGCAAGACGGTCGGCAAGGATCATCAGCTTTCGCGCGTACCCGCGACGGCGAAATTCCGGATGGACAGCAACGCCGGAAATATACAACGAGCCTGGATCTTCCAACTCGGAGTAGGGCCTGAGGACTGGATCGGTCTCGGGTGTCTCGTCACTCTCCATCTTGAAGGCATGCAGCATTGCCACCACCTGGCCGCCAATCTCGACCATGTGGCAATTCTGATAGGAAAACGCCGTGTTTTCCCGCGAATACCGCGATGCCCCAACCTCCAGGAGGTCCGCTCCGGGAGCCCCGACGCGAGACCAGATGTAAGAAGCAAGTCCATCTGAGGACATCAGGAAAAGCGCGGCGATTTCATGTGCGTCTGCCTTCGTGGCCGGACGGATCTGTTCGCTCTGTGTTTCGCCTTTCGATTGGACCGACATTTTCACTTCACTTCTCCCGCGTTGACCTCATTGCACATGCCATCCCCCTTCGCCTCATCCAGCATGACAGCTGGAGCGGGCCTCAGGTGATGCAGCGCCCGGGTGTCACTGTTACGGATCACATGGCGCACGCTGTCACGGTTCAATCCGATGTCGCGCAGTTCATGGTCCGACATTCTCTCCAGTGTCTGGATCAGGATGCGGTTTTTCCTGGCTCTGCGCCAACGTTCCAGAATCCCGATCGCGTTCCAGCGACAGGCAATCCTGCCAACCATGGTCGAAACGGTCATTGTGATACTCCCCGTTCCTTACGCCCTGAGGGGCTGGTGGAGGCAGGTCTGCCCGATTGCGTCGACATGCCGGTGGTCGGTACCACAGCAGCCACCGAAGACCCGCAGGTTCGGCAGGACCGACAGGAGGTTGGCATAGTCCCTGCCAAGTTCCTGCGGATTGCCGTCATCCAGCTCTTCAGCTTCATCCAGCTCGGCGTGGCTCAACCGCGAAGCATTCGCGCGCAGACCCCGAATTCGCCGGGTCCAGTCCGCTCCTTCTTCCAGGACGTGCCGGAAGTGATCCGGGTGGGCGCAATTGATCATGTAGTAGGCGGGCGGGCAGTCGGCATCGAGCTCGACGATCGCGTCCTTGAGCGGTTGGCCTGTCGGCAGGTGCCCATCGGTCTCAACGGTGAAGGCAAGAGCCAACGGCACGTCCCGTTTCGCACAGGCCCGCGCTATGCCCATGGCTTCGCCGGCATGGGTCATGGTGATCGCGCTGATCATATCGACCCCTGCCGCATCCAGTGTGGCGACCTGAACAACGTGATAGTCCTCGGACTCGGCAGAGGACATCATGGTTTCGGGTGCGTAGCCGTCTCCCCGAGGCCCCATATTGCCGCTGATGACAAAGGGATGTTCACCTTCGAACTCGGCACGCAGTTCGAAAAGCATTGCAACCGCGTCCTGGTTTGCATGCTTCAATTCTTCGGCCGAATAGCCAAGACGGTCACCCCAGTCACCGCTGGCGCGCCAGGTCGCGCTGTCGAGAATGAATCCCGTGCCCTGCGCATTCGCGATACGGGCGTAGCGTTCGTAATAGCGGCGAAGGGCAGCGCGGCCTTCTGTTTCTTTCAAGGCATGAAAGGAAGCAAACAGTGGCAGGTCGATGCCATCATGAAAAATCAGAGTTGTTTCGAGGCCACCATCGGTGAGCAGGCAGGCGTCACCAATCTGCGGCAGTTTATTACGGTACTTGTAAAGTTCCATCTTCGGTATTCTCTTGGCTCAAATGATTTGCGTACTGCGTTGCGTTTTTCCTTCCGCCGCAGAGCAACATTTATTTTGTTGATTTCAGTAATTTTGCCGCGCGATGCTTGGCTACCCAATCAAACGACGACCTGACCTTAGATAGCCGGCCAAGGAACTTTCACGTATGACGGCCGTCACACCGAATGAGGTGGACGTTCATCTTCGAGAAATTGACCTTTCGCGAAGGGGAATTGCCACGAGGGGACAATGGCCAGGAGAAGGCATTGAACCGATCAACGCATCTAACGCGTGACTTTCGGGGTATCGGCCAAAGACACAAGCATCCGGCAAGGGGTGCTGGCCGGAACTTGCGGAGACTCGTTTAGGAGCCGGCGCGGTCCCAAGAGACCCAGCCGGCTTGACCTTGTCCGCAGTCAGACGGGTAGGCGGATTGGCGGGTTTGACTGACTACGGCGTTGATTATCGAACCGAACGGAGCCCGTTAGAGGGCCCGGTTCATGACAGGGCAGCCCGGCCGGGCAAATGCGGCGTCGTACGCAGTTCATCATCAAGCTCCGAAGCAAGGTCGAAGAAACGCCGGCGCACGCCCGAAGCGTAGGGGTTCAGCCCCTCGATCGCATCAAAAAGCTCCGGCGGATCGTGGCGAACCATTTCGATAGCCTCGTTGAGAAGGTCGAAGCTTCGGGTGGTGGTCATCCGGGGAAGCGGCCCCATCTTCACCAGCACCTTGGCAATCAAGTGGGTAAGGCCCTGGGACAGCGCTGCATCGCGATCATGCGCATCCGGTGTCGTTTCGAACACATCCAGCCCAAGGGCCACCTTGAGAAAGGCGGCAACACGTTTGTAGCTTCGGCCTTTCAAAGGGCACAGTGCGATTTTCAGTCCCTGCAATCCGTTGCGAGCGCTTTGCGGTCCGAAAAGCGGATGGGTCGCAAGGATTTCGACATGTGGTGGCAGCAACTCCAGCATCAGACGAGCGGGCTCGACCTTTACCGAACCGACATCCAGCACCAGCGTATTCGGCCTCAGATGCGGCGCTATCGCACGCAGTGTTTCTTCCATGCAAGCCACCGGAACAGCGACCACCACGATCCGGCAGGCGGCGACCTCGGCAAGGTCCGCACTGCCATCATAACGCGGATCATGGATCAGCAATTCGACATGAGAAGAAAGATGCTCGGCGATCAATCGACCGAACGCCCCGTAACCGATAAGGCCCAGGGTGAGAGAGCGATGTGGTTTACATATTGCAGCTTGGAAAACAGTCATGGCTTAACTCGGTGAATTGGCTGCAATGCCAAGAGCTGTATACCGAGTCACAACCGCTGGCGATGCAGCGGTAAACAGACAGCAAAGTCCCTCCGCTAACTTGGCGGATAATAATAGTTCGCAGTGTTGTGCAGGACGTTGCTCATGCTCTTGAGCTAGCAAGCCCGGTGGGACAAGTCAATGCGGCGCGATCATCTCGAAATGGCAACTTGTGTTGACCGTACAGGTAAGTGGCCGACAACACGACATTTCAAACAACCGTTTCCAGCGCACCACCCAACGCAGCCGGCCCAGCGAAGATGAATTCAGCATCCCTTAGTCGAAGTAGTTTACCCAACCGATAACCTTGCCGCTGCCGTCCTTGATTTCATCATTGAAACGTATGCCATGAAGGGATCCAACGTTTGGCGACACGGATCGAGGAAACCTGTTCTCAACGACATTTTTCACCTGGGCGCCAAACGAGTGCCAGGCCAAGTCACCAAAATTTTTCGGTTTTGCCATCTTGGCACCACTCGCCCCACCTACGACCGATTGCATAAGCTCGTACGTTTGTTTGGCTTCTTCAGCCAGAGCCCTTTTCGCAGCACTGCGCGCCAGCGAGAGGCACACGCCGTTCTTTAATGTTTTATCGAAAATGATGACGTTCAGGCCGAAATTCATCAACGCAATACCTTTAACGCCGGCGTCGTTCCCCAGGTATGTGATCCAATTGACCTCAAGCTTGTGGTCTTGCCTGATCGTATTGTAATCGAGCGGCTGTTCGGTCCAGTAGTGGATCGAACCGTTTTCGGACACATTGTGGAATTTACAGTGGCTCCTCGGATCATTTGTCTTCCAGATGATAAAAAGCCGGGCCCGGTCACCATCCATCTTGTTACTGACAAAGGCCGCCACCTCACGTTTGTGTTTCGGTGGTCGTGACGCCCAGGCCTTGATGTCGGAACTGATGAAACCGATGCCATCGATGTTCGATTTTTCGTAAGGTCGCCACGAAGTCCTGTCGGAGTTGCCACCGGATTTCGGGGCGACGGGACCATATTCCCTGGCAAACAGGTCATAATAGCTTAGCCATTCCTTCGACAGTTCATCGTAGTTGTTCATGCCTTTTCTGATCCCCGAACCGCGCAACTCGGGATGGTGCCAGTAGAAAACCAGGTCAGCGAGATTGGAAGGATCCTTGATCCCTTTTGAAATCGCTTGTGAGATGGTGGCAATTATCGCACTTGGAAAGTCGAATAGATTCATTGTCTTTCCTGTTCAATTATCTCTTTATTTATACTACTTAGAATTTTTCTATACTTGCATTTATACAAATGCAGATCTTTTATACTTATTCATATGGAGCATAGTTGAGCTAATAGTTCTTACGACGGCCCGCGCGCTGCATTGTAGCCATCGATCAGCGCCTTCCTCAGTCCCACGCCTTCATTTGCCGGGCGGGAGTTCGCGATTGCTGCCGCGACAAAGCCATTTGGAAAGACAACCACCTCAGCGGTCGCCTGTCCGCCCCAACGGCTTCCGTTGTGGGATACGGCCCGCCCATCGTTGGTTCTTGGACGGCTTGCAAAAACGAGCCGGTCATCATCTGCGGAAAACATCAGCTCGTGATTGTCGTTGACGAATTCGCGCGTCGAAACGATGCGATGAACGACCTTCGAGAGGGCTCTCGTTGACAGAAACCAGCCTCCGATCGCACACGGCTTGCCGACTTCGGTGCGATCCGTACCGGCCTCATCCATCGGTCCGTTGTAATAGAGGGCGCCTCGCGCCGGATCGGAGAAAGTATTGCAGCCGCCCGTCACACCGACCGGCTCGAACAGGGTCTTTTCGACGATATCCCGGTACCGATTGTACGCATGAACCTGGAGATAACTGTCATATGTTATCTCGCCGGGGGCAAACCCGTCCTCGATCTGCGCCCATTTTGCCGGCACAAGGGAAGCGGCACTGACATTCCAGAGCGCAAAGGACGTGTTCGCGTAACAACGTTTCGTCACTGGTTCAGGCACGCAGGCACTCGCGCCTGTTGCGATGTTCTGCGCTCTGACGATGTAGGTTTCAGCGCCAAGCTGATAGCGTTCCTGCAACGTGAACGCATGATCCCAGATTGTTTTTCCGGACTTGGCGAACCCAGCGCGATGCTGCAGGAGATTCCGAAGCGTAACGGGTTGCAGGGAGGTGTCTAGCTCGCCCTGCCAGCGTCGGGGAAGGTAATCCTGAAACCGGTCGTCAAGCGAAACGCTTTGGAGTGTCTCGGCTCGGTTAATAACCGTTGCCGCCGTCAGAACTTTCGAGACAGAGCCAATCGCGGCCTCGGTGCGGCCGTTGAAGCGCTGCTCGCCACCACTCTCGCAAGGAGTGCGGGCGTAGCCGTGGTTGACCTGGGCAATGATGCGACCGTTTTCGCCGCGCAACGTGACCGCGTACCCCATGTACCGGTCCCCAATCGCTTGAGCGACCAACGCTGCGAACGTCGCGGTATCAAAGTCCGGTTTTTCCTGAACATCGGTAAAAGAGGGTCTCTCCGCCGGAAGATCACAAGCACTGGCGGCAATCGGCAGGCCCATCGCGATAAAGGATATTAAAATAGGTTTGAACATGACACGAAATCCGTTTCCTGAGACGCGTTAGCTCACGGAAACACTACGGCCGATGGCCAAACGGATCATGGGTGGGTGCACCTAATTTTCGCGCGAAGAATACTCAATTTCCATGTCGGTCTCGTCTTCCGCCAGAACGATCCAGGGTTCGCTCTGTGAACGCAAAAGGACCTCCACCCTGTCCTTTGCCTGCAGCTTGGAGAGGATTGACGAAACATGGTTTTCAATCGTTCTGCGAGACCGGCTCAGCGTTTCGGCAATTGCCGCATTGCTGTTTCCCTCGACAAGAAGTCGGAGCACTGTCTGCTCCTTTGCGGTGAGACCATAGGGGTGGTTGCGCGAACTCTTGTAAGGCCCGCGTTGCAGCGGCGGAAGGCCGGGCACCCCTTCACGAGAGCGCAACCAGCGACGGGCCGCCATCGCCCCCATGGACCGGAACAATTCATCGGCCTCCTGAAGCCGTTCAGCCTTCCCGGTGGCGGCAAACGACCAGGCTGCCAGATAATCCGAACTTTCCATCTGAAACGCCAATCCGGCTTCTTCGGCCTTCCCTTCGAGAAGCAGGCGAACAGGCTCCGGAAGGCCAGGGGCAGAAGTGGACTCCAGCGGCAATTCCGCAATCCGGGCCCAGAACATCGCTTCGCCCAGCTTTCGCGGGCTCAGGAGCCTGGGATCGAGGCTGCAGAGCCAGTCCCAGGCCTGCGCTGCGGTTTCTGAAGTCCCAGCCAGCACGGACTGCTCGATTTCCGCGATCTTCAGAACCGTCAGGTACTGGGGTTCGCCGATCTTTTCCGCTGAAACGAGCGCCTGCTGCAAAGCCCCTCCGGCGGCCGCATCACCGAGGCGCAGAAGGGAGCGGGCGAGGACGATCTGCGCGGGCATCCGCATGAGCAGGGTCTGGTTTTCCTGTGCGAGGACCCCGCGCGCTATCGTGACTGCCTCGTCAAATCGTCCCTGTTCCAGCCGAAGCTGTGCCTTTCGGCCAATCAGATAATAGGTCCAGGCGTCAAGATCGTGAGCGCTGTCAAAACGGATCCCGGCATCGATCAGATCTTCAGCCCGGTCGAGGGCACGCATTTCTATGAGGCATTCGGAGAGATTTGTATAAACCCGCGCTGCCTGCTCATCGAACCCGTTTTCCAGCGAGATCCGCAGGCTCTCACGTAACAGCGTCTCCCCTTCCGGATCCCCTCGGAACAGCATGGCTGAACCGACCGTGTTAAGTGCATGCGTGCAGGTTTCAACGTCTTCGACAGCCTGCGCAAAGGTCAAGGCCCGACGCCCCCACGTCACCGCCTCACCCATCTCGTCTTGAAGCATATGATACTGGGCGCGAAGGGCGTATGCCTTCGCCTTCGCCCATTCGGTGGCCGAGGCGTTGTTTTCCAGGACTTCGATTGCTTCCTCGATGTACCTCTTGGCTTCCTCGGCTTCTCCCCTGTACCAGTGGAGCCGGGACAACCATCTCAGGTTTTCTCCCACCCGGTTTTCATCTCCGGCCTTGCGCCAGAGCTCCACCGCCTTGCGGCGACTGGATATGACGTCTGCGTCGATGCCAAGCGACAGGCCTGCCTCATAGGCCCAACGTTCGCAGATTTCGGCGGCCTGCTCGAGGTCCAGGCTGTCCGCCAGCGGCAAGACATGTTCAAGAAAACGGGCGGCCTCGCGATGGGCTCCGAGGCTTGCCGCATTGTCTGCGGCAAGCGGTGCATAACGCAGCAATAGCTGCTCATGTTCGGCTCCGCGGGCGTGATGCACGATCATGTCGAGAGGCTGCACTCCGTCTTCCCGATTGCAAAGATGATCCAGGAAGCACCTGTGCGCTTCGACCCGCCTTGGATGACTGAGCCGATCGTAGATGGCAATCCGCGCAATCTCATGACGAAAGGAGAGCCTTCCGCCGCCTTCAATCAGCAGACCTTTCTCGATAGCCTGCGTCAGGGTGCCGTAGCCATCGGGCAGTGGCAAAGCCAGGAGCATGCCTGACGGAATTGCACCAGGCCAGCAAGACACATATTCCAGTAGCCGCACGACGTCCTGCGGCAATCCTGCAAGACGCGCGTCGATCGCATCCCCGATGGTCTGGGGAACCTTGCTGCCGTCTGCAGACTGAGCCAACAACTCGGTCAGGAAGAAGGGATTACCGCCCGTGATATCCAGGAGACGGTCTGGAGCCAGGCGGGTTGACCCAACAAGCATCTGCACCGCGTCCAGGGACAAGGGAGCGAGATTTATCTGCTTCTTCCGGGCCGGAACGATTTCGCCCATGGCTGAGCGAAGCGGATGGTAACCCTCCAACTGGTCATCACGATAACTGCAAACCAGCAGCAACGGCAGCATCGCGATCCTGCGGCCGATGAACTTCAACCAGTCCAGCGTGCGGTCATCCGCCCAGTGCAGGTCCTCGATGACCAATACCACCGGTTCTCGCAAAGACGACAAATGCTCCACCAGGCCGCCAAAAAGCATGGCTTCCTCATCGCGGATCTGCGTCGATCCGGAAAGACCTGCTGCAATATCTCGTATCGGCCCGAGCGGGCGCGGCGTGATCAAAGGATCGCAAAGACCGATGACCTTCCTGGTTTCGGGCCCGAGGCTGCTCAGGAAATCCGCAATCAGAGACGACTTTCCTATCCCGGCTTCCCCGGCAACGAATACGATCCGTCCACCCGACCTGGAAATGGAAAGGCGAACCTCATCCAATATTTGCAATTGCTCTTCGCGTTCAAGTAGCAACAAACCAACCAAAAAAAGACGGTTTCGGACCTGGAAACAAATCTATGGAAGAGTGGACGCTACGGCAATTCTCAATAACTGGTTGTGACGTTCTTTCTTGATTTACCGATCGAAACGCACTCGAAAGGGGCGATTTGCACAGCGTTTCACCAATGCGGTCTTCGCAGGAAAATGTTCTCAATCGGAAGAGGCCAGGAATGAACTCGGGCCTGCTTCGCTGCCCGGAGAGAAGACCAGATGCACCTTGTCAGATCCACCTGCTGACCTCGCTGCTGAACTTCCGTTCGGCAAGCTTCTTTTCTGCTTCCACATTCCATTTCTCACGTGTGGAGATCAACCGGACGGCACGTGTCGCGGCCGGCCACGTTCTGTCGCGCAGGCCATCCAGATCCAGTCCGACGCGGCATGCTTCAAATTCCTGAAGACGATCCTGCAATTCGAGGCCCGGGAGTGTTCTCAGGTTCTTGCAGTTGAACAAGCTCAGCCATTCCAGACCGACATGTCTCAGGTCCACTTCAACCAGTTTGAGTTGATCATGAACCTGCAAGGCTGACAGCGCGGGAAACCTTCCAAGGTCACCCAGTGTGCCCAGTCCGGATACTCTTAAAATTCGCAGTTTCTCGAGTGTCTGGTGTGACAAGTCGCCCAGGTTGGCCCGGCTGCCCAGGATCAGGGTGAACTTTTTGAGGGATGCAATGGAGGATACGAAGTCGAGACGATGTTTCCCGGCAAACGAACTCAAGGACAAGGTTGCCAGATTGGGCAAGTGGCTGATGACCTCAATGCCCTTCCAGTGACCTTGAACGAACAGGTCGTGCAGGTTCACCGCGTCGGCAAGCGGGGCAAGATCGAGGTTTCTTTTCCAGTTTGCGGCGACAGTCAAACTTCGGAGTTGCCGCAGGTTCAAGGTTTCCAGGAACTGAGGCTGGTCAAAGTCCAACACTCCGAAATGCAATCGCTCCAACTTCGGTAACTGGCTGATTGCTTCAACGTGCGAGATGCGATCCAGGCAATCGAGAGCCAGGTTTGCGACATCCGGCAAATGGTTCAGGCAGCGCGCGTCAAAGCCTTCATCGTCGTGCTGGTAAAACCGAACGGTAAACCGGCCTCCTGCCAGACGGCAAGCCTCGTTCAATGCCTGAAGCGTCGCAACCTTGCAGGCCTCCGGATTGCTGAACTGGACCACAAGTCCATCAGTCCCTTCGACGGCCCGAACGAGGTCGGCCGCAACAAGCACGTCGGGGTCGGTTATCCGGCCGCCATCAACCTGAAACATTCTGAAGCCCTGTGGAATTCTGTCCGGTTTTCGAACAGATTCTGATGGTTGCGATTACTAACCGAAGAGACAGCCAAGTTGTAGCCACCGGCCGTGGTTTTGCGTTTCAGACGTCATCGATCAGAAAAGCGACACGGACAGCCCTCCGCATTTCCTGCCGACGGCCCACCCATCGTCACTGCACACAAAACGCACACCTCGCAACGAGCGTTTTCAGCCTGAAATGCATTCGTATGCAAATTTGCTTGCAATGGATGCTTGACGGCAGTATTGCAAACGTATGCAGTTGGTAGAAGGGCGCGCACCGGAACCGTTGTTCGATCCACGATCGACAAGAGGAATTCCACGGTCACGATGCGCCACCTCTCATTACCGAGTCGCGCTCGCAGCGCTCTACCGGACCGGCTGCCGGGAAACACCGATCACGCTCCCGATCCGGATGTTTCCTGTGATGTTTCAGCTTTCGGCCACGATCTGCGTGGTGTGGCCGGCCTATTGCGCCGCAGGGACCTGAGAGAGACAAATGACGAGACTACCCATCCCGGACACCATCCGTTTTGTGAAATCCCCGGCACGCGATGCGGTTGCCGACAATGCCAGCGTCGAAACACTGGTTGCAGAAGTGCTCAAGCGGGTTGCCGCAGAAGGTGATGCTGCCGTCCGTGACTATTCTGAGAAATTCGACAAGGCGGCGCTCGACCGGTTCGAAGTCACCGCTGAAGAACGTGAGGCAGCAGTCGAAAGGCTGGACCCGCAGACACGCGAAGACACCGAGTTCGCAATCTCCAACGTGCGCATGTTCGCCAGGGCCCAGTTCGGAACCCTGCAGGATCTGGAAGTGGAGATCCGGCCAGGTGTTCACCTCGGGCACCGCAACATTCCGCTCGACCGGGTCGGTTGCTACGTCCCTGGTGGCCGCTACCCGCTCCTGTCCGCGCCGATCATGTCGATCGTCCCGGCGAAGGTGGCCGGTGTCGGCGAAATCATCGCCTGCCTTCCGCCGAACGCCCATGAAGCGATGATTGCGGGCTGCCACCTTTCCGGCGCCGACCGGATTTTCCGGATCGGTGGGGCGCAGGCAATCGCTGCGATGGCGCTCGGCACGCAGTCCGTTCCACCTGTCGACAAGATCGTCGGCCCAGGCAACGCCTTCGTCAATGAAGCCAAGCGTCAGGTTTTCGGCCCTGTCGGGATCGACCAGCTCGCCGGTCCATCGGAAATCTTCATACTCGCCGATCACACCGGCGACGCTGAGATGATCGCCACCGATCTTCTGGCACAGGCCGAGCACGACACCAGAACCCGGGTGGGCCTCATCACGACAAACGCGGACCTTGCGGAAGCGGTCCTGAGAGAAGTGGACGTTCAGCTGAAGAGCCTGTCGACGGCAGCCACCGCCGGCCAGGCCTGGAAAGACTACGGCGAGATTTCCGTCTGCCCGGACGAGGCGACAATGATCGCCTATTCGGACATCGTCGCTGCCGAACACCTGCAGGTGCACACCGAGGATGCCAAGACATTCGCCAGGAAGCTGAAGCACTACGGCTCGCTCTTCATCGGTCCCAACGCCAGCGTCGTCTATTCCGACAAGTGCTGCGGCACCAACCACACGCTGCCGACCATGGGCGCCGGACGTTACACCGGCGGGCTTTGGGTAGGGTCGTACATCAAGACCGTAACCCATCAGTGGATGGACGAGGACGGCATCCGCGAGGTCGCGCCGCCGGCAGTCCGCCAGTCCGCCTCAGAAGGGCTTGAAGGCCACCGGCGCGCGGCGCAGCTGCGCCTCGACCGACTTCAGGGATAATCCAGTGATACCGGCTCGGCCCCGATCGCGGGCCGGGCCGAATGGTTGCTGGATTGTTCGAGCTGGTACGCAAGCCGGCAGAGCAACGCTTCCTGACCGAAGCCGCCGACAAGCTGGCAGCCGAGCGGCAAGCCGTTCGCGCCGAACCCGCAGGGAAGCGAAATCGCCGGATGCCCTGACATGTTGAACGGCATGGTGCGCATTGCCGTCCAGACCGCACCGTCGGCAAAGGCGGTGAACTTCGGTGCGGTGCCGAGCGTGGTTGGTATGAGAAGTGCGCTGTGCTGCGCCAGCAATACGTCAACCTCCTGCCTGAAACGATGCGCAATGCCACGGGCATGCACGACGTCCTGTTCGTCCAGAACAGCTCCTGTCAGAAGGTTCCGGCGCGCGTCCTTACCATAGGCATTGAACCGGTTGCGCAGACCCACCAAATGGTTCTGAAGAGCCTCCGCCTGCAGGATGACAGTGGCCGCGTCCTCGAGCCTTTGATAGGGCGGCAGCGTCACCAGCTCTATTCTGGCACCGAGCATGGAAAGGAGCGCGGCGGTGTCGTCCATGGCTTGGACAAGGTCAGGATCCGCCGCAGGATCATCAACGAACCAGTCGCGGGCGTAGGCGATGCGAAGTCCCGTGAGCTCCTGTCCGATGTCAGCTGCTGCTCGGCTCGCAGGGGCGAGCGCCTCCAGAATGACGGCAGCGTCTTCGACGCAGGCGGCGAGGGGGCCAATGACATCGAGGCTCTGCGACAACGGAAAACACCCTGATGCTGAAACCAGGCCCGTGGTCGGCTTCAACCCAACAACACCGCAATAGGCCGCAGGTGCACGGATCGACCCGCCGGTGTCCGTCCCGAGCGCAACGCGCATAAGCCCGGCCGAAACGGCCGCGGCGGAGCCCGACGAGGAGCCGCCGGTGATCGCACTGGTGTCCCAGGGATTGCAGGCCGGCGGGTTGGGCTGGTCGAAGGCGGGGCCTGTCAGCGCATATTCGTAGGTTGCGAGCTTGGCCAGCGGCACCATGCCGGCCTGCCTGAGCGCCGCGACGCTGGCAGCATCAATGTGCCCGGCCTGACCGGGAGCGTGCGGATGGGCATGCGACCCGCAGCGGGTCGGCTGGCCATGCACATCAATGATGTCCTTCACGCCGAAGCAGAACCCGGCCAGCGGCGGCCGGTCGTCCGGCAGAACATTGTCCCAGCGAGACGCCTCGGCCACAGCATCCGACGACAGATGCACAACTGAACGAATGGCACCGTCCCGCCGTTCGATGCGGGCAACCAGAGCCGACGCGATCTCGCACGCCGACACCTGGCCAGTCGCGATCAGCTCCTGTTGACGGCGCAAGGGGCTGTCCAGAACATCATCCATCGTCGCGGTCATCCTTCAGGGCACGTGCCTGTTCGGCCAGGCGCTGCGCCTGCGCAACGGATGCTTTCAGATCCGCCTCGGGAACAGCCAACCCCAGATCCGCGAGGCGCTTCTTGTATTCGGCCAGGGTCATCGGCCGTTCTCCTGTCGTCGTCTTCCGGTCGTTCCGATGCGGTGAACGCACGCCCTCCGGGAGTGATTTCCAACCATGATAATTTCATTTTGCATAGGTATGCAGATTTTTATTGATCGGACTGAACATGTTTGGCAATATCAAAATGCAAGCGTATGCAAAATTCTGCAAGATGCGCGAAACAGCTTCGCTAAAAGGTACGATGAAATGGGAACGCAGGAAGTCTCCACCCCAAAGGCAAAGGACGTGAAATCCGCTCCACGCGTGAACGACGCGCCGCACAACGGCAATATCATGCAAGTCGAGCGCGCCGATTTCACCGACCTGGTCCCGGAGGGGCGCGCCCCGGTTCAGGGCATGGAGGGTTTCGACCCCTGTTATTCCGATATCGTCGACTATATTGTCCGCTGCACGCACAAGATCTGGGATGAGCGCGACGTAGGCCTTATCTATTCACACTACACGCATAATATCGTCCTCTACCTGCCGATGGGCACGATCTACAATCGTGAGGACGTGGTGCGCGACACCATCCAGAGGCTCGTCTCCCTGCCCGAACGCCGCGGCATGGCAACCCATGTCATCTGGAACGGCGACGACAAGGACGGCTATTACACTTCTCATCTGGTAACCGGCTCTGGGCGCTATACGCAGAACGGCCATTACGGTCCGGCCAACGGCCGCTCCTTCGTGTCCCGCACGGTCGCCGACTGCATGATCCATCGCAACAAGATCTACCGCGAATGGGTGGTATCCGACCAGATGGCGGTCGTACGCCAACTCGGCCTCGACGTCGACGCTTATGCGGGCAAGATCGCCGAAACGAAACTGAGCCAGGGCCTCACGCAGCTCGACATCGGCGAGGTCGGCCTCCTTCAGGGTCAGTATCCGCCGGCGGAAAAGGCCGGTCTGGACATCGCCAACACAGATCTGGAACGCGAAACGCTTCAGTTCCTGCATGACATCTTCAATCGCAAAATGTTCGGCCGCATCCGCGAAGTCTATGCACCGACCGCCATGTACCATGGGCCGCTGATGAAAGAGCTCTACGGCACCGCGTCGGTCTCTCATCAGACGCTCGGCCTCGTGGGCAGCATGCCGGATGCGGTCTACGCTCCGCAGCACATCTGTTCCACGCCCTGCGTCGAAGGCGGCACGAAAGTCGCCGTTCGCTGGATACTCGAGGGTCATCACCTCGGCTACGGCATTCTGGAAAGTCTTGGTGCGCCCACCGGCAAGCATCTGCGTCTGATGGGCATGTCGCACTATCACTACAAGGACGGCAAGATCGTCGACGAATGGACGGTCTATGACGAACTGTCCCTGCTGGTTCAGGTCAAGCTCGCGCAGCTTGCTGACAAGGCTTCCGCGGTGGAGGCCGCCGAAGCCTGAAAGAACGTCAAGAACAAAGAGAAATAGCCCGGGGCAATCGGGCATTCTTCCAATGGAGAATGAGATGAGCAAATTGAAGCTAGCCGTGAGTGCGCTTGCACTCGTTCTCGGGGCCGGCACGGCACACGCCGGGTGCGGCATCGAGGGTGGCAACGTCAAGATCCTTGCAAACGACTTCGATGCCCTCGGAACCGTTATCAAGGAAGCGGAAGCCTGCGCGGGAGACGGCGTCACCGTAGAAGCCAACATGACGACCGAGCACAAGGCACTTCAGGTGCCCGCGCTCACGGTCAACCCGGCGCAGTACACGGTGGCGATGGTTGCCAACAATTCCATCGTTCCGCTCATGAACGACGACCTCATCCGCCCGCTGGACGAGCTGGTCGAGAAATACGGCCAGCAGCTTCAGCCGACGCAGCTCATCAAGGTCGACGGAAAGGTCATGGCAATCGCCTTCATGGCCAACGGCCAGAACCTCTACATTCGCGGCGACATCCTGAAGGAAGCCGGCCTCGAACAGCCGACGTCGCTTGAAGAGGTCATCGAGGCTGCCAAGGTGATCCGGGAGAAGGGCATTCTGGAATACCCGCTGGCCGCGGCAGACCAGGCCGGATGGTATCTCGGCAACGAGTTCGTCAACACCTACCTGGGCCTTGGCGGCACCTTCTTCGAGCCGGGCAGCGCAGAGCCGGCCATAAGCGGCGAGGAGGGGCTGAAGACCCTGGCGCTGATGAAGGAACTTTCCGAATACATGGAACCCGAGTTCCTGACCTTCACGTCCGATGAAATCAAGGCGATGTACCTTTCAGGTGAAGTCGCGATCATCAACCAGTGGGCGTCCATGGTGAACGGTCACATCGACCCCAACGGCCCGGCACCGGAAATCGGGGAAGCCACCATTCTCGCACCCGCACCGACCGTCGGTGGCGGCACCACGCCGGCCGCTGCGCTCTGGTGGGACGGCTTCACCATCGCCAAGAACATCTCCGACGAAGATGCAGCAGCCTCCTTCCAGGCGATGATGCACGGTATCCGGCCTCAGGTTGCCCAGGACAATCCGTCCGCAGCTGCCTGGCTGATTGCGGATTTCTCTCCTCCCGCCTCGGCAAAAGCGATCCTTGAAAACGCGAAGCTCGGGGCGAAAGCCTACCCGATGTCACCCTACATGGGGCTTCTGCATACGGCACTCGGAGCGGAACTCTCCGATTTCCTTCAGGGGCGCGAAAGTGCCGAACAGGCGTTGAGCGACGTGGAAGCAGCCTACCGCGCCGCGGCCAAGGAAGCCGGCTTCCTCAACTGATACTGCCCTTTGCCACACCCCTGTCATGTCGATGACAGGGGTGTATCCTTTTCGGGGGAGACTTTATGCGCCACCGTGATTTTGCAGCGTTCATATGGCCATCGGCACTCGCCATGCTCTTGTTCATTGCGTTGCCGATCGTGTCCGTTTTCGTGCAGTCCATGTTCGTCGAGCATGAACAGGTTCTCGTGACCGTGGAAAACTGCGGCCCGTTCGGCTGCACCGACGAAACCAAGGTCGACACCGAGGCAACCCGGGTCCTGCGCGAAGAAGAGCCACTCGGGCGCTTCAACGCCTTTGGCACCTATCTCAATCGGTCCCACCTGGCGGTTGAAGAGATCGCCGAGATCCTGGAAAGCAGCAACGGTTTTGTCGATGTCGTTACCAGGATCTACAATCTGCCCTTTTACAAGGCGCTGTCCTTCACCCTGGTCTACACCTTCCTGGTGACACCGCTTGCCATGATTGCCGGCTTTGCCGTCGCTCTCGGCGTCAACAGTGTGCCCAGGCTGTTTCGCGGGCCGATCATCTTCCTGTCGCTGCTGCCCTACATCGTGACGCCCCTTCTGGGCTCCCTCATCCTGTTCTGGATGATCAACTCCGACGGCATCATCGGAGCGACACTCCAGTGGCTGTTCAACGATCCGGAACTGTCGCTGAAGGCCAGCCCCGTGCTGTCGTGGCTCACGCTCATCACCTACGGAACGTGGCATATGGCGCCCTTCGCCTTCGTGGTCTTCTATGCCGGTCTGCAGACCCTGCCGATGGACACGCTGGAATCTGCCATGATCGACGGTGCCAACCGCTGGGAACGCATCCGATACGTGGTGATGCCTCACCTGACGCCGCTGGCGACCTTCGTCGGCCTTGTTCTGCTGATGGATAATTTCCGTGTGTTCGAACCGATCATCGGTTTCTCGTCGGAGGCCAACGCAACCTCGCTCTCCTGGCTGATCTACAACGACCTGACAGGACAGGTGAACCAGCTTTTCGGCTCGGCCGCAGCCACCTCGATCCTGACCATGATCGGCGTGATCATCCTGCTCAGCCCGGTGCTCGTGCGAACCTGGCGCGACTTCAAGAGAAAGGCCCGGTGATGACCAGATCCATCGGCTATTCCCGCCCGCTCGCCATCTTCACCGGGGTCATCCTGGTTGTGTGGCTGATCGTTGCGGCCTTCCCCTTCATCTGGACCGTGTGGGGCTCGTTCAAGGTCCAGGCCGACTTCTTCAGCCGGGTCTCCTTCTGGAACGCCATTACGGGGCCCGCGACCGTGCGCCAGACTGGCGAGGCGCTGACACTCGACGGCTATCGTGGCGCCTGGATCGAGCGAGAGTTCTACCACTCGGTCTGGAACACCACGATCGTCACCATCTGCGTGACCTCCATCTCGCTCTTGTTCGGAACACTCGGCGGCTATGCGCTTTCCCGCTCGAGCCGCAACTACACCTTCTGGATCCTGATCGCCGCGCTGGTCTTCCGGGCCATGCCGCACATCACGCTGGTTTCCGGCTTCCTGCTGCCGTTCTTCCAGCTCAACATCTGGGGCTATCTGCCGACAGCGATCATCGTCCTGGTGGCCATCAACCAGCCCTTCACGATCTGGATGCTGCACAGCTTCTTCAAGTCGATCCCGAAAGATCTGGACGAAAGCGCGATGGTTGACGGTTGCACCCGCTTCCAGGCGTTCCGGCTGGCGATCATGCCGGTGATGTGGCCGGGCGTAATCACCACCGGCCTGTTCAGTTTCCTTCTGGCCTACAACGATTTCTCGGTGACCGCGCTGCTGCTGTCCCAGGAAAACCAGACCATGGTTCCGAAGATCAATTCGTTCCTTGGAACCATCCAGACCGAAGGCACCATCATGTATGCGGTTGCCGCGACCGTGAGCGCCACCGTACCGCTTTTCATCCTCGTGATGTTCTTCCAACGCCAGATTGTCAGCGGTCTGACCGCAGGCGCCGTCAAGGGATAGTCCATGGCCGAGATCCAACTGAAAAATGTCACCAAGCGCTGGGGCAATGTCTACGGCGTCAACAACTTCAACCTGCACATCGCCGACCGCGAGTTCCTGGTTCTGCTGGGGCCGTCCGGCTGCGGCAAGTCCACCACCATGCGCATGATCGCCGGTCTGGAAGACATCTCCGAAGGCGAGATCATCATCGGCGACCGGGTCGTGAACACTCTGGAACCCAAGGATCGCGACATCGCCATGGTGTTCCAGAGCTATGGCCTTTATCCTAACCTGACGGTCTACGAGAACATCCGCTTCCCGCTGAAAGTTCGCAAGGTGCCAAAGGACCAGCATGATGCCCGGGTGATGAAGGCGGCGGAAATGGTCGATCTGACCGACCTGCTCGACCGAAGACCCGCGGAGCTATCCGGTGGCCAGAGGCAGCGCGTCGCTCTGGCACGTGCAATTGTCCGCGAGCCGACGGTGTTTCTCATGGACGAGCCCCTGTCCAACCTGGACGCGAAGCTGCGCGTGTCGACCCGCGCCGAGATCAAGAACCTCCAGCATCGGCTGAAGACGACCACGATCTACGTTACCCACGACCAGATCGAGGCGATGACCCTTGCCGACCGGGTGGTGGTGATGAGCGGTGGCGTCATTCAGCAGGTGGCGACACCGACGGAGATCTATGACAACCCGGCCAACACTTTCGTGGCTTCCTTCATCGGCTCTCCGGCGATGAACCTGGTCAAGGGAGAGATTTCCGGCGGCGTATTTACGGCTCAGAACATCCGCGTGGAAGGTCTGCGCGGTGACATCTCCGGGCCGGTGACCCTGGGATTCCGGGCCGAAGACGTGACCCTTGTGGATGGGGGTGGCGAGCTGTCGTCGACCGTTTTCGCCCTGGAGCTTCTCGGCGACGCGTCCATGGTGGCCGTCGAGGCGGGCGGGGAACTGGTCAACCTGAAGGCCGCCAAGGACTTCCGCTCCGAAATCGGTGCGCCGATCAGCGCGCGGATCCCGATCGAATGCTGTCATCTGTTTGATGCGCAGGACGGCCGGCGGCTCACCGTGAAGGGGTGACAAGTTCGCGAAGCACGAGTACTCAGAACATGATAAAATCACGGAGGCCCGCTTGAACAGCAAACCGGTTACATCTGTTGACGTTGCGCGCAAGGCCGGCGTTAGCCAGTCCGCAGTCTCCAGATTTTTTACCCCGGGCGCCTCCGTTTCCAAGAAGATGGCCGAGAAGATCCGCATCGCCGCGGACGAACTCGATTACCGGCCGAATGTTCTGGCAAGGGCGATGATCACCGGGAAAAGCCGGATCATCGGCCTGATCGTCTATTACTTCGAGAACCAGTTCTATCCCGAAGCGGTTGAAAAGCTTTCGATCGCGCTTCAGGAAAACGGCTACCATGTCCTCCTGTTCATGGCATCGAACACCATCAATGATGTCGAGCCCGTCATCCAGGAAATCATGGGTTACAGGGTCGACGGCATCATCATGGTGTCCGTGTCCGTTTCCTCGACACTGGCGGAACGATGCCGGGACCTCGACATCCCGGTGCTTCTGTTCAACCGCGATCAGCCGAAGGACAATCTGCGCGCGGTGACCAGCGACAATCGCCTTGGCGGCGAACTGGCGGCAAAAGCGCTTCTGCGCGGACAGCCGAAACGCGTTGCCCTGCTTGCCGGCTTCTCCGGAGCCTCGACGCAGATTGATCGCGAAGCCGGGTTCATGGCTGTGCTGCAGGAAGCAGGTGTCGAACTGCATTCCCGAGCTGACGGAAACTATCACTACACGGATGCCGCCGATGCAGCCCGCCAGCTTTTCGACGTGCCCGATCAGCCCGATGCTGTCTTTGTCGCCGACGACCACATGGCGCTCGCAGCCCTGGACGTGATCCGCTTCGAATTCAAACTGAAAGTTCCCGAGGACGTGGCCGTGGTCGGATTCGACGACATCCCGCAAGCCGCCTGGCCTTCGTTCAACCTCACCACGATCCGGCAGCCCATCAACCAGATGGTCTCGGCGGCAGTCGCCATGCTGGTCGACGCGATAGAGGAGGGGAATACGGACGTCCGCAAGGTCCGCATTCCGCCGGTCGAGGTCATCCGCGGCACGACCCGAAGCTAGTATTCCCGAACAGAACGCTTACCAGCTGCGACCGCTGTGCGGCCGACGCCGGTTCGCCAAGGCCTTCGCGTGTCACTTGTCGGAAAATTCCGCTTGCAAGCGTTTTCACAAATTTTGCAAAAATATTTTTTTGCCTGCCTCTAATCGTGAATTTTTCGATCATTTTCCAACAATTTAGAACGTATTTTGTGAGGTTTTATCGCCCCTGAAATTTTGGGAACGTTTGCAAAATGTCTTGCGAACTGCCTCAATCAGGCGTAGGAACCGGGTCAAGGGCCGGGTCGCAGGCATACGGAGGTGCCGCGATCGTGTTCCGGGGAGGAGCCGGTGGGACTGCAGCTTGCAAGCGTTCCCAAATGCCGGTTCTCCCGTTTTCAATTTCGCTTCTCGGGAGGGAACAGAATGAAAGTCGCCGTTTGGGCTGCAACAGCCGCACTTGCATTTGTCACACAGGCAGCAGCCGATACGACCATCCGCATCGGCCATGCCACGCCTGAGGTCTCGCCTGTCCACCAGGCTCTGAGCTACTTCGAGGAAGAACTCGAAAAGCGCTCCAATGGCACCATCCAGGTAGAGATCTTTCCAGGTGGCCAGCTCGGCAGCGTCAAGGAAATGACTGACCTGGTCCAGTCCGGCAACATTACCATGACCACGGGTGCGTCGGTTCATCTGAGCTCGACTGTCGATCAGTTGGCCGTGCTCGACCAGTTCCTTCTCTTCAAGGACGAAGAGACCGCGCGCAGCCTTCTGGACGGCGACGCCGGCAAGACCATCTCTGCAGCCATGGAAGACCGTGGGCTCAAGAACATGGGCTTCATGGAACTCGGGTTCCGCAGCTTCACCAACTCCCGTGCACCGCTCGACAGCTACGAAGCCTTCGAAGGCCTGCGCATGCGCTCGGCAGACAACCCGATCGCCATCAAGGCCTGGCGGTCGGTTGGCGCCGTTCCGGTGCCGCTGGCGTGGGGAGAGATCTATTCCTCATTGCAGCAGGGTCTGATCGATGGCCAGGAAAGCGCCCTGAGCTCAATGATCATCGAGCGTTTCTTCGAGGTGCAGAAATACGTTTCCCTGACCGGTCACATCTATTGGCCGGAACTCTGGATGGCCAATCTTGACTGGTACAACGGCCTGGACGAAGCCGACCGCACGCTCATCGACGAAGTTGCAGTGGAAACCGTCAAGCACCAGCGCGAGCTGACCGCAGCCGCCAATGCCGAAACCCTGGCCAAACTCAAGGAAGCCGGGCTTGAAGTGAACGAGCTGCCGGAGGCCGACAAGAAGCGCCTCGGCGAAACAATGAACGCCGCCATCGAAGGCGACATTCGCGCCAAGGTCGGCGACTCCTTCTACGACACCTTCATGCAGGCCGTCGCGCAGTAAGCGAACCAGGGGAGGGAGAAGGCAAAATGCGGTTTCTCGAAAAATGGTTCGAGCCGGCGGTGATCGTCTCGATGCTGGGCATGATCATCATTCTGGTCTTCGCGGACGTGATTGCGCGGCTTGCCTTCTCCACCTCGATAGCTGTGGCGAACGAACTCGCCCGGTTTTCCTTCGTCTACATGATCTACTTCGGCGTGAGTTACGCAATCCGCGAGCGCCGGCACATGCGTGTCACGGTTCTGATCGATGTCATGCCGAAGGCGCTGCGCCACTGGATGTTCGTGCTCTCCGAGGTGATCTTCCTGACCTATTCCGTCGTCGTCTGCTGGCTCGGTGTCGTGATCACGCAGCAATCCATCGACCGCGGCAAGATCCTGAGCTCCACCGAGTGGCCTCAAGCCGTGCTTTACGCGGCGATCATTTTTTCCGGTGCCCTGAGCAGCCTGCGTCTTTTGCAATCCATCAAGGCTGCCGTCGTTGATGGCGACACGCGCCTCGGCCCCCAGACGGATATCTGAGCCATGACGACAGCCATTCTCTTCGGAAGCTTCCTGCTGCTGTTGCTCATCGGCGTCCCGATCGGCATTGCGCTCGGCGCGGCGAGCATGCTCGCAATCCTCTATATTCCGTTCCTCAGCCTCGACATGTATGCCCTCGGGCTGGTCTCGGCCATCGACAGCTTCACGCTCATCGCGGTGGTGCTGTTCACCCTGGCCGGCAGCCTGATGGCCGAGGGAGGCATTTCCAAACGCCTGATCGCCGTTGCGGACCATGCCTTCGGCGGCATGCCCGGCGATCTGGGCACCGTGACGATCATGTCCTGCCTGTTCTTTGCGGCCATCTCCGGAACAGGATCCGCCACGGTGGCGGCCATCGGCCTCGCCATGATCCCGGCTCTGGTCGATCGCGGCTACGACCGGGCCTATGCAGGCGCCATGGTGGCCTCCGCAGGCGGGCTTGGCGTGATGATCCCGCCGTCGGTGGTGATGATCGTCTATGCGGTCTCCTCCGGTGTATCTGTGACGGCTCTCTTCATGGCCGGCATCGTTCCGGGCTTCGTGATCGCGCTGACCCTGATCGGCTACAACGTGATACAGCGCCGATCCGGAAACCAGGGTGCGGGCAACCCGGTACCGCCAACCCGCACCGGCAGTCTCTGGGCTGCCCTTTGGGACGCGAAGCTCGCCCTCGCCATGCCGCCTGTAGTTCTCGGCAGCATCTATTCCGGTATGGTGACACCGACCGAAAGTTCCGCCGTCGCCGTCGTCTATGCCCTGATCGTGAGCTGCTTCGTCTATCGGGAGCTTCCGTTGTCCGCCGTTCCGAAGATGATGCTGGAAGCTGCGTTGCTGGTCTCCGCCGTGCTCGTCATCATCGGTGCTTCCTACGCCTTCGGCCGCATCATCGCTCTGGAGCGTATCCCGTCCGATCTCGCCCAGCTCGTGCTGTCGCTGACCCAGAGCAAGGTGGTGGTGATGCTGGCCGCGATCGTCCTGCTTCTGATCGTCGGCACTTTCCTGGAAACACTGGCGGCAATCGTCATCCTGACACCTGTCCTTCTGCCGATCATGCTGAAACTCGGCGTGGATCCGGTTCACTTCGGCATCGTCATGGTCGTGGCACTTGCCATCGGCTTCGTGACACCGCCGCTCGGAGCAAACCTGTTCATGGCCGCCGCTGTCGGCAAGATCCGGTTCGAGGACATCGCCCGCAGGATCTTTCCCTGGGTGGTGACGATGATCTTCGCGCTCCTGCTGATCGCTTTCATTCCCGTCCTGTCCCTTGGACTGCCAGAACTGTTCCTGGGCTACGGGCGCTAAACCTTCAGCGGTCAACCCGCTGAACCACACAACAGCGGCATTTCGGCCGCATTCGAAAGATGACGACGGACGATGCGGTTTCGCCGCGCAGAAAGTCGCCCGGAAAACTGAGGAACCTGAAATGACTGTCGAGTATCTGAAGAAAGGAAAGCCGGAAGCGGACCGTGTCGAGGACGATGCCAAGGTGCGCGCCGTTGTCGAGGCAACCCTGAAGGATATCGAGGAGCGCGGCGATGCTGCCGTGCGCGACCTCAGCGAGAAATTCGACAAATATTCCCCGGCATCCTACCGCCTGTCGCAAGAGGAGATCGACGGCCTGATCGCCCAGCTGACCGAGCAGGAACTGTCCGATATCAAATTCGCCCAGGCGCAAGTGGTCAATTTCGCAAAGGCCCAACGCGACAGCATGCTGGATATCGAAGTCGAGACGCTACCGGGCGTCATTCTCGGCCACCGCAACCTGCCGGTTCAGTCCGTCGGCTGCTACGTGCCGGGCGGCAAGTTTCCGATGGTGGCCTCCGCACATATGTCCGTCGCAACAGCGAAGGTCGCCGGTGTTCCGCGCATCGTTGCCTGCACTCCGCCGTTCGACGGCAAGCCCAATCCCGCCGTGATCGCGGCCATGCACCTTGGCGGCGCGGACGAAATCTACGTGCTGGGCGGCATTCAGGCCGTCGGCGCGATGGCCATCGGCACGGAAACCATCGAGCCGGTGCACATGCTGGTTGGTCCGGGCAACGCCTTTGTTGCGGAAGCCAAGCGTCAGCTTTTCGGCCGCGTCGGCATCGATCTTTTTGCCGGACCGACGGAGACCATGGTGATCGCCGATGAAAGCGCCGCAGACGCGGAGCTCTGCGCGACGGATCTGCTCGGCCAGGCCGAACACGGCTACAACAGCCCCTGCGTGCTGCTGACCAACAGCCGCAGGCTGGCGGAAGAAACCATGGCCGAAGTCGAACGGCTTCTCGCCATTCTGCCGACAGCGGGCACCGCCCGCGTGAGCTGGGAAGAATACGGCGAGGTGATCGTCTGCGATACCTACGAGGAAATGCTGAAGGTCGCCGACGACATTGCTTCCGAGCATGTTCAGGTCATGACCGACCGCGACGACTGGTTCCTGGAAAACATGACCTGTTATGGCGCGTTGTTCCTCGGCCCGCGGACAAATGTCTCCAACGGTGACAAGGTCATCGGCACCAACCACACGCTGCCGACCAAGAAGGCCGGCCGCTACACCGGCGGACTTTGGGTCGGCAAGTTCCTGAAAACCCACAGCTATCAGAAGGTCATGACCGACGAAGCAGCGGCCAGTATCGGTGCTTATGGCTCGCGCCTGTGCATGCTGGAAGGTTTTGTCGGCCACGCCGAGCAGTGCAACGTCCGCGTTCGCCGCTATGGCGGTGTCAACGTCCCCTATGGTGAGGCTGCACCGGTTCTGGAGAAGGCCGAATGAGCCTACCGCGCACCCCGTCCTTTCGCCTTGATGGCCGGCGCGCCCTCGTAACAGGTGCGTCCTCCGGCATCGGCAAGGCGTGCGCTGTCGCGCTTGCGGAAGCCGGGGCGGCAGTAACGCTGGCAGCCAGGCGGGCCGCGCCGCTTCAGGACCTTCAGGCAGAAATGCAGGCCGAAGGCATGCAGGCGGGCGTATTGGTCCTCGACATGGCAGATCATGAAGCGCTTGAAAAAGCCCTCGCTGACCTGCCGGCCTTTGACGTTGTCGTGAACTCCGCCGGCATGGCGCGCCATGGTCCTGCGCTGGAAACCCGGCCCGAAGACTTCGATGCAGTGATCGACCTGAATTTCCGGGCAGCCTATTTTCTTGCAGCCCTGGCCGCAGGCCGGCTGGCAGCCGAAGGCAAGCCGGGTTCGATCATCAACATCTCGTCCCAGATGGGCCACGTCGGCGGCATCGACCGCGCCGTTTATTCAGCTTCCAAGCACGCAATCGAAGGCATGACCAAATCGATGGCGATCGAGTGGGGCCCAAAGGGGATCCGCATCAATTCCATCTGCCCGACCTTCATTCGCACCCCGCTGACCGAGAAGACCTTCGAGAACCCCGAACGGCGCAAGTGGATTGAGGAGAAGATCAAGCTTGGCAGGGTAGGCGAAGTCGAGGATATCATGGGCGCGGTCGTCTACCTCGCCTCGGACGCATCCTCCCTGGTGACCGGAACGGCATTGCTGGTCGATGGAGGTTGGACGGCGGACTGATGAGCAAGGAAAAGGTCACACTCAGCGAAGTCGCAAAGCTGGCAGGGGTTTCCCAGTCGGCAGTCAGCCGTGCATTCACGCCGGGCTCCAGCGTCTCGCAGAAGACCCGCGACCGCATCGAGGCGGCAGCCGAGGAACTCGGATACCGACCGAACCCGATCGCGCGGGCGATGATTACCGGCAGAAGCCGCATCATCGGCCTCGTCGTGGCCTACCTTGAAAACCAGTTCTATCCGCTCGCAATCGAGCGTCTCAGCCGGGCCTTGCAGGCCAGGGGCTATCACATCCTGATCTTTCTGGCGGAGAACCAGGAGGACGATGTCACCCGCGTGGTCGATGAATTGCTCGATTACCGCGTCGACGGCATCATCACGGCCTCTGTTGCGATCACCAACGACCTGACCACCCGCTGCGAGGACGCCGGCATCCCGATCGTCATGTTCAATCGCGGTCAGGACGACAACCGCCTGTCGTCGGTAACCTCCGACAACCTTGCAGGCGGCCGGACCGTCGCCAACTTCCTGGTCGCCTGCGGACATGAACGGATCGCCCATATTGCCGGTTGGCAGGGATCTTCGACCGGGCGCGACCGCGCACGCGGCTTCACTGAGGCGCTTGCCGAACACGGCCGCGAACCCTGCGCTGTGCTCGACGGCAAATACAGCACCGATGTGGCGCGCCAGCTTGCGCGTGAGCTCTTCGGTTCAGCGGACAGACCGGACGCGGTATTCGTCGGCAACGACCATATGGCACTTCCCGTGATGGACGTTCTACGCTTCGAACTGGGGCTTTCCGTACCGGGCGACGTCGCTGTGGTCGGCTACGATGATGTGCCCGTCGCAGGCTGGCCGACCTATGACCTGACGACAGTCCGCCAGTCGGTGAACCGGATGGTCGAGGCAACAGTCGAGACATTGCTTGGCCGCGTCGAGGGACATACAGAGCCCACACGCATCCTGATCCCGGGCGATCTGATCCAGCGCGGCTCCACGCGCAAGCTGGACCCGTTCGGCACATGAGGACACCCCTTCAGGCCGAGGAACGGCATCACACCTATCTGCAGAGCTTGAGATCACGGCGGCTGAACAACCACCCGCCGAACCGGCTGCTGGCCGCCCTTCACTGACCAGATTTCTCAAGGATATTCGACATGAGTTCGATCAACGATCGCATCGTTCGCTACGGTGAACTGAAGCCGTGCAAGACTGCCTTCATCGACGCCCATACGCCTGGCTCGAACCAGAAGGAAAACTTCACCATCATCGGCGGCGGGGTTTCGGAAAGTCCCGACCAGCACGTCCACATCACCGACAAGGTCGGCTTCAATATCGGTGCCGCGGGTCAGCCGCCGCATTGCCGCAACTCGCTTCACAACCACACCACAGCCGAAGTCTTCTTCGTGCTGAAGGGGCGCTGGCGCTTCTTCTGGGGTCGCTATGGCACGGCCGGCGAATTCGTTGCCGAGGAAGGCGACATCTTCAACATTCCGACCGGGATTTTTCGCGGGTTCGAGAACATCGGCACCGACTACGGAATGATCATGGCGATCCTTGGCGGCGATGATGCCGGCGGTGGCGTGACCTGGGCACCTCAGGTGATTGAGGACGCGCGGGAACACGGTCTCATCCTTGGGGAGAACGGGGTCCTCTACGACAGCAAGAAGGGCCAGACCCTGCCGCACAACGTATCCCCGATGCCGCTTTTGACCGACGAAGAGCTGAAGGCTTTCCCGGAAACGCCGGTGGAGGACGTGGTCCGCGACTATGTTGCCCGCTACTGGGACCTGATGGCGCTGGCAGCGAAAAAGCCGGCCAAGGTGATCGGCGAGAACGCTCTCCTGAAAGACAAGCCCGGTTTCGAGGTCGAATTCCTGACGCGCGGCTCACTCTCCAGCGACACCATCACACCGGAGAAGCCGACAGTGCTGATGCCGATGCGCGGCCACTGGGCGCTAAGCTGGAGCGGCGGTCAAACCGTGCTCAACCCGGGCGACACCGCCCTGATGCTCGCCGGAGAGACTTACTCGCTTGAGCCGTCGATGACCGGTGAGGCATCGCTCTACCGGGTTGTCGCCACAGATGATCCCGCCGGCCTGACCTGGACCGGGAACTGACACCTTGCAGCCGGCGAGGCTCTCCGGTCTCGCCGGCTGCCTTCTTGAAAAGGAAGTGGCCATGACGCGTCTCCCGCTCGTCCTGATCCCCGGCATGATGTGCGACGCCCGGCTCTACGGGCCGCAGATCGCTGCCTTTTCCGGGTCGCGTGCACTGCATCTTGCTCCGATCTGCAACGAGGACAATGTCGAGGCCCTGGCAGCGGCGATCCTTTCCGGCGCACCGCAACGCTTTGCGCTTGCGGGCCTTTCCATGGGCGGGATCGTCGCCATGGAGGTCGTGAGGCAGGCGCCCGAACGTGTGGAGCGTCTGGCACTTCTCGACACCAATCCGCGTGCCGAACTGGACACGGTGAAGGAAAAGCGGGCGCCACAAATGGCGGTGGTCCGCGCAGGTGGGCTCTCGGACGTCATGCGCCTCGAGGTCATTCCAAATTTCGCACATGACAGGTCGACCGCTGCCGACCTCGAGAGCCTTGCGCTTGACATGGCCGAAGGCCTCGGACCCGAGGTCTTCCTGCGCCAGTCGAAAGCGCTGATTGACCGCCCGTCACAGACCGAAACGCTGCGCGCCTACAAGGGCAAGGCTCTGGTCCTGACCGGCGAGAGCGACAGGCTTTGCCCCCTTGATCGGCATACACAGATGGCAGAACTGCTTCAGAACTCGGTTCTGGAAATCATCGAACAAGCCGGTCACCTGACGACACTGGAACAGCCTGCGGCAACGAACGCCGCACTCGGACGATGGCTTGAGGACTAGGATTAGAATGGATCAGGAACTTCTGGAACTGCTGAAACGCGTGGATACGCCGACGGTCTGCAATGCAATCGAGGTTGTCGAGGGCAAGCGCGGCTTCAACGGCTTCACACGAGGCACCATGCTGTGCAGCGCACCGGAGGGTGGCGCCATGGTGGGCTATGCCTCAACGGCCAAGATCGCCGCACTCGAACCACCCACAGAGCCTGCGGACGTCATCCGCGCCCGCCGCATGGAATACTACCGGCGCATGGCCGAGGCCCCCAAACCCTCGATAGCCGTCATCGAGGACGTGGATTACCCGCATTGCATCGGGGCCTACTGGGGCGAGGTGAATACTTCGATCCACAAGGCCTTCGGCATGTCCGGTGCCCTGACCAACGGGGTCATGCGCGACCTGGGCGATATGGCAGAAGGATTTCCGGTCGTCGCAGGATCCATCGGCCCCAGCCACGGGTTCGTGCATGTTCGCGAGTTGGGCACGCCTGTCAGCATCTTTGGGCTGACTGTCCAGGACGGTGACCTGGTCCACGCCGACCGCCATGGCGCCGTGGTCATTCCGGCGGAGGTCATACCGGGTCTTAAAGAAGGTATTGCCAAGCTCTTTGCCTCGGAAAAGATCGTTCTGGAAGCCACAGCAAAAGGACCGATGGACTTTGCCGCCTTCGAGAAGGTCTGGAAGGCTTTCGAAGCTGCCCGCGTCTGAGGACACGAGCTCAGCAACAGGACACGAAAGAGGCTAATTGCTTTAGCTTGAAGTTCATTCTTTGCCTGTTGCCCGGTGGCCCCGGACTGGCTCAGACCGAGCTCGTATCAGCCGTCGAGATCGCGTTCGGACAGAATGCGATCGACCAGTCCCCATTCCAGGGCCTCTTCCGGTGTCATGTACCGGTCCCGGTCCATCGCGGCTTCGAACTCCTCGTAGGTTCTGTTGCAATGCTTCGCGTAAAGCCGTGTCATGCGCTCCTTGGTGCGCAGGATTTCCTCCGCATGGATCGCCATGTCCGATGCCTGTCCCTGGAAGCCGCCGGACGGTTGATGGATAAGGATGTTCGCATTGGGCAACACGGCCCTTTCGCCAGGTTCCCCGGCCATAAGCAGAAAAGATCCCATCGACCTGGCAGTACCCATGCACAGCGTATGAACGGGTGCCCGGATGTAGCGCATGGTGTCGTACATCGCGAAGCCGCTGGTAACCATGCCACCGGGTGAGTTGATGTAAAGCTGGATCGGCTTCCTTGGGCTTTCCGCCTCCAGAAAAAGCAACTGTGCGCAGATGAGTGCGGACACCGTGTCATTCACCTCGCCATTGAGAAAGACAATCCGTTCGCGCAGCAATCGCGAATAGATGTCGAAAGAGCGTTCACCGCTGCTGGATTGTTCCACGACCATCGGGACGAGCTGCATCGCTTCGCGCATGGGCGAACTCCTGTATTTCAATGATTTGGTTTGGTCGAAAAGAGCTTATGCGGCCAGCATCATGACCGGCTCGTTGCTGTTTGCTGCCCAGGTATCGCGAGGCGCCAGCCGGCCATCGGCAAGGCGTTGCCTGATCGTCAGAAGCGTTCGGTCGCTGCTGATCGGCTGCAGCTGAAACTGCACGACACTTTCCAGAAATGGCGGTGCATCATCGCGCAGCCGGAAAAGGATCTCTTGGTTCGGTATCACGGCAACAGGTTCTGCCTGTGCGAGATCGTGGTCCGGTAGCCATCGTTCCCTGAAAGTGGGGATGGTGATGGCTCGCCAGACCTTTTCCGGTGGTGCCTCCAGCTCATATTTCTGAACGATGTCAGCAGTTTCCATCTCCCCTTGCACGGAATTCGCCAACTCCACATCGGGCGTTTGGTCGCTCATTGGTCCATATCCTTCAGCAGGGTTTTCAACGCGTCGATGCGGGCTGGCCAATAGGCGCGGTATTTTGCGAGCCAGCCGGCGATAAGGGCCAGTCCGTCAGGGTCTACTTCGTAGTTCACGAATCTGCCCTGCCGTTCCTGTCGCACAAGCTTTGCCTGGCACAGGACGGCGAGATGCTGGGACATTGCCGGTTGGCTTATGTCCATGCCGTTGCGCAGGGAACTTGCGTTCATGCGGCCATCGGCCAGCTTCTCGAAGATTGCGCGCCGCGTCGGGTCGGCCAGAGCCTTGAAGATGTCATTTTCCAACATGGTCATACATAAGCATACACTTATGTATAACGCAACAGCGATTTGGTTGGTTCATTGGGGGAATGGCAAACACGCTGCGCGCCAGCCGGTATCGGTCTGGATTAAGTCCTGCCGACAACCAGCAACATCCAATGCCCGGTTCGCCTGGTCGGATCACAAGCGATCCCTGCCAGACCTGGTGCTGAACAGTGAGTTTCCCCGCTAGGCACTTCGCGTGGCTGCCTTGCCAAGGTCCCGTGCCATATTGACGAAAGCCCGGAAGGCAGCCGAAGGGTTTTTGCGCCCGGGATAATAGAGACAGAGCGGCGACGTTGGCGGGGTCCAATCCTGCAGGACCCGTTCAAGTCGCCCGGCAGCGATGTCGTCGCGTACGTTGGCTTCCATGAAAAACCCGATCCCGATCCCCTCGAGAACGGCCATTCGTGCAAGCGAAGCTTCATCAAGTGTAATCGGACCCTCCACGTCGATCAGGAGGGCATTGCCATCCTTCTCGAAATGCCAGCGATAAAGCGCACCGTTTGGCAGTCGGACACGGATGCATTGGTGAGCCAGAAGATCGGGGGGTGCGGCCGGCCTCCCATGTTCTTCAAGGTAGGCAGGGGTGGCGACCACGGCAAAGCTGCGAGGCGCCCCCAGCGGCACAGCGATCATGTCACTTGGCACCAGATCGGCGGTTCGGATTCCCAAATCGAACCCTTCGGCAACGATATCGACGATCCGGCCTTCGGTGACGAGATCGATGTGAACCTGTGGGTAGCGCTGCAGGAACGCCAGAACGAGCGGTGCAAACACTTCCCGGGCAGCTGTTGCGAAAGCATTGATGCGCAATGTCCCCGAAGGCGTGTCCTGTTGCGAGCGCACGGCTGCCATTGCGTCCTGGATGTCACGCAGTGCGGGGGACACCTGTTCGACGAAGGTTCGACCGGCATCCGTCAACGAGACACTTCGCGTGGTGCGATTGAACAGGCGAACGCCGAGTTGCCGTTCCAACTTGCCAATAAGGTTGCTGAGCGCCGTCGTCGACAGCCCGAGTTCGAGCGCCGCTGCACGGAAAGACCCTCGATTGGCGATGGCCAGAACCGCTTCAAGTTCTCCCAGAATCTGACGTGACATTGTTCCGATTTTCGTGATGTTACATCCAGCTTTATCCCAATTATCGCGATTAAGGTCCAGCCATATATTTCGACCATCGACGCCGGAACACCCCGCTGATCCGGCTTGACCATCACCAGAAACGGAGATGTCAGATGGACATCCGGTTACCAGAACCGATTGCGGCCTATTTCGAAGCTGACGGAAACAGGAATGCCGATGCCGTCGCTGAATGTTTCAGCGAAGACGCGGTCGTCAAGGACGAGCAAAACGTGAATGCGGGACGCACCGCGATCCGCCGATGGAAGGCGGAAGCTTCAACAAAGTACTCCTACACGGTCGAACCTTTCGCAATCGAGGTGGAAGGAGATCGCACGGTGGTGACGGGCCACGTTGTCGGGAACTTTCCCGGCAGCCCTGTCGACCTGAAGTATTTTTTCCGCCTGACGGGCGAAAAGATTGCTGAACTGGAGATCCTGCCGTGAGTAAGTTTCTCAGTCTTGAAGGCAAACGAGCGCTTGTCACGTCCGGAACGCGAGGCGCAGGGGCTGCGACGGTCAGGCTATTCCGGGAACTCGGGGCCGAGGTGCTGACAAGCGCCCGTACCAAGCCGGACACGCTTGAAGATGGCGTCCAGTTCGTCGCGGCGGACCTGACCACGACCGAAGGGTGCGACGACCTTGCCGCCGCTGTCCAGGAAAGGCTGGGAGGCGTGGACATCATTGTTCATATGCTCGGCGGCTCCTCTGCTCCGGGAGGCGGGTATGTCGCCCTGACGGATGCCGAGTGGCACAACGAGCTCTATCTCAATCTCTTTCCTGCCGTTCGTCTGGACCGGCAACTCGTGCCGGACATGGTTGAACGGGGAAGTGGTGTCGTCATCCACGTTTCGTCGATCCAGAGGGAGCTGCCGCTGCCTGAATCGACAACCGCCTATGCGGCGGCGAAGGCAGCGCTGTCCACCTACAGCAAGGCCCTGTCGAAAGAAGTCTCGCCAAGGGGTGTGCGTGTGCTGCGTGTATCGCCCGGGTGGATTGAGACGGAAGCGTCGGTGCGCCTTGCCGACCGTCTCGCCAAGCAGGCCGGCACCGATTACGAGGGCGGCAAGAAGATGATCATGGATGCGCTTGGCGGAATACCGATCGGTCGCCCGACAAAACCGGAAGAGGTCGCGAACCTGATTGCGTTCGTGGCGTCCGACCGCGCGGCCACGATCACCGGAACCGAATACGTCATTGACGGGGGCACCATACCGACAACGTAGACATGACGAACGCGCGGATCAGGCGGGAGTGCCCCACCCGCCGATCTGAGAATAGATCGTGTCGCGAAGATTTCGGATGTTCTTGTTGAGGCGCGCGAGGTCTTCGGGGCTTTGCATCGAAGCCGTCAGCAGAGCCTCGCCAAGGCATCCTGCCCTGGACTGAAGCGCACGGCCCTTGTCGGTCAAGGCCACGACAACCTGTCGCTCGTTGTTTGGATTTCGGGTTCTTTGCAGCAGTCCCGCCGTTTCGAGACGCTTGAGAAGCGGCGTGAGTGTACTGGATTCCAACGCCAGGGTCTCGGCGATTGCCCCGACTGTCTTCTGGTCGTCGCGCCAGAGAACATTGAGAACGAGATACTGCGGATAGGTCACCCCGAGCTCGTCAAGAAGGGGTTTGTAGACGCGCTGAATGGCAATCCCTGCCGAATAGATCGCGTAGCAGAGTTGATCGTCCAAAGGCGGTGGATTGTTCTTCCGGTCATTCGTCATGCGCTGCTCCTTTGCCCCCGTATATCAAACCACATCACGAGAAACAATATCGCGATAACATTTCTCTTGACCTGAAAATTCGATCACTATAATCATACTTATCGCGATAATTGTTATCGCTACTTGTTTGGAGAAGAGCCATGAAGACCAAGACGAAAATGTTTGTTCTGGCGGCTGCCGCCGCTGCCGTCATCGGACTGAAGTCCGCGAATGCGTCAGACACCATTCCGACGGATCAGACTGTCAGGAATGTTGTGCTTGTTCACGGCGCTTTTGCGGATGGCTCCGGCTGGCGCGGCGTCTATGACGAACTGACAACGCGTGGATACCGGGTCACCATCGTCCAGAACCCGCTGACATCTCTGGAAGACGATGTTGCGGCCACCAAACGCGCATTGGACCGGCAGGACGGCCCGGCCATTCTTGTCGGGCATTCCTGGGGCGGCACGGTCATTACCGAAGCGGGGATCGACCAGAAGGTTGCCGGGTTGGTCTATGTCTCGGCGCTTTCGCCGGATGCCGGCGAAACGACAGCTCAACAATATGATGGATTTCCAGCGGCTTCCGAGTTCGTCATCGACACTTCGGAAGACGAGTTCGCCTATGTCGACCGGGAAAAATTCAAATCCGGCTTTGCCCATGACGTCAGCGACGCGGACGCCGCTTTCATGCGGGATTCTCAAGTTCCCCTCAACTTGGCAGCGTTTGGCACGAAGCTGAAGAATGCCGCGTGGCGCTCCAAGCCGAGTTGGGCGGTGATTGCAACCGAAGACAAGGCATTCGACCAGGCCATGCTGATCCACATGGCGGAACGTATCGGCGCAAAGATCACGAAGGTCTCTGCCAGCCACGCTCTCTTCATGACCCAGCCGAAAGTCGTCGCCGACACGATCGACGAAGCCGCACAAACGGTCTCGAGCCAGCATTAAACAACACAAGCATCGATAGAGGTCGATCACATGGACAAGACCATGCAGCTCGAAAAGACAAATGCCGAATTCGATTTCATCGTATGCGGTGCAGGTTCCAGCGGGTCGGTTGTCGCAGCCAGATTGGCCGAAGACGGCAATGCCAGGGTTCTGCTCCTTGAGGCTGGAGGCGACGATTTCGCCGAAAGTGTCATGGAACCGGCTCAATGGCCGTTGAACCTTGGCAGTGACCGTGACTGGGGCTTTGTTGGTGAACCAACACCTGGGCTCGCCGGCCGCCGGCTTCCCTTAAGCATGGGCAAGGGGCTTGGTGGTGGTTCAAGCATCAATGTCATGGTGTGGGCCCGGGGCCACAAGGAAGACTGGAACCATTTCGCCGCAGAATCCGGCGACGAAGCCTGGGGATACCAGTCCGTGCTCGGATATTATCGCCGTATTGAAGACTGGCGCGGAACACCGGATCCTTTGCGAAGGGGATCCGGCGGCCCCGTCCACGTCGCGCAACCTGACAGTCCAAAGCCGGTTGCCAGGGCGCTTCTCGACGCTGCGGAGCTGATTGGTGTTCCCGTCTTCGACACGCCCAACGGCGAGATGATGGAAAGCGCTGGCGGTGCATCGATCGCGGAACTGAGGATCCGCAACGGCAAGCGGGAGTCGGTTTTCCGGTCCTACACCCACAAGATGATGGCGCAACCAAACCTCACTGTGCTGACCAATGCATTGGTCACGCGGCTCCTTTTCGAGGGAAAGAAGGTGATTGGCGTCGAAGCTTTGGTCGATGGCGAAGTTCGGCAGTTCCGCGCGCGATATGAAACAGTGCTGTCACTCGGCGCTGTTCACACACCCAAGGTTCTGATGCAGTCCGGTATCGGTCCGGAGGATGAACTGCGGGTTCACGGGATCCCCGTTGTCCAGCATCTTGCCGGTGTTGGCCGCAATCATCAGGATCACATTGCGTTTGGGTGTACCTGGGCGTACCGCAAACCTGAGGAGGTCGGCGGAGGCGGCTGTGAAGCGACCCTCTACTGGAAGAGCAATTCCGGTCTTCAGCAACCCGATATCCTTCAGTGCCAGCTTGAGTTTGCCGTGCCCAGCCCTGTTGAAACGGACCTGGAAACGCCTGAGCACGGCTGGACGATGTTTGCCGGGCTTGCACAGCCGAAAAGCCGGGGACAGCTGCGTCTATCCGGGCCGGATGCCCGCGACCCTATGCTCATAGAACCCAACTCCTTGAGTGAGCCGGAAGATCTGACGGCTGCATTGGCGGCAGTGGAACTATGCCGTGAGGCGGGAAACAGTGAAGCCTTCACGCCGCTGGTCAAAACCGAGACGGCACCGCGGTCCCGAAACAAGTCAGGCATGATCGACTTCATCCGGAAATCCGCTGTCACCTACTGGCATCAATCCTGTACGGCCAAGATGGGGCGGGACAGCATGTCGGTGGTTGATAATCAACTCAAGGTGTATGGCATCGAGGGACTTAGGCTCGCCGACGCCTCGATCATGCCGCGCATCACGACCGGCAATACGATGGCTCCATGTGTCGTCATCGGAGAGCGCGCGGCGGATATGATCCGGCTCCAGCACGGGTTATCTGATGCGCCCAACACCGACCATTGACACGTCCAAGGGACGTTTAATCTCTGATCGAAACATGGTCTGGACGCGGCTGCCTCCGCCGCGTCCACCTTTATTGATCACTTGGCCAAACTGAGCCGATCTTCATCTCGGGCAGGGCATGAAGGGACAGGTGTTTCCGAATGTGGATGCAGAAATCGGAACAGGAGAGGCAAAACAGTCTTTCAGACGTTTGCTCACAACGGAAACCCCGCCCGCTGACATAGACAGGGGCGGGGGTAGGGGACGACGGTGTTGAAATATGCCAGTTTCGCTATCGCAACCCACGAAATCCGCTGCAAGGATGTCAGGCAGCCACCAGCTGCAAGTCGTCAACCACCTGATTGGCTGCCTTCTTGGCTGCGGCGATGGCCTCTTCCTGGAAAGAGGCACCGAAGGCAAGTTTCTCGGCGCGAATGAAAGTGACGTCCGTGATGCCGATGAAGCCAAGCAAGGTGCGCAGGTGAGGTTCCTGGGCATCCATCAGCTGTGCCGGTCCTTCGCTGTAGAGGCCGCCTCGTGTCAAGACGACGATAGCACGCTTGCCTTTCAGGAGCCCTTCCGGACCAGCGTCGCTATAGGAAAAGGTTACTCCGGCGCGCAGCACGTAGTCGAACCAGGCTTTCAGCGTGGACGGAATGCCGAAGTTGTACATGGGCGCACCGATGACCAGCAGGTCGGCCGCTTTCAACTCGGCAATGAGTTCGTCGGAGAGGGCCTGCGCGTTGGCCTGCACTTCGTTTTCAGCTTCGGGAACACGCAAGGCAATCGTGGAATCCTGCGTCAGGTGCGGTACGGGATTGCTCCCCAGATCGCGGGCAATGACCTTGCTTTTGCCGTTCTTGAGACGCAACTGGTTTACGATGTGGGTGGTAAGCTGGTTGGATACGGAGGCATCGCCCAGAACACTGCTTGTCAGTACGAGAACTTTAGACATTGATTGTACGTCCTGCTTTTCATGAAAGAAATTCAGTCGTCAACTTGGTTCCCGGATGCCTTTTCCGGAACCGTCATTTTCCGCACCAGATTGTTGCTCTGAGAGGAACGCATGATTGATCTGGACGATATGCGATGCTTCATCGAAGTCGTGGAATGCGGCAGCCTGAGCGCGGCTGCGACGCGGCTCGGCATTTCGAAATCCATCGTCAGCCGCAGAATTGCGCGGATTGAAGACCTGCTCGGCACCCGTCTTCTGGATCGGACGACCCGCGGCATTGCCCCCACGGAGGCTGGCCAGGAATTCAAATCCAGAAGCGAGGATCTTCTGGCCAACTATGAAGACACGCTCGAAGCAATTTCCGAGCACTCGAACGAAATCGTCGGAGAATTGCGACTGTCGGTCCCTCTTGCCTTCGGGACAAGACATCTTGGCCCGATCCTCGGATCTCTGGCCTGTCGTCACCCGCGGTTGAAAGTGGATGCCTCGTTTTCTGACCGTGTTGTCGATCTGATCGGCGAGCAGTTCGATGCTGCGATCCGAATTGGGAAGTTACGCGATTCCAGCTACGTCGCTCGCAAGATCGCACCGATCAACTCGATCGTCGTCGCCAGCCCGACCTATCTGAAGCAAAACGGTACTCCGCAAACGCCTGAAGACCTGACCGCCCACGAATGCCTCATTTACACAGCCGCGCTTTCACCGGACTGGATCTTCCACAGTGGCAACGGGAACATCTCGGTACGCCCGTCGGGACGTCTGCGCACTGACAACGGAGACATAACCGTAGCCTGGGCGGTTGCGGGGCTTGGAATTGCTCACGCGCCCCTGTTTCTCGTCAACGATGCGGTGGAGCGTGGTGACCTTGTTCCGTTGCTGCTTGACTATCCGACACCGGAAGTCGGCCTTTTCGTACTCCGCCCCCCTGGCGCGAATACACCCCGGAAGGTCAGGGTCCTGATAGACGCGCTCGTCGAAACCTTTTCCGGCAAGCTGGAATGGAAAGGCTGGACCAGTCCGTCCGAATGAAACGACATGGGCAAGAGCCCCTCAAAAGGCAAAGTTGAATTGGTAGCAGCGGCATTGCCGGGAAGCGCCTGCCGCCGCGGCTTTTGTTATTGCGGAGGACGTGACGCCTGAAGTTCAAGAAGCTTGTTCGCGCAACTCGGCGACATGTTTGCCGCATTGGCCTGAAGGCACTGCAGAAGCCTGCCGCCGCCTGGCTGTATGCCGGAGCACAAGCTGCGCACATCGGCTTCGCAGGCGGTCCTGATTTCCCGCATTTGCTGACGGGTCAGCTCCTGGGCATGAGCCCCGGAGACGCCCAGAAGCAAAAGAGCCGAAATCAAAAATCTCATGAAAATCTTCCTATGTCTTGAGGGGGACGACGGGCGCGTAGAACATTGGCGGCCACGCGCCCGTCTTTGCCGATGCGGCGGGAGCACCGGCAATTCTGTCGTATTGTGATGCGGGTTATCTGAGGGTAAGGCGAGGAAACCGGGAGGCCTCAAGCTGTTCTTCCGTTAGCACTGCGCGCAGGTTCTCGACTGCGGTTTTCAACGCTGCACCCTTTTCGCCATAGACGGAAAGGACGTCCGCCAGAGCTTCAATCCGGCCGAAGGCTTCCGGACCTGCGGGATCTTCGTCAGGCGCTCCTGCAAGGGCGCGCACCGTGCCGGCATCCGGGACCAAAGCGAGCATTGCAGCGGTATAGGCTCGCCATTCGTCCTGTTGGTCGGCCCGGATGCCGATTGCCGTTTCCTGCGAACTCAACGCTCCGGCCAGCCTGAACCTGGCGGCATTCCCGGTATAGAAATGCCGAAGATGATCGAGGCGCTCCGCAACGTCGTAGATGTCGGGAACGCCCCCGAAGACGATAGGCAATTCGGGTGGATAGGCAGGGCCTTTGATGGCGAAGGGATTGTCCTGCGACACCGCGGCAAAAGGCATGACGGCGGCAAGCGTGACGCCGGCCACAAGTGACAAGGGGATCAGCTTCTTCACGGTACTCTCCAACTCGTTGTCGATGGAGAGATCCTGCAAATTCTGCATCTCCGCCGGTTTTCCGGCTGATGGGAAATTGTAGCTTTTTGTTTCCCACCCGGTGGTCAGCTTGACTTGAAGAGGGGCAGTGTCACCTTCACCCGGCCACCCCGTGGGGTGTTTTCCAGACTGATGACCCCGTCATGGGCTTGGGTCAGCGACCGGGCTACCGAAAGACCGAGGCCTGCACCGCCAGTTCCCCGGGACCTTGATGGTTCCGCCCGCACAAAGGGCTCGAGCAACAGCGATCTGGCTTCTTCCGAAAAACCGGGGCCATCATCATCAATCAGGATCGTTATCCGCTCTTCGTCCAGGACGAAGGTTGCCCGCGCGTGGGTGCCATATTTTATGGCGTTGTCGACCACGTTCAAAATGATGCGCCTGAGCGCGACACGATCGCCGACGATCCATGCCTGCTTCTGCGCGAAATCCTCACTCGCTTCAGCAGGCAGTCCGGCTTCCCTGAACTCGGCAAACTCCGCGCTGACAAGTTCGCAGAGATCAAGCAACTCTTCGTTGAGTACGCCGACGCCGGCCCGGGAAATCAGGAGAGCATTGTCGAGCAGGGAGATCATGTCGGTGATATCGGACGTTGCCCGCTCCCGCTCCGAGGCGTCGGGCAGATTTTCCAGACGCAATCTGAGGCGGGTGGCGAAGCTGCGCACGTCGTGCTGGAGCCCGCCGATCAGCGCCATTCGTGAGCGGGTCATGGTGTGAAGCCGCTTCTGCAGCCTGTCGAACGCCCGGACGAGCGCTGTAATTTCCGGCGTACCGGCGCGGGTGTCCGGCAAGGGAACAGGTTCGGTAGACGGATCGATGCGGTCCACCGCCGCCGCCAGCCTTGCAAGCGGCCGGATCTCACGGTGGAACAGAAGCAGCGCTATAAACGCGAACACCGTACCGAGCAGACCCGCCCCCAGGCCGACAGGCAAACCCAGAGGCGTGACCGGGAACGGTAGATGAACCCCGATTGCCAGAGCCTTGCCGTTTCCCGCCGCGATCCAGAACTTGAGCGGGCGCATGGGGCCTAAACGCCAGCGGCTGCCGTCCAGTCCGTTCAACTTGCGAGACTGTGCAGCAAGCAGGCGATCTCCCAGAATTGCCCGGTAGGGTTCAAGCACACCTCTGTCACGCAGTTCGCTGTCGGTTTCGGGAACCTCGGAAACGGCTACCAGTTGAACATCAAGCCCCGGCGAGCGGACTGCTTTCAGAACCGTGTCCTGCTGCGCGGGAGGAGTACCGGCAAAAAGCTCTGCAATCGCGGCAAGCTGCGCAGGTTCGGGGTTGGATGTTGCACGCGAAAGACTGCCTTCGCGATAGGCGACGCCAAGCACCAGCAACCAGAGGACCAGAAGCAGGCTCGCGCCGATGGCAACAAGTCTTGCGACCAGGCCGAAACGCATCTCACGCCACCTGCCGGACCGAAGCAGTCAGAAGATAGCCGCCGTTGCGAACGGTGTTTATCAAGCTGCTGCCGGGGCTGTAGCTTTCCAGTTTCTTGCGGATGCGCGAAACCAGGATATCGACTGTACGGTCAAAAGGACCGGCACTGCGACCACGGGTCCAGTCCAGAATCTGATCGCGGGAGAGAACCCTGCGCGGGCGGAGAACAAAACACGACAGAAGATCGAATTCGGCACTGGTGACGGACACCAGATCTCCATCGTCGGTCTCGACCTGGCGCGCGTCCAGATCGACAATGAAGCGGTCAAAGGCAAACCGTCTCGACATGGGCTGCGAGGGGTTGGAGGCGGCCCTGCGCAACATCGCCCTGACCCGTGCCAACAGCTCTCGCGGACCAAACGGCTTGACGACATAGTCATCGGCGCCGAGTTCCAGCCCGACCACACGGTCGGTTTCATCCCCTTTTGCCGTCAGCATGAGAATGGGCGTATTGCCCTGAGCACGCAGCCTGCGGCAGATGGACAGTCCATCTTCGCCCGGCAACATGAGGTCGAGAATGAAAAGGTCCGGCTGGACGCGTTCAAGCGCCGCATCCATGTCCCGGCCGTCCTGTGCAGAGACGACTTCGAAGCCTTCCCGGCTCAGAAACTCGCCCACAAGGCGGCGGATTTCATGATCGTCGTCGACGATCAATATTGTCTTTGCATCCGGTTCCATGAGTTCAATTGCACATGACGACCCTGCGAAATCAAACGAAAACAGGCAGCGATTACAAAATCATACAAACCGGAAATCTAACGAAATGCCTTGGCTGCCGGAGCGCCGCACAGTGCAGAACCACTGCGACCACGGCATTTGTCTTCCTGTACGCGCCAGCAGGACCAACGCCGGCCGAACAGTCATGTTTTACAAATTGAAACATAACGTAACGCACCGGAAAGACCCGGTGCAAGCGACAGGTCGAGGGTCTCCAGAGGCCGCTGCCAAGGCGGCGACGCATATGGACAACACCATGATGAAACGACTATACCTCGCGCTGGCGATCCTGATCGGCGCACCATCGCTTGCGGCGGCGGCAACGGTTGCCGTCTCCACCGGAAACGTGAACCTGAGAGCTGGCCCGTCGACCGGCTATCCCGTCGTCACTGTTGTTCCCGCCGGAACACGGATCACGACTTACGGCTGCGTTTCCGGCTATTCCTGGTGCGACGTGAGCTTCGGCGCGTATCGCGGCTGGGTGTCGGCCAGCTACATTCAGGTCGTTTACCGCGGCAACCCGGTCATCGTCACGCCAGTGGTCGCACCTGCAGTCGGCCTTACAGTCGTTGCCTATAACCGCGCTTATTGGGACACCTATTACGCCGCCTATCCCTGGTATGGCCGCTGGGGTCATTATTACCGCCCGGGTTATCCGGTCGCACCGGCGGCACGCGTTACTTCGCATGACAGGGCGGTTACCTGCACAGGAGACAGCTGCACGGCCACGCGGACGACGACGGGTATCTACGGCGGTTCGGCCAGCCAGTCCCGCACCTGTGCCAATGGTGAATGCAATGCCACCCGAAACGTGGTCGGCCCTTACGGCGGCACCGCGTCACGCAGTCGTAACTGCAGCACCAACAGTCAGTCCTGCACCGTCAGCCGGACGGGACCTGCCGGTGGAACAAGAACGCGGGTTTTCCAGCGTTGAAACGATTACCGGTCTGCAGACGGTTCGCTCATTGCGAACCGTCGCCCGGCACCCTACAGCGCCAGCTTGACCTTGCCGCCCTTCGCAGACCGCGAGCAGCAGGACATCATGCGCCGGTTTTCCGCGCGTTCGGTGCGCGTCAGTACCACGTCGCGATGATCGATTTCTCCCTCAAGAACTTCAACCTCGCAACTGCCGCACAAACCTTCCCGACAATCGCAGGCAATGTCGATACCTGACGCAAGCAGTGCGTCGAGCAACGTTACATCTGCTGCGACTTCAAGCGTCAGGCCCGAATCTTTCAGTTCGACCTGGAAAGCGTTTTCCTTCGATGGATCGAGAGCGGTCTCCTGCGCGGAGAAATGCTCGAAATGCAAGGTGCCGGCCGGGTGACTTGCAGTGAGGTCTTCCAGCTGGGAAATCATCCGCTGCGGACCGCAAGCATAGATCTGCCCGCCGTCGCGCAAGCCGGCGACAATGGCGGCCAGGTCCGCGCGTGCGCCTTCGTCCCCGGCATAGATCGCAAGCCTTCCGGAGTGATCGGCCTGCAACCGGTCCAGAAAGGCCATGCTTCCGCGGGACCTTCCACAATAGTGGATCATGTAGTCACGCCCCAAGGCTTTCAGCCGGTCTGCCATGGCGAGGATTGGCGTGATGCCGATCCCTCCGGCAATCAGGACGTATGAGCTGGCCTGTTCGTCGAGCCGGAAGAGGTTGCTCGGGCCGCGAAGACGCAGTTCAAGCCCCTCTGCGGCAACCTCGTGAATACGGCGCGACCCGCCCCGCCCATCTTCTTCAAGAAGCACGGCGATATCGTAGTCGCTGCCATCGGCTCTGCCGCACAGAGAATATTTGCGATCGAAGCCCTCAAGGCACACTTCGATATGTGCCCCGGCACTCCAGCCCGGCAGGGACCGGCCCTTGGCATCCTCGATCGTCAGCCCAAGAATGCCGTCTGCTTCCCTGCGGACATTCTTGACGCGGATCTTGCGCGCGATATCACGGCGCGCAGGCGCTCCAACCGGGAAATGATGGTTGTCGTTTGCAATCGAGGGCGTGGCCCGCTCGGGGTTCTTCACCGGATCCCACTCGACCCAGACATGATCCGGACCTCTGAAGGACGTATTGGCGAGGTAAGTGAATTCCTGTTCGGCCAGTTGCAGGTGTGGCAGCCGGCGCGTCATTTCCTCCAGGAAGATCCGCATTTCCATACGGGCAATGTTCTTGCCCATGCACTGATGGCTGCCGTAGCCGAACGTGAGGTGATCGACGGCGTTGTCACGGTAGATATCGAACTTGTCGCCATCTTCGAAATGCCGCTCATCCTGGTTGCCGGACGCCTGAACGATAAGCAGCTTCGCCCCTTCCGGGATCTCGACTCCGCCGATGCTGGTCGCCGCCATCGCCTGCCGCCGCCACGCAACGATGGAACCGGAATAGCGCAGGCATTCTTCCACCGCGTTGGGGATCAGGCTCGGATCCTCGCAGATGTCCTGCCAGGCCTGCCTGTGGGTGAGCAGTGTCTTGAACATTCCTGCCGAGGCAAGCGACGTCGTTTCGTGGGCGGCGACGATGATAGCCATCATCATCGAATGTACGTAGCTGTCCGGCACGACATCCGGCATTTCCGCGTTCTTGCGGATTGTCTCATGCATCCAGCCGGTTCCGTCCGGCTCCTTGCGCATCTTTTCGATGATCTTGCCCGCGTAGTTCCAGAACTGCCCGACGTCATGCGCAATGGCGACCTGTTGCTCGTCGGTAGGCTTGCCCCAGGTATTGACCGAGTGGGCGACCGAGAAGTTCTTGAGGACCGCGATGTCGTCTTCCGGAACGCCCAGAAAATGCAGGGCGACATTCAGCGGCACTTCGTAAAGCATGGCGTCGACCAGATCGACCCGGCCGCTGTCGATGAAGGCGTCGATCTTTTCGCGCGTCAGCCGGCGCACCATCTCCTGCCTGGCTTCCAGATTATCCGGAAGGAAATGGTCCATCAGGGCGCGCCGCCGTTCCATGTGTACGGGCTCGTCCTCGTTCACCATGGTCCGGTTCATCGCGTAGCCGTAGCCCTTCAGAACCTCCATTGCTTCCGGCGTTGCCGGTGTGATTTTTTCCAAGGCGTTCCGGGGCGAGAAGAGGATGTTGTCACGAAAGACCGCCTTGATGTCATCGTAGCGACTGACCACCCAATAGCCGAGCTTGGGACTGTAGAAGACGGGCAACTGCTCCCGCGACCAGCGCAGTGCTTCTGCGGGGTCCGCCTGATAGGGTCCGGCGAACGCATCGAATTCAGCAGCCTTTTTGGAAAACGGGCACTGGGCTTCGGCAGCGGCCGGGTTGTCCGGTCTGCCCCTTGAAGACTTACCGCCCGCCATCGCGTCTGCAGGGCTCGCAGTGCGTTCCATTTTCTCCTCCTCCCAGAAAAGTAGTCGGACCGCATCCCCCTTTGAAAAGGTACGTCTGCGGTCTGTGTCGGCTCCGATGCCAGAGGCTTGCCGACAGATGCCAGACCAAATCTGATCCTACATCTGGTTTGGCAGCAAGAGCACTAGTCCCGGCAGTGTCAGCAAGATGATCAGACGAATGATATCGACCATCCAGAACGGCGTGACACCCTTGAAGATCGTGGCCGTCGGCACGTCGCCGACGACCGCCCGCAACACGAAGACATTCAGGCCAACGGGAGGTGTGATCAGGCTGATTTCGGTTACCACCACGACGATGATGCCAAACCAGATCGGATCATAGCCAAGCCCTGTGACGACCGGAAAGAAAATCGGCACGGTCAACAGCAGCATCGACAGGCTTTCGAACACGCAGCCGAGCGCAATATAGATGAGCAGGATCAGCCCCATGACCATCCAGGGCGGCAGATTGTAGGCGGTCACCATGTCGCTAAGTGCGGTCGGCAGGCCTGCGATATTGACGAAGTTGGAGAAGATCCAGGCGCCGATCAGAACTGCAAACAGGCTGGCTGCAGTCATGGCCGTTTCACGCAGGGCTTCCAGGGCATCTGCGAGCGACAAGCGTCTGCGGGCAAGCGCGATCAGAAAAGCCCCCATGGCGCCCATGCCGGCGGCTTCCGTCGGCGAGAAGCTCAGGTTGATCGGCGGCACATCGAAGACACCATAGAGCCCGCCGATCACCAGAAAGAACAGCAGCAGGACAGCCCAGACATCCTTCAGGGCGGACAGTCTTCCGCTGAGGTTGATGCGTTCCCCTGCCGGACCGGCTTCCGGATCGCGCCAGACCGTGAACTGGACAGCAACCAGATAGAGTACGACACCCAGAAGGCCGGGAATGATGCCGGCGACAAAAAGCTTGCCGATCGAGGTTTCGGTCAGCAGACCGTAAATGACGAGGATCACCGAAGGCGGTATGAGGATGCCGAGCGTCCCGCCGGCGGCAATCGAAGCCGTCGACAGTTTGTCGGCATAGCCGAACCGACGCATTTCCGGCATGGCCACTTTCGACATGGTGGCGGCGGTTGCAAGGGACGATCCGGATATGGCGGCAAAACCGCCGCAGGCAACGATGGTTGCCATCGCGAGACCACCGCGAAAATGGCCGAGGAACGCGTTGGAAGCGGCATAGAGCTCCCGGCTGATCCCCGCCTTGTTGACAAACAACCCCATGAGGATGAACAGCGGAACGACCGAGAGGCCGTAATCCTGACTGGTATCGATGATCAGACGGGCCGTCATGGAAATCGAGGCGCGGTAGCCCGATTCAATCATGAAGCCGATCATTCCGACAAAGCCCATGGCGAAGGCGATGGGCACTCGCAGCAGGACTAGTACGAGAACCGCTGCAAATCCGAGAAGTCCTTCAAGCATGCCGGGGGCTCATCAATTTCGGTGCGAAAATATGGCCGAGCCCGCGAACAATGAGGACTGCGGCGGTAATTGCCGTGACGATGGAAATGAACCAACCGACATAGTGCAGGGGCAGGCGCAGATATTCCATGACGTCGCCGTAGGAGCGGCTTCGTTCGGCCAGATCAAATACGCGCATGGCCGGCAGGACCAGCATCAGGCCGCAAAAGAGATCTGTGAATGCATTACGCCAGCGGGTCAGTCCGGCGCGCTTGAACATGCCATCCGTCAGGTCGACGCAGATGTGGCCATCCTTTGCGGAGACGACCGGCAGAACGGAGAAAACCATGATTGCCATGAGCAGACGCGTCATGTCGGCGGCAACTTCGATCGGCGCATTGAACACCGACCGGAGCACCACGTCGCAGAACGTCATGACCATGAGGACGAACAAGGCAAACGAGGCAAGCAGCGCCGGCAGACTGGCCGCAAACTTGAGTAGACGGGACACGTCCAGATCCTTCAGCTGCGGGCGGTCCGGACAAACCGGACCGCCCGGACTCGTTTAGTTTCCGGCCATTTCCTGCTTGACCATTTCGTAGGCGGCTTTCGCGTCCACCCCGGCTTCCTGCAATTCCGCCAGAACCTTGTCCGTGACTTCCTTGCTGATTTCCTCGAACTTGGCGATGTCATCGTCGCTCGCAGGCGTGATCTTCGTGCCTTCTGCGTTTTTGGTCGCTTCATAGGCAATCGTGTCTGACTCGTCCCAGGATGCACCTGCCATCCGGCTCGCGGGCTCACCAAACACTTGCTCGTCCAGGGCTTTCTGGACATCTTCCGGCAGGCTATCGAATTTTTCCTGGCTCATGATCACGGCAAAGGAGCCGCGATAGAGACCGCCCGGCATGTCATAAAGATACTTGGCCACTTCGTTCAGCTTGAAGCCGACACGCTCGCCGACATTCATCGCAACGGCGTCGGCCGCACCGGATTCCAGCGTTTCATAAACCTTCGGAGCCGGAACGTTGATGCCGATCAGGCCGAGCGCGGACCCCACATCGCCGGCAACACCGCCGCCGATGCGCGTCTTCAGGCCGTTCATGTCGGCAAGACTGCTGACTTCCTTGCTGGAATGGATCTGACCGGGGCCATGGGTGTTGAGCGAAATGACCTTGACGCCGCGATGCTCGTTCAGAGCAGCGAGGTATTTTTCATAAACGCGCCAATAGGCGACGGATGCGTCTTCTGCGTTGCCTTCATAACCCGGCAGTTCAATCAGCTTAGTCCCGACGAAACGGCCCGGTTGATACCCGTGGAAGATGATAGCCATGTCTGCGGCACCATCGAGAACCAGATCCATCTGGGCTGGCGGCGGGGCGAGGCCAAAGACCAGCTCACCCGAGACTTCGCCGCCTGTAGCTTCTTCCATCATGGTGATCAGATTGGCAAAAATGCCGGTATTCACGCTATGGGTTGGCGGCAGCCAGCTGGAAATCTTGAGAACGGTTTCCGCCGAAAGCGCCGAAACGCTGAGGCTCAGTGAAACTGCGGCAGCGCCAACAATCTTGAATAGCGACTTCATCTTCCTCTCCCTTGAATGATGCGTCTGTCTGGCTGGGCTCCTCCGCAGGCCCGAGACCGTTTTTGAATACTTCCATTGATGAGCATGCCTTGTCAATAAATATGAAACTGCATGTATTTTTTGCAATCGAAAATAGAAAACACCTCCGCTCCGCAATCATTTTTCCGGCGGATCAACGCCTCACGAAACCCCGAATAATCTTCTTGATTTCAGATGTTTATCCAGATTTCTCAGCGCACAGCCCGCGTTACTCGGGCGAGGAGTTAACATTCTGGCGAACAATCCACGTGTTGAAGCCACTCCGCGATATGTGCAAAATCAAATAAATAAAATTGGGCCGCCGTTACATGGCGAGCCAGCCAGTGGCAGGGAGAAACGCATCTTGGACGTTCCATTCAAAACCACCCGCATGCTCAACTTCGGTGATTGCGACATCTCCGGCACAGCCTATTTTCCATCCTATCTGAACATCCTCAACGGTGTGAACGAGGAATTCTGGCTGAAGCTTGGCTATCCATGGCACAAGATTATCTGGGAGGAACGTTGGGGCACTCCGACTGTCCATCTTTCCAGCGACTTCTCAAGCCCTTCCTTTTTCGGGGAAGAGCTGGAGTTCGAAGTAACCGTGAAGCGGGTCGGCCGGTCGTCGGTCACCATGCATCACGAGATCAGCTGCAAGGGCGAAAAACGCTGGTCGAGCACCCAGGTGCTGGCCGCCAGCGATCTCGACAAGCATTGCTCCATCCCCTGGCCGGATGACGTGAAGGCAGCCCTGCTGGCCTGCATGCCACAAGATCAAGAAGACAGCTGAGCGCTCAGACGCTTCAGAACAAATCGCGTTGGTTTCCCGTCAAACGCGGTTCCCGCTAGTCACCCGAATCTGAAGTTCGTCTCAATTTCCGGCATGCTCCGAACGAACTTCAGATTCAAAAGGGTGACTAGCAAATATATGTTTCTAGTGTGGTTTTCGAATTTGAAATACGCTCTGGCGGTTGCAGCACCAATGAGGCGTATTTCAAATTCACCACACTAGATCGTCAGCGTTCCGACGCTCGCACCGCCGCAGACATAAAGCGTCTGACCGGTCACGAAGCTGTTTTCCGGATCGCAGAAGAACAGGAAGGCATTGGTCACGTCCCGGACGTTGCCAATGCGCCCGACCGGGATGCGTTTGGCGAGGGCTTCCTGTTGCGGGCTGTCCTTTTCGACGATGCCCCAGAAGTTGTCGGTCAGGATCGGGCCGGGGGCAACCACGTTGACGGTGATGCCATGCGGGGCAAGCTCCAGGGCCCAGGTGCGCGCCATACCGATCATGCCGGCCTTGCTGGCACTGTAGGCGGTTCGGGTCGGTGCGCCGAGCGCCGCCCGTGAGGCGTTGAACATGACACGGCCGAACTGGCGCGCCTTCATGTTTGGCAAGGCCGCCTGCAGGAGTGTTAATGCCGATCCCAGGTGCAACTGCGCAAGGCCGGTGATGTCTTCGGGTTTGGCATCCTCGACAAGATTGGGCCAGATGAGCCCTGCATTATGGATCAGATGAGTGACGTCGAACTCCGCCGCGATCGTGCTGGCGGCAGCGGCCACGGCTTGTGCATCGAGAAGGTCAGCTTCCACCGAATGCAGGTTCGGGTGAGACTTTTCAGGCGCAGTTCGTGCCACCGACACCACCGTGTAACCCTGACCGAGAAGCCTTTCGACCAGATCGGCACCAATCCCCTTGTTGCCGCCGGTAACGACTGCCGTAAATTCACTCATTCCGTCACCATCGCCAGAACCCGAAGCGGGCTGCCGGTTCCATTCTTGATTTTCAGGGGAGCCGCAATCAGCACGGCACCTGTCGCGGGCAGCTGATCCAGATTGGCCAGGCATTGCAGCCCGTATTTTCCCGCGCCATGCAGAAAGTAGTGAGCGGGGTAGGGCGGCACGTAGTGCGCTCCCTGGCCTGCATCCGTTCCGACGGTCTCGGTACCGAAGCCACGGATGTTCCGCTCCTCGATCAGAAACCGGATCGCGTCTGGCGTCGGCCCGGGCGAATGCGGTCCGTCGGCGCGCATGTTCAGATAGTCGGCGCCTTTGCGCTTCGACCAGTCGGTGCGCATCAGCACCCAGGCATCTTCCGGGATGCGGCCATGGTCGCTTTCCCAGTTTGCGATCACCTCGGGCGTCAGTTCGAAGTCGTCGTTCTCTGCCGCCCCTTTCGAACAATCGATTACCACCACAGGACCAACAAAAGCCTCGACCGGGATCTCGTCAACCGAGCCATTCGGCACGTCCTTTCCTGAAATCCAGTGCGAAGGCGCATCGAAATGGGTGCCGGTGTGTTCGCTCATGGAAATATTGTGCCATTTCCATGCCGGACCACGGTGATCGTAGGCGCTGATTTCCTCCATCCGGAAACGCGCACACTGACCGAACTCGGGCGGCAGCACGATGACCGGAAAGTCCGGATCGAGCGTGTGGGTCAGATCCACAATCCTGACGGCTCCAGTGGCAAGGCCGGAGACCAGCTGGTTCAGACCGCTCATGCGCCTTCTCCCCCTTGCGTGAGTTCACGTTCCAGGACTTTCGGGTCCCGCCGCCAGCGTTCGCGTATCTCCATGGCAACGTCACCGCACCACACGTCTTCAAGCCCCTGCTGCAGCCCCGTGACCACAGACCTTGCCAGAGCCTTTGCATTGACCTTGGGAGGCGGCACCGGCTGGGTCCAGTCGTCTTCGTCCGGTCCGGTGAAGACAGTCATCACACGCAGCCCGGATGCACGGAATTCTCCGCGCAGGGACTGCGACAGCGAATAGGCAGCAGCGTTGGAGGCAGAAAAGCAGCCGAAGTCCGGTGAGTTGGACAGGGCGAAGACTGACAGGATATTCACCCAGGCCACCGCCGAGTTGACGCCATCGTTGGTGCGAGCGCACATGCCCGGTCCGAAGGCCTGCGCAAGACGCATCAGACCAAGATAATTGGTCTCCATTTCCTCGCGCGCGAAGGCAGTATCGCCTCTTGCCAGAACACCGCCCGGCCGCAGAAACCGGGCATTGTTGACCAGAACATCCGTCTTTCCGCCAATTTCCCCGGCAAGCCGCTCTACCGAAGCGGTGTCTGTGACGTCAAGCGGCAGCACGCTGACCTTTTCAAGCCCGGACAAGAGATCGCGGTTGGTGTGCGGACGCCAGCTTTCGGCCTCGCCGACAAAGATGGTCGAAGCCCCTGCCTCCAGCAGCGAGTTCACCAGAGCCGGCGTGTTCGGGTTTCGCAGGTCCGTGATCAGGATGCGCCTGTGTTTCGGGTCGGCTGAAAGGGCACGCATTTGCGGATCGTCTTCCATATTGCTTGTCCTGTCCTTGGGCACTGCCAGCAAAACGCCCTGGCCGGACGCGTCCAGGCGGTTCAACAGTGTAACTTCCCCGCCGCGCTCGCAGTCACCATGCACATGGCACAGGACCACGGGACCGGCATCCAGTTGCACCGAGCCCATGCGCCAGGGCGTTCTCTCGCGGAAGTAGAGATTGATCGACGTGCGGATCCGGGTTTCTGCCAGCAGTGTGCCCGCCGGCGAGATGTCCTGCCATTCCAGCCCCGCCGACAGGCAGCTTCCGCAAACATCCCGGGGCGGATATTGCACCGTGCCGCAGTCGTCACAGACCTGAAGAGCGAAACGGCCCTCCGCCGCAGCCGCGGTCAGGCCGAGAGCCGCGCGGGATCGGGCCTCCGGGGGACGTAGCGGAGACTGCGTGCGCTTTTGCGGATCTTTCTTGAGGGGAGGGGAAAGCGGTGTGCTCATGCCGGGCTCCCTGTTTTCACAATGGCCGCACTCGTGCAGACGCCGCGGTCGTAATTGATCATGCCGAAGCCTGAAACCATCGCGGTCGTCGCATCAGCCACCTGCGTGCCTCCGGCTGTACCCAGCACCTGGCGCAGTGCTTCCACGAGGCCGATGAAACCACCCGCTGCCCCGGCCTGACCGGCAGACAGTTGTCCGCCGGAGGTGTTGTGCGGAAAGTCTCCGGAAATTGTCAGGTCGCGGTTCCTGACGAAATCGGGGGCGCCGCCCTTGTCGCAGAAACCGAGATCCTCGATCTGCATCATCGAAATGACGGGATAATCGTCATAGGTCTGCAGGAGATCGATGTCGTCCGGCGAGCACTCCGCCATGGCGTAGAGTTCTTCGACATCGAGCGTCCAGCCGCCACGCAGTTGCACGGGATCCTCGGCATGGGCGTTGTGGCGCTCGATTGTTCCGCCGATCACGGCATAGGGCAGGTTCCGCCGCTCTGCCTCTTCAATGGACATGACGAGAAAACACTCGGACCCGGCGCAAGGCATGACACAGTCGAACAGGGCAATCGGGTCGGCGATCGGGCGGGCGTCGAGATATTGCTCGAGCGTCAGCGGCTTCTTCATCAGCGCGTTCGGATTGCGCAGGGCATTGGCACGCTGCGCAACGCAGATCCTGCCGAAATCCTCGCGTGTCGCGCCATATTCCTGCATGTACCGGTCGGTCAGAAGCGCGAAATTGGCATTCGGCCCCCCAAATCCGTAAGGGTAGGAGGCATCCTGGGCAAAGCGGGAAAAGCTCGACAGCAGATTTCTGAAGCTGTCGATGTGGTTGGTGTCGCCGGCAACGCAGGCCACGATGTCCGCGTCGCCCGCCTGGACTGCACGTGCGGCCCTCCGCAGGGCAACCACACCACTGGCACCACCCATCGGAATATTGTCCAGCCACCTGGGGCACAGGCCCAGATGCTGCGTCAGCCCGACAGCGGTATCCGGAAACAGGGTGAAGCTTGCAACCGAAAACCCGTCAATATCCGCAGGCCTCAAACCAGCGGCCCGAAGGGATCCGCGCAACGCGCTTGCGATCCACCAATGGGCCGTTTCGATGGAGTAACGCTGGTAGGGAATTGAAACCGGTGCGGTGACCGCAACACCCTTATAGCTCTGTCGTTTCCCCATCAACTGGCCTGCCGCTTTTTCATGTGACCGGTGACGATTGTATCGGGATCGTCCAGAAGCTGCAGGGCCAATTCCTTCAAGGCGGCCCGCTGGATCTTCTGGGTCGGCGTCAACGGCAGCTTGTCGACAAAGGCGATGTAGCCCGGCGCCTTGTAATAGGCCATCTGCTCCAGGCACCAGCGTGTGATCGCCTCGGCCTTGTCTCGGCTCGGGTTCTTCACTTTCAGGCAGGCAAACACCTCGTCGCCGCGCACCGGGTCGGGCACAGGGGCAATACCGGCCGCCTCGATGTCGGGATGGCGCATCAGGATCGATTCCACTTCCACGGCGGCGATGTTCTCGCCCGACCGCCGGATGACGTTTTTCTTGCGGTCGACAAAAAACAGGTTGCCGTCTTTGCCCTGGCGGACGATGTCGCCGGTATGGAACCAGCCGTCTTTCCAGGCCTCATCCGTCGCGGCAGCGTCCTTGTAGTATTCCGAGAAGAAGCCGTAGCGCGGATCCGGCCCCGCGTGGCGTACCAGCAATTCACCCTGAATCGCCTCCTTGCCACTGTCGTCGACAAGCCGCCATTCGACGCCCGTGCTTGGCTTGCCGATGCTTGCCTGGGCAACCAGCCGGTCTTTACCCGAGGCGGCGATTACCGCCCCGGCACCGGTTTCCGTCATCGCCCAGGCTTCGACCAGCGGAAAGCCGAAACGGTCCTCGAAGGCTATCTGCAGCTTCGGGTCGACGCCTGCGCCAAAGCCGAAACGCACCTGATGCGCACGTTCTTCAGGGGAAGGGTCGAACCCCATCAGCATGGACGGCATCACGCCCAGGTAATGCAGACAGGTTGCCCGGGACGCGGCAACATCCTGCCACCACGCACGCGGGTGGAAGCGATCCAGAACGGTAAGACACCCGCCAACCATGACCATCGCCATGAAGGAATAAGCCATTGCGTTCATATGGAAGACGGGCAGGGGCGTGATCATGCGCTCGCCGTCTTCCGTCAACGTTGCCAATCCGCCGACACCGGCATACCAGCGGCCCGCAAGCAGGAAATAGGTATTGGGAAGGACGCAGCCCTTCGGTTTGCCGGTCGTGCCCGAGGTGTAGAGGATAGCCGCCTCGCGGGCTTCGCCTTCCAGCGGCCGGGCGGTGACCGCCTGGTCGCGCGGCCCGGGGACCGGGTCGCCGGGGGCAATCACGGCCGCCTTGATGCCGGCAGCGGCAACGGCAGCCTCAAGTTCCTTGTGGCGGTCTTCGATCGATATGATCAACGCCGGTTCGGAGTGGCCGATGAGATATTCAAGCTCCGCTGCTCTCAGATCCGGATTGACCGGCACAACGGAGCCGCCGATCCGGTTTACCGCGAGCCAATGCAGGAAGAACGTGGGCCGGTTTTCCAGAAGCAGGGCAACACGCATGCCTGCACCATAGCCAGCCTCCGTCAGGTCCTGCGCAAGCGTGTCGACTTCCTGGCGCGCGGCGCCATATGTCAGCTCGCCGGGCGGTATGCCGTAGATGTCTGCAGTGCCGGGCAGAACGTTCAGAAACGGTCGGTCCGGAAATTTCTCCGCCGTTGCAGCGAAGGCCTCATAAACTGTTTCAACTGTCATGGCTGTCATGGCAGCAACTGAATATTGCCGAAGGCGGCGTCGCAATTGAGGATGTCGACCCGCTTGTTGGCGATCCTGATCTCGCCATCGACAACTTTCAGTTCGTGCGTTGCCGTCAGCGCCAGCAGGAACTGCTCGTCCAGGCGCGTTTCGACGTAATGCATGGATGTGTTGGTAACGATCCGGTCCCCGTCCATCTCGTCGATGAAAGGCCGCTGGATGACATGGTGACAACGGCTCTTGGGCTTCTGGCTGAAGGTTCTGGCCCCGTTCAGCCGTTCCACGCGCAAGCGCAGCATGAACATGTCCTCGTAGAGCAGGGACGTCACCAGATGCGGATCGGTCTGCTTGTAGTCGAGCGGCATCCAGTAGTGGCCATCTTCCAGCCACAACGACAGCCATTCACTGTAGCGGCCCTCGTCCAGCATTCTTGCTTCGTCATAGATGAAGTCGATGACCTCTTCCCTGGAAACCGCCATCACGCATTCTCCATCGTAGCTGTCATGAATTTCACCCAGGCATCGAACTGGTTGCGCATCTGCCGTTCCGTGGTGCCGTTTTCCACGGCCTCCTCACCAAAGTCTTCCTCTTCCGTTCTAAGGCGCTGAACGTTGACCCATTCCATGCCGTTGGACATGAGGCCTTCCTGCGCGCGCTCGTACATTTCCAGATCGTCGTGGCCGACCATCGATGTCGGAGCGTTGATCATCCGGTTGTACATGGCGGTGCGGGCAAGAAGTTCGTCCGGCGCTCCAACCAGGCGGTAGATGTAGCTTTCGACCAGTGTCTTGTCGGGCCCCAGCGGAATGAAATTGCGCAGCTGCTGGATCGGTCCCTTGATCATGATGTTCGGGAAATAGACCGTGTTGTGCCGGTTCTCGCCGAGAATTTCCTTCGCGCGCTCCTCGCCGTGGGTTTCGCTCAAGGCCTCGAAATAGCCAGGTATCGCGGAATAGTCGGAATGGATCGAATGATGCACACCCGTATGCCCGTGCCCGTTCGGCCAGGTACGAATGCCCATGTTCTCGAAGAACTCGTAGGGCGACATGAAGGGCGCGATGATCTCCATCGCGGGCGGACGCGGTTCCGGGTTGCCCATCTCCTTCCAGATGTTCACTGCCGTTCCGGCGGAGCTTTCGTGGGCGACCATCGGGTGGCAGGTATCGGTCTGGTTTTCGACCAGCATCTTCCAATTGCACTTGTGCATGTAGCGCAGCGGGGGACCGGCGATCTCAAGCCGTCCTTCCGGCGAGCGGTCGACCATGTTGTCGATGGAACTCAGGCTGTCGCCGAAGTAATCCTCGAAGCTGATGCCCTCGGCAGCCAGGCGGGCAAAGACGAAACCGCGATAGTTCTTGACCGCACCAACGGCTGTCATGCCCTTGGCATTTTCGGTGTTTTCGAAGCCGGTGTTCTCGTACCCCTTCTTCAGCGGGATCGCGAGCAGGCAGCCGTCCGTCTTGAACGACCAGGCGTGATAGGGGCACCGGAAGAACTTGCCCGTGTTGCCTTCCCGGTCGATCGCGATCTTGGTGCCCTTGTGCGGGCAGCGATTGTAAAGAACGTGAATTTCGCCATCGGAGTGACGCACCTGGATGACAGGCTGGTCGCCGATCTGCGTGGTGAAATAATCGCCCTTGTTCGGGGTCTGGCTGTCATGGCCGACAAACACCCAGGTGTTTGCGAACAGATGCTGCATTTCCAGCTTGTAGATTTCCGGGCTCGTGTAGACGTCCCGATGCACCTGCGGCCCCGTGAACAGAGCGGCGATTTGGCTGGCCGTTTGCATGCTGGCTCCTCCCTGGAATGCGAAACCCTAAAGATCGAGGACAAGTCGCGCGGATTTCGCGCGGCTGACACAAATCTGCATGACCTTTCCCGATGCCTTTTCGGCATCCGACAGCACGACGTCGCGGTGATCGGGCGTACCGCTGATCACATCCGTCTGGCAGATGCCGCAGTCGCCGCGCTGACAGTCATACATGACGTCGAGGCCAGCATCTTCCAGTGCCTGGATGATGGTCTGGTACGGGGCGACGGTCACAACCTGTCCCGTGCTGTGTACCTCCACCTCGAATGCCGCATCGCCGGACTGCGCCTGGGGGGCGGTGAAGAGTTCAACATGAATGGCCTCTTCCGCCAGTCCGGCTGCGGTCGCGGCAGCCCGCGCGGCATCGATCATTCCCTTCGGGCCGCAGATATAAAGATGCGTTCCGGAAGGCTGGGCCTTCATCAGTGCGGCCAGATCGAGCGGGTCCGTGTCGTCAAGGTAAAAACGGGCGCTGTCTCCGAAGGCGTTCTTCAGCTTGCCGGCGAAACCCATCCGCGCAGCCGAGCGGGCAGAATAATGCAGCTCGAAAGACCGGTCCTGCGATTTCAGCCGGGTCGCCATCGAAATGAGCGGCGTGATGCCGATGCCGCCAGCCAGAAGCAGGACGTGCGGAACATCTTCGGCAAGCGGGAAGTCGTTCTTCGGTTCGCTGACGGAGATCGATTGACCTGCGCTCAGGGCATGCATGGCCTTGGAGCCACCCTGGCCGCTCTCCTCCCGCTGAACCGCGACCGTATAGAGGTCATCAGTCTCCGGCCAGTCGATCAGGGAGTACTCCCGTTCGCCCAGAGGGCCGAGATCGAATTTGACATGCGCACCGGGTTCATAGCCCGGCAATGACCCGCCGGCTTCCGCCCGAAACCTGAAAACACGAATCTGATCGGTTTCCGGTTCTACACCTTCAAGAACAAGTTTCACCGCAATGCCTCCTCCTGTAAAAAATATGAAATTTCATATAAAATGAGTCAAGCCTCTTTTTTTCCCGATCCGTCCGGGATAAATGACACTTTGAAAACAGGTGCATAGTTGGAGGGGGTGTTGACCCTGACGCCGGAAAAATTCGTTTCTTCTTACCTGCTGTACCTGCTGGCAGCATCAAGCGAAGCGGCAAGCCACCAGTTTCACCTCCGTGTGCGCGAGTTGGGCCTGCGCGTTCCGGAATGGCGGGTTCTTGCCTGCCTTTACGATCAGGACGGACTGATGATCACGCAGCTGGCGAAATACTCCCTTCTGGAGCAATCCAGAATGACGCGTATTGTCGATCAGATGGAAAAGCGTGGACTGGTCGTGCGCAAGAGCGACAAGGGCGACGGCCGCCGCGTCCGCGTTCACCTGACCGACGCCGGGCAGAAACTGAGCTCCGAAGTGGTCGAAGAGGCAAGGGAACACGAACGAACCCTGCTGTCTGCCTTGAACCAATCGGATGCGGATCGGATCAAGCCCTCGCTGGAACGGCTCCTGGCATCCCTCAACAGCTGGAACAGCGCCAACGAATAGGCGTCTGGCGCTGGTTGCTCTTGTTGTGACGGACGACGGCAAGGCATATCAGGATCGCAGGCAGCCTCGCGGTATGTCTTCTTCAGCCTCGCCGGCGCCTTGACGCCAATAGCCGCAATAGCCGTCTTGCCCGGCTGTCATTCTCCCCATTACCCACTTAACCCACCCCAATCGCCTGGCTCTGCGTGCACTGCAGTTCCGGTTGCCGTTGGCTGCTGCGGCACACCCAGCTCGCTGCAGCTTCTTTTCTGTTGGCTCATTGCCTGCGGGGCCTGCGATGGCGCCTTCCAGTCATGCACCGGGAAGAACAGAGCTCTTGCTTCTAAAAATCATATGTGAATATAGTATTCACATAAGAAATTGGGAGGAGCCATGGAAACGTCATTCGCACCGACGGTCGGGATCGACAGCACGCTGCCGAAGGATATGCCGTCGGCGCATGCGGCCATCCCGGTCTGGAATTCGGAGAACTGGTTTTACGAAGACTGGCAGCCGGGGCATTGCATACGTTCCCTGCGTCGGACGATCGCCGAAGGCGAAAGCCACCTCTTCAACACGCTGGTCGTCGACATTCACCCTTATGTGCAGGACCAGATGTTCGCAGAATCGGAAGGGGTCTTCGGCAAGAGGCTGGTTGCCGGAGCGTTCGTCTTCTCCGCAGGCCTCGGCCTTGTCGCGACCAACTGCGTCAACGCGTTTTCCTATGGCTACGACAAGCTGCGCTTCATCAAGCCGGTCTTCATTGGCGACACGATCTATACGGTCCGAACAAACCTCGACAAGAAGCCGAAATACGAAGAGATGGGCCTCATTCGGGCATCCTACGAAGTCTTCAAGGGGGCAGGTGAACTCGTCCTCTACTGCGAGCATCTGCAAACCGTGAAATATCGCAATCCGGCCGCCCACGCGGACCGGACAGAACCTGAAAACCGGGCCTGAACCGACATGACATCCACTTCAGAACTACCGCTCGCCGGGATCACCGTGCTCGACATGAGCCAGTTTCTCTCCGGTCCCTATGCCACCTTGCGTCTGCAGGATCTTGGCGCGCGCGTTATCAAGATCGAACGGCCGGGCTCCGGAGACCTGTCGCGCAGCCTCTATCTGAGCGACACGGAAATCGGCGGGGATTCGACCATCTTTCACGCCATCAACCGCGGCAAGGAAAGCCTTGCAGTCGACCTGAAGAAGCCGGAGGACATAGACCGTCTCAAGCGCCTGATCGCCAAGGCCGACGTACTGGTCCAGAATTTCCGGCCGGGCGTGATCGAACGGCTGGGCCTCGACTACGAGACTGTGCGTGCGATCAATCCGGGTCTGGTCTACGGCTCGATCAGCGGTTACGGAGAAGACGGCCCATGGGTTGCCCGCCCAGGGCAGGACCTGCTTGCCCAGGCCCGCTCCGGCCTCATGTGGCTCAGCGGCAACGATGGTGACGGCCCTGTCCCGATGGGACTTGCCGTCGGCGACATGTTTGCAGGGGCAGCCCTGGCACAAGGCCTTCTTGCTGGCCTCGTCCGGCGCGGTGTTACCGGCAAGGGCAGCCATGTCCAGACCAGCCTTCTCGAAGCTCTGGTCGATTTCCAGTTCGAGGTTCTGACCACCTATCTCAACGACGGAAGGCGCATGCCGAAACGATCCGGTTTCCGCAATGCCCATGCCTATCTCTCCGCGCCTTACGGCGTGTATGAGGCAAAGGACGGGTACATTGCGGTTGCCATGACGCCGATCCCGAAACTGCGTGACCTGATGGAGCTGGAAGCTCTCGAGCCTTATTGCGGCGATCCGGCGGTCTGGTTTTCCGAACGCGAGACGATCAAGAAGCTGATCGCAGGTGCGATTGCCGAACGAACGGTCGACGACTGGATGTCCGTTTTCGAACCCGCCGACATCTGGTGTGCACCGGTGCTCGACTGGGACAGCCTGCTGGAAAGCGAAGGGTTCAACGGGCTGGACCTGCTGCAGCGCGTCGAGCGTGAAGACAATGTCTCGATCCTGACAACCCGCTCCCCGTTGAGAGTGAACGGCGCCCGTCCGAAAATCGCCCGGGCTGCACCGCGCGTCGGTGAACACACGGCCGCGATCGAGAAGGAGTTCGGCCTATGAGCGCCGCTCGCCTGAAAGGCATGACCTGGAGCCACCCGCGCGGCTACGAGCCCATGGTTGCCTGCTCGAAGCTCTGGGAAGAGCAGACGGGTGTCGGGATCGACTGGGACAAGCGCTCGCTTCAGGACTTCGAATCCTACCCGGTCGAAGATCTCGCGCGCCAGTATGATCTGATCGTCATCGACCATCCGCACGTTGGCGAAATCACCACGCAGAACTGTCTTGCTCCACTCGACAGACACGGGGACCCGCAAAACCGGCAGGCCGTCGCCAATGGCAGTGTCGGCGGTTCTTATGAAAGCTATTTCTGGGAAGGCCACCAGTGGGCCTATCCGATCGACGCCGCCGCGCAGATCCAGGCCTATCGGGCAGACCTCGTCGGCGCGGCACCCACACGCTTCGATGAAGTCCTTGAACTGGCGGAAGCGGGCAAGGTGCTGATCCCGATGCGCCCGCCCCATTCGCTGATGACCTTCTTCACCCTGTCGGCAAACCTTGGAACACCCTGCACGACGACAGGACCGGGCGAGCTTGTTTCGATTGAGAACGGCGCACCGGTCTATGAGCTGATCTCGCACCTGATGCGACACGTTCCTGACCGGTGCTATGGCATGGATCCGATCGCGGTCTTTGAGGAGATGTGCAAGACGGACAGCCCGATTGCCTGTGTTCCCCTGATCTACGGCTACGTCAACTACGGTATCGAAGGCTTCAGGCCGAAACGCTTGTCCTTTGCCGATATCCCTGCTGCCGGCGACAACGGCCCGATGGGCTCCGCACTTGGTGGCACCGGCATTGCCGTTTCCGCATTTTCGAACCATGTCTCGAACGCTGCAGACTTCGCTCTCTGGATTGCAAGTGGCCCAGTGCAGCGCGGGCCTTTTGCAGCTGCCGGTGGCCAGCCTGGTCATGCGGACGGCTGGTCTGACGAGACCGTCAATGATGTGACAAACGACTTTTACCGCAACACCCGCCGGACCCTGGACAACGCCTGGGTCCGTCCGCGCCACAAGGGCTACATGGCATTTCAGGCAGCAGCTTCAGAACGGCTGAACCTGGGCCTGCAAGGTGGTGAGACAGCGCAATCCGTCATCGGCGACATCAATGCGCTTTTCGCCGGGAGTTTTGAGTAAGCCCTTCCAAGACAATGCGTCTGCGGACAACCGTCCAAACGCGCCTCCAATCACATTGGGGGCGCGGTTCAGTTGGTCAAAGCTGCCAGATACGTTTTGCGTTTCCGGACAGCAGCTTTGTTCGTTCATCCTCGCTGACGCCTTCCAGCAGGGCGTGGGTCGCAGCAACCCATGCCAGCAAGCCGCCACCAAGCGTGCAGACCGGCCAGTCACTGCCCCAGACAACACGGTCCCAGCCGAATGCCTGAATGGTGTGCTCCGCCCAGGGGCGCAGGGTCTCGGCAATCCAGCTTTCAGGATCGGCATAGGCTACGATCCCGGAGATCTTGGCGCAGACATTGGGGCGTTTTGCGAGTTCCGTAACCCGCTCCTGCCAGGGCTGGCGTTCGTCGGCGGCGATATCCGGTACACCGCAATGGTCCAGTATGAAGGTGACGTCGGGAGCCAGATCGACGAGCTCCATTGCCCGCTCAAGCTGGCGGGGCAGGACGCAGAGGTCGAAGGTGAAGCGCGTGCCGCCAAGGCGCTTCAGGTTTTCCCGGAATAAAGGCTGATCAGACAACTCGTCCGGCATGACGTGCAACACACGCCGGAAACCCTTCACAAGCTCATTTGCCTGCTGCCGCTCCAGATAGGCAGCAAAGCTTTCCTCCTCGGGACGGCAGGACGCAATTGCCCCCTTGATGAGGCTGTCCGGCCGGTTTGCCAGAGTGCCGACATATCCTGTCTCAGCTTCGATGAGGGGTTCAGCGACATCGACCTCCATGTGAAGCGTGGTCGAAATGCCTGCGCGCCGCGCATCACGGGCATAGGTTTCGTATGTCCAGTCCCGATTGAGCGGTTCGACACCCGCCAGCCACGGATAGTCCAGAGCCGACCGGTCTATGACATGAAGATGGGTGTCGACGATCATGCTGCTCCTCCTCGCAAATAGCCGGGCAATCCTTCCACAGGAAAATAGATTATTCAAATAAGAATTTATTCGGCCGATTTGCCGTCCGTTCCGGTCAGTTCCGACAACTGTCGCGCGGTCCTGGTCAGAAGTTCCAACGTCCCGGTGATGTCGGGGGCCTGCGGGGTGTTCACCAGCGTGATGAAAGGAACAGTCAGTGCCGCGATGGCCCGTCCGTCCGGGCTCAGGATCGGAGCGGACAGGTTGTAGACACCGGCAGTCTGGAGGCTCGGCATCATTTCGTAGCCGCGTTCCGAAATCTGGTCGAGCCGGTCGAAGAACTCCTTCTCGACGGTCGGATGTTCGGTGCTGCGGGAATATTCGTTGATCATCATCAGGCGTTCCTCTTGCGGCCTGAAGGCCAGAAGAACGTGACCGGATCCGGTGTCGTAGAGCGAAATATTCGAGCCGACGCGGATTGAGATCCCCCAGTAGCTCGGCGCCTCCTGCTGCGCGACGACGACGACCGATCCACGGTCGAAGACGGAGAGCTGGTTTGCCTGGAGCGTCTTTTCCGCAAGGTCTCGCATGAAGGGCGTTGCAAAGGAAACGAGACGGCGGACCGGCGCATGGGACTGCGCCAGACCGAAGAGCTTGAGCGTCAGCGAGTAGCGGTCACCGTCGATCCTTGTGACGTAACCCCGACGCACCAACCGGTCCAGCATGCGGTAGAATTCGTTGGGGCTGCGGCCGAGATGCTTGGCGATCTCCGCCTGGGTCAATCCGCCGTCAATGCCTGCAAGAAGTTCAAGAATATCGAGCCCCTTGTCGAGGGCGGGTGCCCGGTATCGATCCTCTTCCTGTTCCATACTTTTCTCCATGAAGTGCAATATTCATATACGCACACCCTTCTCGAAAAACAAACAAGAATGCGCCGGAGCAGCTTGACCATAAATGAAGAGCATGTTTGTATATAAATGAACCACTCATTAGTGAGTTGTTTGGGCGGGCACCCGCCTTCTTTGAAAGTCTCGGGAGGAGGCTCATGAAAAATCTACTGGCCGGCGCGTCCGCCGGCGTTATCGCTCTTTTTGCCGTTGGCTCTGCGCTCGCGCAGGATCTGCCGGGCAAGTTTGACGGGGTCACGATCGATGCCAAGCTGATCGGTGGCCAGCAGTACGAAAAGCTCTATGCGCGCATCGGCGAATGGGAGGCGGCGACGGGGGCCAAGGTCAACGTCATCTCCAAGAAGAACCACTTCGACCTCGACAAGGAGATCAAGTCGGACATCGCCGTGGGTGCGTTGAACTGGTGTGTGGGTTCGAACCACTCATCCTTCGCGCCCCAGTATCCGGGCATCTACACCGACCTTGCAGCACTGCTGCCGAAGGAAGAAATCGACGCCTTCGTTGATGCCAACATCTCCGCCTCGACGCTTGACGGAAAACTGGTGATGCTGCCGCGCGCCCAGTTCGACGTGTCCGCGCTCTACTACCAGAAGAGCCTTTATGCGGACGAAGACAACAAGGCGAAGTTCAAGGAAAAATACGGCTATGACCTGACGCCGCCGGACACCTGGCAGCAGGTGACCGATCAGGCCGAGTTCTTCGCCAATCCGCCGGACTTTTACGGCACGCAATTTGCCGGCAAGGAAGAGGCCATCAACGGCCGTTTCTATGAAATGCTGCGCGCGGAAGGTGGCGAATACCTGGATGCAGATGGCAAGCCTGCGTTCAATTCGGAAGCCGGTGTGCGTGCGCTCAACTGGTTCGTGGATCTCTACAAAGCGAAAGCCGTTCCCGCCGGTACAACCAACTACCTGTGGGACGACCTGGGCCAGGGATTTGCCTCCGGCACGGTTGCCATCAACCTGGACTGGCCGGGCTGGGCCGGCTTCTTCAACGACCCGGGTGCTTCCAAGGTGGCCGGCGATGTTGGTGTCGTTGCACCGCCCAAGGGGTCCTCGGGTGCCCGGACCGGATGGTCGGGACATCACGGGTTCTCCGTCACCGAAAACTGCGAGAACAAGAAAGCCGCAGGTTCCCTCGTCTGGTTCCTGACCAACGAGGACAGCCAGAAGCAGGAAGCAGCCGGTGGACCGTTGCCAACGCGCGACGCCGTCTGGGACTGGGTGATCGCGGAAGCCTCCGACGACCCGTTCCGCAAGGAAGTTCTGCAGGCCTTCCAGGAAGCCGCCAAAGGCGCTTACCCGGTTCCTCAGTCTCCGTCCTGGATCGAGATCTCTAACGCGGTCTACCCGCAGCTGCAGGCTGCCATTCTCGGCGACAAGACGCCCCAGCAGGCACTTGACGATGCAGCGGCCGAGGCCACCGAAATCCTGCAGGATGCCGGAGAGCTCTAAGCTCGCTCAAGGACAGGCGCGGCCCTGCCGCGCCTGATCCCGCCGGGTTTCCCGCGCACGACATTCGCGGGTCGGCTAGCTCCTTTCGTAAAACGATATGAGGATAGAATGAGAGGCTGGAAGCCCGCGCCGCATGTGCTTCTGCTGCTGCCGGCGTTTATCGTCCTGGCGGCAGTGGTGGTCGTGCCACTCCTGTTGTCACTGTATTCAAGTTTCACGCCGTTCCGGCTGACCCGGCCGGACACGATCTATACGTTCATCGGCTTCCGCAACTACGTGCGGCTTCTGACGGACATGGATTTCTGGGTCGCCTTCGGCCGAACGGTGCTGCTGCTAACCTTCGCGCTCAACCTGGAAATGCTGCTCGGTCTGGGCCTGGCGCTGCTTGTTGAAAAGGCCACACGCGGACAGCGGATCCTGCGCACCATCATGATGTTTCCCATGATGTTCTCGCCGGTTCTGGTCGGCTTCCAGTTCAAGTTCATGTTCAACGACAACATCGGCGTCGTGAACAACGCGCTGCAATCGCTCGGGCTCACGGATATCGCCATTCCCTGGCTGATCGACGGACAGCTTGCCTTCATTTCCATCCTGATTGCGGAAATCTGGTCGTCAACTGCGGTCTTCGCGATCTTCATTCTGGCGGGCCTGATGGCCATGCCGCGCGAGCCGCTGGAAGCGGCCAAGGTGGACGGGTGCACCTCGTGGCAGAGCTTCCGCTATGTGACTTGGCCGTTCATCATGCCCTTTGCCTATATCGCCATGACCATCCGCTCGCTCGACATCGCGCGCGCCTATGACATCGTCAAGATCATGACCGATGGCGGCCCTGCCGGGCGTACCGAGATCCTCTGGACGATGATTGCCCGCACCGCCTATTCCGACGCGCGCATGGGGCTGGCCAATGCCATGGCCTACATCGCCATTCTTCTTTCAATCCTGTTCACGGCGCTGTTCTTCCGGCAACTCGCGAAGGCCCGCCAGCAGATCGGCGCGGAGTGGTGATCATGGACGAGAATACCGCACATCGCCTCAAGGGCCGTTTCCTGAAGGTTGGCCACCTTATCGGACTGTTCCTCGCCATGACGATCATCTGTCTGCCGGGGGTCTGGATCGTTCTTTCCTCGCTCCGCCCGACAGTCGAGATCATGGCCAAACCTCCGGTCTGGATCCCGCGCGAGCTGTCGTTCGACGCCTATGTGGCAATGTTCTCCGGCGTTGGCCAGGGCGGCATTCCGGTGCTGGAGTATTTCCGCAATTCACTGATCATCTCGGTCACCTCGACCGTGATTGCCCTGGCGGTCGGTATGGCTGGTGGTTACGCGTTTGCGCGTTACCGGTTCCGCGGCAAGTCGGCGATTTTCCTCGGCTTCATGCTCACGCGAACCGTGCCTGGCATCGCGCTGTCACTGCCGCTGTTCTTCGTCTATGCCAAGATCGGCATCATCGACACCCACTTCGGACTGATTCTTGCCTATGTGGCACTCAACGTGCCCTTCACGGTCTGGCTGATCGACGGTTTCTTCCGACAGGTCCCCCGGGATCTTGCGGAAGCGGCCCAGATCGACGGCTGCACCCGGTGGCAAGCCTTCTGGCAGGTTGAATTTCCGCTGGCGCGTTCAGGCATCGCCTCCGCCGGTATCTTCGCCTTCCTGATTTCCTGGAACGAATTCGCGCTGGCATCCCAGCTCACCCGGTCGACCAATTCCAAGACGCTGCCGGTCGGTCTGCTGGATTACACCGCCGAATTCACCATCGACTGGCGGGGCATGTGCGCGCTGGCCGTGGTCATGATCATTCCGGCACTCACCCTGACATTCATCGTACAAAAACACCTCGTCTCCGGCCTCACCTCCGGCGCAGTGAAGGGATAGACATGGCTACCGTCTCTTTGAAAAACCTGGTCAAGAAATACGGGCAACTGGAGGTGGTTCATTCCATCAACCTTGAGGTCAAGGACCGGGAGTTCATCGCGCTGGTCGGCCCGTCCGGCTGTGGCAAGTCGACCTCGCTCCGCATGATCGCCGGGCTGGAGGACATCTCGGGTGGCGAAATCCACATCGGCGACCGGGTGGTCAACGACCTGCCGCCGCGCCAACGCAACATCTCCATGGTCTTCCAGTCCTATGCGCTCTACCCGCATATGACGGTTGCAGAGAACATGGGATTTTCGCTCAAGATCGCCGGAAAATCCCAGGCAGAGATCGATGCGGCGGTCGCGGAAGCAGCGCGCACGCTCAGCCTCGAGGCCCTTCTGGAACGACGGCCGTCCCAACTTTCCGGCGGCCAGCGCCAGCGTGTTGCCATGGGCCGCGCCATCGTGCGCAATCCGGATGTGTTCCTGTTCGACGAACCGCTTTCCAACCTTGATGCCAAGCTGCGCATGCAGATGCGCACGGAGATCAAGAAACTGCATTCCAAGGTCCAGTCGACGGTCATCTACGTGACCCACGACCAGGTGGAAGCCATGACCCTGTCTGACCGGATCGTGATCATGCGCGACGGCCATATCGAACAGGTCGGCACGCCGGAGGAAGTCTTCCAGCGCCCAAAGACCCGCTTTGTCGCCGGGTTCATCGGTTCGCCGACCATGAACCTGCGCGAAGCGGTCATCGACGATGGCAAGCTCGCCTTCGCAAATGGCGCCAGCCTTCCGCTGCCGATGCAATTCCGGAACGCGGTCAGCGTTGGCCAGAAGGTCGTGTTCGGCCTGAGACCGGACGATTTGTATCCGGCGGGACATGGCCTGCATTCCGGCGAAGCCCATGACGTGCACACGACGCAGGTGCCAGTCTCGATCACCGAACCGCTCGGCAACGAGACCCTGGTCTTTGCGGAGTTCGCTGGTGAGGACTGGATTGCGCGCATGCTCAACCCGAAGGCGCTGCACGCGGGCGACAAGATCGATCTCAGTTTCGACCTCAGCCAGGCACATCTCTTCGATGCCGCCACCGAACAGACCTTGAGGAGCTGAACGCATGGCACGGATTGAAAAAGTCGAACTGCGCATGGTCGACCTGGTTCCGAAGGTCAAGCGAACCGATGCGATCCAGAGTTTCGTCAGCCAGGAAACACCGATCGTCACGATCACCGATGCGGACGGTGCGACGGGCACAGGCTACAGCTATACGATCGGCACCGGTGGATCCTCGGTCATGCGGCTTCTTGCGGACCATCTCGCCCCGGTTCTGATCGGCCGTGACGCAGACATGATCGAGGGCATCTGGCACGAACTGGAGTTCTTCACCCACGCCACCACGATCGGCGCCATTTCCTCCATTGCGCTTGCCGCCATCGACACGGCCCTCTGGGACCTGCGTGCGCGCAAGATGGGGCTGCCGCTCTGGAAGCTGGCAGGTGGAGCCAAGGACCGTTGCCCGCTGTATACGACCGAAGGCGGCTGGCTGCATATCGAAACCGAAGCCCTGGTCGAGGATGCTCTTGCAGCCAAGGCAAAGGGCTTTACCGGATCGAAGGTCAAGATCGGCCGCCCGCATGTCTCCGAGGACTACGAGCGGCTTGCCGCCGTGCGTGCCGCCGTCGGTGACGGTTATGAGATCATGACCGACTGCAATCAGGGCTTCACCGTTGATGAAGCCATCCGGCGCGCCGACCGCCTGCGGGACCTGGACCTTGCCTGGTTCGAAGAACCGCTACCCGCCGACGACATCGGTGGCCATGTGCGCCTGTCGCAGAGAACCTCGACGCCGGTCGCTGTCGGCGAGTCGCTCTATTCGATCCGGCATTTCCGGGAATACATGCAGGCCGGAGCGTGCTCTGTGGTGCAGGTCGATGCCGGACGGATCGGCGGCATCACCCCCTGGCTGAAGGTTGCCCATGCTGCAGAAGCCTTCGACATGCCGATCTGTCCGCACTTCCTGATGGAGCTGCACGTCAGCCTGACCTGTGCCGTGCAGAACGGCAAATACGTCGAGTACATTCCGCAACTCGACGAACTGACCAATAGCCGCATGACAATTGAAAACGGCCATGCGCTCGCACCCGTGGAACCGGGCATCGGCATCGATTGGGACTGGGACGCGGTGCGCGGAAAGAGCATTCCCGAGTTCACCAGCACAATCACCCGGCAGGAGGCGTAGGTCATGCAGCGCATGGGCATGGTGATCGGTCTCGAGCCGGAGAAAGTTGCCGAATACAAGCGGCTGCACGCTTCGGTTTGGCCGGAGATCCTCGACATGATCTCCAAATGCAATATCCGGAATTATTCCATCTTCCTGAAGGAGCCGGAAAATCTGCTCTTCGGCTACTGGGAATATCACGGCACGGACTTTGAGGCCGACGCGGCGAAGATGGCCGCCGATCCGAAAACGCAGGAATGGTGGGGCGTCTGCATGCCCTGCCAAAAGCCGCTCGACACCCGAAAGGACGGCGAGTGGTGGGCGATGATGGAAGAGGTCTTCCATCATGACTGAAGCTTTCGATCCGGCCAGCCTTTCCCAGGACTGGCCAAGGCCCGCCAATCCACGCCCCATCGTGACTTTCGGCGCAGGCTCCATCGTCGGTGATGCCCATTTCCCCGCTTACAGGAAAGGCGGCTTTCCGATTGCGGGACTTTATGACCCGGATGCCGGCAAAGCGCAGGCTCTGGCGGATCAATGGGGCATCAAGGCCTTTGCCAGCGCAGAGGAAGCAGCCAGTGTGCCGGGCGCGGTCTTCGACCTTGCCACCCCACCCCATGTGCATGCCGATGTCCTCGGCCTGCTACCGGAAGGGGCCTCAGTGCTGATCCAGAAGCCCATGGGCAGCGACCTGCGCCAGGCAACGGATATTCTCAGGATCTGCCGCGACCGCAAACTGATCGCCGCCGTCAACTTCCAGCTCCGCTTCGCACCGATGATGCTCGCCCTCAAGGACGCCATCGCCAAGGGCTGGCTTGGAGAAGTTGTCGATTTCGATGCCTGGCTGGCTCTCGCCACGCCCTGGGAGCTCTGGGCCTTCTTGAAAGGACTGCCCCGGATCGAGATCACCATGCATTCGATCCATTATCTCGACCTGATCCGGCAAGTACTTGGGGACCCGAAAGGCGTGCACGCGAAATCGCTCGGCCATCCGTCCCATGAAATGGCCCAGACCCGCACCAGCGCCATCCTCGACTACGGCGACAAGGTGCGTTGTGCGCTCTCCATCAATCACGATCACAAGTTCGGCCGCCGGCACCAGGCTTGCGAGTTCCGAGTGTGTGGCACGGAAGGCGCTGCCTATCTGCAGCTCGGTGTCAATCTCGACTATCCGAACGGCGAACCGGACATCCTGGAGATCCGCCCCAAAGGTGGAGACGAGTGGATCCCCGTTCCCCTGAAAGGAGCCTGGTTCCCGGACGCTTTTGTCGGCCGCATGGCAAATCTCCAGCGCTTTGCGTCCGGCGAGGACGCCGAGCTGGTGAGTTCGGTCGAAGACGCCTGGAACACGATGGCTCTGGTGGAAGCGGCCTATGCCTCCTCCGCGTCCCCTGCAACTCCACTCGCACAAAGACCATAAGTCATGGAACAAACGACCTATTTCGAAGACTATGAACTCGGCCATGAGCGCATCACCTATGGCCGCACGATTACCGAAACCGACTTCGTGGTCCACGCAGGCCATACCGGAGACTTCTTTCCGCATCACATGGACGCGGAGTTCATGAAGACCCAGCCCTTCGGCCAGCGAATTGCCCATGGCACCATGGTGTTCGCCATCGGCGTCGGCCTGACCGCCAGCGTCATCAACCCGGTTGCCTTCTCCTATGGCTACGACCGGATGCGCTTCGTGAAGCCGGTTTTCATTGGAGACACCATCCGTTCGCGCGTGACCATCGTTGCCAAGGACGATGATCCGAAACGCCCGGCATTCGGCCGCGTGGTCGAGCGGACGGAAGTTCTCAATCAAAGCGACGAAGTGGTTCTCGTCGCCGATCACATCCACATCGTTGAACGAAAGAACAAGCCCGCCTGAGGGGCAGATGGAGCCGACATGACAGACTGGGTGAAGGACAAGACCGTTCTGGTGACAGCCGCGGGACAGGGGATCGGACGCGCGACGGCGCTCGCCTTTGCCGCCAGGGGCGCAAAGGTCGTGGCAACGGACATCAATGAAACCGCCCTATCGGAATTCGAAGGATCAGCAGGGATCGAAACCCGTCGCCTCGACGTTTTGAAAGATACGGACGTACAGACCGTCGTTGCCGAGACCGGCCCGGTGGACGTCCTCTTCAACGGAGCGGGTTTCGTTCATGCAGGCTCGATCCTTGACATGAAAGACGAGGACTTCGACTTTGCGGTCGACCTCAACGTGCGCTCCATGATCCGGACCATTCGGGCGGTGCTGCCTGCAATGCTGGAACGGGGAGGCGGCGCCATCATCAACATGGCATCCGTCGCAAGTTCCATGAAAGGCGTGCCGAACCGCTTCGTCTACACCACCACGAAAGCGGCCGTGATCGGCCTGACCAAGGCGGTTGCCGCCGATTTTGTGGCGCAGAACATCCGTTGCAACGCGATCTGCCCGGGCACGGTGGAAAGCCCTTCGCTGCAGGACCGTTTGCGCGCCCAGGGCGACTATGAAGCCGCCCGGGCCGCCTTCATCGCACGCCAGCCGATCGGCAGGATCGGTACGCCGGAAGAGATCGCTGATCTCGCGGTTCATCTTGCCAACGCGACCTATACCACCGGACAGGCCTATGCCATCGACGGCGGCTGGACCATCTGACATTTTATTGAGGACGTGAACCCGTGACGACAATCACCGGTCTGAAGACGTACGATCTCCGCTTTCCGACGTCCGAAACCCTCGACGGGTCGGACGCCATGAACCCCGATCCGGACTATTCCGCGGCCTATGTTGTCCTTCAAACCGACGAGGACGGCCTTGAAGGCCATGGCCTGACCTTCACCATCGGGCGCGGGAATGACATCTGTGTTGCCGCAATCGAGGCCATGCGCCATCTGGTGACCGGGCTTGATCTTGCCTGGATCTCCGAAAATCCCGGCCGCTTCTGGCGTCACGTGACCTCGGACAGCCAGCTGCGCTGGATCGGACCGGACAAGGGTGCAATGCATCTCGCCACCGGCGCCGTCGTCAATGCCGTCTGGGACCTCTTGGCCAAACAGGCCGGCAAACCGGTCTGGCGTCTTGTCGCGGACATGAGTCCGGAAGAGATCGTTTCCATCATTGATTTCCGCTATCTGACCGATGCGATCACGCCGGAAGAGGCACTTGCCATCCTGAAAGCGGCGGAACCGGGCAAGGCGGAACGGATCGCGCAGCTCGAAGCACACGGTTATCCCTGTTACACCACCTCTGCGGGCTGGCTCGGCTATCCCGACGACAAGCTGCGCCGGCTGTGCCGGGAAGCGGTCGAGGCAGGCTACACCCATGTGAAGCTGAAGGTCGGACGCGATCTCGCCGATGACATCCGCCGGCTGAGGATCGCCCGGGAGGAGCTCGGGCCCGACCGGTTCCTCATGATCGATGCCAACCAGGTGTGGGACGTCGGACAGGCCATCGACTGGGTACAGCAACTCGCGTTCGCCAAACCCTACTTCATCGAAGAACCAACCAGCCCGGATGACATCGCCGGCCATCGTGCGATCCGCGAAGCGGTGGCGCCGGTGAAGGTGGCAACCGGTGAAATGTGCCAGAACCGGATCGTGTTCAAGCAGATGATCGCAGGCAGTGCCATCGACATCGTGCAGATAGACGCCTGCCGAATGGGCGGTCTCAACGAGGTTCTCAGCGTTCTGCTGATGGCAGCCAAATTCGGCACTCCCGTCTGGCCGCATGCCGGCGGCGTCGGTCTTTGCGAGTATGTGCAGCATCTGTCGATGATCGACTTCGTTGCGGTTTCCGGAACCAGGGAAGGACGCGTGATCGAATATGTCGATCATCTCCACGAACATTTCGTCGATCCCTGCACCATCCGCAATGCCGCCTATATGCCGCCGCACATGCCGGGTTTTTCCGTGGAGATGAAACCGGCCTCCATCGAACAGCACATCTTTCGAGACGGTGGCGCAGACGCCGCCTGATGTCACAAGCCACGCATCAAAACCGAGGATAACCCCATGAAACTTCTCCGTATTGGAGACGCCGGACGGGAAAAGCCCGCCATTCTGGACAGTGATAACCGGCCGCGGGATCTCTCCGCTCTCGTTTCCGACATAGCCGGCGACACGCTGACGCCGGACGGGCTGGCGAAAATTGCTTCCGTCGATCCGGCCACCCTGCCGTTGCTCGAGGAAGGCCGTATCGGTCCCTGCGTTGGCCACGTCGGCAAGTTCATCTGCATCGGCCTCAACTATTCCGACCATGCCGCCGAAACCGGTGCGGAAGTGCCCAAGGAACCGGTGATCTTCCTGAAGGCGACAAGCGCAATCTGCGGCCCCAATGACGACGTGAAGATCCCGCGCGGATCGGTCAAGACCGACTGGGAAGTCGAACTTGGTGTCGTGATCGGCAAGGGCGGCAGCTACATCGAGGAAGCAGAAGCCCTTGACCACGTCGCGGGATATTGCGTCATCAACGATGTTTCCGAACGCGAATTCCAGATCGAACGCGGTGGCACCTGGGACAAGGGCAAGGGCTGCGACACCTTCGGCCCGACGGGACCCTGGCTGGTGACCCGGGACGAGGTTTCCGATCCGCAGAACCTGAAGATGTGGCTGGAAGTCGACGGCAAGCGCTATCAGGACGGGTCGACGGAGACCATGGTCTTCGGTGTCGCCCACCTGGTCAGCTATGTCAGCCGGTTCATGAGCCTTCAGCCGGGCGACATCATTTCCACCGGCACGCCTCCGGGCGTCGGCATGGGACAGAAACCACCAATCTATCTGAAGGGCGGAGAGGTGATCGAGCTGGGCATTGAAGGACTTGGCGTCCAGCGGCAAAACGTGGGCAAGGCTTAACGTAGCTTTTGCCGTGATGGCGACGCTCTCCAACAAAGGGTGTCGCCTGACAGTCCAGATGCCCGCATCTGATAAGGAAATCATGATGCCAAACGATACCTACCGCCGGCACGTCATCCTGTCCGGATGTTCGGGTGGCGGAAAGTCAACGCTTTTGGCGGAACTGGAACGACGGGGTTTCGAAACCGTGCCGGAACCCGGCAGGAGGATCGTCGCCGAAGAGCAACAAGCTGATGGGAGGGCGCTTCCCTGGATCAATCTCGAAGCCTTCGCCAGAAGAGCGATCGACATGTCATTCCGTGACAGGGAGCGATTGAACAGCGCTGACGGATGGGTCTTCTTCGACCGGGGTCTGATCGACGCAGCAGTTGCCCTGAAATTCGCGACCGGCGTGGCCGTGACAGACACCCTCGGCAAAACAAGTCGATTTCATTTTCAGGTCTTTCTGACACCGCCCTGGCCGGAGATTTACGCCATAGACGCCGACCGGCAGCACGGCCTGGATGAAGCTATCGGAGAATACCAGCGACTACTCGATGCCTACGGCCAACTTGGCTACGAGAAAATCATCTTGCCGAAGACGGATGTCGGGAAGCGTGCGGATTTCTTGCTGGATTGTCTTTCCAGGCACCAGGAGACGCAGCACTAGATCGACATTGCCAATCGTACTGCGTATCTATTCTTCGCTCGGCTGCTCTCTCTTGCCGGCCAGGATCTCGCGCTTCCCGACGTGGTTGGGCGCACCGACAAGGCCTTCGTTTTCCATTTTCTCGACCAGGGTAGCCGCACGGTTGTACCCGATGCCGAGGCGGCGCTGGATATACGAGGTTGAGCAGCGCTTGTCGCGCAGGACGATCTTCACCGCCTTGTCGTAGAGGTCATCACCGTCTTCGGACGCGATGGCACCCTTGTCGAAGACAGCTTCCTCTTCTTCCAGCTCTTCCTCTTCTTCCGCGGTCACGGTTTCAAGGTACGCGGGCCGGCCCTGGCTTTTCAGGTGGGCGACAACCTGTTCGACTTCCTCGTCCGAGACGAAGGCACCATGGACACGGTTGATACGTCCGCCACCCGACATATGCAGCATGTCGCCCATGCCGAGCAGCTGTTCCGCACCCTGCTCGCCGAGGATCGTGCGGCTGTCGATCTTCGAGGTGACCTGGAAGGAAATCCGGGTCGGGAAGTTTGCCTTGATCGTGCCGGTGATCACGTCGACCGAAGGACGCTGTGTCGCCATGATGAGATGAATGCCTGCGGCGCGGGCCATCTGCGCCAGACGCTGGATAGCGCCTTCGATCTCCTTGCCGGCGACCATCATCAGATCCGCCATCTCGTCAACGATGATGACGATGTACGGCATCGGAGCGAGGTCCATTTCCTGCTGCTCGTAGACCGGTTCCCCCGTATCGCGGTCGAACCCGGTTTGCACGGACACGATAACCGGTTCACCCTTCTGACTTGCAGCGGCGGCACGCTGGTTGAAACCGTTGATGTTGCGCACGCCGAGCCGGGCCATCTTCCTGTAGCGATCCTCCATTTCGCGCACGGCCCATTTGAGAGCTGTCACGGCCTTTTTCGGATCGGTGACGACAGGCGTCAGCAGGTGCGGAATGTCGTCGTAGATGGACAGTTCCAGCATCTTCGGATCTACCATGATCAAGCGGCACTCTTCCGGCTTCAGGCGGTAGAGCAGCGACAGGATCATCGTGTTGATGGCAACCGACTTGCCCGAGCCGGTCGTTCCGGCGACCAGCAGATGCGGCATCTTCGCAAGATCGGCAACAACCGGTTCCCCGCCAATCGTCTTGCCGAGGCTAAGCGCAAGCTTGCAGCTGGTCGCGCGGAAGTTGGTCGAATCGATCAATTCGCGGAAGTAGACGGTTTCACGCTCCGTATTCGGCAGCTCGATCCCGATGACGTTCCGGCCGGGCACGACCGCAACACGGGCGGAGATGGCCGACATGGATCGGGCAATGTCATCGGCAAGGTTGACGATGCGTGAGGACTTGATGCCAGGGGCCGGTTCGAACTCGTAAAGGGTGACCACAGGCCCGGGGCGCACGTGGATGATCTCGCCGCGCACCTTGAAGTCTTCCAGAACGCTTTCCAGAAGCCCCGCATTCCGTTCCAGTTGCTCCTGCGTCATCTGGAAGCCCGGACCATCCTGCGGCAGTTGCAGCAGATCGCCGGACGGAAACTCGTAGCTGCCGAACAGCGACTGTTGACCTGATCCCGCACCGATCGGCGGCAGAGCATGCGTGCTGGAGGACAAGGACCGGGGTGTGGGGCTTGGCATCGAAATCGACACTCGTGACCGACCGGTAGCGTCCTGATTGCCTTCCGGGTTTTGCTGTGCTGCCGGCCTTTGGCCGGCCGGCTGCGGAGACGGGTTTGCTGGCCTTGCGGCAATCGGTCTGGAAGAGGAAGGTGCAGGCGTGGGGGATGCAGAACCGTTGCATTCCACGACCTTGTACAGCGACACGATTCCCTCCGGTGGCCGCGCCACCTGTCCCGCGACAGGCACCTCCTCGTAAACCGTCCTCACGGCTCGTACCGGCTCCACGACCCTCTGCGCAGGCACTTCTGCAGCCGGCTGCGGAGTGATGGTGTCGTCGGACATGAATTCAAAGAAGGCGTGATCGGACAGGAAACCAAGGTGCGCCGTGGAAGAATGCGCGTCATTGGCAGGCGCCTGCACATTCACAGTTCCACTATCGGCGGGCTGACCAATCACCTGTGCAACTGGCATGGTTGCGGGCATAACAGGGGAGGGGTTTGGCGTGACCAGAGGTTGCTGCGCAACGGGCTCTACCTCGACCGGGGATACAGTTTCACTGGCGCTGACTTCGCTCGCGTTTTCTACCGGTGCAGATCGCTGCTTTGAACCGCGGTCTGGCGTCCGGGTGAAGCGAACGTTGGGTGCAAGGTAGAAATAGCTCTGGCAGGATTCGTCCGAAGGGGTTTCCACCCCCTGGTTTCCATCTCCTGTCTGCTGCTGCGGATTGCCTGCAACATGTGGCAACCGGCGCGCCTCAGCCACCCGTTCACCATCTGTGGCGGCGGGTTGCCCGAGCGGGTTTTCGCCCTGCGCTTTCCGACTGGAATCATCGGTTGAAGCTGGCTGGCCGGCATCGTTCGAATTCGAAAGTGAGAAATTCTTCCGGGAAATACGCATGGACAAAGAAGACTAGTGTTTCGGGTTGAACGCCTTTGGGAGAGATGTAGGAAAATAAGGTTAACAGTCTCTATCCAAACCCTGTCATTCTCCACCTTTGAGCCACCTCCGATAGACCGTCAGACGTGCAAAATTCGGCGAAAATGCGCTGAAAACAACACCTTGAAGCCAGTTCAACAATGTCGCGATTATGTGATGAGCCCTTTTGTCGGGCTCACCCTCCTAGCCGATGCAAAAACGGAAGCTGGCGGCGATGATCTTGCGGTCCATGTCGCTCAGATCGATCGCCCCGCGCACCTCGCCACCGGACGACATTCCAAGAAACAGGCTGAACTCGATCCGCTCGGTAACCGACAGCAGTTCAACAACCTTGTCGTTGATTTCGACCTCGACGCTGCTGTCACCGACAACCCGAAGGATATCCTTGGTGGCTGTCGTCGTGATGCCACGTCCTTTTGAGAACATATTTATGCTTGTCGTCGGCAGGTTATCAGGGTTCAGAATACCACCATCGGTCGTGATCAGGACGTAGGGTTTGTTCTTGCGGCAATAGCTGGAAAACTGGCTCGCGAGATCATAAAGGCGCGTGGCGCTCTTGCGCTTGCTGGCTGCCACCAGACCCTGCTTGTAGGGCTCCAGAAAGAACGCCCCGAACCCTTCCGGCGTGACAAGGGCAAATTCCTCAAGCTGCGCCGCGTCGGGAACGAACATGTCGTCTGGCTTCGCACCCGTGCCGAGAACGAAGATGCGAGCATCGATTCCCATTTCCAGAAGGTAACGTACAATTCGGCTGGACAATTCCTGCGCGGACATCAGCGCCTGGTCCACCTGGCTGGACGGCACCTGGCCAGCCCTCTCTCCGGACAGGTAGAACTGGTGGAAGCCCAGACGGTTGCCGTCTGGAATACGTCTGACTTCACCCCCCAGGAACGCGTAGGAACACGCGCTCATGCAGTAGCCGCCCTCCACCGTGTCCCCGAATGTGCCCTCGGACTTCCAGATGCCGATTTCCGTTTCCATTCCCCTGGCACGGATCAGCTCTCCCAGTTCCAGGCCGGCAATCAGACTGCCGCCGGGGCTGTGCAGCAGAACCTTGTTGCCGTCGGAATGCTCATTCTTCAGGTAGCTGGAAAAGAGCGCGGGCGTTTCCGCGGTAATCTGCCCTTCGGCTCGCACATAACAGGACGCCGCCACCCGCCAACCATGTGCGGCAAAAATCCGCCCCAAAGACTTTTTCATTTCGTTTCCCTGAACCGGTAAGACCTGAACGTCGGTCAAACGAGAAAACAACAAAGCCATTAAAGAGAGCCTGAAAAATCAGGACAAGAGAACGATCGCTCTGGTCCCAGTCTTATCAAGCCCGATGTCTTTGTTGCCTTCTGAACCGGCATCAGAGGAAAACGGAATTGCGTATTTCACCAACCCCTATTTGGGGAAGGCGGAAGGGTACTGGAAGGGTATTGGCAGCAGCCCGAGGCAGGTGTCATGGGCTGCTGCCGTTTGTCCGAAATCTTACTTCGGCATCATTCCGCCGATGGCATACATGCCGTCGTCGCCCTTCACCAGCATCAGGATCACGCTGTCACCCGGGGTGAGATCATCCGACATCTGTGCGCCTTCCAGAAGGGGCAGATCCATCGTCATGGCCGGCCAGCCGATTTCCGGAATCGGATCGTGGCTGACATTCGCCGTGCCGTCACCGATGGAGTTGACGACGGCATTGGCGTGGACCGCGCCGTCCATCTGTTCGGCGGTCATGGGCATGTTGGAATGATCCATGCCGCTATGCGACGACTGGGCAAGGACGGCCGGGGTGGCTGCCATGGACAGGAACGCTGCGAGGATGAGGGTCTTCATTTCAGTTGCCTTTCTTGGGGGTTTTTTGTGAGTTGCAAAATCATTCGGCCGGCTGCACCGCACCTTTGATGTCCGGGGCGGCAATGCGCAGCTCACGGTTGACCCGCGAGAGAGCAAGCCGCTTCCAGATCGTGAAAATGGCGGGAATGACGAAGAGGGTCAGAAGGGTGGCGGTTGCCATGCCACCGACCATGGGTGCTGCGATCCGCTGCATGATTTCCGAGCCCGTGCCGTCGCCGTACATGATCGGGATCAGCCCGGCAAATATCGTCGCAACGGTCATCACCTTCGGCCGCACGCGCAAAAGAGCACCTTCGAAAACCACTTCCTCTACGTCGACAACCGTCAGGGAGCGGGCCTCTGCGGCTGCAAGCTTCTTGCGCTTTTCCCAGGCCAGGTTGAGGTAGAGCAGCATCACGATGGCTGTCTCGACCGCAACGCCCGCAAGGGCGATAAAGCCGACGATCACCGCGACCGACATGTCGAAATCGAGATACCAGAGGAACCACACACCTCCGGCCAGCGCAACGGGAAGGGCGGCAAGGATGATGCCGACTTCAATGACCCGGTTGAAAGCCATGAACAGCATGAGCGTGATGATCAGCAAGGTTGCCGGAGCCACCAGTTTCAGTCGTTCCTGCATGCGTTCGATGTACTCATACTGGCCCGACCAGGCGATCGAATAGCCGGGAGGCAGTTGTACCTTCTCCGCAACCGTCCTGCGCGCTTCATCAACGTAGCCGCCCAGATCCCGGCCGGTGATGTCGATGAAGACGAACCCGGTACGTCGGGCGTTTTCAGACCGGATCATGCCCGGTCCGTCAACAACGCTGACCTCTGCCAGGGCACCGAGCGGAATATGGGCGCCGGACGGCGTGACCACCGGAAGTTCCCGCAAGCGCTCTGGACTGTTGCGCCAGTCCTGCGGATAGCGGAGGTTGATGGGAAAGCGCTCCAGGCCTTCGACGGACTCCGATACTTGCATGCCTCCAATCGCGGTCTGCACGACGTCCTGGATATCCCGCACGCTCATCATGAAGCGGGCAGCCGCCTCCCGGTCGACGTCGATCTCGATGAAGCGCCCCCCGACGGGCCGCTCGGCGTAGGCCGATGCCGTGCCATCAATTCCTGCGACCGCGTTTTCGACTTCAATGCCGATCTTTTCGATGACGCCAAGATCGGCCCCTGTGATCTTGACCCCGACAGGGGTCTTGATGCCGGTTGCCAGCATGTCGATGCGGTTCTTGATCGGCTGGATCCACACGTTGGTGACGCCCGGTATCTGGACGGCCTGATCCAGCTCATCCCGGATCCGGTCCATCGTCATGCCCTCCCGCCACTCGGCGCGCGGCTTCAGCTGGATGGTCGTCTCGATCATCGTCAGCGGGGCAGGGTCGGTCGCCGTATCGGCACGGCCCAGCTTGCCGTGGACCGTCTTTACTTCCGGTACGGTGGCGATAAGGCGGTCGGACTGCTGAAGAACCTCACGCGCCTTGCCGATGGAAACACCGGGATAAAGTGTCGGCATGTAAAGGAAGTCACCTTCGTTGAGCGCTGGCATGAATTCCGTGCCGATCCTCTGAAGGGGCCACCACATGGAGGCGACCAGGACACCCGCCAGAATGGTCGTTGCCCAGGGCCAGGCAACGGCTGCATCCAGAAAGGGGCGGTAGAGCCAGATGACAATCCGGTTGAGTGGGTTCTTGTTCTCCGCAAGAATTCGCCCGCGGACAAAGTACCCCATCAGCACCGGAACCAGCGTGATGGAGAGTATGGCCGCGGCCGCCATGGCGTAGGTCTTGGTGAAGGCCAGCGGCTTGAAGAGCCTGCCTTCCTGGCTTTCCAGAACGAACACCGGCAGGAAGCTGACGGTGATGATCGCCAGGGAGAAGAAGAGGGCAGGGCCCACTTCCGAGGCACATTCGCCCACGATCCGCCAGCGATTCGCCACGGTCAGTTTTTCATGCTCCAGCCGACGGTGCATCGCCTCGATCATGACGATCGCCGCATCCACCATCGCGCCGATGGCGATGGCGATGCCGCCAAGCGACATGATGTTCGCATTCACGCCCTGCAGCTTCATGATGATGAAGGCAGCCGCAATGCCGAGAGGCAGGGAAAACAGGATGACGAGCGACGAGCGCAAGTGCAGAAGGAACGCCGCACAGACCAGAACGACAACGATGAATTCTTCGGTCAGCTTTGTCTGAAGATTGTCGATCGCACGTTCGATAACGCCGGAGCGGTCGTAGGTCGTGACGATCTCCACTCCTTCGGGCAGGCTGCTGCGCAGTTCGCCGATCCGTGCTTCGACTGCCTTGATGGCTGCCAGCGCATTGCCGCCCCAGCGCAGGATCACAACCCCGCCGACGGCATCGCCTTCGCCGCCGAATTCGCCGACACCACGGCGCATTTCCGGCCCGAGGCGAATGTCGGCAACGTCTCCGAGCGTCAGCGGTGCACCGCGGTCGTTGACCATCAGTGGTGCCTTGGCAAGATCGGCAAGCTCATCGACGTAACCGGTCGAACGCACCATGAATTCGGCTTCGCCCATCTCGATCACGCTGCCACCGGTTTCCCGGTTGGCGGCCTGGATGGCGCCTCGGATCTGCGACAGTGTTATGTCGTAGGCCCTGAGTTTGTTGGGGTCCACGACCACCTGGTATTGCTTCACCATGCCGCCGATCGTGGCGACTTCCGAGACGCCGTCGACGGTCTGAAGTTCGTATTTCAGGAACCAGTCCTGAAGGGCACGCAGTTGGGCAAGGTCATGATTTCCGGTGCGGTCTATCAGGGCGTACTGGTAAATCCAGCCGACACCCGTCGCATCCGGGCCAAGCTGTGGTGAAACATCTTCAGGCAGGTTGGCAGCGATCTGACCGAGGTATTCCAGAACACGGGTTCTGGCCCAGTAAAGATCGGTGCCGTCCTCGAAAACGATGTAGACGTAGCTGTCGCCAAAGAAGGAAAAACCACGCACATCACTGGCACCTGGCACGGCAAGCATCGCCGTGGCGATAGGGAATGTGACCTGGTCCTCCACCACCTGAGGCGCCTGGCCGGCGTAGGGCGTGCGCACGATGACCTGAACGTCCGAAAGGTCCGGGATTGCATCGACGGGCGTTTCGCGGATTGCCCAGATACCGGCGACGGCGATCATGGCGGCGATTGCCAGCATGATCACCCGGTTGGCGATGGAGGCACGAATGATTGCGGCAATCATCACAAGCCCTCCTCACGCCGGACGCCGACCAATGTCATGGAGAAATCCGGATTGCGCTGGAGCAAGAGCGTTACCTCCTGATCCAGTGGCAGATCACCTACGGCAATGGCCTGATCAACGGCAAAATCCATGGTCATGCCCGGCATGCCTATCTCAGCCATCGGTCCGTGAGTGATGTTGGCTGTGCCTGCATCCCTATCAAGGGCGTTGATGGTGCCGCGGACTTCCATCGGCGGCGTGATCGGCTCTGCCTTTGCCAGAACCATCGTCATTCCGTCCGGCCTTGAAAAGGTGAGCGTGGTTTCCGTGCCGACTGGCAGGGAAACCAGATCCAGGGTCTCTTCCACCGCGAATGCCATGGTCATTCCAGGCATGCCGATTTCGGCAATGGGACCATGGGTGATTGTAGCCTTCGCATTTTCGGTATCGATCGAGTTGATCGTTCCCGACACCACGATGGGTGCGGCCTCGGCTTTCGTGTCGTCGGCAACGTCCTCGGCCTGCTCTGCCGCCGGATCCTCCGCAACGCCCGGCTGCCTTACCGCCACGATCGAGAAGAGACCACCGTCGCCCTTGGCAAGGTCGAATTCGACCGGAACATTCACCGGAACCGACTGCGGATCGAAGCCCGAGACATCCAGGTCCATTTGCATGGCGGGCCAGCCGAGATCCGGGATCGGACCATGTTCCATCGTCAGTTTGCCGTCGCTTGTAACAGCAAGAACGGTTCCCGACCCCGTGGCTGCAATGCCGTCGTCTGACCCGAGCTCGATCAACCCCAGCAGGCCATCAGCGCCGCGTGCTGCCTTGAAGGAAACCTGCTGGCCTTCGCTCAACCGGTCGAGAGGGATGGACGCCGCAACAGGAAAACGTGTTGTCATCGCGGGCCAGTCGAGACTTTCCAGACTGTCGTGGCGGATGGTTGCCAACCGGGTTTCGCGGTCGAGAGCGACCAGTTCACCGGTTCCGCGCGCAGGAACTTCATTCGTCGGCGCCATGCGCATCAAGCCCGCATTGAGCGCGCTTTCGCTGTCGATCAGGAACTGGGCCGAAGCAACAACCTCTTCACCGGGCTCGAGACCCTGAACAACCTCCGTGCGCCCGTTTTCTCCAAAATTGTCACGCAATCCGGTGGTGATCAGCCTTGGCTTGAAAGTGCCTTCGCCGACCTTGATGACAACACGCTCCGCTGTCCCCGTCCGGATGACGGCTTCGGAGGGAATGGTGACGGCAGTGCGGGTCTCGTTTGGAAACAGCCTGACGTTGCCGAACATGTTCGGCCGCAACAGACCTTCGGCGTTGTCGAACAGGAGCCTGACAGGCAGGGTTCGCGTTTTGGGATCGAGTTCCGGGTAAATGTAATCGATCTGGCCTTCGAAAGTCCGTCCCGGCAGATGTTCGAAGCGGGCGACCGCACGCATGTCTTCCGTCAAACGCGCGATATCGCGCTCGAAGACATCCACAATCAGCCAAACCTTGTTGAGATCCGTGATGGACATGGCCTGTGCGCCGGGCTGCAGGAACATGCCGTCGGCGGCCGCAAGGGCGATAACGACCCCGTCGCGCGGCGCAACCACCTTGATCCTGCGGGCGACCTTGCCGTCTGCCTCGATCTCGGCAATCTGCTCCTCGGAAGCCCCATGACTGCGCAGCTTGTTGCGGGCAGCCTCCAGGGACAGACCGTTGCCGTTCGAAAGCGAGCGCAGGAAATCGAAGCTGGCAATGCCGAATTCGGGCGAAAACAGCTCGAACAGCACTTCGCCCTTTTTCACCCGGTCGCCAACGGCGCGAATGTTCAGCGTCTCGATCCAGCCGTCCACCCGGGTGTGAACATGACTGGTCAGATGTTCGTCGTATCCGACGAAGCCGACGGTTTCGATTTGCCGGGAGATTTCACCGACACGGGCCAAAGCGGTACGTACGCCGATGGCATTGACCTCGGCCGCCGACAGGTTGACTTCAGCCGGATCAGCGGAAGGTTCCTGTCCGGCATAAACCGGTATCAGATCCATTCCCATCGGCGACTTGCCGGGCCCGGGCTGGCGGAAGTTCGGGTCCATGGGGGCGACCCAATAGAGAATTTCTGGTCCCCCCGACGCATTGCCGTCGCCCGGGTTCAGATAAAGGCGCTCAAGAAACACCCCGCCTGCCACACCTGCGGCAAGGGCGATGATGCTGAGCGCGGTATAACGTCCACGCATAGTAACCTCTGAGTTGCCAGCGGCTGTTTGCCGAAGGCATGTCCATCACTTCTGGCTCCGCGAAAGTCTGCGGAGAAACGATGTTTTCAGAGGCGGCGAGGAGGTCGTTCGGGAAGGGTGATGTCCGAGACGTGAAGGGCATCTGGCGGCAACTGCGTGAAGGCGAGGGCCTGGGCAAAAACCAGCGCGATTTCCTGGCTATCGCGAACCGTATCGGCAGCGCACAACGCACCGCCGCAGCACAGGTCGAATTTCACCTGTCCGTCGTCCGGCATTTCATCGCCCATCATTGCCGAGACATGACCCATCATCGTTTCACACGGCATGCCGGCGTTGGCCGCAACATGTTCTCCAGGAGCCATCATCGCCTGGTGCGCCGGTGCAAACCCGGCAAACAGCAGCGCAATCGCGAACAGGATCGTCGCGGCCAGTCTGCTGAAGTGATGCACGGGTCGGGTCATGTTGCGCGATATAATCCAGTCCAGCACAAATACAAGTGCCTGATAGGTGCCTATGAGCATGCCTTCGATGGGCGGTTAAAAAAGTTTCGTTCTTGATCTCGAGCCGTGAAACGCCCGGTTCTGCGACAGTTCTTCCGATCACAAGACAACCTGAGACCTAAATACGCCTGGCGGGGCCTAGGCAGAAGCGAATATGAGCGTCGGTCCTTCAATTTTTCGTTTGCGTCAGGGAAATTGAAGCGGACCTGAACAGGGTCGCGTCTATTCAAGCAATTGGATACCGGCGAAAAGGATAATGAGAATTCCGGCAGTCGCATCGAGCGCTCGTGAAACCACGCAGAGGGTCGCGCCGTTTCTGAGAGCGACATCGAGAAACAGGCGCTGGCCGGCAACCGCCAATCCTGCAACCACACAAAGCGTGAAGGCGATGCCGACAAGCATCGATGCCGCGAACATCAGACCCGCCCCCGGTTCGCCTTGCGACAGGGCTGCCACCACGACAAACAATGTCAAAGGACACGGTACGAGACCGGCTGTAAGGGCCACCCAGAAGCCTTCGGCTCGCTTCCTGCCCGGCCTTGAGCGGATTGCCCGGACAAAAAGCCATGCGCCGATACCGATCAGTGTGACGCGGCTGATCAACTCGAGGGCCGGGGCCCGGCCGCCGCCAACAAAGGATCTTTCCACAAGCTGGGAGGCAAAGAAGGCGATCAGAACGGCTGTGAGCACATGTGTTGCCGCCAGAAGTGTCGAGACCGAAAATGCACGGGCGAAGCTGCTTCTGGCTCCGGCGACATAGCTGGCCAGGATCGTCTTGCCATGCCCGGGCGTCAAAGCGTGGATGGCGCCGAACAGCACCCCTGTCCCGATCATGCTCGCAAGAAGCCAGACATCTCCCGACTGGCTGAATTCCAGCAACGAAGCCCGCACGCCGCCATAAATCCAGCGCTGCCAGGAGATGAGGAGATCCATCATGGCTGGCGATCCGGCCAGGTGTGGTGAAGGCTGTCGATCACGAATGCATGTGCGTGTCGTTTTCCATGCGCTTTGGCAAGATGCGGGTGGTTTGCCGGCAGGTCGGGGTGCGCATGGTCGAGAATACTGTGATCGTCTGCAGGCCAGGACTTGCCGGCCACAACCCAGCCAAGCACAGCCAAACCGGCTAGAACGACCATTGTCACAGACATCGAGGAATTTGCTCCAAGCCAACCGGCAAGCGGATAGGCAACCAGCCAGCAACCGTGCGAGAGAGCAAATTGTGCCGCAAAAACCAATGGACGGTCCTGGGGATGGGCGGAATTTTTAAGAAGCCGTCCAGAGGGCACAAGCACCGCCGACATGCCCGCCCCCATGGCAAACCAGACCAGCAGCAGGGCTGGCCAAACGAAAGGTTCCGGCAGGACCGTCAACAGGCTGGCGAATATCAGCAACGAAACGGGAAGCAATGCCCCGCCGGCTAGCATGACGAACCGTTCGGAACGGCTTGCTAGAAGCTTTGGCAGCGTCAACGCGACGACCATCGAGCCCCCGCCATAGGCCGCCATCGACAAGGCCAGGTCGGTGTCGTTGAGACCAAGGTACGATTTTACGATGACGACACCGTTGACGATCACCATGGCCCCCGAGGCGGCAACCGCGAGATTGAGGGCCAGCAATCCTCTCAGGCGTGGTGTCTTCAGATAGATCTGCAGGCCCTTGACGGTTCTTCGGAACGCGGGCTCTTCTGCGTCGGCCTGCGGCGAGACGAGCCGAATGGTCAGGATCAACCCGGCGGAGAACAGGAAGCCGGCAACGGTGCCGGCGAACAACCAGTGGAAGCCGACAAGGCCAACCAGGACGGCTGCAATCATCGGGCTGAGAAGGTTTTCAAGATCATACGCCATGCGCGAGAGCGACAAGGCGTTTGTGTAGTCCTTTTCATCCGGGAGGATATCAGGAATGCTTGCCTGGAAGGCAGGGGTGAAGGCGGCGGATGCGGTTTGCAACAGGGCGATCAGAACGTAGATCTGCCAAATCTCATCGACGAAGGGCAGGGCCACCGCGGTCAGAGCCCGGACGATATCCAACGTGACGAGAAACAACCGGCGCGGACAACGGCTCGCATAAGCGGCAGCAATCGGGCTGATGCCGACGTAAACAATCATCTTGATCGCAAGGGCTGTTCCCAGAACGGCGCCAGCCTCATCGCCTGCAAGATCGAAGGCCAGCAGTGCCAGGCCAACCGTCATCAGACCTGTGCCGAACAACGCGATGACCTGCGCGAAAAAAAGATGGCGGTAGGTTTGATTGGCAAGTACCGAAATCACTTAACTCTCCAGCCGTCCAGCTTCACCGCGCCTTGCGATCAAACCTGTGCCGCAACCGCAATGCTTCATAGCCGTATGGCGAAAACACACGGCCTTCAAGACGATGGGACTCCTCCTTGCGCATTGATGAGGTCATGCCTTTCACGAATTTCCTGCGGCCACTGTGCCTTGATCCAGGACAGGACGGCGATGATTTCGGTATCTGTCAGCACTCCTTCGAACGCCGGCATGTTCGAATTGAAATTTTCAAGGCCAACCGCCTTCGCGGTGCCAAGCTTCGTGATACGGAACAGCAGGTCGTCCTGATGATGCCAGGTGTGCCCGGTTTCGTCGTGCGGCGGGGCTTTCAGGGAACCGTCCGGATTGGCGTCCATCCAGTCGCGCGCTCCTTTCAGGTCGTCTCCGTGGCAAGCTGCGCAATTCTGCGCGTAAATGTCTGCTCCCAAACGCACAAGCTTGAGGTCGCCCGGCTTCAGCCGGACGACACCTTCGTCAACATCGGGGGGTGCCAGGAGGAAAATGGCACTGGCGACGACAATCACCACTGCCGCAGAAAGTGCACCGAGCAAGATGCGGCTTCTCATGGTTTTTCTCCTTCAGACGGTCAGCCGTCCCTCTCCAGGAGAAAGGTTGCTATTGCTTCCCTGTCCTCTTCGGACAGGAAAGCAGTGCCGTCGCGCACGACCTCGCCCATGGAGCCGCCAAAGACATCCCCATCGGGCATGATCCCGGTTTTGAGCGCATACTGCAGAGAACTGATCGTCCAGCCCTGCCTCTTCAGCGCGGCACTCGTGATAGGTGGCGACTTGCCGCCGTCAGGCAGTTCGCTGGCGCCATGCAGAGCCAATTCCGCCTGACGTGCACCAGCGGCATTTCTAGGGGTGTGGCAAGCGCCGCAATGAGCCGGTCCCTCAACAATGAACTTGCCCCTGTTCCAGAGATCAGAGCGCGCAGGATCCGGGTCGAATGTCTCCGGCACGTAAAACAGTCCGCGCCAGAGTTTCAGACCCATTCTGAGATTGAATGGCGGCAACATGTCATGTGGTGTCGATGCTTCAGCAACGGGGGGAACCGTCTTGAAGGCTGCCCACAGGTCCGCGATATCCTGGTCGCTAAAGGAACCGTAAAACGGATAGGGAAATGACGGATAGTAGGGCTCCCCTTCCGGCGAAATACCCTGTCGTACCGCCGCTGCAAAATCCTGCAAGTTCCAGTTTCCGATACCGCTATCCGGATCCGTCGTCAGGTTGGGCGAATAGAACGTGCCGAAGTCTGTCGGCAGCCTGACACCGCCAGCCAGAGGTTTCCCGCCACCTTCCGTATTGGTATGGCAGGCGATACATCCCGACATCCTGGCAAGATAGGCGCCGCGGCCCGGATCGCCGGCAAGGACTTCGATCCGTTCGGGCTTGTCGACAGGCCAGAGGTAAAGCACGGCGAACGCCGCTCCCGCCAACGCGGGAGCAACGATCGCAAAAACGAGCCAGAGGCGCATCGATCAGTTTTTCTCGACCCTGAATTTTGAGTGACAGGCCGAACAGGTCTGCGCGACCATGTTGAAAAGCCCGTCCGCAGGCATCTGGGCCAGCATTTCGGGATCGGCCATGTGACCGGCGTTCCCCATCATGCCACCCGACCCCATCATTCCTCCGGAGCCCATCATACCACCCTGGGACATCATGGAATTTCCACCCATCATGCCCGACTGACCCGTCATACCTGCACCGCCCTTGCCGTGTGCCAGGCCGTTTTCGGCCGCTGCGCCAAGTCCTGCTGCAAAAACGTCCAGCTGTTTTGCGAGCTCAGAGAATTCTTCCCAGTCGGTCCAGATTTCCGGTTTCGCCTCCGATGGGCCTTCGATGCTGTGTTCCGGGAACAGCTTGGTCAGGGCCTCGCCGGAATGGGACTGGATAACCGCAGCGCCCTCACGCACTGCGTCCGCATCATAGTCCTTTTCTCCACGCATGATGGCAGTCAGCGACTTCATCACGTCGCCCATCTCATCCATCGCGTCCATGCGTTCCTTGACGATTCCGGACGCCCCACCATGTGCAAAGGCGCCGGCAACGCCTGCAAGCAACAGCGCGCCAGTCACTGATATAACCGTAAGTTTCATTGATCTTGTCCTGTATCCAGATTGCGTGGCGGATATTCCGCCTCAAGCGATTTCAAACGGATAAAGGAGCCGGTCGCGGGGGAGGCGGATCAATCTTCCACACCCGGGACACATTGGACACCACGGTATCACGGACGCTGTCTTCGATGAGGTCAGGGATGCTCAGATGCTCGTCAACCGTCAACGCCAGCAAATAGGCCCCACAATGCACGGTTTCATGATCTGCCACATTGTGATCGGAATGGTTTGAAGCATGATCGTGGGGAATATCGCCGCCGGAGGCGGCAGCGGTTTCATGTGAGTGTTCGTGGGCAGTTCCGGCAAGCGAATGACTGAACGATCCTCCGGCAGCAACGAAGGCCGCCACGAGGAGCATTTTCAAAGTCGTCCAAAAGCAAGACTGCAACCGCATCAACAATGACCTACTGGATCCTGTTTGTCAGCAACGAACCCGAACCTGTGTCACAATCCGGTGAACCTGCGCCCCGGTCAACCCTTCTCTGGCCGGCATATTGCCGATCCGCACCATTAAAGCTTGATCGAGGCCGTCTTGTGGGCACTCAGGCCGATGTCCTCAAAGCAGCGTATGATCTTGGTCGGTAGCCCGGAATGGCGCGAAGGTTCTCCAATGTTCAAGTCACCCCCTCCTATTCAGCAGGCGCGGCTTCGGCACTTGGCGTGAAAGCGACCCTGGACCTTGCTTCATCCATCACTGGCGCGATCCGGCGAAGTCGCAAGGCATTGGTGAGGACGAACACCGACGACAACGCCATGGCGCCTGCTGCAAGAACAGGTGACAGCAAAAGGCCAAAGGCTGGATAAAGCGCTCCGGCGGCCACCGGGATCAGGGCCGTGTTGTAGGCAAATGCCCAGAACAGGTTTTCCTTGATGTTGCGCATGGTGCGGCGCGACACTTCGTAAGCGTTCACGACGCCTCTCAGATCGCCCGACATCAGCACGACATCGGCGGATTCAATCGCCACATCGGTACCTGTGCCGATCGCGATACCGACATCGGCATGGGCGAGGGCAGGGGCATCATTGATGCCATCTCCAACGAAGGCGATACGGCCCTCGTCACCCTTGAGTTCAGTCAGGGCGTCAACCTTGCCGTCGGGCAGAACATCCGCGATGACGATGTCGATCCCGGTTTCCGCGGCAATTGCCTCGGCGGTTTCCCGTTTGTCGCCGGTGATCATCGCGACCTTCAACCCCAGCTCATGAAGCGCTGCAATTGCGGCCCGGCTCGATGGTTTGACCGGGTCGGCAACTCCGACAACAGCAGCAATTCTGCCGTCAATGGCTGCATAGAGAGCTGTGCGCCCACGGGTCGCCAGCCTGACCTCCTCGTCCACCAGCGCATCGGTCGCAATACCTTCGCGCTTCATCAGCCGGTCAGCGCCGACGAGCACCCGTTGACCGTTCACAATAGCGGAAACACCATGACCGGTGATGGAGTTGAACTCACTGACTGCGAACCTCTCCACGCCCTCCTTGCCCGCTGCCCGTACGATGGCCTCGGCAACAGGATGTTCAGAGCGAGCCTCAACCGCGGCAATGCGCGACAGAACGAAAGAGCGTTCAAAACCGTCCGCCAGGACGAGGTCGGTCAGTTCCGGCCGGCCCTCCGTTACGGTGCCCGTCTTGTCCAGCGCAACAATGTCGACGTCGGCAAGCTGCTGCAGAGCGTCCCCCTTGCGGAACAGGACGCCCATCTCGGCTGCCCTGCCGGTGCCCACCATGATCGATGTCGGCGTTGCAAGGCCCATGGCACACGGACACGCGATGATGAGCACCGACACACCGGCCACAAGGGCCAGCGTCAATGCAGGGTCCGGACCGAAAGTCAGCCACACCAGGACCGTGGCCACGGCAACGGCCATGACGGCGGGAACGAACCACAGCGTAATGCGGTCCACCAGCCCCTGGATCGGCAGCTTGGCGCCCTGGGCTTCCTCGACCATGCGGATGATCTGCGAAAGGGTCGTATCGGCACCGACACGGGTTGCCTTGAACTGAAGTCCTCCAGTGCCATTCACCGTGCCCCCAGTCACCGCGCTGCCAGCCGATTTCGCGACAGGCACGGGCTCGCCGGTGATCATGCTTTCATCGACGTGGGAGAACCCTTCGACCACTTCACCGTCAACCGCGAGACGCTCTCCTGGGCGCACCACGACGATGTCGCCAATGGCCAGCGTTTCGATAGGCACTTCCACCATCTCTTCGTCCCGCAGCACCCGGGCCGACTTGACCTGAAGGCCGAGGAGGCTCTGGATGGCCGCGCCGGTGCGCCCCTTCGCCCTGGCCTCCAGGAAACGGCCCAGCAGGATCAGAACGACAATCACGGCGGCTGCCTCGAAATAAACGGCGCGAACCTCGGCGGGCACCAGATCCGGCAGGAAGGTGGCAACCACCGAATAGAGATAGGCGGCTCCGGTTCCCACGGCCACCAGACTGTTCATGTCGGGCGCCCCCTTCAAGAGCGCCGGAAACCCCTTCAGATAGAAAGATCGGCCCGGACCGAAAAGCACCACGCTCGTCAGCACGAATTGCAGGATCCAGCTCATTTGCTGACCAATGGTCACCGCGATCAGGTGGTGAAAAGCGGGGATCAGATGCCCGCCCATTTCGATCAGGAACACGGGCAGGGCAAAGGCTGCGGCGATCGCCATCTTGCGCGCCAGCTCACGGGCTTCTTCCGCCTTGCGCTCGCTGCGATCCTGAGACGTGCCTGTATCTGCCAGACTTGCGGGATAGCCGGCGTCCGTGCTGGCCTTCACCAGCTCCTGAACGGTTGTGGCACCTTCTGCAAAGACGATCGTTGCCGTTTCGGCCGCAAGATTGACGCTGGCACTGAGAACCCCGGGCACCGCCTGCAACGCCTTGTCGACACGTCCGACACAAGAGGCACAGGACATGGACTGAATAGTCAGCGTGACCGTCTGCGTTCGCGCCGGATAACCGAGATCATCCAGTTTGGCGACCGCGGCGGTGATCTTGTCAGGGGTGGACGTAAACTGCGCGCTTTCAGTTGCCAGGTTCACACCGACATCTTCAAGCCCTTCGACAGCCGCCAGGCCGCGCTCGACGCGTCCGACACACGATGCGCATGACATTCCCTGAACCGACAAGGAGAATTTCTGTTGCCCAGACATGGGTCCAACTCCGGCATGGATTGTTCGATTTCCCTCAAATGAGGCTTCCAGTCACTGGAAGGTCAAGGATCGTTCAAGATATTTTTCAAACTTTTTTCTTCTTGACCCTCCAGCCGCTGGAACCGGGAAAAACAGAAAATCGATCAACTACGGAGCCAATCATGAAGTTCAGCGTTCCAGATATGAGCTGTGGTCACTGCAAGGCAACCATCGGCAAGTCCATTGAGCAGGCGGACGGATCTGCCCAGGTCGAATTCGACATGGCGAACAGGACCGTGACTGTGACGAGCGCCCGGTCCGCACAGGAAATCGCAGGCGTTCTCAAGGAGGCCGGCTACAGTTCCGAACTGTTGCAGCAAACCCCGTAAGGGATTGAACGTCATTCCGGATCGCTTGACCGGAGCGTTCGGCAACCTGTTTTGACGGAGATCGGTATGTCATCCGACTACAAGAAAAACAGCCTGACACTCTTCGATGCGATCGCCATGGGGACCGGTGTCATGATCGGTGCGGGAATTCTCGCCCTCACCGGTCAGATTGCCGAACTGGCCGGTCCTCTTTTCCCTTTTGTCTTCATATCCGGCGCCGTCGTTACCGCCTTCAGCGCCTACACCTACATCAAGATGTCCAATGCCTATCCGTCTGCGGGTGGCATCGGCATGATCCTGCAGAAAGCCTATGGCCCGACCGCAATAACCGCAGGGGCTGCGCTTCTGATGGCTCTTTCCATGGTCATCAATGAAAGTCTGGTCGCGCGTACCTTCGCAAGCTACCTCCTGCGCGGCCTCGACCTGCCGCCTTCCGGCTGGCTTCTTCCCGCCATCAGCGTCGGCGTCATCCTGTTCGCCTTTCTCATCAATATTTCTGGCAACAGGTCGATAGGGCTCTTTTCAACCATCATGGCTGCGTTGAAGGTCGGTGGTATCGCGCTGTTCGGTTTCGCCGCACTTTGGGCTGGCGGATTTTCGTTTGAAGCGACCGGGGAGGGAACAGATCTCGGAGGACTGTCGGGGTTCATTGCCTCGACCGCGCTGGCAATTCTTGCCTTCAAGGGCTTCACGACGATTACCAACAGCGGTGCAGAAATCACGGATCCGCATCACAATGTGGGCAGGGCAATCGTGGCGGCAATCAGCATCTGTATCCTTGTCTACCTGCTGGTGGCCTTCGCGGTTGGTTCAAGTCTGCCGCTGGAGAAAATCATCGAGGCAAAGGACTACGCGCTGGCAGAAGCTGCCAAGCCCACCCTGGGATCGGTCGGCTTCTACCTGACGGTAGCCCTGGCACTCGTGGCAACCAGTTCCGGCCTGATCGCCAGTATGTTTGCAGTGTCCCGGATGCTTGCCATGCTGACCGAAATGAAACTGATCCCCCATAGCCACTTCGGCATGCCGGGCGTGATCCGGGATCATACGCTGGTCTACACCGTGTTTGTCGCCGCCTTGCTCGCCGTCTTCTTCGATCTCAGCCAGATCGCATCACTGGGTGCGTTCTTCTATCTCGTCATGGACATCATCATCCATTGGGGAGTCTTCAGGCATTTGCGTTCAGATGTTGATGCCCGAGGCTGGATTCTACTGATCGCAATCGGTCTGGATGCCGTCGTCCTCGCCGCTTTCGCGATGCTGAAGTTGCAGCACGACCCGGCGATTGTCGCCTATGCCGTCGCCGGCATTATCGTTGTGTTCCTGTTCGTGAAGGCATTTCTGCATTTCAACCCGCCAGACGCCGAGGAAGAGCATTCGCACTAACCGGATTGTCTCTCATACCAACACCGGCACCCATTTTCAGGATATCGCGCGATGTTTTCATCCATTGTTCTGCTGGGCGGCACTGGCGACGTAGGTAGCCGGGTGGTCAACCTCTTAACCGAAAACACGGATTGCCGGATTTATCTGGTCTCAAGGAAAGGCGGCACGGATACCGAGCGGGTCCGGCACCTGAAGATGGACCTCGGTGCGAACGAGGCAGAGGACAGGCTCCCGAAAGGCGCCGCGGTCGTGAACCTCACGGAAACGACCTCTCCCGCTCTTGCTGCCGCGGTTGTCCGGAAAGGCGGCCTTTTCCTCGATACATCCGCGTCTCCCGAATATGTTTCGGCTCTTGAAAAGACAATATCGGCGGCGGGAGGTCCCGGCACAGGAATTCTGTGCGTCGGAACAGCACCGGGCCTCAGCACGCTCCTGGCGGCTGATCTGGCAACAAGAACAGGTGCGGCCTCGGTTGATATCGGAATTGAATTGGGCATGGGCCGCCACTACGGCCGTGCTGCAACCGAATGGTTCTTCCAGACGCTCGGCACACCTTATCGCGTCACCAGGGCCGACCACACCAACACTCAACTACCCGGACGCATCCGGCGAACATTCCAGTTCGGAACATCCCGCAAGCAGCAACTTGCGATCCGAATTGGTTTCCCCGACCAGGGGATCCCGGTGTCCGGCGCCACAATAGATGTTCGAACCTTTCTTGCCGTCGATCCGCCGATTGTGACGCGGCTGGTCGCCTGGCTGCTGCGATTGGGTCTTGGGCTCTCTCTTGCCCGCCAGGCAAGCACACGGACCAGGATTACCCTGGCCATGCCTGCCCTGGGTGGCTCAAGATCCCGGATTGCCGTTGAAGGGTTTTCACCGGACGGCAGCAGTATCGGTATGATCCGCATGACTGGAGGCGACCAGGCCGACCTGACGGCCGCGACGGTTGTCGCAACCTTGCTGCAAGTCAGGTTCAGTGACGCTCGCCACAAGGGCGTGACCACCATTTCCGACCACATGTCAATTGAAACTGCGCTGGCAAGTTTACGCAAGCTGCTGCCGGACATGACCATCGACACTCAAACCCAAATCACGACCGGGGTCAGTGATGGGGCGATTGGCCGGACGCCAGTGCGAGATGGTGTTCCTGATGATGCGCTCCCAGTGTCATCACGCCGATAAACCCGAGCCCCGAGAGCTTCTGCAGGTCTGAGGGCTTACTGACGTAAACCGACAGAATTGCGCCGCCGGGCACTTCCGCCACTTCATAGCGGAAACCACGGGTTCCGTTCATGGTGGCGGCATGGGCCGTCAACATCCGCCTGATCGAGTTGGTGACATCGCCGTCTCCCGTAACGGTGAACCGGTAACCATCCTCGACCGGCAAGGTTTTTACATCTGCCCGCAAGGTGACGTTGTCCATGTCGGCAAGATGGTTCCGCAGTGCTTCGATATCGACCCTGGACCAGTCTTTTTCAGGATCTGCTTCAAGGATCGCCACGATTTCCTGAATTGCCGCGAAAGCGGACTGTCCCGGTTCACGCGGAACCGCCTTAGCGGATGATGGTTTGGTGCCATGTGCCGCATGCTGCGCGGCAGAATGGTCATGATGCTGGGTTGTCTGGGTCTCGGTCTGGGCCAGGACCGGAGCGCTGCACACGATGATGGCGGCGGTCAGGGCAAGAATGTACCGGCTCATGATTTCTCCTTTGCTTTGCGTCCCATCTTGCCTGAGGAACTAAAATCAGAACATGATAGCTATCATGTCGATGGATATTCCCGCCTTCTTTGCAACGTCTGGAACCTTTGAGCGCCGGGTGCCGGCGGGAGCGTATCTGTTCCATCAGAACAGCATGGTGGAGAACCTGTTTCTGGTGACCGCTGGTGAAATACAGCTTGTCCGCCACCAGACAGGGGGAGCCGCACTGGTTCTACAACGCGCTTTTCCAGGTGCAGTCGTGGCTGAAGCCTCTGCTTTTGCCGAAACTTATCACTGCGACGCGATCGTCCGATCAGATGCCTGCGTACGTGGGATCTCGAGGCGGCGCTTCCTCGACCTGTTTCGCACTGACCCGAAACTTTCAGAAGCCTGGGCGGCACGGCTTGCCCGCGAGGTGCAGACAACTCGCCTGAGGAGCGAAATTCTGGCCCTCAGAACAGTTACGGAACGTCTGGATGCCTGGCTCGCCTGGCACGGCACATTGCCGCCAAAAGGTGAATGGCACCAGATTGCCCGACAGATTGCTGTCAGTCCGGAAGCCCTCTATCGCGAAATCGCGCGACGCCGAAGGGCCAAGGGCCTCTCGTTCGAATGAAATCCCAATTGGTTCGACGGAAAAAGCCCGCTTTTGTTTGAAAAAAGCGCAGATCGCGGGCGCCGATGTCGTCACGCCTTGCTCTTTTTGTGATTGCGCAAACCGGCTTCCGGATCACTTTTGGATCATCAAATCGTCCTGAAATTAATGTGTTCAATGACCGCTCTTTTGAGCAGATCCCCTTTCAGGGCGTCCGCGTACTGGGGTGGCTGGCGCAAAGCCAGCTTCAGAACGTGACAAGGAGGATCAGATGAAATTCGCCAAGTATCTTGCAATCGGCATCGTTGCTTCCGTGGTGTCTCTTCCGGCGAAAGCCGCCGATATTGTCGACACGGCTGTCGGCGCAGGCTCGTTCGGCACGCTCGTTGCCGCCGTTCAGGCCGCAGGCCTTGTTGACACCCTGAAAGGGGACGGTCCCTTCACCGTTTTTGCGCCCACCGACGAAGCCTTTGCCGCGTTGCCGGCCGGTACCGTTGACGACCTTCTGAAGCCCGAAAACAAAGACAAGCTTGTCGCCATCCTGACTTACCATGTGGTTCCAGGCAAAGTTCTCTCGACAGATCTTTCGGATGGAATGATGGCGAAGACCGTGGAAGGCAGTGAAATCACGGTAGACCTCGACAATGGCGTGATGATCAACGACGCCAATGTCGTGACAGCAGATGTAGCAGCCGACAACGGCGTCATTCACGTGATCGACAAGGTCATCATGCCGCCGATGTAATCCGGTCGTGGAATGCAGGGTTTGCAGGTGCACAACCAAGCTCCGGCAAACCCTGCTTCCGAAAGGCAAACAAATTCGAACAGCGAAAACTTTACTTCGAACCGCTGTTGCGGGCCGCAAGGCTTATCCAGGCCTGTCCGAGAACCAACGGCAGAAAACTCATCGTGCCAGCGACCAGGAGACCCGTCAGTCCTGGCCATGGCAATGCCAGAAGCGCTGACAGATCCGTATTCAGAAGGGCCATTGCGACAAGTGAGAGGCACAACGAGATAGCACCCCAGACATAACCATTGCGAAGGACATCGCTTTTCCAGAACGGGCCTGTTGCGGCACGCATGTTGAAGACGTTCCAGAGCTGTGACAGTGCCAGCGTTAGAAAGGTAACCGTGATGGCCTTCTCCGTTTCCAGACCAAGCAGAAACAACGCGATGACAAATGCAGCAAGCGTCGAAAACGTAATCGCGCAACCAAGATAACCAATCAACATCCAGCGGGACCCGTCGACGATAGGCTCACCGGGGTCCCGTGGCGGGCGCTGCATTACCCCGTCTTCCCCCTTTCCGAGCCCCAGGGCAAAGGCGGGGAAGACATCGGTCACCAGGTTGAGGAACAGGATCTGAAGTGGCAGGAGCGGAACAGGCAGGCCGACACCAACCGCAATGCCGACAATCAACACCTCGCTGACGTTGCAGGACATCAGATAAACGACGAACTTGCGGATATTCTCGAAAATGATCCTGCCCTGGCGCATTGCGGCGATGATCGTCGCGAAGTCGTCGTCCTTCAGGACAATGTCGGACGCTTCGCGGGCAACCTGTGTGCCGCGCTTGCCCATGGCAATTCCGATATCCGCTTTCTTGAGCGCCGGAGCGTCGTTGACGCCGTCGCCCGTCATGGCGACCACATGTCCGCCATCCTGAAAGAGTGAAACCAGGTTCAGCTTGGTGTCGGGTGCCACTCTTGCAAAGACATCGGTCGCCATGAGCTGTTCGCGCTGCTCTGCCGTCGCCTGTGCCATGTCGATCCCGTTTAACTCATGGCCGGACAGCACTTTCAGGCCGGATGTTCCGATGCCTGCGTCCTGTGCGATTTTCGCCGCGGTCTCGGCATGGTCACCGGTCATCATCACAACCCGGACACCCGCCTGCTGACTGGCCCTGATCGCTCCTGGAACGTCTTCCCGTATCGGGTCAAGAAAGCAGACCAGTGCGACCAGCGTCAGACCTTCATAAGGATCTTGGGAAGGTGTTGCTGCCGTCTTGAAGGCAAGGGCGAGGAGACGCTGGCCGCATCGGGCTGCCTCTTCCTGACGGCCGCGCCACGCGGCACGGTCCGCATCCGTGAAGGCGCGGGTACCTTCGTTTCCTAGAACCTCTGAAGCCGCATTCAGGACGGCTTCCGGAGCGCCCTTGACGGCATAGAGAAAGTGCCCGTCACCATGATGGACCGTCGCCATCATCTTGCGCTGCGGAGTGAAGGCAAACTTTTCTGCCGGCTTCATTGTCTGCAGCAGGCGAGATCTCGCAAGACCCGCGGCAGATGCAGTGGCCAGCAACGATATCTCCATCGGATCACCGATCCGTACTTCATCCGGACCATCTGAATATTCCGCCGAATTGCACAGCGCACCAATCCTGAGAGCGACGGAAAGGCCCTCCGTGGACGCTGGTTCGATGTCCCGGCCTTCTGAACAAAAGCGAATGCCGTTGCCTTCATGCAGAATGTCGATATCCGCGCTGTCGAGAAGATAACGGACGGCCGTCATCCGGTTTTCCGTCAAGGTTCCGGTCTTGTCGGTCAGGATCAGTGTCGTCGCCCCCAGCGTCTCTACAGCCGAAAGTTCGGTGACGAGCGCGTTGCGGGCCGCCATGCGCCACATGCCTCTGGCCAGGCACAACGTCGCCACGATTGGCAGACCTTCCGGAATGGCGGCAACCGCAAGCGCAATTCCGGTTTTAAGCATCTCTGACAGAGGATGACCCCAGAGAATGCCTGCCATGATCGTGAGCGCGGCAAGCACCAGCGTCAGCCAGACCAGCTTCTGCCCCAGCCTGTCCAGTCTCCTTTCGAGGGGAGAGATTTCGGCGTCGGCATGCTGCGCAAGGGCGCTGATCCGCCCAAGTTCCGTCGACATGCCGGTGGCAACAACGATGCCTTCGCCAAGCCCCTGGGTGACCGCCGTTCCGCTGAAAGCCATGTTGAAGCGTTCGGCAAGCACCGTGTCTTCGGCCATCCTGGAAGTCTGTTTTTCAACCGGAGCGCTTTCCCCGGTCAGCAGGGACTCATCGCAATGAAGATCGGAAGCGGCCGTGAGGCGAAGGTCAGCCGTGACGACGTCTCCTGCCTCAAGGATCACGATGTCTCCAGGGACCAGCGCCGTTGCCTCGATCTCAAGCACCTTGCCGCCTCGGCGCACACGGGAGTGCGTCGTGGTGATCCGCAACAGGGCTTCCATCGACCGGGCCGCGCGCAACTCGGTGAAGAACCCGATGGCACCGTTCAGAACCAGGACGATGGATATCGCGATCGCGTCGGCGAAGTCGCCCAGAAGCAGAGACATGAAAACGGCGGCTGCAAGAAGCCAGACGATGATGCTCGCAAATTGATGGGCAAGGATTGCGAATGCACTCTTGGTTTTCAGCTCGCGAAACCTGTTGGTGCCGTAACGCCGTCGACGCCTGACAACTTCATCGTCCCCGAGCCCCGCCATGGGGTGAACCGAAAGCTCCTGAGCAACCACTTCAGGGTCGATTGCGAAGGGAGTGTCGATGCTGGTTTGGTGCAAACGGTTCAGGGCTGATGGATCCGTCGAGGCAGCGGCTACTTGGCCGTTCAGGATAAGATGAGAATGCTGAATACACTTGTATCACGGACGAATTCTCGCGGGTGGAACGCGGTACGCCAAGTCGGGACCAATGCTTATTCCACCCGGAACACCATGCCGACTGGCTACGTAGTCACCACCAGTTTGCCTCTCAATCGTTTTCCCGGACAATGCAGATGAAGCCCTGTACGGCGCGCGCCCAAGCAGGCGAACAGGGGAGGGAGACGGTACGATGACCTATAAGACGATACTCGCAATCACGGAACTTGATGTCTCCACGGAAACCGTCGGCAAGGCTGTCACGGTAGCGAGGGCTTTTGATGCTCATCTCACGGTGTTACCGATCGGTGAAGTCCCGCAACTGCCGTTCTACGGATCTGGCGGGCACGGATACATCGAAATCTGGGCAAAGGAATTCGACCAGCGAAAGATCGAGCTGACATCCCTTGCATCCCGAATAGAAGCACAGCTTGCAAGGGAAGGTATCTCGTTCGACGTCCGGCCAAGTCTGTCTTCTACCGCTCGCCAAGACAATCTTGTTGCCCGCCATGCCATCTATTGTGATCTGGCTGTTGTCCTGCGCTCCGTGGAGCAAGAGCTCAATTCCGTCGAAAAGAATGCGATCGATGGAGCGCTGTTCGATTCCGGCCGGCCCGTGCTTTATGTTCCCAATTCCTTCAAGGCCGACCACATTGGCACAAAAGTGGCCATCGCCTGGAATTCACGGCGGGAAGCCGCCCGTGCCGTTTCCGAGTCGCTGCCGTTTCTGAAGTCAGCCGAGGAAATCACGCTGCTGCTGGTTGACCCGGTCGTCGGCGACAATGATCACGGGGAAGACCCTGGCAGCGATATCGCAACGGTCCTTGCCCGCCACGGTCTCAGCATTTCCGTTCAAAGTGTAGCGTCCGCCGACAGGCCAGTTTCCGAAGCCTTGCTGGACAGTGTACGCGAACTGGGAGCCGACCTTCTGGTAATGGGTGCCTACGGACATTCACGCCTGCGGGAGAACATTCTGGGAGGAACGACACGGGAAATGCTGGAGCAAACCGTCATCCCCCTGTTGCTGTCGCGCTGAACGACGCAGCTTCTGGCCCCTGGATTTGTCAGGGGCCAGAGGCCCGCGAAAGGCTGAATGCTGACCTTTACCGCGCACGCCGTTACGTTCGCCACGAATACACCGTTGGATTTTCGGCCTGTTCCTCGCTGAGTTCTGCACTCTGCTCCTTAGCTCTGATCCATGTATTCATCCTCGTCATCAATGTGACGATTGGCAAAATCGAACCAGTTCATGCCGTTTTGCCGTTGGGTCATTACCGGTTGTGCGCCGGGGAAGCTGGGGCTGGGCGTTATGGGGGGAGGCATGCCGATCGGATCTACCTCGTCCGTTTTCGAATCCAGTGGGTCCGCAATGCGCCAGAACATTTGGTCATCGACGGAGCTGTGGGTGTTGTCGATCTGGTAGCGTTTGAGCAGCGAGTTCGTGTCGTTCAAGGTCAGGTCTACCTGGAATCCCGAGGGGCAAAGCCCGCGGGTGTGCGACAGAGAACCATTGTAATAGAGATGCACGGTCATCTTCACCAGATTGTCGTGCGCTTCTTGCTGCTGCGCGATCTCATGAACCTCGACTTCCATTCGCCGCCATTCGCCGTTCCGTTGGAATTGCGACCATTGCGGACAGATATTGGCCGGGACATCGGGGCCACCCAACTCCAGAGCAATGATGTGTCCCTTGTCCATGTCGACCTTGCCGCTATTGCGTGGGCTGATCAGTTTGGCCTTCTTGGGAATGCGCTTGGTCGCGCCAATCCGAAAGCCCGAAAACGGTTCCGGCGCCGACTTACGGCCCGACGTCGTGTCAAGAGGATAGACATATCCATAGACCGAGGTCTGCCGCTCGTACTGATGATGGGTTCCAGGGGCAATGATTTCAGTTAATACAGTCACCTCACCATATTCGTCGGGACGTTTTTCTTTTCGATCGTACAAAGTGTTGAAGGTGTATACAGGCATCCGGCAGACCCTTTGATAGCTGATTAAGGGAATGGTTGTGAAAATATGTCAATAAACGCGAATGTTGCAGACAGAGAAGATCCGTTCAAGTAACGGATGCAGCTTGATCGTTTTTAGAAGGATTGAACATCCCGTCTGCATTCGTTGGAACGCAGGTTGCTCCGGGCCAGGAGACCGACGGCGGAAAGGTCCAGCGTACCGCCATCACGAACGGCCCCAGGAGCTTTGCCGCTGAACATGGCTTCAAGAGCCACAGTCGGCGTCATTTCCAGATAAATCGTCGATCAGTGTCGTCCAGGGATCATCGCAATTCGGCAAAGTGACACTTTCACCTGGCACCAGCGTTCAATCTTGCGGCGCTCATCCAGGATCAGATGACTGTATATTGATGGCATGACACAATCGTCTTGTCTGATAACTTATTGGTTTCAAACAGAAGTCGCACTTGGGATAGAATGTGCCCGCCTACAAGCGAGAATCGCGTAATTTGGATTATGGAATATTTTTAGCGCGGGCGACATTTCGGAATGCGGCCCGCGCTTTTCTGGTCGTGATGTCAGTTTGCAGGCGTAACGTTTCTATCCGCTTCGGAATCAATCAGCTCCTCAGGAGCTTTCTCGACCGGCGCATTGTTCAGATCCTCAGCGGTTGCCGGCCTGGTTTCATTCACGCTTTCATCAGCTGGAACAGGCCGATATGCAGCTTCCTCGAAGGGCTCCAGCGCATCCAGCTTTTCTGCGGTCGTTTCAACCACCAGCACCTCGCTATCGTTGCGATCTTCGAACTTCACAAGGCCGTACTCGATCGCGACGTTTTTCTCGCCCAGGCCAAGAAAGCCTCCGACTCCGATCACGATTGCCTGGATCTGACCGTCAGGACCCACAGTGAAGTCGTTGACGTCGCCAATTGCTTCAGACTCTTCGCTCGTACCGTTGTAGACAGTTCGGCCAAGGAGGTCCGTGGCCAGGTGTCCTTCTGCCTTTTTCACCATTTGAACGGGCTCAGGGGTGGCAGGAGTTGCCGGCACGGTAGTCGTAGGTACTTCAGTCGAGCTTTGCGCATACGCACCACCGACCATGAACAGTCCGATTGCGGACGCAGTGACAAGTTCACGTAGCATTGTAACTCTCCCAGATTGAAGTCGCCGGTATCTGACAGGGATGAGGCGACGATATGGGAGTAACGCTCCGGAAATCACCGAGTTCCGGCGCATTTCAAGATTGAAACAGAATGTGAATGTACTGCTCTCATTTGCAGCCATAAATTGAAACTGAGATCGGGAGTACTGAGCTTCCCAAGAACGCGTAGCTGTACCTGCAGGGCATTCTCTGTGAGCCGATCTTCAGTTTCCGAAGATTCTTCAGCGCCGTGAACGTCTTTGAAGATCGAGGTAATTCCGTTGGGAAAAGTGCTCGCTAACTTGCCGACAGGCCTGGGTTTGCAGACCAACCGAATGCCTGAAGCCGGATCCACAAAAGATAGCCACGTTGCAAGTCCGCGAGACGCAGTTCTTATCAACCCGGCAGTTATGAAATCAGTGTATTTCCACAGCAAAAGTGGAACTCATTCCATACGTATTTCCATGTTCTCATGATCAGCGGAAGAGATATTAATTCAATCAACTCTGATACTTAGAGATATATATTTCGAAACCTAGGTAACTTTCGCAAGGTATCATTGGGTACTGTTGCATTAACCTTTTCGGAATCAAGTTCACTCAGTTTCATCACGTCAGACCGACAGCAAGCGACCTCAAGCTCTCGATAATAGAACATGCGCACACCGAGTTACCTACTGGCAGTTTCCGTAATCAAGGGCATAATCACAGGCACTGTGGCAGCGGCCTCCGCAACAGTCACACCTGTTCACGCTGAGAATATCAAACCTTACGTCTGGTCTTTTTCAAAGCCATCTGAAAGTTCCTACAACATGACGGTAGGCGCTCAGCTTCCTGTTCCGGGCCGGCCTGCATTCGGATCGGATATCAACATGCCAGCAGCATTGCCCAGGCATGTGCTCAATGCGCCACGTAGCTACGTACCGAGTGGAACGCTATGGACACGACTGCGTTTCGAAGACGACTACAAATTGGCAGGAATGGACGAGACGGACCTGACCTTGCGCTTTGACCCGGACAGCGACCTTGCATCGACCAGATTCACTGCAGGAAAGAAAATCAAACTCACAAGGCACGCCATCCTGATCTTGCGAGATTCCTATTCTTTCCGGACGCCCGGTTTCGAGACGAATGACATTGACTGGAACACCACCAAGAGCGTGGAAGTGTCTCTGGGCCCGACCGCGACAGTCCTGGCAGCGGAATTCAACAACTCAAAAGACGACGCCGTGTGGCACTCGAGCGTTTCGTTGCAACAACCCTTGACCAAAGCCTTCACACTTCGGGCAAGCATCAGGGAAATACAGACACAAAATCCCAGTTCGGTTTTCAAGGCTCGGTATTCCCGTACCTGGTAACTCTGCCCTTTGCGACACCGGATTTATTCCAATTCCAGGTGCTCCGCTATCAGTTGCCCGAGCCAGGTTTCACTCAGGACATCATCGCCGTCTTTCAGAAAAGCGCGCGCCTCAACCGGATCATGGCCCTCGACCTTGACATCGAACGTCAAGCGCCAACGATCCGTACCGACGACAGGTTGAACGAAAAGATTTATTGGCTCGCCCTTGGAAAGCTCCACAACGGCCTCAACCTCGTCCTTCTTCTTCATCCCGTTCAAGGAATTGCCCTGGAATTCGACCACGACTTTCATCTGGTCCTTCGGTCGAGGTTGTCCGGGAATTCCTCCCTGGCCGATACGGGTTGCGAAAACCCGAGCACCTGACTCAGGCAGCGGATGCTGATCACGCCATGTCATCTGGTAGGAAAACGTACGTTCATCGCCCGCTTTCGGCAGTTCGTCCGGTAAAAAATAAGCGACTATGTTGTCATAGATCTCGTCGTCAGTCGGGATCTCCACCAGTTGAACCACGCCCTTTCCAAACGGTTCGCCAGGTTCGATCCAGACGGACGGCCGACGATCGTAAAACACTCCGTCATCCTGAAAGTTCTCAAACTCCCGGTCCCGTTGTGCGAGGCCAAATCCTCTCACATTGTCCGCCCGAAATGTGGACGTGCGAACTTCGGACGGGTTGTTGAGGGGGCGCCATATCATCTCTCCCGACTGGCTAATCATCGCAAGACCATCGGTATCGTGTACTTCCGGGCGCCAATCCCGGCCTTTCAGGCGATTGGACTCAGAGTACCAGTACATGCTTGTGAGTGGCGCTATTCCCAGTCTTTCGACGGACTTTCGGAAGAATAGGTGGCTTGTCACATCCATGACCTGCCCACTGCCCTCCTCATTTTTCATGTGCATTCGATAGGCGCCGGCGACAGATGGGCTATCAAGAAGTGCATAGACAACCAAACCGTCATCTGTCGATGCGGATGGTTCGAACCAGAATTTCGTAAATCTGGGAAATTCCTCCGGCATCGAAAGTCCGGTGTTAAGGGCAAGTCCGCGCGCCGACTGCCCATACTGGCGAGACTGGCCATCTGTCCTGAAATAGGATGCGCCCAGGAAGGAAACCCAGTCGGTTTTCAAATCCTCCCGCATGACGCGGAACCCGGCAAATCCGAGATTTTCGGGCAACTTTCGCGCCGGACTGTCTTGCGGCATATCGAAGTAGTCAGATGAATAGAGAATTTCTCGGGAAACGTCATCAGCGACTTCGTTCAGCTTGACCGGTTGCTTGAAGAAACGGCCCAGGTGAAAAAACTGAATTGGGACGCCTGGTACCAGCTCCAGGGTGGCCGACTTGCGAAAGCTGATCTTCCAATGTGCGTCGTAGTCAATTTCCTCCAAAAGATCTTCAGATCGCACTTTTTGCGCTTCATACGGTTTTGTCCCGAGTTCCCGAGCCTTCGCGATCACCGTCGCAAAACTGAATTCTTCAGGGTCTCCTCGGTGGTTCTTCAGGTCACTGGATTTCGCATAAGCGCTTTGGACAAATGCCAAGAAAAAAAGTGCAATGAAAACAGATCTGCTCATGAAGTTTCCAGTCGGTCTTGCTTCGTTGTCGTTGAAAGACGAACGAACGGACAAATTAGTTCATGGTGCAAAACACCGGGCTTCCAGGTTGGGAACAGGATCGCAGGAATGAGGCGTCGTTTTGACAAAAGTCGGCCATGCGTAAGGCAAGTTTATGAAGGCTCTAAACCAGCGCCACCGACGTGCGCTACAGCGATTATCCGTGTTCGTGCAGGATCAGCACTCCCGGGAAGACCGCAAAGTTTCAAGATCCCTTCATTTTGGCGCCCCCTGCCCGGAAGCAGTACTCGCACAAGAGGATCCTGCTCCCCGCGGCGCCCGATCAGCGCGCAGCGAGGCCGAACAAGGATTTTGCCAGCGCAAGTTTGCCTTCGGTCGCCCGTTCACAACATGCCCGGAAGTAACCGCCGGGCGAGCTGATTTTTTCCGGATCCCGCAAGGCCTTTTCGGCCACCATCGCCAGAATTGCCGCCGCAACATGCCGCCCCAGCCTTCCGCAGGCTTCGGTGAAGCCTTTTTCACTTAATCCGATACCGATCCTAAGCATGTCGGTTGCGGCAATGAGGTCCGGCCAGCTTTTGAGAGATAGCCCAAAATCGCCCTGGATCGACGTACATGCGCTTTCCAGCAAAGAGATCGAAACAGCGTCCAGGGTTTCCGATCGGACAAAATCCGCCTTACCGGAGCCTTTCTGCAGAGTATATCCCCTGTTGGAGCCCCCACCCCGCTCCGCTCGCTCCCTTTCAGGAGCTATTTCGGCGCCGTAGGCGACGTTAGTCTTATTATGGATTTCATCTGCGTGAGCAGATGTCCGGTTATTTGAACAAGAGTCTGGTGAGTTTGTATTAAATATAGGGGTGACATTGATGTCATCTTCGCATGACGAATCCCCATTTTTATGTGCAGTTGACTGCGTATTGGAGGCCTCCTTCAGAGCTTCCATCACCAGATCGTAAAGGTCCAGCAACGCCTGAGCTTTTGCCTGAACATCAGTCTCCGCGTCCAGAATACCTGCCATCTGATCCAGGAAGTCTGTCAGGTCGACGTCTTTAGTTGCATCGACGATGTCGACAATCGCCCTGGAGATCCTCATGACCGTCCGTTTGGCTTCCCGGACAGCATTGAGATGAGCCTGCCATTCGTCGGCCAGGCGCTTGATTTCGCGGTATCGCACTCTTGCCGGCGTGAAATCGAGACCATAGGCAAAGGTAATGTCGCCACTGTCGTTGCGGTGCACCCACCTGCGGCCGGTAGAACTGTCCCTGTAGGCGAGAATACGGGCCTCGACCAGCTGCTTGATGGCGCGAATGACCGTTCGTTCACTCTTGCCGACATATGAGGCAAGCTTCTCGTTGGAGATGGCAACGACGGGCCTGTTGTCCCCTTTCCAGTCGTCCGGCTTTGACAGGCCAAGCAGGATGTCCAGGACATGGTAGGCAGTCGACGTGAGACCGATCGGCTGGGCCGCACGTTTCAAGGCAATAGCGACTTCGGATTTTCCAATATCGGGAATGTCGTTCGACATTGCCAGACGCTGGGACGCAAGTATCCCCGGCGTCACCTTCCGGAAGGAAGAGACGTTCGAAACAGCAGGCATGACAACCTCCGTTCACCGACACGAGCCAACGTGCGGCGTTATGCGTTTCAGGAGGTTCAACTTCGGGAAATCGGCAGAAATCCACCGTTCACACAAGATGGATCTTGCGCGTGATTCGGAATTCGCCTAAAACAGGGAAGTGTTGAGGTTCCTGTTTGGACGTTCCAAGTTGAACCGTGATTAAAGAGACTGAACGGTTGCCGCCGTTTCGGTCTCTTTTCATTTGGTCTCTATTTCTCTCGCACCGTCTCCTTCCTCACGGGGCCTGGCCGAAATCCGGCCTCTTGCCGATATGCCCCGGGACGACACCTGAACACCTGCCCCGGATCATTGTGCGCCCGGCATGCCCTTTCGAGGTATGCCGCGACCATTCTCAGCCCTTCGTACGTCCCGTTTCCTGCCGTTGCCGCAGATAATCGCGATAGACGTCCGGAAGGTTCTCCTCCAGCCAGTGACTGAATTCAGCTTCGGATTTCGGTATCGAGAACACGGTTGCCGCCGATGTTCTCTTCAGTTTTGCCAGTACCGTTCCGTTCGATGTGATTTCTGCTGCAGCCTGAGTTGCCGGTGCAGCCTTCTTTTGTTTGCCTCTTGCTGCCTGCGTTACCATGGACATTCTGTCCTGCGCAGCAGCCAGCCTGAAATCCTCACCGTCTATGACGGATCGAACGCGCTGTTCGGCGGCAGGGTCTTCAAACAGCTTCGCCAGTTCCATCCACGCCGGCCGGCCAACATTCCTGGCACGGCCAATCGCGCGAATGATATCGTGCGGGATGCTGTCGGCGATCTTCCGCATATTGGAAATGACCGTTTGAACCTGGCCGAGCACCGGCTGCATCTCGCGCTGCTTGAGCCCTGCTTCGCGCAGCTGCACAGCCCACAGGACCATCTCCGCGAAGGTCAGGTTTTCGCGGACGCCGTTTTCAAGCGACTGTTCCTTGATCAGCTCGGCGTCGCTCAGCTTGCGAACGTACGCCTTGACCTTGAACGTCTCCGGTTTGCCGGCTTCCGCCATCAATGTCTGAATGGCAAACAGCCTGCGGTGTCCATAGGCCAGCTGATAGCGGTCCCGTTCCGTGGGGTGCGGGCGCACCAGAACGGGGATCCTCTGCCCCTCATCCTGGATTGAAAGCTTGAGTTCCTCCAGGGCCTCCTGCGCTTCGAGGTCTGTTTCGAAGCGATCGGAAAACGGGCTTGGGTCGATTTTCGACGGATCAAGGGCAACGATGCTGTCCTCGCGCATATGCGACAAGGCGCGCCCCATGGAATTCACGACGGGTGCGGTTACCTTCTGGCCCGCAACCGGTTTGGGCGGCTCCTTCTTGTCGGCAGCTGCAGCCGCCGCGTCGGACATCATTTTGACGATCGACTTTTTCATCGTCAAACCTCCCTGCCCCATACACTCTTGATCAGATCGAGAATTTCGGCGTTGACGCGGTCTGCGCTTTCCAGCGCCCGCTTCAGGGTTTCCCGGCCGACTTCACCGGATTCGATCTCGTAGAGACTTTTCTTGGCAACGCCGGCAGATGCGATGGCGGTCGATTCAATCGCCTCGGCCACAAGGACGTCGGTCCCGAACAAGTCCCGCATGGTGCCGGACATGATCTTCTGCGGCCCGTCATTGGGGTTGACCCTGGTCAGCAGAAACTTCGTGAAGTCATGTTCGAAAACCGCACCGCCTTCGGACAACGTATGGGTCACATCCGAAATCATCTTCAGGAACTGGGAGCAAGACGAGACGTCGAGCATGGCCGGGTGAACGGTGATGATCAGGCCCGTTGCCGCATAGAGAGCCGCCATCGTCGTGTAGCCGAGCGAAGGTGGCGTATCGAGGACAACGACGTCATAGTGCTCTTCAACCGACTGGATCACGGCATCGAGGCGCTGGAAGAACAGGCCAAGCTCGTCGGTCGTCCTTTCGGCAAGCGCGGTCGGCGTATCGTATTCGAAATCCATCAGGCGCAGGTTGCCGCAGGCAAGGTGAATGCCCGGGAAGTAGGTCTCGCGTATGACCTCGGAGAACGGCACGCGGTAATTGTCATACCGCAAAGCGTCGTAAGTCGTGTCGGTCCGCTCGTCATCGTCTTCGCCGGACCGAAGATCACGGTCCGGCTGAATGCCGAAGGTCGTGGTCATGGAGGCCTGGGGATCCAGGTCGACACACAGCACCCGGTAGCCCTGGATAGCCAGGTAATGGGCCAGGTGAACGGAGGTGGTCGTCTTAGAGCTGCCACCCTTGAAGTTCGCAGCAGCAACGACCTGCAGTTTCTCTCCCGGTCGGCGATGAGGCACGAGGCGATGCGCATCGTCAGGCCTGAGTTCCGCGAGGAATGCCCTCAGTTCCCAAACCTGATCGACTGTATAGATCCGGCGGTTGTTTTCGGCGCGATGCGGCTGCGGGCCCTTGCCTTCCAGCGTCAGGGTGCGCAGCGTGCTTTCCGGCACGCCCAGCAGACGAACCAGATCCGTCGTGGAAAACGTCCGGCCGAAAACCTTGCGGGCTTCCGGCGGGTAGGTCATTTCGCGCATCGTCTGCAAACGGTCCGAAAGCTTCTGCGTGAAACTTTCGATTTTTGCGGTCGTATCGCGTCCACCGGAAAATTGTTCGGTAACGGCCATTAATGCCCTCTGACGGTTTCGTGCCCGATATGAGCGGTAACTCCGTCATGGATGCAGGATTCCAGCAGATGGTGCAAGGAAATTTAAGTTAACGAAACCCTAACCCGGCCTGGTTGAACCGGCATTCCAGATGCCTCTACGAAACTTTCCGACCCGACGGGTGTGCCAATCTTTGCCAGTTCCAGAGCATCATTCTAGCCGATCCTATTTTTTCCTTATTTATTTCAATTACTTAATTTACCCTCGAATACTACCGCGAGGTCTCCGGCGATGGACCGGCCACATTTTCAGAACACTGGCTGAAGTTAAACCCACGCAAAATCTTCCTTGAAACTTTTCCGGGTGTTTTGCCGGTTAAAGGCAGATTTTCTGATGTTTCAACAGAATCGGTACGGTCAGAACAGGCGATCAGAGCTCGCTCAGGACTGGCGCAAGGTTCACCACAGAACTGGCAATCCGGCAAAATGAGAGCAGCTCACCAGAGGCTGCTCCTACTTTTTCAACTCCCCATAGAGCCCAAGCAGAGCGCCAGGAAGCCTGGAAAGGTCCGCGAGCTTTCTGACATTCTTGCTGCCAAAAATCCTGCCGGAATAATCGTTACGGTTGTCGCCGAGCGAGAAACAGAAAACATCGATGCCGGCCACTGCCAATTCGCGCAAGGCGAAACGGGCGTCTTCCAGGAGATAATCCGGATCATCGACGTCAATATCGGACGGCTCGCCGTCAGTCACCACCAGCAATACCTTTCGATATGCCGTCCTTTCGGCAAGCTCACGCCCACCGTGACGCATAACCGGGCCCAGCCGGGTCGAGAATGCACTTTCCAGACCGGCCAAGCGTTCATACACGCCCTGGTCGACCGGTTGGCCGAAGTCCTTGATCCGCGCATATCGGACCGTCTCCCGAGTGTCCGAGCAAAACCCTGCAAGTGCGCAATTGTCGCCGGTCGTCTCCATCGCCCCGGCCATTATCGCGGCAGACAGGCGTTCAAGATCGAGAACGCTGGCGCTCCCCTCGCCTGCCGGCTCGCCGGTGGAGTGTGACTGGTCGATCAGCAACAGGATGTCCAGGTCCCGGCCCCTGCAACTCTTCCGGCCAAAGATTCTCGGATCGGGGATCTCCCGGTTGCGGCGACTTGCCTGAGCATCGATGCATGCATCCAGGTCGAGAAAGTCACCGGTTTCCAGCCGGCGCTCCCGCTGGAACGCATTCACATTGGCACTGGAGATCAGAGAGGTGAGAGAACTCTGTATCCTGGTTTCTTGCGTGAGGCTCCGCAACAGACCGGTTGCCGTCTTTCGCGGCGCCTCAGTGACATGAACAGTGCACCAGTCCGGGCGCATCCGGCGGCTGACATGATCGTATTCGGGATAGGTGATCAGCCGGGTTACCGCGTCCTCATCCTGAAGCCGTAGCTTTTCCGCTGCCGCGGCTTCTTCCTCGCGCTTTTCCTCCTCTTCGGGCTCCTGCCGGTCGGCCTCGTCGCGTTCTTGTTGCTCCAGGCGCACACCTTCCGTTTCAACTGCAACATCCATCTCAATCAGGTCCGGTTCCTCGTCGAAGGTCCAAATACCGAGGTTGTCGTCCCTGTAGGCTGGCTGCACCATATAGGTGCGGGCGTCGAACTGCAGCCGCATCTGACCCAGATCGTTAGCAAGCAGTCCGCCAATTCTTCGGCAGAAGGTCTGGTCGTCGGGGGTCGCCGCAAAGGCTTCCTCGAACAGTCGTTTTCCTTTCTCCACCCAACCGTTGGTATCGCTGTATTCCGGATCTATCAGCGTGCGCGACAACCGAGCCATCAAGGTTATCGCCAGGTCCGCGGAGCGTGCATCGATGGTATGGAAGCTGCTCCAGAGTGACCTCAGTCCCGGCATCTTTTCCAGAGCGAGCCGTTCGACCCGCGCATCTTCAAGCAAGGAGATAACTGCGACTTGCATGGGTTTCAGGGACTTTCGCTCAAACACCCGCCGGGTGAAGGCAATGTGAGCGCCCACATGGGCAAGAGCCGCATGATAAAGCTTCAGGCTGTCCGCGCGGTCGAAACCCGGGAACCCCGACGGCAGACGAATGCCATCCCGCCCAAACCCGGCTCTGCGACGCATTTGCTCCGGCGCTGTGGCCGGGGTTTCGACAATGGGTGGAAGCTGACCCCACAAGGCGGCATGAAACGTCTTCAACCGAAGCTCTTCGTCGTCAAATCGCAAGACTGACGACTGCCGGTCAAGAAAGTGCCGCGCTTCCGGGTCTTCACCAGCGAGAAACAATCGCGCCTTTTCGCGGTTCGTCAGTCTGAGTGCCAACCCCATGCCGACGAATGTCCTGAAGCCGGACAAGCCGATTTCTGCCAGGGATCTGTCAGACGTCTCAAGCAGTGCTTCAACGGCTTCCGGCAAGTCGCGTCCGGTCCGCTCCAAAAGAGCGCACCACTCCGAAAAAACAGGAAATGACTTCAAGTGCCGCGCTGCGCGAGCCGCTGTATTCGGCACCCTTGCCGATGCACGCCGGCCGGAACGAATGGCAATCCAGGAAACCAGGCGTCCGAGATCGGCTGCGGCTTCTTCCGAAACCGCCTCTGCAACCATCGGGCCACAAGTACGATAGGCTTGCGTTACGGTTTCGCCGTAACCGGCTTGGGAAATCCGGGACAGGGCCTTTGTCCAGACGGCAGACATTTGCCGTTCACATTCGCGCGTCTCAACGGTGTTGGTCTTTGCCGTGGCAGCCTCGGTCATCGTCGCCGCCATGTCTTACAGGCAGGCAGAAACAGCGGAGGACATCGCAGCGCGGATCTCCGGCTCATCAACGAGCGGCAGCACGATGGCAATCTGGCAGGCCTCTTCCAGCGGCACGCCTTGCGCTGTCAGCTGACCGGCTGCAATCAACATGCGCGTCGATGCACCTTCGCGCAGTCCGTGACCCTTGAGGTTCCGGGATCTTTCCGCAACCCGGACAAGAACCCTTGCTGTTTCAGGCTCGACACCGGCTTCACGCGCCACGATTTCCGCTTCGGTTGCCGCATCAGGATAGTCGAAGGAAATCGCGCAGAACCGCTGCCGGGTGGATTCCTTCAGATCTTTAAGCACACTCTGATAGCCGGGGTTGTAGGAGATCACGAGCTGGAAGTCCGGATGCGCCTGGACCAGTTCATTCTTCTTTTCCAGCGGCAAATGGCGGCGATGGTCGGTCAGGGAATGGATGACGACCGTCGTGTCCTGCCGCGCTTCCACTACTTCATCAAGGTAACAGATTGCACCGTGCCGGACGGCCGCCGTCAGCGGTCCGTCGTGCCAGACGGTACCGTCGGCATCCAGCAGGAACCGTCCGACCAGATCCGACGCCGTCATGTCCTCATGACAGGACACCGTGACGAGAGGACGCTTCAGCCGCCATGCCATGTGCTCGACAAACCGCGTTTTTCCGCATCCCGTCGGCCCCTTCAGAAGGATCGGCAACCGTGCGGCATAGGCAGCTTCATAATGGCCGACCTCCTGTGCGAAGGAGCGATAAAAGGGTTCGCTGACAATACGATAGGCGTCAGTCGGGTCCTCAACCGGACCAGCTATCGGTGCATTCATTCCTGGACTTCCTTTTGAAGACGCTGCAGCGGGGGAAATCGCTGCAGCGCCAGGAGGATGCGGCGCTGCGAACCGCATCGCTCGGGAGGATCGCCGGATCAGCGCGTGCTGCCAGGTTGCTGGCCTGCGGCAAGAGCTGATCGATTTCGAACCGGGCGAGAGACTTCCCGCCCGGATTGGACCTAAGCCCTAGCGGTGGGTGCTTGCGCCGTTCGGGATGCCTTCCATCGGACATTCCTCGGTGCCAACAGTCGTGCGGGTCATGGCCTCGACCATCTCCCGCGTTCCTTCCGGATCGTTCACCCAGTTGGCGTAGAAATTATAGGGGCAGGCTGCCTGGCCCTTGTCGCCGTCGCCGGAGTTGATCGTGCCGGTGTAGCCACGGTGCAGCAGTTTGAAGAGGTGGTTCTGCGACTGCATGTTCTTGCGGGCATCGCGGATCCCCGACACCGACATCTGGGCATATTGAATGCCGTTTTCTTCGGTGCCGCATTCCCCCAGCGTCCGGCCGTCGAAACCGATCAGGGCCGAATGGCCGAAATAGGAATAGACGCCATCAAAGCCGGCGGCGTTTGCAACCGCCACATAGCAGTTGTTCGCCCAGGCCATGGATTTGGAAATCTGGATCTGCTGCTCCTTGGCCGGATACATGTAGCCCTGGCAGCGGATGATGAGTTCCGCCCCGCGCATGGCGCAGTCACGCCAGATTTCCGGATAGTTGCCGTCGTCACAGATGATCAGGCTGATCTTCATCCCCTTCGGGCCTTCCGAGACGTAGGTGCAATCGCCCGGATACCAACCTTCGATCGGCACCCAGGGCATGATCTTGCGGTATTTCTGGACGATCTCGCCCTTGTTGTTCATCAGGATGAGCGTGTTGTAAGGCGCCTTGTTTGGGTGATCCTCGTGTCGCTCGCCTGTCAGGGAGAACACACCCCAGACGTTCGCCTTCTTGCAGGCTTCGGCGAAGATGGCCGTTTCCTCTCCAGGCACCTGGGAGGCGGTTTCGTACATCTCCTTGGGGTCATACATGATCCCGTGGGTGGAGTATTCCGGGAAGATTACCAGGTCCATGCCCGGAAGGCCGATCTTCATTCCCGCAATCATGTCCGCGATGTTGCGGGCATTGGCCAGCACTTCCTCGCGGGTATGCAGGCGCGGCATCTTGTAGTTGACCACCGCCACTCCGACGGTGTCGTTGCTGCTGGAAATATCACCGTGATACATCAATTCCTCCTTCTAGGAACGGGTTGCCGCGCCTCAGACCACGAGGTGTTCGTGGACAAGGTCGTCGGACAGTTGGGCAATGCCGGAAGTGACCGCGACGGTGCCGCGGTCGAGGATCGCGAACCGGTTCGAGGCCCGGCGTGCGAAAGTGAGGTTCTGCTCCACCAGAACGATGGTGAGGCCCCTGGTTCGGTTCAGGTCGATCAGGACATCCTCGATCTGCTCGACGATGTTCGGCTGGATGCCTTCCGTCGGCTCATCGAGCAGAAGCACCTTGGGCTGGGAAAGAAGCGCCCGACCGATTGCAAGCTGCTGCTGCTGACCTCCGGAAAGGTTGCCGCCCCGCCTGTTCAGGAACTCCTTCAGGATCGGAAACAGCTCCAGCACCCAGTCGGCGATCTCACCCTGGCCCGATTGGGCGGCGAAGGTGCCGATCATCAGGTTCTCGCGCACGGTGAAGGCCGGCAGGATGCCGCGGCCTTGCGGGACATAGCCGATGCCGGCGAGCGCTCTTGCGTGCGTCGGCAGGCTGTTCAATTCCATTCCTTCCAGCTTGACCGAACCGGACGTGCGGCTCATCAACCCGAGGACACTGCGAAGAAGCGTCGTCTTGCCCACGCCGTTGCGGCCGAGAACGGAGAAAAAATCACCCTCGTCAATGTCCATGGAAACGGACTGGAGCGCACGGCTTCGGCCGTAGAAACCATCGAGACCGTTCAGCTCAAGCATGGCCGGCCTCCTTCGTTCCAAGATATGCTTCCTTCACCCGCGGGTCGCTGGAAACTTCCTCCAGCGGACCTTCGGCAAGCAGCTTGCCCTGGTGCATGACTGAAATGGTTTCAGCGATGTCGCGCACGAATCCCATGTCGTGCTCGACGACTATCAGCGTGTGCTCGCCCCGCAGCCTGTTGAACAGCTCGGCCGTCTTGCCGGTTTCCTGCGCGGTCATGCCGGCTGTCGGCTCGTCCATCAGGATGAGTGTCGGGTTCTGGGCCAGGATCAGCGCGATCTCCAGCCATTGCGTCTGACCGTGAGACAGATGTCCGGCAGCAAGATCGAGGTCGTCCTGAAGGCCGACCAGAACCGCAAGACGTTCGATTTCCTCGTCGTCGTGACTTGCACCGAAACGCACGAGGTTGGCCAGAACGCCGGTGTTTCGTGATTGACCGATATTCAGGTTTTCCCGAACGGTCAGTTCGCGGAAGACACTCGGCACCTGGAACTTGCGCCCGATACCTACGCGGGCGATCTGATATTCCTTCAGGGTATGGATCGCCTCGCCCTTGAAGCGGATCTCGCCGGAAGTCACACGGGTCTTGCCGCAGATCAGGTCGAGCGCCGTGGTCTTGCCAGCACCGTTCGGTCCGATCAGGCACCGCAGTTCGCCGCTGTTCACATCCAGCGACAGTCCTGAGATCGCCTGGAAACCGCCGAAGGACACACTGACGTCCCGAAGGCTAAGGTGGTCGGTTGCCGTCTTCATGACGCCGCCTCCGTGGTTTTCATGACATTGCTCGCGGATTTCCTGGCGCTGCCGGCGAAAAAGGGCAGCCGGTCGACAACCATCGAGACGGCACCTGCAATGCCTTTCGGCAGAAACAGGACAGCGAGTACGAACAGGCCCCCCATGATCAGCATCCAGCTTTCCAGGAAGACTTCGGATTCCGACAGGGCTCCCTGGACGCCGGTCACGATCAGGGCTCCGATGGCAGCCCCCAGAAGGCTCTGCCGGCCGCCCACGGCGACCCAGATCACCACGGAAAGGCTGAGCGGCACGCTAAGGAATGTCGGCGAGGCGAATTCCATCACGATCGTGTAGAGCATGCCTGCCAGACCGGCGATGCCGGCCGACAGCGAGAAGACGAAGATCTGATAGAGCGCGACGTCGTAGCCAAAGAAACGCACCCGGTTTTCCTGATCGCGGATCGCTTGCAGGATCATGCCGGTCTTGCTGCGGGTAACCGCGAGCGACAGAAGCAGCACGGCACACAGGCACAGCGCGACCAGGTAATAGGTTGTCGCGGAATAGGCATCGAAGAAGAAACCGGCCACCTCGAACTGGGCGAGATCCGTGATGCCATTGAAGCCGCCGGTGTAGCGCTGCTGATCGATGATCAGGAGATTGACCACCACCAGAACGGCCAGCGTGATGATCGACGCATAGACACCGGTGATGCGCCCGCGAAACATGAACCAGCCGAGCAGCGCAGCAAAGGCGGCAGGGATCAGGAGGCCCGCCAGAATGGCGAAGGTCATGGAGTGAAACGGCGCCCAGAACCAGGGCAGTTCGGTGACATTGTTCCAGACCATGAAGTCCGGAAGCCCTTCGCTGCCGGTATGTACCGGCACGGTGCGAAGCTTGAGGCCCATGGCCATGGCATAGGACCCCAGGCCAAAGGTGGCTGCCTGGCCGAGATTGAGAATTCCGGCGTAGCCCCAGGAGAGACTGAGCGAGACTGCCAGGATGGCGAAGACCAGGTAGCGGGAATATTTGTTCAGGAGAAACGCATCGTCCAGCACGGACGGCACGAGCAAGATGGCTGCACAGAACGCCAGATAGAGCACCAGCCGTGCTGTTGATTTTCCAGTCAGGTTCATTGAATTGCGATCCTTTTTCCGGCCGTGATCACGAGCGCACACGGGTCGAGAACAGGCCTTCGGGCCGAAAGCGGATGAGGATGACGATCGCCAGCAGGACCAGCGCCTTGGCCAGGGTGTCGTTGCTGTGGAAGGCCAGGAAACCCGAAAGTTCACCCAGGATCCCGGAGCTTGCGACAGTGCCGAGCAGGCTCTGGGCACCACCAAGGACAACCACCATGAAGGCGTCGACAACGTAGGTCGTCCCCATTTCCGGAGAGACGCTCTTCAGCGGCGACACGAGCGCACCGGCGAGACCGGCGATGCCGGCGCCATAGGCGAAGGTCGATCGATAGATGCGGGCGGAATTTATGCCGAAGCTGGAGGCGATCTCCCGGTTCTGGGTAATCGCACGCAGTTTCAGCCCGAAGCTGGTGCGCCGGTAGATGACCCAGGTGAGCCCGAAGAGGACAAGCGCAAGACCGAGGATGAACAGCCGGTAGGCGGACTCGCTTGCACCGAACAGGGACACGCTGCCACTGAGGAACGCCGGGATCTCGACATAACGCAGCTCGCCGCCGGCAATCAGCCGGATCGCCTGCTGCGCCATCACGCCAATGCCCCAGGTCGCCAGGATGGTGTCGAGCGGCCGGTCGTAGAGATGGCGGATGACCAGGGCTTCCACGGCCCAACCGAACACCGCAAGAATGAAAAAGATCGGGATCAGGCTCTCCAGCAAGCCCATGCCAAGCTGGGACTGCAGGAACCAGGCGCAGTAGGCGCCCAGCATGACGAATTCGCCATGCGCGAGATTGATGACCCCGGTCACGCCGTAGATGACGGCGAGGCCAAGGGCAACCAGCATCAGGATCGAAGCGATACTGAGGCCGGTCAGGAGTTGGGAGACGACAAGTTCCATCTGCAAGCCTTCAAGGTCTGGAAAACATCAGGTCACGGAAAAGCCGGGCGGCGTGACGACACGCCGCCCGTTTGCGCGTGTCAGCTGCTCTTCAGACCGTCAGCGGTGCAGACCTGACCGTCGTAGGCCTTGTAGGGAATGGGCTCGAGCCAGTCGGCGGACTGTTGCAGGATCTCGAACTGGCCATCCGACTTGCACTGGCCGATCTTCGGTCTCAGCCAGGTATGAAGGTTCTCGCCCTCGATCTTGACCAGTCCCTGCGGCGCGTTGAACTGCTCACCCTTGACGGCCTCGCGGATGGTGGTTGGATCGATATCGTCCGGCGACAGTTTCTCGACGGCCTGCTTGAACAGATGCACCTGGAAATAGGACGGCTCGGAGACGAAATGCGTGACCTTGTCGCCGCCCCAACGGGACTTGTAGGCCTCGACGAATTTCTGGTTTTCCGGTGAATCCCAGACCATGAAATATGGTGCGGAGGTAAAATGTCCCGCGGCAGCGGCACCGCCCATCGCCGCCACTTCGTTTTCGGAAGTGGTCAGGCTGGCCATCGGCATCTTTTCCGGGTCGAGACCGGCCGCATGATACTGTCGGTGCAGGGCGACAACGGAATCGCCGACCACCGTCGAGAAGATCACGTCCGGCTTTTCCGCCTTCAGCTTGTTGATGACGGACGAGAATTCCGAATGGCCGAGCGGCACATATTCCTCGTGAACGACTTCGGCTCCAAGTTCGGCCAGCAACTTCTTGCAGTAGTTGTTCTCTTCCTTCGGATAGATGTAATTCGACCCGATCAGGTACCAGCGCTTGCCGAAATTCTTCACCAGCCAGGGCACGAACTCGTCCTGCTGCTGATTGGGAACAGCACCTGTGTAAATGACATTCTTCGAGCACTCGCGCCCCTCGTAGAGGGTCGGATACCAATAGAGATTGTCCCGCTTTTCGAACACGGGCAGCACGGCCTTCCGGCTGGCCGAGGTATAGGAGCCGAAGACCGAAACGCATTTGTCCTGGAGGACAAGCTTGCGCGCCTTTTCCGCGAAAGTCGCCGGATCAGAAGCCGGGTCCTCAACCACCGGAACGATCTCCATGCCGTTGACACCGCCTGCGGCGTTGATTTCCTCGATCGCCATGATCGTCGCCTTGTTGAGCGACTCTTCGATAATCGCAGTCGTCCCGGTCAGGGAGAACAGAACCCCCACCTTGATCTGGCCGCCGGCGGCGCGCGCCAGTCCGCTGTTCTTGCTCCAGATATGCGGGAAGGTGCCGAGACCGGCTGCCCCGAAAGCGGCCGACCCGAGAAGAAAATTGCGCCTGTTGGTTTTCACGTTGCTGCTCCATAAACAAAAAAGCCCCGTCCGCCCTGCCTTGCGGCAGCTCGTTCGGGGCATCGTCGCCTCTGATTTTTGTGAACGCGGCTATGGTGCCGCTGAGGGAAATGTCTGAATTTCAGACAACAAAAAACCCCACGTTCCGCCAAGACGAAAACCGTGGGGCTCTTTTACCCGGATGTACGTGGCGCTGTTGCCACGAATAACTTCGAAAGATTAGCTAAGAAGTTCGTGCGAGTCAATTATCGCATTTGCAACTGCACCGATAGTTACACGCCGTTCCATCGCCTGCCGACGCAAATAATTGTAAGCTTCCTCTTCGCTTACATTCTTGACGCGAACCAACAGAGACTTTGCACGTTCAACAAGGCGCATCGTTCTGAGATTTTCGTCAAGTTTATCGATCCGGTTTCTTAGTCGACGCTCGTAAAGAAAGTGCTCGCGCGCCAGAGCGACACAGGTCTGGACCGCGCGCTGGACGACCGGATAGTGCAGCACGCCATGGGCGGCGCAATTGTGGATCAGCTTGAGATCCAGATTGCTGACACCGCGATCCACCAACACCAGACCGGCTTCCGGCTCTCCCGGCAACCAGGGGATACGTTTGGGCATGTCCTCGACCAGCGTGCAGAACACAAGATCGCAATCGACAGGCAACTGCGGCGGGATCGGCCAGATATGGCGCACCTCGCAACGCAGGCGCTGCAACTCCCGGATCAGGCGTTCACCATCCGCATCGGGTTCGACGATAACCGCGATCCTGAGGTTCTGATGCGGAGTTGTCGCGGTGGCGTTCTTGCGCATGGCAGCCGCTGCCGACGTTCGTTGCGAAAGCGGACGCTTGGTCTTGGCCGCCGCGGTTGTATCCATTTCCAGTGTCTCCCCGGTTGTCTGCTTGTTTGTCCAGGTTCTTCGGGAGGTTTGTGTCAGCTGTATTCGAGGCATCGGCCGTACCCAATCAAGTAAGGATCCGCCTTCACGCTGGAGGGCGATTCAAAAACGATATCGAACTGGCCGCTGCGGTTCGCGCGGCCGATGCGGGTCCACAGGTCGGCATGGCCCCACACGGGGTTGATGGAAACTTCGCCCTGCGGGGCATCGAATTCCGATCCCATGACCGACTGGCGGATCATCGAGGTGTCCATGGAGTTGGTCTCGGCAAGGGTCTTGGCGAAGACATTCACCTGGAAATAGGACGCCTCCAGACACATGTTGGTCGGCTCGTCCTCGCCGTAGCGCTTCTTGTAACGGTCGATGAAGGTTGCATTGCGGTCGTTGCCGACACCCTGGAAATAGGAAGCGGCGGTCAGATGGCCGTCGCCGACATCATATCCCATCGCCCGGATCTCGGCCTCGGTGGTCGTCAGGCTGGCGATCGGCATCACCCTCGGGTCGATGCCGAGATCGGCATAGGCCTGATAGAGATATGTGGTCGTGTTGCCGACCACGGTGGAGAAGATCACGTCCGGCTGCACCTGCCGGATTTCGCGCATGATCGGTACGAAGGAATTTCTGTCCGCTCCCAGCCGGACATAACTCTCGCCGACGACACTGCCGCCATTGTTGCGGATCAGCTCCCGCATGATGCGATTGGATTCGCGCGGATAGATGTAGTCCGACCCCACGAAATAGAACCGCGTTCCATAGAGCTCCATCAGGATCCGGCACAGCTGGACACTGTTCTGGTTGGGTGTTGCTCCCGTGTAGATCACGTTGGAGGAAAACTCGAAGCCTTCGTAAAGCGTCGGATACCACAACAGGCCGTTCAGTCGCTCAACCACGGGCAGAACGGCCTTGCGGCTGGACGAGGTGTAACAGCCGAATATCGTGCTGCAGCCGTCCTCGACCATAAGCTTCTTTGCAAGAAGCCCGTAGTTGCGTGAGTCCGAACCCGGGTCATAGATAATCGGCTCGATGGGCCGTCCGTTGATCCCGCCGCTATCATTGATTTCATCGATCGCCGTCAACGTCCCGCGCAACTGGGTTTCCTCGATCACCGACATGTAGCCGGACTGCGAGAACAGCACACCGACGCGCCACGGTTCGGAAGTTTTGCATGAACTGGTCAACCCAAACTCTCCCCTTTCAGTCCTGCGCCGGCCGCCAAAGCGGCCGGCCGGGCTGGCCTTGCCTGTCAGGCACTACCCGCAAGTATTTCCTTCAGCTTCCCGTCCAGAAACGCCACATCAACCGGGCTGGTGCCCGGCCCACCTGCAAAATGTCCCCATATGGATTCAATCGGAATCAACGTCGCATTCGGCATGTTCGCGACTTCGATTTCGCTGTCTTCCGGCGGGAAGTATAGATCCGTTCGGCCGGGCATCACATATGCCTTCGATTGTATTGCCCCCAGCGCCTTCTTGTAATCGCCATGGTAGATGTCGTTGGCGCTGATATCGCCATTCTGCCAGGTCCAGAGCATGGCCAGCAGGTTGTTGGCGTCCTTGGGAAGGAAAAATCCTTCCCAGAACGCAACCAGGAAATCCTCCAGCGAGGAATATCCAAGCGTCTTCAGGTCCAGCTCTTCCCGGTAGAAGGATTGCGAGAAACCCCAACCGGCATAGACACGCGCCATCGCCCGAAGCCCTCGTTCCGGCTTTTTCTCGTACCAGCCTTCCAGAAAGGCGGCATCGGCTGTCAGGGCCGCTTTCACCCCCTCCAGGAACACGAAGTTGTGCCGGGAGCATTTGGCGGACCCGCAAAACGGCACGATCCTCTCGACCATGTCGGGATACATCGCGCCCCAGTGGAAGGTCTGCAGGGCCCCCATGGACCAGCCCGTGACCATCTTGATGCGCTCGACACCGAACTTCTGTGTCATGAGCTGGTGCTGTGCGCGGACGTTGTCATAGGCGGTCACTTTCGGAAACCGCGCCGCGTTGTAGGGCTCGGGCGTGTTGGACGGCGAAGATGACAAGCCGTTGCCGAACATGTTCGGAATCACGATGAAATACTTATCGGGATCCAGCGCCATGCCCTTGCCAACCAACCATTCGTTGTCGACGTGCTGGCCGGAATACCAGGTCGGGTAAACGATGACGTTGTCCTTCGCCGCGTTGAGCTTGCCGAAGGTCTTGTAGGCGAGCTTGCACTCGCGAAGCGTTGCGCCGCTCTGAAAGGTGAAGTCACCCAGTTCGTAAATTTCGTAGTCCGCCATGGAAGGCTATCCTCTGGTTTTTGGTATTGTCCGGCGGCCTAAGCCGCCGGAAATGGGTCAGGCACCGGCCCTTGCGGCCTCTGGCATCCGGTTGAACAGGAGGTAGGCAACCCCACCGGCAAGCCCTGCGGAAATTGCCGTCGAAAACTGCGGTGCATAGAACTCGACGATCACCGCAACGATGGAACCGGCCGCCCAGGCAGCGAATGCGGTTGGGCGCCAGTCACGGTCGATCGTGGCGTTGCGGCGCTGCAGATACTGGTCAACCAGAATGATCGCGCCGATCGGCGGAACCAGGATGCCGAGCAGGGAAAGCCACTGGATGAAGAACGCCCAGACGTTGCCGGCGGCAATGACGATACCGATGACACCCAGGACAACCGCCATCAACCGCATGCGGCTGTTGAGAATACGCGACCAGCCGGTCGCGGCATTGTAAAGGCAATGAGCGCAGACAGAGCCGAGATTGCAGTAGAGAAAGAGGAAGGCAAGGACACTGAGAAAAGTCAGCTGCTTGCCGTTCATGTAGCCGAACATGTTGTCCGTGCCGAAGGGATTGGCATCGGGAACCGCAAGGGCTGCCGTCATGATCCCTCCGACCAGCATGGCGCACATGTTGGCGAACGGAAAGGCGCTGAACGTTGCGATGACGGATGCCTTGGTATCCTTTGCCCAACGGTTGAAGTCCGCCGTCACTGTCCCGGCATCGATGAACAGGGCGATGACCACTGTCAGTCCGACACCCATGGACATGGTCGCCGCGCCGTTGTTGCCGGGATAAGCCGCGATTTCCGCCCAGCTTGTCGTCGACAGGCTGTCGGCAACCACCCAGCCGCCAAGCAGCACGAACAAGGGCACCGACACCAGCCCGATCAGGTGAAGACCGTGTACCCCGACGAAGGTGATGCCGATGTAAAGCAGGCCGGCGATCACGGTCATCGCGACATAGTTCAGCTCGTAGGCCGAGCTGATCAAGGATCCCGTGATGCCGGTTTGCACAGCGTACCAGCCGAGCAGCAAGGTCGACAGCAGGCCGGAGGCAAGCATGTATCCCTTCCGTCCGAAGACCACGCTGGCGAGAAGTGCGAAATTCATGCCCCTGCGCGTGCCCAGAACTCCCAGCAGGCCGACATAGGCAAACATGATCAGGTTGCCCAGGAGCATGGCCCAGACCGCATTTGTGAAACCCATGCCCAGAACCAGGAGGGACCCGGTCATGGCGCCGGTGATGATCATTGGAAAACCGATCCAGACGGTCGTGACCGAAAAGGTGCTCCTGCGGGCCGACATCGGGACCGGCGTGTGTTCATATTCTTCTCCGAGAACATGATCCACTTCGTCCAAGGCTTCCGCCTCGCCGTGTAACTTGCTCATTTTTACCCCTCATTTTTATTGTTCTGCCGCGCCCCGGCAGTTGTTCGGGGTCTCTCTCGCGGCACATCGCTGAGCGCAAAAGAAAAGGCCTCCCTACAGCTTCGTTTCCGAAGACATAGAGAGGCCTTTTCGCCTGCGAATTTTAAAGTGGCCCCGTTGCCACGCTCCAATCACTTGGAGATTGAAACGTTATCGAGAGGTTTTATTTCTGTCAACAAAATCGGCACACGGTTTCTGCCGAATTTTTGACCAGCCACCTAAAAGATTTTTCTTATTAATTTCAATTAATTACGGAAAATTTATCGCATAAGCGCCGGTCAGACAAAGATCAAAGCACTCTATTCGGGCTGCTGTTTCGCGATGTCAGGGGTTGGAATTTTCTTTCGCCAAGCCCCGACACCAGTTTTCGAAAATGGCGCAACCTCGGCCTCTGCAACTGCCTAGTCCGCCTGCTGTGACGCGCTTCTGCGTTTGTCTCGATGCCTATTCCTGGGTCAGATGCTCGAAGAAGGTCGAGCCTGAATAGTCTTTCCGGAAAAGGCCCAGATCACCCAATGCAGGAACCACCTGTTCCAGGAGCAGGCGCACCGCGTCCAGAGATCCACCCGGAAAGGCGACGAAACCGTCGATCGCACCTGCCGCTGCCCAATCCTTGATTTGTGCGACCGCATCGGAAGGTGTGCCGACGACGAGCCAATGGGCCGAGCCGATAACCTCCGGCCGGCACAACAGGTCTTCGACGGCCGGTTCGTCCCGCTCGATCATCCGCCGCAGAAGTTGCGAATGGGTGCGGCTGCGCACCGTTTCCGGTGGCGGGGGCAGATCCGTGGCTTTCACCTGTCGTTTTGCCGGCCAGTCGCAAAGATCGAGCCCGGTCATTTCCAAAACTGTTGCCAGGCACCTGTCCCGGCTCACGCGTGCGTTGGTTTCGGCAAAGAGCTCCTCGGCCTCCGCCCTGGTCGGCGCAAGGTAAAGGCTCAACCCTGGCAAAACCCGGATATCGTCGCCCTTTCGTCCGCGCTGTTCGGCCCGTTTGCGCAAATCGGCCCGCAAGTCCACGGCTGCAGCCTTGTCCGGTGTCGAGGCGAAGATCGCGTCCGCCACCGAAGAGGCAAAGTCACGGCCTGCGCCCGATGCCCCTGCCTGCACAAGCGGTATCCGTGTCTTGCCGAAGCGCGGCAAGTTGAGCGGACCCTTCACGTTGAAGAACGAACCTTCGTGGTCGACCGGTTTGACGAGTTCCGCATCGGCGAACAGCCCGCTTTCCCTGTCGAGCTTGAGAGCTTCATAAGGAAAGCTCTCCCAGAGCTGCCGGACGACTTCGGTAAATTCGGCGGCCCGTGCATAGCGTTCCTCCGGGCTCGGCATTTCGGACAGACCGAAATTCGCGTTGCCGTCCAGCGCAGTGACGATGTTCCAGCCGGCCCGCCCGTTGCTGAGCCAGTTCAGCGACTGGATCTGCCGGGCGACGATATAGGGTGGAAAGAAGGTCGTCGACGCTGTCGACAAGAGCCCGATCCTCGACGTCTCGCGCGCGATCGCGGCCAGCAGCAATGTCGGGTCAAGGCTGGCAAACCCGGTGCCGGATGCCAGCAGCCCGGTGTTCAGAAACAGCGAGTCCGGCAGAAACGCAAAGTCCAGTTTGGCCTGCTCCGCGCGCAGTGCGACGTCGAGATAAAAATCACTGCCGTAAAGGCCTTCCACGCCACTGTCCGCACGACGCCACGCGTCGCCGCTGAGCCATGTCGGGGCGAGCGACATGCCGATATGCAATTTCTTTGAGGGGGTCATCAAATCCGCTCTTGATTGGATTGGAAACGAGTTCGAGGGCTGGCTTTGGGTTTGCTGGCTCGTTTCGGATAGTATAAAGACTTCTGCATTGCAGAAGGTCAAGAGGTCGAAATTGCTGGAGACGAGACACGTAAGCGCGGCTTACGGACCCTTGAATGTGCTCAGTGATGTCTCCGTCCGGTTCAGCAAAAGCCGGCTTACGGCGATCGTCGGGCCGAACGGGTGCGGCAAGTCCAGCCTGTTGAAAGCCATCATGAGCTTCCTGCCGATCAGCGCCGGCGACATTCTGCTGGAAGGCGCACCTCTCCATGGCATAGGCCGGAAAGCTCTTGCCCGCCGGATTGCCTATCTGCCTCAGGATTGCTTCTGCCCGGATTACATGACACTTGGCGAGCTGATCGAGCTTGCCGGCTATTCGCGGTATTCACTGACGGGTGGTCCGTCGGCGCAGGATCGTGATCTCTTCAAACAGGTTCTGGAGACGGTCGGCCTGAGCGACCGGGCCGGTTTTCCCGTCAACAAATTGTCCGGTGGTCAGCGTCAGCGCGCCTGGATCGCAATGGTTCTGGCACAGGATACCGATGTCATCCTGATGGACGAGCCAGTCAATCATCTGGACATGAAATACCAGTTCGCCGTTCTCGAACTTGTCAGGGAGCTGATCGAAACCCACGGCAAGACGGTGATTGCCGTTCTGCACGACCTGAACCTGACCACCGCCTTCGCCGACGAGGTCGTGCTGATGCAGTCAGGCCGGTGCATTACGGCAGGACCGGTTGCGGACACGGTCACCAGTGACAACATCGAACAGGTCTTCGGCCTCAGGACCCAGATCTTTCCACGCAATGGGCGCCTCGTCTGCTTTCCGGAGCGCATTGGGCACACATCGGTAGCCTGATGGACCGGCGTAGTCTCCACCTTCTGCTCATCCTTGCAATGCTTGCCATCGTGCTGGTGGTGCATTTGTTCTTCGGTTTCCACGCGGCCGATCTGCCGAACCTGATTGCAGCGCTCCAGCGTTTCGAAGCTCAAAGTTACGAAGACGCGGTCTTTCTGTTCCAGCGGTTGCCGCGCACCCTGATTGCCATTTATGCCGGCGGCATCGCCGCGGCCAGCGGCTTCGTCCTGCAAAGCCTGGTGCGCAATCCCCTGGCCTCCCCGGCCACACTGGGCGTCAATTCTGGTGCGGCTCTGTTTCTGGTTGCCAGTGCGCTCCTGTTCGGCGCCAGCACCGAGCTGCAGGGCGTTGCGGCACTGGCCGGAGCACTTGCCGGTTTTCTCTCCAGCCTTGCGGTTGCCCGGCTCGCAGGGCGCCGGAACGACCCGCGCGGATTGTCCCTTATCCTGTCCGGCGCCCTGGTTTCCATGCTGTTCACCGGCATGACCAACGCCTTGCTGTTGTCCGACCCGGCCCGCCGCGCCGATTTCCTGAGCTGGGTAACGGGCAACATCAACCACGTCTATATCGATCGCCTTGCCATGTTCTGGTGGATCGGGGCCTTTTCCGTCGTAATCCTGCTGCTGTTTGCCCGGCCGCTGACTCTGATCCTGCTGGGCGCCGACAAGGCCGCCTCAACCGGTGTCAACGTTCCTCTTGTCTCACGTCTTGCCATCGGAGCAGCCGTGCTCGGGTCCGGCTCCGCGGTTGCGGTGTGCGGTCCGATCGGCTTCGTCGGGCTGGTCGTGCCGCATATCGTGCGCCCCTTCATGGGCAACAATCTTGTTCACGCCCTGCCGGCCTCCCTGATCGTGGGCGCGATTGTCGGTCTGGCAGCGGATCTCATAGCTCGGGAAGCCTTTTACCCCTACGTCGTGAACACCGGCCTGGTTACGGATCTGATCGGCGGCATCGTATTCATCGTGATCGTCAAACGCTTCTATCTCTCCCCCGGTAGCCGGGAGGCCTCATGATCAGAGGCGGTAGAGCAATCGACGGCAAACGGGTTCTGCGTCTGCCCGGCGGACTTCAGATGAGGACCGGCAATCTGCTTGCCGGAGCCTGTCTTGTGGCTGCTGCGCTTGCACTTGCGGCTCTTGCCACTGGCCTCGGGCTGACGGACACCGGGCTAACCGATCTTTTCCGAACGCTTGCCGGTGAAAGTTTGCCGGGTGCGGAGAACTATGCCCTCTGGACGGTCCGCCTGCCTCGGATCCTGCTCGGGTTCATGGTCGGCTGGGCGGTCGCACTTGCCGGGGCAATGCTTCAGTCGGTTGCCAGGAACCCGCTGGCTGACCCGGGACTTTTCGGCTTCAGCCAAGGGTCGATGACGATGATCATGTTGCTGCTGGTCTTCCTGCCGGCGGCACCCAAGAGCCTTGTGGTTCTTGCTGCGCTCGCCGGTGGGCTGACGGTTGCCGGTCTGCTTTTATGGCTTGTCGGCAGCGAGCGATCCAGCGGTCTTTCCATCGTCCTGATGGGGATAGCAATCGAGACGGTCCTGTCCTCATTCGGATCGCTTCTCATCCTGTATCTGCCGACCGAGACCTCCATCGCCCTTTCCGAGTGGCTGGCCGGCTCGCTGTTCCAGGCCAACTGGACAGTCATCGCCGCCTTTGCGCCGTTGTTCGTTCTCAGCCTCGCGGCAATCTTCGTTCTCGGCCCTGCCATGGCGACCTATGACCTGGGCAGCGAAATGGCGATGGCATTGGGCGAACCTGTTGGCCGTTCCCGCCCGTTGATCCTGCTCACTGCCGTTGTGCTGAGCTCCGCTGCCGTAACGGCGGTTGGCCCCCTGGTCTTTCTCGGCGTGCTGGCACCTCACATCGCCGGCTTTCTTTCACCGGCCGTCGCCCGGGCGCGGCTTTTCCTGTCCGCCTTGATGGGCGGGATCCTCGTCCTGATCGCCGATGCAATGACACGCGGGCTTGGTGGCTCCCTGCCAATGCCTCTCGGCCTCGGCCTGACCATGGTCGGCGTGCCGCTCTTCATCATCGCGCTGCGTCTGCAGGAGCTGCGCAAACTCCAGTCACACTGAAAGGATCTTCATGCGTTTTCTCGTCTCCTGCGCAATCGCAGCCCTACTGGCGACAAGTCCGGTCCTTGCAGCCGAGCGCACCCTCACCGACGACACGGGCCGGAAGGTCACGATACCGGAGCAGCCCGAACATATCGTCGTCATGCACGAGCCGTTGCTCGGCATTCCTCTGATGGATCTCGGGCTCGATCTTACCGGCAGCTTCGGCCGGGCGGATGACGGCAGTTTCGTTATCGCGGTAGACTTCATCGACACCGTTCTCGGCGAAGGCAAAACGAAACCAAAGGGTTTCGGCCCCGTCGGACAGCTCGATCTTGAAAAACTGAGAGCGTTGGAACCTGATCTGATCGTCGCGAGCGAACTGGATGCCGGCAAAGCCGATCAACTGGCCACTGTCGCGCCGGTCTATCTGCAGAATATTGGCAGCTCGAAGGTCTACGGTTTTGATGTCGAGGAAGACCTGGCAGCTCTCGTCGGCCGGGAAGATGTCTTTGCCGCCTGCAAGGCGGCTTATGAAAAGCGCGTGGAAGATCTGCGAACCAAACTGCCCTTCGATCCTGCCGGCAGGACCTACCTTCCCGTCTTTCTGACCGACCAGCTCAATGTTGTGGGCGATTCCTCCGGCATGGTTCAGGCACTGGAAGACCTCGGATACAGCCGTCTGGATGTCGGTGCGCCGAGTGGCGCCTCTCCGGCAGGCGGTTCCATGATGCTCATGCCGTTGAGTGCGGAGGAATTCGGCAAGCTCGACCCTGATGTTCTTGTCCTGCTCAACAGCTACATGGCCGGCGGCCGCGATGAGGCCGGCACCCGTGCTTCGCTGAGCAAGATTGTTCCCGGTTGGGATCAATTCATGAAACCGGCCAAAGAAAACCGGATCCTGTTCGTCGATCCCGCCAAGGTGATTACCCCGAGCGTTGCAAGCGCGGAACACATGCTGGACGCGATCGCAGGCTGGAACGAGACGACGCAGTAAAACCGGAGCCGCTCCGTCTATCGGTTTTCTGCATCGAACATGCCCGGGCGGCACACCGAGTGCTTGCCCGGGTGTCTTGCCTTCTCCCGTCCAGAAATCATGTCTGGCCCACCTGGATACCCGGGCTTAAAAATATGAGTATTTGATACAAGTTTAATTGCTCCCGTTGGCTGTGCCTGCTAACAAATGCAACTCATATCCGCTTACTCAGTGAGCCCCCGCGTCGTCGGCCCGAATGGCTGCGGACAAGCTCCCAAGGCAAGCAATCAGCACGACACATGAGTATCGGGAGACTGACATGACCGGAGGTTTCGACCGCCTGTTGACAGCAACCGAGTTCGAGCGTTTCGACGCGGAACTCAAATCCCTGGACGGGTCAACCCAGCCTGCCGTCCCGGCTGGCCGTTTGCCGGAAAAAGGCCGGCAACCGCACACCGTCACGCAGCATCAGGAACGGATCTGGCTGGCGCAACAGCAAGATCCGGACAAGGTGCTGCGACATGCCCAGGTCTACCGGCTCGGTGGCACACCCGATATCGCACGCCTCGCCCGCGCCGTGGACGCGATGGTCGAAGCCCTTCCCGAGCTGGCGATGCGCTATCGCTTCAGTGACGAGGGAGAACTCGTGAAGTCCCTCTCGCACGGGCCGAACGGAACACTTGAAATCATCAAAGCTGAAAACCAGCAGGAAGCCGTTTCACTTGTCCTGGCCGTCCAGAAAGCACATTGGGACAGCGAAGCCGAACCCCCTTTCAAGGTGCTGCTGATCCTCTGCGGTCAAGCGGTGATCCTGGGCCTGCTCATGCACCGCATTCTCGAGGAGGTCTGTTCACCTGAAGATGTCCTGAGAAGTCTTGTGGCAGCCTATGACGACATGGTCATTGCTGCACCGGCGCTGCGTCAAGCGAAGCAATTCGAGCCTGATTTTCCCGGCCTTGCGCCGGTCACCTGGTTGCGACGGGGCGAAGGATTGGCCGATACGGCCGTTATCGATTTCAACGGAACACCTGGTCTTCCGCCAACGAGCGACCGGCTCGCGCGGAGGTTCGGAACCTTGCTCGAACCTGTCCTCCATCATGACCAGGATTACTCTTCTTCGGACCACACCACATTGCTGGCACAGGTTGGAGTTCGTTTCGCGCAGTTCCTGTGCAAGCTCGGCGGTCACGAACGGATCGAAGCCATTTTTCCGGCACGGCAGACAGGCAGCCTGACTGACCATTGCGGCGGATTTGCCCGTTCGGACAGCTTTGCTGTTTCGGTTGGACGGGACATGGCTCCCGAAGAGGGTGAACGGCAGGTTCTGTCTCATCTGAATGCGATTTCCAGATCGGAAAAACACGACAACAACACACTGGCAGCAGACCTTCCAAAGGTCTGGATCCATCGGCTCACCGATCCGAAAACCATCGTCCCGACAGACACACTCGACTTCGACCGGATACCCCTGCCGACGTATGAAGCACGCCCCGATTTCGAGCTGGCATTGGGCTTTGACACAGAAGGCAGGGCAATTCTTGAACTGGTCACGGGACAGAGGATCAGGCGACATGCCGGCAGTTTGGTGCTGGATCTGTTTTCCGGTTATCTCCGGAACCCGGAGGTTCTTTCAATCGCGGTGAGTCAGCAGCTTCTCCAGAGCGAAAGTGCCCGTGTTTCTGATGCTCCTCTCCACGCAGGACAAGGAACCGCCCTCAACGTGACGGCCATTCAGGCGGCCATCCTGCAGGAGTTTCGGGATGCACTCGCGGTCGCAGATCTCACACCAGACGACGACTTTTTCGATTTCGGCGGACATTCGCTGGTTGCCACCCGGATCATTGGCCGCCTGCTTCATGATCATGGCATAGAGGTTCGTTTCAACGATCTTTTTGGCAACCCTACAGCAGCAGGTCTTGCCCGGCACGCGACACTGGTCGATGGGGCCGGCGAAAGCGTCGGGAACAACAATGTCGAGATCAGAAACGGCAAGGCCAGCGACGCTGCCTCACCTTTAGCTCTTGCGCAGATGTCGCTCTGGAAGATCTATTCGGCTCTTGGATACCGCGAGATTTTCAACTTGCCGTTTGCCCTGGATTTTCTCGACCCCGTGGACGAAACCGTTTTCGAGGCCGCCTTGGGTGACTTGATGAAACGGCATGCCGCCCTCAGGACTCTCTACTTCGAAACGGAAGAAGGTGATGTCTTGCAGAAGGTTGTTCCCGTCGAGGAACTGGCAACCTACAAATGGTTCTGGACCAGCGCGGAAAGCATCGGTGCGGACCGCAATGCCGAAGCCATTTATTGCTTCGACCTTGCAAAGGAATTGCCGGTCAGGTTGCGGTTTCTCACCGATCCGGAAACAGGCCGGCAAGTGCTCTCGTTCCTGTTCCACCACCTTGCGCTCGACGAATGGTCCGTCAACCTGATGATGGACGAACTGGTTGAAGCCTACCGCGCACGCAGCCTTGGCGTTGCGCCCGAATGGCCGGACGAACCAGCGCCATTTTACGAGTTTGCCCGCAAGCAGGTGCAGTCGGGTGTCAATGCCCGGCACCTTGCCTTCTGGACGGACATGCTCGGTGATGCACCCAGGGAACTGGTTCTCTTCACCAACGACCCCAAACTCCCCGATGAACCCGCCACTGACGATAGTTCGGTCGCAGGCGGCTGGGTTGAAATGCGGCTGGAGAGCGACGTGTCCGAGGGGCTTTATGCCATTGCCAAGGAAAACAGCGCTTCCCTTTTCAACGTCGTCTATGGCGCGATTTCCGCCGCGCTTCAGGCCCTTGGGGGATTGTCCGATCTGGTGATCGGCACCTCTGCCGCGGGCCGCACGGACCCCGACTATTTCGACACGATCGGCTACTTCACCACTGTCGTCGCCCACCGGGTTCGCTTCGGAGACGATCCGACTGTCGGCACCCTGATCGGCAACATCAAGGACATGATCAACGGATCGATGCCCTTTACCGACATTCCGATCGACCTTGTGGAAGACGCCCTAGGCATGACGCCCGGAATGGACCACCTTTTCGATGTGTTCATTCAGATCCATGCGCAAAACAAGTTGAACGGCAACCTGCCAGCGCCGGATGGCGGTACCATCGCGTTTCGCCAGGTAGACCCGGACAAGCATGAATCCCATCTCGGACTGCAATTTGAAGTGATGGAAGAGGTCATCGACGGCGATCGCGCCATGCGCGTGCTGATGAGCTACCAGGCCAGGCGCTATTCGCCTGCACAGGTAGAGGCAATCCGCGCTTCAGTCATGTCAATGTTCACGCAATTCTCGCGTGGTGATGCATCCAACATGAATATTTCCCAACTGGCCGGGACCTGACCTTCTCACATCATCGGAAAAACACCTTCGGGCTGACGGCCCGAAGGTCTCCGGCCTCGGGTGCAGCTCCTGGAAATGCTGACCGCCTCCGGCTGGACTGACTTCCGTTTCACGCCGGCGAGACAACGAATTTCTGAAATAAATTTGATAATTGGCGGTATTTCCGTCGATTTTTTCTGAATAGTTTTCCGTAAATGCAAAAATAAGATTGTAGATGCGGCAGAAAACCTGCAGACCAACTTGACCGGCAACGTCGGTTTAATCGCTGCTCGATATCCACGGACGTCATTCCTGGAGAAACGATCAAACTCCGGAATACTGCGTGGAAGGCCGCATGAATGACCGTAACCTCTAATATTAGCGCGCCCGAGCTCAACCACGGCTCTGAAAATCCGTCGCTGAAAAATCCAATTGCTGATCGCCAGAGCCGGTCCTGGATCGCAGCTCTTGCCAAATTCCGGAACATCAGCGCGCGCCGCAGCAGTTTCGAGATTGCGATCACGGTCCTCCCCTTCATTGCACTGTGGGGAATTACCGCGACACTCGTCTTACACGGCTACTGGTTCGGATTGATCCTGACGGTCCCGGCGGCGGGGTTTCTGGTCCGGCTTTTCATCCTGCAGCATGATTGCGGCCATGGGAACTTGTACGCCCGGCGCAGCATGAACGACTGGATCGGCCGGGTCATCGGGGTACTTACCTTTACCCCTTACGATTACTGGCGCCGAACTCACGCCATCCATCATGCCTCCGCCGGAAACCTCGACCGCCGCGGCGTCGGTGACGTCGATACACTGACCGTGCGCGAATACAGAGCTCTGTCCCGCTGGGGCCGCCTGCGCTACTGGCTCTATCGGCATCCGGTCGTCATGTTCGGCCTGGGACCGGCATGGCTATTCGTCGCCCAATACCGGCTTCCCTATGGCCTGATGCGCGCCGGAATGCAGCCCTGGGTGTCGACAATTGCCACAAATCTCGGGATCGCAGCACCGTTCGCGCTCATGATCTGGCTGGTCGGCGCAAGCACGTTTTTCCTTGTGCAGGTCCCGATCACTCTGATGGCAGCCAGCGCCGGCGTTTGGCTCTTCTATATCCAGCACCAGTTCGAAGAGACCCATTGGTCTGAAGAAAGTGACTGGGATTTCCAGCATGCCGCGCTTGAAGGCAGTTCACACTACGACCTGCCGCCCCTGTTGCGCTGGTTCTCCGGGAATATCGGCATCCACCACGTGCACCACCTGTCTCCCAAAATTCCCTTCTACCGACTATCTGAAGTCCTCAAGGAACATCCGGAACTGCGCAATGTCAGCCGGCTCACTTTGCGTCAGAGCCTTGGCTGCGTGAAGCTGGTCCTGTGGGATGAAAACGCAAGGCGTCTTGTTTCCTTCCGCGATGAGCGGCTAGCAAGACTGGCCGCCCCGGCCTGACCGGCTTCTAAGCGACAGAGCCCGTCCGGAGCGCCCTGAAAAAGGAAAATTAAACAACGAGGCGTGACGGACACCGCGACCGCGCTCTCAACGCGGCGGGACAACCGCAGCATGAGGCAAGTTGTATCCATATGAAATAACCATACGTATAGATACAATTCTCAAAAATCTTCACACCAGTGGCTCGGCAGCATCCATAGACTTGTTTCTGCCAATTTACATTCAGCAGATTGGACCATTCCCGGTCGTTGGCAGAGTTTTTGAATTGCAGCCTAAACGTTACCACCGGCGGATCGATGTATCTGAAGATATGCGGCAGCTGCTTCAGTCCTGTTTGACACGCCCATCTTCGAAATGATGTGGTGAATGTGAAGTTTGATCGTGTGCTCCGACAGCGAGAGATTTGCAGCAATATGCTTGTTTTGCTGCCCTCGTGCGATCAACTCCAGCACTTCCCGCTCTCTGGGTGTCAGCGAACTTACGATGTGCACCCCGGACAAGCCGCTGGCAGCAGTCGCCTTGCGTGCCTTTTCTAGCTGCATGCTCCTGTCGATCTCGAGAAGTTCGACAAGATCCGGCGGCATGTAGGAGCCACCATGCAGCATGATCTGGATCGCATAGAGCCAAAGATCCAGCCGGAGGTTCATGGGTATGACGTTATTGATGATACCGGTTTTCAGACATTTTCGAATGTGCTGCCTGGACGTGTACTCACCGTTAAAGGTTAGACACAGGACGGCATTGGGATACGTGTCCTGGAACACTTGCAACAAGTCGGGATTCATCGCGCCGAAGGCTTCATCAACCAGGATCAGGGAAGGCAAAACACCTTCCTGTTCGGCCTTTTCAACCAGGACATCCCAGTCAGTTGAAACCTGCACAACGAGACCCGGCAGCTCCCGAACCAATGAATTTTCCAAGGGTTTAGGCAATTTGTCCCTGGGACCTATAAAAAATAAATAACGCAAATGCTTGGACATTGAACGTCTCCCGAAGGACCATGACCAGCTCTATTGATTACGTAAAGGAATTTCAGGTCATGACTCGGCTAAAAAGGATCAATGGGTTTTAAATTCCAGCCAACATTTTAGGGCAATTAGTCTACACCGGGGAAAAAATCAGTGACATAAATCATTATATCTAATCGCAGAGATATCATCGCCGCAATTTCTTCTTTTTATTCTGAATACAAAAGCCTTCACCAAAAGCAACGCTCGACACGGACGAACATATTTAATGCAATTACAGTCGAAATCACCTCAGTTTTATTGCTTTTTTCATGTAGGTTTTGATTATGACCAAACGCTTCTCCAGGCAAATATTTAGCCGGAGAATTCAACTGGCAATATATCTTCAAACCGCCACTTAAACGCTAAAGTCTTACCTACTTCCGCGTGGCACTTAAAATGCTTGTAAAGCACAACCAGCAAACAAACAAATCGGTGAAGACTGACCGGCTTTTGCCTGTCGCTCCGCTGGCGACATCCTGGGTGGCGGAGGCGATCTCGTCTTTAGTGGCGCGCACTTGAAAACAGGCCCATCACCACTCAAGCAATCAATCAGCTCTTATCTTCAGCGAGCGTGGCCGCGACGATTGCATTTGCATGTCCGTGCCCAAGCCCGTGTTCTGTTTTCAGAAAGTCGACAATTTCCATGTGCTTCTTTCCGGCCTGGGCGCGCACGAGAGCTTGCCAATCGCCGATAGGCTTGCCGTATTTCTTTTCGATAGACGGAAAGTACGACGCAGGCCCCTTCACCTTGGCGACCTGATCTTTTTCAGCCACCGCACTCTCCTTCGTGATGTATGCGACGCCCGAGACCAAGCACCTGACGTCGCCGGGTTGATTTATCTTGCGCGAAAGATAAACTGAATTGTCTCGCACGCAAGATAAAATCGAGAATGAGCAAAAACGATACGGATCACGTTGAACGCCGACGCCGGCAATGGAAGCTGGAGTTGCCGGAGGTTGATACACGCGGCATGGCAATCCTTGGCCGCGCGCGGGTGATTACCCATTTGGCCCGGCCGGGCATCGAGGCCATTTTCTCAAGACACGGCCTCGATAGCCGGGAATTCGATGTTCTGTCGACGCTGCTGCGCTCCGGATCACCTTACCAGCTTCGCCCCACGGAACTGTTCAATTCCCTGATGCTCACCTCAGGAGGGTTAACCGGCATTCTGGCACGCCTGGAAAGGGCGAAATTGATCGAAAGGCCAAAGGACCTTGCGGACGGCCGGAGCTCACCCGTCCGACTTTCCAAGAAGGGGATCGACCTCATCCAGTTCGCTTTCAAGGAAGACATGGCTCACGAAGCCCGATTGATCGACTGCCTCACAGATGAGGAACAGCGCACGCTTTCGGCATTGTTGGGGAAGTTGACGAAGGCTCTGGAAGAACCGGAAAGCGGTCGCAAGATCTGAAAGGCCGAACAGCCACGCCGCTCTTGCCAAAAAAACTATCCGCAATGTCGCAATTCGAACCTCAGAACCGTCCTTGTAACTATGGAACCGTTTTTCATGTTGTACATGCTGCTTTGCTATAATGATGAAGAGGTCACCTCCGCGTGGAGTGACGAGGAAGACGCTGCTGTCATGAAACGGCTGCAGGTCGTCCACGAGAAGTGGGCAGATCAGTATGAACTGGCTGCCCGCCTCATGCCCACCACAACGGCCACTACCCTCCACAAGAAGGAAAATCTCGTTACCGATGGCCCCTATGCGGAGACCAAGGAACAGCTGCTCGGCTTTTATCTGGTCGAGGTTGAGGATCAGCAGCAGGCTCTGGATTTTGCCAGAGACCTTACCGAAGCCAACCCCGGTGGAGCCTATGAACTGAGGCCGGTCAAGAGCTTCCACCCGGGCACCACGACTGACACCGACAATGCAACCGCCTGATCTCACATGGATTGACAGCAAATTAACTGCCTCGCGGCCACGGGTGATGGCCGCATTGCTCCGGTATTTTCGTGATTTGGATCTGGCCGAAGAAGCCTTTCAGGAAGCCTGCCTGCGCGCCTTGAAAGACTGGCCGGACAACGGACCGCCGCGAAACGTGGAAGGATGGCTGATCACCGTCGGCCGCAATCTGACGCTGGACGTGCTGAAACGAGAGGCAAGGACCTCCGGCCTGCGCCCCGAAGACGTTCTGTCGAACGTGGAGGATGCCGAACCGGACCTGGTTGAACGGCTCGATACGGCGGACTACCGTGATGACATCCTGCGCCTTCTGTTTATCTGCTGTCATCCGGATCTGCCGGCAACCCAGCAGATCGCGCTTGCATTGCGCATCGTATCCGGCATTCCGGTTGGTGACATCGCCCGGGTATTTCTGGTCGGCGAAAACGCGATGCGGCAGCGGATCACCCGTGCAAAGGCGACGATAGCCGACGCTGGCGTGCCGTTCGAGACACCGGATCAGGCAGAGCGGGCAAACCGGCTGGCGGCTGTATCCGCGATGATTTATCTCGTCTTTAGCGAAGGCTACAGCGACCCTGATCCGGCTGGCGAGCGCTCGGGTCTGTGCCACGAGGGTATTCGCCTGGCCAGGCTGCTGCTGCGGATGTTCCCCTCCGACCCGGAACTCATGGGACTGCTTGCGCTCATGCTGTTGCAGCATTCCCGTCAAGAGACGCGAGTTGACGCAAACGGCCTGTTGGTCCTCCTGGAAGATCAGGACAGATCACGATGGAACCGGCCCATGATAGCCGAAGCCCTTGTCCTCATAGACAAGGCGATGCTCCGCCGCGGACCGGGGCCCTATCAGATACAGGCGGCCATTGCTGCTCTGCATGCGCGTGCCGCGACACCGGAAGACACCGACTGGAAAGAGATCGAACAGCTATACGCTGCACTCGAGCGTCGCTCGCCATCTCCCGTTGTCACACTCAACCGTGCCGTTGCGGTGTCGAAAACGGAAGGGGCCGCAGCTGCGTTGCAGATGATCGAACCGCTCGCAGTCAAACTTCGCGGATATTTCTATTATCATGGCGCGCGCGGGGCGCTGCTCAAGCAATTGGGGCGGACAAGCGAGGCACGCTGCGCATTTGATCAGGCCATTTCACTTGCCGGGACGGTTGCGGAAGCCGCTCATATTCGCCAACAGCTCGACCAGATGACGGGCCTTGAAAAAAACTGAACTCATTTGTCGCACGCGCCCTCCTTCATTCGTCCTTGAGCTATCAACAACAGCGCAATGGACGAAATCAGATGTCAGAACAACAGCATGCACTCGAACTGATCCTTGACCTGGATGCTCCGCGAGAAAAACTCTGGCGTTGCTGGACGGAGCCGAAACTGCTTGAAAAGTGGTTCTGTCCCAAGCCCTGGTATGTCTCCGATGCCCGTATCGATCTGCGGCCCGGCGGCGAGTTTTCCTGTCGCATGCATGGTCCAAACGGCGAGGAATTCCCAAATACCGGTGTCTTTCTGGAAGTCGTTCCAAACGAACGTCTGGTCACCACCGACGCATTCCATCCTGGCTGGAAACCAACCGGCCGCCCCTTCATGGTGGCTGAGGTAACCTTTGAAGATCTGGGGGGTGGCAGGACCCGTTACCACGCTCAGGCTCTTCATTGGACGAAGGAAGCCAGGGAAGAACACGAACGGATGGGGTTTCACGAAGGCTGGGGCAAGGCTGCCAAGCAGCTTGAAGAACTTGCCAAGTCTATCTGATGGAGCGCGAAATGAGTAACGGGACCACCATGCTTTGGGCAGGTCGCATTCTGACGGGCCTTTTCGCCCTGTTTATGCTGGGCGCTTCCATTGCGCCGAAGCTGCTCCATCTGCCTGTTGCCGAAGACACGCTGGCCGAACTTGGCTGGCCTGCGGGGTACGCATTTCCGATTGGCTTGATCGAACTGGCCTGCCTTGTTCTTTACCTCATTCCGCGCACCAGCGTATTAGGAGCAATCTTGATGATGGGCTTGCTCGGCGGTGCCATGGCAACCCAGATCCGGGCCGGGTCCCCCCTGTTCAGCCATGTGCTGTTCAGTCTTTATCTGGGCCTGTTCATGTGGGGTGGCCTGTGGTTACGCGCTCCGGACTTGCGCAGGCTGTTCCCGTTGCGGGGATGGACTTGAACTGACACTCCCGATCAATAGAGAAAGACCTGTCCAAGGGAAACTCTTGCCGCTCACTGGCCTTGTCCCCTTCGCGGTGTCCCTTCGTGAAAGGATACTCGTCTGCCCGGACAATACGGACGCTTCGTGCTGGACGGGTCTTTCTCGAGGCCATCGGTATCTCAGTGTGATAATGCGCATTTATGATGCGCATTGAAAATGCGTAAGCATGCCACTATTATCCGGGTACCGGGTATGAATGGTTTGGAAACACGATGGCACGCGTTCACGCACGCAAGGCGACCAATTTGACAATTGATATGACGCTGGTCGGTTCGGCGAAGGAACTGGGCGTGAATATTTCCCAGGCAGCCGAAGAAGGTATCCGGCGCGCGGTTTCACAAGCCCGCGCGGAACGGTGGAAACTTGAAAACAGGGCAGCCCTGAACAGCTCCAACGACTTTGTCGACGAACACGGCTTGCCGCTTGAAGCGAGACGCCTGTTTTAATGGCCAGAAATCAGCTCTACCGGCTGAAACCGGACAGCGTTCTGGTGCTGGATGTGCAGGCGGACCTTCTGGAAAGCCTCAACACACGCGTCGTCGTGCCGCTTTTGCCCAGGTCTCGCGCACCGGCGCCCGCGGCCTACCTGAACCCGACATTCGGCTGGGAGGGCGAGGAATACGTCATGGCGACCCAATTCCTCGCCGCCGTGGCGGTTTCCCAGTTGGGAGACCCGATCGGCAGCCTCGACGAGAACTTTGCGGAAATTACCCGCGCGCTGGACACCCTGTTCCAGGGCTTCTGATCGCCGGTTCAACCAGTTTCAAAAGACGCCGTACCGCTCAAGCCATTTCCACCCGGCTTTCACTTGCTGCATCGAAGTAGATGGCCTGATCGGTGTCATAGCCGATCCAGACGGTTTCGCCTCCGGAGGTCATGTCATGCCGCGGGGCGGTCACGATCAACCTGCCGACGTCGCTTTCACAATGCAGGACCAGATTGGCACCGGTCATCTCCGAAAAGACAATCCGTGCGGGGATTGCGGGAACGTCCGGTGACGAGGTGTGTACCTTCATATGCTCCGGCCGCATGCCGACAGTGAGGCCTGTTCTGCCGGACCAGAAGGGCAAGGTTTCTATGGGCAGAAAATTCGTCGGCAGCATTCCGAGGAACCCGGCGACGAAGCGGTTCGCCGGCCGGTCATAGATCGTGCCGGGCGTGTCGAACTGCAGAAGATCTCCATCTTTCAGGACGGCGATCCGATCCGCCAGGGAAAGGGCTTCCCCCTGATCGTGGGTTACGTAGACGACAGTCGCCCCCAGTTGCCGGTGGAGCTCCTTGATTTCCGAGCGCATGGCAACCCGCAGGGCGTTATCCAGATTGGACAGCGGCTCGTCCATCAGGAAGATGGAACTGTTGCGCGCCATGGCCCGGCCCATCGCGACCCGCTGACGCTGGCCGCCGGACAGGGCGCCCGGCTTTCGGTCGAGATAAGGATCAAGTTTCAACGTTCTGGCCACTTCCTCTGCTCGGGCGTTACGCTCTGACTTGGCGACGCCGCGCAACTCCAGACCAAAGGCGATGTTCTGGCGCACGTTCATATGCGGATAGAGGGCGTAATTCTGGAAGATCATTGCAATGTCCCGATCCTGCGGCGCAACGTCATTGACGCGTTTGCCACCGATGCGGATATCGCCCTGATCGCATTTCTCCAGGCCGGCGATGAGGCGTAGCAGCGTGGATTTTCCGCAGCCCGAAGGGCCGACGATCACGACGAATTCCCCGGCTTGCATGTCCAGCGAAACACCATGCAGAACTTCCGGTCCGCAAGGATAGGATTTGCGGATATCTGTCAGTTCTATCCCGCTCATGACCGCCCCTCCCCCTGCCAGCGGTTCCGGATCGCGATCGCGAGACTGGGCCGGTCGGTGGTGAAAACCTTCACACCGAGCCGAAGGGCCTTTTCGATCTGCGCACAGGTATGCGCTGCCCAGCAGCCGAACTGAAGTCCGGCGTTCTCGACAGCTGTCATCAACTCTTCATCTGCGCAATCGACATGAACACCGATTTCCGGGATCCCGTGAGCCTTTGCCACTTCGAGCGTGCCTGGTGTTCCCAGTTGCTGAAGAACCGGCGGGCTGACAAGCCATAGCCTTGGCCTCTCTGTTGCCCTGGCCAGCTCGTCCTGTGTTTCGACCAGAAAGGAGGAAAACACCGTACGCTCCAGCATGTCTTCTGCGGCAAGCATTGCGACCACCTTCGGAACGAAGTCGGCATAAGGTCTGCGATCCGGACCAGGCTTGATCTCGCAGCGGAAGCCAACGGCACTGCGCCGGTAAATCGCGCAGAGCTCCTGGAGGGACAGCGGATGGCCTCCCGCGCCGTAATCGATCGTTGCCGAGCGAACCTCGGCCTCCCGCAGATCGCAGATCGCGCCGGATCTGTCAGTCGTTCGCTCGAGTGTCGCATCGTGGTGGACCATGATGGCGCCATCTGTCGTCGGGTGCAGGTCGAATTCGACTTCCTCAAGCGCCATCCGCGCAGTGGCTTCGAAGCCCGCCGGTGTGCTGTCGCCAAACTCCAGGGTGCCACCGCGATGAGATGCAATACGTGTCATTGAAACTTCCATTTACTTGACCGCACCCATGGTGATGCCACGCACCAGGTGCCGTTCGACGAATATGAAACCGAGCAGGACGGGAAGAATTGTGATGGTGGAAGCCGCCATCACCAGCGGCCAATTGACCACGTCTTCGCCCGGATTGACCCGGTAGAGACGCGCAAGACCGATCTGGAGCGTGTAGAGGTCTTCATCACCAACTGCCACCAGCGGCCAGATGTAGCTGTTCCATTCCGTGATGAAGATGAACAGCCCCATGGAGAATATGGCCGGGCGGGCAATCGGCACGATCACCCGCCAGAGCACCTTGAGCGGTGTTGCTCCGTCCATATAGGCCGCTTCATCCAGGGCGATCGGAATGCCGCGGATGTACTGCCGCAAAAAGAAAGCCGCGAAGCCGTTGGAAATCGCCGGAAGAATGAGCCCTGCATAGGTGTCCAGCAGCCCCACCTTTGCAAGGGTCAGGTAGTTCGGGATCAGCGAGATATGGCTGGGGATCATCAGGGTTGCCACCACGGTTGCAAACAGCAGGTTGCCGCCAGGAAAACGAAACCTGGCAAAGGCAAATGCGGCCATTGTCGACACCGTCAGGGCAATGAACGTGACCAATCCCGATACGACGATGCTGTTCAGCAGATAGCGGGCAAAATGGTATTGCCCGATGGCCAGTTCGTAATTCTCCAGGGTGAACTCGAACTTGCCAGTGTAATAGGCGTCCACCGTCTGGAACGACATGAAGACCGAATAGAGCGCCGGAGACAGGAACAGAAGGCCGGCAATCAGCGCAAGCCCTGCGAGGATGCGGCTGTCAGGCTTCATAATGCACCCTCCGGCCCAGAACCCGTGCCTTGAAGAGGGCCAATGCCATCAGCAGCACGAAGAGCACAACGGCCAGTGCAGAGCCCTGCCCGATATCGAACAGCGTGAAGCCGACACGGTAGAGCATGTTGACCAGCATGTCGGTGGCCCCCGCCGGACCACCCTTGGTCATGACGTCCACGACGGTGAACACCTGAAAGGCCTCGATCACCGAGACGACAAGCAGGAAATAGGTTGTCGGCATTACCAGCGGAACGGTTACACGGCGGAAGACGCGTCCTTTCCTGCCGCCATCGACGGCGGCGGCGTCATAAAGTTCCTGCGGGATTGCCTGAAGCCCGGCGATGTAGATGACGATATCGTAGCCGAGCTGCTTCCAGGTGTTGACGATGATCAGCACCCAGAGCGCGAGCTGCGGGTCCTGAAGCCAGGGAACCTTGCCGAAGCCGAGAGTTTGCAGGAAGGCATTGATCATGCCGTAGTCCGTCGCAAACAGCCAGGAAAACACCACCGCGATGGAAACGGTGGACGTAACAGAGGGCAGGAACAGCGCGCCACGCAGAATACGGGACGGCAGAGCCTCCCGGACCAGGTAACTTGCAACCAGAAGCGCAAGGCAAAGCCGGATCGGAACGGAAATGACGGCAAAGATCGCAGTCACCTTGAGCGAGTTCCAGAACTCGTGGGACGAGAACAGCAGCCGGTAGTTTTCGAAACCGACAAGGGGCATCGTCGGCGACAGGAAATCCCATTCCCGGAAGCTGAGATTGAGACTGGCTGCAATCGGAATGTAGGTGAACACCGCGATGAAGGAGATCAGCGGCAGCACCAGAATATAGGGTGTCAGGCGGGACAGCATCGGAAAAGGCTCCGGAGGCACCGGGCTTCTTCTGGAAGCCCGGTGCTGATGTCGAAAGAAAATCGGGCGATCAGTTGGTGCGCTCGGCTTCCTTTCGGGTGCGGTCCGCGAAATCCTTCAAGGTTTCCGTGACATCACGCTGACCAAGGGCCATGGCCTGCCACATGTCGTATTCGGTTGCACGCATCCAGGTGACCACCGGCGGGCGCGGACGGCCACGGGCGAAGTCCAGCTGGTCGATCGCAACCGTGATGCCGGGCTTGTCCTGAACGGCGGCGGCGGCCAGCGGCTGTTTGGCGGTATTCTTGTTGATCGGCATGTAGCCGGTGCCGGAGAACCAGGTGGCGTTGGACTCAGGTGATGCGGCAAAGCTGATGAACTTGTAGGCGGCGTCCTGGGTTTCCTTGTCGGCTGACGACAGAATACCGATACCTGCCCCACCGATCGGCACGGCGCACACCTTGTTGCAAGGCATCGGACGAACGGCAAGGTTATCGCCGAGCGCCTTCTTGGAGCGGCCGTAGTTGCCGGTTGAATTCAGCATGATGCCGACCTTGCCGGCCAGGAAGGCATCCCTGCCGTTGTTTTCCTTGGTCACGCCGTCGGCGGAGGCAACCTTGTGCTCATGCACCAGCGAGGCCATCCATTCATAGGCTTCGATCGTGTTCGGGCTGTCGATCAGGATCTCGCCGGTCTTGCTGTCGATCAGGTCACTGTCGTTGTCCATGATGAGACCCCAGCGTGCGAACTGGCCCGGTGCGGCAATGCCCGTGATGCCTTCGTCGCCCAGCTTCTCGGTAATCTGTTTGGATACCGCCAGAAGATCGTCGTAGGTCTTGAGCGCCGGTTCTTCGGCAAAGCCGGCCCGCTCGAAGATCTCCTTGTTGTAGTAGAGCACCGGCGTGGAGGAGTTGAACGGCACGATGTAGTTCTTGCCTTCAAAGACGCCGACTTCGCGGGCAAAATCGAACAGGTCGTCCTTTAGCGGGTCGTTGTCGACCTTTTCGGTCAGATCCAACAGTACGCCGCGGTCAGCGAAGAGACCATACCGGGTGACTTCCATGATCACCGCGTCCGGCGCCCGGCGCGCCGGGATGGCAGCCTGGAGCTTGGCGACGATATCATTGTAGTTGCCGATGAACTGGGCATCGATCTTGATATCAGGGTTGGCAGCCTGAAAGTTCTCGATGATCTCGCCAAGCGCTTCGCCGCCGCTCCCATCGAAGCTGTGCCAGAATTCAACCGTGACGTCCGCCTGCGCGGCACCGACGCTGCCAGAAAGGCCGATCAGGCCCGCCAACAGCACTTTCTTCAAATTCTTCAACATGGAGTCATCCTTGTCAGAGTGAACTATTTCCGTTTGCGCACGAGACTTTGCCGCCGGTTCCAACGGCGGTCTTTTTTGGTTTGTTCAGCGATTTCCGTGTCCAGCCCTGCTTCCGGGAAGGGACAGATCTGATGGCGAACTCATCTGCGCCAGCGTGGCGGCAGCGATTGACGAAATGCCTTGAATTCCTCCAGGGAGCGGATCGACCTACCGCCATCGATACCGGCCAGATCGAGAATGACCGCGTTGGCAATGGTCATCGGCACGACCAGTGACTGGGATTCGCCCGCCTCACCGCGCGAGGCGCAGATCTGATGATCGGGCGCGGGGTCGAACCGGGCTGCGAGCAGGTCCGTCAGCGCCAACCTTGTCGCGCCGCGCATGGACGCAATCCCGTTTGCATCGCTGATTTGCTGTGAAGGGCGGCGGAAGGCGAGCAGCCAGACGACATCGTCCGGTGAAAGCCTGTTCAGCATCTCGGCAAAGTGATGGGTGCGGTCGCCAAGGTCGGCGGCATCATAGCCGGAGCGCTGCAAGCGCAGGGCAATCAGCGAGGACAGGCTCGCGGCATGACCGCGACCGAAAATGAAGATCTTGCGGGCATCGCGCAGGGCTTCGGAGAAGGCGCGGATATCGCTGTCGGGGACGGCGGTACGCAAGGCCTCGAGGGCGGCAATTTCACTATCGAGCACGGACGACAGCACTTGCCCTTCTTCCGCCCGCACCAGCCGGGCCGCCATGCGGGCGGCCGGGTTCTCGAAGTCGTTGCCTTCCTCAACCAGATTTGCCTGCAGGTAGGCTCGAAATTCCGGATAACCTTCAAAGCCGAGCCGCTTGGCCAGACGCACCGCTGCGGCGGGATGCACGCCCGCGCGAAGGGACACTTCCTTGCCGTTTTCGATGGCGGCACGGATCGGGTCCTTGACCAGCACATCGAGTAGACGGGTATCGGACCCCGTCAGCCGGGAGGCGTTGCGGGTGATGAGATCGGACAGGAAACCGGAGGATGGCACAGGTTTTGACATGCCATCGTTCTAGTTTTGCAATTTGAATTGCAGGCTACAGTTCGATGAAATTTTTATTACAAACCCCGGAGACGGTACAGACGCCGGTACAGGCGCTCGCACCGTCGGGCAGCCGTCCAGCCAACTCAGGTCTTTCGTTGCAGTTTGAACCGCGAGACGAATTCAGCAGCAAGGGGAACATCTCCCGACACCTCGACCACGCCTTTGGCGATCAGATCCGCAAGCGGAACTGACCCATAAACGGCTGAAGCCATCCGGTTGCCGTTGCCGGAAAGCACAAAGGGCGTGTCAGGACGGGAAACCGCCTTGGTGTGAACCTTGCCGGAGATCAGCTGCATCTCGAATGCCTCGCCCTTGAAATCGAACCCGGCAAGTGCGTCTCTTTGCGCCGCAGCCTCCGGAACGACGTTGACACCCATGGATATCATCAAGGCAGACGGGCTGATGAAACGCGTCGGATCGTGACCGGGCACCAGCAACGCCCACCGGCACAGCGATTCCAGCACAGGCAGCAGAGCCTGGCCCGCCTCCGTCAGGGAATACACCCCCAGTCGCTCGTCGTGTTCGATGACATCGACCTCTACGAGCTGCGCAAGACGGCCGGTCAGAACACTCGCGGTTATGCCCGGCAACCCGGCGCGGATCATCTGAAAGCGTTTAGCGGAAAACATAAGCTCGCGCACAACGAGCAGAGCCCACCTGTCGCCTATTAGGTTCAGGGCGTGGGCGGCCAGGCACCCCTCGTCATAACGAAGGCGCGTTGTTGTTTTTGTCTCTTTGGTCATTTTTTCATACTGGCAGTTGTTTTTTCATACTAACGCTGTCACGATAATGCTGCAACCGGGATGTTCCCATCATCCCGACAAAAAGGAGGAAATGATCGCCATGTCCTATTTCACAGGTGCGGTAGCGGCTGTTCCGGCCGCAAACAAGCAGAAATATGCCGACCACATCGCCGCTGCCTGGCCTCTGTTCAAATCCTACGGCGCCACCCGCATGGTCGAAACCTGGGGTGTTGATGTTCCGAAGGGCAAGGTTACGGACTTCTACGGCGCCGTCGACGCCAAGGAAGACGAGGCAATCGTGTTTTCCTGGATCGAATGGCCGGACAAGGCTGCTGCCGATGCTTCCTGGGAAAAGATGCAGAACGACCCTGCCATGAAGGAAATTCCGGAAATGCCGTTCGATGGCAGCCGGATGATCTTCGGCGGATTTGCTCCTGTGTACGAGGCAGGCAGACACAGCGATGCTGGCTATTATCAGGGGTTTCTGCTGGCGGTGCCCGAAACGAACAAGAAGGCCTACGCCGAGATGGCGGACGAGGGCTGGAAGATGTTCGAGAAATTCGGCGCTCTCGGGATGATCGAAAACTGGGGCACGGATGTACCGCGCGGCCAGAAGACCGATTTCTACCGGGCCTCCAAGGTGGAAGACACCGAAGTGCCCGTCTTCAGCTGGGTTGCCTGGCCGGACCGTGCCACATGTGATGCCGCTGCCAAAGAAATGGAAGCGGGGATGGCCGACATGGACATGTCCACAATGCCTTTCGACGGAATGCGGATGATGTGGGCCGGCTTCGATCCGCTCTTCGACTCGGAGAAAGCCGCATGACCCTTACCCTCTACACCTTCGACTGGCTGCCGGAGTTTCCACGCGGGTTCGTGCGGGATCTACGAGTCCGCTGGGGCCTGGAGGAGATTGGTCGCAGCTACCAGGTTGCGACCGTGCCCGCACACCCCAAAAGCGCTGAACACCGCAAGCTGCAGCCATTTACGCAAGTGCCCGTAATCCAGGACGGTGAGCAGACGCTTTTCGAAAGCGGAGCGATCCTTGTCTACCTTTGCGAAGGCACGCCGTTGCTGCCGGACGAGCGGAAAGCGGAAATCTGGCAGTGGCTGTTCGCCGCGCTGAACACGGTTGAATTGTCGGTGATGCACTGGGTCAGCATGATCCTGGCCGAGCGGGTCCCGGAATTCTTCGGCCCTCCTCCGGCAGCTGACGTCAGGGCTCACGCCAAGGCAGACATGGAAACCAAGCTGACTGCGCTACAGCAGGCTCTGGGCGACAAGGAGTGGCTCGCCGGTGACTTCTCCGTCGCCGATATCGCGATGGTGGAAGTGCTGCGCGTGGTCGCGGCCGAAGAGGCCCTTGATGCCCATCCGCATCTTGCGGCCTATGTCGAACGGGCAACATCCCGCCCCGCTTTCAAGAAGGCCATGGCAGATCACATGCAGCATTGGCAGGCGGCGGACGCCGAACAAGCGAAACGCAGCACGGGCTGACGCGGGCTTTTCCGCAAACAATGTCATGTCGCCTCTGGATCTTTGAGTAGAGCCATCCGGGGCGACGGTATAACTCCAGGACTGGAAACAATGTCGATTGCAAAGAACACGATTTGCCTCTGGTACGAAAAAGACGCCGAGGCCGCTGCACGATTTTACGCTGAAACCTTTCCAGACAGTGCCCTGAAAGCCGTCAACCACGCCCCTGGCGACTATCCTTCCGGGAAAGAGGGCGACGTTCTGACCGTGGAATTTACCGTGCTGGGCATTCCTTGTCTCGGCCTGAACGGCGGCCCCACATTCAAGCACAGCGAAGCGTTCTCTTTCCAGGTTTCGACCGAGGATCAGGAAGAAACAGACCGTTACTGGAACGCCATTGTCGACAATGGCGGCGAGGAAAGCGCCTGCGGATGGTGCAGGGACAAATGGGGCATTTCCTGGCAGATCACGCCGCGCACGCTGATGGAAGCCCTGGCTGCCGGTGGCGGCGAAGCAAAGCGCGCCTTTGGCGCAATGATGGAGATGAAGAAAATCGACGTGGCAGCCATCGATGCGGCCCGCCGGGGTGACTGACCACCATCAAACCGGCCCGCCCACCCAAGGAACTCCCGGTTTTAGCTGGAGACGCCAGCAGTCGGCTTAGCAAGCTTCATCTTTATTCCAGCTTCCTTGAGCATGATCTCGGAAACCTCAAAACTGTGATCGAGCTTGCCGTCATGCGATGGTCTGGGCGGGCATTCCACACAGGACAGCCCGCTTTGAATGATCGCTCTCGCGCAGTCCGCACAGGGAAACCGGTTGACGTAGAGGGTGCAACCGGCAAGCGCTACACCGGCGCGGGCTGCGTTGTAGATCGCATTGCGTTCGGCGTGTTCCACCCAGAAGAACTTTTCACCACTCGGGCGGTCGAGACGGGTTTCGTCCGTTCCGGAGACCCCGCGCGGCAGGCCGTTGTAACCTGTCGCGCGGATTTCCTGGCCAGGCCCGACAATGACTGCGCCCACCTTGAAGTCGCGATCTTCAGACCATTGTGCGATGTGATCGCACAGCCCGAGAAACCGGTTGCGCCATTTGCCGGATTTGCTGTCCAATGTGCTTCTCCTAGCCTGCAAACAGGTAGCTGGTCTTGACCGTGGTGAAGAATTCCGCCGCGTAGCGGCCCTGTTCACGTGGCCCAAAAGACGATCCCCTGGTGCCGCCGAAGGGAACGTGAAAATCAACACCGGCGGTCGGCAGATTGACCATCACCATACCGGCCCTGACACGCCGCTTGAAGTCGCGGGCATGTTTCAGGCTTGTGGTGCAGATACCGGCTGCCAGGCCGAATTCGGTGTCGTTTGCAACTGTAATGGCTTCTTCGAAGTCGGCCACCTTGATGACGGATCCGCAGGGACCGAAAATCTCTTCCCGGTTGATGCGCATGGAATTGGTCGTTTCGAGAAACAGTGCCGGGGCCTGAAAATAGCCGGGCACGGCAAGTTCGAGCCGCTCGCCGCCAATCACCTTTGCGCCTTCCTTGCGGGCGAGATCCACATAGGCAAGGTTCGAAGAGAGCTGTTTCTCATCGACCACCGGTCCAATCTGGGTAGCGGGATCAAGCGCATCCCCGACCTTCAAGGCCAGCATCGCTGCTTGCAGCTTTTCAACGAAAGCGTCGTGAATGCCCGCCTGAACGATCATGCGCGAGGACGCGGTGCAGCGTTGGCCGGTGGAAAAGAATGTCCCGTTCAGGCATGCGGAAACGGCGACATCCAGATCGGCGTCATCCAGCACCACCATCGGGTTCTTGCCACCCATTTCAAGCTGGCACTTGCGTTTAAGCCGTCCGCACACTTCGGCAATATGGCTTCCCGTGGCAACGGACCCGGTGAAGGAAACCGCATCGACATCCGGATGGGTGACGATGGCCTCGCCAACAACAGAACCGCGCCCCATGACCAGGTTGAAGACACCGGGCGGGCAGCCGCATTCATCCAGCAGAGTTGCGATCACATGAGCGCAGCCCGGCGTCAGGTCCGCCGGTTTCAATACGACGCAATTGCCATAGGCCAGCGCGGGTGCTGCCTTCCAGGCGGGAATGGCGATGGGAAAGTTCCACGGGGTGATCAGGCCGATCACACCGACCGGCTCACGCGTAACCTCAACGTCGATGTCCGGCCGCACGGAGGCCTGCATATCGCCGGTCACGCGCAGCGCTTCACCGGCAAAGAACTTGAAAACCTGGGCGGCGCGCATGGTTTCGCCGATGCCTTCCGCCAACGTCTTGCCTTCCTCGCGCGACAGCAGGCGGCCATATTCTTCGGCCCGTTCCGCCAGCTTTCGCCCAACCGCTTCCAGCAGATCATGGCGGGTCTGCGGCGTTGCCGCTGCCCAGCCTGGCGCGGCCTTGCGCGCTGCCGTGACGGCGGCATCGACATCGTCAACGCTTCCCTGGGCATAAAGGCCAACGACATCATCGGTGTTCGAAGGATTGCGGTTTTCGGAATAGGTGTTGGAAGGCAGCCATTTGCCGCCGATCAGATTATCGTGCTTTGTCATTGGAATTCCGGTTTCAAAGGGTTTCGGCAATGCGGTCGAGAGACCCGCATGCGGCATCGTCCAGTTGTTGAAAGGGAGGCAGGACACGGTTCCAGGCACTTTCAGCAGCGCGTCGGCCAACAAGATATTTGACCGCAGGCACCAGCGGGTGGGCGGCAATGTCCGCCCGTATGCTGGCGACCCGGTCAGCCACTGTCTCGTTTGCAGGATCCTGCAGGAGCCGTGCACAAAGTGGCGCGCTGATGTTCACGGTGGCGGAAATGCACCCTGCGAACCCGGCTCCAGGCCCTTCCGTGAGCGCCGTTTCAGAACTTGGGAACACCTTCAGGTCTGGCAGCCGCCGGACAAGCTCCCGGCAATAGTCGAGATCGCCGGAAGAATCCTTGATGCCCGTGAACCTTTTCGGATGAGTCTTTGCCAGACGCTCGACGACATCCGCGGGTATCTTCAAGCCCGTCATCTGCGGGAAATTATAGAAATAGATCTCGATCGGCGTCGCGCCGAGTGCCCGGTCCAGCGCTTCGTACCAGGCAACCAGCCCCTCTTCGGTGACAGGCTTGTAGTAGAACGGCGGCAGGACCAGCGCGACGCCATAGCCCATGTCGGCAGCTGCACGCGTGAGGTCCAGCGTGTCCTCAAGCGACGTGAGACCCGTGCCGACCATAAGACGGCTCGGGTCAAAGGCTTCGGCCGCCCAGGCCATCACTTGCTTGCGATGGGCCAGACCGAGTGAATTCGCCTCACCGGTCGTTCCCAGGATGTTCAGGGCATCGCACCCGTTGGCCAACGCCCAGGCGCAATGTTCCAGAAAGGTATCTTTCACCGGTGCGCCATGCGCATCGAGCGGTGTCGGCACCGCCGCAACTATCCCCTTCATGTCGTCTGTTCCTCAAAATCGCGTTTGAAAAAATCCCGCACCGCAGGGTGGTCCCGGAAAGGCGTATCGCCCCTGGTCCAGCCACCCGGCGAGACCAGTCCTCCGTCCGGTGCCTGGAACACATCCTTGTTGATCTCGATGAACGCCCGGTCCGCACCGGTCACCTCGTCGTCGTAGCGGATCGCGTCGACCGGGCAGATGCTCTCGCACATGCCGCATTCGATGCATTCTTCGGGGTGGATGTAGAACATCCGCTCGCCTTCATAGATGCAGTCGACCGGGCAGGACGTGGTGCAGATCCCGTCCTTCACATCAATGCATTCGCTCTTGATGATCAGCGCCATCTTGATCTCTCAACTCATTTGCCTTGCCAGACCGGCGCGCGCTTTTCCCGGAACGCCCGAACTCCTTCGAGGGAATCCTCGGATGTGAGAGCGGCGATCAGTTCGGGAGACCGCACGGCCTGTGCCTGGTCGGGCGGCATTTCACCGGTTTCGCGTACTGTGGCCTTGATCGCCTGCACGCAAAGCGGCGCACTTGCCAGAATGTCGGCAATCCAGCGGTCCACTTCCGCATCGAGTTCGTTCTGTGGCACGACCGCATTGACGAGCCCGTAGCGCTCCATCTCCGCCGCGCTTGCCATCCGGCCGGTCATCATCAGGCCGACAGCGATATTGCGGGGAACAAGACGCTGAAGCAGCGTCATCCCGCCTGCCAGCGGAAGGTTGCCGACCTTTGCTTCGGGCAGGCCGAACCTGGCCGTGTCGCTGGCAATCACGATGTCGCAGCCAAGAACCATTTCCATGCCGCCGCCGAGCGCAAGACCGTTGACGCGGGCAATCACCGGCACCTTCAAGGAGCGCCTCAGGGCGATGCCGCCGAACCCAAGCGGGTTTGCGGACGCCCAATATTCAAGCCCACTCAGTCCGTTGCTGTCCTTCAGGTCCGCACCGGCGGAAAAGGCGCGTTCACCCGAACCGGTCAACACCACGCAGCGCACGGTCGGATCGGCTTCGATCTTCCGCCAGATGGTTTCCAGCTCGTCCGATGCTGCCCTGTCGACCGCGTTCATGCGCTCCGGGCGGTCAATGACAACCCGGGCGACATGGTTTTCGAGGGTGAAAAGGACACTCATTCCGCCGCCCCTGCCACCTGTTGCAAGCCGAACTCCGCAATGACTTCGTCGGTGTGTTCGCCCAGGCGCGGCGGTGCGTGCCGCAGTTTCAGTGGTGCTTCACTCAAGTGCACGGGAGACCCCACAACCCTCAAGGGGCCAAGGACCGGATGGTCGAAATCCAGCAGCATGCCGTTGATGGCGGTCTGCGGGTCTTCGAGTGCCTCTCCGAGCGCCCGCACGGGTGCGCAAAGCAGATCCTGCTCTTCCAGCCTGGCGATCCAGTGCGCCGTCGTGTCCGTAGCGAAGACGGCCCGAAACCGGCCCTGCAGATAGGGCTTGTTGGCACGCTGGCTGGCGAGGTCCGGATAGGTGGGTGAAAGGTCCTCGATGCCAAGCGCGGTGCAGATGTCGCGCAACGGGTTAGCCTTGAAGGCACCGACCACCACCAGAGCACCGTCAGTGGTGTCGAAGACACCGGTCAAGGGCATTGCGGCCCAGTTCAGCACTTCGCGGTGCTTGGTCCACTGTGCGGCTTCCTGCATCTGCATCGCGATCATGGAATCGTAGAGCGACACGGAAACCCGCTGGCCACGGCCGGTCTTCGTCCTTGCCAGCAAGGCCGCCAGAATGCCCTGAACCAGGTGCATGCCTGCCGTATAGTCGCACAAGGTTGTGGGATAGATGGACCGCTCGATCGACGGGTCGGCGGTCTTTTCCATGACACCACTCATTGCCTGGGCCAGAACGTCCTGCCCACCCTTGTGGGCATAGGGGCCCTTCTCGCCAAACCCCGTTCCGGATGCACAAATGATGCGGGGATTGATCGCCTTGAGCGCCTCATAGCCGAAGCCCAGACGGTCCATGACACCGGCGCGGAAATTGTCGACGACCACGTCCGCGTTGCGCACCAGATCGTACACCATCTGCTTGCCCTCATCGGACTTGGTGTCGATCTCGACAGACCGCTTGTTACGGTTCAGCGACGAGAAGACGGCGTTGTTCATGCCCTCTTCCGACCGCACGTCGAAGAAGTGCCGCGACAGGTCGCCTGCACCGGGGCGCTCGATCTTGATGACGTCCGCGCCGAAGTCGGCCAGCATCTGGGTTGCACATGGCCCCAGCATGACCTGGGTGAAGTCCAGAATGCGGACACCGGAGAGTGGGAAAGCTTGGGTATTCACGTTTGTTATCCTTTTTATTCTGCCGCGACGGTGCCTTCGACGAGCGCATTTGCTGATGGGATGTCGCCGGGGTCGGCGCCCTGGGCACGCATGCGTTTCTGGATCGTGGCAACGTCGGCGTCGCGCAGTGCACAGTTCTGTTCCAGGGCGACTGAAACGGCGACGCCCGCGGCTTCGCCCTGCGCCATGCACGGCGGAATTTCCCGCGAAAGCTTCTGGGCTTCGCTCTCAACCGAGTAGTGGCGACCGGCAACGATCATGTTGTCGATGCCCTTGGGCAGCAGGGCCCTGTAAGGCGTGTAGTAGTCCCTGCCCCGGCAAACGCTGTCGGAGAAATGACGGCGGGAGCGCACGTCATCGCGGGTGACCACATATTCGCCCTGCAACAGACGGGTCTGGCGAATGCCGAGTTGTTCCGCGGCACCCAGCATCTTGGCGTTTTCGAAACCGGGCAGATTGGCGCGCACGAAGGCGAGCAACTTCATCATGCGCTCGCGGCCTTCGACTTCCGCCGCCAGCATGTGTTCCGGCGACAGACCGTCATACCCCGGCATGTGCGGGCAGTTGCACCAGACGATGCCCGGCAGCGGCGTCTTCAGCCACCACATGCCCCAGGCTCCACCGATCACCCGGCGCACCTGACGGTCCAGGGCCTTGTATTCTTCCGGATTTTCGAACTCGAAGGCTTCCGCCTTGTCCGTGTCGACGTCGCACAGGCGGAACACGGTCGTGACGATGTACTGTCCGGTCTGGAAAGACGCCCCTGCGGACGATGCAACATCCAGATCGCCGCTGGCATCGATCACCATCTTCGCCTTGATCGCCTGACGGCCAAGCTTGGTCTGGCAGATCACGCCGGTCACACGGCCGTCTTCCACCATTGCTTCGGAAAACCACGAATGCAGGCGCAAATTGACACCTGCCTCACGAGCCAGGTCGAGGCTCACCCGTTTCCAGCAATCGGGGTCGAAGGCAACTGCGTGAATGATCGGCTGAGGCATGCCGGTCTTGTGAAAATCGATGCAGCCCCAGCGGGACCACTTCTTCCACATTTCCCAGTTGGTCAGGCAATCTTCCGGCGGCGGAAACACTGCGCCATCCTGAGCCGACATCCGGTCGACGAATTCGTTGACGATGCCCGTCGTGACGATTTCATTGCCCTCGTTGACCATGTCGTCGAGCACCAGAACCATTCCGCCGGAGGCCATGCCGCCAAGGTGGTGGTAACGCTCGAGCAGGGTCACCGAGCAGCCGTTTCTGGCAGCCGATACGGCGGCACTCAGGCCGGCGGGGCCACCGCCGATGACGACCACGTCGCAGTCTGCGACGACCGGAACCTGCTCATTGCGGGTCAAGGAAATCTGCGTTGTGTTGGTGCTCATTTCGGCGCACTCCTCCCGTTGGGCCGCCAAGCGACGGCCCGGTTTCAGTTCAGATTTTCGTTTGGTTCAGATCCGTTTCACCACCGCACGATCATGCGTTCGGCAATGGAAACAGCGGCAAACATCAGCACCGACAGGCCCGACGACAGGAAGACTGTCGCGTAGAGCAAGGCGGAGCGGAAATTGAACGTTGCATCGATGATCAACGCACCCAGCCCGACATCCGCGCCAACCCATTCCCCGACGATGGCGCCGATGACACAGGTGGTGGCTGCGATCTTCAGTGCCGAAAACAGGAACGGCAGCGAAGACGGCAGACGGATCTTCCAGAACACTTCCGACTTGGAGGCGGACAGGATCCGTGCCAACTCCAGCGCCTGAGGGCTGACGGACTGCAGGCCGCGTACCATATTGACCAGTGTCGGGAAGAAACAGATCAGGGCAGCGATGACGACCTTTGCGGTCAAGCCGGCTCCGAAGATCAGAACCAGGATCGGGGCAATGGCCAGGATCGGAATGGTGTTGATGAATACCGCGATCGGGAAGAACGCCCGCTCCACCATCCGACTGTGTACGAAGGCGATCGCGATCAGCACTGCAGCCACGTTGCCGACGACGAAGCCGAGCACGCTTTCGAACAGTGTTGGCCAGAAGTTCCGCATCAACTGCGGAAATTCGGTCACCAGCGTTGTTGCGACTTCGCTCGGAGCCGGGGCGATGTAGCTCGGCACTCCAAAGGCCCGGACGCCGATTTCCCAGGTTGCGATCAGGCCGACCGCAGTCAGCACCGGGGTCGCCACAGCAGTCAGCCGTGCCCTGCGCGCCATGGCCTTTTCGGCAGCGTCATCATCCACCGGCATGCCCATCGTTTCGTCGACGGCAGTCATCAGCACGCCTCCAGAAGTTTGCGCAAATACGCGGAGTATCGGGTGAATTCCGCCGTATCCCGCAACTCGGTGGTGCGCGGATATGGCAGATCGATATCGACGATCTCGTGCAGGCGGCCCGGATGTGCCTTGAGCATCAGCACCTTCTGCCCCAGAAAGACCGCTTCCGGGATCGAGTGGGTTACGAACAGGATCGTCACGCCGGTTTCCTCCCAGACCTTCAGAAGCTGAAGGTTCAGGTGGTCGCGGGTCATCTCGTCGAGCGCACCGAAGGGCTCGTCCATCAGCAACAGCTTCGGCTTGCAGACCAGTGCGCGGGCAATCGCCACACGCTGGCGCATGCCTCCGGAAAGCTCGTGCGGCAGTGCGTGTTCGCGGCCCTTGAGCCCGACCAGCTCAAGCAACTCCATCGGCGACTTGTCGCTGACGGGGATCTGGATCCCGCGGCTCTGCCCCATTTCCAGGGGAAGCTGGACGTTCTCCAATGCCGTGCGCCAGGGCAGCAGTGTCGCGTCCTGAAACACGAAGGCAAATTCCCGTGCCAGACGGGCAGCCTCGGTCGTCTTGCCGAAGATCGACACGTCCCCGGATGCAGGCGGGATGAGATCAGACACCAGCCGGAGCAAGGTCGACTTGCCACACCCCGACGGACCAAGGATGGAATAGAAGGCTCTTGCCTCGATCTCCAGGCTGATGTCCTGGATCGCGGTGAACTGACCGAACTTGACCCAGGCATTGCGCAGGCTGGCTGCAGGCACCAATGTGCCTGCGTCCAGATTTTCCAATACCGCTTCCATGACCTTAACCGACCTTCGGGCGGCTGTCTGCGGTGCTCTCCAGGACCGACAGCGTCATCACATCGTCGACGGCGGGCGCCCCGTTCGCGAATTGCTCGAGATTTTCGTAAGTCTCGATCTGTGCCTGCCAGTTTTCGCGGGTCATGGTGCCCCAGCCGTTTTCGGCGGTCTTTTCGTTGAAGGAATATCCGACCACCAGCGGCACCGCCTTCAGTTCGCTTTCCCTGTCCAGGTTCGGCAGGCGCTCGACCAGATAGTTGACGGCTTCTTCCTGGTTCTCACGAACCCAGCCCCAGCCGCGCGAGATGGCGCGGATCATGGCCTGCACCTTGTCGCCATGCTCGTTCAGCACAGTGTCCGTGGTGTAGAAGGGGTTGGCATAAAGCTGGATGCCCGCATCCCACAGGGACATGTCGACACGCTGGTCCCCAAGGATCGAAAGCGCGTTGACGTTTGTCTTCCAGCCGGTAATCGCATCAACCTGCCCCGTCAGCAGCGGCGCCATGTCACTGCCGATGACCTTCAGTTCAACCTGGTCCTCGGAAATGCCGTTCTTGGCCAGAAGCGCGCGGAACAGGATCCGTCCGGTCGCCTGGGTGCCGATGGTCTTGCCGATCATGTCCTGCGGTGTCTTGATCGGATTCTTCTTGAGCGAGAAATACGTGTAGGGATGCTGCTGGTAACCGGCGGCAATACATTTCACCGGAATGCCCGCCGAACGCGCCAGCATGAGAGAGGGGCTGGAAGACACCTGGCCGAGATTGGATCGCCCGGAAGCGACGGACGCCACACCATCGACATTCGGCCCCCCCGGCACGATTTCGAATTCAAGACCTTCTTCCGCAAAATAGCCCAGCTTGTCGGCCGCGATTTCTCCCAGGTTGCCGTTACCGGCCAGCCAGCCGAGCTGCATGGAAACCTTGAAGGTGTCCTGAGCAAAGCCTGGTACGATATTCACAAGTGTTCCGGCGCCTGCCAGACCAGCGCCTGCAGCCATGGTCTTGAGCATCGAGCGGCGGTTCAATCCATTCGAGAATAGGTATGACATACTGTTGGTCCCCCTCATTTGAGATTGGGCGGTTTGTGGCCGACTGTTCCCCTTGCCGACTTCACAGTGAACTCTAACGGGAAGATGCACGGTGCAAAAAGTGCAAAAACATGCTAACGGTGATGCATAAAATGCACCGCACTTTGTGATGCACTGTTTGCCACTCTGTCCGGGGGGACATCGTGCATTCGAATTTTCTGCGTTATTTCGACGAAGTCGCCCGCCAGGGCTCCATCCGCAAGGCATCTGCGGTTTTGAACGTGTCTTCCACCACGGTGAACCGGAAGATCATCAGCACCGAGAACGAGATGGGTGTTCGCCTGTTCGAGCGCACCCCCGAAGGCGTGACGCTGACCGATGCGGGGGCCATCGTCCTGGAACACTGCCGCAAGACGCTGCAGGATTATGAACGCACCCGCACCATGCTGGACGATATCCGCGACCTTCGGTCCGGGCACCTCAACATTGCCGCCATCGATTCCGTAACCTACGGCCTGTTGCCCCGTATCCTGCTCGACTTCAACCGGATCTATCCGCAGGTCACCTATTCGATCACCACCGCGCAGCCGGACGAGATCATCACCGCTGTCGCAGGCGGGATCGCCGATATCGGCATCACCTTCACCTTCGATCTGCATCCAAACGTTCGGGTAATCTCCGACAAGACCGCGCCGATCGGCATCATCATGCGATCCGACCATCCCTTCGCGGGCCGAACTAACCTTGCCATAGAGGAACTCTCCGGACAGAAAATGGTGCGCACCGTGGATGCGCGCGGTCGCAATTCGATCATCGATCAGGCAATCTCGGGCATGTCCTCCGCCCTCTCGACCAACTGCTTTACCGACACCTTGCACGTGGCAAAACAGATGATCCTGGCCGGCCGAGGCCTCGGCCTTTACACCAAGATCGGTTTCATCGACGAAATCGACCAGGGCATTCTCCGGTTCGTGCCGCTGATGCATGACATCCTGTCCAACCTGCGCATTGGCGTCGTTATGTCCGCCTCTTCCGGCATCTCGCCGCCCGAACGGTTGCTCGGCAACGAAATCAAGCGCGCCCTCACCCAGCTGCGGCTGGATTCCTGAGTTTGCAAGAACACTGCCTCTCGGCTGAAGACCTGTTGTCCGTGAACTGCTTTTTTTCCGATTGGCTAAAATCGGTCTTGCGAACCGGCGCAGTGAAACAGCAATTGTAATTATCGAAAAAAGCGATACAAATAGCTGTTCCAGATTTACAGCCGGGAACAACCCATGCGCGCAAATTTTCTGATCGTCGATCCCGTCAAGGACAAGGTCGCCATGAAGGCGATCGCTTCCCAGCCTCGCCTGCACCTGTTGCAGGAGCTGGTACGGACGCCCGGGATGAACATCAACGCGCTTTCGGAAGCTTCCGGCATGCCGCAATCCTCCGTCTCCACCCACATCCAGGTTCTGGAAGAAGCAGGCCTGGTGCGAACGGAAGTGCAGCGGGCAAAAAAGGGCAGCCAGAAGACGACCTTCGCCATCTACGATGAGATCATCCTGGCTTTCCGCTCATCGGAAGAACGCATCGAGCCGAACCAGATCGAAGTTTCGATGCCGCTCGGCCTTTACACCAACAGCCTCGTCACAGCTCCTTGCGGCATCTGCTCGACAGAAGGGATCATCGGCCTTCTCGATGTGCCAGAAACTTTCATGGATCCGGAGCGGATGAAAACGGCTTTGTTGTGGTTTACCAGTGGCTTCGTCGAATATCAGTTCCCCAACAACGCCAAACTGACGGGCAAGCAGATCGACGGTCTGGACGTGGTGATGGAGGTGAGTTCCGAGGTGCCGGGCACCATGAGCAACTGGCCCTCCGACATCGTCCTGTCGATCAACGGCAAGGAAATCGGCGTCTGGACGTCGCCAGGTGATTTCGGCGACAAGCGCGGGGCCTACACACCCGACTGGTGGAAGCTTTCCGGTTCGCAATACGGCATGCTGAAGACCTGGAGCGTGGGCAGGAACGGCACCTTCGTGGACGGTCACAAGATCTCCGATATCAAGACAGAAGACCTCCAGCTCGACGAACACCGGTCGGTTCGGTTGAAGATCGAGGTAAAGGCCGAAGGACGGCACCCGGGCGGAATCAACGTCTTCGGCCGCGGTTTCGGCAATTACGATCAGGACATTATTTTGCGGCTGCACACCCGCAATTGACCGAAACTGCACTTGAAAAGACGTGGGGACATTCACTTCTGGTTGCACCGCAACAACATTGTCCAGTTGACAATTTTCGCCAAGCTCGCATTCTTATCAGAAATAAAGATTCATATCGATTTATTCGATATATATTTCTGGGAGAATGCGAATGAAGGCACGCGTCACCGTGCATCGGGATTTCCGGATCAGTTCCATTGATGAGCGGCTTTATTCCGCATTCATTGAACACATGGGACGGGCGATCTATTCCGGCATTTATGAACCTGACCATCCGCAGGCCGATGCCAACGGCTTTCGCAAGGACGTGCTGAAATTCGTACAGGACCTCAGGATCCCGGCCATTCGTTACCCGGGCGGCAACTTCGTTTCCGCCTACAACTGGGAAGATGGTATCGGCCCGAAGGACAAGCGCCCCGTCCGCCTCGATCTTGCCTGGCGCAGCAAGGAAACCAACCAGGTCGGCATCGACGATTTCGCAATCTGGGCGGAACAGGCAGGCATCGAGATGATGCTGGCGGTTAACCTGGGTTCGCGTGGTCTGGAAGAGGCACGCAACTTCCTGGAATATGTGAATTTTCCCGGTGGCACCCAATGGTCCGACCTGCGCCGTTCCAATGGCCGCGAGGATCCTTACGGGGTCAAGATGTGGTGCCTCGGCAACGAAATGGACGGCCCCTGGCAGATCGGCCACAAGGTCGCCACGGAATACGGCCGGCTGGCCAATGAGACGGCCAAGGCGTTCAAAGGCTTCGACCCGACGATCGAGGCGGTTGTCTGCGGCAGTTCAAACGACCGCATGCCGACCTATCCCGAATGGGAACGCGAAGTCCTGGAAGAGTGCTACGAGAACGTCGACTACATCTCGCTGCACAAGTATTTCGGCAACAAGAGCAAGGACACGCTCAACTACTTCGGCAAGATCGAGGAAACTGGCCGCTACATCCAGACCATTGGCGGTGTCATCGATTACGTGAAGTCCAAGAAGCGTGCGAAGAACGACGTCCATATCTGCTTCGACGAGTGGAACGTGTGGTACCACATCCGCGAGGACGACAGCCGCCGCATCAAGGAATGGGACTGGCCGGAAGCCCCTCCGCTGCTTGAAGAGAACTACAACTTCGAGGACGCCCTCTTCGTCGCAGGCCTGCTCAACGAGTTCATCCGACGCTCCGACCGTGTGCGTATTGCCTGCATTGCCCAGCTGGTCAACGTAATCGCCCCGATCCGGGCGGAAAAGGGCGGGCCCGCCTGGCGCCAGACCATCTATTACCCCTACCAGTTCGCGTCTCTTTACGGGCGCGGTGATGCACTGAACGTTGCCGTGGATGCACCGACCTACGACTGCTCAGTTGCCGACGACGCCTGCTACCTCGACGTTGCCGGGGTACACGACAAGGCAGCAGGCACACTGACGCTTTTCGTCCTGAACCGGCATCTGACCGAAACGGCCGATCTCGACGTGTCCTTGACGGGTTTCGGCTCGCCGTCCCTGGCTGAACATCTGTCCATGGAAGGCTACGGCCTCAATGACACGAACGGTCCGGACAAGCCGGACAACGTGGTTCCCGGCAAGGGGACAGGCGTTGGCGTGGAGGATGGTCAGCTCAAGGGCAAGCTTGCGCCGCTTTCCTATCATGTCCTGCGGTTGAGCGTCGGCTGAGGGGATCCATGCAATGGGGGTTCAGCTTCGCAACATACGCAAGGTCTTCGGCCCGGTCGGGGTGATCCATGATGTCAGCATGGACATTCCGACGGGTGAATTCGCGGTCTTTGTCGGTCCTTCCGGTTGCGGAAAATCGACATTGCTGAGGATGATCGCAGGCCTCGAGGACACAAGCGGCGGCAAGATCTCGATCGAAGGCACCGATGTGACCTGGCAGGAACCGGCCAAACGCGGCGTTGCCATGGTCTTCCAGTCCTATGCGCTTTATCCGCATCTTTCCGTCTTCGAGAACATGGCCTTTTCCATGCGTCTGAAACGGGCGCCGAAACAGGACGTGCACAACAAGGTGATGGAGGCGGCCCGCATCCTCCAGCTTGAGGAACAGCTGCAGAAGAAGCCGTCTCAACTGTCCGGAGGCCAGCGTCAGCGGGTTGCGATCGGACGGGCGATCGTGCGCCAGCCCAAGGTGTTTCTGTTTGATGAGCCTCTGTCGAACCTGGATGCGGAATTGCGTGTCCAGATGCGGCTGGAACTTGCCCGGCTGCACAAGCAGATCGGCGCGACGATGATCTATGTCACCCACGATCAGGTGGAGGCCATGACACTGGCCGACCGGATCTTCGTCCTGAAACAGGGCGTCGTGCAGCAGGCCGGAAAGCCGCTTGATCTCTACGACGACCCCGACAACAAATTCGTCGCCGGTTTCATCGGATCGCCGGCCATGAACTTTCTGCCGGCAACAGTGCTCGGCCGGGAAGGCGATTGCCTGCTCATTGCCATCAACGGAACGGACGCAGTCCTGCTGGCGAAAGTTTCCGGTGATCTTCCGGCCGACAGCCGGATCACCGTCGGACTGCGTCCGGAACACCTGACCAGCGCGGACACGGGCATTCCCGTGACCGTGGAAATGGCGGAGGACCTGGGAGGTGTCTCCTACCTGCACACGCATATGCCGGACGGCCGCGAGATCGTCGTTGAATGGCGCGGCAGCCGCCATGCCGGGGGCGGTGAGGCAATCAAGCTCACCTGCACGCCGGAACAGGTTCTGGTCTTCAACGAGCAGGACCAGCGTATTCGGTAGACCTTCTGTCTGCCTGGTACCTTTGAACCGGCCTTGATGGGAAATGCCGGTTTTTCATACGGGAGGAAGAGTCGATGAAATACCTTAAGACACTTCTGGCAGCGGGGGCGATGAGCCTTGCCAGCCTGCCGGCATTTGCCCAGCAGGACATCACCTGGTGGGACTTTCTGAGCGGTGGTGACGGCGTTCGCATGAAAGCGTTGATCGCACGCTTCAACGAAGAGCATCCGGACATCAAGATCAACGGAACCACTCTGGAATGGGGCGTACCCTTCTACACCAAGGTGCGCACCTCGGTTGCCGTTGGCCAGGGCCCGGACGTGATGACCTATCACCTGTCGCGCATGCCGCTCGGGCTTGAGGAAAATGTGCTGGACGTGATCAGTGATGACGATCTTGCCGCCGCCGGTCTGAGCAAGGATGACTTCTTCCCGGCGGCCATTGCCGCCGCGAGCGATGCGGACGGCAAGCTCCACGCAGTGCCGTTCGATATCCACGCGATCGTGCTCTACGTAAACAAGACCTATTTCGAAGGATCCCGCTTCCTTGATGACCAGGGCAACCTGACCGGCATTGAAAGCCTCGCCGATTTCGAAGAAGCGCTTGCGCTTGCCAAGGAAAACGGCTCCGAAGCACCCGTCTCCTACGCAACGGGTGACGACGGCGGCACCTACCGGGTCTTCTTCACCCTGCTCAAGCAGCAAGGCGGCGAGCTGATCACCGATGGCGAGGTTCTGGCAGGCGACAATCTGGACAAGGCCGCCAATGCCATCGAGATCATGACCAACTGGCACAAGCAGGGCTGGCAGCCGGAGCAGGCCGAATACGAAGCCTCCGTTGCGTTGTTCACGTCCGGTAAGGCCGCTTTTCACATGAACGGCGTCTGGGAAGTGCCTACCATGGTCGACATGGCGGAAAAGGGAACGCTCGGGTTCGACTGGGGTGCGGTACAAATTCCGACGCTGCTTGGAACCACGGCCACCTGGGCGGATTCCCACGCCTTCGCCATTCCTCAGGGAACGGAAATGAGTCCGGAAAAACGAGCGGCGGTGATGACCGCAATCGGCTGGATGGAGAAGAACTCGATCTCCTGGGCCGGGGCAGGACATATTCCAGCCTACAAACCTGTCGCGACCAGCGATGAATTCGGGGAAATGGAACCCAACGCCACCTATTCGTCACTCGCCGAAACCGCGGCCTACGATCCAAGGTCGCCGATCGCAGGGGTAGCCTCGCCTGTCTATGATGCAGCCATCAACATCATCTCGCCCGCCATGCATGGCTATCTGGAGCCTGCACAGGCAGCACAGCAGATGAAAGACGAGCTTCAGTCGAAGCTTCAATAGACGAAGGCTTTGCCCGGGACGCCTGCCGCACGCACACCTTATGCGGCTGGCGTCTCCTGCGGCGAGAAAAGGACGATTATTCAAGTGGCCATGATTACCAACCGGCGCAGGGAAGTGGCGGTCGCCATGACGCTCATCGCGCCATTTGTCCTGACCTTCGTGCTGGTCTTTCTCTAGCCGACGATCCGGATGATCGAGCTGAGCTTCACCAACGCGCCCCTGATCGGTCCGGGGGAATGGGTCGGCCTTGCCAATTTCAAACGGCTACTTACCGACAACCTCTTCTATACATCTCTGAAGAACAACGGTTATTTCGTTCTCCTGACCGTCGTTCCAACGACCGCACTGGCCCTTGCCATTGCAATGATGATCACGCGCCTCAAGGGGCCGCTTCAGGCGCTGATCCTCGCGCTTTTCTTTCTTCCCTACATTCTGCCCGTGTCGGTGGTGACGCAAATCTGGGCCTGGATGCTGGACTTCCAGTTTGGCGTGCTGCAGCCGGTGTTCGCGTTCTTTACCGGCAAACCGGTACCGGTCTTCAAGAACCCCTATTGGGTCATGCCGACGGTCGCCACGGTGACCATCTGGTGGACCAACGGTTTCAACGTGCTTCTGTTCATCGCGGGCCTTCGAAACATCTCCAGCGACTATTATGAAGCAGCGGCCCTGGACGGGGCGACACGCTGGCAACTGTTCACCAAGGTCACCTGGCCCCTGCTCTGGCCGGTAACCGCTCTTGTCCTGACCCTTCAGCTGATCCTGCAGCTCAAGATTTTCGACCAGATCTACCTGTTGTCGTCCGGCGGACCGTTCAATTCGTCCTACGTTCTGCTTCTGATGGTCTACCGGGAAGCCTTCCAGTTGAACCACGGCGGCTATGCCTCTGCGATCGCCCTTGTTCTGTTTGTGCTGATCGTGGTCGTGTCGGTGCTGCAGTTTCAGTTGCTGCGTGCGGGAGGGAACAAGCAATGAAGTCCCGCAAACTGGAAAACTGGGTTCTGGGCATCGGCAGCCTCTTGGCCGCGGCCATCTGGATCTTCCCACTCTACTGGGCGTTCATCACCTCGATCCGCACCGAGGAAAGGGTCGTCAGCGAAGGCGCAGGTGTCATTCCGGACGAGTTCAACCTGACTTCCTACATCGACGTTCTGTTCGATACCAAGCTGCTCAACTGGTACTGGAACTCCATCGGCACATCCGTGATCATCACGCTGGTTGTCATTGTCTCCGGAATGATGTGCGCCTATGCCATCTCCCAGATGCGGTTTCCTGGCCGGAGGCTGCTTTACGGCGTGGTGCTCGCCAGTTTCATGGTGCCCTCGCAGGCGCTTGTGGTGACGCAGTTCATCCTGATGAACGACATGGGCCTGATAAACACCTGGGCCGGCATCATCCTGCCGCAGCTCATCGTTCCGGTGGTGATCATCGTCTACAAGCAGTTCTTTGACGCCGTACCGAAGGAAATGCGCGAGGCCGTCGTCCTGGATGGCGGCGGTGACTATACGCTGCTGTTCAGGATCTACCTGCCGCTCAACTGGGGCATCACGACCGCTCTGGCGATCATCACATTCATCATGGCCTGGAACCAGTTTCTCTGGCCCTTCCTCGTCATCACAACGGAAAACCAGATGACGATCCCAGTCGGCATCACCCAGGTGAACGATGCCTTCGGCGTATATTATGCCCGTCTGATGTCCGTCGCGCTTCTGGGTGCCATGCCCGTTGCCGTTGCCTATCTGATCTTCCAGAAGAAGGTGACGGAAGCCGTCATGATCTCCTCGGGCGTGAAAGGCTGAAGCCTGCCCTTTCGGGAGCATTTCTTCTTCCGGTTTCCTGTAACTCCTCGGCCCCGCGAACAATGTCGCGGGGCAATCGGTCTTCTGCAGGCACTTGGATGCAGGCGCCGCAGTTCATATGTCTACGTCAACAAGATCAGCATGACGAAGACAGTTGAGCACTCACACCGTGTGTGTTTGGCAAACGGATGAGGAGTTCAGAATGACAGTTGGAGCCGGTCTCCCGATAGTCCTGGCGGGACCGATCCTGCGCCATATCACGGCGAACAACGTTAGCGTCTGGCTCGCCACATCCCGACATTGCGATGTTCGATTTGAGTTTTTCCCCGAAGCACAGCCGGACCTCAACCAGACCTATGAAACCGGCGATCAGGACTGGCAGGTTCTGAAGGCGGGAGAGAACCTCTATTATCATCTCGTTGATATCGAACTGGGCACTTCGCTGCCAATCGATGTCCTGATTTCCTATCGCCTGAGCGTCAAGCCGACTGGTGAAGCTGAGCAAGCGTGGCAGGATCACACGGTGTGGGCGCCCGATCTCTGCTATCCGGGACGTGACCTGCCCTGTTTCAAGGTGCCGGACCGTATCACCTCCCTGTTTCACGGGTCCTGCCGCAAGCCGCATGCGCAAACCCCTGACGGCCTTGCCGGAGCCGACGTGGTCCTGAGGCAGGCCCTCGGCCCTGAGGGCGAAATCACTGCCGGCAGTCCCGCCTTGCCATCGCTGCTCGTGATGAGCGGTGACCAGGTTTATGCCGACGACGTTGCCGGACCGATGTTGCAGGCAATCAGCCTGCTTGTCGAAAAACTGGGCCTGCCGGACGAACCGCTGGACGGCGTTGAGCCTGACCTGCCGGCGTCGGGCAACGAACTGCGGAATGTCGGCAACCTGCTCTATCACCGCGACACGCTTCTGCCCCGGGTCTACAAGAACAAGACCGTGTTCGACGTCCTGTTCGGTGGCACCGAAAAACCGGTTTTCACAACCCAGCACGCCCGCAACCACCTCGTCACACTTGGCGAAATGCTCGCCATGTATCTGCTGGTCTGGTCGCCGGCGTCGTGGCAAGGCATGCCGGAGCTGAAAGCGCCGGAAGGCCTTGAGGCCAAGGACGCGGAGATGTACGCCGAAGAGACGGTAACGCTAAAGGATTTCCGGGCTGATCTGCCTGCCTGCAGACGGATCATGGCGCATCTTCCGACGGCGATGATTTTTGATGACCACGACATCACCGACGACTGGAACCTGTCACTTGCGTGGGAGCAGGCCGCTTACAGCCATCCCTTGTCGCGCCGGGTGATCGGCAATGCCTTGGTCGCCTATGCTCTTAACCAGGCCTGGGGAAACCGGGCACGCACCATCGGTCCGGACATTCTTCCGCCCGTGCAAGCGGCGCTTGCCGATCCAGGTTCAGAGGCGCATGAGACCGCGATCACCACGCTGCTTGAATACGAGGAGTGGGACTATCAGTGGCAGACGTCCCCGCCGTTGATCGTTCTGGACACGCGCACGCGGCGCTGGCGGTCAGAACGCAACGCGCATAATCCCTCTGGTCTTCTGGACTGGGAAGCAGCCACCGACCTTCAGACCCACCTGAAAGGCAAGGATGCCGTTCTGCTTGTGTCCGCTGCCCCGATCTTCGGCGTCAAGCTGATCGAAACGGTGCAGAAGATGTTCACGCTGGCCGGCAAGCCGCTGACTGTCGACGCGGAATACTGGATGGCGCATTCGGGAACCGCCAGTGCGATCCTGAATGTGTTCGGTCACCGCGGCACCCCCCGGCACTTTGTCATCCTCTCCGGCGATGTGCACTACTCGTTCGTCTATGACGTTGAACTGCGCCAGACCGCACCGAGCCTGTCCGGTGCGACCGACGACGGTTCAAAGATCTGGCAGATCTGCAGCAGCGGGATAAAGAACAAATGGCCGGACAAGCTGATCAAGATTCTGGATCGCGGCAACCGATGGGCGTTTTCACCCCGTTCGCCGCTGAACTGGTTCACCAAGCGCCGTGGTATGCGTGTCATCCCGCGCAAGCCCGTCGGAACGCCACATGGCCGCCGGATCCTGAACGCGTCGGGGATCGGCCTTGTGGAGCTGGACGAGACGGGCGCGCCCGTCGACATTCACCAGGTTCTGCCGGACGGTTCGCTGGTGTCGTTTGAACGCCGTGAAGCCGAAGCCCGGGACGACTGACCGTTCCAGCGGACGGTTCTGCTTCAGCGCGTTACCGCCATCAAGGCGCTTCCACCGATCATGAACCCACCCCCGGCATAGCCCATGCGGCGCCGGGCAAGGCGTGTTTGAAAAAGTTTGCGCGCACGCGCGGCGATCAACGCATAGCCCGCCAGAAGCACCATGACGACAACGCTTGAGGTCAGCGTCAGCACAACGAGTTGAACCGTCATGTCCGCGGCCGGGTCGATGAACTGGGCGAGGAAGGCCATGTAAAAGACGATCGCCTTGGGATTGAAGATAGCCGTCAGGGTACCTGCCCAGAAACTGCCCCACGCAGACCCTGCGCGTATGCCCGGTTCAAGGGAAACGCTGTCGCGACGTGCCTCCCTGATCTGGCTGTAACCCAGCCAGGCGAGATAGACGACGCCTGTCCATTTCACGATCTGGAACAGCACAGTGGACGCGGCCAGAATGGCGCCGACACCTGCGAAGGAAAGGCCCGTCAGAACGATACTTCCGACAACGTCGCCGAGAATGCACATCACAGCAGCGGTTTTACCGCGCATCAAGGTTTGCCCGACAACCAGCATGACACTCGGTCCCGGAATGATGGTCAGAACGACACAAGCGAGAGTGTAAGCAAGCCAGGTTTCCAGAGACACGTTCAACTCTCCCTTGGGGTCAGGCAGCGGCGGGTTGCGGCAAGAGGCAGTGAGGCGAGGAGCGCGGCACACCCGATGAGGAGTATGCCGGCCAGATCTGCCCTGTCTGGCATATCCGCGAAGAAGACGACACCCCAAACCACCGCGAAAACGAGATAACCATTGTCGAAAAGCCCGATCAGAGGTGCCGGTGCCAACTGATAGGCAAATGCCACGGCCACCGTAATGAAGGCAAGCAGCAGACCCAGCAGGATCAGAAGACCCCAGGCAGCAGCTGAAAGAGCTGGCCAGGCGCTCAACAGGAACCCTGCCCCGGCAGGGACGGAAAAGAGATGAAGCCCCAGCACGTAGGCACCGCCCGCCAAGGCAAGCACCAGGTTCAGGTTGAACGCCATTGCCAGCGGTGCCTCCTTCCGGCACCTGGCCGACGTGACGACTGCCGCAAGCGCATAAAAGAAGCCTGCCAGCAAGGGCAAGACCATTGCCGCAGACATGTCATCAATTCCCGGACGGAGGAGCATGACAACTCCTGCCATCCCGAGGAGAATTGAAACCGTGCCTTTTGCACCGACTGGCCTTCCCAGAAAGACAGATGTCAAAATGGCCATCCACAGGGGCGCGGTGTAATAGCAGGCTGCCGCAAGTGACAGCGGCATCAGCGGCAATGCGGCGTAGTAACAGCCCCACATCAGCGCAAGGCAAAGGCTGCGCGTCCAGACCCAGGCGTTTACCGCAAGAAGCGGCTGCGATGGGCGCCCTGTGTACGCGAATACCAGCCCAAGCAGAATGGCTGCAACGAGTGAGCGGACCAGAAGCAACTGCCCAAGCGCGATACCGCCGCTGTTCAATTTGACCAAGGCGTCGGACAAGGACAGCAACAGCACTGCGCCGGTAATCGAAATCATCCCGGCAAGGAGCGATCCAGCCTGTTGCTTCGGCAGAAATAAAGATATCATTTCAGCATGGAAGCATGTCTCCTATCTTTGTAAAAATGAGAAATTTCGAGAAATACATGATTGAAACGCATGCATAAGGACGACCTCTCACTGGCCCGCCTGAAACCGTTCGAGGCCGCTGCGCGATATGAAAGTTTCACACGCGCGGCTGATGAACTCGGCCTGACCCAGACGGCCATCAGCCGGCAAATTGGTCAGCTTGAAGAGGAACTGGGTGTCCGCCTGTTCGAGCGGCGCAACCGCGCGGTGTTCCTGACCGAGGAAGGAAAACGCCTGGGCCAGGTTGTCGGAGAAGCACTCAGGGCAATCCGCACGGAAGTTGCCGCCATCCGCGGGACAGGCGATCCAGATACCATCGTCCTGCGATGCCAGCTATGCGAAGCTTTCTACTGGCTGATGCCGCGTCTCTCGGGTTTCCATGCGGCACATCCTGAAATCCAGCTTCAACTGGTCAGCGCATTGGAACCCCTGACGGAGGCTCGCGAACCATTTGACGTCGCCCTTCAGACCACCGGGCGGGCGGCCGGAGCGGCACGGTTGGTGTTCACGGCATCCGACGAGATCTTCCCGGTCTGCGCTCCGGCACTCTTGAAGGACGTTTCGTTGCCGCTGACACCGCAAGAGGTCTCCACCTTGCCGCTCCTGTCGCACCGTGTGGTGCCACAGGACTGGTTCGACTGGCCGGACTGGTTCGAAGCTGTCGGCGTTCCGCGATCCGCCCACAAGAAGGTCATCTATTTCGACAGTTACCCGCTTGTCCTTCAGGCCGCCGTTGCCGGTCAGGGTGTTGCCCTCGGCTGGAAGCGCACGGTGGACGGCCTGGTCGACGAAGGCAAGTTGCGCTCCGTCTGTGATGTTGCCCTGAAGAGGCCAAGCGAGATCTCGGTTTACCGAGGCACCAAACAGTCGCGGCACAATGCCGTCGACCAGTTGATCGCCTGGCTCCGCGCAGAGCTGGCGTAACTCGGCGATATCATTCGAAAAACCTAGTTTGGCCAGACCAATAACGCGTGATGTTCAGTTGTAGCGCTGTGCCATCGCTTCCAGCGGCAGCGGGCGAATGCGGCTGGCGTGGCCGGCTGTTCCGAAGGCCTCGAAACGGTCGCGGCACACCTGCGCCATCAACTCCATGGCCGGCTTCAGGTATTTGCGTGGATCGAATTCGGACGGATCGTTCGTCAGGGCCTTGCGTACGGCTGCCGTCATTGCAAGGCGGTTGTCGGTGTCGATGTTCACCTTGCGCACACCGCTCTTGATGCCGCGCTGGATTTCCTCGACCGGAACGCCCCAGGTCGGGCGAATATCACCGCCGTAGGAATTGATGATTTCCTGGAGATCTTCCGGCACCGAAGACGATCCGTGCATGACGAGGTGCGTGTTCGGCAGACGGGCGTGAATGGCCTCGATCACGTTCATTGCCAGAACGCTGCCATCCGGCTTGCGCGTGAACTTGTAGGCGCCGTGGCTGGTGCCCATGGCAACGGCGAGCGCATCGACACCCGTGTCGGCAACGAAGCGTTCAGCCTCTGCCGGGTCGGTCAGGAGCTGGTCTTCGCTCAGCTTTTCGGTCGCGCCATGCCCGTCTTCCTGATCACCCATTCCGGTTTCGAGCGAGCCGAGCACGCCAAGTTCGCCTTCCACCGAAACACCGGCCGCATGAGCCATGTCCACGACCTGCCGTGTGATGCCCGCGTTATAGGCATAGTTGGCAGGCGTCTTGCCATCCGCTTCCAGCGACCCGTCCATCATCACGGAGGTGAAGCCATGCTGGATAGCCGTCACGCAGGTTGCCAGGTTGTTGCCGTGGTCCAGATGCATGCAGACGGGAATATCGGGATAGGTTTCGGCGAAACCATCAATCAGGCGGGCAAGCACCCTGTCACCGGCGTAGGCCCGTGCGCCCCTGCTTGCCTGCAGGATGACCGGCGCATCGCAATCGGCTGCGGCGCGCATGACAGCCATGCCCTGTTCCATGTTGGAAATGTTGAACGCAGGCACAGCGTAGCCGTTGTCAGCTGCGTGATCCAGCAGCTGACGCAAAGTGATGCGGGCCATCAAAAGCTCCTTAGGTGTTGTCCGTGCAATAGGTAATGAACATGTCGACGTTTTCGGGTGACCCGAAAATCAACGGAATGTTCTGGTGCAGGCTCTCGGGCATCAGGTCGAGGATGGGCGTTTGTCCGTCCGTCGCCTTGCCGCCGCCCTGCTCGATCAGAAACGCGATCGGGACCGCTTCATAGACCAGACGCAGGCGCCCGTTCTCATAGCCGGGCCGCCGGTCGCCCGGATAAAAGAACAAACCACCCTGAAGCAGGATCCGGTGAAATTCGCCAACCGCCGAGGCCAGCCAGCGCATGTTGTAGTTTTCGCCAAGACGCCCCTCCTTGCCTTTCAGAACGTCATCGGAAAAGCGCCGGACCGCATCCGGCCAATGACGGGCGTTGGAGGCGTTGAAGGCCAGTGTTCTTGATTTAGCGGGCACCTGATGGTTCTCCCGCAACATGCGGAACACGCCCGTAGCGCGGTCGAAGACTGCAAGGTGAAGGCCGTTGCCCAGGCTGAACCCCAGGTCTGTAGAATGGCCAAACGAAACATATCCCGCCGCAATGACGGATCTGCCCGTGCACAGAAAACCCTGGTCCGATGCCGGCAGGATCGAGAACAGGGTCCCGAGCGGAGCGCCTGTTCCGATACTGCCGGACCCGTCGATGGGGTCGATGGCAACGTCGAGCGTGCCTTCCGGATTGAGAAGAATAATCTCTTCGGCTTCTTCCGAAAGAAGCTGGCGGACACCCGCTGCCCGCAACACCTCAACCATGTGAAGATGGGCACCGACGTCGAGTGCCTTCTGCTTGTCGCCACTTTCATTGGTGCCGACGACTTCGCCGGGGTCCCCCGGCAACCGGCCTGCGGCAAGCCTGTCTGCCAGGACGCCGGTCGCATCCGCAATGGCCTGAAGAACGGCGGCGGTATCGCTCGCCCCATGCTGTCTTGCCAGATACGCCTGCAGCGTTTCGGCATTCACGTCCGTATCGTTCGGAAGTCTCAGCATGGTCTCATCATTCCTCAGGTCAGCAATTTCGATCAGACCGCATGATACTTCGAATCGACGGCATTGATCGCGTCAACATTGCTAGCAGAACGGCCGTTGACGTCGAATGTTTCCTTCAGGAAGGCGTCGGCGATGGATTTGGCGAGTTCGGGGCCAACCACACGCGCGCCCATGGTGATGATCTGGGCATTGTTGGAAAGGGCTGCCCGCTCGGCGGAATAGGTGTCGTGGGTCAGTGCGGCGCGAATGCCCGGCACCTTGTTGGCGGCAATGCACACTCCGATACCGGTTCCGCACACCAGGATCGCCCGGTCGTAGGCACCGGAGATCACCTGGCTGGCAACACGCTCGGACAGATTGGCATAAAACGCATCCGGCCCTTCGGGCGTTCTGGAGATCTCCTCGACCTCGAAACGATCCTTCAGGTAGTCCGCCAGCAGTTTCGCAAGGCCTTCGCCTGCACTGTCGCCCGCAATTGCAAGTTTCATGTCAAACCTCTCCGAGTTTCGACGAGCACCTGGCGAGAATGTCGAGGTAACCCTCGACTTCCCAGGCTGATCGTCCGATGAACAGCCCGTCCACATGAGGACAGGAAATGAGCTCTTCGCAGTTTCCGGGATTGACCGACCCGCCATAGAGGCAGGGGATACGCCGGTTGAGAACGTCCTCGGCAACGGCAATAATCTCCGCCTGGCGGGCGTCGGCATAGTCCGACGTTGCCGGCACACCATTGACGCCGATTGCCCAGACCGGTTCATAGGCAAGCAGGATCTCGGCCTGTTTCTGCCCATTGGACAGATTGCCAAGAGCCGCGCGAACCTGCGCCTCAAGCACCGCCTGTGCATGTCCGGCCTCTTTTTCCGCCAGCGTTTCACCGATGCAGATCAACGGAACGAGCCCGTGACGCACGGCCGCTTCGGTCTTCAGGCCGACGGTCTCATCGGTTTCACCGAAAAAACTGCGCCGTTCGGAATGCCCAAGTTCGACAATGTCGAGACCGCAATCGGTCAGCATGAGCGGCGAGACTTCTCCCGTCCACGCCCCTGCATCTTCCCAGTGCATGTTCTGCGCGCCGACCTTCACCGATGTGCCTGCGAGCATCGCCTTCACTTCGCGCACCGCGGTGAAGGGAGGGATGACAAACCGCTGGATCCGGGGATCCCGATCCGCGTCGGACGTGACAAGCCCGTCCGCAAATCGTCTGGCATCCGCCAGCAGCTTGTTCATTTTCCAGCTCGTACCGACCCATTTTCCGGTGAGGGCAACCATTCGCTCAGTCCTTTGCGATCATCAGCTTGAGCCCCGCAGCTTCGATTTCCTTCGCCGCATCTCCGGCCGGCTGGTCATCCGTGATGATCCAGTCGAACCGATCCAGATCGGCAAGGGTATGAAGTGCGGTGCGTCCGAAACGCGTGTGATTGACGAGCAGGCAGCGCCGAGACGCGGCACCCATCATCTTTTGCTTGGAACGAACGACGTTGTCGTCCATGTGAAAGGCCTTCAGGTCCGCCACGGCCGGGGTCGACACGAAAGCGATATCCGCGCGCAACTGCGACAGCGCCGCTTCGGTAACGACGCCGAAAAAGCCGTTGAACTTGGCCGAATAGACGCCGCCGAGGCCCAAAAGGGTTATGCCGGGCTCATCCCGCAAACCATCGAGAATGGCGGCGTTGTTGGTGATGACCGTCAGCGGCCGCTTTTCCGGCAGCATTGAGCCGAGCACTGCGGCCATCGAACCGTCGTTGATCATCACGGTCATGCCGGGCTCGATCAGCTCGAGCGCCGCACGGGCCATCCGCTCCTTCGCGGCCGCGTCCTGGCGGGCCCGGATGCGGAAGTCGCTTTCGAACTGCGTTCCTGAATCCGCAGTGGCACCCCCGCGCACCTTGCGCAGCACGCCGGCCTGTTCGAGCTCGTCCAGATCCCGGTGAATTGTCATTTTCGAGACGGCAAATCGCTCCGCAAGGTCGTCGAGATCGACTTCCCTGTGCTCCACGAGCAGATCCATGATCGCCTGTCTTCGTTCTTCGCGTTTCACGCAAATCCTCCTCGTCCGGCGTTCACCGGATGCTTGATACCTAACATCATAAAATCACAAAATCAAAGTTATTTTGTGATTTTGTGATTTATTTTTGTGACATCCTCCGCTACGCCTATGCCGTAAGCGCAGAGGAGGACCTCATGACTACAGACACATTTCTATCGTCGAAAGCAGCCCTGGACCCGGAAAATTTCAAACTCGCCAACTGTATTCGGACGTTGTCCATAGATGCCGTCGAGGCAGCCGCTTCCGGACATCCGGGCGCGCCCATGGGTCTCGCGGATGCAGCGACCGTGCTGTTTCGCAAACACCTGAAGTTTGACGCGAAAACACCGGACTGGCCGGACAGGGACCGCTTTGTGCTGTCAAACGGTCATGCCTCCATGCTCCTCTACAGCCTGCTGCACCTGTGCGGCTATGAAGACATGACGATCGAGGAGATCCGAAATTTCCGGCAGTGGGGTTCGATAACTGCAGGTCATCCCGAGCATGGTCACGCCAAAGGCGTCGAAACCACCACCGGCCCTCTTGGCCAGGGCATTGCGACCGCCGTCGGCATGGCCTTGGCCGAACGGCGTCTTGCAGATGAGTTCGGTGATGATCTGGTAAATCACAATACTTATGTGATCGTCGGTGACGGCTGCCTTCAGGAAGGCATTGGTCAGGAAGCGATCAGCCTTGCCGGCCATCTGGGCCTTGGCAAACTGATCGTTCTCTACGACGACAATTCCATCACCATTGACGGCCCAACCAGCGTTTCCTTTTCCGAGGATGTTCCGGCCCGCTTCGCAGCCTGCGGCTGGCATGTGCAAACGTGCGACGGACATGACGGTTCTGCAGTCGACGCCGCACTGACCGCCGCCAAGGCAGCCACCGACAAACCCTCGATGATCGCCCTGAAAACGGTGATCGGCTTTGGCTCCCCCAACAAGGCAGGCACTGCCGGCGTACATGGCGCGGCACTTGGCAAGGACGAAGCGGACGCGACCAAGAAGGCTCTCGGATGGACGGCCCCTGCTTTCACCATTCCGGATGAACTCGCAGAAAGCTGGAAGAAGATCGGGACAGTTGGCCAGGACAGCCGAAAGGCCTGGGAAGACCGGCTGGCAGCTGCGCCTGAAGACAAGCGCCGCGAATTCGAACGACGCGTGAGCGGCACCTTGCCGGCAGGCTATGAGGCAGCAGTCTCCAGCGCGCGTGACAGCCTCTTTTCAGAGCCCAGGTCCGCGGCCACCCGCAAGGCAAGCCAGATGGCCCTGGAAGCCCTTGCCCCGGCTCTGCCGGAAATGATCGGGGGATCAGCCGATCTGACAGGATCGAACTTGACCCGCGTTCCTGCGGTCAACAGCCAGTTTTCGCGCGAAGCGTCCGGCCGTTATATCGGTTACGGAGTTCGTGAATTTGCCATGGCGGCAGCCATGAACGGCCTCGCGCTGCATGGTGGCTTTCTGCCCTACGGCGGCACTTTCCTTGTCTTTTCCGACTATGCAAGGAACGCCATTCGCCTCTCGGCCCTGATGGGGCTGCGCTCCATCTATGTCATGACACATGATTCCATCGGTCTTGGCGAAGACGGCCCGACCCATCAGCCGGTCGAACATCTCCTCTCGCTGAGGGCAATCCCCAACCTGAAGGTGTTCCGACCGGCAGACACGGTTGAAACGCTGGAAGCCTGGGACTGTGCCATTCGCTCCAAGAATGCACCGAGCCTTCTGGCCCTTTCCCGTCAGGCTGTCCCGCAACTGCGCCTGGAGCGGACAGAGGAAAACCTGACGGCACGCGGTGCCTATGTCATCCGCCAGTTCGGAGAAGGCCGCGACATCACGCTGATCGCGACCGGAACCGAAGTCGCACTGGCGGTCGAGGCAGCGGAAGGCCTGGCAGCCGATGGATTGGCCGTTGCGGTCGTATCGATGCCGTCGTGGGAACTGTTCGACGCCCAGCCGGACGCCTACCGCGCCGACGTTCTCGGCACCGCCCCGCGCATTGCCATCGAGGCCGCGGGAAAACTTGGCTGGGCCCGTTATGTCGGCAGTGAAGACAATGTCATCGGCCTGAGTGGTTTCGGAGCTTCTGCGCCGGCAGAACGTCTCTACGAGGAATTCGGCATTACGAAAGAGGGGATTGCCCGCAAGGCGAAGTCTCTGGCCGGCTGATCAAGCCGTCTGCGCATCCTGACCGGTCACGCTCCGGTCAGGGCATGCGCGGTGGTCTCGTCGGTGATGAGGCCACGCAGGCGTCCGCTGCGCAAGATGGCGCGAATGGCCTCGATCTTTTCAGGGCCACCTGCAATCGCGATGATCTGACTGTCGGCCCGTTCGTCCAGCGTGGCCGCAAGCGTGCGGGCAGTCAGGGTCGTTTCGAGTGTCCGTCCACTGGCATCGAAGAAGTGGCCGAGCATTTCACCGACGCCGCCACCGGCCTTGATTTCCTGGATCTCACTGAGTTCGATCATGCCGGACGAGACCAGCTGCGCCTGCGGCTCGACGGTGCCAATCCCGACGAGCTTGATATCGGCTGCGTTCGCCATGTCGAACACGTCCTGAACCCCGCGCTGCGCGAGCAGCACCTCCCGGTCTTCCGACGAATTGGCAAAGAAGGGCACCGGCATGACAAAGGCGCTCGCCGCCGTCTTTTCGGCCAGGCGATGCATGACGTCGTATGGATTGGCGGAAAAGTTGCGGGTCAATCCGCCGAGCAGGGACACGAACTGGACACCGCCTGCGTCCATGCGGCTCATCAGACGAACAGCGTTGGAAAGCGTCCTGCCATGGCCAAGGCCAATGACCTTGTGCTCCTTGCGCTCGATTTCCCGGCGGATGAAATCCGCACCGGCCTGGCCCAGAGCCCGCAGCGGCATGCCGGGCTCGCCCAGATCCGGTGCGACATCACAGAATTCGAGGCCAAAACGGTCGCAGAGGCTGTCCTCCAACTCGACGCATTCGATGATCGCACCATCAATGGAGACCTTCACCACCCCTTCGGCAGCCGCCTTTGCGATCAGCCGGTGCGCCTTGACCGAGGCAACCCCGAGCCGCTTTGCCACGGCCGCCTGTGTCAGTCCACCGGCGTAATGCAGCCAGGCAGCCCGCGTCGCGAGCGATTCCTCCGGGTCGATATCCCTCACCTTGCGTACCTTCCCAATATTTCGCAATGCCGCTTGCCGCCGCCAGCCGAGCCGCGACGGTCACCTGATTTCAATAGCTTAGATATCGGGGCCTTGCTACCGCAAGCCCGTTGGCAAATAGCCGAAGACCCGATCAGCTAGATGTTGAGATCCTGCTGGCCCGTATCGATATGAGGTGCCCAGAAGGCAACACTCTCGGCAATCTGCGGAATGACCTGGCGGTCATTTGGCTCGCGCTCCTTGAAGCTGAGTTCCAGGCAGATCTCATTGTCCTCGGCGCCGCCTTTCGCCAAAGCTTCCAGGAGCGGCTCCGGATGGATCTGGCCACGGGCGTTGAATTCCGCCGTGAAAGGCCGATGGCCGCTCTTGTCCAGAAGGCTCTGCTTGATGTGAATGATCGGCGATACCCGGGGAACGGCTTCGGCCCAGGCAAAGGGGTTGAAATCGTCCGGATTTGAGCTGGTCACGTCACCGTGGTCGATATCGGCCATCATCCACATCGGAATGGCCATCGGCGTGGCTGAAATTCGCTCCTGAAGGGCAAGGCAGGTCGCTATGGTCTCACCGAATTCCCGGCCAATGCTCATCGGCTCCCAGAAAACATATTCCAGGCCCGCCCCCTTCGCGTGTTCGGCAACCTCCGCCCAGCAATCGATGGCGATCCTGATCAGGTCGTCCCGCCGGACCGGATCGTCGTAATCCTTGTAGGTGAAAATCGCGAACTGGGTGCCGACGGAAACGCCTCCGAGATCGCCGATGATGTCGGCGAAGGTCTTGAACCAGTCTACATAATAACGCCGCACATCGGCATCTGGATGACCGAAATGATTGAGACGGCCGTAGGGGCCCGTCATACCGCTGGTCACCCGCACACCTGTCCTGGCAAGTGACGCCGACATCTCGCGCGTCAACCTCCGGATAAGGGGCGCCGGCCAGCTGGGGTTGATGAACTCGTGCGTCAACTGCAGGTCGCGGATCTTCAGGTCGCGTGCGACCGTCTCGATCAGATCCGCGGGATCCGCGTAGCGATTGACCAGCGGGTTTGTGTTGAGCGAAAGCGTCAGGGGCATGAAGTGTCCAGTCGTCGGGGGAAATGGCAGGCGTCCGAGCCGGATATCAGGCGGCGCGTGCGGCGTATTCGGCGTTAAACCAGTTCGAGAAGGCCGCTTTTTCATCCGCGCTCAGGTGCAAGCCGTGTTTGGTCCGCCGGGTCAGGATGTCATCGGCGGTCTGCGCCCATTCCTCATTGACGAGATGGCGCACCTCGGCCTCATAGAGTTGCGCTCCGAAGTGTCTGCCAAGCCCGTCCAGTGCGGTGGCCGAGCCGACTATCCGGCTGGTTCTTGCTCCGTAGCAGCGCCCGTAGTGTTTCAAAAGGGCGCGCGGCATCCACGGATAGGCCTGCCGCATCGTTTCCGAAAAGCTCTCGAAATCCGCATTCGGAATTTCGCCGCCAGGCAACGTGGCGGTTTCCGTCCAGTCGCCGCCCATCTGCGGGAAGATCCGGTCCAGCTTGTGCATCGCGCGTTCTGCAAGCTCGCGGAATGTCGTGATCTTGCCGCCGAAGACATTCAAAAGCGGGACATTGTCCGTCATGTCGAGATCGAACACATAGTCGCGCGTTACGGCGGACGGATTGCCCTTGCCGTCGTCGAACAATGGACGCACACCCGAGAAGGAGGTCAGGACATCCGACCGGCGCAGCTTTGCCTTGAAGTACCTGTTCACGGCCTTGATCAGGTATTCGATCTCGAATTCTTCGGCCTGCACGTCCTCGGCCCGGCCTTCATAAGCGATATCCGTGGTTCCGATCAGGGCCTTGTCGCCCTCATAGGGGTTGATGAAGATCACCCGTTTGTCGTCGTTCTGAACCAGATAGGCCTGTTGCCCCTGCCAGAACTTCGGCACAACGATATGGCTTCCCTTGACCAGCCGCACGTTCCGGCTGGAATTCGATCCGGCTACGTTCAAGATGACATCGGATACCCAGGGACCTGCCGCATTGACGATGCATCTGGCCCGAACTGTTGACGTTTCGCCGGTTTCGCTGTTGCGCAATGTTGCCAGCCAGACGCCGTTGTCGCGGCGCGCGCTGGCAACAGCCGTACGCGTGAGAACCCGAGCCCCTTTCTCGAAGGCATCCAATGCGTTGATGACAACAAGGCGGGCATCGTCGACCCAGCAGTCGGAATATTCGAAACCGCGTTTGTAACTGTCGAGGATCGGCGCACCTTCCGGATCCCTGTGCAGATCGAGCGTCCGGGTGCCCGGCAGCTTCTTGCGGCCTCCCAGGTGATCGTAGAGAAACAAGCCGAGACGCACGAGCCAGGCCGGGCGGTCTGCCGGGCTGTGTGGCAGCACGAAGCGCATGGGCCAGATGATATGGCTGGCGGAATTCATGAGCACTTCCCGCTCGATCAGCGCTTCGCGCACCAGCCGGAATTCATAATATTCCAGATACCGCAGACCACCGTGAACCAGTTTGCCCGACCGGGATGACGTTCCTTGCGCAAGGTCGTCCTTTTCGCAGAGCCAGACGGACAGTCCCCGGCCGGCAGCGTCGCGCGCAATGCCGGCGCCATTGATGCCGGCACCAATCACCAAAAGATCGATCGTCTGCGTTTTGCTCGTCATTTCATGCTCCTGTGGTGACACTGCTGGCAGGTTCCGTCTCGTCGCGGCTCTCGGTGCGCAGTTTCGCAAGCAGGTCCCATGTGCCTGCAAGATCCCTGCGAAGACCTGCAAAGACCGGGAAAATAGTCTCGTAGGACCGGACCAGGCCGGGATCGGGTGCTTCCGCCTGTCCAAGCAAGGGCGTGACCCACTCGCTGATGCAGCTGCGCATGTCCGGATAAACGCCGGTAGCAACCGCCGCCATCATTGCGGCACCCGCCGCTCCGGCCTCGTCCCGCGCCGAGACGCGAACCGGTGCGTTCACCGCGGCTGCCAGTATCTGGCGCAGTGCCGGGGAGCGTGCCGCGCCTCCGGTCAACCGAAGTTCGGAAGGAAGTGCTCCCATTGCGGCGTAGCAATCACGGGCGGCCATACCGAGACCTTCCGCCACCGCACGCACCAGATCCGCGTAGCCATTTGCGGCGGAAAGCCCGGTAAATCCGGCGCGGGCGTTGGCATTGACGAAGGGACCACGTTCGCCGGCTTCAGAGATGTAGGGGTGATAGAGGATGGCGCCCGGCTTGCCGGCGGCAAGCCAGCCCTCGATGTGGGACACCAGATCGCGGTGAGAGACATCCTGTCCCATGCCGCGCATCACGTCCGCGGCAATGTTGAGAACCCAGTCGAGATTGAGCGTGGCCGCCATGTTGGTCTGCACCTGGGTGACGATGCCCGGCACCGGCAACGCAATCACATAACCTGTGCCTTCAGCATTGAGGTGCACTTCTTCGGCTGGCTTGGCATGCATGTGCACACCGGTGGAGCCAATCGTCGAACAGGCGGCATCCGCTTCGCCCGTGTAGACACCGGCGCCAAGTGCCGTCATCACCATGTCGACGTAGCCGAGCGAAACCGGTGTCCCTGTCCGAAGGCCTGTCGCCTGCGCGGCCGCATCGCTCAAGCCGTGGGTTGTTTCCGTTCCCTCGACGATCTCCGGCAGCAGATGCCGCCGGTGCCTGAGGCCGAGCGCTTCGATAGCCACATCATTATATTGCCGGGTCCGGAAGTTGCCGAAGGTGAAACTTGCCTCGGACGGGTCCGTTGCCCGGACGCCCGTGAGGTTCAGGTAGAGCCAGTCCTTGCAATGAAGCGCGACTTCCGCGCGGTCCAGGCTTGCCGGATCAAACCGGTCCATATGTGCAAGCTGGGCGCCTTGCTGACAGGTATTCAGCCCTGTTCCCGTTGCCTCGAACCGGGCCCGGTTCAGCGCATTTCCTTCCAGCCGGCTGACAGTAGGTGCGGCACGGGCATCAAGCCAAAGCCAGGCGTCACCGACCGGAACATTGTCCCGCCCCACCAGCCAGGTTCCGTCTCCCTGCGCGGTCACGCCGATCGCGACAGTGCGCCCGCTCAGGCCATCGACCAGATTACCAAGCTGTTTCAGGGCTGTGACACAGTCCTGCCAGGTTCGGCTCATGCACTGGGTCGCGGCACCTCCGGCGCCGGTGTCATAGGCATTCGTGACCGAAGCCACCGCAATCTGGGTGCCTGAAAGGTCGAACGCCACCGCTTTCACCACGGACGTGCCGGAGTCGATTCCGATAAGAATGTCGCCCTTATGCATGATGGCGTCCACCGCCCAAGCCATGCTGAAGAGCCGCTATTTCGGCTTGCATTTCATTCCTCCCAGAAAGCTTCAACTGACCGGACTCTCGCAGATCCTGACTGTTTGCACAGCCCTGCATGCGCCGTTCGGGACGAAGCTTCTGCAGTCTATATATAACACTATTATCTCATATGCATGTATTTTTTTACTGACAAAGTAATTTATTTCATCTAGGGTGATTGTCATTGGGAGGCATGCAGCAGGCATTTCTCCCGGTGCGAGGGTGGGAGCAACGTTCGCAGGAACGGGACCCTCAAACGAAAAAGCCGCGCAAGCGCGGACTGGGAGGAGAACAATGGTTTTCACGTTAGAAATGACGGTCACCCGGAAGCGCATCGCGGATCAATGCCGCACTCGGCACCGGGCATTTGCGCATCCAGTTGCGCATAGCCGCTAAGAACGTGCTGAACGGGCGCGATTAACGGGCGCCCGACACATCCAGCTCCTGACACGAGAAGAACATGCCGGCCGCAAGCCTTGTCGCGGCCGAACGAGAATTGCATGCCGGAGGAAGATATGGCCAAGGTCGAAACAGCAGTCGGCGGCGCATCATTCGTGAAGCCCAGCTATGGAAAGTGGATCGCGGTCGCGATCGCCGCTGTAGTGGTCGGCGCCATAGTCCTGGACACCAAGGTCGTGCGTGTCGGCTCCGAGAGCGACATTCGGCAACAGGCTTTTTCACCTGACGTCTACGGCGTGGACACTTTCCCGCGTATTCGCGACTTCGTTGCGCAGAAGGCTGTCGAAGCTAGCGAGATCGGAGCCCTGGCGCTTTCCGACCAAGCAAAGCTGGCCGAAACCTACGGCACGGCTTCGTCTACCGGCTCGATCATTCCGGTGAAGTTCGAAGGTGTCGTCGGCGAAGGAAAGTCGGGACTTTACAACGTCACGATTGACGGTGTGCCGTCGGAAATCCGGGTTCGCGTCCAGACAGGTCCTGCCATCAACGGCACGGATCTTCGCGATGTCCCGGGGGATATCGCCTTCGGCGATTTCAAGAACCAGATCGAGTATCAGAACGCCGCTTCAGCCATCAACCGGGCAATGAAGCAGGTGGTGCTTGAAGACATCGACACGAGCGCCCTCACCGGCAAGACCATTCAGGTCACCGGCGCGTTCCGCCTGATCAATCCCAAGAACTGGCTGGTAACACCGACGGAGGTCACCGTTCGATGAACGCGATCCATCCCGTTGCCGCAGTTGAAGACGAAGTCGTGCTCGCCGCGCGTAATGTCGCCAAGTCCTACGGTGCGATCCAGGCTCTGAAGGGCGTCAACTTCGACATTCACCGTGGCCAGGTCACCACCCTTTTCGGTGAAAACGGCGCCGGCAAGTCGACCTTGATGCGCATCCTGTCCGGCATCACGACGCCGACGACGGGTGAAATCATCCTGGATGGCGCACCGATCACCTTTGCCTCGGCCACCGAAGCCCGGGACAGAGGCATCTCCATCATCCACCAGGAGCTGAGCCTGGCGCCGAACCTTTCCGTGCGGGACAACATCTTCATGGGCCGTGAAATTCGCGGGCCGATGGGGGTCGACTTCGCGGAGGAAGAACGCCAGACGCGAGCGCTGATGGTGGAGCTGGAAGAGGATATCGACCCGCTGACACCGGTTGAGGATCTGCGCCTCGGCCAGCAGCAAATCGTCGAAATTGCCCGTGCGCTTTCATATGACAGCCGCATCCTGATCATGGATGAGCCAACCTCTGCCCTTTCTGCCTCGGAAGTGGAAGTGCTGTTCAAGGTCATTCGCGATCTGACGAGCCGCGGCGTTTCCATCGTCTATATTTCCCATCACCTGGAAGAAGCGCTCCAGATCACCGATCATGCGGTTGTCCTGCGGGACGGCGTTATGACCGCCTATGCGCCACGCAGCGACATCGATCTGGAATGGATCGTCCGCAACATGGTGGGCGAGAACTATGATCTCGGCTCACCACCGACCGGTTACGAGTTTGGCGAAACCGCCCTTTCCATTCGCAATCTGACCGTCGCCGACCCGTCAGGCGCGGATTACAACGTGGTCGACGACCTGTCGCTTGACGTGAAAGCCGGCGAGATCGTCTGCATCTACGGATTGATGGGCGCCGGACGCACCGAACTTCTGGAAACCGTCGCCGGGCGGTTGAAGCAGGAGACGGGAGACATCCTCCTGAACGGCGGCAATGTCTCGCCACTCTCGATCGGCCAGAGAATTGCCAACGGTCTCGCGCTTGTTCCCGAGGACCGGCAGAAGGACGGCCTCGTCCAGACAATGACGGTCGGGCAGAACCTGTCGCTTGCCTCCATCATGGATTTCACGCGCGGCATCTTCACGTCCAGAAAGCTGGAATCCGATCTCATCGAAACCAGCATCCGCAAGGTCACGGTCAAGACCTCCGGACCGGACGCGGCGATTGGCTCGTTGTCTGGCGGCAACCAGCAGAAGGTCGTGATCGGCAAGATCCTGGCCACCGAGCCGAAGGTGATCATGCTCGACGAGCCAAGCCGCGGCATCGATATCGGCGCCAAGGCGGAAGTGTTCCGGCTCCTGGCCGAACGTGCCCGCGAAGGTCTGGCTGTCATCTACTCGACCTCGGAAGTCGGCGAATGCCTGTCCATCGCCCACCGCATCATCGTCATGCACCGGGGCCGGATCTCGGCGGAATTCGATTCAACCATCAGCAAGGAAAAGATCATGGCCGCCTCCGGCGAAGCCGTGGTCGCCTGACGGAGATCAGATCATGAGCGTTACGAGCGCCAACACGCAACCGGTCGCCAAGAACCGCCAGTCCCGCGAGCACAATATAGGACGGCTGCTTCTCGAAGGCCGCGCTTTCTTCGCCCTTATCGCGATCATTGCCGTTTTCTCGTTCCTGTCGCCGCATTATTTCACGGTCGGGAACTTCCTGATCATGTCCTCGCATGTGGCGATCTACGGCATTCTGGCCATCGGCATGCTGCTGGTGATCCTGAACGGCGGCATCGACCTTTCGGTCGGCTCCATTCTGGCCCTGTCCGGTGTCATTGCCGGCTTCCAGATGCAGGGCATCGTTCTGGATGCCTTCGGCGTCATCGTCTATCCGCCGGTCTGGGCGGTGGTCGTCATTACTTGTGTCGTCGGGGCGCTGGTTGGCGCGGTCAACGGGATCCTGATCGCCTGGTTCCGCGTTCCGGCTTTCGTGGCAACGCTCGGCGTCATGTATGTCGCCCGCGGCATCGCCCTGTTGATGACCAACGGCCTCACCTACAACAACCTGTCAGGCGATCCTTCGCTTGGAAACACCGGTTTCGACTGGCTTGGTTTCAACCGTCTGTTCGGCGTGCCGATCAGTGTTCTGGTGCTGGCGGCACTTGCGATCGTTGCCGGCCTGATGCTCAGCCGTTCCGCCTTCGGTCGCTGGCTCTACGCTTCCGGCGGCAATGCCCACGCGGCCGATCTTTCCGGCGTTCCTGTCAAGAAGGTGCAAGTTGCGGTCTATACGCTCTCCGGCATTCTTGCGGCCATCGCAGGTCTAGTTCTCTCGTCCCAGCTGACATCCGCTGGCCCGACCGCGGGAACGACCTACGAGCTGACCGCAATTGCTGCTGTGGTGATCGGCGGTGCAGCCCTGACCGGTGGCCGAGGCACCGTCCGAGGCACCATGCTGGGTGCCTTCGTCATCGGCTTCCTGTCCGACGGCCTCGTGATCATCGGCGTCTCGTCCTACTGGCAGACCGTCTTCACCGGTGCCGTGATCGTGCTCGCCGTCCTGATGAACTCCATCCAATACGGCAGCGCGCGGAAGAAATAGCCACTGCTTCGAACAGATTTCGCCGCTCCCGGAGGACTTAGGGAGCGGGAATACCCGCCAATTGGCGACCCCCATTCACGCTAAGGGAGGAATACTCGATGTTGAAATTTACCAGACGGACCCTGCTTGCCGCTGCCGCCGTCCTGCCGATGATTGCAAGCCCGGCTCTTGCCGACGGCCTGATCTCGATCATCGTCAACGATCCGGCCAACCCCTACTGGTACACCGAAGGCCATGTGGCAAAGGCGACTGCGGAAGAGCTCGGTTACGAGGCCCAGGTCAGCGCCCATAAGGGTGACACCAACACCGAAAGCACCCTGATCGACACCGCGATCACCAACCAGTCCAAGGCAATCATTCTCGACCCGGCCAATGCAGACGGTTCTGTCGGCGCGGTGAAGAAGGCCGTGGCCGCCGGCATTCCGGTGTTCCTCATCAACGCTGAAATCAACCAGGAAGGCCTTGCCCAGGCACAGCTCGTTTCCAACAACGCCCAAGGCGCTGCAATCGGTGCGCAGCAGTGGGTGGAAGCCGTTGGTGAAGAGGGCAAATACGTCGAGCTTTTCGGTGCGCCCTCCGACAACAACGCAGCAACCCGTTCCAACGGTTTCGAAACCGTGCTGACCCAGTACCCGGATCTGGAAAAGGCAGCACAGGAAGTCGCCAACTGGGACCGTACCCAAGGCTATCAGAAGATGCAGTCCATGCTTCAGGCCAATCCGGACATCATCGGCGTCATTTCCGGCAACGATGAAATGGCTCTCGGCGCCATCGCCGCCTTGAAGGAAGCCGGCAAGCTTGACCAGGTGAAGGTCGGCGGCTTTGACGGTTCGCCGGACGCTGTTGCTGCCATCCGTGCTGGCGAACTTCAGTACACAGTACTGCAGCCGGTTGCTGTCTTCTCCGCTGAAGCAATCCGCCAGGCCGACAAGTACATCAAGACCGGCTCCACCGGCGCGGAAAGCGAAAAGCAGCTCTTCGATTGCGTGCTGATCACGGCCGACAACGTCGACAAGGTCACGGCAGCCTTCACCCTGACCCAATAATACCTCCCCACCTGACGGAGGCATCGCAAGGTGCCTCCGCTTTTTTCCGGGCAACCGGACCGCAACGCTGCCACTTTGCCAAATTCAGACTTTGACGTTAAGTGAAGCTGATCGAGCAGCAGCAGAAGCGACACAGCGTGGCATCGGACAACACCAGTTCCCCCGGAAACCGGCCCCACCTTCCCACCGACAGCCGACAGGCGCGCCAGATTGCGCGCAGGCGTTTGATCGCCGACTACGTCAACAGCCGCCAGAGTGCGCGCATCGACGAGATTTCGAAACGCTTCGGCATCAGCCTGATGACGGTCCATCGCGATATCGACACGCTGGTCGAGGACGGGCTTGTCTCGAAGTCCCGCGGTGTGATCACCTCCAGAACCAGCGCTGCTGGTTTAGCTGAACCGGCTGATACCGCGGCAACTGACGCCGGAGACTATCAGGCGATCGCAGCGGCCGCTGCGGATCTGATCCAGCCCGGCCAGACCGTTTTTCTCGCAGGTTCCCCGATCCTGAGGCACGCAGCCAGGTACCTCGCCAGCAAGGTGCCGCTCACAATCGTGACCAACTCCCTCGATCTGATGAACGATTTCCGCGAACTTCCCGATATTTCTCTCATCGGGCTCGGCGGGACTTTCAAATCCTGGTCTGGCTGTTTCCATGGTCCGCAAACGATCCGGGAAATCAAAGACATCGATGCGGATGCGGCGATTGTCTCTGCGGATGCGATCTTCGAGGAAAAGACCTTCTACGACACCGAAGAAGACCTGGCCTTTCGGAATGCGATGCAGGAAAAGGCCAAAAGGAACATCCTGGTTGCCAGCCATGGGATGTTCGACAAGAAGGCCTTTTACGGTGGCAACGATCTTCATGACTACGACGCGGTTGTCGTGAATTCCGCCGTTCCCCCGCTGCTTGTCGACCGAATGCTGTCCAGAAAAATCGACGTCCGACTTGCCTGAGATCCTCTCGACAATTCTTGTCTCCAGACAATCGTGACATTGTCGTCTTTTGTTGCAACGAAATGACAAATGTTACTTAATGTTGCCAAAAGTCAGATTCACTAATCGGCGGATTGGACTATCGGCCGAAATCGTGCAATTCAGATCGGCAACAAAGGGGGGAGCGGTCATGACAATGGAACCGTCTCGAGAGGTCAATCGCCGCGTACCTGCGGAGTTTGACGATGTCGTCGTCTGGGCAGCCTGGCTCTATTACGAAGAATCGCTCAACCAGAGCGACATTGCCGGCATCATCGGTGTCTCGCGCGCGACCATCGTGAACTATCTTCAAGAAGCACGAGAGCGGGGTGTCGTTCGCATCGCCATGGATGCGGGCGTCATGGCACGTTCCGATCTCTCACGGGAGATATGCGAACGCTTTGGCCTCAGCGAAACGCTGGTGGTGCAGCATCAACCCGGCGCGGATGCCCAGACACGGCTATTGACCCTTGGTGCAGCCGGTGCGCGCCAGCTGGAGCGGATGATCGACCCCGGTGAGATCCTCTGTGTTTCCTGGGGCAAGACTGTTCTTGCGGTTGCCGACGCGTTGAAACCCATGAGCGACGTCGACGGGGTCACGGTGGTTCAGGTGACAGGAGCCGCTACCAGCAAGCGCGACTTTTCCGCCGAACTCTGCACCGCAATCATGGCCCGTAAGCTTGGTGCGATCAGCATGAATCTGAATGCACCGGCTGTTCTGTCGAGCGCAGACCTGTGCCAGGCGCTGCGACGTGAACCTGCCCTCGAACGCCAGTTCGACATGATCCGGCAAGCCCGTACGATCGTTTTCGGGCTCGGTGGCCTTGGTCCGGAAAGCACCATCCGCTTTGCCGACATCGCGACGGACGAGGAAATCGACGCTTACGGTGAAGACGGCGCGAAAGCCGTTCTGATCTGCCGGTTCCTTGATGAGGAGGGCAATCAGATCACGCGGGAATTCGACAAGCGCATGATGGGGATCGAACTCGATGAGCTGCGCGCCATTCCACGCCGGCTTTGCGTGGCAGGCGGATTGTCAAAGCTCGAGGCAATTCGCGCAACGCTGAAGGGTGGCTATGCAACCCATTTTGTCACCGACCTGGAAACGGCGCGGGCTCTCCTCAAGGGCTGAGGCCCGCGCGTACCGTCGGTCAGGCAAGAACCTTTGCCGAATTCATGAAGTTGACGGTGTCCTCGAAGCTCTTGATGCCCGCGTCAGACCCGAGCCCCGTCGCCACAAGCGCCGCCGAGGCCTGCGCAAAGTTCAGCGCAGTCTTCAGATCCATCTTGTGATGAAGGGCCGTGATGAACCCGGCATCGAAGGCGTCGCCGCAGCCGGTCGTATCCACGACGGAAATTTCGAACGCTGGCTGGCGGACAAACTCACCCTGGTGATCCATGAAGCAGACACCGTCACCACCAAGCGTGAAGACACACTGCTTGACGCCGCGATCCAGGAAAAAACGTCCTGCTTCCCGGATGTCGCCTGCACCGGAAATCAGACGGGCTTCTTCGATCGACGGCATGAAATAATCGACATGAGGAAGCAGCGGCAGGAGCAGGTCGATTGTGTTTTCGTTGGCTCCCAGCAAATCGAAGGTGACCGTGCGGCCACGTTTCTTGGCTTCCGCCAGAAGTCTCGCGCTCGGCTCGCCGTCCAGTTTGGCCAGCAGTCCGGTTCCACCCAGGTGAATGATTGACGGCGCCAGCACGGCATCAAGCATGTCGGCGGGGACATCGAAATGATCGGACGCGCCGCGCTGGTGCAGGGCCGGACGGTCACCGTTGCGGCGCACGTTCAGGATGGTTGCCGAAGTCGGTACGCCCTCGAGCCGCTGCATCAGGCTGGTGTCGACCTTGAACCGGTTGAGCGTCGACAGCACGAAGTCGGCCTTTTCATCGTCGCCTACGGCTCCCACGGCCAGACAGTTCAGTCCGAGTTTCGCCAGATCGATCACAGTACCGCCCGCGGTACCGGCAACGGTCAACCGAATTTCGTCGATGAACTCGACGTTGCCGCCCTCGGGGATCGCATCGACTGGCCGACCGAGAACGTCAAGAATGTAAAGGCCTATGACAGCAGCATCGTGGCTCATTTTTCCTCCCGGGAAAGTATGTTTCAGGCGCGGTTGCGCAATGCGAAGATCGTGCCCGCCAGCAGGATGAAGGCGCCGATGATGGCGAGCTGAAGCGTGCTGGGGATACCGATGAAGACAAGAACGTTGCTGACCAGCGTGATCAGGACGACGCCGAGCAGTGTGCCGACCACGGTTCCCGAACCGCCGGTGATCTTGGCGCCGCCGAGCACCACTGCCGCGATGATTTCCAGTTCCATGCCTGCAAGGTCGAACGGGTTGGCAAGCCGGTTCGAAGCGACATGCACGATACCAGCGACACCAGCCAGAAGGCCGGCCCAGCCGAAGACGAACAACCTGACATAGAACAGATTGAACCCGAGGCGCTCGGCAATGCCCGGATTGCCGCCAGCTGCAAAGATCGCCCGTCCCATGAGCGTTCTTTCGAGGATGAACCAGGTCGCAAAAGCCGCGGCCACCAGCACCAGCACTGTTGCCGGCAGGGTCGAGATGACACCATTGGTGCCATGCCACGTGATCAGCGAGGCTTTCCCGAAGCCATCCATTGCGGCCGGAATATTCATGAACAGGGCCGTTCCGATGAAAGTCAGCAGGAAACTGCGAATGAAGTACTGGGTGCCAATGGTGACGATCAGCGAAGGCGTGCGCAGCGCATGGACCAGAAGCCCGTTGACCACGCCGAAAGCAGCCCCTCCGGCGGCCGCCAGCGGCAGGATCACCCAGATCGGCATGCCCGGAAACACATTCGTGACCAGCATGGTCAGCGCGTACATGACGAAGGCTGCTATCGCGGTAAACGATACATCGATCCCGCCGGCGGCAAGAACGGCAAGCACGCCCATCGCAAAGATGCCGCGGACCACCGAGGCTCGCAGAATGTCGAAGAGGTTGTTGACCGCCAGAAAGTCCGGATTGGCAATCGCAACGCCGATCACCGTCAGGATGACGAGTGCAAGCGTGAACAGCTCCGGTCTGCGGCCCATCAGATCCCAGATGCGCTTGAACACGCCGGGTCTGCTGTTGGTAAGGGTCATGTCGGTCACTGTGCGGCTTCCTCGTCCATGTTCGCCGGCGCTTCCGTCGCCGGGCCTGCAGCCATTGTCTGGTAGATCCCGTCTTCATCGACCTCTTCGGCCGCATAATCTGCGACGATCCCCCCCTGTCGCATGACGAGAATGCGGTCGCAGTTCTGCAGCAGCTCGGGAAGGTCATCGGAAATGATCACGACAGCCATGCCGTCGTCCGCCAGACGCTGAATGATGCGGAAGATCGTGTCCTTCGAGCCGACATCGACGCCGACAGTCGGGCCGTGCAGTACCAGAAGGCGTGGTTCGATGGTGAGCCAGCGTCCGATCAGAACCCGTTGCTGGTTACCGCCCGAAAGCGACTGCACCGGCACCGTGACATCGGGCGCGACCACCTGAAGATCAGTGATCTGGTCTTCGGAGAGCTTGCGCGCCTTGCGCTGGCTGATCATTCCGAAGAAATTGCGAAGCCTGTTCAGCACGGGCAACGTGACGTTGTCCTGAATGGATTTCTCCAGGAACAGGCCTTCAGTCAGGCGGTCTTCGGGAACATAGCCGACGCCTTCCCTGATGGCTTCGGCCGGTGAGCGCAGGGCAACCGACCGGCCGTCCAGACGGATCGTGCCGCGCTCTGCCGGGACGACACCGGACAGCGCAAGGGCCAGCTCGTTGCGGCCGGAATCCAGAAGGCCGGTCACACCCAGAATTTCCCCCTTGCGCACCGTGAACGAGAGGTTCTTGAAGGCACGTCCCTGGCTCAGTCCTTCGACCTGAAGCAGTGTGTCGCCGATTTTCGGTTCGGTCCGATACCGGGCCTCGGAAATCTCGCGACCGGTCATCAGATGACCGATTTCGGCCTTGTTGGTGGTGGTCACGTCGCGCTCGGCAACCTTCTGACCGTCACGCATGATGATGGCGTGTCCACCAAGCGACTTCACCTCGTCGAGCTTGTGCGTCACAAACAGGACCGTCACGCCCTTGTCCAAAAGCTTCCGGACGACGGAAAGCAGGTAGTTCACTTCCTGCCGAGTGAGCGAAGTGGTCGGCTCATCCATGATGACGAGCCGTGCCTCTGCGGCAATGGCGCGAGCAATCGCGACCAGCTGCCGGGTTGCAAGAGGAAGCGTGTCAATTCTGCGCGTCAGGAAGGCACGGTCCGTCGGCAGATGAACCTGCTCAAGAGCCTTGGCCGCAGTTTCGTAAAGCGCGCCCAACTTCAGCCTCCGGGCGAGACTGCCGTCTGCCTCCACGAGCTGACCTGTGAGGGCGACATTTTCGGCAACCGACAGATTGGGGAGTAGGGAAAGGTCCTGATAGACGGTCTCGATGCCCGCACGCAGGGCACCGATGGCACCGAGATCGCCTGCGACCTCGCCTTCGGTCTGCACGCCATCGATGAAGATCTGTCCCGATGTCGCCGGTTGGGCGCCAGAGATGATCTTAATCAACGTGGACTTGCCGCAGCCGTTTTCACCCATGAGATGGTAGATCTGTCCGGCATGAAGCGTGACGCTGACATCCTTCAGCGCCTGCACGCCGCCGAACGACTTGCGCACATTGCGGATCTCTAGAAAAGGCGCCGTGCCTGTCTTTTGAGACTGAGCGGGCTGGGGCTGCATGGTGACGTCCTGTGAATTCGATAGGTTCGGGGACGCGGTGTTCCCGCGCCCCCTGTTTTGCAGTCGTGTGTCAGAGGATCAGAACGGGTATTCGCCGTAGTTTTCCTTGCCGACATCAACCCAGGCCTGACCCTGAATGATGATGCCCTTGCCCGGACCCTGGCTCACCTTGACCGAGTTGTAGCCCTGCACGCCGAGGTCAGCGCCATCGGTGATTTCTTCGCCGTTGAGGATCTTTTCCGAAACGACGTTCATCACGTAGCCGGCATCCTTCGGATCCCAGAAGTAGATCCGGTCGACAGCGCCGGTCTCCAGGTAAGGTCCGGTGTCCTTGGGCAGACCCAGGCCGAAGACGCAGGTCTGATCAGACCGGCCAGCTTCCTCGATCGCACGGCCGATGCCGATGACGTCGATTGCGGAGGAACCCTGGAAACCCTTGATGTCCGGATAGGCGCGCAGGATTTCCTTGGCCTTCTCATACGCCTTGTTGGCGTCGTTGAAGGATTCGTTTTTCGCAGCAACCAGTTCCATGCCCGGATACTTTGCTTCCGCGTTGGCCGCACCGGCATCAACCCACTGGTTGTGCGTCAGGCTGCCGAGCGAGCCGACGAAGGTCGTCCACTTGCCTTCACCGCCCATGCATTCAGCCAGACCTTCGTTGATCTTGGTGCCGAACGCCGCGTTGTCGAAAGCTTCGATGTCGGCATCCGCGTTGACGATGCTGTCACCTTCATGGGCGATGACCTTGATGCCACGGCCTTGTGCACGGCGCAGCACGCCTTCCAGTGCGGACGGATCCATCGGCACTACCGCGATCGCGGATACGCCCTTGGCAACCAGATCCTCGATGATGCGCGCCTGCTGAGCGGCATCGGCCTGTGCCGGGCCGATCTGGGTGGCGTCGATAGCCTCCTTGTCCGCATTGAAGGCATCGACGCCTTCGTTCATGCGGATGAACCAGTTTTCGCCGGTAACCTTCACGACCGTCGTGATGGTCTGCTCGTCTGCAGCCAAAGCCGGGCCGGCAAGTATAGTGCTCAGGACGAGCGCGCTTCCAGCCAGTTTCTTGACTGATTTCATAGTCTTTCCTCCACGGTTTTTTAAAAGGGCTGTTCATTCTTGCGCCGCCCGGGATGCCCTCAGGCCCGCGGCGCATCCGTTCATTGCCTTGATGGCAACCAGATGCTGAAGTTCACGCGAGCCGAGGCCAGCAGGGCGAGCAGAAGGACACCCCAGGCAAGGTCGCGGAAGAAGTTCGAGATTCCGAGAAAGTTGAACAGGCTCGACAGGATCTGCAGCGCCGTTGCCGCAAGAAGAACGCACAGCACCTTGCCGTATCCGCCTTCCGGCTTCACGCCACCCAAAACCGCAATCAGGATCGCGATGAGGACATAGGAGCTGCCGTAATCCCATTTGACGGACAGATTGCGTGAAGCGATGACGACACCCGCGATAGAGGCCAGAATTCCGCAGATCGTATAGGTGATCACGATCATGCGGCGGGCCGGAATACCGCCATAGTGAGCGGCCTTCGCATTCGACCCGAGCAGCATCAGCTTCACACCGAAGGGCGTATAGCGCAGGACATAGGCAATCAGCGCGGCCACCACGACAAACAGCGTGAAGCACAGGGGAACGCCGAGAACGGGCAGGTTTCCAAAGCTGTCGAGCGGCGGAATATATCCGAGGCTGAGTGCCGATCCGTTGGTCAGCCAGACGGCGACACCGGTGAACAGCAGCTGGGTGCCGAGTGTCGCGATCAGCGGCGTCAGACCGGCAAAGGCGATGACTATTCCATTCAGAAGACCACCGACGAGACCGACCGCAATTGCAACGCCGGCGAACGTCCAGGAGAACAGCAGCGGATCGTCACCCGGCACGACAAGTGCACGAACGACCAGAAACGAAACGATGCCGGAAAGATTGGCCAGGGCGATACCGGAAAGATCAATACCGCCGTTCCCGGAGATCATGGCCAGGGTCACGCCAAGCGCCAGCAGGCCGAGCTCCGGTACCTGGGCAGCCATGATCTGCAGGTTATAGCTGTCGATAAAATTGGCACCTGCAAGCAGGGCACCGGTGACCAGCACGATCACATTGATCAGCGCCAAAAACACCGTCTGTCGGTCAGCTCTAGGCAACAATCTTTCCTCCCAGGGGCCGGAGCGTTTGCACTCCGGATCGTTAATTGTATTTAGACAAGGGTATCTGACAAATGTCAATCACTCTGATTCAAGGTTTGACAATTCACCTTTAACCCATTGTCTTTTCGTCATTTTCCACCCTTCTGCTCACCGAGTTCCGTCAGTGCAGGAGTGTGGCAGGGATGGTCGAGAAGGGTGATAAGCTCGTCGTCCAGCTTCATCAGCGAGAGCGACACTCCCTTCATGTCCAGCGAGGTGAAATACGGTCCGACGAAGGTGCGGTGAACGCCGATGCCATGCGCCTTCAGACGCTGGCGAACACGGCGTGCCAGAATGTAGAGTTCCATCGTCTGGGTGCCGCCGAGCGAGTTGATGAGCAGCGCCACGCGATCGCCGCGCACCGGTGCCATCTCGCTCAGAATGCGGTCCAGAAGCAGATCCGCGGCATCATCCGCCTTGACGATCTTCTGCCGCATCACACCGGGTTCACCGTGGATGCCGACCCCGATCTCCATCTCGTCCGGACCGACCTCGTAACTCGGCTGACGGGTATCGGGCAGCCTTACCGGCTCCAGGGCCAGACCCATCGTGTAGGTACAGTCGGCCGCGCGCCGCGCAACGATTTCGCAGGCCTCGAGCGAGGCATTGAGATCTGCCGCAGCCCCCGCGATCTTGAAAACGAAGACGTTGCCGGCAACACCCCGGCGCGACCCGCGGGCATCCGGTGGTGACGAGGCGATGTCGTCTGTCGTCACAACCTGACGAACACGAATTCCCTCCGCGGCCGCCATTTCGGCAGCCATGTCGAAGTTCATGACGTCACCGGAGAAGTTTCCGTAGATATAAAGAAGCCCGGCATCGCCATGAACTGCACGGCTCGCAGCCAGAATCGGATCAGGCGGCGGCGCGGCAAAGATGTTGCCCATGACGGCAGCATCAGCGCAGCCCTGGCCGACATAACCCCAGAACCCGGGGTCATGGCCCGAACCGCCCCCTATGACGATGCCGACCTTGCCGGACCTCGGCCCGTGCCGCACCATCACGGCACGATGGGTCCCCGGCACCTTGGCAAGCAAGGGTTCATGCGCCAGCAGAAGACCGTCGATACTCTCGTCGACAATGTCCCGTGCTTCGTTGATCAGTTTCTTGTCGCCGCCGTGATGGACGCGCGGTGCAGCCCCGTCGACAACAGGGGCCGGGACTTGCGAACGCCGCTTCGGCTCCTGCCAGCCATCCGCCGTGAGCACACCTCTTGCACTGGCCGCATCGGTGATCAGCACGTTGACGTATCCGCCACGCAGCGCAGCAAGGATCGCCGAAACCTTTTCAATGCCGCCGGCAACGGCAATGCGCTGCGGGATTGCCCGCAACGCTGCAAGATCAAGGCCGATCGTCCGATCGTTGACCGGACCGATGACCGGTTCCCCACGTGCCGAGATGAAGCGCCCGCTGACGCTGCCGACCGCGTCCTGATAATGCGCTTGCTGGTCGACCCCGTCGAGAAAGCCGCTTGTGTGAATTGTGCTTTCCGGGCGCATCGACGAAATGCCCATCACGATGCGATTGGCTTCCGAAAGAACGACCATCTGCTCGGACAAGACGGTTTCGGCCAGCAGCCGTTCGCGCATTTCCGGCGAGGATACGATGGCAGGTGCCGACAGGGGCACCCAACGAGCCCCGAGCGCTTCGGCAAGGCGCGCGGCGCAAGCCTCCGGGGTCCAGGGTATACGCGCCGTCGTGCTGCCGGACGCCTGAACAACGCGAATGTCGGCAAGGCCCGGATGGTGCATTTCCTCGGCAAGGGACAGAACAGACCGGCCCCAGGCCACTGCAATCGTATCGCCGGCGCGCACCAGCCTCTTGAGCACCTGCGCACCTGCAGCGCCAAGCCGTTCGAACAGAGAGCGATCACCGCCTTCGCTGGGGATGACCAGGCAATCCTGCAGGTTGAAGCGGTCCTTCATGGCCTTTGCGATCATGACCGAACGGAAGCGATCCGGTTCGATCTCGATATTGACCAGCCCCCGCGTGCGCGCATCGGCCAGATAGGTATTCACCGACGCCCGGGAAAGCCCCATGAGGTTGGCGATATCCGCCTGGGTCATGCCGTCTTCGTAATAGAGCCAGGCAGCCCACAGCAGCGGATCGTCGCCGAACCGCATCGGCATTTCACTCAGGACGGCCTTGTCGGATTTCCCGCCGGAACGCTTCACCATCAGCTTGCCTCCCCTTGCAGGAGGTTCGCGAGACCCTCGCGCAATGCGGCAATGATGATGACTGCGGAGGCGGCTCCCGGGTCGACATGCCCGAGGGATCTTTCACCCAGTCTTGCGGCCCGGCCGACGGAGGCGACCATGGCGCGCGTGGCTTCTCGCCCTTCGCTCGCCGCCTCCAGCGCGGCATCGAGGCAAGCAACCGGGCCTGCCCCGTTCTGTTGTGCTTCTGTTACGGCACGCGCAGCCGGCCCCCAGGCGTCCAGCATGGTCTTGTCGCCAGGGGTCGCCTTGCCCCGTTGTGCAATCCCGTCGCAGAAGCAGACAACCATCTCCGGGAGACGATCGACCGGAATATCCTGCTGCGCATCAAAGGCCTGACCAGCCCGAAGGAAGGCGCTGGCATAGAGCGGGCCGGTCGTTGCACCGACGGCATTCAGGAACGAGCGTCCTGCAATCGGCAACAGGGCACCGGCCTTCACGTCCTGGTTTGCAGCCTCAACGCATGCGGTAACGACCGCGGCAAATCCGCGTGCCATGGTGTTCCCATGGTCGGCATCACCGATGGCGCCATCCAGGGCGCCAAGTTCGGCACTTGCTTCGTCGATCCGCATCGAGACGATGCGGAGCAATTCGGTCATTTGCGTTGCGTTGAGGTTTGTCATGGTTCGTCTGCTGCTCCGTTTAGCCCAGCCTCTTTTCAAGTGAGTCGGCCAGTGCCACCAGGATAAGGCAGCAGGATGTCGCGCCTGCGTCCAGCACACCGCGCGATCGTTCGCCCAGACGGCTGGCACGTCCGATCTTCGCGACCAGATCGATCGTGCTGTCACGTCCCTGTTCTGCGGCCTTGCGCATGGCGGCAAGGGCAGCAACGAACCCTTGCGATTTCGCACCGTCAAAGGCTTCGACCGCCGGAACAAGCGTGTCGATCAGTGTCTTGTCGCCGACCTTTGCCGAACCGGTCCGGCGGACGCCTTCAAGCGCGGCATTGAGAACGGCCGAGAACCCGACGGCATCGATGGCGGGGCGCCCCTGAACGGTCGTTGCCATTTCCTGGAACATGAAGCCGTACAATGGCCCCATGGATCCGCCGATCTCGCTCATCAGGACATCGGACAGAACGCTCATTGCCTCATCAAGTGAAAGGGACTTGCCGGAAATACGCTCCGCGGCACGACCAAACCCCTTGGCCATGTTGATCCCGTGATCACCGTCCCCGATCAGACCGTCGATTTCGGAAAGATAGGCCTTGTTCGCGACGATCACCTCGGCAATTTCCGCCACGATCTCCTGAGATCCCGCAACAGGCACAGAAGGTCCTTCTATGGTGACATCCTTTGCGACGGTGGACCGCGCTTCTTTTCGGCTTCCCCGTGACCTGTGGGTCTGAGCGCCTTCGGTAACTTCCGGTGCTTCGACCTTCCCGGTCGACATGCCCGGTGCCTCGGCGGCCATGTCCAGCAGCTCTTTCAGCTCACTGTCGAGCGCCATGACCGTCAAGGTCGCACCAATCATTTCCAGGGAGGTGAAGTAGTTGCCGACAAACGCCTTGTGCACACGAATGCCCTGCGCCTGGAGACGTGTCTCGATGCGGTTGTAGAGGACATAAAGCTCGTTCACGGGCGTGGCACCGAGACCTGAAACAAGCACGGCGACTTCCGCTCCGTCCTCAAGTCCGTGATCATCGAGAACGATCTTCAGCATGTCGTCGGCCACGGCATCGGCAGAAGCGAGCTTTTCGACACGAACTCCGGGTTCGCCGTGGTGACCTATGCCGACTTCCATCGTACCGGCTTCGATCGAAAAATTGGGATGACCCACAGCGGGCAAGGTGCAGGGCCCGAGACCCACACCAACGGACCGGCAGGCATCGATTGCCTTTTGCGCGGCCGCCTGCACTTCCGTCAATGATCCGCCGAGCGCAGCCTTCGCTCCGCCGATCTTCCACATGAAGATTTCTCCGGCGACACCCCGGCGCTTTTCCCGCTCGGCAAGCGGCGCAGAGCAGACGTCGTCGTTGGCAACCACCGTAACGACCTCGATGCCGTCGGGAGCCACCATTTCCTTGGCCATTTTCACGTTCATGTTGTCGCCGGCATAATTGCCATAAAGGACGGCAACACCCTTGCCGCCATCGGCGGCGCGGATCGCATCGGCAAAGCTCTTGGCGGTCGGTGAGGAGAACAGCTCGCCAACAGCGGTGGCGTCGACAAGGTTCCGGCCGGTATAGCCGATAAAGGCCGGCTCGTGACCCGATCCACCACCAGTGACGATACCCACACGACCTGGCCGCGGCGCTGTGGTGGACACGACAACACGGTCGTTTTCCGGATCCAGCCGGACAAGGTCGCTATGCGCCCTCACGAAGCCGGCAACGGTCTCGTCCACGAGGTTGTCTGGGTCGTTGATAAATCTCTGCATTCTCTTTCCGCTTGAAAAAACGTCACAGAAGGGCTCAGCCCCGGAAGCCATGCGCGAGACGCCTTTGAACAAAGGTCCGCGCTCGGCCAACCGAAGTTTCCGAGACAAGAGTGACGCTGATTAGCTCCTCCCTGAGCCGCCCTGAACGTGCAGGTCCGGTCTTGATGGGCTCTATGCTTCATCCGTATTTTGTCATTTGTCAAGCAAGAGTCGAATAATATCAAAAAATGACATTTTCCATGTCGAAACGCTGTCCGTCAGCGACTCTACAGCATTGCAGCCGCAATCCCGGCCAGGACCGGAACTGCGTTCCCACTACCTAAGGTTTCGGTATCTGCACTTGTTTGGAGAACGAATTTCGATGCCATCACCTTGACCTGGCTCCGTCCAAATCGGCAGAACGGCGGGTAATGACCCACGGACCTAAGGCACTGATCTAAATGAGCATTCAGACATGTCTTTTGGCTGCTCTTATCGACGCAGGGAAGCGAAGGCCTTGCAGATGCCCACAGCATCGATCGCCCTTTGCCACCCCTCGAACGCCCGACGGCACAAATTGGCACTTTCTAGTTATGAGGGTAAAATTCACCCGGATGCGGAAGGTCGAAAATCCGCCTTGGACGGACCACTTCTTCCAAGGGTGCGGCTAATGAAGAAGGTCAGTCCGATCAGTCCCGTCATCAGCGCCAGCCAGAAAAGGGAGCGTTCAGGGTGGCTGCCGATCTGGCTGAGCTGATAGGCGATCGTGGCGCCGGAATAGGCGACGAACGTTGTCCATGCCGCAGCAAAGACGGCCCAACCGGCGCCGATCTCCCGAGCAATCGCAGAAAGGGTTGCAACGCAGGGGATGTAGAGCAATACGGCCAGCATATAGGCAAATGCAGCGCTCTGGCTGCCGAAGTACCTGGACATTTCGGCAAAGACGGCTGGCTGGACGTTCTGTTCGCCTGCGGCGGCTTCGAAACTGGAAATGTCACCGACATCCAGACCAAGCGGATCAAGCAGGGCATCCGCCAGGCCGAGCAGGGATTCGCCCAGGGCAAGCACCGTGGCTTGTGCGGTTTCCATCGGATTTGGAACCACTTCACCTGCCGTTTCGCCTGAAGCGTAGAGAGCCTGCAGGGTCCCCACCACGGTTTCCTTGGCAAACATGCCGGTGAAAAGACCGACCGCTGCCGGCCAGTTGTCGGCTCTGACGCCCATGGGTTCAAGAACGGGCGTAACCTGCCGGGCTGTGAGCGCCAGTATGGAGGTGCCATTGTCCTCATTGCCGAAGCTGCCATCGGGGCCGACGGAATTCAGAAACGACAGCAGCGCAACCACGATCACGATGGTCTTCCCGGCCTCGGCAACAAATTGCCGGATCCGGGCCCAGCAGAGGCGCAGGACCCTTGAAAGCGGTGGCATCTGGTAGATCGGGAGTTCGATTGCCAGAGGCCGGGGTCGCTGCAAGGTCAGCCTGGGAGCCAGCATCCAGCCGGTGAATAGCGCTGCCGCGATGCCGATCAGATACAGCGCGAAAACAACATTCTGGCCCCCAACCGGGAAGAAAGCAGCGGCGAACAGCGCATAGACCGGAAGGCGCGCCCCGCAAGACATGAAGGGCGCCATCATCGAGGTCAATATGCGCTCGGCGCGCGTGTCGAGTGTCCGCGTTGCCAGCACGGCCGGAATTGTGCATCCGAAGCCCAGCACAAGCGGCAGGAAGGCGCGGCCCGACAGTCCCAGACGACGCATCACACGGTCCGCGACCACGGCTGCGCGGGTCATGTATCCGCTTTCCTCCAGAAAGATCTGGCACAGGAACAGGAACCCGACCACCGGCACGAAGGTCCCAACCGTCTGAATGCCGGTACCGATTGCGCCGACGGCAATGTCGAGGACCGTGCCAGACAGCCCCAGCTGATGGAAAACGAGCGCTGGTGTATCGACAAAGGCGGCCTGACCGAGGCCGTCGAACAGATCGATGAAGACGCCGGACACATTGATCGTCAGGAAGAACAGGAGATACATAACGCCAAGAAACAGCACCGGGCCGAACCATGGCGAAAGGGCGATCCGGTCGAACCTGTCAGACAGAAATCTGCGACCTGCAGGGGGCGGCATATCAATGCGGCGCGCCAGAAGGGTTGCCTGTGCGAGGGGCGCGTCCGCCAGATACTGGTCAAGCAGCACGCCTTCCACAGGTCCAGTCTCCTCGATCAAACGGTCACGGATTTCAAGAAGGTCTTGTCTCGCGCGTTTTTCCGTCAGCCAGTCCCGTTCCATCAACCGGCGCGATGCGGCAACGGTGTTGGCGTTTTCATATTCGGGCCTGCCGTCCAGAACCTGTTGCAACGCCTCCAAGGCATCGCAGACCTTGCCGGGCAAGGATGTCTGCTGAGGAGAGGAAACGTGCTGCCGATCTTGCAGGCAACGTGCAAGCTGGTCATGGAGCTGATCGAGCCCTGAAAGGGTTCTGCCGGAAACCGCAACCACTGGAACATTCAATTGTTCGCTCAGAACCCGCGCGGCTGCGTCCACGGCAGCCGACGTCCAGCAGTCGGCCTTCGTCAGAACCGCCACAACCGGCACGCCGTTGCCACGGGCCTGCAGCAACATGGACAATCCGCGATGCGGCGCGGACAGATCCACCGCAACAATCAGGGCATCATGCGCCACGTTGACGAGCGCGTCTCTGGCAACCCTTTCATCTATCCGTTCCGCCTGGGGAGCGGACAGGCTCGAGATTCCCGGCAGATCGACGAATTCAACGGTCAGACCCTTGATGACAGCCGTTCCGCTCTTTCGATCGACTGTCACGCCGGGCCAGTTGCCGATCGTTTGCCGGGCGCCGGTGAGCATGTTGAACAGCGTGGACTTGCCCGAATTGGCAGGGCCGAGCAGGAAAACCCGGTACTGTGCCGGCGCACAGGGCAGAAGATCCCGCCGAACGCAACCGGGTGCGGCACAACTGGAACAGCCCATCAGACGTCCCTCCCCCGGTAAACGTGTTCTTGTCCCTGTTTCTTCTGGCGATTGCTGTCGCAACCGCAGCCACAGTCACAAGGAGAGAGATGGACCGACAAGGCCAGATCCACGCCGATCGCGGCGCGAATGTCGCCACATGCCACGATGCGCGGCCGCAAACCGTTGCCGCGAAGAAGATTGATGACCGTGTCGGGTGCAAGCCCGGCCGCAAGAAGTTCCATGCGCGAGTGGCGTGTCTCGCCCAGGCAGACAACATGATACGCCTTGCCCGGCACGGCATGCGCAAGCGTCAGAACATCCGCGCCATTGGCCGTCGGCGGCGGCGTTATTTGTCCACTCTCGGTTTGAAGGATTGTTTCAGACATTGGCGAAGCCCTTCTTGTTCCGAATAAGGGCGTAGCACCGGGGGAACCCGACCCAATTGACCATAGTCAAGTCTGACAGGGGCCCGGCCGCGGCGAAAGATCACAGATCAACCGGCAAAGGGCTGCCGGAGATCTAATTTCAGGCTGGTTCACCAGTCCATCGCCGCAGGCTGTCTCCCGGATCGATCCCCGCCGTTGCGAGCGCGCGGGCAGCAATCTGCTGGGTCATTTCCTCCATCGTTGAAAGGCCCAGATAAAACGGAGGCACCGGCGGTGCGACGATCGCACCCATGCGGGTGACCTTGAGCATTGCCTCCAGGTGCCCTTCGTGGAGCGGGGCTTCACGAGCCAGCAGGACAAGCTGCCTGCGTTCCTTCAGAGTGACATCTGCAGCGCGCGCCAGCAGTCCCTCCCCCGTGCCGTAGGCGATGGCAGCGAGGCTGCGCATGGAACAGGGCGCGACGATCATGGCATCCATCTGAAAGGATCCGCTGGATATGGGTGCGGCGACATCCGAAGCGGCATATTCCTGCGTCGCGAGATCGTGGATTTCCCGGCGGGCCGCATCGCCCAACTCAAGCTGTATCGTCCGTTCCGCCGCAGCGCTCACCGTGGTGAAGGTGTCGAGCCTGAGTGCCTTGCACAACCGCAGAATTTCAAGTGCAATTGCCGCACCCGACGCCCCGGAAATGCCGATTACAAGTCGTTTGCGCCGGCTCATGGGTGCACCTCGGCCGCAGGTGTCCGGCACAGCTGCGCGAAGAGGCTGTCAGCACGCGTTTCCATCTCCGCCGGCATGGTCAGTTTCTCCGCAAACCTCCGTGCCGTCTCTGCGCCAATCTTGATCGTCGCATCAATGCCGAGCTTGCCTCCCAGTCCCTCGCGCGGGCTGGAAAAGTCCAGTTGATCGACCGGTGTTCCGGTCAGGACGAGCAGGTCGCGCTCCGGGTCGGACCGTGTCGCGACAGCCCACATGACATCGTCCCAGTTCCGGATGTCGATGTCCTGATCGACAACGATCACGTATTTGGTCATCGAGAACTGCGGCAAGAGTGACCAGAAGCCCATCATCGCCCTCCGTGCCTGACCGGGATAGGTCTTGGCGATCTGAAGGACCGCCACTCTGTAGGAGCAGGTCGCAGGGGGCAGATGGACATCGATAATTTCCGGAATTGCCTGTTGCAGCAGCGGGCGGAAGAGACCCGTCATGGCCTCGCCGATAACAGAGGGTTCGTCGGGCGCCCTGCCGGTGAAGGTCGACAGATAGACGCAGTCCCGGTGCATCTTCATGGCCTTCAGCCGGAACACAGGATAATCGGCGGCTTCGTTGTAGTAACCGGTGTGATCGCCAAAAGGTCCTTCCAGCGCCGTCTCTCCCGGCTGGACCTCTCCCTCCAGGACAATCTCGGAACTCGCCGGGACATGAAGATCGATCGTATCGCAGGGAGCAAGCTTTGATGGCGTGCCGTTGAAGATGCCGGCCAGCGCCAGTTCACTCACGTTTGCCGGAGCCGGGATAACGGACGCCAGCAAGGTTGCCGGATCGCAGCCGATTACCACGGCAACAGGCATTGCCTCGCCTGACTGCTGCCACTGGCGGTAATGCTGTGCACCGCCGCGAAACGGCAGCCAACGCAAGATTGCCCTGTCCTTGTCCAGCACCTGGATCCGGTAGATGCCGAGATTATAATTCCTGGGATCGTCCTTGCTGGGACGACGGGTAACGACCATTCCCCAGGTGATCAGCGGTCCCGCATCGCCCGGCCAGCAGGTCTGGACCGGAAGCTGCGAGAGATCCGGCTCAACCCGGTGAAGATCCTTGGGAACGCCAGTCATCTTCGGCCTTGAGTTAAGCCCTGCCTTTGCCATCGGGATCAGGGTTCCAGCCTCCCGCCAGGAAGCTGGCGGTTGTGGACTGCGCAAGCTGGCCAGAAACTGTCCGAGGTCGGGCAGGTTTTCGGGGTGAAGACCCAGTCCGTTCGCAACGCGCTTCGAGGTGCCGAAGAGATTGATCAGAAGGGGTGCGGCAAAACCGCCCCGGTCTGCCCGGACTGGATTGGAAACGAGGACCGCGGGACCGGCACTCCCGATCACCTTCTGATGCAACGCGGTCGCTTCAAGATGAACATCCACGGGGGTGCTCAGGGTCTTCAGATCGTCTTCACGATCCAGAAAATCCAGGAATTTCCGCAAGTTGGGAAAGGGAGGCAGGTCGCGACCGGTCTTTTGCATCGTGGTTCCAGCAAGACATGCGCGTGTGGCAACACGCTGCTCAGAGTGTCCGGCGATATCGGCAGAACGACCGATGCCTGCCTTGATAATTGTCAAGTTGGCAAGGGGCGATGCCGGTCTAGGCTCCGCTCACAGAAAGTGAGATCCGGATGCAAACACACCCCTCTTCGGAAAGCCTGCCACCACTCGTTTCCTCCCTTGTTTCGCCCCTGCCGAAACCTCCAATGGAAGCGCTGCTCTCGACCCTCACGAAACGCCTCGTCGCACGCCGTCCGGATCTGATCCGCAGGCTCGGCGACGTTGTCCAGGTGCCGATCGCGATCGTCCCGGACGATTTGCCCCACGCCTTTCTTCTGTCACTAGATCCGGACAACTCCAGGGTCCGAATCTGTGACAAGAGCCGGATCGGCGATGCCAGGGCGATCGTGCGCGCTCCCTTTCTGGTACTGCTGGGACTGCTGGACGGCACCTATGATGGCGACGCCCTCTTCTTCAGCCGTGATCTTCGTATCGAAGGCAGGACAGAGCACGTGTTGGCCCTGCGCAACACGCTGGAAGAGGCAGATCTCACCCCGGGCGAATTCTTCGGCCTGAGCGGACAATCGGCCGACTGGGTCAACACCATCAGCGACAAGCTGCTGGGCCAGGTTCGTGCCTTTGCGCAAAAATCCGCCCAGGCTGACTGTTCCCGGCAGAAACTCTCATGACATCACCTGAAGCAAAGCCGTTGGAACTGGTTTGCCCGGCAGGAACCCCTGCCGCGTTACGCGCAGCAGCGGAAGCCGGTGCCGACGCGATCTATTGCGGCCTTGCAAACGAGACCAACGCGCGCAACTTTCCCGGACTGAACTTCTCGCCGGAAGAGCTGGCGGAGGGCGTTGCCTTTGCCCACCGCAAGGGGTCCAGGGTGCTGGTCGCGATCAACACGTTTGCCCGGGCCGGAGATGTCGGTTTGTGGCGAGAGGCCGTTGATACGGCTGTGCAATGCAGGGCCGACGCCGTCATTGCCGCAGATCTTGCCGTTCTCGATCATGCGGCAAGCAACCATCCGGAACTGAGGCTTCATCTATCCGTGCAGGCGGCCGCCAACACGCCCGAGGCGATCCGGTTCTATGCGGACACTTTCGGGGTGAAGCGCGTCGTCCTGCCCAGGGTGCTGTCGGTGCCTGAAATCGCAAGTCTGAACAAGGAAATCGACGTTGAAACCGAGGTCTTCGTTTTCGGCGGGCTCTGCGTGATGACAGAGGGCAGATGCTCGCTTTCCTCCTACGCCACGGGCAAGTCGCCGAACCTGACCGGCGTGTGTTCGCCGCCGGAACATGTCGACTACACCGAAGACGCCGATGGCAAACTTCAGGCCCGGCTCGGCGGGTTCACAATCGACAGTTTCGAGCAAGGCCAGGCAGCCGGTTATCCGACGCTCTGCAAGGGCCAGTTCACCGCGGAAGGCAAGACCGGCTACCTGTTCGAGGACCCGGTTTCCCTCAATGCCTTCGAGCTTCTCGGAGACCTTTCCAAGGCGGGTGTCACAGCGCTGAAAATCGAAGGTCGCCAACGCGGCAAGGCCTATATCGCGGGCGTCGTCGGCGCGTTCCGGAAGGCGGTCGACAGTCTTTCAGACGGCGGCGACCCCGGCCCGGCCATCGGCGCCTTGAAAGCCTTTTCGGAAGGCGGTCGTCAGACCGCAGGCTCCTACAAGAAAACATGGCGATAGATGATGCCGGACCATCCGAAAATTGAACTTGCGCTCGGGCCCTGTTTCTTCAACTGGTCTGCGGAGCGGCTTGTCGACTTCTACCGCGGCATCGCCGAGGAAGCGGACATCGACCGCGTGTATCTGGGTGAAGTTGTGTGCGGCAAGCGCATGCCGTTCACCGATGCACTCTGGCCGGACATCATGGAGATGCTGACCAAGGCCGGTAAACAGGTGGTCCTGTCGGGGCTTGCGCAACCCGTCAACAAGCGGGAACGGGAGATCCTGCGCCAGCAGGCCGGTTATGACATGCCGATAGAGATCAACGATCTGTCGATGGTCCCGGGTCGCGCTGGCCAGGAATTCACGGCAGGCCCGTTTCTGAATGTCTATAACGAAGCCAGCCTCAGACTGCTTGCCGACAGAGGAGCCACGGCCTGGTGTCCTCCGGTCGAGCTGCCTCTTGATTCGATCCAGAAAATCGCCGCGCTCGTGCCGGAGGTGGACATTGAACTCTTTGCGTTCGGCAGGCTTCCACTCGCACTCTCCTCCCGTTGTTATCATGCAAGGGCACATGGGCTGCGCAAGGATGCCTGTCAGTTCGTCTGTGATCGCGACCCGGACGGAATGAACATCGCCACACTGGACGATCGCAGGTTCCTGGCGGCAAACGGAATTCAGACCCTGTCGGATGCCGTTCATGTTGCTGGCGTAACCAGCGGACAATTGCAGGCAACGGGTATCCGCCGGCTACGACTGTCTCCTCATTCGCTGGACATGGTGAAGGTCGCCGGCACATTCAGGCGTTTTCTGGATGGCGAGCTGACATGTGAAGACTTGAATGCAGAGCTCGCAGGCCAAGGCCTGCCCGGCCCTGTCTGCAACGCCTATCTCGCAGGAGATGCAGGATGGAAGACAGCAACACTCCCGGCCTGAGACCGGGTACCGAAGCGCGAAGCGAACCATTTCCGGATGTCATCGAGCAGATCCACCGTGAACTGCAACGCCTGGACATGCCCTGTACGTGCAAGGAACAACTGGACCGGACGATCGTCGCCATAGAAACCTGGAGAACCCTCAAGCTGCAGAGGGACCTGACCGGCAATATCGAGACCGAGTATGCCCAGATGGCGTCCGGCATATCCTTTCTGAGCGACCTGGCGCTCCTCAGCCGCAAGCCGCTGACACCGCAGGAGATGGTCGATCATGCCGAAAGCCTCAAGTTTCTGGCGGACATGGCGGATCGGTGTGCCCGGCGGCTGACGGAATTGGCCAGAATTTCCGGCAAGACCTGACGACTGCTGCCTTACGGCATCAGCGTTGCCACGGGATCGACACCTGCAAACAAGGGGTGCGCAACAGCCAGGACAATGTAGAGCACAAGCCCTGCCGTTGCCCTGAAAAGGATTGCTTGCCAGTTGACCGGAGCCACGCTGGACGAACGCTTCATGTCGGCAAGCAGGCAAATCCAGGTATTGCCCATTTCCCTTTGTTTGCGCCGATCGATCAGTTTCATGCCCGCCAGGGAGAAAACCGCAAACGTTCCGAACAGGATGACGTGTGCCAGATCTCCGTTCGGAACAACATGCGCCACTGACCACAGAAACGCAGCCACCAGGATCGGGTGACGGGTCAGGCCGACGATGCCTGGACGCTCGGGATCGAACCGGTTGTTGTGCCGCCCGCCGAAGGAGAACGGGTTTGGTGCACCGATCCCGAAGGCGAGGATCAGACAGACGGGCAGCATCATCAATACGGGTACATAGGTCTGCCAAGTCTCCCAGGGCCAAAGCGCAACGTATGGCGCATCACGGGCTGCCACAATCAGCCACCACAGGATCCCCAGCGAAAGCAGCGAATAGCAGAGTGAAAACCCGCGCGGTGAGAGGAAGGCGACCAGAAGCGGACGAATCGGCGGCCTGACCAGAACCATGTGGGAGGCGAAGAAGACCAGGAAGGCCGCGATAAAATTGAGCCAGTTGAGGCTGGGCATGGCAGGGGCGCTCTCTACAGGAACACGTTTCCGGAGCCTGGCAGCCCCGTCGATATACATGACTCTTATAGTCATGAATCCAATCCGACTTGACGATGGTCAAGACACTTGCAGACCCGTCTTGGGATCATGAGCCAAGGGCCCTTCGGCCTGTTTCATCTTCAGCTGCATTTGCCGGCCTGCCGGCAGAAACACCCTGAAAGGCAAGCTCATGATGGCAACTCATCGTTTTGGGGCATTGGGCAGCCCTACCCGGATCCCGACAGTGTTGACCGCCGGGTTCAGGTTCTTTTTCCTCTCCGCAGGCATTTTTTCGGTATTTGCCATGCTCGCCTGGACAGTCTGGCTCGGTGTGCACGCCGCCGGAGGCACCTTTATCTCCACACCCATGGCCATGGCACCGCACCTCTGGCACGCGCATGAAATGGTTTTCGGCTATACGGCTGCCGTGATTGCAGGGTTCTTCGTGACAGCAGTGCCCAACTGGACCGGAACGAAGGAAGCCGGTTCGCTGTTTGTCATTGCCAGTGGCACGGTCTGGCTTGCCGGACGGTTTGCGATCTGGTTTTCCAACAGCATCGACCCGGTGATCGTTGCCGCGGTAGACCTTGCCTTTGTCCCGGTCCTCTCCACCGCCGTACTCGGGCGCCTTGCTCGCAAATCCCAGGCCCGCAACATGGTGTTTCTGGCCCTGCTGACGGCTCTCCTCACCGGCAATCTGATGATGCATCTGGAGTGGATCGGCTGGACGGACGACACCGCCCAGGCTGGTGTTCGGATGGGAATATTCACCAGTACGGCCATGATCGCGATTATCGGTGGCCGGGTCGTGCCGGCGTTCACGCGCAACGCCCTGCTTCGGGTGGGCTATCAAGGGTCCCTGCCCGTGTCGCGTGTCTGGCTGGACCGGGCAGGTATCCTGCTTGTGCTGCTGACAGCTCTCGCATTCCTGCCGTTTGTGCCTGAGGTGTTGCGTGGTGGGCTTTGCCTGGCGGCCGGGCTGGTCACGCTATTACGTCTTGCCGGTTGGCAAGGCTGGGCGGCGCGAAGGGAACCGATCCTCTGGATCCTGCATGCCGCCTATCTGCTGCTTGGGTCCGGGTACCTGGTTTACGGTGTGACTTTACTGACCGGCGAATACTCCGAAACGGCTGCCCTGCATCTGCTTGCTGCCGGAGCAATCGGCAGCATGACACTTGCAATGATGACGCGCGCCTCGCTCGGTCACGCGGGTTTGCCGTTGAAGGTGTCGAGGCCGATCGTGCTCGCCTATGTGCTTCTGATCGCCGCCGCGTTGGTGCGAAGTTTCGGGCTCAGCGCCCTCGGCTATTTCGAAACCATGCTGCTGTCGGGCAGTTTGTGGATCGTGGCCTTCGCTTTGTATGTCGGGGTCTATTTCCCGATCCTGACAACACCTCGAATACGTAAATAAACATATTTATCAAGGCGTTCACCAAAGGTGGGCGCCTTTTTTTTGATGTCCCCAAAATCATTTCCACACACTTGACTATCGTCAATGTCCCGACCACCGCAAAGGCCGACAACGAACCCCAAGAGAAAACACACGACTTCTTGGAGCGCGTCTCGTGGGTCATCCCCGTCACATTTTTCTGTTCGCCTTCCTGAGCATCGCTGTTGCCCTGGGTCTGGTGGGAATCGCACCCGTCAAGGCAGATGAAGCGCTGGTCCAGCATTACCTCGACAAGGTAGCGCCGGGCGAACTCGTGCCGGGGGCCGAAACTTTCGGCCCGCTGAAGAACGATGTTCCGGTCGTGCCTGCCCTGAAAGGCAAAGACACGCTCGGCTGGGTTTACCTGACTTCGGATTTCGTCTCCACAACGGGCTATTCCGGCAAACCGATCCACACTCTTGTCGGGGTCGACAAGGACGCCGTCATCACGGGTGTCCGACTGGTCAAACACTCCGAACCGATTGTCCTGATCGGAATTCCGGACAAGAAAATCCGTGCGGTCACGGAAGGATATGCAGGTCTCGACCTGAAGGCGGAAGCCGCCAGTGGTGGCTCGGCACACGATCTCGACATCATTTCCGGCGCGACCGTGACCATCATGGTCATCGACGATTCCATCATCCGTTCGGGCCTGAAGGTTGCACGGACCCTGGGTCTGGGTGGTCTTGCTTCCGAAGTTGCGGAGAGTGGCCCGCAAAGGGAAGTCGATACCGGCAAGAAAGACATCAGTGACTGGATGACGTTGACCGGTGATGGCTCGGTACGGCGCCTCTCCCTGGATGTCGCGCAGATCAACGAATCCTTTGTGAGCCAGGGCGACAAACGTGCGGTCGACAGGCCTGAAAAAGGCCCGGAAACCGACACTTTCATCGACCTCTACCTCGCTCTTGCAGATGTACCTTCAATCGGCCTGTCGCTGTTGGGCGAAGCGGAATATGCCAACCTGATGGCACGGCTGAACGACGGCGACCACGCCATTCTTGTGGCCGGCCGGGGACGCTATTCCTTCAAGGGGTCCGGTTATGTGCGGGGCGGGATCTTCGACCGGATCCAGCTCATCCAGGACGATATCTCGGTTCGTTTCCATGATCGCCAGCACAACCGCGTCGGCACGATCGCCGCGGAAGGTGCCCCGGCCTTTTCCGAAATGGACCTCTTCATCATTCCGGCGGACTCAGGTTTCGATCCTGCCAAGGAATTCCGGCTGCAGCTGCTCGTGCAGCGCCCGGTCGGGCCGATCGAAAAGGTGTTCCTGACGTTCGACCTCGGCTACCGGCTGCCCGACAGCTATCTGAAGACCGCTGCACCAGCCGCAACATCTGTCGCAGCTTCAGGTCAATCCAGTGCAGCCGCCGCGGAAAAGGACACAGGTGTCCAGGCCCTCTGGAAACGGATCTGGAATGACCGCAAGACGGACGTTCTGATCCTTGGCGCTGCCATCGCCGTGCTCACGCTGGTGTTCTTCTTCCAGATGCAGGTAACCCGCAACGAGCGTTTCACCTTCTGGTTCCGCATCGGCTTCCTCACCTTCACGCTGGTCTGGCTCGGCTGGATGGAAAACGCCCAGCTGTCGGTGGTCAACGTGCTGGCCTTCTTCTCCGCCCTCACAAGCGACTTCAGCTGGGACGCCTTCCTGATGGATCCGCTGGTGTTCCTGCTGTGGTTCTCCGTGGCTGCTGCCCTTCTGTTCTGGGGACGCGGCGCCTATTGCGGCTGGCTGTGCCCCTTCGGCGCCCTGCAGGAGCTGACCAACCGTATCGCCAAGCTGTGCCGTATCCCGCAGATCGAAGTGCCGTGGGGTCTGCATGAGCGCCTGTGGCCGGTGAAATACATCATCTTCCTGGGTCTGTTCGGACTGTCGCTCTATTCACTCGATGTGGCCGAACACTATGCCGAGGTCGAACCCTTCAAGACGGCCATCATCCTGAAGTTCCAGCGCGCCTGGCCCTTCGTCCTGTTCGCGGTGGCCCTGCTGGCAGCAGGCCTGTTCATCGAGCGGTTCTACTGCCGGTATCTGTGCCCGCTCGGCGCGGCCCTTGCGATCCCGGCACGGCTGCGGATGTTCGACTGGCTGAAGCGGTACCGCGAGTGCGGCAACCCCTGCAACCGCTGCGCCAAGGAGTGCATGGTCCAGGCCATCCATCCCGAAGGCCACATCAACCCCAACGAGTGCCTGAACTGCCTGCACTGCCAGGTTCTGTATCAGCACGACCAGAAATGTCCCGTTTGCATCAAGAAGCTCGCGAAAAGACGGCGGTTCGAGGTGCAGACCGGTCTCGTCAAGCCGGACACAAAAGCCAAGGCGGAAACGCCGGTGCCGGCCAAATAACCTTCAAAAGGCAACCTAAGGAGATCAGCCATGAAGGACACTCAAGAACAGCGCGGCGTATCCCGCCGGGATCTGTTGGGCGGATCAGCCAAGACCGCCATCGTCGCCGGTATGGGCGCAGTCGCCCTCAGCGGTGCAGACCTTGCATATGCGCAGGGAGACGGACAGAAGTTCGAACTCGCACCGGGTGAACTCGACGAATACTACGGCTTCTGGTCGTCCGGCCAAAGCGGCGAGTTACGCATTCTCGGTTTCCCGTCCATGCGCGAACTGATGCGTGTTCCGGTGTTCAACCGCTGCTCGGCAACCGGCTGGGGTCAGACCAACGAGTCCCTCAAGATCCTGACGGAAGGTCTGCTGCCGGAAACCAAGGCGTATCTCGCGGCACAGGGCAAGGTCACCTATGACAACGGCGATCTGCACCATCCGCACATGTCCTTCACCGACGGCACCTACGACGGTCGTTACATCTTCGCCAACGACAAGGCGAACACGCGCGTGGCCCGCATCGATTGCACCACGATGAAGTGCGACAAGATCATCGAGATCCCGAACGCACACGACATCCACGGCATGCGGCCGCAGAAATATCCGCGCACGGGCTATGTCTTCGCAAATGGCGAGCATGAAGCACCGCTGGTCAACGACGGCAAGATTCTTGACGATCCGTCCCAGTATTCCTGCCTGTTCACCGCCATCGACGGTGACGAGATGAAGGTCGCCTGGCAGGTGATCGTATCGGGCAACCTCGATAACTGCGACGCCGACTACCAGGGCAAATACGCCTTTTCGACCAGCTACAACTCGGAAATGGGCATGAACCTTGCCGAAATGACCGAGAGCGAACTGGACCATTGCGTCGTCTTCAACATCAAGGCGATCGAGGAAGCCGTCGCTGCGGGCAACTACCGGGAACTCAACGGTGTGCCGATCGTCGACGGCCGCAAGGAAGCCAACTCCCAGTTCACCCGCTATATCCCGGTTCCGAACAGCCCGCACGGCTGCAACGCGGCACCGGACAAGAAGCACATCGTCATCAACGGCAAGCTGTCGCCCACCTGCACGGTGATCGACGTGACCAAGGTCGACGCGCTCTTCTCTGACAATGCCGATCCACGCTCGGCTGTTGTCGCCGAACCTCAGCTCGGCCTTGGCCCGCTCCACACGGCTTTCGACGGCAAGGGCAACGCATTCACGACCCTGTTCCTCGACAGCCAGATCGTGAAATGGAACGTCGACAAGGCCATCCGTGCCTATGCGGGCGAAGAAGTCGATCCGATCATCTCGAAGGTCGATGTGCATTATCAGCCGGGCCACAACTCCACCTCCATGGGTGAAACCGCGGAAGCGGACGGCAAATGGCTGATCTCGATGAACAAGTTCTCCAAGGACCGGTTCCTGAACGTCGGTCCGCTGAAACCGGAGAATGAACAGCTCATCGACATTTCCACCGACGACATGAAAGTCGTTCACGACGGGCCGACGTTCGCCGAGCCGCATGACAGCATCATCGTGCATGCGTCGAAGCTGAATCCGGCAACTGTCTGGGATCGCAACCATCCCTGGTTTGACGATGCCAAGAAACAGGCAGCCGCCGACGGCGTCGAGCTGGAATATGCCGCGGACGTCATCCGCGACGGCAACAAGGTGCGTGTCTACATGCACTCGGTCGCGCCGACATTCAGCCTCGAGAAGTTCACGGTAAAGCAGGGCGACGAAGTCACCATCTACGTCACCAACATCGATGATATCGATGACCTGACCCATGGCTTCTGCCTGTCCAACTATGGCATCGCCATGGAAGTTGGTCCGCAGGCGACTGCGTCGGTCACCTTTGTTGCCGAACGCCCGGGCGTCCATTGGTACTATTGCCAGTGGTTCTGCCATGCGCTGCACATGGAAATGCGCGGCCGGATGTTCGTGGAACCGAGGAACGCCTGAGCCATGCACCGCGCCTTTTTCAGATCACTGGCCCTTTCCACCGCTGCTGTGGCGAGCCTGACCGTCTGCGGTCCGCTACAGGCGGAAGAATGGCAGGTACCAGCCGAAAAGGGCGCTTTGCAGCAGGTTCTTCAACAAGCGCAGGCCGGGGACATTCTCCGGCTTGCACCCGGCAAGCATGAGGGCCCCGTGGTTCTCGACAAACCCTTGACGCTGAATGGAGCGGGCAAGGCTGGCATTGCCGGCAACGGCACAGGTAGCGTTGTCACCATCAACGCACCGGACAGTGTCGTGGAAGGGTTGGAACTGACCGGTTCCGGCCTGTCTCAGGAAACGCTGGATGCAGGCGTCAAGCTGTCCAAGACCGCGCATCGCGCCATCGTGCGTGACAACCGGATCCTCGACAACCTGACAGGTGTCGATGTTCATGGTGCGCGCAACGCAACAGTTTCGAACAATCTCATCGAAGGCCGCCAGGACCTGCGCATGAACGAGCGCGGCAACGGCATCTACGTCTGGAACGCGCCTGATCTTCTGGCTGAATACAACACGATCCGCTACGGCCGCGACGGCATCTTCGTCAACACCAGTCCCAAGGACACCTTCCGCAACAACCGGTTCGAAGACCTGCGTTTTGCCGTTCATTACATGCACGGCAACAACGGTGTCATCGAGAACAACGTTTCTGAAGGCAACGACATCGGCTACGCGCTGATGTTTTCCGACCGGCTGAAGGTACGCAACAACGTCTCGATCGGCGACCGCAATCACGGCCTCATGCTGAACTATGCCAATCACGCCGAGATTTCCGGCAACCAGGTTGAAGGCGGCGGCGAGAAGTGCCTGTTCATGTACAACGCCAACAAGAACACGGTGACAGACAACAGCTTCGAAGGCTGCCCCATCGGTGTTCACTTCACCGCGGGTTCTGCGAATAACGCCTTCAAGGGCAATGCCTTCATCGCCAACAAGACCCAGGTGAAATATGTCGGCAGCCGTCAGCTTGACTGGAGCACGGACGGGCGCGGCAACTACTGGAGCGACCACCCGGCCTTCGACATGAACGGCGACGGCATTGCCGACACCGCTTACCGGCCCAACGACATGGTCGACCAGGTCCTCTGGACCCAACCTTCCGCCAAGCTTCTGGTCGGCAGTCCGGCTGTTCAGCTGCTGCGGTGGACCCAATCTCAATTTCCGGCGCTGCTGCCAGGCGGCATCGTCGACAACGCCCCATTGATGCATCCGCCGGTGCGGGCGACACCGAATTCGGGAGTTCAAGGATGACCGAAACGTCCCACACTGCACCGACCCTCCGCGTGGACGGCGTCTGCAAGACCTTTTCCGGGCACAAGGCCGTCGATGACGTGTCTTTTTCGCTGAACGCAGGTGAACGGGTTGCCATGCTCGGGCACAACGGCGCCGGCAAGACCACACTGTTCAAGATCGTGCTCGGGTTTCTGAAGCGCGACCATGGAGACGTCGCCGTCATGGGAGCTGCCCCCGGCAGTCATGATGCCCGTGTCGGCACGGCCTATCTGCCGGAATCGGTCGCCTTTCCCGCCTCGCTCACCGGCAAGGAAGTGCTGACCTTCTACGCGAGACTGAAAGGCGAAAGCCCGGCCAGGGCCTTGCCGCTGCTCGAAAGGGTCGGCCTGGCGGAGGCTGCAAAACGGCGGGTCGGCACCTATTCCAAGGGCATGCGTCAACGCCTTGGTCTTGCCCAGGCTCTTGTCGGGAGACCTCGGTTGATCCTGCTCGACGAACCGACGACAGGCCTTGACCCCATTTCCCGGCAGACTGTCTATGAACTGATCGGTGAAATCGCCGGTCAGGGAACGACGGTGCTGCTGTCGTCTCACGCCCTCACCGAACTGGAGGCCCGGACAGACCGGATCCTGATCCTGTCGAAAGGCCGGCTCGTTGCGGACGATGTGCTGAGCCGCCTGCGCGCCCAGGCCGGGCTGCCGATCAGGCTGAAGGTCTGGACCAGGCCCGAAGATCTTGCCCATGTCTCCGAAAGCCTCGGCGGCGGGCAGATGAACGGACGTTCGGTCGAATTCAACTGCAACGCGGACGATAAGGTCAAAGCCCTTTCGGCAATCAGCGCACTCGGCAACCTGGTTGAGGATGTCGATGTGCACGCGCCGAGCCTCGACGACGTTTACCGGTATTTTTCCAGCTCCGCTGGCAAGGAGGCCTGAACCATGTTCTCCAGAATCCTCACCGTAGCAGGCCAAGAAATCCGCATCGGTATCCGCAACAGGTGGATCCTGCTTGCAGCGATGATCCTCGCCGTGTTCTCGCTGGCGCTTGCCCTGCTCGGCTCGGCACCAGCCGGAACGCTCGGCGTCGACCGCCTGACCATTACCGTTGCCTCTCTGGCCAGTCTGTCGGTCTATCTCGTGCCGCTCATCGCCCTGCTGCTCGCCTTCGACGCCATCTGCGGCGAGATCGAGCGTGGCACACTGCTGATGACGCTGTCCTGCCCGATCTCCCGTGTCGAATTCCTGATCGGCAAGGCCGTCGGCCACACGCTGGTTCTGGCGTTCGCACTGGTTGTCGGCTACGGCCTGACCGCCGGGTTGCTTGTGGCAGCGGGTTTCGGCTCCCTCTCGGGCCTTGTGGATTTTGCGCGTCTGATCGCAACGTCGATCCTGCTCGGCGTCTGCTTTCTCGCCACGGGCTACGTTCTGAGTTCACTGACACGCCAGTCGCGCACTGCGGCGGCGGCTTCGGTTGCCGTGTGGCTTATGCTGGTCGTCCTGTATGACCTTGCGCTGCTTGGCGCGCTGGTCGCAAACCCAAGCGGTGTCTTCGCGTCCGACGTTTTCCCCTACGCCATCCTGCTCAATCCGGCCGACGCCTTCCGTCTGTTCAACCTGGCCGCCCTCGGCGCAAGCGATCTGGTGGGCGGCATGGCCGGTGTGGCAGACACGCTGCCCTTCGACCCCTTGCTCGCCCTTGGCTCCCTGGCCGCATTTGCCGGCCTGACCATGGCCGGCTCCGCTCTTCTGATAAAAAGGATTGCGCCATGAAACGCGCGCTCATTTCGATATTCATGCTCGGGGTCCTGGCTGCCTGCCAGGAAGAGGTTCAGATTGCCAAACCCGATGCCGTGCATCTGACACCGGAGGCGGCTGGTCACTACTGCCAGATGACCGTTCTGGAACATGACGGCCCCAAGGCGCAGATCCATCTGGCAGGAAATCTCAATCCGCTCTGGTTCACACAAGTCCGCGATGCAGTTGCCTTCCTGCGTTCTCCCGAAGAGCCGAAGGATATTGCTGCCGTTTATGTCAATGACATGGAGCAGGCAGAAAGCTGGACCCAGCCGGGTACCGACAACTGGATCGATCTGGATGGGGCCTGGTTTGTCATCGGCAGCGACGTGGAAGGCGGCATGGGAGCCCCGGAAGCAATTCCCTTTGGTACGCAGGCCGGAGCGGACGCCTTCGCACGGGACAACAAGGGCCGCGTCGTCCGCGCTGAAGACATCCCGACCGACTACGTTCTGGGAGCCGTCGATGTATCCGCCGCCACCTCGGTCCCCATGTCTGCAAAACACGGGGCTGCGCAATGACACATGCAACCATCAATCAACCACCCATGAACCGCAGGCGTTTCCTGCGGATCTGCGCCGCCGGTGTTACTGGTCTTGCTTTGCCGGCGGGTGCCGCAATGGCAGGTGCACAGGCCCAATTGTACCGCTGGCGCGGCATTGCGCTCGGGGCTGGGGCCGAGATCGATATCCTGCATGAAAGCGGAAGCGAAGCGAAACGCCTGTTCACCAAGGTGGAAGCGGAAATCCGCAGGCTGGAAGCGATCTTCAGTCTCTACCAACCGGACAGCGAGCTGGTCCGGCTGAATGCCAACGGACGGCTTTCGGCGCCTTCTCTGGAAATGGTCGATCTGCTCGGCCTGTGCGACAGGCTACACGCCGCGACTGAAGGAGCCTTCGACCCGACCATTCAACCTTTGTGGGCCTATTACGCCAGGCAGGCGTCCGGCGACACCGGAGAAGATCTTGCAACTGCCCGAAGCCGCACAGGCTTCAGACACGTCGTTTATGGCCCGGGCGAGATCCGCTTTGCGCAAAAAGGCATGTCCATGTCCTTCAACGGCATTGCCCAAGGCTACATCACGGACAGGGTGACGGCCCTGCTAGCCGCGAAGGGATGCACGAACATGGTGGTCGACCTCGGTGAGATCGTCACCAGAGGCGGGCCGGATGAAGAACCTGCACTTGACGCAGGCGCTCACCGTGGCTGGCCAGTGACGTTGCAGCCAGTGGCCGAACGCGCAGAGGCGAAGACCAGGATCAGATTGACGAACGCCGCAGTCGCCAGTTCCGCGCGGCTCGGAACGACCTTCGATCAGGCCGGCCGGCGCTCGCACATCATCGATCCGCGAACCGGCCTGCCGGTTGCGGGTGCAGTAGATGGCGCCAGCGTCATAGCTCCGGCCGCAGCTCTTGCCGATGGCCTATCCACGGCCGCATTGGTACTTGGAGAGAACCGACTTGGCAGAGCCCTTACCGACTTTACGGCAACCAGCGCCTTCGTGGTGCGCCGCGATGGTTCGACAGGGTGGCTGAGGGCTTGAGGAGAGCGTCTGTCAGCGGATTACGGCGCGCAGGGCGGTCGAGGTAACGATCGCCCAGAAGCCCGTTCTGAAGATCAATGCCACGAGAGTGCGCGTTTCATGAGGCCCACCTTGGGACACATACACAAGGAATGCACATAAAACGACCGCGGTCCCGATCAGAATCGCGATGGCCATCCAGCGAGCCCACCCTCTGGCGAACCAGAGCCCGATGCCGGTCGTTACATATGCAAAGCCCGCCAGGAAATTGAACCACAGGACAAACGAGACGACGTTGCCAGCCAGTCTGTATAGCTGATCGCCACCAAAGAGAACCGTTCCACCACTCACGACTGTCATGACACCGAAAACAGCGGCGGCGGCACCAGCCATGCGCAGGCCAGACCCTCGACGCAGGTCCCTTTGTATCAACATGGTCTGTTTCCCGTTTACGAGGGTGTCAATCTGCCGGTGGCAGTTTTCCATCTGCTTCGTCCATCAGTCGCCGCACCCACTTTGCTGCAAGCCATGTGGCCGGGATGCCGAGTGGCAAGCTGATCCAGATCGACACGATCGGCGACAGGGCCGGCAAGCCGATGGCCTGCCCCATCAGGCTGAGCATGAAGAGATTGATGGCAACGGCAGCGGCCGTGAACGGGTAAAGCACGATCGCAAGTTTGCGCACCGGCCAGCCGGTTTCGATCCGGGTCACGCCGCCAGTTCCTTCCGATTGGCGCTCTCCAGCGCGCAGGCAATGAGTTTGGGTACGAAAGGCGCCTCGATCAGCGGAGCAAGGCGCAGTCCCTCGAACCCGGCCTTGTCGAGAGCTTCCGGAATGTCCTGGGTCACATGGTGCCCGTTTCCGGCAAACAGGGGCAACAAGACCGTTCTCATGCCGCAACTTGTAGCCGTTTGTTCCAGGAAGGGTGCTTCTTCCAGGAAGCCCAGCCGGATCGGTCTTTCCGGCAACCATTCGGCAAGACCAGCGGCAAAGCGGACGGTGCTTTGCGCGGTCGACCGGCAGGTTGCCGACCCATGGGCTGCCAGCAGCAGTTCGTAGCCGGACGCATTCCAGTGAGTTCTTTCAGCTGTCATTTCCAGAAAATGCGCCGTCAACCGTGGCAACTCGGGATGAATACCGAGGGCAGGCAGCTGCCGGGCGCCCGTCCCTTTCAGCCTGCCTGTCAGAGCGGTCTGCGTGAACCAGCCTTCGGCCATGAAAACCGGAAAAACAAGCGGTTCAGGCCCGGCAAGGCCCAGAGTCCGTTCAAGAGCGCCAGGCGCGGCCAGCGTGGCCGAGCGAATGGACCAGCCGGGCAGGAATTCGCGGACCTGCTGCGCAAGTGCGCGCAAATACGCTTCACCTGCCTGCGGGTGCGACGGCTGGCCGTGCGAGACGAGGATCGCCTCAATGGCTCGTTCCTTCCGAAAAGGTGATCTTGTTCCAGACATTGTACTTCCCCGAAGGTTTTCGCATGGGCAGGCGCCGGATTTCTTCCAGCGTGCTGGCGTCGTAGACAATCACCGCGCCGTCGTCCTCCCAGACGGAGACAAGGGCATAGCGGCCATCTTTCGTGAATTCGACATGGGCAACCGTCGCGCCTTCGACGGGCTTCAAGGTCTTGACGATTTCCAGGCTTTCCTTGTCGATCACATGAATTTCGTCCTTGTTCGGACCGAAGAAGACATCGGCCCAGAAATAGGGCGTGTTCTCGTGACTGCGCAGGAAGAAGCCGGGACCGTCGGTCTTGATCGTCGCGATCTGCTTCCAGGTTTCGGTGTCGATGACCGACAGCTTGCCTTCTTTCAGATGCGGGGTCGCCATGACCCTGCGGCCATCCCGCTCCCAGCTGATACCGGACCCGAGATGTGGCATGCCTTCCAGCGGCAGTTCAGCAATTTCACGGCCGACATTCAGGTTGACCACGACACCGCGTGCGCCGTCGCGCGACGCTCCGACGAGATGCCGGTAGTCGTCATCGAAAAAGAAATCGTCAAGCGGTTCTGCCGTCAGGATCCGGCGGCGGGCGAAGAGACCGACGGACGAAGGCAAAGCTTCGACCATGCCTTTTTCCCGGCTGTGCACGAAGCCTTCGTAGACCGGGTCGGCTTCCGGATCGGTCGCTACTTCCCAGATTTCCGGAGCATCCTTCAAGGCAAGGATGAAGCTCTTGCGGTTGGGAGCCTGATAGACCGCCGAAACGCGACTGGCCGTACCGTCCTTGGCCGTCACATCTATCACGGTTGCGACCGAAAGGTCCTCGGTCGACAGGATCGTCAGCGTCATCGGCAGATAGTTGGCAACCGCCAGCCACTTGCCGTCATGGCTCATGGCAATGTTGCGGCTGTTGAGCCCTGCCCGCACCCGGCCGACTTCCTGAAGCGCGTAGAGATCGTATTTCTGGACCCAGCCGTCGCGCGACATGATGAAGACATAGCGCCCGTCCGGCGAGAATTTCGGCCCGCCATGGACCGCAAACGGCGTTGCGAACCTGTCGAGTGTCTCGAAGGTATCGCCGTCAAGAACACTCACGTGATGATCACCAGTTTCGACGACAAGGGTGATGTTCATCGGATCGGACTGCCAGACCGGTTTTTCGACCGGCTGATAGTCCTCGTTGATCATCTGGCTGGCGGCAATATCCGTTTCGGTCCAGTCCGGAACGTCACTCAGTGGTTCCTTCAGGAAAGCGGCCAGGGCCTCGATCTGATCGGCACTTAGAATATCGGCGAATGCCGGCATCTGCGTCGCCTTGCGGCCGTCGCGAATGACAGCGTCCAGATCCGGTCCGCGCATGCGGCCGAAGGTCTCCGGGATCAGTGCCGGTCCGACACCACCAAGACGGCCTGCTCCATGGCAGTCCTGGCAGTTGTCTGCATAGTCCTGCGCGGGGCCTGCAACCGAAAGCGAGGTCATCAGAAGGAGTGCGCTAAGCGAAGCGGTGAGCCGGATCATGGCGTTTTCCTCGGAACGGGGTCACGGCCAGGCGCTCGCCGCCAGGGCCGGCAAGCCCGATTTCGTCGTCATTGAGATAACAGGCAGGGTCTTCGGCCCAGGGATCGCCAGTCAGTTGCAGTGCGCGGATACGGGTATTGCCGCCGCACACGTCCTTGAAGGCACAGGCGCCACACCGCCCCTTGAGCGGACGCGGCCTTGTTCTGAGCCGGGCCAGCATGGGGTCTTCACCGGTCCAGAGTTCGGAAAACGGAACGGATTTCACGCTGCCGATGGTGTAGTCGGACCAGTAGGTATCCGGATGCACGTTGCCGAGGGTGTCGATGTTGGCCACACCGAGACCGGAGGAATTGCCGCCCCATGCGGCGAGATGACCGCGCACATGGGCTGCCGTTTCCGGACCAAAGATCCGCTGTACCCATTCCAGAAAGTAAACCGCGTCGGCATCATTGTTGCCGGTGACGATATCGAGTGGCCGGCCACCGCTGACACCTTGCCATGCGCGGTCCATCAGAATGTCCATTGCCCATCTGGAGCGCTTGTGCTCGGCATCTTCGCCGCGGTGCTTGTCTCCCCTGCCGGCATAGACGAGATGGGACAGGTAGAACTTGTCGACGCCCTCATCGTCGCAAAGACGCAGAAGATCAGGCAGGCTTTCGTGGTTGCCCTCGGTCAGCGTGAAGCGCAATCCGACCTTGATGCCGCGTGCCTTGCATTCGCGAACGCCCCGCAGGGCAGATTGGAAAGCGCCCTCGACGCCACGAAACCAGTCGTTCGTAGACCCGATCCCGTCAATGGAAATGCCCACATAATCGAAACCGATCTCGGCCACCTTGTCGGCAGTCTCGCCATGCAGCCTGGTGCCGTTGGTGGACAGAGCCAGCATGCGCACAAGGCTTCTGGCGCGCCCGGCAATCTCAAAGAGGTCTTTCCGGTCCAACGGTTCGCCCCCGGACAGGATCAGGGCGGGAATGCCGAAGTGTCCAAGATCCTCCAGGGTCGCCATGGCCTGGTCGTGGGTCAGCTCGCCCGGAAAATCGACGTCCGCCGACACAGTGTAGCAATGCCGGCATTTCAGGTTACAGCGCCGGGTCAGGTTCCAGATCACCACCGGTTTGACCGCACCGGTGCCGCGGCGTGTCCTGACAGGTGTCGGCTCCACGATCTGGTGCATGTATTCCGAGAGGCGGAACATCGTTCAGCCCTCCTTGCCGCGTAGGCGCATACCGGTCTTTTTCAGGATGCGCGTTGAAAACAGGATGTCGCCGGCACGGCAGGCCTTGCCCAGCAGACTGGAAATCTCCGCCCGCTTTGCAATAACTTCCTCGCGGGTTTCTCCATGAACCATGGCAAAGAGGTTGTAAGGCCAGTCGGGCAGCGCCCGCGGACGGCGGTAACAATGCGTGACGAACGGCAGGGCACCGACCTTTTCGCCGAGACTGTCGACCACTGCGTCATCCACATCCCAGACGGTCATGCCATTCGCGGTCATGCCGAGCCGGTAATGATTTGGGGCGGCCCCGATACGCCGGATGACACCTTGCGCCTTCAGCTGCTTCAGGCGGTCGATCAGCTCCGCTTCGCTCAGTCCCAGGCTTTCCGCAACCACGGCAAAGGGTCTGGTGACCAGAGGCAATCCGGCCTGTGTGGCTTCGACGATCGTTCGATCCTGTGGGGTCAAGGTCATGCGTTCACCCGAAAGCCTATGAAAAACTCGCGTTCCTTCGGAAACAGCAGCACCGGCAAGCCTGTGTCGCGTTCGATTGCTTCGGCAGTTGCCGAAATTGCGGCCTGACTTTCCGTTGCCAGGACGAACCACATGTTGAGCTTGTGGTCCCGTTCATAGTTATGGGCGACTTCGGGGTAGGCATTGACTTTGGTTAAGACGTCTTCGAAACGCTCTGGCGGTACCGCGATGGCGCAAAGGCAAAAGGCACCGCCAAGGGCTTCCGCATCGAAGAAGGGTCCGAACCGCGTCAGCAGGCCGTCGTCGCGCAAGGTCCGGATGTGCCCCGCAACCTCTTCTTCACTCAGGCCCAGTTCCTGCGCCAATTCCTGAAAGGGATGCGGAACCAGCGGCAGATCGTCCTGCAGACGATTGATCAAGGTCCGTTCAAGAGGAGACAGTTTCCGGGTCATGCCGCAACTCCCTGACGAGAGATCAGCGCCCCGGTCTGCTTGAAGCAACGGGTGGAAAAGAGAACGTCGTGTCTGACGCCCGCCACTTCCGGCAGGCGCGATGCCTGAATGAGAACATCCAGTGCCTGCGACCGGCTCCGGCCGTGAATCATGCAGTAAAGCCGATAGGGCCACACGCCTGCCACGGGCCTGCGTTCGTAACACAGGGTCACCCCCGGATGCGCAGCAAGCGCCGGGCCCGCCGAGGCGATCCTTTCCGGTTCGATATCCCAGACAACCATGGCGTTCGCGCGCCAGCCAAGGGCGCGATGACGTACAATCACGCCGAAGCGGGAAATGATACCGGCGTCAAGCAGCCTTCCAATCCGTTCCAGAACGTCCTCTTCCGTTCGGCCGAGGTGTTCCGCAATTCGCAGGTAGGGACGCTGTATGATCGGGAGTCCTGTGGTCAGAGCCTGCAGGAGGTCATCGTCTCCCTCCTGCAGTCGCTCCAACCGGACCGGCCGGGGCACTGGTGGCCGGCCCAGGCCGCCGTTCAAGCTGAAGCCTAGGTCTATATTGAACGGACGGATGATCGGGAGATCCAGTACGGCAAGCTGCGTCTGGTCCCGAATGGTGTCCAGAATCCCGTTGACATGCTCCCGGTCCGGGCCGGTGGCAACGAACCAGAGGTTCCGGTAATTCTCCCGTAGATAGGAATGATTGATACCCGGCTGAGCACCGACGATCCCGGCAACGGCCTCGATGCGATCGTGTGGCACTGACATGGCCGCCAATGTGCTTGCCGAAACCGTGTTGGGTGCACAGGTGGCACCAACACGCGTGATCCGGCCGGTCGCAGCCATATCCTGCAGCCGCCCGATAACGTCACCTTCGGAGCAGTTCGTTCCCGCTGCAATGATTTCGAAAGGTCTCGGCACCAACGGGAAGTCCCGTTGCCAGTTGTCGAGCAGGGTCAGGTCAATGGGATCGATGAGGCTTGTCATGGCTCACAACCCCGTCCTGTGTGCCCGGGCTGTAAAGAAGATGCCGGATGGGCTTTCGGCGTCGATTTCGCCTGTCTTCTCGAAGGTCCGGGTGTCGTAGATCATGACCTTGCCGGCATCGCGCACGGAAACCCAGACCTCGTTACCGCGTGGCGTGAATTCCATGTGCAGTACGGCAGGGCCGGGTTTGAATTCGTGAACGACCTGCTTTGTGATCGTATCGATCACCTGGATGGTGTCATTGAGCGGATGTGCGAAGTTTACCCAGACCTGGCGGCCATCGGGTCTCGCCATGGCAAAGACCGGTTGACCATGGGTACTGGTGCGCCCGGTTTCGGCGAGCGTTTCACCATCGACCCACAGAACCTCGTGGTGCCCGACGGCAGGCAGGACAAACTCCTGGCCCGCGCGTGCCCAACCTTCCAGATGCGGCATCTTGTAGACCGGCAGCTCCGCTTCCCCGCGGCCATATCCGGGCAAAACGCGAATTGGTTCGGGATCTTCCTGCCACAGGTCGAGCGCGGTCAAACCGTCTTCGCCAAACAGGCCTGTGATGTAGAGACGGCCGTCACCGGTGATCAGGGCGTCATAGGGGTTGGTGCCCATGCCGGTAACCCTGGTGATCTTCGGTTCCTCCGAATTGAGGTCCGCGATCCAGGTTTCGCCTGCATCCCACAAAGTGAAGACAAAGCGTTTGCCGGGCGCATCGACAAGACCGATTGTCTTCGACCCGGTCGGAATATCTGCAACCATCTCCAGCGTCAGAGCGTCGAAGATACGCACACCGCCGGGCTCATAGTTGGAAACCGCGACCAGTGAGCCGTCGTCCGAGATGGCCCCACCGATGGCGTTTCCGGATTGAATCACCCGCTTGGCTATCCGTTTCTCGACAAGATCGACCTTGGAAAGGCCGCCATCGCGCCCGAAGACATAGGCGAAACGTTCGTCCGGTGAATAGACCAGACTTGCATGGGAAAGGTCGCCAAGCCCTTCTATCCGTGCCAGGGAGGCACGGTCGGACTGATCGACCAGCAACAGCGACCCGCTCGCCCGTTCAACCACAAGACCGAGATCGCCGGTGGCAACGACCGACTGCGCCTGGACAGCGCCGGTCAACATGGCTGCCAGAACGGCTCCATATAGCCACTTCATTTCGTGTCTCCCTTCAAAAGATATTCGGCAATTTTCCTCGCGTCGGCCTCGCTCAGGATCGGACGCCAGGGAGGCATTGCCGTTTTCGGGATGCCGTCCAGAACCACCGTGGACAGGGTGTCGATGTCGTAATGGCCAAGTGCATCCGGCCGGATGTCCGGTCCAAGGCCACCTTTCAGTGTCATGCCGTGACACGAGCCGCAGTCCTGTCGCACCAGGTTGACCAATGCCGCAGGCGTTTCCTGTTCCTCGGCAAGCGCGAGGCTTGTGATGGCCAGAAGACAGAAGGCAATGGTGAGCAGCGTCTTAAGCATGGACCAGCCTTCCGGCTGCGCCGCTGTCCACGGTACTGAGCATGGCGTCAAAGGTTGTTGCCGGCCATTCGGCACTCAGGGTCACGACCTTGCCGACAACAAACAGCACCGGCGCCTTGAACCTGGCGTCGCGGATATCGATCGCGATCCTGTCGAGTTCGGAATAGAGCCTGGTTTCACGCGGTGTCGTCGCGTTTGCGATGGCAAGTACAGGGGTTGTCCCGCTCAGTCCTTCGGCAATCAGGCGCAGGGCAATCTGCCCGATGTTGGCAACCCCCATGTAGACGACCAGCGTGGTGTCCTCGCAGGCGAGACTTTTCCAATCGAGGTCGAGAACGCCGTTTGCCTGCCGGTGTCCGGTCACATAGCGGACGCCGGTTGCCAGACCACGATGGGTGAGCGGCACACCTGTTACGCAGGCAGCCCCCTGGGCAGCGGTAATGCCGGGCGCATATTCGACCGCGATGCCGCGTGACAAAAGATGTTCGGCTTCTTCCGAACCGCGACCGAAGATCAGCGGATCGCCGCCTTTCAGGCGGGCGACGGTCAAGCCTTCCAGCGCCAGTTCTTCAAGGATCTCGTTGATCCTCTCCTGAGGAACGGGATGATTGTCGGGCGATTTTCCAACAGGCACCTGCAGGGCACCGGACGGAGCCAACGACAGGATTTCAGGTGAAACCAGACGATCGAAAACGACCGCATCCGCTTCCTGGAGCATTCGCAGGGCCTTGAGCGTCAGAAGCTCCGGGTCACCGGGCCCCGCACCGATCAGATAGACCTTCCCTGGCTGTTTCATCGTTTGCTCCTGCAGGCGGCATGGAAGAAAGAAACGGGAGAGGCGGAATTCCGCCTCTCCCGGCGGGACGTCAGTAGACGTCAGCGCGCGTGTTGAAGACGTTGAACTTGCCGGTCGGAGTGATCAGCCGTTCGTCCTTGATGACGTGCTTCAGCTCGAGCGTCTTGTCGTCAACGACGACGATCGCGCTTTCCTTGTCCTTGGCGTTCCAGACGGAGAACCAGATTTCCTCACCCGCCTGGTCGAATTCGCCCTGAACGACACGCGGCTGGCCCTCGCCGACATCCGCCCATTCGACAATCGGCAGAACCTTGTATTCAGGCTCTTCCTGGGTCAGGTCGTCGACGTTGAACACAGCAATCGCGCCCGAGACTTCCGCGTCCGGGTTCAAGGGTGCATCCACGTAGAGATGGTTCGACTTCGGATGGGACTTGACGAAGAGCGAGCCCCCGCCGAGACCATAGAGGGTCTGCACGACCTTCCAGGCACTGTCCGGATGGCCTTCCGGATCCGTCCCGATCAGGGCGACGGTTTCGTCGCCGAGGTGCGAAGTGACCCAGACCGGTCCGTATTTCGGGTGGATCAGGTTGGCACCACGCCCCGGATGAGGTGTCTGACCACCCGTTTCAAGCAAGGCAGTCAGCTTGCCTTCCTTGGTGTCGACGACCGCGACCTTGCCGCGGGCATTGGCAGCCACGAGGAAGTAACGCTTGGTGCTGTCGAACCCGCCATCATGCAGGAAGCGTTCGGCTTCGATCTCGGTCGTCTTCAGGTTCTTGATGTCCGAGTAGTCGACCAGCAGGATCTTGCCGGTTTCCTTCACATTGACGATGAATTCCGGATTGTAGTGCGATGCCACGATGGAGGCGACGCGCGGCTCGGGATGATAGGTCTGGTCGTCGTAGACCATGCCACGGGTCGACTTGATCTTGAGCGGCTCCAGCGTGTCGCCATCCATGATCACATATTGCGGCGGCCAGTAGGAGCCGGCGATCGCATACTTGTCTTCCCAACCCTTCATCTTCGATGTTTCGATGGAGCGGGCCTCGGTGCCGACCTTGATCTGCGCCACTGTTGCCGGTTCTTCCATCCAAAGGTCGATCATGTTCACAAGCGCATCGCGCCCGATCACGTAAAGATAGCGGCCGGAGGCGGAAATACGCGAAATGTGAACCGCGTAACCGGTGTTGATCACTGCATGGATGGCATAGGTTTCACCGTCGATAAGGGCGACCTGGCCACTGTCGCGCAGGGTGACCGAGAAGAGGTTGTCGATGTCGATATCGTTCAACTTTTCTTTCGGGCGGTCTTCCGGTGCAACCAGCACCTTCCAGCTCTTGCGCATTTCGTCCATGCCGAACTCTGGCGGTGACGCCGGTTCCAGCAGGATATAGCGCGCCATCATGTCGACCTGTTCCTCGGTCAATTCACCCGAGGTCCCCCAGTTCGGCATGCCGGCGGGCGATCCGTAGGTGATGAAGTCGCGCAGATATTCGTAGCCGTTTTCCCGGGTGATATCCGTGGTCAGCGGCTTGCCGGTCGCACCCTTGCGCAGCACGCCGTGGCAACCGGCGCAGCGTTCGAAATAGATCTGGTTTGCATTTTGATATTCTTCAGGCGTCATCACGGGATCGCCTTCCTTGCGCCCCGGAATCTCGACCTTCAGCTGGCCGAGAGTTGACATGCTAGGCTCATAGGCAGCTGAAGGACCACTGCCGTGGTCCGCCGGCTTGTCTTGGGCAGAAACGCCAACTGCCGACAATCCGAGTGTGAAAGCCACACTCATCAGCAGCGCATTTCTCCGAATGGCTCGTGTCGAGATCATGATTAGTCTCCGTTCGACTGGTGAGGCAATCGGACGGTGCGCGCAGGCAGGGTCTGCTTCCTTGACTTTCGTTAACTTGAAATTTTCAGGCAGGTTTGTTCAGCCATGTCCGGCGGGAAAACCGGCAAGACACGTTCTTCCTAAGCTCCTGTCTTTATTGAGATAATTACGAGTTTACCGCCTGCAAAACGACACAATTGTCGCAGGGGAGCATGCACTTCACGGCAATATCGGCGAACGCGTCGATCCCATTGCAATGAATTTCACTGTCTTCGGCACCGCTTTCCGGTCCACTTGACTTTGGTTAAGGAAATGCGGCTGCGCGCTGGCACCCTCCCGGCAGGATCAACTCCGGGGAAAGGAGCGCGCTATGCGCGAAGTCATGACCAAAAGCATGGCCCGAAACATATTCTATGGCGGGTCGCTTTTTTTCATCATCATCTTTGTGGGGCTGTCGGCGCACAGCCACCTTTACATCACCAGCACATCGACGAATGCGGAAACGCTGACCGAAAGCGTTGCCGCAGGCAAACGGGTCTGGGAGGACAAGGCCTGCATCAACTGTCACACGATCCTCGGCGAGGGTGCGTATTTCGCCCCCGAAGTCGGCAACGTGATGACCCGTTGGGGTGTGCTGGACGATCCTGACCTGGCATTCGAGACCCTCAAGGGCTGGATGGAATCCCAACCCTCCGGCATCGAAGGTCGCCGACAGATGCCGCAGTTCCACCTGACGGACGAAGAGATCCGCGATCTCTCGAACTTCCTGATCTGGACAGACAAGATCGACGCCCAGGACTGGCCGCCGAACGACGCCGGCTGATTTTGAACGCTGAGGAAACCCAAGATGAAATACCAATCTCAAAAGGTTGCGCTGGCGTATTTCGCCGTGGCGCTCGGCCTGTTCGCCGTCCAGGTTCTGGGCGGGTTGCTCGCCGGCTACATCTATGTGGCGCCGAACTTTCTGTCGGAGCTGCTTCCCTTCAACATCGTGCGGATGCTGCACACAAACAGCCTGATCGTCTGGCTGCTGCTCGGCTTCATGGGCTCCGCCTACTTCCTGATCCCGGAAGAAGCGGAACGGGAAATCCATTCCACCAAGCTCGCCTATCTGCAGCTCATCATTCTGGTGGTCGGCACATTGGGTGTGGTTCTCACCTATGTCTTCAACCTGTTTGAAGGCAACTGGCTGCTGGGCAAGGAAGGCCGCGAGTTCATCGAACAGCCCAAATGGGTCAAGGTGGGCATCGTTGTTGCCGCCCTCATCTTCCTGTTCAACATCACCATGACAGTGCTGAAGGGCAAGAAGACCGCGATCACCAACATCCTGCTTCTGGGCCTGTGGGGCCTGGCGCTCCTGTTCCTGTTCAGCTTCTACAATCCAAGCAACCTCTCGCTCGACAAGCAGTACTGGTGGAACGTCGTGCACCTGTGGGTCGAAGGCGTCTGGGAACTGATCATGGCCTCGGTCCTCGCCTACCTGATGCTGAAGCTGACCGGCGTCGACCGCGAAGTCATCGAGAAATGGCTCTATGTCATCGTTGCCGCCGCACTGTTCTCCGGAATCCTGGGCACCGGCCACCATTACTACTGGATCGGGACACCCGGATACTGGCAGTGGATCGGCTCGATCTTCTCCTCGCTGGAGGTGATCCCCTTCTTCGCCATGATGGCCTTTGCCTTCGTGATGGTGTGGAAAGGCCGGCGGGACCACCCCAACAAGGCCGCGCTGCTGTGGTCGCTCGGTTGCGCAACGCTTGCCTTCTTCGGTGCCGGAGTCTGGGGCTTCCTGCATACCCTTCATGGCGTGAACTACTACACCCACGGCACGCAGATCACCGCTGCCCACGGACACCTGGCCTTCTTCGGCGCCTATGTTTCCCTGAACCTGGCGATCATCACCTACGCCATGCCGCTTCTGCGCGGCCGGGATCCCTACAACCAGGTGCTCAACATGGCGTCCTTCTGGCTGATGGCCGGTGGCATGTCCTTCATGACCTTCGTGCTGACGTTCGCTGGAACGGTGCAAACCCACCTGCAGCGTGTCATGGGCGAATACTACATGGACGTTCAGGACCAGCTGGCCGTGTTCTACTGGATGCGCTTCGGCGCCGGTGCTGCCTTCGTCCTCGGCGCCATCCTGTTCATCTACGCAGTTGCAATGCCACGCCGCGAAGTCATCCAGCCCGGTGAAGCAGCCGGCACCCCCGCGGAGTGATGGATATGGACGCTACAGTCTCCATGGAAAAGGGGGCGGCATCTGCCCCCTTCTACCTCTCGCAAGGCGACGAATGCGATGTCTTCGAAGCCGCGCACCGGAACGGCCTGCCGGTTCTGCTGAAAGGGCCGACCGGCTGCGGCAAGACCCGGTTCGTCGCCCATATGGCAGCAAGGCTCGGCCGCAAGCTCTACACGGTCGCCTGTCATGACGACCTTGCCGCCGCCGACCTGATCGGCCGGTATCTTCTCAAGGGCGGCGAGACGGTCTGGGTGGACGGACCGCTGACACGGGCCGTCAGGGAAGGCGCAATCTGCTATCTCGACGAGGTTGTGGAAGCGCGCAAGGATGTGACGGTCGTCCTTCATCCCCTCACGGATGATCGCAGGACCCTGCCGATCGACAGAACCGGAGAAGAGCTGATGGCCGCACCCGGCTTCATGCTCGTCGCATCCTACAACCCCGGTTACCAGAACATCCTGAAGACCCTGAAACCATCCACCCGCCAGCGGTTCCTGTCACTTGAATTCGATTTCCCGCCGGCGGATCTGGAAACGGAAGTGGTTTGCGAGGAAAGCGGCCTTGATCACGGCCGGACCGCCTCGCTGGTACGTCTGGCCGGGAAACTCAGGGCGCTGAAAGGCCAGGATCTCGAAGAAGGCGTGTCGACCCGTCTGGTCGTCTATGCGGCAACGCTGATTGCCCAGGGCATGCCTGTCGGACGGGCGATCGAAGCTGCAATGATCGAACCGCTGACCGATGATGAAGACGTGAAACGCGGGCTCCTTGATCTTGTCACGGCCGTGTTTGGGTGAGGCCAGACCGATGGGCAAGATCGACATCGAGCCATGGGAACCCGAGGAAACTGTCGGGAAACTGTGGCACGCGTTTGCAAGCCGCCTGGGTGCACCCGAGGTGCATCATGGAGCCGCGGTCGGCCTCGATGAGGTCGGCGGGCGGCTTGCTGTCCTTTTCCGGGGATTGGGCGGAGCTCACAGTGTCGAGCTCCGTCCGGTCGCCCAGGAGGTTTCCCGCCATCGCCTCGGATTTCTGAGGCGGCTCGGCACGGAAGCCGAAACCGTGACACGGACCAGCTTCGACGGCGAAATCCTGAGATTGCCGGCCAGTCTTGCGGTGTTCCCACTGCGGGAGGCAAATGCAGCGCTCTATGTCTGGCTGACGGCCCTTGCGGCCCATGCACCAACCCATATCGCCGAAACGGATCCGCTCCGCGCCGATCTTCAAGCGCTCAGGGCGATTTCCGCGATGGTTCGAGACACGCTCGAACACGCTCCCGGCTTGCGGAATCTTTACAGCGCACTCTGCCAGCAGGTGCTGGCAGCAAGACCTCAGGCCCCGCTGCCAGACATGGAAGCAAGGGTCGACAGGCTTGTGCGTCAAATGCTGGGAGACCCCGCACTTCCTCCCCGCGATGTCCTGGAACTTCAGGAGCGGGTTGACCGGAATTCGTTCGAGGAAATAACTGCCCCGCGCGGGTACCGCCCTTTCCGGCCTGTGCCGCTTTGGCCGGATCTCAGGGAGGTCGTGTTTTCAGCGGGAGACGAAGTCGACAGCCGCGAGACAGACGGCCCACCCGAGGAAGCAACCGGCAAGACCGTGCGCGCCCGCAGACGCAAGGCAGATCAGGCGGAACGCAAGGACAGCCTGATCCTGCACAAGTTTGAAGCCATTCTGAGTTGGGCGGAGTTTCTCAATCTCAATCGGCGTGTCGATGACGACGACCACGACAGCGCCAAGAAAGCGGCAGACGATCAGGACGAGATCGGCCTTGGGCAAATCTCCAAGGCACCGGCAACCCGTCTGAAGCTGCATCTTGATCTCGCCCCGGAGGATGTGGACCGCGAAAGACTGTCCGGACGGCATCTCTACCCGGAATGGGACACGCGCAGCGGCCGCTATCTGGCAGACCACGTCTGCGTTTTGACCAGCACCGCGGAAGCGGATCCTGAAAAGGGATCTGCCGGCATGGATGAGAAGGCCAAACGGCGCATCCGCTCGGTGAAGAAGCAGTTCGAGGCCCTCCGCCCGGGCCGGGTGACAACACGTGGACACCTGGAAGGCGACGGACTGGATCTTGATGCAGCCGTGCGCTCTGAAGCCGAACGGATTGCAGGCGGCACCGGCTCGGAACGAATCTGGCTGCAGACCCGTCCGGAAGCGCGTGATCTCGCGGTTTCCATCCTGCTCGACGTTTCCCGCTCGACCGAGAGCGCCGTCACCGGACGTGCCGTGATCGATATCGAACGGGAAGCCCTGACAGCTTTGGCCTTGGGTCTGAACGCCTGCGGCGATGATTTCGCCATCACTGCGTTTTCATCCCTGAAACGGCAGCGGGTGTACCTGCAGTCCTGCAAGGGGTTCCATGAACCGATGAGTGCCCTTGTCGAACAGAGGATCGGAACGCTGCGTCCCGGCTTCTACACCCGTCTGGGCGCAGCCATTCGTCATGTATCCGCCGATCTGGCAGCGCAGTCGCGCAAGCGCAAGCTTCTTCTGGTGATCACGGACGGCAAGCCGAACGATCTCGATCACTACGAGGGGCGGCACGGCATCGAAGACACCAGGATGGCAGTTCGGGAAGCCCGGCGGGCAGGCCAATCCGTCTTTGGCGTCACCATCGACAAGTCGGCCAAGTCCTGGTTTCCGCGGTTGTTTGGTCAAGGCGGCTTTGCCGTTATCCCGCATCCCGATCGGCTGACACAGGCCTTGCCGCAGATCTACCGCCAGATTGTCGGAGGCTAGAGCCGCTGATGCACGCTCCGTCACCGAAGCCGGATCAAGACGGCGACGCCGGCATCCTCGACGAGTTGCCCGGGGAACTGATGATGTGGGTGCTCATCGTCAGTGAATTGCTGGTGTTCGGTGCCGGTCTTGCTGCCTTCATGGGCGTGCGAATATCCGATCCGGCTGGCTTTGCTGCCGCAAGAGCTCATCTCGACCCGGCGCTTGCGGGCATCAATACGATCGTTCTGATCACCAGTGGTTTTCTGGCGGCCAGAAGCCTGGAGCTTCGGCTTGCGATGAAACGCACCGCGGCGCGTTTGCACCTCACAGGTGCCATGGCCCTCGGCGGCGTGTTCCTCGCCATCAAGATACAGGAATATGCGGTCAAGGTAGAGCAAGGGATCTCCACGGAGACCCATCCCTTCTTCACCTTCTACTACCTGCTCACCGGGTTTCACGCGGCTCATGTGCTTGCCGGTATCGTCGTGCTGGGTCTGGTTGCCTGGAAAGACGAACCACGTACCATCGAAACAGGCACCGCCTTCTGGCATATGGTCGATCTCATCTGGGTTCTGCTGTTTCCGGTGATCTATGTCCTGGGATAGCGAACGATGACCCTTCCCTCCGTCACGCTTGCGTGGATTGCGCTATTGGGCCTGTCGGCCGCTACCGTTCTGGTGACTACAGGCGGAACCGGTCATTTCAGCCCGGCTCTTTTCGGCGGACTGCTGTTGCTGCTGGCCTTCATCAAGGCACGGATCATCCTGTCCCGATATCTCGGGTTGTGGCAGGCGCCTGCCTGGCTGTCAGGCTTCAGCTGGGTGATCGGGTTCTTTTGCCTGCTGTTGCTGGTGCTTTACGTGGCACCGGGGCTCAGTCTCTGAAAGCTTCGGCAAGCTGCTTTGGAAGATCGAATTCGGCAAGCACCCGGGCCCGTCCCTCCTCCGACATCTTCCGTGCCGTTTTCTGCACGATATCGAGCACCTTGCTGTCCTCGTGTTTGGCGGCAAATGGCGCGAAATACCATTTCAGGAACACAAAACAGATCACGTTTTCCAGCGCCTGCACGTCCGCGTCCCGCTTGAGGCCTTCCTTGCGCAGCATCTTCGCCGCCGCCTCGATCTCCTCCGGTGAATAGCCCGCGCCCGCCATGATTTCACCGACCCGGTCCGCGTGGTGACGGGCCTGATCCCGGCGCCAGGCGTGATAGCCGGCCTTGCCTTCCGGGTAGGACTGGCGCGGAGTGATCCAGCGCTCGATGTGCTGGCCCCTGGCCGCAATCTTCAACGGATCGGTCGCCTCCGGGTAGAGCCGTTCCAGCTCTTCGCTCATCCGTTGCCCATATAGAAGAGCCGCAGGCTTGCCGTCTTCCTGGTTGGGGTCGGCCGCGTTCGCGGTGTCGATGGCCGTCAAGGCAATGTCCAGTTTCATCATGGTCACCCCTTGGTCCAGGCATCCACCGGATCTTCTTCGGAGAAGGCCCGAAGCCGCTCGATATCCTTGATTTCCGCATGATTTCGATTGATGCGGACCCCAGCAGATTTCAACCGCGCAAAAGACCGCGACAGGCTTTCCGGCTTCATGCCGAGACGGCCGGCGATCAGGAACTTGTCGTAAGGCAGGGTTACCTCGCAGCTACCGCTTTCCTGCTCGCACAATTCCAGCAAGAACTCGGCAACCCTTTGCGGTCCGGTTTGCGCCTTCAACTGTTCCAGCTGCGAAACGAGAGAATGCAGGTGAATGAAGGTCGATGCCACAACCGACACGGCAATGTCCGGGTCCTTGCGCATGGCTTCCAGGATGGCCGTGCTGGGTATGCGCATCACTTCGCAGGCGGTTACCGCTTCCGCCGAAACCGGATAGGCAAGCCCGCGGAACGCGACCGCTTCACCGAAGCTTTCGCCCTTGGCAAAGACATTCACGACCGCTTCGCCTCCATTGGGCGCGATCCGGTAAAGCTTGACCCAGCCGTCCATGACGATGTGGATAGCCTGGGCTGTCTCACCATGCAGGAACAACGTCTCACCGCGGTCATATGTCCGCCAGCTCGACATGCCGAGCACCATGTCTCGGATCTCCTGCGGGAAGCTTTTCAGAAGCAGGGAGTTCTGGGCAATTTTCCGCTGGCGGTCGGTTGGCATCGATGAAGGTCCTAGGCAAGTGATGTGCAAGAACGTCTAGCCCGACCTGGTGACTTTGCACAATAGCAAGCGCGGACCATCGACGGATTCTTGCCTTTCTTGACTATTGTCATTCAGCCTGCCCCGGCCCGCAACTAGCGTCTACCGGACACTTGAGAAAGCGGGGACGTCATGGACTATCAAGCCTTTTTCAAAAGCCGTCTTGCAGACCTGAAGCATGACGGAAACTACCGCGTCTTCATCGACCTTCAGCGTAAACGCGGCAATTTTCCGGAAGCGAAGTGGACCAGCGGAGAGAGCACCAAAGATGTCGCCATCTGGTGCTCGAACGATTACCTCGGCATGGGGCAGCACCCTAAGGTTCTGGCAGCCCTGCACGAGGCGGTCGACCGCTGCGGAGCCGGGGCTGGCGGAACCAGAAACATTTCCGGCACGACACACGATCACGTGCTGCTGGAAGCCGAACTCGCCGATCTGCATGGCAAGGAAGCCGCGCTGGTGTTTACATCCGGTTACGTCTCCAACTGGGCGGCGCTCGGTACGCTCGCCTCGCAGATCCCCGACTGCATCGTTTTTTCCGACAGCCTGAACCACGCCTCGATGATCGAGGGAATACGCCACTCGCGCGCCGAAAAGGTGATCTGGAAACACAACGACCTGGAAGACCTGGAAGCCAAATTGCGGGCTGCCGACCCGGCAAAGCCGAAGCTGATCGCTTTTGAAAGCGTCTACTCCATGGATGGGGATATCGCGCCGATTTCGCAGATCTGCGATCTTGCAGACCGATTTGGCGCCATGACCTATCTGGACGAGGTCCATGCCGTTGGCCTTTATGGGCCGCGCGGAGGCGGTATTGCAGAACAGGAAGGGGTGATGGACCGCCTGACCGTCATCGAAGGCACCCTTGGCAAGGCCTTCGGCGTTGTCGGAGGATATATCGCAGCTTCTGTCGAACTTTGCGATTTCGTGCGCAGTTTTGCCAGCGGCTTCATCTTCACCACAGCCCTTCCCCCCGCCATCGCGGCCGCCGCAACGGCGTCCATCAGACATCTGAAGGAAAGTTCGGTGGAACGGGATGCCCACAAGGCCATCGTCGCCAAGGTTCGGCGGCGTCTCGATACGCTCGGTATTCCACATGTCGACAATCCCAGCCACATCATACCGGTGATCGTCGGTAATCCGGCCAAGTGCAAATTCCTGTCGGACACGCTCCTGGAGGAATTCGGCATCTACATCCAGCCGATCAATTACCCGACCGTTCCAAAGGGAACCGAGAGGCTGCGGATTACCCCGTCGCCGGTTCACACATCCGGGGATGTCGACCGACTGGTCTGCGCGCTTCATTCGCTTTGGTCGCAATGTCAGCTGGCAAGACAGCCCGTTGCCGCCGAATAGCCGGAGGCTCGCTTGACGGATGTCAAGGATGTGAAAGGCGATCACCGGCTTTCTGGCCTCGCACACTCACCATGACCTCGTCCGTCCGACAATGAGGCCTGGGGACGGACCGGTCAGGCCGGGCAAACAAGGTTTGCCCGGCCACCATGAAAACCCACCGCGGCCGTCCGCCGGCCGTATCGTCGGCAATGTGCCGGCAACAGGAAAGGAAACATCATGAGAAAGACACTCACCTGCCTTGTCACGCTTGCGGGTCTCTTCGCAGCGGCTCCTGCCTGGGCTGACGGCGACGCTGCTGCAGGCGAAAAGATCTTCAAGAAATGCCAGGCCTGCCATGCTGTCGGCGACGGCGCCAAGAACAAGGTTGGCCCGGCGCTCAACGGGATTGTCGGCGCGCCTGCAGGCCAGGTCGAAGGCTATAAATATTCCGCCAGCATGACCGAAAAGGCTGACGGCGGACTGGTCTGGGACGAAGAAACCCTGACGGCCTATCTGCACAAGCCAAAGGAAGTCGTCCCCAAGACAAAGATGTCCTTCGCCGGGCTGCGCAAGGACGAGGAAATTGAGAACGTCATCGCCTACCTGAAGACGTTTCAATAAGCGGACCGCAACGGGCACACCGGGCTCGCGCCGTAAACTCAGGCGCGGTCCGGTCGTGGCCTACCCGTCGGTAATTCCTGGGCTCAAAGGCCAGGCACGGTTGGTGCACCGGCCTCGGTTACCTGGCGTTCCCCCAGGCTTTCCGAAAGCCGTTGGGTGATGGTTTTCATCACGTCGGGAGCGTTTCTGTCGACGCCATAGACAAACCCCGGAAAGTCGAGCGGCTTCTGGATCGTCCAGATGGTTTCATGCTGGTCTGCCGAAAGGATCCGGGCCGGGTCACCGACAGCGACCCATCCGATCGGAACGGTCGATCCGGGTTCCAGCCGCGTGCGAAGGTGAACCGTGCCGTTGACGCGAACTTCCGATCCGTGCCCCACCTGCGCGCCATGGAAAACGGCAGCTCCGGTTGCGATGAAGACTTCATCCTCGATTTCCGCGCCGACAACATGAGTGTTCGGGCCGATCAGACAATGATCTCCGATTTTGCAATCGTGACGGGACGTTGCGCGGATCACGGCGTTTTCGAGCACGATACAGTTTCGGCCGATACGGATTGTGCTGCCACCTTCCGCCACCAGCCGGGCACCATTCATGATCCTGCTGCCGGCACAAATCCTGACATCGCCCGCAACCGTTGCGTCGGGCGCAACCCATGCATCCGGATCGATGAAAGGTGAGGCGTTTCCTTCAGACGTGCTCATAGCCGCTCCTGCGCTTTCTCGATTTCGCTTGCCTTGCAGCCAATCGGGCAAACATCGGCGCTGCACAGGTTATGCTCGCACAGCCGGCAAGTTGTTCTGGCAAAGGATCGCGATGTCGTCGCCTCTTCAAGAACCCTGTCCAGCAGCAAAACGAACCGGTTCCGGTCTGTCTCGGGCAAGGCGCCAAGCAAACCGTCCAAAGCGGCCAGCCGGCGCCGCTGCAACGCTTCGGCCTCATCGTGACCGGCCTTTGTCAGGCTGAGCGGGGTTACGCGTCCTATCTGCTCGCCGCGCTTGATCAACGCCTGTCGTTCCAGCCCGTCTATCAACCTGACGGCAGTCGGTTGACTGACGCCGACGACCGTTGCGATTTCGCTCGTCGTCAACCCGGGCTTGAAGTGAAGCATCGACAGAACGGCCGCAGCGCTTGGCGACAATGGTCCCAGCGCCGCATCTGTCCGGTCGCGGATCAAAGTGCCGAGGGCACCCAGTTTGTTGGCGTCCAATAATTGCATAGCCTATGCATATATTAATTTCTCTCCTTGTCAACGTCCATGTCCGCCTCCGTCAATACAAACTCTTCGCGCTCATTACGCTACGCAAGATCCGATGCGCTGGAACAAGAAACGCCTGAAGGGTGCCCGCAAAAAATCTTCTCATTTCGAAGAATTCAAAAAGGCAATACCTCGGAAGCTTCTTCTTGTGTCCACTCCGAAGGAATGTCGGACAGTTTGAAACGCAAACCTTGGATGCAATTTCGTGCCGAATGGAGTGTCAGCTGGCTGCTGTGACGTTTCGATAAAAACAGGGCCTTCCCGCTTTGTCTGTATTCGACGAACGAGTTGCGAATACACTTTCCGGGAAATTCTGAAACCTGACTATTCAGTACGTGTCTTGTTTCACAAGCCTGACAAAGTCTAGCGCCTCGATAAATTGACCTAGGTATTGCGATATCTGATGTAAATCATTTTCTTCACCCAATTCACATCAATAATTATTCTTGAATTACTGCAAGCTTCGCATTGTCAAACTAAAGATTATTGCGTTCCTGGAGATCAATCGCGTTGACGAACTTTGCGATTAAAAGGTCTCAAGCCTCTCGGAAAAACTTTCGACATTCAAAGCTTTCCCTGCGTAGCGTTAATGGTGTATTATTTGTTAATATAGGGCGGATGGCTGATTATCATTTTTTTCTTCGCTCCTGTGCGGCTAGTTCAGGTAGTGGGTTGGGCAACCTGACAGCACATTGAGGGAAGTGGCATCGTCCGATCTGCGAGCATGGAGAGTGCTCGTAGAAATATGCGCAAGACCACGTTTGGAATGGCAGCTATTGCAATTTGATTTTGGAAAATTCCCTAAAGGAAAATGACATAAACACGGAAGGTTCTATTTCAATTTAGAAAATAAAAAAGCTTAGGCAACACAAAAAGATCCCAAAAGTAGTTGCTTCCTGATTGATAAGGAATGCCAACCATACGGTTGGTGGCAACGCTATATTTTTTTACAGTGTATTTCTCGGTGGATATTCTTTTTACAGCTCATCAAGGGCACGCGAAATCCACCTTCAGCGTAATACGTCCTGTAAATCTATAGCTATAGATACTTCATACAAGAATAAATTTCGCTTCCAATTGAATATGGTGGGGTGACATGGGCAAGCTACATAGTAAATTTATCGGTCAATTATCCGTTGAAACGTTCCCTTTAAGACGTCAAGCCAGAATTACGCGGACGAATGGAAGGGGACACACCAAAACTGCAGCGGAAGTCACGCTTGATACGGCCCGGCTTGATGGCTCCGCGTCGGCACTGACCCTCGGCAACGGCATTCACTGGGGTATCGCCGCCCTGCATGAGTGCGCGCGGAGACATGGTGCGACCTCCGAGATCCATAGTCCCGTCGAGCAAAACAGGACCTGCATTTCGGTCTTCCATTCTTCAAATCATCACTAAAAGCCGATCCGAAGGGAAGCGTTACAATGACGCCAAAGCTTACCCGTATGATCATCGTCGACGAGCATCAAGTGATGGTTGCTGGAGGCCGGGGCCACATCGCACAATCAGAGACTAATAGGCATCCGGCACCGAAAGGCTTCACCAGCCCCGCAGCGAGAAAGGATCCGTAATGCGTGTTGTGTTTGTTCTTGCGGGCCTCGGAGCAGGCGGTGCTGAAAAAGTCGTCAACCTGCTGGCGCACCACCGCCTTGCCGCTGGCGACGATGTACATGTGATCGCCCTGAATGCGACCGATTCCACCTCTTATTTTTCCTATGACCCCAGGATTCAGGTCGAAGGGCTAAGCCGCACCGGCAAAAATTCTCGGCATTTTGTCACCATGCAACGGGTAAAGGATCTGCGCAGGCGCTTTGCAAGGATCAGACCGGATATGGTCGTCTCCTTCCTGACCAAGATCAACGTCATCACGGTCCTTGCGACCGCAGGTACCGGTACGCCAACGATCATATCCGAACGCAACAATTTTGATGTTCAGCAAATGAGCCGCTTCTGGCGCTGGTCTCGGCCGATGGCGGCCTTTGCAGCGACCAGTGTCGTCGTCATGACGGAGCGCGCGCGTGCAAGACAACCCGCCCGCGTTCGCAAAAAAACCATCGTTATCCCAAATCCGGTCACGCCGCTGCCGCGCGCCTTGCCGCGGCCCGATGCGGGTCGCAGGGTGGTCGCGGTAGGACGGCTCGACCGGCAGAAAGGCTTTGATATCCTCATCGCCAGCTTTGCCCAGGTTGTGGAGCGCGTCCCTGATGCGGTGTTGACGATCTATGGCGAAGGGCCGGAGCGGTCCGCACTCGAAAAGCAGATTTCCGACCTCGGACTGCAGGAAGTCGTCCGTCTTTCGGGTGTCACGCAAGTTCCTGGCGAATGGGTATCACCCGGCGACGTATTTGCCCTGAGTTCACGCTTCGAAGGTTTCGCGAATGTCGTCCTCGAGGCAATGTCGAGCGGGATGGCCGTTGTGTCCGTCGACTGCCCGTGGGGTCCCAGCGAAATCGTGCAGGACGGAACCACCGGTCTGCTCGTGCCGATGGGTAGCAAGGAGGCACTTGCTACGGCGATCACTCGGGTCCTTACCGACCCTGAGCTGCGCGGATCTTTTTGCGAGGCCGGCCCACCTTCGCTGGACCGCTTTTCCACGGCAACCGTCCTGGCCAAATGGGACGAGACAATTTCTCAAGCCGCAGGCCGTCCTCCATTGACGGTTTTTGCCGATGCTTGACATGAGGCTCATTGGCACCAAAACGACCATGTATGCCAATTTCCGGTTTCACCTTATTGCCGCGCCGCCCTTGAGCGCAAAACAGGTCTCACACACCACAACGGTGAAAAGGCGCATGAGACGCCGGGGCATTGCCTATTTCAAGCGTCCAGGCGCTGGTTCCAGAATCGCGCAATCGAGAACTTCCTGGCTTAACGCCCCCTCCCCGACAGCCCGTGACAGGACAAGTGCCCCGACCATGCCGGTGATCAGCCGAATTGCCTCGCAGCGGGACTGGGCACTTTCGGCGCGGGTGTCGGTCAGCAGGGTGATGGATTTCTCAACGGCTTCACAAAACGCATCCTGAAGATCCTTGCCGTGACGCGGGGCTTCGGCCGCCAACGCGGCATAAGCGCAACCTGCGTCACGCCGGTCGACATGTTCCCGGGATAGATACCAGCAACGTAGAGCGTTCAAAGGGTCGTCCTGGTGTCCTTCAACAACGGATTGCCAGGCAACGAGATTTTCGTCCAGCGCCTGCTGCGTTGCTTCGGTGATGATGGCGTCCTTGTCGGCAAATTGCTTGTAGAAGCCACCCTGCGTCAGCCCGGCAGCTTTCATCAGTCCTGCGATACCGATCCCGTCGTAGCCGTATTCCCGAAACTGTCTGCTCGCGGTTTTCACGACGTTGTCGCGGTTTCTGGCTGCCGTTTCCCTGCTGACACGCATTTCTACCTCCGTTGGCTGTTGGAATCGTAATTCGGATTACGATCCAAATCTATTCTTGATTTTATAAATTATGATCATAATCTAATTCAAGACACCAACCAGGAGATACCCATGAGCGAACCCGATCCGATCGTTATCTGCGCCGCCAGACGCACACCGCTAGGTGCTTTCATGGGGGCCTTGAGCCCCGTAGCAGCTCCCAAGCTCGCCGCGGCAGCGATGGGAGCAGCACTTGAGGATGCGCAGACTGAACGAGACTCGATCAGTGAAGTTCTGATGGGCTGCGTTCTTCCTGCCGGTCAGGGACAGGCTCCGGCCCGGCAGGCGGCCCGTGCCGCCGGTCTTTCCGACCACACGGGCGCAACCACACTCAACAAGGTTTGCGGCTCCGGCATGAAGGCGATCATGCTCGCACACGATCTCCTGATTTCCCGATCGGCAGACATCGTCGTTGCAGGCGGCATGGAATCGATGTCGAACGCACCCTTCCTGTTGCCGCAAATGCGCGCGGGTCGAAAGTTCGGCAGCAGCGAGGTACTTGACCACATGATGCGCGACGGCCTGGAGGATGCCTATGAGGCCGGCCGGCCGATGGGGTCTTTCGGAGAAGCGGCCGCTGAAAAATACGGTTTCACTCGCGCCGACCAGGACGCCTTTGCCCAGGAAACGCTCGTCCGTGCGCAAAAGGCGGTGACCGGCGGTGCCTTCCGGGATGAAATCGTCCCTCTTGAGGTCGCAGGCCGCAAAAGCACCGTCACTATCGAGGACGATGAAATCCCGGGACGGGTCGATCCGGAAAAAATCCCGAGGCTTCGCCCGGCCTTTTCTGATAACGGCACCATCACAGCTGCCAGTGCTTCGGCCAACGCGGACGGTGCCGCAGCACTGATTCTGACCCGCAAGAGTTATGCGCAAGCCAACGGACTGCCGGTATTAGCAATCGTGTGTGGCCACGCAACCCATTCGCAAGACCCGGCCTGGTACACGACCGCGCCGATCCCGGCGATCCTCAAACTTCTGGATCGCACCGGCTGGACTGCCGATGACGTCGACCTCTGGGAAATCAACGAAGCCTTCGCGGTGGTCGCAATGGCTGCCGCACATGACATCGGCATTCCGCGCGAGAAGCTGAACGTCAACGGAGGCGCCTGCGCGCTCGGCCACCCGATCGGCGCGACCGGTGCCCGTCTGGTTGTCACGCTCATTCATGCCTTGAAAGCTCGTGGAGCCCAGCGCGGCGTTGCAGCGCTGTGCATCGGCGGCGGCGAAGCCACCGCGCTGGCCATCGAACTCTCCGCCTGAACACTTTTGAACGCGCAGGACTAACGGCAGCGCATTCCCCCGCTTTCAAACTGACAAGAGACAATCTTCATGACCGAATTTGAAATCCACACGGCACAAACGGCGCCGGATCGCAGCAAACCCTTGCTCGAACAAACAAAGGCTACGTTCGGCGTCGTGCCCAACCTCCATGCGGTCATGGCGGAAGCTCCGGGCCTGCTGGAAGGGTATCTGGTTCTTCACCGGCTTTTTCTGGAAAGCAGCTTCACGGACGAGGAAAAGACTGTTGTCTGGCAGTCGATAAACGTCGAACACGATTGCCACTACTGCGTCCCCTCCCACACCGGCATCGCAAAACGCATGGGTGTTGATGATGCGGTCTCGGACGCCTTGCGCAACGAAACGTCATTGCCGACGCCCAGGCTTGAGGCGCTTCACCGGTTCACGCTGCAGATGGTTCGCGAGCGTGGATCGGTCGGCGACCGGCATGTGGAGGCGTTTCTGGCTGCCGGTTTTACCAGCCGGCAGGTTCTCGAAGTCGTGCTTGCCATTTCCCAGAAGGTGATGAGCAATTACACCAACAAGCTGGCCGATACGCCGATCGAGCCGTACTTCGAGCAATTCGCCTGGCAACGCACACCATCAGCAGAGCTGGTCAGCTGAGAAGGTGACGAGCGAAACCTATTCCCCGCTGTCGCCTGGCGTATGGCGCCGGGTGACAGCGGGTCGTGCATATTTACCGGTGCAAGTGAACGAGATTGCTCTCGGGGTCTTCATCCGAGCTGTGAACAAGATGCAGAAATGGCCTGCCTTGCCGTCTGGCGGATATCGGACCTTGCGGTACATCCAAGCGAACACCACCCATGGCTTCGGGTTGGTAGGCAACCCCGATCACCGTCAGTGTCCTGCTCTGGCGGCCAAGGCCTGCAAGTTCCATGCTCTGCTTTTCCGACATGCCAAGCAGGGCCATTCCCGTTGTCGTCGTGATCGGCAAGGTCAGGCCGACAAGACTGTCGGTTTCATCGGGAATGACCACCCTCGTGTCGGGTGCATGATTGTCCACCTGGAAGGTCACGCGGCTGTTCATGGTGACGACATCCACCGGGACCTCCGATGAGCGCACTACGTGGGCTTGCGCCAATTTCCGGCGCAGCAGGGAAACAAACGGCGTATTGGTTCGCGGGCATTGCGACACCATTCTGGTCAGGGTCGCGTAGTCCTTGTTGGTGAAGATAAACTGCTTTGGTTCGCGCATGCGCTGTCTCCTTCGGCCCCGCTTTGGCGAAGGCCGGTGTTGGAACTGGTTTCAGCTTCAAGACTGTTCCCCCTGTCCGGCCGTCTCGGGTGCGAGAGACCGGCAGGGGCTAAGTTCCTGCGAGAAGACTGCCTGCGTGATCCAGGAAACGGGGTTTGTGAAACGGCGAGCCGGAAGTCATGACTAACCGCGATCCAGGCACTGCAGCTCCGAACCTCCACCGACGAGCGGCGGCTGGCTGACCGACACGACGGTTAGGCGATGCCGGCGTCCGTCGTTTGCACACCAGGCGATCGACTGGCCCGCGGAAAGGCCAATGAGGGCGGTGCCGATGGGTGTCAGGATGGAAATCCTGCCGTTTGCGATATCCGCGTCGCCCGGAAAGACCAGTTGCAGGATCTTTTCGTCCGTAGCGTCGGTTCGGAACCGGACGACGGAACCCATTCTCACACTATCGGCAGGCAACGCCCCATCAGGGACGAGTCTGGCCCGGCTCAATTCGGCCAGGAGATCCTCCGTGACACTTGGCAAACGTGTTTCAAACGAGGAAGCGAGGCCTTCCAGTCGTTCATAGTCGGTCGTGCCGATGATGATGTCAGGCTTCGAAGCAAAATCAGTCGGTTCGCGCATAAAGTCCCCCTTGCCGGGTGCCTTCAGGCACCAATGGACGGATCACGTCCGGGCGGCGGAGTTAAGTCTCAAGATGTGGTGATTTGTGCGCTTCGATGATTTCGGCCGGCAGGACCGGTTCCTGTTGCATCATCTCAAGTGTTTACCCCGAGGCTCGGGGCGCATGACAGCCGAGCCGGGGGCTACTCTCCCGCTTTGGGGATAGCTCTGAAATCTCGTTTGTAGCTGGTCGCGGCGGCTTTGTTCATGACAGGATAGTTGCGAAGAATTTCATGCAAAGTCAAGCCGCCCGCGCATGCTTTGGCTACACTGGCGGGCGGCAAGGAGAGTTGTCAGGTCTGAACCAGGAGTATCAAGCCGCTTCGGCCTGCTGCCGGTTAAGGATCTCCCGCACCTTACCGGCAATGGCCTTGCCCAGGTCGATGTTGTTCTGGGCCGTGAAATGAATGCCGTCGCAGCCGTCTGTGGTGATGTGGTCAGCTGCGCTGAGGAAATCGACCTTCATGAAATCGGCCATGTTCCGGTATTGCTCGGCCAGCGCCGCCGACTTTTCGTGGCCCCCGCCAAACATGCCCTGGAAATAGGGATGCGGCATAGGCGTCAGGGGCGGCGGTGCGACGACAAGGCACTTTGGCGCCGGATAAGGCGTGCCGATGCCGCCACCACTTGTCAGCACCTGTCCGACCAGCTTCGACATGCCATAGGCAATGTCATAGGGCGTGCGATTGAAGAACGGCTTGGTGTCGTTGGTTCCCAGGAGGATGATCGCCAGATCCAGCGGCAGGTGGCTGGCCAGGGCCGACGGCAGGTACTGGCTGCCGTTCAGACGGGGATCGTTGGGATCATCGGCGCTCGTCGTGCGGGCACTGAGGCCTTCTTCGATAATCCGGTACCCTTCGCCCAGCTCGGCGGCCATTGCCCCCGTCCAGCGCTGTTCATAAGGGTAGCGCATTGTCGGGGCGCCTTCGACGACGGGGATCCAGCCCCAGGTCAGCGAATCCCCAAAGCAAAGTATCGACTTTTCGTTTGCCATTGTTTCCTCCTCAAATTTTACGGAAAGGCTCAATTGGATCTGGACGTTCTGATGCCGTAGAAGATGGCGGCGAGCAGGATGATCAGCCCCTGGGCGATGAGCTTGCCCGGGTCATCGATGCCGAAGGTGGTCATCACCACGAACAGAAGGGCGAAGGACAGGACCCCGAAGAACGGGCCCCAGACCCCGCCTTCGCCCCGGCCGAAGACGACCCCGCCGAGAATGGTTGCAGCCACTGCCAGGATAGGCAGATCGAGACCAACCCGGACACTGCCGACCGCGATGGAGGCGGTTTGCACCAGGGCCGCAACCGCTGCGATGAAACCGGCCAGCGTATGGGCAAGAATGACGGTCCGCTCGACCGGTACACCTGAAAAATGTGCGGCTTCCGGGTTCTCGCCGACCGAAGTGACATATCTGCCGAACACCGTCTTTGAGAGAAACAACGCCATCACCACGGTCAGGGCGAACCAGAACAGCACCGGAACCGGGGCCGGGCCCCATTTGATGTTGTAGATGTCGTTCAGGTAGGACGGCACGTCTCCGGGTGGTTTGCCGCTTGAAAGATACTGCACGAACCCGACCAGGATGATGCTGACCGCCAGTGTGACGATAACCGCAGAAACCCGGCGCTTGCCGATCATCCAGCCGTTGAAGAGACCGATCGCGGTACCGGTTGCCAGACTAAGCCCGATGAAGAACGGCATCGACGCCCCGGGAAAGATCCCCGAGGAAATGAAGTAGTTGACCAACAGGATGATGCCACCGCCGGAAAGGTCGATGCTCTTCACGCGCATCACCAGCAACTGAGCCAGTACCAGCACGCCGAGCGGCGCCACCTGGCGAATGAAGATGCCCATGATATTGGCGTTGAGCATGTGAGGCCTGGCAATCCAGAGCGTGATCAGCAGGATGGCGAACACGTAGTACGCCGGCGGAACACGCAGCAGGCGCTGCAGGAAAGGATGCTTCACGATCGAAGACATGATCAAAGCCCTATCTTCTTGCGGGTCTGGAGCCCCACGACCAGGAGCAGGAGACCGCCCTTGATCGCGGTCTGGATGAAGGGCGACACGTTGGTGAGGTTCATGCCGTTGGACAGGAGCGCCAGGACCAGTGCCCCGATCACCGTGCCCTGCAGGCTGCCTATACCGCCGGAGAGCTGTGTTCCGCCGACGGCGACGGCGGTAATCGCATCCAGTTCGAACAAGAGACCGACATTGGGATCACCCGAAACAATCCGGCCGGCCAGGAAGACACCGGCAAGGGCCGCAAAACACGAACAGGCGACATAGGCGCGCAGGATGTTTCGACGATCCGGAACGCCGAAATTGCGTGCAGCATCCGGCGTGCCGTTTGCAACTCCGCCGCCGATCGCAAACAGATGCAGGCCGAAGCGCGATCCATGCAGCAACTTCCAGGCCACCAGAACCACCGCGACACCCCAGAACACCGGCATCGGCACTCCGAGAAACGTGCCGCCGACCGACTGGATGACGATATCGGGCACGGTGCCTCCGGAGACCGGACGCAGGATGCGCGTGATGCCCAGAATGACATACTGCATTGCCAGCGTTGCGATGATCGGGTGGACATTCAGCCGGGTGATCACAAGGCCGTTGCTGAGGCCAACCAATACGGCGAACAGGAAAACCGCCGGTATCGTCACGTAGCCCGGCGCATCAAGCGCCAGAATGGCCGTCGTGAAGCTGATGAGGGAACCCACCGACAGATCGAGGCCGCCCACCACAACCACAAACATCTGGCCAATGGCCGTGATGACCAGCGGCATCGCCTGGGCAATCAGGTTGAAGAGGTTTTCAGAACCGAGGAACTGGTCGGTGCGAAGACCGAGATAAACGCTGATGGCTATGGCGATCAGCATGGGCAGCATCCACAAACCCTGCCGGCCTTTCGGCTGCGTCAATCTCGCGAGAAATGCTTGTGTCATGATCACTTCAATCTTGTGGGCAGGGTCAGGCGCTCAAGGCAGCGTTCAGGATCTGGTGCTCCGTTGCGGTCTCGGCGGGGAGCTCCGCGACAATGGCCTTGCCATGGACGACATAGATGCGGTCGCACAGGCCGATGAGCTCAATTGTCTCGCGGGAAAGAACCAGAACCGCGCCACCCTCGTCCGCAAAGCTGCGCAACAACTTGTAGATTTCCGCCTTCGCCCCGATGTCGACACCCCGGGTCGGTTCTTCGATGAGCAGCAGATCAAGACCGGCCGCAAGGTAGCGCCCCAGGAGCACCTTCTGCTGGTTGCCACCCGAAAGCGTGCCGACCTGCGCGGATGGGCCGGACGCCTTGATGTTCATACTGGCCATCGTCTCGGCAATCGCCTTGCGATAGTCGTGCGCGATGGAGAGTTCGCTGTGCACGGAAGACAGACCGACGGCAATGTTGTGGGCGATGGAAAGCCCCAGGAAGAGCCCCTCTTCCTTCCGATCCTCTGGAACGAAACCGACTTTCCTTGCCTGAAGCTGCCGGATGCCGGATGCTTTCGGCGCGGGGAGCGGCAAGGTCTTGCCCTTGATGGAGGCGGTGCCTGTCGAAGCCGGGTAAAGCCCGGCGAGCGATCTCAGCAATTGCTGTTGCCCCTGCCCTTCCAGTCCAGCGAGGGCAACGATCTCGCCCTTGTTGACATGAAGGGACAGCGGTGTGCTGCCCGGATCGATCCTGAAGTCTTCAAGGCCGAGGACGGTTTCTGTTGACGCTTTTCCGCGTGCGGGAAAGAGGTCCTGCAGTTCGCGGCCGACCATCAGGGCAATGAGGCTGTCCGGCGTCATGCCGCTCAGGGGCCGCGTTGCGACCAGCTTGCCGTCCTTGAGAACCGTCACCGTATCGCAGATGCCGAATATCTCGTCCATGCGGTGCGAAATATAGACAATCGCCTTGCCTTCATCGCGCAAGCGCCTGATCTGCGCATTCATCACCTCGACATCGGCTGCATTCAGCGCGGCTGTCGGTTCGTCCAGAATGAACACCGAGGCATCCGCCTTGATGCCATGGGCAATTTCAACGAACTGGCGCTCCGCAATCGACAGCTCGGAAACCAGGATATCGGGGTTCAACTCCAGCCCCAACGCGGCAAGGGCCTTGCGGGTTTCGCGCCGCATCCTTGCCCTGTCGACCGTTCCGAATGCTGTTACCGGCTCGCGGCCAAGGAACATGTTTTCCGCAATCGTCAGGTTGGCGAGCAGAGACAGCTCCTGAAACACGGTCGATATGCCTGCTTCAAGAGCTTCCCTCGGCGTCTCGAAACCAGCTTCCCGCCCCTCGCGGAAGATTTCCCCGCTGTCCGGCTGGTGAACACCGGCCAGGATCTTCATCAGCGTCGACTTGCCGGCACCGTTCTCACCCATCAGGGCATGGACCGTGCCGGGCATGAGCTTGAGTGACACACCGTCAACTGCTTTGCTTCCGCCGAACGATTTGGAAATGTTCGACATTTCAACGAGGCAAGTCATTACCTTCTCCCCCGGATCATACTCTGGATCTTTGCTGTCGGTGACCAGCCGGTGCGCGGAACTGCAGCACCGGCTGGCCGTCCGGCCTCGGGAGGAGGCTATTTCTTGCCGTAGAGCTCCTGCAGCTTTTCCTCCGGCAGCTCGGTTGGCCACCAGACGTTGGCGGACAAGTCCTCGCGGTAATATTGCTTGGCCTTGTCGACGTCCCAGCCTGCCGGGTTGTAGTCGTAGTGCTTCTTCAGCTCCTTGCCTTCCAGCAGGGCGACAGCAGCACGCACACCGGCAGCCCCCTGGGCAGGCGCGTATTCCGCAGACACGGATTTAAATCCGTCCCGGATCCACTGACCGAAAAAGCCGTTGTTGCCTTCGCCGGAAATCGGCGGAATTTCAGCGCCGAACTGCTTGAACACGTCAACACAGGCACGGGTCATGTCGGCACCGGAAGACCAGATCCCGTCGACAGACGGGTTGTTCAGATAAAGCGTCTCACACAGGTTCTTGGCCTTGTCGTACTGCCAGTCGCCATGTTCCTCGGCGATGACCTCGACATTCGTGCCTTCAAGAGACTGCAGCAAGCCGTTGTAACGGTTGGTGTCTTCCGGGTGTCCGGCGAGACCGCGCAGAACCCAGATCTTGCCGTCGGCGCCAACCTCGTTGACGAGCCAGTCGCCCATCACCTTGCCGAAGTGTTCGGCGCCGCCCTGGATCTCGGTCGTATAGGCATCGCTCTCGATACGGCCAGTATGCAGGACAACCGGAATGCCGGCTGCCACGGCCTTGGCGATCGACGCATCAGCAGACGTTGACGTCACAGGCTGAACGATGATCGCATCGACGTTCTGTGCAACCAGATCCTCGATATCGGCCACCTGCTTTTTCTGGTCGAAACCGGCGTCGAGCAGGATGAACTTGGTGATGCAGTCGTTCTTGGCAGCAGCCGCTTCGGACTCATGTGCCACCTGAACGGTCCAGGTATTGGCGTTCACCCCAAAGTGGCTCATGCCGATGGTCCAGGGGCAATCCTTCTTGTATTTGTCCGCTTCGACAACCGGATTGTCGCCTTCTCTGGCCGTAACACCATCCATCAGAAACGTGTCTTCCGCGAATGCAGGGTATGACGAGATGGCGACCGCCAGACAGCCCGCCAGCGTGGCAGGTTTGAAATATGTCATCGAAATTCCTCCTCCAAGGTCAGGCCTTTGATCTGCTTGCAGGAAGGCTGCCGAGCGCCTGACCTCGGCGAACAGCCTTCCTTTACGCACAGGTCAGCCGTTCCGGCAGCGACAACGGGTGCCGGCCGGCAGACAAGGCGATGCCGTTCGCCGAAACGCATTCCGGCGGCGGGTGAACGCAACTGCGATGGGTGGGACCTCCTCCCAGGTCCGTTAAAAATCACGGCAGGACTTGCCTGTCAATAGTTATTCATATTGAATGATTAATTGGAAAGCTTGTCAGATCCCGCGAGCGATGCAATGTATGGCAACAGAGATTTCGGCCAACCTTCGGGACAACCGACTGTTTTCAATAACTAAATCAGGACGCTGCCAGCATGCGCACGATCTTGTGTTACGGCGACTCGAACACGCACGGACAAATTCCAGGGGGGACACCACTGGATCGCTACACTCTGCTGCAGCGGTGGCCGGGTGTGCTTGCGCGTGAACTCGGCAAGGGCTGGCACATCATCGAGGAAGGCCTCAGCGGTCGGACAACGGTGCATGACGACCCCATCGAAGGCGCGCTGAAGAATGGCCGCACCTATCTGCGCCCCTGCCTCATGAGCCATGCTCCGCTGGACCTTGTCATCATTATGCTGGGCACGAACGACCTGAAGGCCCGGTTTGGCCAGCCGGCGTCGGAGGTGGCAATGGGCATCGGCTGCCTGATCCACGACATCAAGGAACTCTCGCCCGGCCCTGACGGAACGGTGCCCGAGATCATGGTGGTCTCGCCGCCGCCGATGCTGGACGACATCAAGGAATGGGAGAACATCTTCAAGGCCGCCCAGCAGAAGTCCCATGAACTTGCCCTTCAGTTCGAGATCATGTCGGATTCGCTTGAAGTGCATTTCTTCGACGCTGGGTCCGTCTCGACCTGTGATCCGCTGGACGGGTTCCACATCAATGCTCAGGCACATGAGAATCTCGGTGTCGCCCTGGCGCGGGAAGTGGAGGCGATCGGGTGGAAATGAGTTCGCTGCGCGCACAGCTGCCGGCAGGAATTTATCCGGCACGGCAACGGAGGGCCTTCCATGCCTGACATGAGATTTGCTCCGCCCAATCCGCTGCGTATAGCCGACCGTGCGTCAGGCCTGAATGCCGTCAGTGTGCGAAGCTACAACGAGCGCCTGGTGCTTTCGCTGCTTCTGCAGAACTCCTCGACGACACGGCTGGAGATCGGCGAACAGACAGGCCTTTCGGCGCAGACCGTGTCCGTACTCGTCAGGTCGCTGGAGCAGGAAGGACTGGTGGCGAAGGGGGAAGCGCAAAAGGGCCGTGTCGGCCCGCCAACCGTGCCGTTGACCCTCAACCCCGAAGGGGCCTATTCCATCGGGATCAGCGTCGGCAACCGGCACACCGATATCGTTCTCATCGATTTTGTCGGCAAGATCCGCTTTCACAAGACCTTGCCCAATCCACAGCTTGCCCATGGCAGCAACCATTCGGAATTTCTGGAGACGATTGCGAGCGCGGTGAAGCTGCTGCCGGATGCGGAACGCGAACGCCTGGCTGGCGTCGGTCTTGCCCTGCCCCGCCGACTGTCGGGCGGCATGGACGAAGAAGCCTATTTCAAGGCCTTGCAGGCGGAGATCGAGGAACAGCTCGGCATTGCCGTTTTTGTCCAGAACGACATCACTGCAGCTGCCAGCGGTGAGAGCATGTTCGGCGCCGCCAAGACGCTTTCGGACTATATGTTCTTTTACCTCGGCGCCGACCTGCACGGCCGCCTTGTCCTCAATCACCAGATCTACAACGGCAATTCCGAAGTCAGCTTCGATGTCGGCATTGCGGCATTGGAGAGGGACCTGTCGGCACAGGGCAAGGAAGTCGACCCGCTCTGGGACCGGTCCGGATCCTGGCCAGACTACGGTGCTCTGGTGAGTGATTGGGAAGAACGGCTGATTGCCCAGATGCGCGCCTCCCTGCATGGTGTCGGCCAATTCGTGGAAATCGAAACAGTCATCCTGTCGTCTTATGCGCCTGAAAGCATTTGCCAGGACATCTGCCGGAAGCTGGAAGCAGCAGCCCCGCAGATCAAGGCAATCGCCGGCAACATCGTGCCGGCACCGAAGGCGATCGGTGCTGCCAGTCTGCCGTTCAGTTCCAGGTTCATGGTCAGCGGAAACTGACCCGCTGAGGTCAGTACTCCCCGACAACCCGCCTAATCTTTTCCGCGGTCGGAAATTGCTTGATTTAAAATGTTTGTAATAATAATAAACATAAAATCATTCGGGAGAGAGCCATGTCGACGTCAGCGATCGTTCAATTCGGGACCAGCCGCTTCCTGCAAGCGCATGCGGATCTATTCGTCTCCGAAGCCATTGCCGAAGGGCAGGACGCCGGACCGATCACAGTGGTTCAAACCAGTGGCGACGCGTCCCGGGCACATCGCCTGAAGGCGCTTGCAGACCCTTCCGGCTACGAAGTCCGGATCAAGGGCATCGACAACGGCACCCTGGTGGACACAAGCAAGACCGTCAGCAGCATCAAACGTGCCTTGTCCTTGCCGGAAGACCTTGCCGAGGTTGCGAAAGCCGTGGCCGGCGAGGCAAGGATTATCCTCTCCAACACCGCTGATGCGGGCTATCGGCCAAGTGAGGCAGACAAGAGCACCGACTTTTCCATCGACATGTCCTATCCGGCCAAGTTGACGTGGTTCCTGTTCCAAAGGTTCGGCATGGGCGGCGCTCCGGTGCAGGTCATGCCGGCCGAACTCATTCCCGAAAACGGCAATGTTCTGAGAGATCTCGTCCTTTCCATTGCAGCTCTTTACCCGCCTGAATTTGCAGACTGGCTCCGCTCAAACGTGACCTGGGTGAATTCCCTGGTCGACAGGATCGTCTCCGAACCGCTGGAACCCGCCGGAGCTGTTGCCGAACCCTATGCGCTTTGGGCAATAGAGAAACAACCCGGCCTCATTCTACCCTGCGTGCACCCATGCGTGCAGGTGGTCGGGGATCTGGAACAGGTCGAGACCCTGAAGCTTTTCATCTTGAACCTTGGACACACTTATCTGGTGTCACGATGGCTGGCTGCAGGCGGTTCGTCCCTGCAGTTTGTCCGGGAACTGATTGACAGTCCCGACTATGGCCCCGACCTTACAGATCTCTATCGACGCGAAGTCATCCCTGCCTTCGAGGCTCATGGCCGCAAGAACGAAGCGGAAGCCTATGCCGCCACGACAATCGACAGGTTCAAGAACCCGTTTCTGGACCACAAGCTTGCCGACATCGCACAGAACCACGGGGAAAAGATAGACCGACGTATTTCATCTTTCCTGTCCTGGGCACGGAAAGCCGACGCGTCACTTCAAATGCCCCGGCTGGATGCAGTGGCGGCCGGTGCCGAGGCAGCACGCGGATGAGGGCACGCAGACAGATAGGCAACACAGGTGTTCTGGTAACGGATATCTCCTTCGGAGCCTCCGCCATCGGAAACATGGGTCGGGTAGTGCCGGAACCAGAGGCAAACGAAGTTCTCCAGTCTGCCTGGGACGCCGGGATCCGGTACTTCGACACCGCACCTCATTATGGCCGTGGCCGGTCGGAAGAGCGGCTAGGCCGGTTCCTGAAATCCAGGCGACGTGAAGACTACGTCCTGTCCACCAAGGTTGGGCGCGTTCTGTCACCAGGAACTCCTCTGAAGGAGGCCGACGGTTTTTTCGACCCGCTTCCGAACGCTGTTCGCTACGACTATTCCGGTGACGGCATTGAAGCGTCATTGGAAGGCAGTTTTGAGCGGCTGCAGACGCGCCATGTCGATATTGTCTACATCCACGACATCGGCACCTACACACATGGTGCTTCAAACGAAACACATATGCAGGACTTGCTGGCGACCGGGCTCGACCGGTTGCAAAGGTTGAAAGACAAGGGAAAAATCCGCGCCTTCGGCCTCGGCGTGAATGAAAGCCGGGTTTGTCTCGACCTTCTGAATGAGACCGACCTGGACGCCATCCTGCTTGCAGGACGCTTGACCCTGCTCGACCGGGAAGCCGAAGACCAACTCGTCGGGCGGTGCCGGGAAAAAGGCACAAGCCTGGTTCTCGGCGGGATCTTCAATTCCGGAATTCTGGCAACGGGACCGGTTGAGGGCGCCTGGTTCGATTACGCACCCGCGCCAGCGGAAATCCTGGCAAAGGTGACCGCGCTCAAGGAACAGGCAGAAACACTGGAACTTCCGCTTGCCAGCGCGGCCCTTCACTTCGCCCACAGCTATCCCGGTGTCGCCTCTGTTCTGCTCGGCACATCGAAGGCCTCATCCTTGAAGCGCAATCTCGACTGCCTCGCCGAAGCACCGCCTGCCAGCTTTTCAAGAGTGTTTGGCACCCCTGCGCAAGAGGGCCTTCAGGCGAACTTGTGAACCCGCAGCGACTGCAGAAGCGTTTCCTTCGATCTCCGCAGATGCTTTAGCGCTGCGGCTTCCGACCTTGCGCCGTCCTTGTCGAGCATCGCGTCGATCCATTCGAGATGCTCCTCGATCGCGGCCGCATTGCGTTCCAGCTCGTCGCGTTTGTCCCACATGTAGTGGTAGTTGAAGATCAGCTTGATGAGCTTCTGTGCCTCGAGAACAAACCGGTTTTTGACCACGCTGTTGACGGCTGAATGAAACTTTTCGTCCAGCAGGGAAAAGTCGTGATACCGCTCCTCAAGGACCGACTTCAGGTCCTCATGTTCGCGCTTCAAGGCCTTGAGCTTTTTCCAGATCTCGTGCTCGGGCGGAAGGGTCAGCAGCTGCCGCACAGCATTCAGCTCGAGCACCATTCGAAACTCTGACAGTTCAACCGCAAATTCCGACGTGAACCCAAGGAGCGACCAGCCTCCTCTTGGACGGCGTTCCACAAGACCGAGACGGCTCAGTCCGGCCAGAAATTCCTGAAGGTTGTGGACGGGAACACCGAATTGCCGCGACAATTGCGCCACATTGAGCGACGTCCCCGCCGGAACGTCGAAACGCAGGATCCATTCAAAGAACCTGTGCTCCAGTTCCTCCGTGGACAGGGAACTTTCGGCAGGAACCAGGCGGTGCTCCGCCTGAGGTTTCCGGATCAGCGTCTTGGTACGGCCTTCCCAGCGAATGAGATTGTCGCTGTCCAGCTTTTGCAATGCGGTACGTACGATGGTTCTGCTGACTTCCATCTTGTCCGCAAGCGTGGTCTCGGCGGGCAACTCGTCGCCAATCGCCATGGTGCTGCAGATGTCCAGCAACCTGTTGTATGCGCGCCTGAATCGTTCGTCCGTTCTTGCCATGGCAGCAACCTAACATATCCAAAACGCTGAACAATTCCGATTGTTTGTATTAAAAAATAAAAAACTGTTGACGCGTCGCATTGCCTGACCTCATATTGTTTTTAATAATTTTATTCAATATCCGGCCCGGGAGGATTTATGGCGGATCTTGATCGAGGCGCAGAGCCTGCTTCCTGGACCTTCAAACTGTCTGCCGGTTCCTTTCACAAGTTATCGGCGCTCCTGACCCTTGCCCTGCTGATCTTCGCGTTCTCGTTTGGAAACGCGGCCTTTTTCTCCATCAACAACGGCCTGACTGTGCTGCTGCAGACGTCCGTCATCGGCTTGCTGGGCATCGGGATGACGATGGTCATCATTACCGGCGGCATCGACCTGAGCGTCGGCTCCGTACTTGCCCTTTCGGGAACCATCACCGGATTGAGCATCAAGGCAGGCGTGCCGGTCGGTCCCGCCATGGCGATCGGCGTGATGGCCGGCGCCGCTTGCGGTTTCGTCAACGGCTTCGTCATTACGAAAATGCGGATCACCCCGTTCGTGGCAACGCTCGGCATGATGCTGATCGCCCGCGGCGTTGCCCTCCAGCTGACAGGCGCAGCGCCGATTTCGCGCTTGGGCGAAAGTTTCGGTCTTCTGGGCAATGGCTCCTTGTTCCGCATCGTGGAGAAAACCGGCGGCATCTTCCCGAAAGTCGTCTTCCCCGGAATTCCCTATCCGGTCATTCTGCTCGCGGTTGTCGCACTTGCCGCAGCCTATCTTCTCAGGCGCCGCCAGATCGGCCGGCATATCTATGCCACAGGTTCGAACGAGGAAGCCGCGCGTCTCTCCGGTGTCCTGGTCGATCGCACCAAGATCTTTGCCTACGTCCTTTCAGGAGCGCTTGCCGGGCTCGCGGGCAACGTCCTGATGTCCCGTCTCGTGACGGTGCAGCCGAACGAAGGCGTCATGTACGAGCTCGACGCGATCGCCGCGGCCGTCATCGGCGGGGCTTCGCTCATGGGCGGCGTCGGCAATATTTCCGGAACGATGATCGGCGCAGCCATCATCGGCGTTCTGCGGAACGGCCTCAACATGGCCGGCGTGTCCGCATTCATCCAGCAAATCGTGATCGGGGTCATCGTCATTCTGGCGGTCTACGTCGATCAGATCAGAAACCGGCGCTGAGAAAGCCGGACGATTTCCAGAGCAACTTCAGACGGAGGAGAATGAAATGAAGAAGCTTTTGACAACAGCGATGATGGCAAGTGCCCTTGCGCTGTCCGCAGCAGCCGCGCAGGCCGGAGAAATTGCGGTCATCGTCAAGACGACGAATTCCAACTTCTGGCAGAACGTGAACAAGGGCGCCAGCGCAGCCATCGAAGGCCAGTCGAACCACACAATGACTTTCAACGGTCCGGCCTCGGAATCGGCCGTTGCCGATCAGGTCAGCCTTGTCGAGAACGCCATCAACCGCGGCGTATCCGGAATTGTCCTGGCACCATCCGATCCGGAAGCCCTGATCCCGGCGGTGAAGAAAGCGTATGAATCCGAAATTCCCGTCGTCATCATCGACTCCGGCCTCGCCGACAACGGCAAGGAATTTTACCAGTCATTCCTGTCGACCGATAACTGTGCTGCCGGTCAACTGGTTGCCGACAAGATGATTTCGGAAGTCGGGACAGAGGGCAAGGTTGCCGTGATGTCCTATGTCGCGGGTGTCGGCTCCGAACTTGGCCGCGTCGGCTGCTTCGTCAAGCGGATCGAGGATCAGTCCAAGATCGAGATCGTCGGCCCCTATTACTCCCAGTCCCAGATGGCAACCGCCTTGAACCAGACCACCGACGTTCTGGCGGCAAATCCGGATCTTGTCGGCATTTTTGGCGCCAATGAACCGACGGCCATCGGCATGGGCCGGGCACTGGCACAAGCCGGAAAGGCGGGCAAGGTCACGGCGATCGGCTTTGACGGCAACACAGACCTTCAGGATTTCGTCCGCGATGGAACTTTGGCCGCGACTGCCGTTCAGGGCTCGTTCCAGATGGGCGAGATCGGCGTTCAGACCATTCTGAAGCTCTTGAACGGTGAACAGGTGCCGAACTTCATCGACACCGGCGTCGTGCTGGCCACCAAGGACAACATCGATCATCCGAGCGTTCAGAACGTCCTTTACTAACGCACCACAACGCGGCCGGAAGCCTTGCTGCTCAAAGGCTTTCGGTCTTTTCAATCGTCGATCGGGACACGGAATATGAAACCAGATGCACAATCCGCGGCACCGCTGGTGCAGATGGAGGCAATCGAAAAGCACTTTGGCGGCATCAGGGCGGTGAATGGTGTTTCTCTGGAGCTTTATCCAGGTGAAGTCGTTGGCGTTCTCGGCCACAACGGCGCCGGCAAATCGTGTCTGATGCGCATCCTGTCCGGAGCCATGATCCCCAATGAGGGGACGATCAAGGTCAACGGCGAAATCGCCGACATTCAATCGCCCCACGACGCCCGCGATCTGGGCATCGAAACCATTTACCAGACGCTTGCCCTGGCAGACCACCTGAACGCACCCGCCAACCTGTTTCTCGGCCGGGAACTGAAAACAAGGTTCGGCAATCTGGACGACAACAGAATGATGGCCGAGGCGGTCCGTGTTCTGAAAAGGCTCAACCCGAACTTCAAGAACCTGAACGATCCGGTGTCGAGCCTCTCGGGCGGTCAGCGCCAGGTTGTTGCCATTGCCAGAGCGATCTATTTTGACGTCAAGATCCTGATCATGGACGAGCCGACAGCCGCTCTCGGCCCTTCGGAAACGGCCATGGTCGGTGCCTTGATCAGACAATTGCGCGAAGAAGGAATAGGCATTCTCCTGGTGAGCCACGACATGCATGACGTGTTCGAACTCTGCGATCGTGTCATAGTGATGAACAAGGGCCGTAAAGTCGGCTCGCACCGGATTGAAGACGTCACCAAGGATGATGTTCTCAGCCTTATCATCAAGGGCGACCTTCCTCACGACTGGGCTCCCCGGAGCCGGAAAGCCGTTCAATGAATATTGAAAAGACCAAATCACCGGCAGTGGCCCGATCAATGGAATGCGGTACCGTCATCGAACCGGGTGTCTTCAGGCTCGAAACGCGGGCCTTGCCAGAAGACGCGCCGGACGGCTGGGTGCTTGTGGACATCGAGGCCGTCGGCATTTGCGGCACCGACTATCACATTCTGGAAGGCAAGCACCCTTTCCTGAACTACCCGCGTGTCATTGGTCATGAACTTAGCGGCAGGGTCGCGGAAAGTGTCGGCCCGTGGACTGCCGGGGAACTGGTGGTGGTCAACCCGTATCTTTCGTGCAACGCCTGCCGGGCCTGCATGAAGGGCAAACCGAACTGCTGCAGCAGCATCGAGGTTCTCGGTGTTCACCGGGATGGCGGAATGTGTTCCCGCATCGCCGTCCCCCAGCAAAATCTCTATCCGGCGACCGGCTTGACGGAACTTCAGGCGGCGATGGTGGAGTTTCTTGCAATCGGGGCCCATGCCGTTCGCCGGGCGGCGCTATCTGCCGATGATAGGGTTCTGGTCACCGGGGCCGGTCCCATCGGCATCGGCACAGCTCTCTTTGCCCGGCTTTCGGGAGCCGAAGTCCATCTTCTGGACATGAGCCAAACGCGGCTGGCCCAGGCGACGGAAAAATTCAGCTTCAAGAACACGCATCTCGTCGGAACCGACATTCTGTCAGGTTCGCTTCAAGACGGCTTCGACGTGATTTTCGATGCAACAGGCAATGCGGCCGCCATCGAAGCCGGCTTTCCTCTTCTTGCGCATGGCAGCCGCTATGTACTGGTGAGCGTCGTGAAGGAAACCATCAGCTTCAGCGACCCGGAGTTTCACAAGCGCGAAACCCAGATCATCGGCAGCAGAAACGCCACGAGAGAAGACTTCGAGACCGTCATGTCGGCAATTCGCTCAGACCGGATCGACACGGATGCGCTGTGCACGCTGACCGTGCGCCTCGAGGACCTTCCGACGAAGATCAAGGAACTGGCGACAGACAGGGAAGCCTTGATCAAGGCCATCGTCACTCTCTAAGCCCCCTTGTCGAATCAGGCAGCCCACCAGCAGGCCTGCCCGATCCATGCTCGCTCAAGATTGAAAAAGCGACTTCATACCGTTTCCGAACGCGGCTCCCGGCTGGCCGGTGCAATGGTCGCAAGGGCGCTTGCCTGGCGCCGGGAGTTCCTGTGTTTGGCGATCTGATTGTCTGCGATGACACCGATCAGGATTACGCTGCCCATAACCGCAAAGTTGAGCGATGAGGGAATGCCGAGCAGATTGACGAGATTCTGAAGCATCTGCAGCAGAACGACACCCAACACGACGCCGACAACGGACCCCTCCCCTCCTCTTAGGGAAAATCCTCCCAGCACGGCGGCTGCAATTGCATAGAGTTCATAAAAGTTGCCGTGGGATGCGGGGTGGATGGAGCGGGTATACATGGCAAAGAAGATGGCCGAGAGACCGGTTAGAACAGCGCAGATGACATAGGCCAGAACAATGACCCGTCTCGTGTTGATTCCGGTGTAGCGGGCTGCTTCCTCGTTCTTGCCCACAGCGAAAAGATGCCTGCCGAACACGGTGCGATGAAGCACGAACCAGGCGATCACCGCTATAATGGTGAAGGCGATGATCGAGTGGGGGACACCGCCGCTCCGCCCCGAAATCAGCCACTCCAGAACCGGAAAACTGTCTCCGAACGAAAAGCCTGCCGTCCCGTCCTTGGTGTAGAACCGCGCGACCCCGCGATAGATCAGGAGGCCGCACAAGGTGACGATGAAGGGCTGGAGCTTCAACCGGGTGATCAGCCAGCCGTGGATGAAACCGAAACAGGCTCCCAGCAGAAGAACGATCAGGCAGGCAACAGGCCAGGGAACGCCCTGCTGAACGATCAGATCGACGAAGATGACACCAAGGAGCGCGATAAGAGAACCGACGGACAACTCGATACCCGCCGTCACGATCACGAAAGCTTCTGCAAGGGAAAACAGACCGAAAAGGCCAATGAGGTTGGCTGTGTTTGCCAGGTTGATCGGCGACAAGAACCGGGGATTGATCAGGGCGACAACTGCCCCGACCACCAGAACAAGTACCGCCAGTCCGATATCCTTCTTTTGCATTCTGTCTCCCCAACTCCCTTACCCGACCGCCAGCCGGAGTATGTTTTCTTCCGTCAGTTCGTCACGACCCAGGATCCCCGACACGTGCCCCCTGCGCATGACGGCCACACGATCCGACACCCCGATGACTTCCTCCATGTCGCTCGAGATCATCAGGATACCGACGCCTTCGTCCGCGAGCGCCTGCATGAGGTGATAGACTTCCGCCTTCGCGCCCACATCGATGCCTCTGGTCGGTTCGTCGAAAATGAGAACCTTCGGCTTCATCGCCAGCCACTTCGCCAGCACCACCTTCTGCTGGTTTCCGCCGGACAACTCAGCAGCGGCCCGTGTGATGGCGCTGGTCTTGATGGAAAGCCGGTCGCGCGAGCTTTCCGCCAGCGTTGCCTCGCGCGCCCGGTCAACGACACCGCGGCGGCTCAGCTTGTTGAGACAGGGCAAGGAAATGTTCGCGCAGATCGCAAAATCTAGAAGAAGGCCCTGCTCTTTTCTGTTTTCCGGCACCAACGACAGCCCTGCGGCAATCGCTTCTGGAACTGAATGAGTTTGCAATTCCCGGCCGTTGAGCCGGATGGTGCCATCAACCAGCGGCTCCACACCGAAGACAGCGCGTGCAAGTTCCGTTCGGCCCGCACCTACCAAACCGGCAACTCCGAGGATCTCACCGGCATGAAGTGTCAGGTCGACGTCTGAGCCGGGAAAGGTCGAGGTCCGCACACCCTGCAGCTCAAGCACCGGCTCGCGCAATTGATGGGGCTTTTTTTCATAGAACTGACCGACATCCCTGCCGATCATCATCCGCACCATTCTGTCCTTGCGGATGCCGGCGCCCACCAGTGCGCCTGCGTTTCTGCCATCGCGCAGGCACACAACCCTGTCCGCGACGTCTTCCACTTCACTCAGACGATGGCTGATAAACAGGATTGCAACGCCCTGATCCTTCAGCTGCCGCATGACCTGAAGCAGCCTGTCGGTTTCCGACAAGGTGAGACTTGACGTCGGCTCATCAAGGATGACCAGGCGTGCATTCATCGACAATGCGCGGGCAATTTCGAGCAATTGCTGATCTGCGAGCGAAAGGTCCGCAACGGAATCGCTGGCACCGAAACGCGTACCGAGCATCTCGAGAATAGGTTCCACCTTGGCCACCATGGCGCGCCGGTCGAGCAATCGTAGCGGACCGGATGTGATTTCGCGGCCCAGAAGCACGTTTGCGGTCACGTCAAGATTTGAAAACGGATTGAGCTCCTGATGGACGAAGGCAATGCCGAGCGCAGAAGCTTCGGCCGGGGTCAGTCCACCGGTCCGGACGCCGTCTATGATGATATCGCCCCCGTCAGGGGAGATCGCGCCACCCAGCACTTTCATCAAGGTGGACTTGCCGGCGCCGTTTTCGCCGATCAGGCCAACGATTTCTCCGCCCTTGATGCTCAAATCGACATCCTGAAGGGCAACGACACCCGGATAGACTTTCGTTACCCGTGTGAGTTCGAGGGAAATCTTCTCAAATCCGGGGATCAAGGTTTTGGCTCCGCCATAATGATCAGCTTCGGCTGCACGGGCCGGCAATAATCCGGTCCGCGCAGCCTCAGGGTCCGCCTGGGAGGGCCCGACCTAGCCTTTGATGCGCTCTTTCAGCTGCTGTTCGAACGGATCGACATTTTCCGCATCGATGATCTTCGTCGGTACGATGATCAGACCATCAGCCGGAATTCCGGATTTGTCGCCTTCCAGAAAGTCGGCCATCAGGTGCATGCCCTGGTAGCCCCACTGATAAGGATCCTGCACCACCGTTCCGGCGAAGCTGCCTTCACGGATAGCACCGAGAGTGATCGGGTCCTCGTCGAAGGCAATGACGGTGATTTCACGCAGTTTGCCAGCCGCCTGAAGCGCTTCGTAGATCTTCGGGGGATTGTATGAGTAGAAGCCGACCATGCAGTCGATTTCCGGATTGGCAGCGAGAACGTCATCGACGTTCGACCGGGCCTTGGCGAAGTCGACGTCGTCACCTCGGACGTCGACCAGCTCGATGCCCTTGTCTTTCACGGTTTCGCGGAAACCGGCGATGCGTTCCTTGGCGTTATCGGCACCGAGAAAGCCGACAAAACCCATGCAGGTTCCCCCGTCCGGCAAGGCCTTGATTGCAATTTCGCCAGCCTGATTTCCAGCAAGCGTGTTCGAAGACCCCAGATAGGCAATCCGGTCGCTTTCCGGCGCATCGCTGTCGGTCGTGAACAGCGGCACCTGTGCGGCAACACGATTGAAGGCGTCGGTCGATGTCTTGGGATCCACAGACGAAATCATGATGGCGTCAGTCCCGGCAGCCACCAGGTCGTCCATGAGGGCATTCTGAAGCGCTGCCGTTCCCTGAGCGGGATACCGGAACTGCAGCTCGTAGCCGGGCAGTTCCGCCTGCGCGGCGTTCACGCCGGCTTCAGCCAGTTTCCAGAAGTCGGAGGCCGCGTTCACAACGAATGCCAGTTGCGGCTTTTCCTGCGAATGCGCCGCCGTGGCGGCGAGTGTGGCAATGGCTGCCACGCAAAGGGTTTTCCGAAGTTTCAATTTTTCCTCCCTGTCTCTGGGCAACGATACATTGCCCGCAACAAATTATTACTAATATTAATTAATTGAATTTTTCAAGTATTAATTAGCAGGCCGTCCCTTGCAGCTAATCGAGGGTAATATTTCGAACCTTGGCACCCTTCGCGAAAAAGATCTGATGGGCGCACGCACGCGCGCCGGCGGGAAAGCGCCATGTGAAAGCCATGGCCCCGCCAGGAAAAAGCGCCGCCGAACCAATGCGCCAGTTCGGCGGCCAGTGGAGAAGTTGTCTAGTTGTCTGCGCAGAAACCAGGATCTTCCTGGTTACAGACATCCAGCCCCGTATAGAGCGGATCGTCTACGCTATCTCCGTTGATGAGCTGCATCATCACATCCGGTGCACGATAGCCCATTTCAAACGGCCTCTGGCCGACCTGAGCATGGCTCCTGCCATCGCGGAAGGCTTTCGTCTGAGGTGGCAAGGTATCGCCGGCGATGATGATCAGATCCTTGGACTTCAGCTTGTCCATCACCTGATCCGTCACCTGCGTATACGCCTGCGGCGCGAACTGAGCCCACCCACCGATCAGGATGAACGCATCAAGATCGGGATTGGCGATGAACGTGTCAGCCATCTGCTGGTTTGCAAGATCAGCCTGGTCATTGGTGAAAACGGGACATCCATCGATCTCGGTCCAGCCGTTCTGGCCAGTCAGGCGATCGATACCTTTTTCTCCAGCGGCCGTATCACGGAACCCCTGAGCCCGGGCATTGATATTGTCGGCAGCAACGTTTCCAAGTTGCAGGCACACCGTTCCGCCATCCGCCTTGAGCTTCGCGGCCTCCTCGGCCATCTTGACGCCCATCAGATAATTGTCGGTGCCAAGATAGGTCTTGCGAAGGTCGCGGTCGTCAGCCAGGAAATCCGCATCAATGGTCATGACCGGCACGCTTGGCGCGATCTGACGGATGCGGTTTGCCATGGCAGGTGCGTTGGACGGCGAAATGGCGATTGCGGCAACGCCGCGGGTAAGCAGATCATCCACGATCTGGACCTCGCCAGCCTCGTCGGCGGATGATGCGGGGCCGGTATAAAGACATTCATATTCGCTGTCCGCGTTTTCGGACATCCACTTCTGACAACCCAGATTGATCTGTTCGAAGAAAGGGTTATCAAGCCCCTTCACCACGATTGCGAGGGTTTTCTTGTCTTGTGCAAGGCTCGATCCGACTGAAATTGCCAAAACGGCAGCGGCGCCAAGCAACAGTAAATTCCGTCTCATGCGTGTCACTCCCTTCTGTCCAGCAGGTCCCGGAGCGATTTACCCCGGGTACCAGATTTTACGGGGATCTTTGATGTCCCTTCTGTAGTTCCAGGCCCCTTCAACAAGAGCCTCCAGGTCTACCGACGGTTCCCAGCCCAGCCTCTGGCGCGCCTTGGAATTGTCGAGCCAGTTGCTGTGGAGAGAGGTCGGAATTTCCGCGATTTCGTAGGATCTTGTGGCCGCGAGATAATTGGCGACGCACCGGTAGTCGACCGGTTCGTTCATGGAGATATTGAAAAGCTGGCCAGCCGCCTTCGGACTGTCCAATGCCGCAAGGATCGCGGAAACCAGATCATCCACGTGCACGAAATTGCGCTTGAGCGGCACACCTTCCCGATCCAGCAGCAACGGAGCAAATCGGCCGCCGGCAAGGCGCTGGATTTCATCGGCGGCAAGAAAGTCCGACCACAAGGGGCCACCGAACTGGTCCGGACCAAAGCTCAGCGCAAACTTGAAGTCGTCCTTTTCCATGATCCAGGGCGCGCGCAATATGCAGCCGTTCAGACCATATTGATGCCGGTATTGCTCCAGCATTACCTCTTCCAGAACCTTGGTCAGGGCATAACAACCCGGATAAGCCTTGCGTTCCGAAGTTTCCGTAACCGGCTCCGAATATGGCTGGAAGGCATGACCAACGGCACAGTCCCCGCTGATCAGAACAAATTGCCTTGCATTTGCCAGTTTCCGGAACTCTTCGAGCAGGACAAACACTCCTTTCACGGAAACGTCGATTGCAAGTTCGGGAGATTCCTTGACGGCTGCCATGTGAAGCACATGCGTAACACCGGCCATGGCTTTCGACACACAAGCGGGATCGGCAATTGAGCCGCGGATGACCTCCACGCGATCGCCGGGATCGATCGTCCGGTTGTTGCACAGAGCCACAACGCCCCACCCGCTGAACATGTCCTCAGACAGAAAGCGCGGCAGGAAGTTTTTCCCGACCTTGCCCGTGGCACCTGTAAGCAGAAGCTTCATTTATCTCCCCTTGCCTTTATTAAATAATATTTACTAATATTAATTAGTCAAGAATTGAAAAACGACACCAAAACGTGTGTCATGCGGTAAGCTGAAACCGGCCTGTCACGGGGACATGACCGGGAGGACTTCCCAAGTGGCGACGTCCATCTGGCCGGGTGTTTGGGGAGGAAAATCAGAATGTCGAGGCTGAAGCTGAGCGGAATCTCAAAAAGCTTTGGAGCCATTCAGGCTTTGAACGACGTATCCCTGGAAGTGGCTCCGGGCGAGGTTCTGGGCCTGATGGGGGACAACGGTGCCGGTAAATCAACCCTGGTAAAGATCGTTGCTGGCAACTTCAGGCCCACCCACGGTTCGATTTCCATTGATGACACCAGCGTGGATTTTCATCGTCCGCTCGACGCGCAGGTAGAAGGTATTGAAGTCGTTTATCAGGACCTGGCGCTTTGCGATAACCTGTCGGCGGCGTCCAATGTCTTTCTTGGCAGAGAGCCGCGGCGGTCCTTCGGCGGGATCAAGCTGCTGGACTATGCCACCATGTACAAGCGCTCAGCGGATCTATTCGCGGTCCTCAAATCCGAAACCCGCCCTCGAGACCTTGTCAGGCGTATGTCCGGCGGGCAGCGGCAGGCTGTGGCCATTGCAAGAACGCTTCTTTCCAACGCCAAAATCGTCCTCATGGATGAGCCGACCGCCGCCATTTCGGTACGCCAGGTTGCCGAGGTCCTGGACCTGATCCATCGGCTGAGTGACCAGGGTATCAGCGTTGTCCTGATCAGCCACAGAATGCCGGATGTGTTTGCGGTCTGCAGCCGCATCGCCGTGCTGCGAAGAGGACAACTCGTGGCTTGCAAGCCGGCAAACGAAAGTTCTCCGGAAGAGGTGACCGGTTTGATTACCGGCGCCATTGAAACGGCTTGAGGGGGATCGCACCATGACAACTCTTGAGCAAGCCATTGGGCACAGCCAGCACGGATCGCCCTTCTCCAGGATATTCAACTCCCAGATTTTCTGGGTCTTTCTGGCAGCCCTTCTCGCCTGTGTCGCCTTGTCTTTGCTGACTGATTCCTTCGCAACCCAGCGGAATCTGTTCAATGTGACACGCAACTTTGCATTTGTCGGCCTGATCGCGATCGGCATGACGACCGTAATTGCGTCGGGAGGGATTGATCTGTCGGTCGGATCGACGGTCGTCCTGTCCGCGATGGTCATCAGTGTCCTGATGTCGTCGGGAACCCCGTTCTGGATATCAGCGATCGCGGCACTTGTCGCAGCGGGTATTGTCGGAGCGATCAACGGTACATTGATTGCTTACGTGGGCATGCCGGCGTTTGTGGTGACGCTCGGGATGCTGTCGGCCGCCAGATCTCTGGCAATGGTCCTGTCCAACAACAAGATGATCTGGGAATTCGGCCCCGATCACGACCTGTTGTTATGGGTCGGTGGTGGCTCGACACTGGGTTTGCCGCATCCGATCTACGTACTCGGTCTTCTGGCCACCGTGATGAGCGTGGTGTTTCGGTGGACGAGATGGGGGCAATACGTGTTTGCCATTGGCGGAAACGAGCAGGCAGCGACGCTGACAGGCATTCCGGTGAAGCGAATCAAGGTCTCGATCTATGTGTTTTCGGCCATGACCGCAGGGGTCGCCGGCATCCTGATGGCCGGCTGGCTCGGCAGCGTGACGACAAATCTGGGACAGGCGATGGAACTGACGGTGATTGCCGCGGCGGTGATCGGAGGTGCCAATCTTGCCGGAGGCCAGGGAACGGCCCTTGGAGCGGTCATCGGGGCTCTCTTGATCGAAGTGATCAGGAACTCTCTGATTCTTCTTGGCATCTCGACGTTCTGGCAAGGCATGTTCATCGGCTGCTTCATTGTCATTGCAGTTGCATTCGACCGCGTCCGCAATTTGCGTTCACTCGACTAAAGCGTGAGGAGAAACAGACACCTGTGCAGATATCGACGGTGCAGAAACGTTGCGTTTGACCGTCTTTCCCGATAGTCATTCGCCGGTTCAGACACCTAATCCGTCCATTGCGAGGAGACCGGAACGAAGATGGCGAAAAAAGCCCGGCTTGGCAAAGATAGACGTCCTACAATGATGGATGTTGCGGCAATGGCCGGAGTTTCGCAGGCAACGGTATCGCTCGTCCTGAACGGAAGCCGCGGCGCGAAGTTGAGCGACGCGACGCGCAAGCGCGTGCACGAAGCCGCCAGAGAACTGGGGTACAATCTGATACGCCGGGGCGCGCGGACCGTGCCCGACGACCGGTCGAACATTGTTTTCATTGCGGACGAAATCACAACCGATCCGTGGATGGCGCTGGCTTTCGAAGGTGTTCGGGACAAGGCGTACGAATACGGCATCAACGTCAGCCTGGCAGTCAGCCACGGAGACGAAGAAACCGAGCAGATGATCGTCAACCAGATGAGCCGCCTGCCTCTTCTGGGCATGATCTACGGCACGATCCTGACCCGGCGCGTCGAACTGTCTTCCGCCTTTGACGGCCAGCACACCGTGCTCCTGAACTGTTACAACGCCGATCGCTCCCTTCCCTCAGTCGTACCTGGCGACGTTCTGGGAGGGCGGACGGCAACCGATCATCTGATCAAGGCGGGCTACAAACGCATTGCCCTGATCAACGGCCAGTCGGGCGTGGAAGCGACGCGGGACAGGCTCAAAGGCTACCGGCAAGCCCTCTCGAGCCACGACATTCCTTTCGACGGCGACCTCGTCAAACCGGGCAACTGGGAGCCGCTGTCCGGTTACGAGCACACCCATGCGCTCATGGATCTCGAGATGCCACCGGATGCAATTTTCTGCGCGAACGATCTGATGGCCCTTGGGTGTTTCGACGCCCTGAAGGAACGCGGCCTGCGCATACCGGAAGACATTGCGGTGATCGGATTTGACAATCGGGAAATTTCCGAAAGCACGCATCCGCCGCTTTCAACGCTCGTATTGCCACAATACGAGATGGGAGAAATCGCCTTCGAACTGCTGCTCGACAACGCGAATGGCCGCCAGTCCGGACCGGCCCAGATCAAGGTCGAATGCCCGCTCATCGAGCGGGCGTCCGTAAGGGCTGCAAGACCGGTTCTCGGACAGGAAGCCGAAATGCTGTAGTGGGCCCAGACGGCGCTCCAGGATTAACCAACGAACCGTCCCTCAGGGGCTTTTAAAGAACTTTCTCATCGCCGAGAATGCTTCCTCACAAGCCAGATTTGTCAGATCGCCGATCTTGCGTTGACCGCAATCTCATAAACCGACGTGGTTGCGGTAATCAGCAACCGATTGCCGCGCACGCCACCGAAACACAGGTTGGAGACCACTTCCGGCACCAGGATCTTCCCGAGCCGGGTCCCGTCGGGGTGGAAACAGTGAATGCCGTCGGACGCCGAACTCCAAAGATTGCCGGCGATATCAACCCGCATTCCATCGGGAAGGCCCCGGTCAATCGTGGCAAAAACATCGTCCGACAGGATCCTGCCGGTGTCGTCCAGTTTGAAGGAGCGGATGACGGAGGGAACCCCGGCATCATGACTGGAGCCGGATTCCGCCACGTAGAGAACGCTCTCGTCCGCTGAAAAGGCCAGACCGTTCGGCTGGGTGAAGTCGGTGATCATTGCCTCGACCTCCCCAGTCGCCGGATCAACGCGGAAGACATTGCGGGCCGCCTGCTCCGGCTCTGCCGTGTAGCCTTCATAATCGCTCAGGATGCCGTAGGTCGGATCGGAGAACCAGATCGCACCGGTCGACTGGACGATCACGTCATTCGGTGAATTGAGACGTTTTCCCTGGTAGCTGTCTGCAATCACGGTGCGGGTGCCGTCCAACTCGGTCCGGGTAACAGAGCGGGTGCCATGCTGACAGGACACCAGCCTGCCCTGACGATCCCGGGTGTTGCCGTTGGAATAATCCGAAGGCTGGCGGTAGGTGCTGACCTGGCCATCGAGTGTCAGCCGCATCATCCGGTTTGCGGGAATATCGGAAAAAAACAGGTGCTGGTGATCGGCAAACCAGACGGGCCCTTCTGTCCATTCAAAGCCGGTCGCAAGTTGGCGCAGCCTGGCGTTCTTCTGGATCAGGTTCCTGAACCGGGGATCGTCGATCTGATAGGGAGAAGAGAAACTGTTCATGTGGGTCTGCCCTTTCCGGATGCGGCAGCGACGATGCCAATGATGATGGCGCCGGTCATGATCAGGCGCACGCCTGCGCCGAAGCCGTAGGAATTCAACATCGAGACGACCAGGAACATCAGCAGCGCCCCACCCCAGATGCCCGGAACATTCGAATTGCCGCCTGCAATGGAGCAGCCTCCGATCACGACGACGGCGATGGAAATCAGGAGATATTCCGTGCCCATGTTCAGCGCGGCACCTCCTGAAAAGCTCGCCAGAAGGTATCCGGTGAACGCGGCCAGGACGGCGGACGCGATATAGGTGACCGCGCGGACCGTCTCTACCGGGATCCCGCTCAGCCGGGCCGCGCGCGTGTTCTGCCCGAAGGCGGACACCCAGCGTCCGAAGATCGAGCGTTCCAGAACCACCCAGCTCAACAGCGCAATCAACACGCCAATGATCGTCAGGTTTGGCAGGCCGGCGATGGCACCGGTCGAAAAATCCGCGAGCGCCTCGGGCGGTTTGATCCTGAGGCCGCGGTTCCACCAAATCGCCAGCGACTGATAAAGGAACGACGCTGAAAGGGTCGCAATGATTGGCGGGATCCGCAAAAGCCGGATCAGCAGGTAATTGAATGTGCCCGCGCCGATACCGACGGCAAGCGCAACCGCGAGCCCCGGCAAGATGAGATTTGCAGCACCATCCATGAACTTGAGCGACAGCGTGCCGGCCAGGGTCATGGTCGCAGGGATAGACAGATCGACATTGCCCGGCCCCAGCGTAATGACGAACATCTGGCCAAGCCCGACAATGGCCGAGAAGGAGGCAAAGGTCAGCGCTGCGGAAAGAAGCTCCCCTCCGCCGCGCCCTTCCGTCAGCGAAAGGGTCGCGAAATAGGCGATAGCACTGGCCGCGCATGCCCAGAACCAGGGTCTTCTGGGGATGGCGAGAACTGTCGAAAGACGGGAGTTATCCATTTTCGGCTCCCTTCCATTTCCGGCTGCGGCGCGAAAAGATCAGCCGCACCGCCAGCACAAGGATGAGGATCGCGCCCTGGGCGCCTATCTGCCAGTCCGGCGACAGGCGCATGAACGAGAGGAAGCTTCCAGCGAGCGCGAGTGTCAACGCACCGAGAACCGCACCGACAGGCGAGACCCGGCCGCCGGTGAACTCTCCTCCCCCCAGGATCACTCCGGCGATGGAGAGCAACGTGTAGCGCAGCGCGATATTGGCATCGGCCGACGTTGTCAGTCCGACGAGGCAGATACCGGCCAGGACACCGAAGAAGCCGGCAAGCGCATAGGCGCCCGCCTTCAGTTTCGTGACCGACCAGCCGGAGCGGGCGACCGCCTGGGCGTTGCCGCCGACTGCGCGCAACAGCGTGCCCGTCGAAGACCGCATGATCAAAAGGTGCGTCAGACCGGCGATGAGGATGCAGGCCACCACCGCCATCGGCACCAGCGGAGGCTTGACGGTCATCACCGTCCGGATCCATGTCGGCGCCGCACCACCCGGCGATGGCAGCAGCAGAACCGCCAGGCCTCCCCAGACGAATGACATGCCGAGCGTGACCACAATCGCCGGAAGCTGGCGAATGTGAATGAGCGCGCCGATGGCCGCATACGCGAGGATCGATGCCAGCAGGATAGCCGCACCGACAAGCGGCGCATCGTTCAGGAAGGTTGCCGTAACACAGGCGACGAAGCTGACGAACGTCCCGACCGACAGGTCGATGTCGTTGACCATGATGATCATCATCTGCGCGATGGTTGCCAATGCGATCGGCACCGCGAGATTGAAGAGCAGGTTCAGGCCGAAGTAGCTCATTGCCCGGGGTTGAAGGTAAAAGACGGCCACCAGCAGCACAGTCAGGGACAGGACCGGAAGCAGAATGCGGTACTTTCCGTTCATGCGCCGGCCCCCTGCATCTGGAAGGATGCGGCCAGAATGTTTTCTTCCGTGATGCCGTCCCCGGTCAACACCGCTGATATCTGCCCGTTCCGGAACACAAACACCCGGTCACACTGGCAGACTTCATCCGTTTCCGTCGAGTACCACAGGAAGGTGCGCCCGTTGGCGGCTTCCGTTCGGATCATGTCGTAAGCTTCCTGTTTGGTGCCGACATCGACACCGCGCATCGGGTCGTCCATCACCACGATCGGGGCGGATGAGGCCAGTGCGCGGGCGAAAAGAACTTTCTGCTGATTGCCGCCGGACAGGGACAGGATGAGATTTCCCAGATTGTCGGTCCGAATACCGATGCGTTTCTTCCAGTCTGCGCCCAGCGCCTGTTCAGCAATCCTGTCGACCAACCCTCGCCGGGTCAGGCTTGGCAGATGTGTCAGCGTGAGATTTCGAAGGATCGACCAGAGCGGCATGACCCCGTCCCGGCCGCGGTCACCGGCAACGAAGGCCGCTTCAGGATCCTTCACCCGCGTGAGTTTCCCCGACCGGGACATGAAGAACCGGGCCAAAGCTTCTGCCTGCCCATGCCCGGCAAGACCCGCCAGGCCAACGATTTCCCCTTTGCGGGCACTGAGCCCTTCCGGCGTCTTCAGCACTTCTTCGCCGATGCGTTGGCTGCTTTCGACCGCCGCCCGGGCGGCGACCTTCTCGTTTGCCACATGTCCCATGGCATCGATCAGGCCCTGCTGGGTAAATTCGGACGCAGGTCTGCTGGCAATGATCTTGCCGTCCTTCATCACGTCGATCCGTGAAGCGACTTCGAAAACCTCGCCCAGCATGTGCGAAATGAAAATGACCGCACCGCCCTTGGCGCAGAAACGGCGGACATGTTCGAGCAGTTGCCGGGCGATCGAGGCATCAAGGGACGATGTCGGCTCGTCAAGGATGACGAGACGCGGCGGTGTAGGGCCACCTGCAAATCCGGCAGCGATCTCGACCATCTGACGTTCCGCCAGGGTCAGGTCGCCGACGATCATGCCCGGTTCGATCCTGTGTCCGGGAAAGATTTCGTCGAGAGCACCGGCAATCCGCCCAGCAGCCGATTTGCGCCAGCCAAATCCTGTCAGATCACGATGTGGAACCCTCAGATTTTCCAGTACGGACAGGTTAGGGCATAAGGAGAGTTCCTGAAAAACACTGCGGATACCGCAGGCACGCGCACGTGCCGCCCCCGTTCCTTTTCTGCCGTCCTCATGCCCGTAACGGACTTGTCCGTCCGTTGGCGTCAGTCCGCCGTTGATCACGTTGACGGCTGTCGATTTGCCCGCACCGTTGTGACCCATCAGACCGACACATTCGCCGGGACTGACGGTCAGACTGACCCCGTCGAGCGCGCGCACTGCACCGAAGTGAACACACGCGCCCGAAAGGGCAACCAACGGGACATCCGGCTTCGGCCTGCCGGCGCCAGTTGCCACTTCCAATTCCGTCTCTCCCTTAGTTGGCAGCTGCAATGACGGACTTGGCGTCTTCCTGACTGTATTCGACGTTCGCCACCGAACCGGCAGGTGTTGCGGCAAGCGTCTCGTCAAGCGTTTCCTGGGTGACTTTCAGGAAAGGGACCGTGAGATCCTTGGGCACTTCGGCACCATCTAGCACCTGCTGGGCGACCCAGAAGGCAAGCGTGCCAACACCCGGGGCGATGGAAAGAGACAGGGTCTCGTAGCCGTTTTCGTCACGCGCTTCGGCCCACCATTTCATTTCGTCCTGGCGGTTGCCCATCACGATGATCGGCATATCGCGGCCGGCCGCCTTGATCGCCTGCGCTGCCCCGTAGCCATCGCCGCCCTGGGTCACGACCCCGACGATCTCCGGCAAGCTCGGCAAGACGCCTGCAACTGCCTTCTGGGCAACGTCCTGCGCCCAGTCGCCGTGGACCGACCCGACTATCTTGAACTTCGGGAATTCCGTCACGCCCTGCTCGATACCTGCGTGGATTTCATCGTCCACGAAAACCCCGGCCAGACCGCGTATTTCAAGAAGGTTGCCGCCATCCGGAAGGCGTCCGGCGAGATACTCGACCTGCTGACGGCCCATTTCCTTGAAATCGACCGCAATGCGCCATGCGCAGGGCTCGGTGACGATACCGTCGAACGAGACGACCGTGATGCCGGCGTCGCAGGCTTCCTTGATCGCGCCGTTGAGGGCGGTTGGCGAAGCTGCGTTGACCACAATCGCGTCGTAGCCCTGCAGGATCATGTTCTGAATCTGGGCGGCCTGTTCGGTTGCCTGGTTTTCGGACGTGGTGAATGCATCGGCCGAGGCGACCAAGCCGTCTTCAACAGCCTTGTCACCGACCTTTGCCCAGCTTTCAAGCATGGCCTGACGCCAGGAATTGCCGGCATAATTGTTGGAAAGGGCAATACGTTTATCTGCGGTATCCGCTACAGCGTGACCCGGCAGGGTGACCGCAACAAGTGCGACCGCCCCCAAGAGCTTGGCTTTGGTGTTCATGTTTCCTCCCTGACGCCAGCAGGCGTCTTTGATAACGGGACACAGTTCTCCCAACGCATCCCGCACTCAGATTGCTGACGTTAAGGAAATGCGTAAAGCGGAAGAAACGCATCACGGTTGCGGGTTCCCGCAACCGTGATGCACTGAAGCGCCCAACAGATGGGTTGCCGACGCAAGCCCTGTACCGCACACTGGTATGCAATAAACGGGAGGAGCTTGTTGTTGCCATGCGACAGGAAGCCAATGAAAACCAGGAGGTGTCAGAGCCGACGGCTCTCGTCTCTCTCTTGCGCATTTCCAGTCATCTGGCCGGCCAGGTCGAAATCCGGGCCGCCCTGAGATCGGTGAAGGCCGAGATCGAGAACCTGCTTCCGATCGATCACCTCGACGTCTGCCTGGTGGACGACAAGGTTACCTGGAACACCAGTTACGAAGTCGGGATAAAGACGCGCTGGAGCCTGTCACGCACGCCTGTCGCCATCTCGCCCGTTCGCAGCATTCTGCTCGGCGAGACGGATTACATGCTCACCGGCAACGCCATGGAAGACGAGCGCTACACCTATGAGGGTGCGCTGGCCCAACCGATCATCAAGCACAAGCTGCGCAGCCGGGTGAATGTCGCCATGAAGGTGCTTGGCCGCACCATCGGCGCGCTGAACTGTTCCTCCTGCGCAGCGGACATCTATGACGAGGCAACAGTTGTACGCGTCAGGCAGATTGCCGATGTGCTTGCCCCCTATTTCTATTCCCTGCGTGCCAATGAAAAGGCCAAGCGCGCAGCCGTCGTCCGCGCGGAAGCCCAGGCTCGCGAAGAAGGCCTGCGGCAAGGCGCACTGGAACTGACCCGGGTTCTGGAACAGGAACGCCAGCGCATCGGCATGGATCTGCATGACCAGACCCTTGCCGATCTGACCCGGATCATGCGCGATGTCGAGAAGATGGATACGGCCTCCGACAAAGCCCGGGTGATCGGCAGCATACAGCACTGCATCGGCGACCTTCGCCGGATCATCGATACTGCCGTACCAACGATCCTGGACCTGTTCGGCTTTGCACACGCCTTGCGAATTCATCTGGAGCGCGCGGTGGAGGACGTTTCGTCCACCTTCCTTGAAGCTGCGGACGAGACGGACGGATTGATCGATACCCTGGATCCCACCATCCGGATTGCCCTGTTTCGCATTGCCCAGGAAGCCATCAACAATGCCGCTCGCCACTCCGGAGCCGACCAGATAAGTGTCTCCGTGAAGCGTGTGAAATCCGGCCTGCAAATGACAATCAGGGACAATGGCAAAGGGCTTCCCGGTTCCCGTCTCGGCCGGCACACCAGCAAGGCAACAGGAGGCATTGCCCATATGCGCACACGGGCAAGGTTGATTGCCGCGGACTTCGGCATGTCGAGCAAGGAAGGCACGACCATCACGGTGAAATTGCCGATGACCTGCGCCCCGTGCCAGGAAACCGCACCACACACGGGTGAGGAAGAGCTGGCATGAAGGTGCTTCTGGTAGAAGACGATCAATTCCATGCCGGGTATCTGAGCGAGGCCCTTCAGCTGGCCTTGCCGGATGTAGAGGATATCCTCCACGCGACCAACGGCCTGGAGGGCGAGCAGTTGGCACGCAGGCATTCCATCCAGTCGGTGGTGATGGATCTTCAGATGAAGGAACGCAACGGCATCGACGCTGCCCGGACGATCTGGCGCGAACGCCCCCAGACCCGCATCCTGTTCTGGTCAAACTATTCGGACGAGGCTTACCTGCGCGGCATTGCCCGGATCGTGCCCCAGGAAACCTCCTACGGATATGTTCTGAAGACGGCAACACAGGAGCGGCTTCACCTGGCGCTGCGCGGTGTTTTTCTGGAATCCCAGATCGTGGTGGACCAGGAAATCCACCGGGTTCAGCAGCGCCACATCCGGACGCACGACACGCTTACGGACAGCGAATATGCCGTTCTCCTGGACATGGCTCTCGGCCTGTCGGACAAGGTCATTGCCGTTCGGCAGGGACTGTCGCTTCGCACCGTCCAGAACCGCCTGCTCTCGCTTTATGACAAGCTGGGCGTGGACAATCTCGAAACGGTACCTGCCGATTTTGCGATCAACAAACGGACACGTGCCATTACACGCGCCTTGAACCTGCGTGCCATAAACGCCGAAAGCCTGGAAAGCGCCGAGCGCGACCTGCAGAAGTGGCTGGACAGCCATACCGAGCAGATCGAAAAGGCCCGTTGACGCTTCGGCCCGATTGCCACAAACGACCCGGAATCCAGATCCGTCAAAGACGCTTCTCGACACTGTAATTATGTATGTCGACATCGCCGATCTTCAGGTCGCGACGATGCAGACGTTCAAAGCCCTGCTTCAAAAATACCGGCAGTGCCGTCTCGCTTGCCTCCGAATAAAGGCGGCCCAGACCCCGTTGCCTCGCCGCGCCTTCAAGCGCCCTGATCAGGCTTGAACCAACACCACGGCCAGCCGCACCGGGATCAACATAGAGGAACTGGATATGACCATCCTCTTCGAGGTCGGAAAATCCGATAACCCGCGCTTCGTGATCTACCGCCACAAGCGCGAGCCTTCCATCCCCATAGGCGGTTTCCATGATTTCACCCGTCGGTGCAATGGAGAGCCAGGCAGACCGCTGGACTTCCGAGTAGTCGGCCCTGGCAATCTGATCGACCGCACCTCGATAGATGGCGGCAAGGGCATCACCGTCGCCCGGCGCAAATGCCCTGATCTGGTAGGTGTTGTCAGTCATGGGTCCAGTGGATCTTTCGAGGTTGGCGGAAGGCGTCAATCAGCGAGCGAAAAACGTTATGGCCATTGCATAAAGCAGCAGGCCATCCGTTTGATCGATCAGCCACGAGCAGTCAACAAAGCGGCCTTCGCCACTGCAATCATGTTCTGGATAATTTAGCCCTGCATTTCCTGACCTCGTCGAACCTCGATTACCTCGGCCTTTCCAGCCAGCACAAGCTTGACCTTATGATCCAGTGGCTGAAGGCTCCTGGTGACACTTGAAAGGCCGCGTACGGAACCAATGACTGTTCATGGCTGGACGGCAAGCAGCCTTCGGTTCTGGTCGCGTGCGATCTCGATTTCGGTGCCGATCCAGGCCAGCAGATCGCGATATCCTTCTGTGTCTGCATAGGCAGCCGTCGTCACCAGCCAGTATTTTGCCTTCGAGGCGATCGGTTTGCCGACGACTTCCAGAAACCCTGCCTCGATGTCGTTTTCGATCAGTAGTGTCCTGCCGAGCGCTACACCCATGCCACTGATGGCGGCCTGGATCGCGAGGTCGGCTCTTGCAAAGGAAGCCGCTGGTCTTGAAGGTGGCTCGAGCCAGTTGCAGCCCTTGAAATAGTCGGTCCAGCTGAAGCCCGTTCCGTCTGTCCCGCCGGACCTGTCTGCAAGCAGAGCCGGTGCCCCCCTGCCGGGAACCATTTGCCCCTTCAACAAGCCGGGCCGCGCAACGGGCACAAGTTGCGCAGTCATGAGCGCTTCGGCGTGGAACCCCGGATAAGGGCCGGTCCCGTAGCGGATCGCCGCCTGGGCCTCACCGGCGTGAAGGTCGACAAGCCTGTCTTCCACATCGACCACAAGATCAAGGCCGGCCTCCTGCGCGCGCTGCAGCGCCGGAACGATCCATTTCATGGCAACAGAGGACGACACGGACAGACGTATGGTCCTGGACGTCTTCACATCCACTATCCGCGACAATGCACTGCCCCAGATCTCTCGACAGCGCTGCGCGGCATCACAAACGATCCGTCCCGCTTCCGTCGGAACGATGCGCCGGGTCGTTCGCTCGAAAAGCCGAATTCCGAGCGCGGCCTCCAGAGACTTGATGCGATGGCTGACCGCCGACTGCTCCAGCCCGACCGCGACGGCTGCCCGGGAGAAGTTCCCTTCTTCTGCAATAGCGTGCAGCAGCTGTGCGTTCAGCAAAAGACGGTTTTGCAGTTCGTCTCGCTCATTCATGAAATTGACTCATGTATTCAGGCGTTGAACGATCAATAAGACGACATCATTCTTGTGTCCAGTTAATGATTGAGAGGTGCACGGAATGAGTGAAACGAAAGAAATTGTCGCCCGCATCGTGAACGGGTTCGTTACGCGCCGGAACGGTTCGGAAGCCTTTGGCGGAAATCCGGCCGGCGTCATCCTCGATGCCGATGGCTTGTCAGAAGCGGACATGTTGACCGTTGCGGGAAAGATCGGACTCTCAGAGACAGCCTTCGTGTCGAAATCAGCGAAAGAAGGGTTCAAGCTGGACTTCTTCACGCCAAACAGGCGGATAGCCCATTGTGGCCATGCAACGATAGCGACCTTCAGCTACATGGCAGAACTGGGCCGGGTTCGGGAGGGTGTCACTTCAAAGGAAACCGTCGATGGTCCGCGCAAGGTCGTCATCAAGAACGGCGCGGCATACATGGAACAGCTTGCCCCGACTTATGAACGGAGCCCAGCCTGGGCCGAGCGCGGTGTCAGCGAAGCCGACGTGCTGGCTTCGCTCGGTCTGAAGGCAGACCAGCTGGATGAACGCCTGCGCCCTGTCCTCGTGAACACGGGCAACAGTTTCGTCGTCGTCGCTGTGCGCGATGCAGAAGTCCTGAAGCAGCTCGTGCCAGACCAGTCGAGGATCAACGACATCAGCAACAAGCTGGACCTGATCGGCTACTACGTTTTCACGACCGATCGAAATGCCACGCAGGCCGATGCCACCACCCGCATGTTCGCACCGCGCTATGCAATTGACGAGGAATCCGCCACTGGCATGGCGGCTGGCCCCCTCGCCTGTGTGCTGCACGACCTGCTTCACGAAAGGAAATCGCGGTTCGTCATTGAACAGGGCCACTTCATGACCCCGGCTTCCCCCAGTGTCATTACCGTGGATCTTGACCTTGAAGATGGCAGGATTACCGGCCTGATGGCGGGTGGTTATGGATCCGTCATGGAGGAAATGACCGTCACGATCTGACGGCATGAAACTCAAAAGCCTGGAGGTCTGCGTAGGCGGGCCTCCAGAGACATACAGTGATGGCAGGATCAGTTGAAGCTCATGTCCAGCAGGCGCGAAAAGAAATTCTGGGCTTTTTCGTTGCCGGGTTTGTCCTTTTCAAGCCGGACAGGCAGAAATTCGAGCACGATCTGCCGCGAAGACTGTTTGCCGATGAAGCAGGTGCGAATGCGGTAGTGCCTCTTGAGTCCGATGTGACTTTGAACCTGCCACACACGGCCAGCGTCCCAGCCGACCTTGTCTAGAACAAGGGTCAGATCACGAACGTCATTCGCGCTCATGAGCGTGTCGGATAGCCGTTCGGTTCCTATTTGTTTTGCGGACAACCCTAACTCGCCGCGCCCGGCCTTGTTGGCGTATTTGATGCGGCGAGTATCCAGATCGGCAACCAGAATTGGCGTTGGAACCGCATCCAGAACTTCATTGGCAGATATTTCCACTGAATTGGCAGCAAGTTCCCCTGCAAAGATGATACCGCCGTTCGGATCATCGAGCGCCATCGGATGCAGATCGTAAAGAACTTCAACCGGATCGCCTACTGTCTGAGGCAGCTTGAGCGTTCCTTTGGACGCAAGGCGGCTTCGCAACATCTCGGCAAATGAGCCGGCGAGCTTCTTGCCTATGTAATTGGGGATCGTTCTTGCATCGCGGCCGACAACCTGTTTGGCGTTACTTATGCCGAACAGCTTCAGAAACTGGCGATTGGCCGACTGAACCACCCCCTTGTTGTCCGTAATGAGGACAGCACTGGCGTTCGAGATAAAGACGTTGGACAGGTTTTGCAGAATGTCCGGCAATTCCGCGTTGACCGGCGCTTCCGGCGCACACTCCTTCATCAGCCCTATGATCAGAAACGCCGGTTTGCCGGAAATGCGAGAAGCCACCAGATCGTAGGACTTGTGACCGCCATCCGTTTTCATGGTGACACGAGTGGTCTGCGACAGACCGTGTTCCACCGCATTGGAAATCACCTTGAGGAAGCGGGTTCTGTCACGCTGGATGTAGTATTGAAGCGCCCTTTGAATGGACAGCTTTGCGAGGCGATAACCTCTGACAGAGGTCGGATCCGACCTTTGCCAGCACAACTCTTCAGCAACCGGATCGTAAGCCCAGTAGGAAACACCCATCGCAGTCAGGATCGCGCTTGTTTCCGGATTGGGAACCAGCTGACGCATGGACCGAATAAGAATGTTGACTTCTGTAGACATGCTGCGTCTTCGTCATTAGCGCCAACTTGCACTCAAGTATTGAGCACGGCAAAGCTGAAAAAAGCCTGAATCCGCATTTCTAAACCGGGTCTATTTAATCGAAAAAGTTCTGCACTCGTGAAGATTTAATCCAGTACGACCAGGCTGTCAGTTCTACCCCCCTCTACCCATCGTCAAGCTGCAGGACAAAGCGGGTTTTCGACAAACATTCAGCGCCATTTCTTCTGTAGAACTCAGTTGCCTGACAGTTCCAGTCCGGCGTCTGCCATTCAAGCCGAACGCACCCGGCAGAGTGCGCTTCTTCACGCACCTTCAGGAACAGTATCTGGCCGACGCCCCTGCCGCGATATTCCTTCGCAACGAAAAGGCAGTCGAGATGCCCGTAGCGCGCTCCGGACCAGAGCGAATAGTCTGTCGTCAACGCGGCATATCCCGCGATCTGATCTGATTCAGCGACAAGGATCCGAACCGGCGGCTCCTCGACCTGAAGCAGTCGTTCCAACACGCACTTGTCGATAGTGGCTCTCCCGCCCTCATACTGCGCATGATCTCGGATCAACCGGAGAAGTTGCGGGGTATCCTCCAACCGCGCGGTCCGAACCATCATTGCCCAGCTCGCAGCATGCCCACGGCAATTCTGTAAGGGCGTTTGGCAACGAAGGCCTGTTTTGAAACTGGGGGCATTTGAAGTTCCGCGTTCAATGTTGGCCCGCAGATGTGGCGGAAACCCCGTCTGGGAAGCAATCGGGTTCCAGGACTAAATACGTAAAAATCCTGCCATGATTTCCCGCCGCCCGGGGCCACCGGGATGCCCCCTCAAATACTACTTAAGTACTCCCACGAATTGAGAACGTTTCCAATCGCCGGTAAAAAAGCTCCAAGTTTCAAATGCCCCATCGCCCGAAACGAATAAACGCCCCTGGAGCTGCTTGGACAATAAAAACGGTGAGCCAAAAATGTCTTTAAACGTAAGAATTCTTGAGCCATTGGAAACTAGCAGCTGCACAACGCTCGAAGACTTGCAGGAAAAAGGATACTCACTTTCCAGCTATTGCAAGTCATGTAACGATCTTAATTCTCTGGAAATTGATTACTGGATTCAGGCGCTCGGAAGAGCGTTCCCGCTATACCTCATCGATACCAAAATCGAATTGTTCGGAATGGACCAATGCCATCCTGAAACCAGGATTTGCTGTTTGTCTAGAAGCGCGGAAGATACCTGGATGCAAGGCGCGCCCGGCTGCGGATGACTGCCCCGCCGGCAGGACCTCACGCTTGCATGAGAACATCCGCCCCAAACGCTCTGCTCCAAACGCCACTTCCACAATCTTCAGGAATGTGAGGCGTCGTCGCTTTCAGCTTCTGCGGGCACCTCAGTTTCCCCACTCTGTTCAACGCTCTTCTTGAGAGCACCCAGCATATTCGCTGCGTAGGCAGCGTAGGGACCGATCCAGCGCTCGTGAACTGCTTGAATTGGCAGTGCGTCCAGGTGGTTCCACCGTTCCCGCCCACGGCGTTCGACCACCACCAGCCCGGCTTTTTCCAGAACCTTCAGATGCTGCATGACTGTGCAGCGGTCTATCTGCGGCAGCGCCTCGCAAAGGTGGCCTGTGGTTAGCGGCCCCTTTTTCAAAAGGTCAAGCATATGCCTGCGCGCCCTGTGGCCAAGCGCCTTGAAAAGCGCGTCATCCTGATCATCTGTTGACATGTTATATTTTTATAACATAATAGCTCGCAAGGCAACAAGGAACAGGGCCATGGAACTGAAATTCACAGTCGGCGGGAGGATTTCTAAACCCGTCGCGGAGGTGTTTGAGGCTGTCGTCGACCCGGCACAGCTTTCGGAATTCTTCACGACCGGAGGAGCTCGAGGCCGCATCGAAGCGGGTGCGGAGGTGACCTGGGACTTTCATGACTTTCCCGGTGCATTCCCTGTTCTGGTGCAGGAAGTGGTGCCGAACGAAAAAGTCGTTCTGCAGTGGGAGGCAGGAGATGACGCCCGCACCTGGACGACCGTGACCATCACGTTTCAGGAGCTGGAAGACGGGCGCACCTATGTCCGCATCAACGAATTTGGCTGGCCCGGAACCGAAACGGGTCTGAAGTCCTGTCTCGGCAACTGCGAAGGCTGGACGGGTATGCTCTGCGCCATGAAGGTCTGGCTCGAAAACGGCATCAGGCTACGCGACGGATTTTACAAATAGGCAACACGCATCGAAAGGGAATTGGAAATGGAACCGGGCAAGAACATCGCGATCAAGGTGCCGCTGTATCGGTGGGACGAAACCGTAGCCTTCTACCGGGACAAGATCGGATTGAAGGTGACGCGTGAACTGAAGGACAGCACAGGCTTTTCGTTCGGCCCCATGACATTGTGGATCGACCGCGTGCCGCATCAAAGCCAGACGGACGTCTGGATAGAACTGTTCGATGAGGATCCCACGAATGCCCTGGCGGCATTGGGATCTCCCAAACGCGATGAACTGGAGCCGCTGACAGATGTCACCGGCCATTGGACATGCGATCCGGCAGGAACCGTCATATTGCTTCGGAAAGGTTCCTGAGTTGCTTGGCGTTCCTTGTCGGACGTTCCAGGATTGGCAACAGCGACCAGAGCCAGGAGGCCAATCGCCGGTTTTCAGCCTCCGCTCAGCTGCAAAATGGAGCGCAATCTCTTTGATGCAGGGCGCCCAATCTCAACGACATTGCTCCCATTAGAGAAATGAATGCTGCTGCGTCCGCTAGCGTGCCAATTGACGCGCTGGATCTGTGCGCAGTTCACGATAGTGGAACGATCCAGCCGGTGAAAAGGCGGTGCTGGAAGCCTGGTTTCGAAAACGCGCAGGAGGCCATTGGCGAGGTGTTGCTGACCGTTTTCCAGATAGACGCGGGTATAGTCCCCTTCGGCCCGCAGAAAGGCAACTGCATCGTGGGACACCAGGATCGACGCTGAACTGGTCTTGAATTGAAGACGACCCTGCGCTGTGACCAAGGTTGGGGACACATTGTTATCCGGAGTGGACGGGACCGGCGGCAGTCTTTCTCGCAGACGACCAATCGCTGTTTCCAGCCGCTCCGGCTTGACCGGTTTCACAAGGAAATCGAGTGCGGCAACATCAAAGGCGTCGATCGCGTATAGATCGTATGCACTGACGACGATCACGAAGGTTTCGGGCGGCAGGTCCGTTGCAAGGTCAAGCCCCTTGCCGTTGGTCAGTTCCACATCAAGGAAAACCGCATCCGGGCGGACCTCATGCATCACTTGCCGGGCAGACTCGAGGTCCCCCGCTTCACCAGTCACAGCAATGTCGGGAAATTCGGCAAGCATTCGCCTGAGGCCGCGCCTGGCGGAAGGTTCGTCGTCAACCAGAACTACACGGAGCATGCCGGACCTTTCAGCAAGATGCGTGCAACGACCATGCCTTGCCCCTCACGCAGGCTGAACTCGTGCATTTCCGGATAGTAGAGCTGCAGGCGTTTTCTGAGGTTGGCATGACCGATCGATTTCCGTGTCGGGTCCGTTTCCGAAATCTTCCCTGAGTTAGTGACCGAAACCTCGACCTCATCCTTGCCGAGACGGCTGACAGAAACGTGAATGTCGATACGGTTCGACTGATGCTTCAACCCGTGCTTGACCGCATTTTCCACGAGCCCCTGCAGAATCATGTGGGGAACGATCATGTCCCTGACGGTTTCATCGACGCTGACGGTGCATTGTAGCTTGTCTTCAAACCGGATTTCCTGGATGCGCAGATAGGCGTTCATCGCCTCCACCTCTTCCGACAGCGGACAGAGGTCCCGGCGCTGTTGGTTCAGGCAATAGCGCAGGTAACCTGCAATTTCCCTCACCATTTCAAGCGCGGTGTCGGGTCGCTCGTGAATTTCCGAAGCGACGGAATTGAGCGCATTGAACAGGAAGTGAGGCGCCAGTTGCAGCCGCAGCTGTTCCAGTTCGGAACGCATGGCCTCCGCAAGCGCCTCGCTGCGCCGCAACCGCGCGATCCGCGCCTCGTAATCGGACCTCAGGCAAAAATAGGCCAGCATCCAGCCCAGCAGAACCGAAGTGTAATAAACGACCGGCGTCAGAGGCGTGTTGAAGGGCAGAGCTTCAGGAAAAAGCAGATCGCGCAGAAACCAGGCTAAATACATCTGCAAGGTGCCGCACGCGAGCGAAAACGCTGCCGCCCCCAGGAACACCGGAATCGTGATCAGCCGCTGGACGTTCCGGAGAACATAGTGATGGGCAGCGCTCGTCAGCAGAAAGCCGACCAAGTCCATCGAAAGGGTCAACGTGAACGCAAGCCGGAAGTCGGAGAACGTCACCACCCGGGCGAAAAAGCCATAAACGGCTATGAACAACCAGCCGCCGATCTGAAGTTTCCAGAAGAGATGCTCGGTCTCTGGCTGCAGGCGCTCCTCGTGATGAGACTTACTGACGGCGTGCACGCGGACGTCTTCTTCTGGAGTGGAGACAGTCCTGCGTGTCGTCGCCGGAACGGCTTCATCTGAAAGCATGTTACAAGCAATCTCGTACTGGAAAGGTAACTTTCAATATAGGACCGCTCCTGCGGCACGGCCCACAATTTCATCGATGATTTCAGCTGGTTCATCGAATTTGCAGTGAAACCCGCTGCCCTGCAACCATAGTTATTCCTGACGAGGAAGAGCAAAAAGTTCCGTCTCAAAACTTTTTAAGCCAATTGTTTCAGGGATAAGAAAATGGGCCTCGGCCTTACAACCGAAGGAAAAGACCAGGTCTCCCGTCCTTCGGTCAGAAAAAACATTCGCGTGAAATCGCTGCTGTTGTCCACCGCATCCGTTGCGAGCCTGTGCCTTTCATCCCCCGCCCTGGCGGATTCCCTGTGTGACGATTCCGGCGACCCGTGGGTTTGCACCTTCAATACCGGCACGGATGTCACCGACGTCAATCTGACTGCAACGGGTGCATCCGCTGGCGCCCAGGCCCCTGGCATCACGATCCAGAATTACGGCCAGCAGAATATGGTTATCCCGACCAGCAAGGGCATCTATGCAAACTGGTATGTCGAGTCCAGAGGGTCGGCAGGCGAGGACTCCGGCGCAGCCGGAGCTGGCGGAACAGTTACAATCGTCAATCAGTCAAATATCGATATCAGCGTGTCGGAAGTCAGCCAATTTGCAATGGGCATCTTCGCCCAATCCAGCGGCGGCGAAGGCGATCAATCCAACGGAGATAACAATTCGAACGGCGGCGCAGGCGGCAACGGTGGCTCGGTGCAGGTTACCAACAACGGCCTTGCAAGCTATACCGCCATTGGTTACGCCAATTTCGGATTTGCTATTTTCGTTGCCGAAAGCAACGGCGGAACAGGAGGCAACCAGAACAACAGCGTCCTGTCCGACCAATATGGCGGCAAGGGCGGTGACGGCGGCAGCGTGACCGTCAACAACACCGCCCCGAGCAGCTTCACCGTCGGTTCGAGCAGCAACCGTTTTCAGGGGCTTGGAGAAGGCGGCGGATTCATCGCCAGATCCTTTGGCGGCAGAGGCGGCGATAACAACGGCAATGCCGGTGCTGGTGGAACAGTCACGATCAACAACGCCATGAACGGCGACATCTACTGGGATGTCACCACGGCCGGGGGCGACGGCCTGTTCGTTCTCTATGGGTTAAGCGAAGGCGGCGCCGGGACCGCCTCGACTGACAACAGCGACGACGGCGGCGATGGCGGCAACGGCGGCAACGTCTCGATCACCAACTCAGCCAGGCTCGTCCTCGATGTTACCGGCGGCAGCTACGAACCGAGCGCAGCAATCGGCGCAAAAAGCCTCGGCGGCAAGGGTGGCACCGGCCCCACCAAGGATCATAGCGGCGGCGATGGCGGTACGGCAGGATCCGTGTCGGTATCTCTTCAAGACGGAAAATCCATCGAGACAAGTGGCGCTAATGTGTACGGCGTGCTGGCACAGAGTATCGGCGGTGAAGGCGGAGACGGCGGCGACGGCACGGCTCTCGCCGGCACCGGTGGCGGCGGCGGTTTCGGCGGCGATGCCGGCGCGGTTTCCGTCACTGTCTCAGGCGATACCAGTATTGAGACAAGCGGCGCTTTTTCCGCAGCCATCGCGCTGCACTCCATCGGCGGCGGCGGCGGAACGGGGAGCGATTTTCAGAGTGTTCTCGGCGGTCAGAGCGGCAACGGCGGCAATGGCGGCGATGCCGGAAACGTAACCCTTTCGCTTGGCAATGCGACAGTCTCAACGGCAGCAGACCATGCCTTCGGTGTCGTCGCGCAGTCGATCGCAGGAAGTGGCGGAACCGGCGGGATCGATGCCTCAACCCTGGTTGGACTGGGCGGCGATGGCGCCGGTGGAGGCGCAGCCGGTACCGTAACGGTCAACACAAGCGCGGACATCACGACCAACGGCTTCAACTCGCTCGGCATCATCGCCCAGTCCATTGGCGGTGGCGGCGGAGCCGCGGGATCTTCCAGCGGGTTTGTCAGCGTTGGCGGCAGCGCTGCCGGATCGACAACGTCCAACGGAAGTTACGTCGGCGTTTCGAACACGCAGAAGGTCACGACCAAAGGCGACTCCTCTACCGGAATCCTTGCGCAATCGATTGGCGGTGGCGGTGGCTCGGGTGGCGATGCCACCGGCACTGTCGGCGTAGGCGGCCAGGGCTCAGCGGGCGGAAAGGGCGGAACGGTCGCCATTCCGAACATCGGAACCATCGTCACCTCCGGCGGCTATTCTCCTGGAGCCATCTTCCAGTCTGTTGGCGGCGGTGGCGGCAACGGCGGCAGCGTGCAAACCCTGTCGACCATCGCCTCCATCGGCGTCGGCGGTTCCGCCGACCTCGGTGGTGACGGCGGCGAGGTCTGCGTCGACAACACCGGCGGATGCGTTTACTCCGACCTTCCCTCACTTCTGGCTGCCACAAGCAACGGCAACGCGCACATCACCACAACCGGCGTATTCGCACCTGGGCTGATCGCCCAGTCCATCGGCGGCGGCGGCGGCAACGGCGGCAGCGTCAAGAATTTCAGCGTCCTTTCGTTCCTCGCGTTCCAGATGGGTGGCAGCGGCGGCGATGGCGGTGACGGGGGAACCGTTTCCCTGACCCAGAACCAGTTTTACGCCGCGACTTCCAGCGCACAGTCAACAGCTGTCCTCGCACAGTCCATCGGTGGTGGTGGGGGCACGGGTGGCAGCGCCAATTACTTTGACGCGACCATCGGCTTCAACGCAGCCTTTGTCCTCGGCGGCAGCGGCGGCGACGGAGGCGACGGGGACGACGTCACAATCGATCTTTCAAGCGGCACCATCGCCACCGGACTTTCCGCGTCTTCCACCTCCAAATACGCCCCCAACAATGCCACCGGCATTCTGGCCCAGTCCATCGGTGGTGGTGGCGGCAATGGCGGCTCGACATCCGCCGGCGATTTTCTGGTTGCCGCTCCAACCGGCACCGGCGTTCCCCTCGCCTTCAACTACTTGGCAACCGTTGGCGGCAACGGTGGCAATGCGGGAGCCGGCGGCGACGTGACCGTCACCTATGACCAACCCTCCAGGCTCACGACAATCGGCGATGCCTCTCACGGTATCCTGGCCCAATCGGTTGGCGGCGGCGGCGGCAACGGCGGCGATGCCTCCGCGCTGACAGCCACGCTTGGCGACAAGGACACTGTGGAATCCACCGCTACCGTTGCTCTGGGGGGCGGCACCGGCAATGCTCTGAGCGATTTCAATTCGGATTATGCGTTCACGACATCCGGTGGCGGCAATGGCGGGGAAGTCAACGTAACTCTGGGAACCTACGGCTCGTCTTCCAATTCAGGCAGCACCACCGCAACGAAACTCACGAGTCTGGCCCCGGAAAGCACGCTTTTCACCTTCGGCGACGGTGCCCATGGCGTTCTGGCCCAATCGATTGGCGGAGGCGGCGGTAACGGCGGCCTGGGCAACAGCAACGCCTATTCGCAAGGCGGTATCGCGTCGCTGGAAGCGAAGATTTCCCTGGGTGGCCAGGGTGGTTCGGGCGGTGACGGCTCCTCCGTCGAGATCCATAACTTTGCCGGCTACACGGTCCAGACGCAGGGATCGGGTTCCAAGGGTCTGGTCGGGCAGTCCATCGGTGGCGGTGGCGGCAATTCGCAGGGTGGCACCGTCTACCTTGGCGTTGGCGCCAGCAGCGTCTCCGGCAGCATGTCTCTGGGTGTTGGAGCCATTGGCGGCAGCGGCGGCAACGGCGGTACCATCTACGCCGAACAATACGGCCGCATCGAAACCTTCGGCGGCGACTCGGACGGCGTCGTGCTGCAATCCATCGGCGGCGGCGGCGGCATCGGCGGATCGCTCGGCAATGACGCGTCGTCTCACAAGGTTCTTGACGCCATTGGGGCCTTGAAGAAACAGATCAAGCGCCTGTCGGATGCGGGAGCTTCCTATTCGTTCACGGTCGATGTCGGTGGTGGCGGCGGGTCTGGCGGTGACGGCAATCAGGTCAAATATTACCATGATGGCCAGATCATCACGCAAGGTGCCTGGGCGGACGGGGTCGTGCTGCAATCCATTGGCGGCGGCGGCGGTCAGGGCGGCTCGTCCACCGCCAGCGGCAGCGAAGTCAGTGCCTCCATCGAACTTGCCGTCGGCGGCAGGGGCGGCTCCGGCGGAGACGGCGGTGAAGTCGCCATCTGGCTGGCGGACGGTGACAACAATTTCATCAATACGGCAGGCTTTGCAGCCACCGGCATGACGATGCAATCCATCGGTGGCGGTGGCGGCCAGGGTGGCGATGGTTCTGACAACCAGACCGGCACGCTGGCGATCGGCGGGGATGGCGGCGGCACAGGCGGCGCGGGCGGCGATGGCGGCGAGGTCCTCACCTACGACACCAGCGCGGTAACCATCACGACAAGCGGCAATGATGCCACCGCCCTGGTCGCCCAGTCCATCGGCGGCGGCGGCGGCACCGGCGGGGTCGGCAGCAGCGCAGAGACAACCCGCGTCGACGGCAGTGAGCTGAGCGTCTCTGTTGGCGGTTCTGGCGGTGTGGCCGGCAATGGCGGCACAATCGATCTGACGATGGACACGTCGATTGCCACCTACGGCAACCGCTCTCATGGCGTTCTGCTCCAGTCCATCGGCGGCGGCGGTGGTTATGGCGTCACCGGTAGCGTAGAAGGTGGGCTTGATCTGGCAATCGGCGGCACGGGCGGTGCGGCAGGCAACGGTGACGCGGTGACGTTCCAGCTAACCGGAGGCGCGGGCATCCAGACCCGCGGCGACGGCGCTTTCGGCCTGGTGGCACAATCCATCGGTGGTGGCGGTGGATTGGCGGGCGATGCGACCGGCGGTTCCATGACCAACGCCACCGCGAACCTGACCTCCGGCGGCGCCAGCGGCAATGGCGGCCAGATCACACTGGATATCGACGCGCCGATCACCGTCACGGGTGACGAGTCCATCGGTATTATCGCTCAGTCCATCGGCGGCGGCGGCGGTATATCCGGAACCGGCACCGGCGGCGTCGCTGGCCTCATGTCAACAGACAGCACGGGAACCGCGGGCGCTATCGATCTGGAAATCGCAAGTCAGGTCTATGCCTCCGGATCGCGTTCGTCGGGTGTCTTTGCGCAAAGCCAGGGCGCTGACGGCAACGGCACAATCGGGATCACGGTTGACGGACAAGGCAACGTCCAGGGGGGCACGGATACGGATGCCGCGGCCATCAGGGTCTCCAACGGGCTCAACAACACGCTGGTTCTGAACGACAATGCCATTGTCCAGTCAGGCGCATCTCGCAACGGCACCGACGACACCGGCTCCTATGCGGTCTGGTATTCCGGAACGGGCACGACGGCTGACGGGGCAATCCTCAATGTAACCGTCAACGACACTGCGTCTCTTTACGGGGATGTCGTCCTGACCAATGCCGACGGCGGCAGCGCCGGTACAGTCACCAACAACTCACCCAACACCCTTGCTGACGGCTATCTGTACGATGCAAATGTGGTCAACAACGGCCGCTTTGTTTTGGGCCGCGCACGCGACCCCGGCAAGACAGTGATTACCGGCAATTTCACGCAGAACGCACAAGGATTTCTGGTCGCGGACATCGACCTGAACAATTTCGATTCCGATTGGCTGGAAGTGCGCGGCGACGCGACGCTTGCAGGCACACTCGGCCTCAAGACCATCAGCCTTCTTCCGGACAGGAAGACGAAAGTTCTGTCGGTCGGCGGATCTGTTACAGGCACCCTCACCCCGCAGGACTCTCTCATCTTCGATTACCTGTTCAGTCCGGAAGGCTCCGACTATTATTTCCAGGTAACCGGCGCCGACTTTACCCCCAACGGCAAGGTGAAACTAAACCGGGATCAGAAGGCCGTTGCGGAAAACCTGCAGAATATCTGGGATCGCGGCGGCAACAACATCTTCGGAACACTGTTCGGGGCCATTGCCGACGAGGTCGACAATCAATCCGGAAGCTATGCAGACACCCTGAACCAGCTTCTGCCGCGCACCGGGCTTGCTGCCGTCGTCGAACAGACCTTCGAAATGCTGTCCTTCGGCGACAGCCTGATGAGTTGTCCTGTCTTCGAAGGCGATGGCGCCGGCATAACCGAAGGCTCCTGTGGCTGGGCACGCGCAACCGGCGGAACGGGCCACCGCTCAGCCATCGGCAATTCACCGAGCTATAACGCTAACGCGCTGACCTACCAGTTGGGAGGACAACGGGAAATAGCGCCCGGCTGGTTCATCGGTGGCGCTGCTGCCTTTCAGCAAACATGGATTTCACAGGCCTCCGGAACCGTGAAAGGAGACGGCAAGGCGGGGTATCTCGGGGCAAGCCTGAAGCGGGAGATAGGGGCCTGGACCCTTTCGGCCGCTGCCGCTGGCAGTTACGGAGCCACCAGGTTCGACCGTAACCTGTCGATCTCCGATCTTTCCGAGACGATCTCCAGCTCTCCCGATGTGCTGGCTGGCTCCGTCAGAGCACGGATCGCACGCACCTTCGCGGCAACCAACGTCTACGTTAAACCTTATGTCGACTTCGACGCTATCTACTCCCGGGTCGGCGACTACCGGGAAAGCGGTGATTACGGACTTGAATTCGACTCCACCGGCCACTGGAATTTTGCCGCAACACCTTCTATCGAGATTGGAAGCCGCCTGCGCTACAAGGACGGCAAGGACCTGCGTGTATATGGAAAACTCGGTGTGTCGTTCCTGTCCAGTGACCAATGGGAAACAGATGCACGCTTCACCAACCGCGCCGGGGGAACCGGGTCGTTCAAGACGTCTCTCGAACATGAGGATCTGTTTGCCTCGATCGGGGCTGGCCTTCAGCTCACATCCATTGAAGGGGTCGATCTGCGCCTGGAATACAATGGCCGGTTCTCCGAAAATCTGGCCACCAACAGCGGCTCTCTCAGGCTCAGCATTCCGTTTTAAGTTTGGCGTTGGTCGGCAACGTAACCGCATATGGCCAATCAGACCACGTCTTCCGCATTTCCAAATCGTGCAAGGAGCAACTCGGCCCCGCCGTGTTCCTTGAGGGCATTTTCCAGTGCGTTCTCGTAATCCGGTTGCGCGGTTTCAAAATGTGCACGTCCCTTGTCGGTGAGAACGGTGTAGACACCGCGCTTGTCGTCCGGACAAAGATCACGAACCGTGAAGCCACCCCGCTCCAGACGCTCGACCATGCGTGATACGGAACTCTGGTTCAGCTGCAGATGGGCGGCCAGTTCCTGCATTCGCAATTCGGAGGTGGGCGATTTGGAGAGGATCTCGAGGGCGCGATAATCCGACAGACCAAGGCCATGCCGGTCTTGCAGGACTTTTGCGAGGTCTGCTTCGACATTGGCGACCGCGTGGATCAGCCTGAGCCACGAACCACTGCTATTGGACATGATCTATCTGGACCTTCGAGTGTTCTGCGCTTGCGTTGAACATTTGTATGCTCATGCAAGCGCAGAAACAAGTAACTGCCATTAGTCGGAAATGCGGCTTTTCGCGGCAAAGTTCTGGAAAGGCCGCATAGCTTTGGGCACGGCCAGCTTGGCCACGCGAGGCGACTGCCAGGCCAACGGATCACTGGCAAACAGCCCATAGGAACCTCGATAATCAAAGCCGTGCCTTGCCACTTCATCACGATCGGCGGCAAAGAATACCTGCGAGATACCTGCATAAAGCGCGCTCATGTAACACATCGCGCAAGGTTCGCCTGAAGCAAGCAGAATGGCCCCATGCAGATGTGGAGTTTTTAGCGTGCGGCAAGCGTCGCGGATCGCGTCGACTTCCGCATGCGCGGTCGGATCATGATGATCCCGAACGCGGTTGACACCGCGCCCGATTATTGTGCCATTTCCGTCAACGACAAGAGCGGTGAAGGGAATGCCGCCTTTGTGGACATGATCCACGGAGAAGGCCACGGCCTCCTCCATGAGCTGGTCAAGGCGTTCTGAACGATCCGTCCCCATCAGGCTGTCGCCGCAAGCTTCGGGCTGTCGGCCAGCTTCAGCCAGACGACACCTGCGATAATGACACCCAGCCAGACTGCCTGGATCAGCGTCAACGGCTGGTCGAGCAAGAAGCTGCCGAAGACGGCAGCCCCGACCGAGCCGATCCCTGCCCAGACCGCATAGCCGATCCCCACGTCGATGGTTCGCAGCGCGGCACTGAGGAAGTAAAGCGTGAGCAGGAAGAAAACGACGGCAGCAATCGACCAGCTCGGAATAGTGAATGCCTGACTGCCGCCGACGCTGAGCGCATAGCCGATTTCGAACGCGCTGGCGAGCATCAGCATGCCCCATGCACCGCCATTGCCTTGGGTTTTCTGTAGCGTATCCATGATTTGCTGTTCCTTTTGATCAGAAGAGAATTGGAGGAGATACTTCGTGTTTCAGTTGCTCAGGCAGCACCACTCAGGCGCAGGCCGACAACGCCGCCGATGACGAAGGCGATGCCGAGGCCTTTCTTCCAGTTGAGCTGCTGACCAAAGAACAGCGCCCCCAGGACGACGATCCCGACACCTGAGACGGAGGTCCAGATTGCGTACCCGACACCTACATCGAAAGTGAGGAGTGCAAGGCTCAAGAAGAAGGTGGCGATAGCGCCGCTCACGAGGGTTGCGACGGTCCACCCGAACCGTGTGAACCCTTTTGCATTTCCGGCACTTATTGCGACCGCGATCTCAAAGATCACGGCGATTCCGAGATAAACCCAGCTCATTGCATATTCCTTTTGTAGATTGAGAGTGTGTGAAGGCGGATGCCTTTCGACTTGGCCGCGTCGATTAACGGGAGCGGCCGCTATTGCCGGGGGCGCTATCCAACCGGTCGATTGCCTGAAGCAACTCGTCCAGCGGGGGCACTTCCCGGAAAATCTGATCACCGACCACGATCGTGGGAACCGACGTGATCGCCATGTCTTCGCGGGCGTGGCGCAGTGCTTCACGGTGACGTTCGCGATAGGCCCCGGTTTCGAGAGCCTGCCGGGCTTCATCCGGGTCGATCCCCGCTTCCGCAGCCAATGCGACAAGAACCTCGGGATCGCCGATGTCGCGATCCTCCTGGAAGAAGGCGCGCAATATCCGCATCGAATACGGATGATCCAGTCCCCTATCCTGCGCCAGGGCCAGCAGCTCGAAAGCCTTGTTGGTGCGTGGCTGAGGCGAAATCGACGGCAGCTTGATTGGCACCTGAAGGCTTTCCGCAAGCGGATAAACCGACCGGTTCCAGATCGTCGGAAGGTAAGGATCTTCGGGCTTCAGCGTCGGCACCGGGTCGGGCCGCAATTCATGAGCCCGCCAGGATATCGGGATCTTCCTGTCACCGATCGCCGTCGTCACGACCTGTTCAGCGAGCAGGCAAAAGGGGCAGACGTAGTCGGTGTAAACTGTAACGGCACTCATCAAGTTGGCTCTCATTTTATTTGTATGTGCATGCAATATAGTTAGAGCCTCGCCATCGTCAATATATTTGCATGCGCATGCATGTTTATTTTTGCCTTACGAGTGAAAAGGTCTCTTCTTGTTGCCGCTGCCAAAACCTCAAGGAGCGACCGTGCGGCACTGCCAACAGGCGATGGTGAGACTGGCAACCCTTGAGAGGTTTCGCAGTCGCGGCGGTTCGCCTAACGTTGTTACAAAGGGATTTTGCTCAAAGGCTCAATCCGCGGGGCAAACAGCGCAACGGAAATGCCCGCAAGGCCAGAGCCCTGCGGCGGCGCCATCCCTCATTGGGAGCGCAAAAGGAATGGAAGAGCAATTTAGCCGGGTCATTAACGCTGCAACACTTCAGGTCAATGGGTGGCCCTGAAGTAGCACCGATCGAACGTTTTATTTAAGTGATATAATTTCTATCAGAATGATCTGTTTAAATGATCATTTTCCCAGCCGCCGCAACATCGATTTTCACGACGGTCGCCAGCGGACAGGAGCCCCTTTGCCAGGAGTTTCCGATCCGCAGACACTCATTTGGACGGCTGGGATATCACGCGTGCAGGAGGGCGTTGCCGGTTTCCCTGTCGAACAGGTGGATGTGTTCCGGTTTGATCGAAACGGAGACCGACCGAACGCCATCTTCGACACGAACCGGAGCAGTAATCAGGAGCCCGGGATCCGTGTCGGTGAGCACGTAGGAGACTGCCCCCGTTCTCTCAACGAGCGATACCGGAAGCGTCATTTCATTTCCGGAGTCCCCCTGCCCCACCATCAGGTGTTCCGGCCGCAGTCCGACCGTTACCTTTTGACCGGGCAGTTGCAGTCCTTCAAATGCGACCACCGGTGTCCCGGGAAGAGCAAGACCAACACTCTTGCCCCCCTCCGCTACGACGCCATCGACAAAATTCATCGCCGGGGAGCCGATAAAGCCCGCAACGAACTTGTTCACTGGCCTGTCGTAAAGGTCGAGTGGCGCGCCTTTCTGTTCAATTACCCCGCTTCGCATGACCACCACCTGATCGGCCATTGTCATCGCCTCGATCTGGTCGTGGGTCACATAGACGGACGTCGCACCGAGGCGATTGTGCAGTTGCCGGATTTCGGAGCGCATGTGCACCCGGAGCGCCGCATCCAGATTGGAAAGCGGTTCGTCGAACAGGAACGCCTTCGGGTTGCGGATGATGGCCCGGCCCATGGCAACGCGCTGGCGCTGCCCACCGGAGAGTTGCCGCGGATATCTGTCGAGAAGTTCGCCCAACCCGGTCACGCGGGCAATTTCCTCCACCGCCTTTTCGATTTCGGACTTGGGGCGTCTCCGAAGCCGCATGGAATAGGTCAGATTCTGGCGAACGGTCATGTGCGGATAAAGGGCATAGGACTGGAACACCATCGCCAGGTCCCGCTCGCGTGGAGCCTTATCATTTACCGCATCCCCCGCGATCCGCATCGTGCCGCTGGTGATTTTTTCCAGTCCGGCGATGGTGCGCAACAAGGTGGATTTGCCGCATCCCGAAGGCCCGACCAGAGCAACGAATTGTCCCTTGGGGATCTGCAGGCAGACGTCGCGGAGCGCGTGATAGGCACCGTAGTATTTCTGGATGTTTTCCAGCTCGATCTGATAGCTCATTTGAGGGCTCCGGAGGTCAGGCCGCTGACGATCTGGCGTTGCAGCAACACAAATATGATGAGAACCGGCGTCACGTAGATCGCGGAGTAGGTCATCACACCGGACCAGTCGGACGTGTTGGGGCCCATGAAGGATTGCAGACCGACAGTCGCCGGCTGCAGCGCCCGCTGTGTGATCAGGGAGCGCGAATAGACATATTCCCCGAAGGACTGCAGGAAGATGAGCACCGACGTCACCAGAATGCCGTTTCTTGCAAGCGGGACGATGATGGACAGGAAGGCACCGATCCGCGAGTTGCCGTCGACCAGCGCGGCTTCTTCCAGTTCCCTTGGAACCTGCAGAAAGGTTGCGCGGCACAGCACGATATAGAGCGGCAGAACCTTCGCCGCCTGCGCCAGTATCACCGATGTTCTTGGCACTTCGTTGAGGCCAACCTGGTTGAAGGCAACGAAAATCGGCGTGATCATCAGGGAAGATGGCAAGACCTGCATCATCAGAACGATGAAGAGCACCACGTCCATCCAGCGGTTGCGGATGCGAGAGAGAACATAGGCACAACCCGTGCCGCAGATGGCGACGATAATCGTCACACCCGAGGCAATCAGAAGCGAGTTCCAGAGGTAGACGTCCATCTTCAGGCGCGTCCAGACTTCGCCAACCATCCATTGCGGATTTTCCGGCCAGAAGGTCGGCGGATTGGCGAAGATTTCCGTGCCGCTTTTCAGGGCCGTGATGTACATCCAGTAAAGCGGGAAGAGGTAAAGGCTCACCAGACAGAGCGCGATCGCGGTCAGGCCATATTTTTTCATCATCGCTCGACGCCTCAAGCTAGCTGTTCGTGGCGCGTGGACCGCACATAGACCGCGGCAACGAAAATCACGAACAGGATCATCAGAACCGAAATCACCGAACCGACGCCAATCTCGTAGTACTGAAACGACAATTGCCAGCTCCAGTACTGGAAGACGTTTGATGCATTCGACGGACCGCCCTGCGTGAGGGCTGCAAACAGGTCGAACTGCTGAAGGGTGAAAATGACACCCAGTGAGATCACCGCTCCGAGCTGGGCGCGCATCATTGGCAAGGTGATGGTGAAAAACCGTTGGATGGCATTCGCACCGTCCATTTCGGCGGCTTCGTAGATATCCTCCGGAATTCCCGCCAGTCCGACGGACAACAGGATCATGTTGAACGGAACACCCAGCCAGATATTGGCGAGGATGACCGAATAAAGGGCCACGTTCGGGTCGGACAGCCAGAAGATACGCTCACCGGTCAGGCCGAGAGACAACAGGACATGGTTGAGAACGCCAAAATCCCCTGCCAGGATCCAGCTCCAGACAGCGCCGACAACAAGAGCCGGCATGATCCAGCCCGCCAGGAACAACCCGCGCAGCCAGGTGCTTCCCGGAAAATTCTGCTGAAAGAACATTGCCAGGGCAAATCCGATGGACAATTGCGCTGCGACCGAGATGCCGACGAATTTCACGGTGTTGAGGAAGATGCCCCAGGCCTCGGGACGTGACAGCACATCAACGTAATTGTCGAGACCGACATAGGGCCTGTCGAAGGATCCGAGTGAAAACAGGTCCACTTCCTGAAACGACATGACGAGGTTGTAAACGAGCGGAAAACCCGAAAACAAAACCAGGTACCCGAGTGCCAGCGTCACGAGGATCGTGTCGAAACCGGCCCCGTCCCGGAACGGTCTGGTAAAGTTGAGCATCCGTCTCCTCCTCCATGGCGGATGAAAAAGGGTGTGCGCTCCCGTCCGGTCGGACGGCTCGCGAGCACACACCCCAAGGCAGGGCGAACATCGCAAAACCCCGCCTGAACAGACCCTACTTCAGGACCTTGTCGATGCTGGTCTGCGCGGCAGCGAGAGCATCTTCAGGCGTTGCCTGACCGGTCAGTGTCGACTGGATTGCGGTCTGGATCGCCTTGCTGATGCGCGGCCACTGCGGATGAGGTCCGCGGTTGCGGGCATATTTCATCGATTCTTCGAAGACCGCATAGATTTCCGGATACTTGGGATCCTTCACCTCGACCTTGGAAGCCGGCAGGTAGCCGAATTCATTCCAGACGCGGTCCATGTTGTCATAGAGAAACTCCAGGAACAGGAAGGCTTCATCCGGATTGTCGGTGCTGGCCAGAATGACGTTGTCGCCCTCCCCCAGCGCCGAAGCACGGTCCGCTCCCTCGTCCGGTGCAGGCAGGAGCGCAGCCCTGAAATCGAACTTGGCTTCCGAGCTCATTCGGGGCAGTTCCCAGGGTCCCGAGATCGACATTGCGGCGGTCCCGGCATTGAAAGTACCGGTGCTGTCCCACTGACCGCGAATGAGCGTGTCCGGCGAGGCCAGTCCTTCGTCGAGGATTTTCTTCCAGAGTGAAAGCGCTCGTACCGCCCCGTCCGTGTCGACATTGTCGTAATCCCCACCGGTCATCTGCAGCCAGGGCAGAAACTGGAAAGTGCCCTCTTCGGTCGCAACCGCAGAAAAAGCGAGGCCGTAGATATTCTCTTCCGGCTTGGTCAGCGCCTTGGCGGCTTCGTAAAGCTCGTCCCAGGTGCGTGGCGGGTTGTCGGGGTCGAGCCCGGCCGCACGGTACATGTCGGCATTATAGTAGAGAGCGATCGTATTCGCCCCACGCGGAATGCCATAGATGCCACCCTCGTAGCTGACTGATGACAGCGGTCCCGGGAAGATGTCGTCGGCATTCACGATATCGGACTGCTCGATATAGGGCTTCAGGTCGAGCAACAGTCCGCGAGAAGCAAACAGCGCCACTTCCGGATTGTCGATGTAGGTGATGTCGGGAGCATCGCCGGTCGCCACGCCGCGTGCGAGGTCATTGACCATGTCCTCGAACTGGACGGTTCGCACGTTGATCTTGATGTCGGGATGCTTGGCCATGAACTCGTCGGCCATGACGTAGTGATATTCGCCCGGGTCGTCGATGGTCCACAGATCCAGCTCGACCGGATCGGCAACGGCGGTTGAAGCCAGCGCGATCAGCCCGGATGTTGCCAATGCTATTGATTTCAAGTCCATGTTGGGTCTCCTCCCTGTATGCGACATGAATGACGGACGGCGTTGCCCTAGGTCAGTGAGGGATCGCCGCCTTCGTATTTGCCGGTTCCCGGTATGAAGGCACCGCCCCGGCTAGTTTTCAGATGGTTGAGCGCATGCACCTGGCCGGTCATTTCGAGCTCGTCGCGATAGACCGGGTCGTGCCAGCCCTCAATGTCGATGGAGCCTGAATACCCTGCAAGACGCAGCTCGCTGATGATGTCTGTCCAGTTGCTATCGCCAAAACCCGGCGTACGCATGAAGACGAACGGATGTTTTCCGAAAATGCCGTGTTCCCGGATGACATCATGGCGGACTGTGGCGTCCTTGCCGTGCACGTGAAAGATCTTGTCGGCCCACTTGCGGATCTGCGGCAACGGATCGATCAGATAGACAAGCTGGTGGCAAGGCTCCCATTCCAGGCCGAGATTGTCGTCCGTCGTTTCGTTGAACATCAGTTCCCAGGCATCCGGATTATGGGCGATGTTCCAATCGCCGGTCTGCCAGTTGCCGTCCATGGCGCAATTTTCAAAAGCGATCCTGACACCCTTGTCGGCGGCGCGTTTTGCAAGCTCGGACCAGACTTCCCTGTATTTGGGCAGGCTGTCTTCCAGGGGCTTGCCACGGATCCTGCCGGTAAAGCCGGCGACGCAAGTGGCGCCGAAGTGATGGGCGTTATCGATACAGTCCTTCCAGCCCTGCAGGGTGTCTCGGTCCAGCGGCTGATCTTCCAGCGGGTTCCCGAACATGCCCAGGGTCGAGATGGTGATGTCCCGGTCGCCGATCGCCTCGACACAGCGCTTGCCGAGCTCGGCCAGGTCCTGCCCGTTGGTCGTCTGCCAGAAGAACGGCTCGAAGCTTTCAAACCCGAGATCGGCGATTTCATCGATCCGCTTCGCAGCTTCTCCGCCCGTGGCGGCGATCATCGTTCCGATGCGAATGGATTTTGCAGGATTGCTCATGAATGAATGTCCTCGGGTCAGATATCTATCTCGACGAAGCGCTCTTCCTCGGCACTCCGGATTGCAGCAAATGTCATGGCGAGTGAGCGGATGTTGTCGGCGGAATCCGTGAGAGCGGCCCTGCCGGTTTCACGCGCATCCAGGAAATCGGCAATGACGCCTGCATGGCCGGTGGCCTCCAGCGATGCGGGCAATTCGGGCACCTCGACCTCTTCCAGCGGATACAGAAAGCCTTCGGCCGCTTTCACGATTTCGGCTCGGAAGCCTTCGTTGCCGTCCCACAAAAGAGTTCCGCGCGATCCGATGATCCGCCAGGAGGCTTCCCAGTCCGTGCGTGCGCCTTCCGCACACCACGAGCCGCGATAGGTCATGGTCACATTGTCATGGCAGTCGAAGATGGCGGCGGCACTGGCTCCGTGGCGGTACCAGGAATGGGACGGATTGCTCTCGTGACAGAAGACCCGGCGCGGTTCCAGACCGGCGACGAAACGGGCCGCGTCGAAAGTGTGGATTGCCATGTCGTGCAACAGCACATGATCCATCTCTTCCCGGAACCCACCGAAATGCGGTGCGATGAAGAAGTCGCAATGGACCTCCGCAATCCGCCCAATGCCACCCTGGTCCAGAAACTGTTTTGCACGCCGGATGCCGGGCAGAAAGCGGCGGTTCTGAATCACGGCATGCAACCTGCCCTGATCCCGTCGCACGTCGAGCAGTGCTTTTGCCTCGTCCAGCGAGTTCGCCATCGGTTTTTCGGAAAGCACATCGCAGCCGGCAGCGAAGCCCTGGGTCACCACTTCGTTGCGGGCAGATGGCACGACGATATCGAACAGGAGGTCTGGCTTCAGCCTGGACAGCAGTTCCGTCAGATCGTTTCCGGCCTCTGCGTTGCCGAAGCCGGAGGTCTGAGCACGTTTTTGCGCAAGGTCCGTGTCAAGGTCGACAAAGCCGACAATCTCGACCCGCTTGCCGGAAGAGTTGATGTCCTGAAGTGCACGTAGCCAGCCCTCGGACATGGCTCCGCACCCCACCATGACGGCGGTCTGCATGTGATTTCCTCCCATCGGGCGCGGTTGTGACCTTTCGTCTTTCCGGGCTCCGTAAACGTTTACGACGCTAGATTACGATGGAACTTTGTGTCAAGAAGTTTCGTAAACGTTTTCGGAAATCTTTTCAGGAGCCCCTGTCCTTGAACATAAAAGACCTCGCGCAACATCTTGGGATCTCTATCGGAACCGTTTCGCGAGCGCTGAACGACAAGCCGGATGTAAACGCAAAGACCCGAGAGCGCGTGCTCAATGCTGCAGTTGAACTCGGCTACAGTGCGAACGCTTCGGGCCGTTCGCTGCGTCGTGGAACAACGCAGACAATCGCCTTCATGCTTGAAACCGGGCAGTCAGAACTCAGGAGCGGCGACAACTTCTTCATGCGCGTGATTGACGCCATGCAGGCCGAACTCGACGACCAGGGCTATGATCTCATCATCCTGCCTTGCCATTCCGCCAATGATCCGACGGAGTTTCTGAAACGCGTTATCGCGCGTGGCACGGCGGATGCCATTGTTGTAACCGCGACCATGAAGAACGATCCGCGGATCGAGTTCCTGCTCAAGTCAAGGCTCCCGTTCCTGACACTCGGACGGTCACGCCTGGAAGACCAGCACCCCTGGATCGATCTCGATTTCGAAGGATATGTCGATCAGACAATCCGCAAGCTGGTGGCCCTCGGGCACAAACGCATTGCCATTACCGTGCCGCCGACCCGATCCAACATCGCCAGTGTGTTGCGCGAAGCCTATGAAACCGCAGTTGCCGAAACGGGGCTGGAATTCGATCCCGGTCTGATCTTCGAGTGTGAAGTCAGCGAGTCCGGCGGCAATCAGGTGACCCGCCAGATCCTGGAAATGTCCAACCGGGCGACCGCGCTGCTGCTGAACTACGAACTGATGGCCTTTGGCGTTTACTCGGCCCTTCAGGAAGCCGGGCTCTCACCGGGCAAGGACCTGTCGGTTGCAACTCTCCGCAGAAGCAAGCTCCTTCGCTTCCTCAACCCGCCGGTAACGGCATTCGAGATCGATCTGGAGCAGCTCGGGCGAACAATCGCGAGGGAAGTTCTGCAAGTGCTGCGCGACAACAGCCACAAGACCAGGATTGTCTGGCCTGCCACGATGGCCATAACAGAGAGTTTCGCGCCGCCACCTGGCCGGTAGTCCAACTCGTATCCGACCAGCTTGCCACTTGTTTTTCAGAGGACGCTGCCCTCCCCTCCCAAAGGCAGTCAGTCCCTGATGACGCGTCACTACATCGGAAATCGCTGCACAGCTGCGTCAAACAGAGTTGACGAGCAGGTCGTTCCAAGGACATCGCCGACCGGTCGAGTCAGCCATTCCGGCTGAAGTGCATCTGACAGGAATGACGGCAGTTTCTTTTCGTGTTCGCTGAAAGCCTGTGTGCTCATCAGGCTGGGATCGGCGTCCAGGCACAGGGTCAGGTTGCTTGCGTCATCCTCTCCTCGGAAAGTGAGATTGAAGCCGTCAGCGGGGCCACTGCCAAGAATATGGCGGCGAGACCTGCAACCGGTGAAAGCCGGTGCATTGAAGGGCAGCACGTTGATCAGGGGAGAGAAGAAGTACCGGCTGCCTTCTGTCAGCCCCTGGTCTTGTGAAATCTGCTCGATACGGTAGCGGCTGTATCGCCTTTGGCGTTTCAGCTCAGCAGCCGAGCCTTTCAGAAAATCTGCCAGGTTGTCGGTTCTGTTCACCTCCATCCGGAACGGCAGAATGTTGACCAGCAGCGCCGGCAAATGCGCCCCCACACTGCCCCACCGGCTCATGAAAGGAAGCCAAAGGGTCAACGCATTCTCGGTCGGCATCTGCCGACCGGTCCGTTCGCGCAGAAGATAGAGACCGCAGAGCAGCGTCAGGAGATCCGGCCAGCCAATTTCAACCGCCGCAGCGGTTGTCTGCAGGTTTCGCTTGAACTCCGGAAATAGAGAAACCTGAGCGTGATACCCGGGGCCACCATAGTCTTCATCTCCCCTCTCCAGAACTTCGATGTCGGAGGCTCTTGCGAAATAGTCCGACCAAAACGCCTTGTCGTCGTTCCACTGCCGGCTCTCCTGATATCGAGCCTCTTCAGACAGAAAACTTGCCAGCGGATGGAATGGCAGACCGGCATCGCCCTGGCCGCGATAATGGTTGTACAGCTCGGCACAGCGCTGTTCGATCAGCGCCAGACCATAGCCATCGACGATGATATGGTGAGCGCGGATGTACCAGAGGTACTTTCTCTCCCCGACGCGGTAAAGCGCATGCGCCGACAGTTTATCGTGCTGCAAATCCAGTTTTGCGGCCAGATCGGTTTCCATCCGCTTTCTGGCAACTTCGAGTGGCTCGGCATCCCCGCGCAAGTCCACCTGTACAAGCGCGGGCAGAAACTCCGGATCACAAACCTGAACCGGCGCTCCACCATCCGGGCTCACACGGAACCTTGCCGACAGGATCTCGGCCTCGCTGATGGTGCGTGTGATCGCCCTGGTCAACGCTGGCTCGTCAATGTCGCCTTCAAGCTCGATGTAATGCGCGACCGTCGACACGGGCTGGTCGGGATGAAAGGTGAATTCTTCCCAGAAGTCGAGCTGTGGCAGCGTCAGCGGCATCTCACCGGTTGGACCGATGTCCGGCATGAACGAAACTCCTTTTTCGATGTCAAATGACGACGGAATTATTCGCAAGGTTGGAAAACGGAACGTCTTGAGGCCAATCAAGGCAGCTCTCGGGAAACGAGTTCCTCCACCTGGTTCGCGTTTCGGCACGTGAGAAGTTGCTTTGGCGGCAGAGCGACGCCGAATTCGTCGGAGATGCGCTGAGCGATCGACTTGAGATGCGACGGTAACAGCCCCATCGACAGGAAGTCGGTAGCCCCATTTACGGCTGACGGTGCTCCGCAGCCGACGACCTCCAGATAGATGTCGAGAAGCCGACGGTTTGCCGTGGATGTTTTCCTTTGCGGCACCGGTTGTCTGGAAGGGAAATCTGCAAACAATTGCCTCGCAGCCCTTCGATCCGGTTTTCCATTGGCAGAAAGCGGAATGCTATCCACCTTTAAAAAGTATGCGGGAACGTGGGATTCCTGCAGGTGCTGTCTTGCAAAATGCCGAAGGTCCGCATCGGAAAGTCCGCTTCCTGGAACCGGTTCATAAAGGGCGCCCAATTCGGTTTCCCCACGGCGTTCGTCTCCAAGATCCGTCAGTAGAACGCGGGCGACGTCAGGGTGTTTCACAAGTTCATTCTCGACGTCAGGCATGGAAATGCGGACGCCGCGCACCTTGACGTAACCCTGAACGCGGCTGTCGAACAGGATCAGTCCGTCCTGCCTGTATCGCCCCCGGTCTCCGGACCGGAATGCGCGAACCGGCTCTCCGTGCTCATCCCGGATCACGACGAAGTCATGCTGCCGCAACTCGCCGTCTTCCAGATATCCGAGCGCCGTGTTCACACCCGAAGAATGGATACGGCCAACAACACCGACAGGGCAGTGCTCGCCTTTCTCGTTGAGCACGAAATACCGGTTTGCCGGCAGCGGTCGGCCATAAGGTATGTTGCCTGTATCTTCCGGACAGATCCTGTGCCAGATACTCCAGATCGTGGTTTCGGTCGGTCCGCCGATTGAACTCAATCGGATAGCCGGGTTGCTGCGCCTTACTTCTGCGATCACCGCCGGTTTGAGGTAGTCGCCGCCCTGGTTGATCAGGCGCAAGTTGGCAAGTTCCGGCTCTTGACGGCAGGAAAGCAGCATCTCGAAGATGGTCGGAACCGAGGACCAGATCGTTACGCCGTGCGCGTCAATCAGCTGGTTCCACCGAACCGCATCCTTCTCCTCGCCCTCAGCGGGTTGAACCAGCGTTCCGCCAGCGGTCAGACACCCGAAGACCTCGTAGACAGACATGTCGTGATGCAATGGACTGACTGAAATGAAGATGTCACCCGAAGTGATTTCCCACTCCGCATTGGTACTGCCGATGACGTTGTCGGTCGATCGGTTGGACAGCACGACGCATTTCGGTTTCCCGGTCGTGCCTGACGTATAAAGATAGTAGGCAGCCTCCGGACTGGACGAGAGCTCCTGAAGCGGCGGCATGAAGTCAAATACGTCGCCGGAGGGTTCTCCCTGCAGCAGCGTCTCGGCAGAAACGACGTCGTAGCCCTCAACCGGCTGCGTTCCGACGACAAGGTCTGGCTTGCAATTGTCGCAGAGAAATTTTCTGCGCTCTTCTGGGGCAGAAGCATCCACGGGAACCCAGGTTACCCCACGCAGCGCACAGGCCAGCGTCACCATCGTCTGTTCAGGAGAACGCGGCAGCGCAAGAACCGCAACATTTCCCTTTTGAAGGTTTCGGGCCGCGAGAGACGCCAGCACCTTGTGCACGCCCCTGCCGAGCTCTGCATAGGAGACCCGACGGGCACCGCAGACAAGCGCGTCGTTTTCCGGCGGTGTTGAAAACATGTTGTCGGCAATGCGCCTCAGGAACCCGCAGGCGGCAAAAGTCTCCTCCGGCATGTTGAACCGATAGTGGTCGAAATCCAGCACGTTTCGCGCTTCGACCTGAAGCTCTTCGCTTTCGCAGATAGCGGTCACGGCCCTGTCGATGGCTGTAAGAATATCGTCGACGACGGTGCGCTCGATAGCCTCGACAGCATGATCGATATCGATCACCAGACCTCCGTCGGCCAACGCACCCAGGCGAATGTCCAATGCGACCTGCGGTGTCTGTGTCAGGCCGTCATGCAGGCGAACGTGCGCATCGGACGAGAGCACTGGCCAGGACAGCCCGTTCGTGAGGACAACCGGCAGGGCGACACCACTTGCACCACCGCCGAGATCCATCAGGAACCGGCTGATGTCGACGCCGGAAAACGACAGGTGATCCAGCCCCTCCAGAACGTCGTCCTGCAAGGCCCTTGCCCTGGCAACAAAATCGTCGGTTCCCTGCCCGTCCCAAGCGACGGCGAAGAACGTCGACCCGTTTTGGTAGCCCCCTTCCGTTCGCGGGGCCGCCGGTACGCCGACATGAAGCCCCCCTTCGCTCAACCAGTGCGACAGAACTTCCAGGATCACGGCCGACAGCACCGTATTGCGAAAGAGGCCCGCCTTTGCCCCCATGCGCGTGAGCTTGCGGAATCGTGCTGCATCGATCGTCAAACCGGCGCGCGCATAGCGAGAGGTTCCAATGGTCTCCAGAGATTTCGCCCAGGGAAGCTTCGGCACGCCTTCGTAAGACCCGAGCTTGGCCCTCCAGTAGTCTGCATCAGCCTCGTTCTGGCTCTTGATCGGCTGTATGGCAGAAGGAACAGGCAAGCTTGCCGCGGATTCGATCTGTCGATCCTCGAACAGTTCAACCATCAGCGCAGCTATGGAAAAACCGTCCAGGATCAGCGCATCGAACCGGAAGAAGATTGCACAGTCATCTCCGGTCTCACCGCCCGTTTCGGGCAGCTGGAACGCGACGACCCGCCAGGGCGGTGCAGTCAGATCGAACAGCTCATGGGTAAACCCCTGCTTCAACTCGGCGATCTTTTGCTCAGCACTTTCCGGCGTCTGGTCGGACAGATCGATGCGGAGGAAATCGACCTGCGGCGTTGCCAGGACGTGTCTCGATTGGCGTTGGCCATCGACAACCGTCCGCAGACTGTCATATCGCTCCGCCAGATGGAGCAGCCGGCGCTCCAGAAGAGCGAGGTTGAAGCGACCGCGATACTCGCGAAACTCCTGCATCGCGACACCGCCGAGAGGCACATATTCGCTTCTGCCAAGGAGGTACGCGCGCTGCAGCGACGTCAGTTCGGATGTCATGATGTCTCCAGCGGATCTATTCGGCAGGTTGAGCGGCAAACGAAATCCGGCTACTTGCGCCAACCGCCTGCAGAAAAGCTCGTGCGATGCTGTCCGACGCCTTGCCAGAGCGATCGTTGATCAGGGATGCCAGGGCAGCAGTCGTGCTCGCAGGCCCAATGTCCTCCGGTGCAATGGCTGCAGATGGAATGTAACGATTGAGAAAGGTGACGAAGTCCGCAAGATCGCCCTCGCCCAGTCCGAAATCCCGGATAGGGAGATGCATGTCAGTGTCACTGCCAGTCACCCTGCCCGGCGCCAGCCGGTTCAACAATTCCAGAAGCATGTCTTCGGTGTATGTGGCGGGCCGTCTTGCAGAGCCGCACGTCATGACGCTGCAAACTGCCTGTTCGCCAAGTGACCGCGGGTCGGCCGCAACTTTCCTCGCGAGCCGCTGATAGCTCTTGAACGCGGCATCGACCCAGGCTTCGGGCAGTGCGTCATATCGGATATCCCAGTTGACCAGGATACCGCCGTCCAGTTCCGCAACTTGGGCATCCAGGGCAACTTGCGGCCCTTGTGACACGGCCCAGTTCATCGATCCGAAAACCTGGCGGACACGTTCGGAAAAGAGGCCTCCCCCCGGCAGACCGAGGCCGGAGGTAAACACGATGGGCGCAGACTGCAGGGACCGATGATGGCGCGACAGATCACGCATCACGCTGACACCCGGATAGGCAGAATGGGCGAGCAGGTCCAGCATTCTGCCGGCCAGAGATTTGCAAACCTCTTCGTAGGTCTCCCCGGGCCGTAGATCGACCGCCAGAATGAGGGTGTTGGAAAAGTCTCCGACAAGCCGCTCGACACCGGCGGTGTAAGGAGCGCGCCAGAACATCGGCACGTTGAGACGAAAACGGCTGCTGCCGGTGGCCCCTCCCACAACAGCGGCGAACAACCCCAGCATCAATGCCGACACTGTCACGCGCAGCCGGCGTGCGGTCTCTTCCAGTGACCTGCGTTCAGCAGGCGACAGATAGGCGGCGAGCCTGCCGCTTTTGACCCGTTGGCCAGCGGCAACGACCGGCAGATCGGGCGCCGGCGGCATGTCATCCAGACGCTCTTGCCACCAGCGCTTGTCTTCCTGCTGACGCCTGTGCAAATCCGCATCATCGGCTTTGGCGTCCAGCCAGTCGAAAAAGCTGCTTTCCCCGGGTTCCACTGGCAATGAGGGCTTTTCGTAGTACCGGGCAAGGTCCTCCATGAGGAGGCAGAAACTCGGCGGGTCGATCGCCGCCATATCCGTGTCGACATGCAAGCGGCTGGCACCATCGGGCAGCAGGCTAAGTCCGAATGCGGACGTCTCACCGCTGGCAAGTTCCAGCGATCGACTGGTCCAGCTCTCCCGCTTTTCCGCCAATCGATGGGCGAGTGCTTGCGGTTTGAGACGGCTCAGGTCCTCAACCTCGAAAGACAGGCTTTCTTCTGTTTTTCCAATGATTTGCCGGCCATCCGCCGTGATTTGCATGCGAAGCATGGCATGCGTCTCATAGAGTTTGCGAACCGCCTCCTCCAGCCGGGTCGGATCGATGTTGCTGCCATCGAATTCCACATAAAGATGAGCTGATACATTTCCGAGGAAGCCCTTGGCTTCGCGCCCGGTCCAGTAAGCGGCCTGCATGGGTGTAAGATTTTTCATTGCGACTTTTGGTGTTGACAAAACATGAGTATCATACTCAAGTATTGAAGCAGGTCAACCATTCATATAGGAGATGCTCCATGGCAACCGGAGCGAGAGTGATGCGTCACGAGGACGTGGCCATCCAGCCTGATCCCAAGCGAAAATTTCTGTTCACTTCAGGCGGAAACGAACTGCATGCCGACGGAATTATTGAGCGGATTGCCGTCCCGGCCCGGACCGGAAAAACTTCGGGCGACCTGTTTCAAGCCACGGTTGGCGCAGCCCTGGAACGCGCCCGCAATGCTGGCCAGGAAAACCCGATTGTCGTTGGTGCCATTCCGTTCGATCTCGGTGAGGTGTCCTGCCTCTACGTGCCTGAACGCCATGAATGGCGCACCTGCAAGGAGCCGAACGGAGGCGCCGTCACCAAACGCATCATGCCGGAGCTGCTCGCGCAGCGGAGTTATCCGGATGAGGCCGGCTTCAAACGGGCCGTCCAACACGCCATCGTCAACTTCCAGCACAGTGATGTCCGCAAGGCCGTCCTTTCGGTCATACGGGAACTGCAATTTGCAGAGCCTGTCGATGTCGAGCGGCTCATGACAAGCCTGCGAGCCCAGAACAGCGACGGCTATCAGTTCCAGGTGCCACTTCCGGATGGCAGCGAGCTGATCGGCGTCAGCCCGGAATTGCTCATTCGCAAGAACGGCCGCTCGTTCACGTCAAACCCGCTAGCGGGGTCGACCAGACGCCTGCCCGAACTCGCCGATGACAAGGACGCCGGCACTGAATTGCTTCGCTCCGAAAAGGATCGCTACGAGCACAGGCTGGTCGTCGAGGACATTCACCGTTTGCTGCAACCCTATTGCTCACAGATCGATGTGCCGGATCAGCCGTCGCTTCTTGGCACAGCGGCTTTGTGGCATTTGTCCACCAGGATCGAGGGAAAGCTGAACGACCCGTCGATGACCGTGTTGCAGCTAGCATGCCTCCTGCATCCGACGCCGGCTGTCTGCGGATATCCAACCGAGCTGGCTCACCGTCTCATCCGATTTGTCGAACCGTTCGAGCGCGGGCTTTTCACCGGAATTGTCGGCTGGTGCGACGCCCAGGGCAACGGTGAATGGGCCATCACCATCCGCTGCGGCATCGTAGAGCGTGACGTGGTGCGGCTTTTCGCAGGCGCCGGCATCGTTGAGGCCTCTCAACCGGATTCCGAATGGGCCGAAGTCCAGACCAAACTGGGTACCATGCTCAAGGCTTGCGGCCTGGCCGCCTGAGCCCCTGACCTTACCAAACAATCAGGTTTTCCAATGAACGTCGAATTTCAGCGCTGGCCAGAGGATCTGGCAGCGCATTACCGCACCTGTGCCTATTGGATCGATCAGCCATTGACCCGAATTCTGGATCAACAAAGGCAAACGCGTCCCTCCGCACCGGCGATCGTGTGCGGCGAACGAACCCTTTCCTATGAGGTACTCGACCAGCTGTCCTCCAATCTGGCTGCAAGATTGGCGGCAAAAGGGTTGGGCCACGGTGACACCGCACTGGTACAGCTGCCTAACCTCGCCGAGTTCTACATCGCCTTTTTTGCGTTGCTGAAGGCCGGCATTGCACCGGTCAACGCGCTCTACAGCCATCGACGTCACGAGATGACGGCCTATGCCCGGCAGATCGAACCGAAACTTCTGATCGCCAGCCGCCAACATGAGCTGTTCAGGACGGAAGACTTCATCGGCACCCTGCAGGAAATGCAGGACGGTGCTCTCACTGTTCTTCTTATGGACGAAGCAGATGCCGCCTCCAGCCTGTCACACTGGATCGAAAGTGCTCCGGAAGGCGTTGCCCCCGATTACGGCCCGACACCCCCACGCGAAGTCGCCTTTTTCCAGCTGTCCGGCGGCAGCACGGGTACACCGAAGCTGATCCCACGCACGCACAACGACTACGACTACAGCGTCAGGGCCAGCGCGGAAATTTGCGACCTGACACCCGAAACGCGGTTTCTTTGCGCGTTGCCGGCCGGGCACAACTTTCCGCTCAGTTCACCAGGCGCACTCGGAGTGTTCCATGCCGGTGGCTGCGTCGTGCTCGCCCCCAATCCGGAACCTCTTGCCTGTTTCGAGCTTATTCGCAAACACAAGGTGACCATGGCCGGTCTTGTGCCTTCCGCCGTCAATCTCTGGCTTCAGGCAGCGCCTGATCATCGCAATGCGCTGGAGAGCCTGAAACTCCTGCAGGTGGGTGGCGCACATTTTCCCGAGTCCCATGCGCGTCTGGTCCCTCAGATACTTGGCTGCAAGCTGCAACAGGTCTTCGGAATGGCGGAAGGACTGGTGAATTACACCCGTCTGGATGATCCGGATGAGCTTGTCTTCACGACCCAGGGACGCCCGATCAGCCCTGACGACGAAATCAAGATTGTCGGAGAAGACGGGCAACCTGTTCCCGATGGCGAAACGGGCAGACTTGCGACGCGTGGTCCCTACACCTTCCGCGGCTACTTTCGAAGCCCGGAACACAATGCCGACGTCTTCGATGAGGACGGGTTCTACTATTCCGGTGACCTGGTGTGCCGCACCGGTGAAGGTTATCTGCGGGTGGTCGGGCGGGTAAAGGACCAGATCAACCGGGGCGGCGAGAAGATAGCCGCGGAAGAGGTGGAAAGCCTGCTTCTGCTTCATCCTGATGTGCGTGAAGCGGCCCTTGTCGCCATCCAGGATCCGGCACTCGGCGAGAAAAGCTGCGCTGTCATTGTCTCGGACAACTCCTGCATCAAGCCGCTTGCTCTTCGCAGGCACCTGATGTCGCTCGGAGTTGCCGACTACAAGCTGCCTGACCGCTTCAGTTTTGCGGACGCCATTCCCCTCACAGCCTTCGGCAAACCCGACAAGAAGAAACTGCGCATGGATCTCGCGCAGAAATTCACTCCCGCTCTGACACAGTAGAGGTTCCCAATGACCATCCCGACAATTTCCGACTACCCGATGCCGAAGGACTTTCCAGCGAACAAGACCGGCTGGAAACCGGATGCCGCTCGTGCTGTCTTCCTGATCCACGACATGCAGGACTATTTCCTCCGCTACTACAACGCCGACGGCGAACTGATGACGCGGTTGATCGCCAACCTGCAGCGTGTCCGCAACTGGGCCTACGCCAACAACGTCCCGGTCATCTACACGGCTCAGCCTCATGACCAGCCGCCGGAAGACCGAGCACTCCTGAACGACATGTGGGGTCCCGGCCTGACCGTGGCCGACCCGGCCCTGCAGCAGGTGGTCAAGGGCCTGGAGCCAGGCGAAAACGACGTGGTTCTGACGAAATGGCGCTACAGTGCATTTCAACGATCCGACCTCAAGGCCCGCATGGCATCCCTTGGCCGCGATCAACTGATCGTCGGTGGCATCTACGCACACATCGGCTGCCTGATGACTGTTGCGGATGCGTTCATGAACGACATTCAGGCCTTCATGATTGGCGATGCGGTTGCCGATTTTTCCGAGGCCGAACACAAGATGGCCCTGAAATATGTCGCCACCCGCTGTGGTGCGGTCACAGATACGGCAAGCCTCACAGGTGCAGCCCGGAAGTCTAAGCCGATGCGGGACTGGCTGCACAGCCGCGTGTTGGAGCTCATCGAAGACGACGCCGATCTCGATCCGGAAGAAAACCTGATTTTCTATGGCCTCGATTCCATTCAGGTCATGAAACTTGCCAGTGAACTGAAGGAACGCGGCATTGTGGTCGGCTTTGACGAACTGGCGCGTGTCCCGACCCTGAACGGCTGGTGGGCGCTCATTGAAAGCAAGCGCCTTGCAGCCTGACACAGCAGAGCGCTCCGACATGTCAACTCGGCAGTTCGCAGGCAAGCGCGTGTTCGTAACCGGTGCCGCAAGCGGCATCGGTCGGCGCATCGCAGAAAGGTTTTGTGACGCGGGCGCCACGGTCCTTGGTCTGGACAGACAGGCCGGCGACAGCACCCTGCCATTTCGCATTCTCACAGCGGACCTTGCCGATGCCCGTCAGGTTGAAAAGATCTCTAGCGGGCTCATGGCAGACCGGTGGTACCCGGACATCCTGGTGAATGCCGCCGGTGTCCTGCGAACCGGGGCGGCGGAGGATCTGTCGCTAGAGGATTGGCAGGCCTGTATGAACGTCAACGTCAGCGGACCGTTCTACCTGCTACGCCAATGGATACCGGTGTTCAAGGAACGGCAAAGCGGGGCGATCGTGAACATTGCCTCCAATGCGGCGCATGTGCCTCGCACGGGCATGACTGCCTATTGCGCGTCCAAGGCAGCGATGGCGAGCCTCAGCCACTGCATCGGGCTGGAACTCGCTCCCTTCGGCATCCGCTGCAACCTTGTCTCGCCGGGTTCGACCGATACGCCGATGCTGCGCGAGATGGCGGGTGGAGCATCCGGCTACAGGCAGCTGGTCGCGGGCCAACCGGATCGGTTCAAACTCGGCATTCCGCTGCAAAAGGTAGGCACGACCGACGATATTGCCGAGACCGTGTTGTTTCTTGCATCCGACAAGGCCGGGCACATCACGCTGCAGGACATCGTGGTCGATGGAGGTGCGACCCTGGGCGCATAACAGCCAGCGCCCTCCCCTGCCCTCCATTGAGCCGGACCCTCCGGCAAATTTTCATTTACAAGGATTGCGAAATTGACAGCACAAGCTCCCACACCTTCCGAACACCCGGCAGCCGTTCCACCCTTCAAGCTGATGGCACAGATCACGGCATATCGCACGTCTCAATGTATTCGTGCTCTTGTCGAGCTCGGGATACCCGCCCTCCTGGTCGAGCGGGCGAGATCGCTGGGAGAGCTTGCGGAAATCACTGGAACAAAGCCCCGTCTCCTGGAACGAGTGCTCAGGCACCTGGTCAATGAAGAAGTGATTTCCCTGGATGCCCAGGGGCATTACCTCCCCTCCCCTGTCACCCGCCACCTCGTGCCGGGGCATCCGCAGAGCCTGCGCAACTGGGTGGCCTGTGAACTCGACCCATTGCTCTGGCAAAGCTGGGAAAACCTGCCCGAACAACTGCGAACCGGTACGACTGCCTTCGATCTGGCCCATGGCTCCGCGTTTTTCGATTGGCACGCACAGGATGAGGCAGCGCAAAAACGGTTCGACGACCAGATGAACGGGGCCTCAAAAGGCATTGGTGCTGTCGTCGTCGACAAACTGGCATTCGCACCAGGCACCAGGATCATGGATGTCGGCGGCGGCAACGGGTCGTTTCTGGCACAAATTCTGGACAGAAACGCGGAAACCACGGGAACTCTGTTCGAGCTTCCGCGCGGTGTTGAAGACCACGATCCGTTGTTCGAGCGGATGCGGTCAAACGGCCGGGCAACTACTCAAAACGGATCCTTCTTCGAGCATGTACCAGGTGGTGCCGATGTTTATCTGTTCAGCCGGGTCTTCCATGACTTTGACGACGAAGCTGCGATCACCATCCTGCAGAACACCAGCCAATCCCTGAGCGGAAAAGAGCGCCTTTACCTGATCGACATGATGACCAGCGCCGCTGCTGCCGACGCCCGCGGATCGTCCCAGGATATCTTCATGATGACGCAGCTCGGTGGCAGGGAGCGGACGGCCGAAGAATTTACCGAGCTGTTGGCGAAGGCAGGTTTTGAGACTTTTTCCATAACACCGACGGCCAGCCCCGTCAGCATTCTGGAATTCAGGCTGGCAGGTTGATGCAGCCACTCCCCTCCCCTCTCGCGCGGAAAATCGGTTCGCATCAGATAGATATTTAAACGGCTAAGTTTCTTAAGCAATCAATGTTCTGCCGGCGGCAAGGTTTCCCCAGCCGCCGGCAGAATTGTGTCGTGAAGCCTGATTTAGAACGTTGCCTTTGCACCAATGCCGAACATGCGCGGTGCCGTCATGGTGGCGAAGGAAGCGACTCCCGGCCGGTTCTCGAGATAGGTCGGAACACGCTCATCGAAGATATTGTTCACGTAGCCATAGAGCTGGAAATGATCGTGAACCTGGTAGGTCGCCCGTGCATTCGCGATTGTATAGGGATCGACCTGAAAAGCCGGCGTGTTGAGATCGTCCGAATAGTACCCGTCGAAATGCTCGACATTTGCCGAGAGGGTCAGGTTTTCCAGCACACTCCAGTCCACACCAAAGCCCAGCATATAGCCCGGAGCCTTGCCGAATTCATTGCCTTCGACCGACGGCAGCGTGTCGAATTCGGAGATCTCACTCTGAAGCACACCGGCATTGGCATTCACACGCAGATTGTCCAGGACCTGGTAGCTCATCGCCACTTCAAGACCATAGGCGTGGGCCCGTTCCGCGTTCAACGTGAGGAGCTGCGTCACGCTGCTGCCAGGCAACACCGTTTGGAAGTAACGCTGGGAGTCGTGATAGTCGGTGTAGAAAAGGTTTGCGGACACAAACAGTTTGTCGTCCAGAAGATTGGCTCGGCCGAAAATTTCGTAGTTCCAGGACGTCTCCGCCTTGAACGGCAGGGCTTGTCCATTCAGGAAGTCGAAGGCAACACCACCTGGATTGAAACCCCGATTGACAAGGCCGCCCACGGTAACGTCCGGCGTGATGTTGTAGGCGAGCGCAATCTTCGGCAGAAGCGCGTTGAAGGTCTCGTCGTAATCGAAATCCACGGGCCTGGGCGCAACCGTCGACGACAGGCCGGTACGCTTGATCCGGTCGCTCTCGAACCTCAAGCCGCCTGTCAGGGTCCAGGCATCGCTGATCCGGTAATCGATCTCGGTGAATACACCCAGATTGGTCTTGGAATCCTCGAAATCCGGCGAACCATTGAAGGGCAAGAGCAGGGTTTCGTCTGACTGTGTATGAGCTGCATAAAGGCCCGCAACACCGCTGAAAGTGCTGTCTTGGGTTCCGAAGTTCACCAGGGTCTCGTTCGACCAGTTCTGCTGGTCGATGGTCGCATCGCCGTTGCCGACTGTTTCGACGCTCCGCTTCACTTCCAGATCGGTGTATTGGGTGACGTTGCTGACGACAATTCCGTTTTCGAACTCATAGGAAAGGTCGGCGATCCCGGTGTGTGAACGGGAATAGAAGCTCGGCACGTTTGCCTGGCTGTTTTCAAGCCGGTCGTAGGGCTGGACCGTCGCAGCTTCATATGTCGGCTGATTGTTCTGAGCGGTCGCATAGGTGAGCTTTGCCGTCAGACCCGGAATGGCGTCAGGCGTATAGAGCAACTTCGCCCGTCCATTAAAGGACATGATGTCGAGGTTGGTCTCGTCATCCGTGAAGCTTGAATTGATATAGTCGATGAACGTGTCACGGCCGTAGTAGTCCAGCGCGACACGGGCGGCGAGCTGGCTGCTCAGCGGTCCGCTCAGCATGCCCGACACACGGTGAGTGTTGTAGCTGCCGTATTCAGCCTGCAGCGCACCTTCCGGCGTGAACGTGGGATCCATGGTCTTGACGATGATCGCACCGGCGATGCTGTTCGCACCTTGAGACGTTGTCTGTGGGCCCCGGAACACTTCGATCTGGTCCACATCCCAGATCGATGTCGCACCGAACACCGTTTCGAAATAGGTCTGGTAGTGACCGTCAATGTTGATGGACGCCCGAGGAACGGTACCTGAATAAAACGCGACCGCGCCGGTGTTCGGCCCTTGTGTATCCTGCCCGCGGATAATGGGCGCAACGCCTGCCGTGCCGGGATAGTAGACGTTGGGAACGTCCTGAATGGCACTCTGGACATTTTCCTCATCCGGCCGTGTTTCCAGATCCTCCCCCGTAATGATTTCTACCGAACTGGCCGTCTCCTGAAGGCTGCGCGAAATCTTCTCGCCGCTCACGAGGATAGTATCGAGGACAGTTACTTCTGCAGCAGTTCCGGTTCCTGCATCTTGAGCCCATGCGATGCTGGTAACCATCTGTGAAACGGTGAGCACGGCGGTGCTGCCAAGCATCGTCGCAATACGAGTCGGTTTCATCTCTTGATCCTGATGAGTTTATGACTGCGCGAGCTGGAAAAGCCTTGCCCACGAGCAGTTGGGGAGAGGCGACCCTGTCACCGGTTGCGGCTCATGCTTGCCCCAGCCGCCGGTGACCGGATCAACTGAATTTCACTATACAGAACTCATTACACATTTCAACATGAGTATAAAACTCATAAATAAATGTGGCGAACTGGCAACACCTTCTGTCAACAAACTGAATTTCAACGGAAAATCTGCTGCATTCACGATTGAACTTGCAACGGTTGCCAAATACCCTGTCGGTGAGATGGGAGGGGTGTGCGTTGTCGAAATATTCAGATTGGTTGCACGACGAATCCAGGCATCAGCCGATTAAGGTGCCAGGCAATGAGTGAAGACGCAGATGGTGAAATGACCGGACAATCACCCAAACGCTCCGGTAACATTCAATCCGTTTCCATTGCCACGCGGTTCTTGAACATCCTGGCCAATGGTTCCGAAGCCATGGCACTTGGCGTCATCGCCAAACAGGCTGGCACCGGCAGCCCAACCGCACACCGATACCTTCAAAGCCTTGCGAAGGAGGGGCTCGTCATGCAAGACCCCCAGACCGGGCACTACGATCTTGGCCCGACAGCGCTGAGTATCGGAATTGGCGCCTTGAAACGTGTAAACCCTGTCGAGATCGCGGCAAGGCACACGAAGCAACTCGCCAGTGGGTACGCCGCAAGTGCGGGCATTGCCATCTGGACCGAGCGTGGCCCAACAGTCGTGCGCTGGTATCGCAGCGCACTTTTTTCGATCAGTTCCGTCGGGCTTGGTGACGTCCTTCCGGTCGACAATTCCGCGTGCGGTCTGATCTTCCAGGCATTCCTTCCCGAAAGCCAGATCAACGTTGCCAGGAAATTGCAGCCCCCTCATTTCCGAGGCAAACCACCCTCGCGCAAGATCCTCGAGACCGTCCGCACCGAGTGCTGGGCCGAACTGACCGACCACCTGCTACCAGGTATTACGGGGCAGGCCGTACCGGTGTTTGATGCACAGCAGGAGATTGCCTGCGTCATGACAACGGTCACAAATCTTGGCCTCATGCACAAGCCCGAGGACAGAAAGGCTCTGTTCGACTGTGCCCGGCAAGCTGCCCGGGAAACTGGTGGCCTCGATGCTTTCAGGGGTTTGTAAGCCCCCTCCCCTCTCCGGGGATTTTCGATACAGCAGGCTCACAAAAAGCTTTTGGCCAGATCGGCTCCAATTAAAAAGCCGGCGACCATCTAAAAGCCCACCTGGCACTCGTTGCCCAATCCACCAGAAAGATCTTCGGGAGTGAATACAGGCCCTGGCATCTGACGATGCTGCTTTCATTAGCGTCCGCCCAATTTTTTGCCGCGTATTTTTGCCATGCATCGCAGGACTGTTCGCCTGGAACCACTGCATTACAAACCACGATCATGGCCGAACAATCGACGAAATTGGCGTCAGGCTCTTTGTGCCTCTACGAACGCTCAGCACAACACCGGCCAATATAGCAATTGCTATAATTTCTAGCGGAGCGACTTTTAACACTGAAGGGTCATACCCCACACCCGGAAAAATCAGCTGATATAGCAATTGCTATATTCACAAGTTTTGCCCTTGGCAGCGTGAAACGTTTGCGAACGTTATGAGGCATCGTCGCCTGCGACTCTGGTACTTCCAAAATTTCGGTGCAGGCAACACATTGCAGATGACTATCTATATTCGCCAAGCCTTGGACGTTCAAAAGAAAGCCCTATCACAGAGCCTCCGCTTGTTTTCCGGCGAACATTCTCAGAACCAAAACATCGCGCCACTCAGCGCAAGAAAAGAAGAGATCAGAAAACACCTCAAGCTGAACAAGGCTTCGGACGAAAGTTTGGTCCTTGGCATAACGAGCATCGGCTCGCGCGGACTGTCTCGATATTCTCTTTTCTTGAAGCGGGTCAGGACAAAAATGGAGCGGGCAGGGAGGTGACACTGAACGATGAAAGTAACGTGACCTCTGGCTGGAGACACAAGCTTACGCTTCTCACAATGCGTCCAATCGAAACGTCCGGAACATCTGCAACTCCAGCACCAACCCGTCTACCGCTCCATCCACCAATGAGTGCTCCGCAACACCTTCCATAAACCACGTGGCAATAAAGAGCTCAATCATTCGGCAGCTTCAATTCAAGGCTGAACGACGAACAGCCTGTATGGCAGCAACCGGACTCCTGACCGGAGCTCATTAGACCAACGAAAATTACGCAACGCTTCAAGAAAACTTCCTCAATCGAGGGAGCGCATCGCATCTGGGGGGCTATGACTATTGAACGAACCCCATCGCGCTAAAGGCCATTTCACACAACTAGCAAATCCCAAAAAGCAATCAATTAGCCGAACCTGTCCGCGAGCTCCCCGGCATCTCACAACTAAGTATTTTCAGACCGGAAACCAATGAACCGGCAACACAAGCATGGACCAAGCCGACAGCTCCCTTGTTGGCTCTATATAGCTCAACCCGTGTTGGTGAAACCCACTGTGGCTATGCGACCAAACTTTAGTTTCCTGTTTGCTTCCCCAATCAGCCGTCACCTATCCGAACGAAATCTTGAAGAGAATGAACCAACTCAAGAGAGGAGCAAGTGGTCACGTATTTAGGAGCGACCAGATACATGTCCTGCAAACGCTAGCTGCTTAAATTGTGCAACCGGCCTGACAGGAACAGGACGACCTGTTTTCAGAAAGATGAATAAGACTTGATGGCATCGACCTGACCGCCGGCCCTGCGAACAGAATTCAAACGACAACCAAGAGAGGCATTACGTGCAATGGCGCACACCAATCAATACGCTCAACGATCATGCCGCGCTGAACAACATTGGGAAATTGCGCGGCAGTCCCGTGCAATGCAAAACGCCAGACCCAAGAACGACCGCTCAGCAAACAGAGCCGGCCGAAGTCTGCACAACACGAAATGGATGCACCCTGGCCATGACAACAACCTCTCGTCGCTTGTATGCCGCAAGGGAATATGAGAGTTTATTAACTGTTTTTTAAGGAGTTCAACTCGACTGATGGATCAGCTAATGATTGAGGAGAAATGATCCGGACGGGCCACTTTCAAGACTTGCCCGGATCTCCCTCATGAGCTTCCCTCGCGTTGAACATCACCCCAACAATCTGGCCGACCGCCGTCTGCTGCGCCCGGCATCGCTGTAATAGCTGGACGCCTGGGCGAGGGACCTGTGCCGGGACTGCAGCATCGCATCCTGGATTGGAATGTCCCTGTTGGCCGCTTCTGTCAGAAAGCCAGAGCGCAAGCCATGCGCGGAAAAGTCCTGCGGGTCCAGTCCGGCAAGTGCACAGCGTTTCTTGACGATGGCATTCACCGATTGCGGAGTGAGGGCGCGGGATTTCAGGTTGCCCCACTGATCGATCGCGCGGAAGACGGCCCCTTCCTGAATCCGGGCCGCTGCCAGCCAGGCCTTCAGCGCATCGACACTCCGGCCGATCAGAAGAACCGAATTGTCGTCCGAAGATTTTTCCGTCTTGGTGCGCCCCAGTCGCAGGCTGGCGGCAGGCAGGAGGTCGCTATCCGGGTCACTCGGATCCAGAGGCAAGAAGTCCTCCCAGGTGATCTGACCAAACCGCATTCCGGATAACTCGGAGCGCCTGCGGCCACCGGAGGCAAACCCGACCAGCAGCAAGGCCCTGTCTCGAATGTCCATCAGGCTTGGTGCGGCGTAGTCCGTGCCGTCACATGTCGCGAGCAGCAGCTCCAGACAATCGGCCGTGATGGCCTTGCGGCTTTTCCGCGCCCGCGGCCGGTCGGCGACACGAACAGCCAGACGCATGGCGGAGCGCACTTCCGCCGCGGAGAAGTCTCCCGTCAGACCCCGCCAGCGATGCAAGGTCGACCAGGAGGCCAACCGCCGCTGCACAGTCGCCGGTGCATGCGGGGGCCGTTGGCCCGCCGTATTTTTCGCGCTGCGGAGCAATCCTTGCGCCTCAAGTTGCGTCGCAATGTCTTCAGGCATCCCGTGACCGGGATCAGAAATCTTCTTCTCAGAATCCCACAGGTGATGGGCGATGAACTTGAGAATGAGCGGCGCAGGCGCGGGCCAGGGCAGGGGGCTTCCGGTTGCCGCCAGGCACCAGCCTTCCAGATAGGAAAAGTCGGAGGTCAGAGCCCTCAGCGAATTCTCGCCCATGCCTTCCCTGGCAAGGTGGCGCAGGGTGTCGATGTCCTCATCGGTCAGAAGCCGGGCCAGCTGCTCTGCCCGGTCTGACCCGGCGAGGGCTGGCAGAATGGCGGACAACGTGTCGAGGGTTTCTATCTTGTCGCGCATTGCCTGATCCGCAGCCTCGCTCCGTGCGGGCTGCGACGAGAGACGGGGCGCGGGGAGGGGGCTTTCGGGCATGGCTGACAGGCTTTTGCGGATCGGGACAGGAGCCAATGTCTAGCATGAGGTCGCTAAAAAGTCTAACTATCGATAAGCTTTGATTATCATTGCTTATGATCCTTAGTTGACTGATATCCATGTGATGATACTTTTTTGCTTGTTGATTATCGTTAATGAAATATTATCAGCCGATGTCAATGGTTTACGATCTTCACAAGTCCCTGAAATCACTGGATTGGCTCGATCTGGCCGACCCGCTCGATCGCGCCAGCCGGTCACTGACCCGAGCTGATGAGAGATTGCGCCGGACACAAGCGCTGGAAGACGGCGTGCGCAGCCGGTCCCACCTGTTTGAGACCTGTGCCTCCATGGCCCTCGATGGAGACCTCGTTCATCTGGAGGACCTTGTCCTGCACGACGCCGGCACCGACAGACGCGCGCCCACCCACGAATTGACCCGGGCCGCCAGGTTCCTGGCGCTCCGCAGACGGGTCGACCGGCAAACCCCGGACAGTGTCTTGAGCCGCGACGGTCTACTGGCACTTGTGGGCCGGCCGACAGATGACGCCGAGTTCGAGACAACGACAATCCGAAGCTCGGGGGAGGGGATGGGACCTGCCGCCTCAGCTTCGGCCCAACAGGACACTGCCGATACGGAAAAAAATCTCCTTGCCGAGATCGACGCCGTTCTGGAACGCTCCAGACAGCTGGCGCAGGGAACCGTTCCGGAAAGACCTGTCTCGTCCCGCCAATCCGGAGACATACCTTCCGTGCACTTCTCTCGGTTTTCGGAACGGGGTGACCGTCTGGACGACTGGCTCACTGTCAAAACGGAAGCTGAAGCCCTGAAATTGCCGCCCGTTCTGGCGGCGGCAATTTTGCTTGATGCATGGCAGGTGCTGCAGCCGCTGGACGGATGGCCGGAACTTGGCCGCCTGCTGTCGGCGGTCTTCCTCAAAGCACAGGTCACCACGTCTCATTTGCCGAGCCTGTCAGCGGGATTGCGAAAGTCGCCCTTTCGCTGGCGCCGCAAGGACACGTTCCAGGTGCGTATCGCCGGCTTGCTGTCCGGTTTTGAAAAAGCCGCCCAGGAAACCATGGATCAGCTGGACCGGCTATCGATTGCCCAGGAGCAATTGGCACGCCATTGCCAGTCTTGCCGAAGCCACTCGAGGCTGCCGGAGTTTGCCCGGATGTTCCTGTCCCGCCCCCTGGTGACCATTCCCATGGCCCGTCAGGACCTGGGTGTCACCGCCGCTGCCGTCGACCGCATGATCCGCCAACTCGGCCCCGCGCTCCCCCGCGAGCTTACAGGCCGAGACAGATACAGGGCCTGGGGTATCCTGTGACGTCTGATTGAGTGATCTGCCCGAGGAAGATCCCGTGACACAGGGGTCTGGGGTCTGGGGTCTGGGATCAGGCACAACGCCATAGCCTCATTCCGGGCGATACCCGCGCTTATGCTTTTGTGCCGCCAGCTTCTGCTGATGCGCCAGAGCCGATGACACATCCGCAAACAGATCAAGCCGCGTTCGACCCCAGGTGCCCAGGCGTCCCCATGTCCGGCGAACGGCAAATCCGCCGAACAGGGTGGGCTCGACCGACAGGTGGTAGAACCGGTTCATGTTCCGGCCGGGGTCCACGCGTTTGAGGAGAAGGAGATCGTCATCTGGTTCCATGACCGCAGTGTCGAAGATCTCCGAACAGCGGTCCAATGAATGATTGGAATCGATGCGAAGGAACGGATTCAAATGGATGATAAGTGGCTGGGAAGAACACCGCCAAAGGCGGAGGCTTCTCAGCCACATTCGGATGGCGTCCAACATGCCTTAATCTGGCCAAGGGTGACACCGCGACGGGATTGCGCCTGGCAAGACTTGATAGGCGGCCGGTCAATCAAGCCGGCTGCGAGACAACGGTTTGTCGCTGTGTCCCAAGGCCGGAGATGCTTAGATCGACAACGTCACCAGGCTTGAGAAACTGCGGGGGATTGAATCCAAGGCCTACGCCTTCCGGCGTTCCAGTGGCAATGACATCACCGGGCATCAGACGCATGAAATTGGACATGTAGGAGATGATTTTCGCCACGGTGAAAATCATGTCGTCGGTTGAGCTGTCCTGGCGAACCACTCCGTTCACCGAGAGCGTCAATCGAAGGTCCTGAGGATCCCGGATCTCGTCCCGTGTAACCAGCCAGGGACCAATCGGGCCAAAGTTTGGTGCGGATTTGCCTTTGATCCACTGGCCACCGCGCTCGATCTGATAGGACCGCTCACTGACGTCGTTGATGAGGCAATAGCCGGCGACCATTTCCAGCGCGTCCTGCTCTGGAACGTATTGGCATTCGCTGCCGATCACGACACCCAGTTCGACTTCCCAGTCGGTTTTTTCCGATCCCTTCGGCAAAATGATCGGATCGTTCGGACCGCTGATGCATGAGGTGGATTTGGAAAACAGCACCGGTTCGGAGGGATTTGGATTGCCTGTTTCCTTTGCGTGCCGGGCATAGTTCAGCCCGACTGCGTAGAAATTCCGGACGCCCCCCACACAAGCGCCAAGGCGCACGTCCGGATCGACGACCGGCAGCTTTGCGGTGTCCAGGGCACTCAGGGCAGCAAGGGTGCTTTTTGTGAGTGTTTCGGGCGTCAGGTCGCTTATGTGATCGGACAGGTCCCGAATGCGGCCTTCGGCATCAACACAGCCAGGTTTTTCCTGACCCAACGGGCCAAAGCGCAGAAACTTCATGTGAAATCCTCGTGATTCTGTTTCTTGGGGAGTTTTTGTCAGGCAGAGAGCAGGATCATGTCTGCGGCCTTCTCGGCGATCATCACGACGGGTGATGCCGTGTTGCCGGAAACAATGCGCGGCATGATCGAAGCATCCACGACACGCAGTCCATCAATGCCCCGCACCCGCAGTTCCGGGTCGACGACGGCTTTGTCATCGACACCCATCCTGCAGGTTCCGACAGGATGAAAAATGGTTGTCCCGATGTCGCCCGCAGCACGCATGAGCGCCTCATCGGACCGGACGTCGAGGCCGGGCAGAGCTTCCTCCGGCTCGTATTTTTTCAAGGAAGGCATGGACAGCAACGCGCGTGCATGACGCAAGGACCTGAGCGCAACCGTCCTGTCACCAGGAGCAGACAGATAGCGCGGTGTTATTTTCGGTGGCGTTTCAGGGCTGTCGGAAGCGATATGAACCGTGCCGCGGCTTTCCGGCCGAAGATTGCAGACCGAAACGGTGACGGCCGGATAGGGATGCAGAGGCTCGCCGAGCCGGTCGGTCGACAGGGGTTGAATGTGATACTCCAGATCGGGAGTCGCCACATCCGGGCTGCTGCGGGTGAAAATGCCGAATTGGCTGGGCGCCATGGAAAAGGGACCCGACCGCGACCAAAGATATTGGGCAGCCATCGACACTTTGCCTGAGAGCGAATTGACGACCTGGTTCAAGGTCCGGGCATTGCGGACTCGAAAAACCATGCGCAGTTGAAGGTGGTCCTGGAGGTTCTCACCGACGTCATCCAGGGCATGCACCACATCAATGCCGGCCTTCCTGATGACCTCCGGCCGGCCAATGCCTGACAGTTCAAGCAGCGCGGGAGAATGAACGGCTCCCGCCGCAAGGAGGACTTCCTTTCCGGCCGTGGCTATAAGCTCCTGTCCTGCGTAACCGAAGGCAACGCCCGTGGTGCGGCGGCCGTCCAGAATGATCCGCTCGACTGTGGCGCCGGTCAAAAGCCGCAGATTGCCGCGTTTCAGTGCCGGTTTGAGAAAGCCCCGTGCCGAACTCCAGCGGCGGCCGCCTTTCTGGTTGACCTCGAAATAACCTGCGCCTTCGTTGTCTCCTGCGTTGAAATCGGTCGTTCGGGGAATGCCCATTTCGCTTGCGGCGCTCTGGAAATCATCCAGGAGGTCCCATCTCAACCGCTGCCGCGCGACCTTCCACTCTCCGCCCGCACCATGCAGCCTGCCATCCGCATCCGGTCTGTCCTCGGACCGCACGAAGTAGGGCAGCACGTCTTGCCAGCTCCAGCCGGTGTTTCCCATCTGCGCCCAGCCGTCGTAGTCGGCTGCCTGACCGCGCATGTAGATCATGCCGTTGATGGAGCTGCATCCGCCGAGGACCTTCCCCCGCGGGTAGGCGAGAGACCTGCCGTTCAGTCCTGGATCGGCTTCCGTGCGAAGCATCCAGTCCGTACGCGGATTGCCCATGCAGTAGAGATACCCGACCGGAACATGGATCCAGGGGTAGCTATCCTTGCCGCCCGCTTCCAGAAGCAGAACCCTGTTGGCCGGATCTGCCGAAAGGCGATTGGCAAGCACGCATCCGGCCGTTCCGGCTCCTATGATGATGTAGTCGTATTCGCCGTCTAACCTGCGTCTCATGAAGTCGTCTCGATTACCATTCTTGAGGGAAGTGCGTCAGTGCAGTGCGAGGGCCGGGAACATCACCAAAAGCCCTACCGCAATGACCTGAAGAGCGATGAACGGAACTAGGGACCGGAAGATCTCTCCAAGGGAAATCTCGGGTGGTGTCACGCTCTTCAGATAGAAGGCGGCTGGCCCGAAAGGTGGCGTCAGGAAAGACACCTGCATGTTCATGGCAAACAAGACGCCGAACCAGACGGGGTCATAGCCAAGTTCCTTGATGATGGGCACGAAGATCGGCATCGTCAGAAGTGCGATCCCGACCCAATCCAGAAACATTCCGAGTATGAAGAGGATGAGCATCATGAACAGGATGATGACGGTTGGATTGTCGGATATGCCGGTGATGAGCTGGGAGATGAAACGGATGCCGCCCATCAGGTTGTAGACGCCCACCAGGGCGCTGGCACCGATGCCGATCCACATGATCATGCCGACGGTTGCCAATGTGTGCATCGACGCATCCAGCAACATGGAGAATGAAAACTCCCGCCGCAGGATGGTCGACACGATCACGCCGGCGACCCCGATGGCCGAGGCTTCCGTCACCGAGGCGATGCCGCCATAGATCGAACCCAGGACCACGAACACCACCGCCATCGGCAAGACCAGGCCGCGCAGCAGGGGCAGATGTTCTGAAAGCGAGATCCGTTTTTCGGGCGGGGGAGGCGCGACCTTGGGATCGGTGTACGAACGGAACAGGATATAGGCGATATAAAGCCCCGCCAGCATGAAACCCGGGACGAATGCCGCGGTGAACAGGTCTCCAACAGAGACGTTTGCTGTCAGTCCGTAGATGATGAGAACGATGGACGGAGGCACCATTGTGCCGAGCGCACCACCGGCACAGACAACACCGATGGCCAGGCGGCGGTCATAGCCAAGCCTCAGCATCTGCGGCAGGGCGACGAGGCCCAGGAGCACGATTTCCCCGCCGATAATGCCGCTCATTGCAGCCAGAATAACAGCCACGAATATGGTTTGGACCGCCACGCCCCCACGCAGCCGTCCGCCGACGAGTTTCATCGCGTCGAACAGATCCCTGGCAATGCCGGACCGGTCGAGGATCGCCGCCATCAGCACGAACATGGGCACTGAAATGAAGACGAAGGACGAGACAAAACTGTAGACGCGGCTGGTGATCAACGGAACGGCCATCGGTCCGAACCAGCCAACTGCAAAAAGAAGGGCAACCAGCAAGGTCACCATGGCAAGAGGCATGCCGGTCAGAAGAAGTCCGACCAAAAGGGCGAACATCACCAATGTTCCCCAACCGATGCCGAGTGCCTTGAGGTTCAGACCAAAATCGAGAAGGTCAAGCATCGCTGTCTCCCCCTGTCCGGAGTGGTCGGCGTAGGTAATTCACCGTCAGGATCAGGAACTGGATGCTCATGGTGACCATCACCACGAGCAGGAAGATCTTCAGGAGGGCCGGCGCGGGTGAGTTCCAGGCGCTGCCGCTGGTTTCCAGGAAGAAGGACCCATCCGGACGGAACATCGCTTTCTTGACCATGAGCCAGGATGCCCAGGCAAAGAACAGGCACGCCAGCAGACTGGCCATGGAAATCAGCACATCCAGCACCCTGCGTGCACGCCGGCTGACCACGTCGTAAATCAACACGACCCGGATGTGCGAATTGCGAGCGACACAGAAAAGACCACCGAAGATGAAGGTGACGGCACTGAGGAAGGTGGTAGTTTCATGCGCCCAGATAGTGGGCGAGTTGAAGACATATCGAAGGAAGATTTCGACGACCAGCACCGCCATGGCGATGATGATTCCAACCGCGAACAATCGGGCAAGACGGGTGATGGCCCAACCCAATCGGCCAGATTCAGGCAAATATTCCTGAGCCGGCAAAAGAGGTTCGACCTGATCCGGCACTGGGGCACGTTCTGGCGGCAGAGGCATGGACAGCCACTCCAGTCTGAGAATGGGGGATCAACCACAACGACCAGGGACGTTACCGTTCGTCCCCTGAAACCGGTCGGCAGGCGGCAGCGTGTCGGGGCCAGACGCGGTTGCCCGGTTCCCGGACGCATTTGTCCGAGCAAACGCTTTCAAAGGGCTGCTTGCCGGTTGTGGCTTATCAAAAGTTCGAAGGAGGAATTCGGGCGCTGAGGCAGCGCCCGAAAACATGTGTCACTTCAACATGCCCTGACTGTCGAGATAGGAGGTCAGGGTCTCATAGACGTTCTGGGCATTGTCTGAGCGCGCGGCCACCTTGGCCCACTGGTCCATCGCGATCCTGCGGAACTTCGCCCGTTCTTCTGCCGACCAGTTGTGAACGGTGATGTTCGGGTCTGCGGTCGCTTCCGCATAGGTCTTCAGGTCGTTCATCGACAAGATGGCAACCGCATCCTGCGCAAAGTCACGAACGGAGACTGTCAGGATTTCCTGAAGATCAGAGGGAAGGGCGTTCCATTTGTCGAGGTTCATGGAAACCTCCACCAGAGGCATGGAATGGAACCCCGGATAGACAGGATGTTCGGCAACCTTGTGCAGGCCCTGCTGGTGATTGGTTGAAAAGACGGTGGAATCCGCAGCGTCGATAACGCCCTTGTCGAGCGCTGTGTAAACCTCGGAATAGGGCAGGTTGACCGGAACCGCGCCGGCGGCAGCGAAGACTTCCTGAATGAGGCCTTCCGGGGCCCGTACCTTCAGGCCTTTCAGGTCATCGACCCCGTCAAGAGGACGTTTGGAGACGAAACCTTCAAGCCCCGTGGTGGTGGCGCCGATGAAATGAAGACCATACGGCTCCTCAAGCGCGTTCATCAGCTCATAGCCACCGCCGTAATTGATGAAGCGGAACATTTCGTCGGGTGCGGCCCAGGCGCCGATGGGGTTTGCAATCAGCCCGAACGCAGGATCCTTGCCGGAGAAATAGCTGACGTCGGTGATGTGGCCGTCCAGAATGCCATTGCCGACTGCGTCCTGGGTTTCATTGTATTCGACAACCGAGCCAACCGGCAGAAGCTCGATCGACAACCGGCCGCCTGACATCAGTTTTACACGTTCTGTCCAGGCCTGCTGGATGGCGAAGTTCGGGTTTCCGGCCGGATCGACCGACTGGAATGTCAATTCGAAATCCTGTGCGACGACCGAGGTGCTGCTGAGCATGCACGCTGCGATGAACGTCTTGAAAAACGTCACTTTCATACTTTCCTCCCTGAATTGGACATGTTTGGTGATCCCATGTCCTCGGATCATGTTGCGGGTTGCTGGTCCCGCAGGAGCTTTGCGTCAGGCCGCCCCGCTGAGAGCTGGCGTGACCGGTGAATTGACGAGGTTGCGAAGGCGGCCCTCGCGCAGGAACTGCATGGCCGTTTCCACCGAAAGGCGCCGCGCGTCGGCGACGCTTTCCGGGCTGGACCAGGCCGCATGGGGCGTCACGAACAAGCGCTCACCGACGATCGGATCGGCGCCATTGGCATAGGCAAGGGCGATTTCATCGGATTTGGAAGGCGGCTCGACCGGAAGCACGTCGATCCCGGCACCTGCGATCGTTTGCCGTCGCAAGGCGTCCAGAAGCGCGTTCACGTCGATGATCGCGCCGCGCGCCGTGTTGATCAGAATTGCGTGCGGCTGCATCATCGACAATCGCTCCGCGTTGATCATGTTGCGGGTTTCCGCTGTCAGCGGACAATGCAGGCTGACGACATCGCTTTGCGACAGCAGCTCTTCGAGATGGTCGCACCGGTCCACGCCTGCGGCGATCTCGGTACCGCGCGACACCAGCGGATCATATGCCAGAACGCGCATGCCGAAAGCCTTGGCCCGAAGCGCCGTGGCAATGCCGATCCGTCCGAGGCCGATCACGCCGAACGTTTTGCCGCGCAACCGTGCCAGCAGCGGCGCCCGGGCATGGTCAAAGCCGTCTTGGGGCGATTGCATGAGGTTGCGATGATAGCTGGCGATACCGCGCCGCATGGTGAGCATCAGGGCTATGGCATGATCGGCAACTTCGCTGGTGCCGTAGTCCGGTGTATTGCACACCGGAATGCCTGCATTGGCGGCTGCCTGAAGGTCGATGTGGTCAAATCCGACACCGGCTCTCACAATGATCTTGCACCGGTCCAGCTTTGAAATGAGCTGGGGTGAAACCGGCATTTCATGCCAGACCACCATCGCATCACACGACCGCAGAACTTCTTCAGGCAACTGCTCGGGAGAGCGCTCGCGGTAAATATCCCAGTCCACATCGTCACCCGCCGTGGCCCGTTCGATCAAGGCATCGTCTGGGTATTGGGCATCAGGGGTCAGGAGACGCAGGCGGGACATGAAATACCTCTTGAACTTCAAAGTGCATTTTGTGTTTGCATTGGCTCTTCTAGAATTCTAGAATTTATTCGAATGTCAAACAAATTTTTGAAACTATGAAAAAAGCAAGGTTTTTGGCGATTACAGGTCTGCTAGACCGTGGTGTAGTGAGCCAGGTGGATGCGAGGAGAAGAGAGTGTCGCTAACCCAGGAAGCCAGCGAGCGCATTCGCGATGCGATCGTGTCCGGTAAATTTGAATTCGGTGAGCGGCTCTCGGAAGAGCAAATCGCAAGAGCGCTCGGGATGAGCAAGGCACCGGTTCGAGCCGCCTTCATGGAATTGCGTGACATGGGTCTGGTGACCATTGTCCCACAGGCTGGAACCTACGTGTTTACGCCTTCGCGAAAAGACGTGGAGGAAATGAGCCAATTCCGGGCCATGCTTGAAAAGGAAGCTCTCCAGATGGCACTGGAGCGGAACCGAAGTGGGCTGGTGCAACAGTTGTCCGCCGCCATTTCCCAGATGGACCATGCGATAGAAATTGGCGACCGGCTGCGCTACAGCACGGCCGACAGCGCGTTTCATCGGGTCATTCTTCAGATTGCCGGAAACAGGTATCTTGAAAAGGCCTATGATCTGACGGCAACTGCTCTGGCCGCGCTGAGAGCGCGCCTTCAGTCAGGCGAAGGCGACTACTGGCACCGCTCCTACGCCGAGCACACCCGCATGCGCGACCTGATCGATCAAGGCGAATTCGACTCCGCTCACGCACTCCTACAAGAGCATATCCTGATCATCAATCGATCTCTGGCCCTGCCGGATACCAACACCCAGGTCCGCCAGAAGGCACAGCTGCGCTCGGACCAGGAGTGTCAGGAATTGCTTCTTCAAAGTCAGGGATGACTGCCTTCGGTGAGTAGCCGCAATTTTTGCGGCTAAGCGCTTGCGACAAGCCCGGCGATAGTCGCGGCGCCGTGACCTTAATAGCGAGGGTCTTTTGGGGAAAAGATCATTCAGAATCTGACCCCGGCCGTCGGACGACCAACAGTTTTCCGGCACCTCCGCTGCCGCAGAAAAAGCGATCACCGCCATCGGATTCAAGTCCCGAGACGCCGGAACCCGATGGCATTTGCAAACGCTCCAGCACATCTCCAGTCGTGGCATTGATATGCCGGATATCGCTTTCGCCGTCCTGCCAGGTGCCGTGCCAAAGCTCGCCATCCACCCACGTGACCCCGGTGACGAAGCGATCCGATTCAATTGTACGATGAACCTTGCCACTTTCTGGATCCACCTGGTGAATCCTGCGGCCCCGATGCTGTCCAACCCAAAGGAACCCCTCGGCCCATGCCAGTCCCGAATGCCCCCCGTCGCCGGGGGTCGGTATCGTGGCCAGCACTTCTCCGGTTGTGGGGTCGATCTTGTTGATCGCATCATCGGCAATCTGGAACAGATGAGTTCCATCGAAGGCGGTGCCTGCATCGGCGGCAGTCGCGATCGATCCGGTAATCTCTCCACTTTCCGGATCAAGCGCATTTAGCCTGTCTCCGGACGCGAACCAGACTCGCTCGTGATCAAAGCTGACCCCGGCAATGTCATCGATGCCGGGGAAGGGGCCGAACTCCCGGATGATCTCTGCTGTTCTGTGTTTCATGTGGCGATTCTAACCGGTGGCGATTGCAAGGGGGAGTAACAAACTTGTCGGGAATCCGGGAACGCTCGATAGGATCCAGCGGCAGGCCCGGCCTCGTCCGAAGGAACGAACTTTCCCGGCAAGAGCAAGGTCTTCAAGCTTCCTTTGAACCGTGCGTGGACTTACGCCGAGTGCCAAGGCCAGCGCAGAACTCGACCAGGCCTCGCCGTCCGCGAGCAGCGCTAGCACCTCCGGGTGGTCGCTTTCCACCGGCGGCGCCAGCACGGCGACCTGGTGAGCGCCGTGCAGCTTGAGAGCAAAGCCCAGGCTCGTTGACCTTACCCCGGCGACGGGTTTGATGACCTTGCGAAGGCGGGCAATCTCGACACGCAACCTAGCCCGGTGCGAGTCGTCCACATGCTTTGCCCCGAAGGCGTGCATGAGAAGGTTTTCGCGCGAAACATCTTCCGGCCAGACCTCTGCCAACGCCCGTGCCAGAGCAAGCAGGACTGGACGGCGGTCGAGTGAGATCATCTTCTCCCCAAGCCGCACAGCATTTCGGCAGGTATCTACAATAAACGTATCGGAGGCGACCAGAGCCTCGACCCGGTCAAGCTGCAGCAAGTCTTGCCTGTCGCGAGAGACAAGACGGGCGGCCGGTGCCTCCAGGGCATGCCTTGCCTTTTCAACTTCGGCCTTGAGGGAGGGAATACCGGCATCCTGGGCTGCACGCGCCGCCTGCTGGAGTGCGGCTCGTGCAGGCCCTGTCCGGATTTGCCGCATGGCTATGCCGGCGACCACAAGACCGTAGCCGGCTCGAGACGCAGGCGGCAAGACGTCGATGTCGATGCTGTCGAGTGTCCTCTGGGCATCTTCGAGCCGGCCGATGAGCAGAAGCTGGCGGGCTTCGAGATAGCCGGCATGTGCGGCATTCACCTGGTCACCACCGGCTTCGAGCGTCGCGCGTGTTGCACCGAGCGTTTGAAACGAACGGCCGAGGTCGCGGCAAACCAAAGCGATCTCGGCTTCGGCAACCATGCAGCGTGCACGCGCCATCGGCTCATCCGGCCCGAAGGCGCGGGCCGCATCCTTCAGCAGCTCTCTGGCGCGCGCAAGGTCGCCGAGCTGGGCCATGGCAATGCCGCGCAACGCCAATGCCGGCGCGTCGTTGCGCAGTGCCACCCGTTTCAATACCGCCAGAGGATCTCCGGACGAAAGGGCGCGCGCCGCCGCGGCGATCAGCATGTCCATGGAAATCCCGCCAAACTTGTAACTCTCACCCGCCCCGTCTCCGCATCTATGTCTTTGCTCACCGGGCGATGGTCGCAAACGCCGGATCATACGGAGGACCGATAATGACGATGTTTGCAGGTACAGGGAAGACACAAGCACCCTCTGGTCACCGCCGCGACACAGCAGGGTGCCTTCAGCTGGCCGCCGCGCCAACCTTTGGCTCAATGGCATGGATTTCCGCAACCGGAGTGCAGGGGTGGGAGATCTGTTCATCCGTTCCAGGCTTCCTGCCAGTGAATGACATGACCCTGATGTACGTCCTGATGGGCGTGTTCCACCTGCCGCCCTGGCTCAGGCTGATGTCCGCCCGCTCGCGGCGCTTCGATATCCCCACTACCCAAACTGAAGGAGAATGATCATGCAAAACGCTGTTGTTTCACATGAAGACTGGCTCGCTGCACGGCGGGACTTGCTGCAAAAGGAAAAGGAACTCACGCACCTGCGCGACGGTGTCGCCAGCGAGCGCCTCGCCTTACCGTGGGAACGCATCGAGAAGGACTATGTCTTCGATACACTTGACGGCCCGCGCTCTCTTGCCGGGCTTTTCGAGGGACGGTCTCAACTCGTGGTACAGCATTTCATGTTTGCACCGGGATGGAAGGAAGGCTGCCCGAGCTGTTCTTTCATGGCCGACCACGCAGATGGCATGAACCTGCATCTTGCCAACCATGACGTGACCATGATTGCTGTCTCCCGCGCACCCTTGGCCGATATCGAACGTTACCGCAAGCGCATGGGCTGGACGTTCGGATGGGTCTCGTCCTTCGGTAGCGACTTCAACTACGACTTCCGGGTCAGTTTCACCCCCGAGGAAGTTGCCACCGGGCACATCGACTACAATTTCGGCGGCTGGAACATGACGGGCGAGGAATGGCCCGGCGTCAGCGCCTTCATCAAGAACGAGGCCGGCGAAGTTTTTCGCACATATTCGACCTACGGACGCGGTGTCGAAGTGATGATGGGCACCTATGCCATGCTCGACCTGACGCCCAAGGGGCGCAATGAGGCGAGGGGAATGGACTGGGTGCGCCGACACGATCGCTACGAATAAGCACCTGGGAATTGAGTGCGCAATGCATGTCGGCATCGCCGGAAAAGGTAAGATCGCCGGGCCTGCAAAGGCCCGGCAATTTGCAAATTAGCCTCTAGGCCTACCAGCCCCTTTCCGGACAGCAGCGACAAGGGCGAACAGCTGATTGAGACTGCTCGCATCAGCAGTCACGGCATTCATTATTTTCGACTTTCAGCGAAGGTTGGTTTTTTTGCCACCGCTCTGGCGACTAACTTATTTTGATGCTGCTTGCTAGCGGAAGACCTGAGGCAAACCATCGCTGCGGCCTCGGAAGGTGCGTGTCACACCGACTGCGGATAAGGCCGACCTAACGTGTCCTCGGTCAGAGGCGCAATTTCTTGTTTCAATCGGTAATTCCTGCAGACATTATGTTTCCGGTGACGTTGGGTCACAGCACATCGGGTGGGGGAACATTCATGAGCACAACGGCAACGACGGCGCAGACACTGGACCCACCGCCGGATTCCTGGGTCGCGCCCGGCGCCAGCGACGGCTTTGCCACGGCCGGGTTGATCACACTGCTGCTGCTCCTTTTCCTGGTGATCTACCTCTATGCCGTTTTCGACCGCTACGCGGAGCACAAAGGATCGAGGACGCCGATCCGCACCACGATCCCGACCATGCTGGTGATCGGCCTTGCCTATGATCTGGTGCCGCCCTTGCGGGACGTGAGCCTTCTGTTGCCGTTGACCCTGATTTTTGCCGCCTTTGCCTATGACGTCGTTCTCTGGATGAAGCCGGAACCGGTCGCGGACGAGACGTTGCAGGAAGAGGAAACAGCAGCCGTCGAGAACGCGTCGCCTGCCAATGGGACGCCCCCTGCCAAAGAACAACCGATAGCAGAGCAGTCAGTTGCGGATCTGCAGACACCGGTCGAAGGAAAAGGAGCCAACGCATGATTGAGCTCCTCATCACCTGCTTTCCGCTGTTGCTGCGCATGGCCTATCTGCGCTGGCGGGGACGCCCCGTGACGCTCTACAACGTCCACCGCGCACTGTTCGTCTGGATTGTCTTGTTCGTCGCGCTGATCTTCACGGTCGAGTATTATCATCCGGACACCCCAAATGCGTTGATCCCCTACCGTGTCGTGCCGATCGTCACCGAACGCGGTGGCACGGTCACCGAGGTGCCGGTCAAGGCCGGTCAAACCGTCAAGGTCGGCGATCTGCTGTTCACGGTCGATGACAGCAGCGAAAAGGCGGCGGTCGCGACCGCCCAGACCGCGGTCGGCGAGGTCAACAGCCAGATCGATGTCGTCAAGGCACAGATCAAGGCAGCCGCTGCCGACCTCGCCCGGACGAAAGCAGCTCTCGACACCGCCAACCTGACCCTGTCGGAGCAGCAGGACCTCAAGGACAAGAACTCGCCCGCCTACACGCTGAACAGGTACGAAAACGCAAAGGCCGCACAGGAGCAGGCGGCCGCCAATGTGAACGCCGCCAACTCCAAGATGGAAGCGCTGCAAGTGCAGCTTGATCAGGTCCTGCCTGCAGAACTGAAATCCGCAGAAGCCGCCCTAGACCAGGCCAAGGTCAATCTTGCCAAGACCAAGGTGTATTCGTCGGTTTCCGGCAAGATCGAGCAGCTAACCCTGAATGTCGGCGCTCGCGCCGCGCAGTTCTCGGTTAATCCGGCGATGGTCATCGTGCCGGATCGCGACAAGACCGATCCCATCGAAATCGTCGCCGGCTTCAGCCAGACAAACAGCGCGGTTCTGCATGTCGGCATGCCTGCGGAGGTCGCCTGCGAGAACAACATCAACAGCGGCATGGCGAACACGGTGCTGGCAGCGCGCATCGTCCGCATCCAGGACGTTATCGCGACCGGCCAGCTCGGTCCGACCGGCGTGCTGATGCAACCGTCAGACCGTCGCGGCCCCGGTGACCTGGTCGTACATGTTCGGCTCGAATATCCCGAACAGAACGCTCTCTTGGTTGATGGTGCCAGATGCCTGGTCCAAGCCTATACCACCCATATTTCCGGCTCGCTTCAGGGCACCTTCATGGGTGGCATCATCCAGGCCTGGGCGCTGGAAAAGGCGCTGATCATGCGGATGAAGGTCTGGATCATGCTCTTCGCTGGAACGGGACTGATCGGCGGGGATTGAGTCGGCAGAAAATCGTCAGATCCGTGACGCGATGCTCGATGTCATCCGCAAGGACAGCGCAAATTCGACTTGTTGACCAACTGCGGGCATTCCCCGCTGATGATTGGGTCGGGTTTCTGGATCCTGACGAGAGCCGCCGAAAGACTGATATGGGGACGCTTTGCCGGCTGGCAGGCGCCGATGGCACCAACCGCGTGCGCAACGAAACCTTTGGTGCAGTGTCAAATGTGATGCCGGTAAAGGTCCTGAGATCTGTTCAGGTGCGAGCGCATTGCGCTTTCGGCCTCTTCCGCAACGCCGCCTTCGATGCACTCGACGATTTTCGAATGCTCGGCAAGCGTGACGTTCTCCCGTCCCGACCAGATCAACAGGTCCGTATGATAATTGAACAGCCAGTTGAGCATGGCGTCACTCACTGCTGCAAAAATCGGATTGCCTGAGATCGAGGCGATCTTGCTATGAAACGCGATGTCGGCCTTGATGAAGTCGGACGGACTGTCGAGCATGTCCTCTTGATGGCTTATGAGGTGTTTGAGCTCGGAAATGTCTTCGGGCGTTGCCATTTCCGTTGCGATCCTGACCATGCCGACTTCAAATAGTCTACGCGCCTGCTTCAGGTGCTCCAGATTGTCCGAAGACGCAGACAGCAGCATGCGCGCCACCATATCCATCTGCCGAAACGCAAGATCGGCCGAAAGCTCACTGACCCTGGAGCGCTCACCCTGCGAGATCGAAATGAGACCCTGGGTGTGCATCGTCTGCATGGCCTCGCGCACCGCGGGCCGGCCGACGCCGAAACGTTGCATCAGTTCACGCTCAGACGGCATGGGGTCACCGGGTCCAAGCTCACCCCGTACAATCATTTCACGCAATCGATCGAAAACCTGATCGGAGAGTTTTCGCCGGACAATCTTGTCGTCACCGGCCCCCAAGCCGTTCCAGTTTTCCATGACCCGCCAATCTGATCTCTTCATTGTTGGGGTGTCTGAACGTCGCGACAAGCACGGCGTCAAATTCGCCAGCCGCTTCAACACCCTTGGGAAGACTTATAGCCGGATAACTTCAAATGGGCCAAACGTCCTGCGTTCCCCAAAGCCAATTTCCAGTTCCCGATTTGTCAGATTTGCAGCAAACCGCAAGACCTCACCGTCCTTCTCCACACAAAGGGCAGCTACGCTGGCTGGTGTTTCATCGCTGCAATCGATGACAGCCCCTTCGCTTAGCCCAGCAAGGAGCGAGACAACTTCACCGACAGGCAGAAGAGATCCGCTTTCTGTGTCCACGATTCCTCTCGGGCCTGTGAAGCTGGCAGGGATCCATTGGCGGATATCAGCGTTGGCAATTGCGGACGCATACCCCATGGCCCAGGCAGCGGCGAAAAGGCCGCGCTGACGCGGATCGTCGTGGGTCATGCAGATGCGCTCGTTCCCGGGATTGGCGAATGTCTGCGAACCGTAAGGATTCTGGCGCATTCCGATGGTTGTCGGTCCCAGTCTGTATTCCTTGTCCTTGCCGATGATCGCACGGGCAGTGCGTGTGATATGCGGCTGGGTCTCAAGTGTTTCGAGAACACTCTCGTCATCAGCAGCATGGACAATCGGATTGGTCGCGTGGGTCACGAAGTCAAGCAACGACACCGGAGGTCGCTTGCGGTTCAACTCGGTGAAATAGCTGAACATGCCGCCCCCGAGCCTCATGCCGGGGAAACAGTGCCTTGCGGCCGTATAGATGTCCGCCAGGGGAGGGCATTGCGGCCATTCGCTTCCAGGTGGTGTCGATTGTCGATCAACGGAAGGACAGACCGCAATGGAAGCCAACTCGAGCCCGCTTCGATCAATCATGTCGGCAAGGTTTTGAAACTCGGCCAAGAGGTCTCCCTTGCAGGAAACCACATATTCAAGTTCATAAGACGCCGGGAAAAGAACTTGCAGCTCCCTGAAATCCTCGAGCGCCTCCTGCCCATGCAAAGCAGTGGGATCAAGGTGACACAGGATTGCTGGAGGGTTCACTTTCCTCAGGAGGTCAATGTGACTGATGGCAGACTTCAGGTCTTCCGGGCTGATCAACAAACCGATGCGTGGAAACCTGCTTTTTGTTTTCTTTCCCGATTTAAGTTCGACACCCCCGGTGGAGGTGCTTAGCGGTGTTATGGTCGATGGGGCAGTCTCGTTTGCAAGATTTTCTATCTGAAGGGTAATCGACTGCTCGACCTCCTTGCCCGCTTCAATGACATATGGCCACGGAAGCGCCAGGGGTCTCACATAGGTCTTGTAGGAAGCGTCTGACCAGTTGCGCTGGTCCTCCATTTCGAACGTGTCGCCGTCCATCTGGCATCGGGCCTTCAAGTGCGGCGCAGGTGCGTGGGTCAGCGACCGGATCGACTTGAACGGTTGCCAGGGATCTATGAGGTCTGGAAACCAGGTTTGGACGACCGAACCATCACAATGCTCCACTTCGACAGGTTCACCGGCTACTCCGTTGATCGGATGCAGCACCGTGAAACCACAGCGGTTGGTTTCGAAGGCGCTGTCGGCAACAGCCGAGGAGGCAAATCTCAAGGAACCGGTTTCCGTGCCGGTGATGCGTGCCGTGACGCTGAGACCCGCCCCCTGGTTTTTGTAGCGGGAAACATAGGAAATCTCGAACTTCCCAGGCTCTTCCAGGACAACGAGATCGGAGATGGCTCCGGCCAGCGTGCCCCAGTCCTTGTCACGCACCACGTAGGAAATAGCGCGCAGCACTTCGTGGCCCTCGAAACGGACGTAGCGCAGGTTTCCGTTTTCCAGCCGTACTTCCAACGGTCCTGCGCGCAATATCCGGAAAGGCTCCGGCGCACTTTCCGTTCCATACAGGCGCATGCGGCTCACGGTACTCATCTCAGGCGCTGCCCAGTATGATTGTTCGGCTGTTCCCGGCGGCAGAAAGATACGCAGCCTCGACCAGTTCCAGCGTCTTCAGGTTGTCCATTCCAGATGTCTCGGGCGTGCTGGCAGTATTCAGGCAATCGATGAAGTGCCGTTGAATGTTGTAGACACTTTCCTGAATGTTGTGCCAGGGGCGCTCCGCCCAGGAAAGCAATGGGGGTGAAACATCCAGTTCCCTGGTGCCGGACGCATTGTGCAGCACCAGCCTGTAATCAGGCATCAGCCTCAGCGTCCCTTCACTGCCATCCACTTCAAGAAGGCTTTCCGGAAAGCTTTCCCGGGACAGCCGCGATGCGTAGCTGCAGTCGACAACACTGGTGACGCCGCTTTCGTGAACCAGCATCATGGTGGCAACGTCTTCCGCCTTTATTGCCGGATTGACCCGCTTGGTGCTTGCCGAGATGGTACGCGCGTCACCGAACAGGAAACGGGCGATATCCAGGATATGAATCCCGAGGTCCTGGATGATGAAACGGTCATCTGTCGCAAGATACGGCTGGCTGGCATAGACATCATAGGCCGAGCGGAAACTGACCCGCCCCCAGAACGGCGTTCCGATACTTCCCTTTTCGATTTCGGCTTTCGCCGCACGGATTGCCGACTGCCAGCGAAAGTTCTCGTGCACCATCAGGGTCACGCCGGCCGCTGCAGTAGCATCGACCATTGCAGTGGCGTCTGCCAGAGTGTCCGCAAAAGGCTTCTGGCAGATGATGTGCACTTTCGACCTCGCCGCGAGTTCCACCAGCGGCCGGTGGGTCTGAACTGTCGTCGCGATGTCGACAAAGTCGAGCTCTTCCGATTTCATGAGATCGACCGCGTCGGAATAGGTCCTTTCAATGCCAAAGCGTTCGGCCGTTTCCTTCAGGCGTTTGTCGTCGCGATCACACAGCGCGATGATGGCTGCTCCGTCGACATCGGCCCATGCATGCATGTGATTTTGGGCGAAAAAACCGCAGCCGATCAATGCGCCTTTCTTCATGAAATTCTCCTCAAGCTGCCGCGGCCTGCTGCTGTAGTGCCACACGGGCCTGCAGCTTTTGCTGCGCCTGGTCGACAACTACGGCGGCGATGATCACCAGGCCCTTGATAACGGTCTGCCAGAAGGAACTGACACCCATCATCACGAGTCCGTCGGACAGAACGCCTATCACGAATGCGCCGACAATCGTTCCACCGATCCGTCCGCGTCCACCCGACATGGATGTGCCGCCAAGGACCGCCGCGGCAATCGCATTGAGTTCGAAGGTCTCTCCCGTCGCCGGATGCGAAGCCACCAGCTGTGACGAGATGACAAGGCCGACAATGGCCGCGCAAAAGCCCGAGAACATGTAGACGAACATCTTGACGCGGTTGACCTTCACACCTGACAGGGCGGCTGCCTTCTCGTTGCCGCCCACCGCATAGATGTGCCGTCCCAGTGGCGTTCGGCCTGCTATATACGCGGCGATCAATCCGACAGCTATCAAGAGCCAGATGGACACCGGGATACCGAGAAAGCTACCAGTGCCGAGCATGTCGAAACCCGTAGATCCATAGGCCTCCTTGCCGACAAGGTTTGGAAACGTCGCCCCGTCAGAGGAAAGCAGGGCCAGCCCGCGAGCCACGTAAAGCGTTCCGAGCGTCGCGATGAAAGGTGCCACATTGAGACGCGTTATCAGCACCCCATTTATCGCTCCCACGAAAACACCGACGGCGAGCGTGATGAGAATGATCTCGAAGATATTGAAATAGAGCGAGTACCCAATCCCCAGATCGACACCGTTGAGAATGAGATAGCCGGCCACCATTCCGCAAAGGCCGACAATCGACCCGACCGAGAGATCGATCCCGCCGGTAATGATGACGAAGGTCATGCCGATCGCCAGAAACGCGTTCAGTGCCACGTGCTTGGACATGATGACGAAATTCGCGGTGCTGAGGAAATTCGGAGCCGCAAACGAGAAGAACGCAAACACCGCAATCAGGGCGATGAAGGTCCTGAGCTTCAGGAGCAGCAGGATCATCGGTTGTCCGCCGGAGGTGCCTGAAGGCTGCATGGTGGTGACTGATGTCATCCGTTACTACTCCCAATGAAATGACCTGCTTCGGAGGCAGGAGCGTGCCCGATCGCAGACGCCGCGATTATCTGTTCTTCCCGCACGTCGGCGCCCTCAAACTCGCCCGTTATGCTGCCGTTCGACATCACGATGATCCGGTCGGACAGGGACATGACCTCTTCAAGATCCGAGGTGACGAAGAGAATTCCCAGTCCTTCAGCCGCAAGCCGCCGCATGGTGCGAAAGACCTCGGCCTTTGCGCCAATGTCGATGCCGCGGCTCGGCTCGTCCATGAGCAGGACCTTTGGCGAGGTCATCAGCGCCTTGCCGATCACGACTTTCTGCTGGTTGCCTCCCGAAAGAGAGCTGACGGGGTTTTCCATGCTGGCAATCTTGATGGCGAGGTCCTTCACGAACCGCTTCACCGTCTCCCGCTCTGCCTTGAGGCTGAGGTGAATGCCCTTCACGAACCTGCCGAGGCTCGACAAAGACATGTTCTCCCGGATCGGCAGGATCTGGATCAGACCTTCCGACTTCCTGTCTTCGGGGATTAGCGCCAGCCCGCGTCCGATACGCCCAGCAACGTCCGGTTCGTTCAGATGGCGTCCCTCGACGTAGAATTCCCCCGTACAATGGGGATGTTGGGCCATGATGCACTCGAACAATTCGGAGCGCCCCGCGCCCATGAGGCCGTAGATGCCGACAATCTCGCCAGCCCGCAGGGACAACGACACCTCATCGACAACGAACTTTCCCGTCCGGCCCATCAGGCTGATGTTCTCGCAGCGAAACACTTCGTCGCCGAAGTCATGATCGACCGTCTTGGCGAAATCCTTTGAGGCCGCTCCGATCATGTTCTGCACGATCCAGGGCACATCGACGCCGTCCATGCTCCTGGCACCGGTTCGTGCACCGTCCCTCAGCACCGTGATGTAGTCGCCGATCCGGATCAGTTCCTCCAGGCGGTGCGAAATGTAGACGATGCCGACACCGCGTTTCTTGAGGTCCGCGATGACCCGGAAGAGGATTTCGACTTCTGCCGCACTGAGGGCGGATGTGGGTTCATCCATGATCAGGATCCGGGCATCCTGGGCCAGCGCCTTGGCGATCTCGACAATCTGCTGCTCCCCGATGCGAAGGTCGGACACCATCGCATCGGGCGAAATGTCGTGTTCGAGACGCTGCATCAGCGCTGCGGCTTCCGACCTCTGGTCGCTGGCGGCGATATCCACTCCGGCGCGGGTCTTTTCCCGTGCGATAAAGATATTGTCGGCAACCGACATGTTGGGAAACAGGTTGAGTTCCTGGAAGACAATGCCGATCCCGTGTGCCGCGGCCGTGCGCGTATCGGGGAAAGAGACCTTTTTCTCTCCCATCAGAATATCACCCGAGGTCAGCTGCTCGACGCCGGCGATCACTTTCATCAAGGTGGATTTGCCAGCGCCGTTTTCGCCAACGAGCACATTCACTGCGCCAAGCCGGACATCGAAGTCCACGTCCTTCAGCGCGTGTGTACCTGGATAGACCTTGTTGGCGGCGCGCACGGACAAGCCGATCTGGTGCTTTGCTTCTGTCATGACCCACCAATTTTTGTCTCAACGGGTGTGATCAGGTACGGCGGACCATCACCGCGCACCGTAAAGGCACCAAGCACGTCAACCGTCTTGCCCACGAGATCGTCGCGGGGCAAATCTTTCAGAGCGCTTTCGTAAGCGCGTGTATTCAGGGAGCGGGAGAGCTGGGCGAACTCTATCTGATCGGTAAATGAGGAGAAATCTACAAAGGGAAGGATGTCCCGGAGTGCTGTTCCGCGGATCACCGGACCAAGCTGCAGGATAACATCTGCCTTGCCATCAGCGGTGACGTCCACTTCCGCGGTGGCGGCACGCGTATCGGTCTTGGCCGCCAAGATTGTGCCCTGTACCCGGGCTGCAAAGTTCCAGGGACTTCCCTCGCTGGACGGACGATAACCATGTGCTTCGCCGGCGACGTCAACATCTCCTGCGATCGCATCGCCGAGAACGGCCATGTCGGTCGCCGTTTGCTGAAGATGTGGCAAAACCTGTTTGGCCCAGATGTCGGCGACAAGGGCATCCATGTCGCCGCCCGGATCGCTTGAAACGACTTGCTGGGCCTGACCGTCACCGTCATTCGTGGCAACGTGCTTTTCGAGTTTGCAACCGCCCAGGCCGGCGGCAACTGCAAAAACTAACAACAGGGAAGGAACTGCGCCGCGATCCACTGTGCAACCTCCTTGAACAGAACCCTTCCGGCGGTTTCCGGCAGGATTTTTTCAGGTTTTCGTGGGAAAGATCACACCGCAGCGGAGCATCCACCGCGGTGTGATAAAGGGCCTAGTTCAGCGCGAAAGTCTCAAGGTTACCTGCATTCGAACCATTGATCAGGACGCAATCCATCAATTGTTTTTCGTCCTGACCGGTCGATCCTGTCTTCAGGTACTGGTCAGCCTGCTCCACTGCGATCTGGGCCTGTCGGTAGGCTGGTTGCAGCACGGTTGCCTTGATGCCGCCTTCCAGGATGGAGTCGCGTACGTCGTTGCTGCCATCAAAACCGACAACGATCACATCTGTCCGCCCGGCTGCCTTGAGAGCCGCCCAGGCTCCCATGGCCATGGTGTCATTTCCTGAAATGACACCCTTGATCTCGGGGTTGGCCTGAAGGATGGTTTCCATCTTTTCGTAGGCTTCGGTCTGGCTCCAATTGGCTGATTGCTGGGCAACCATCTCCAGATCGGGGTACTGGTCAATCACATCATGATAGCCTGCGGAGCGAATTCCGGCATTGGTGTCGGCTTCGCGGCCCAGCAGCTCGGCATATTTGCCTTCTTCACCCATCAGCTTGACGAACTCCTCCGCGCCGAGCTGGGCTCCCTGGTAGTTGTTGGAGACGATCTGGGAAACGGCAATCCCTGTTTCCTTGATTTCGCGATCGATCAGGAACGACGGAATGCCGGCTTCTTTCGCGCGGCGAACCGGAGCGACAGTCGCATCCGCACCGGCATTGTCCAGGATGATCGCCTTCGCACCACGGGCAATTGCCGTATCGAAGAGCTGGTTCTGCTTGTTCGGATCGTCATCGTGGACCAGCACGAGTGTCTCATAGCCGAGGTCTTCGGCACGTTTCTGCGCGCCTTCAGCTTCCGCCTTGAAAAACGGGTTGTCATGCGACGGTGTGATGATTGCAATGAGGTCGGCTGCGGAAGCGTAAGCTGGTGCAAGCAGGGTAGCTGCAACAGCAGCGCTGGCAAGCAGGATTCGTCTCGTGAATTTCATGTTGTCCTCCCAACAATAGGTTCAATCTCGTGCCAGGTCCCGCGGGGTCCCTCCAAGACCCCGACGGCACCAATCTGAACGTTCGCCATACGAGATGGCGGACCGCTCAATCAGGTGATCTGCCGGATGCTTTCCCTGATTTCGTCCGGCTTGAACACGCCGATCCAGTCGTCTCGCATGAGACGTTTCTTGCCATTGGTGATGGCCTTGTTGCAGGCATCGGAGAAGACGCCGTCGACTTCTTCCATGACGACTGCTCCAAGAATGTTCATGTGTCCCAGAAGAAAGTCCCGGGCCGCTACGGGGTCGACCCCTCGCCGAATGACTTCATCCATTGCTTCCTTCATCACAACGAGAAGGGTCGCGCAGACGGTTTCGGACAGGCCCGGCTCCAGGAGCGCCATTTGTTCCACCGAGACCCGGTGCGAACGCAGGATCGGCTGGAAAATGGTTTTCGCGATCTCCTCCCCGATTGCATAGTCCTCTTCCGGACCCTGCATGAGGGCGTTCACGATCGCCTGTTTGGCAGCAATACCGCCGAAATAGTCGCGTTTCGCAGGCAACTGCGTTTCATCGTTGAATATCGGCGGATGGCAGGGATGGGTGACGAAATAGGTCACGTCCTTGCGCTCTGGAAAGTGCCCTGCAAAGGGGGCAGCTGCGTCCAGTGCGATCAGCATCGTTCCTGGCGCAAGCTTGTCGATGATGCCTTTCGCCACCGCCCGGATCGCAGTGTCCGGCACAGCAAGAATAACCGCACGTGCGTCTTCAAGCGCGACGTCGACGTCGACACAGTCGACGCCGACTTCCGCCTTCAGCCGATCTCTGCCTGCATCGCTGACTTCCACATGGGCAACGTTGAAACGGGAGCCTTTCAGGTTCTGGGAGAGCCGCACTCCCATTTTCCCCCCCGCACCGATGAGAGCGATTTTCATGTGTCCTCCAAATTTGTTGCGCAAATAAATTCACATACAAATCATGTTGTCAACTGGTATGATAAGTTGATAGTCATATAAGCAATGCGCAACTTGGAACAGGACAGAGGACGGGAATGGGGAGGCTCTTTGCAACATATGATCTTGAAACACCGACAACTCTGGAGCGGGCCGCCGAGGTAATCGCAGGTGAACAATCCTCGGGAACATTCCTGAAGCTGCCGGGTGAAACAGACCGGTTAAAAGAGCTCTCCGGGGCAAGGGTCGAGCGGGTCACGGCAACATCGAACAGCAGGGTTCCCTCGCTGCCGTGCCGGATCAGTGCGGAGACCTACACGCGCGGCGAGGTCGTTCTTTCCTGGCCGCTCGAGAACATGGGCACATCCCTTCCCAACGTTCTGGCAACCGTTGCCGGCAACCTTTTTGAACTGGCAGACGTGTCCGCGCTTCGCCTGACGGACATTTCGTTTCCTGAAGAATTCGCCGTGGCGTATCCGGGTCCGGCCTACGGCCGGCAGGGAACTCTGGCGCTTGCCGGTGTCAGGGACCGGCCGATGATCGGCACGATCATCAAACCAAGCGTCGGTCTCTCACCTGCCGAAACAGCGTCTCTTGTCGCAAAACTCGCCGACGGTGGAATCGATTTCATCAAGGATGATGAATTGCAGGCGAACGGGCCTCACTGCCCGTTCGAGGACCGCCTGAACGAAGTCATGAAAGTCATCAATTCGCATGCGGACCGCACCGGCAGGAAGGTGATGTACGCCTTCAACATCACCGACGAGCTGGACGTGATGCGCCGTAATGCCGACCTCCTGCAACAAGCCGGCGGTACCTGTGCGATGGTCAGCCTGTTTTCACTTGGCCTTACGGGACTGACCGCCATCCGGCGGCACGTTGATCTTCCACTTCATTGCCACAGAAACGGTTGGGGCATCTATTCCAGATCGCCGGATATCGGCATCTCGTTTCGTGTCTGGCAGAAGTTCTGGAGGCTCGCCGGAGCGGATCATCTGCATGTCAACGGGATCGCGAACAAGTTTACAGAGACCGACACCACGGTTATCGAAAACGCCCGCTCTCTCGATGATCCCTTGTCAGAAGAGCGCGGATATCAGGCGATGCCGGTATTCTCGTCGGGTCAGACAGCCGTTCAAATGGAAGAGACCTGCCGGGCCGTAGGGCACACCGACTTCATCTATTGTGCCGGGGGCGGGATCATGGGACATCCCGGCGGTGTTGCCAGCGGTGTCGCCAGCCTGAAGCAGGCTGCAGAGGCTGCCGTCAGCGGAATTCCGGCACATGTTTTCGCGAAAGATCACAAGGAACTTTCCGAGGCCCTGGACCTGTTCGGCAAAAAAGACGGCACCGGAGCAAGGAAATGACCGGCGATCTTCTCATTTCCTATTACGGTGACGATTTCACCGGATCGACGGACGTGATGGAAGCCCTGACAACCGGAGGCGTCGAAACCGTCCTGTTCACGTCAATCCCCGGCGAAAAACAGCTCGAAAAGTTCAAGCATTGCCGAGCGGTCGGCCTGGCAGGCATCAGCCGTAGCCAGACACCCGAGTGGATGTCGGAGCACCTACCGGCGATTTTCTCCTGGCTGTGGACGCTGGATGCGCGTTTCTGCCACTACAAGACCTGCTCGACCTTCGACAGTTCGCCGCAGAAGGGCTCCATCGGCCGTGCTCTGGAAATCGGCCTGGAAACGTTCAGTCAGAAACGGACAGCAGTTGTGGTCGGGGCTCCTCAGCTTCGGCGCTACACCTATTTCGGCAATTTGTTCGCGGCTTACCGGGATGAAGTCTACAGAATAGACAGACATCCCGTGATGAGCAGGCACCCGGCAACGCCGATGCACGAAGCAGATCTGGTAAAACACCTGTCAGGGCAAACGAAGCTGCCCTTTGAATACCTGACCCCGCTGGACGGTTCCATCGCCGCCAAGCACGGCAAGGTCCCGGACATCGGCCAGGTGCGCAACCCCAATCTCCTGATAGATGTTTACGACAGCCTGTCCCAGGTGGCCGCGGGCAGTTATCTCGAAGAAAGCAGGCAGGACCTGGGTCCATTCATTGCCGGCTCGTCCGGCGTTGAATACGCCCTCTTGCACAAATGGCGCGAACTTGGCCTGCTGCGGCCACCGAAATCTTCTCCGCCCCTGACGTCCAAATCCCGTATCGCAGTTGCCTCGGGAAGCTGTTCACCAACAACCGCGCGCCAAATCGAAACCGCGGAACATTTGGGTTTCAGGGGCATCGAAGTCGATTTCAATGCACTGGCAACCGGCCACGGTATCAAGCAGGAATTCGAACGCGTGCTGCAGATCGCTTCCGAAGCGCTCGAAACCGGGCAAAGTCCGATCCTTTACACCGCCAAAGGTAAGACCACCGAACAGGTAACAGGGTCCTTGAACCTCGATCAGGTCGGCAAAACCCTCGGCCGCCTTCTGGCAACCCTCAAGGACCGGCATGGTCTCGAGCGTGTTGCCGTAGCCGGCGGTGACACATCAAGCCACGCTCTGGCGGAACTGGACATTTTCGCCCTGACACTCCGCCAAGCCATCCCGACCACACCCGGTTCGCCAGTGTGCACTGCGCATACCCGCGGAGGATCAGAACTCGAAATTGCGCTAAAGGGCGGCCAGATCGGAAATGACAGCTATTTTGCAGATCTTCGAGACGGCACGTTCAAGCCCTGACGACCAAAAAAGGAAAGCAATTGCGTGGTCGCTCTCCGTGCTGAAACCGCCCAAATGAAGCCCCACTCACGGTGGAGTTTCCACGGGTAGTATGTCGATGGGATTACGGCTCCCTGACACCAGGCAAGCGGTGGCAACCTACCCTGAAAAGCCGTATGGTTCTTTCATCGCCACAACCTTTGATATATTCCCGTGGAGAGTTCCCGACCATATCAACAGGTCACGGGCTAACGCTGGCTGCAAACCCAAAATGAAGAACGCAAGTAAGAGAGCTGGCAACCGATGCCGATGATCACGGATCCGGAAGATTTTTTTACCAAGGGCTGTGGTCGATGTGAACGCTTTGAAACACCTGACTGTTCAACCCGTCCCTGGATCGACGGCCTGAGGCATCTGCGCCGTATCTGCCTTGACATGGAACTGGAAGAAACCGTCAAGTGGGGGCATCCCACTTATATGCACGCTGGCCGAAACATAGCGATTTTTGGGGCGTTTCGCAGCGATTTTCGTCTGAGTTTCATGAACGCCGGTCTCCTGAATGACACGGAAAATGTGCTTGAACCACAGGGACCGAACGCTCGTACACCGAGCATAATCCGCTTTGCCGATGTAGCCCTGGTTGAAAAGATGGAACCAGTGATCCGTGCGTACCTTCGGCAACTTATGGAGCATGCGGAAAAAGGCACGAAGCCACCAAAGGTACGAACGGAAATTGACATGCCGGATGAATTGGCTGAGGCCCTGCAAACGGACCGGGAGCTGGCCGATGCATTTTATGCGCTCACGCCGGGTCGGCAAAGAAGCTACATGTTCAATCTTAACCAGGCCAAACAGTCCGCAACACGTGTCGCTCGAATCGAGAAGTTCCGCCACAAGATCATTTCCGGCAAGGGCGCCATGGAACGTTAGAATGTGCGGCCACAGCTCTGGAACCGTTGCGGACGTCCAAGTCTATCCAGACGTTTTTTCTCGATTGCCGCTACCTAGTAACGGGCCGATTTCTCCACTCGGGTAGCGGGAAGAGTTTGTCGTAAGCCCAGTTAAAGGCAAAAGCGTAGACCAGGTAGAACGCTACGAAAAAAAGATCCATTACCAGAGCCTGCCAAAGGGACACATCCAGATACCAGGCGATGAATGGCATCAGAACGATCAGCAGACCAATCTCGAAGAAAATCGAATGGATGATGCGCACAATGAGCGTCTTCAGGGTCTTGCCCATAAGGCGCTTGTAGGTCACGTCGAAAACGAAATTGTAGACGACGTTCCAGAGCGTCGCGATGGTTGCGCTGACCACACTGACGACGCCAACATCATGCATTGGCACGCCAAAGGCGACCGTTCCGAGCGGGACGGCCAGGACGAGTGCGATAATTTCGAAGCTTAGTGCTTGGCGAAGACGATCGAGCGGGGACCGCATTGAAACCTCAACAATGGTAGCGGGTCGTCCCGCTTTGTTATTTCCACATATGAGGTCGTCCTCAACGCGCCGATATAGAAATCCTGCACGCTCTTTTCAAGTTGGATCGATGAAGCCTGAAAGTGGCTGGACCGGAGAGGGCCACCCATCGAATTCGGCCTTGAGAAGTGTTCGTTGCGCACGTTCGTCGTTTAAGTTGGCATCGGTCTCCATAGGGTGTTGCGAGCTAATCCTTCGACAGTGCCTCATGTGAGAGTGTCTTGCAGATCAACCCTGCTGCGGGCGCCAGTCAGCCGATGGAATGACGTTGATCATCCATGGAATGCCGAAACGGTCGACCAGAGAGCCGAAACCTGGTGACCAGAAGGTTTCTGCGAACGGCATCACCGTCTTGCCGCCTTCGGACAGTTGTTCGAACCAACGTTCCGCTTCTGCCATGTCTTCGGTATGCAGCGTGACATCGAAGCCGTTTTTGGGTTTATCGATGCCAGGCGCCCATTCGGTGTCCATATCGGCGCCCATCAGCGCCTGGTCACCAACTTCCAGCCAGCAGTGCATCAGCCAGGTCTTGTACGCCTCATCGGTGATGGGCATGCCTGGAGGTGCGTCGGCATAAGGCATGGCGGCTGTAATCTTCCCGTTGAGTACCTTTGCATAATACTCAAAAGCCTCACGACACTGGCCCCGGAAGCTTAGACTGGTAACGATTTTCACGGTTGTCTCCTTTCGATTGGTGTTGCAGGTGCTCCCCGCGAGACACCGAGCCCGGAATTGCAAAACTGAGCTTCTCCTGTCTTTCAAGAAGCGCAACGGCGGCACGGTCGTTGGTATCGCGGAAGAGGTTCATTTTCAGGCGTCCGCATGCACTGCCAGATCGATAGACGGCAATGGGGGCGCATCCAGGCCGTTGAAGGGGTCACGCCAGGCATCGATCTGTTCGAGCTGGCGATACCAACGAGCGATGCAAGAATAGTCTTCTATCGGCAGTCCTGCGACGTCATTGAAGGGCAGATACGCCGCCATTCGGAAGTCGGCATAGGAAACCGAATTTCCGACGAGCCACTCGCGTTGAGAAAGTTCGACTTCGAGAATTTCCGCGGACCTGCGGAAGAGGCGTAGACCTTCCTCGATTTTCTTCGGGTCAATCAAACCAAGCCGGTAGCGCTGTTTGGTTTCCCGTTCGAAATGAACAATATCGCAAGCTTTCTCGAAGTTCTCTTTGCTCCAGCTCAGCCAACGGATCATCTCCGGTTCGTCGTCGCCGGTGCGCCAGAAATTCGAACGTCCGAGGCGCGAAAGCCGGCAGGCAATTGCATCGGTCTCCCAAAGGCTTTTTCCCGAGTCTGAGAGTATGGGTAACAACAGATTGGGATTTAGCGGTAGAAACCTCTCAGCCTCACCAGGGGCGAGGGGCGAGGCAAATTCGAACTCGATATTTGCGTCGAGATAGCGAGCCACCGCGACCGCCAGTCGAGGATTGGGATTTCGGCTGAAGAACAGTTTCATTCCATATCACTCCCGGTGTTCGTCCATTCCAAGCGAAATGCTGACTGCACCCAGCGGCCTTTTCGTTAGCAGTAATATCAATCCGGACATTTCCAACATCACCTTTGCAGAGGCATTCTTTCCGCGGACAAAAAGTAGTCTGCCAGGCAACAAACCGTCGACCTTGGCACTGCTCGCAGGTGTTTTCCTCGACCTTGGCTCTACCTCAGGCAGATCTTTTTCCCTGTGAAGATCACTCTTTTGGCTCCCCACTCCGCGATTGTTTCGCCAGTCAAAGTCGGAGGACTATCGTGCGCCAGCGAAGGATGACAGATTTAGTATTAAAAAACAACTTATAGTATTAAAAAACGACTAAACGGCTGAAGCTGTTCAAATTGCAAACACCTTCCGCTGACTTGTCACCACAAACGGTGGCTGACGTTTCCTTGGCGTTGAGACCTCCAAGGTCAGGCTCTTCATTGTCCAAATAAAGAGAGAAGCCGTTCGCTTGTTCATCGCCCAAGTGAGCGTGAAGCAGTATGATGGGGGTCAGGCAATCGCCTGCACTTTGCACGCGGCAAGGGATCGGCGGGACCTAATACCGCGCCTGCATCCTTCCCCCCAATCACTTTGCCACCGGCTCGAACCCGTTGTCCGCGACCGGTCAACGAGATGAACCAAGAGAGGTGGAGGGACAACATAACCCGTATAGTAGAGAACACCGTGAATGATCGGAAAATAGCGGCGCAATGTACCAGCTTGCTCAAGAGTGCCCCATACGAACCGATTCAGCGCAACATGCTCTAAAGTCAACAAAAATGAAAGAGACGCCTCCTCAAGCAATTTTGAAGAGGAGACTTCGTTGCCTTTGATGAGATCTACCATCAGGCAAATCGAAATTGACAACGCTATTGTTTTCGATAATATTTTTGAAATACTAATTTGAAATTGAAAATAACGTTAGCAGTCGCACGGTCGTTGATAACGAAGAGATACCTGCGACCAAACATGCCGAGCAGGCTCGATACAAGACTTCTGATTACACTTTTTGAATGTCGAGCAGCCACGTCGTTTCAGACCAACCAGGGCTGACAATGGACGTTAATCACCTTTGTTTTCGAAAATTGAATATGGTCCGCTATGAATTCCACTTCGCCGCAAAGTTCGCAATTCAACTATTCCGTACACGGTCTGCGCGGCGTTGCGTCGATCATGGTGCTGGTCGCTCATATTCTCGGTGGAACAGCCGAACACATCTACAATGACAGGCCGGGATATGTTGAAGGGATTGTGCCGTTTCACAACTTCGGCACATCCGGCGTCATGTTGTTTTTCGTAATCAGCGGGTTTGTCATCCTGCCGAGCGTGATGAGGTATTCTCCGTCAGAGTTTGCCCTCAGGCGCCTTCTGAGGCTCTATCCGCTCTTTCTCGTGTCGACATTGTTTTTTGCCATCCTGAATGGCGCGACAAACAGGTACCCGGAACTGAACAACCTTGAGTCAGTCCTGTTTTCCCTGACCTTCCTGGATTTGTTCACAACAACAAAGCAGGTTGCCCCGAACGCCTGGAGCCTGACCTATGAAGTGATGTTTTATACGTTGGCTTGCATGACGTATTTTTTCCTGACAAGAAAAATGAACATCGTCTGGAAGATCGCTTCCCTGGCGATACCGGTACTGTTTACCTACTACTATCCGAAGGCATTGTTTTTTCTGTCGGGGGCCGCCATCTACTGGATGTACAGGAGCGAAATCACCAACGGCTTGAAGTACACGAAAACGCTTGAGGCCATTTCGTTTTTCGTCTGGGTCTATCTGGCTTCCACGTGGGACTTCAAGTTTCGGACCTACGAGTTCTACGAGGCCTATCCGACCATCATACCCGCCCCGGCGCTCCTGGTCCTGGCCACTGCGACCTACTTCTTTTTTGCCGCTTCAAGAGACAGCTTGACCGGGAAATTACTGAACAACAGGATCATGTTCTTCTTCGGAACAATAAGCTACAGCTTCTACCTGGTTCATCCGTATATATACTTTGCAACACGGCAAATTTTCTCATCTTTCGGCCTGTTTGGCGACAATATATTTGTGTCCCTTCTAATTTTTGGCGCGGTCGTATTTATTCTCACAACAATCTTCTCGCACTTCTCCTATCTGATACTCGAGAGACTGCCGTACCAAATCTTCTTCGGTCAGAAAATATACCGAAACAGAAGGGTTCAGAACGCCTGACAACGTGGCACACGCCAATCAACGCTGGATCGCGTGTGAACCCGAGGCATTGATGGCCTCAAGGCCAATCTGGGTTGTTCGGCATGACGCTGGCCGGTTGCTTCAGGCGGGAGCCTTTGCAGGTGACTTGTGCGACACCGCAAGCGATCGATCAGCGATCGAAGCGACTTTTTCGGCCAGCTCGATGATCCGCTCCTGTTCCCACGTGGTATCCACGAGAAAGGCGAGACTTGTTTCGCCCAGCTGCCTGGCAACGGGAAGCGGTTTGTCGGGCCCCAGCCCGCGGTCGCGAAACATTGCCTCTTTGTAGATTTCCGAACAGCTTCCGGAAAACGCGGGCAGACCCGCTTCGGCAATTTCGGCAAGGATCCGGTCGCGCGACCAGCTGTCGGCCATGGCCTCCGGGCGTACGAAGGCGTAAAAGCGATAATAGGCATGGGTGAGGGGCTGAGGCGGAACGGGAACCCGTAACGCACTCGATCCGCTGAGGATCTCGGCAAGCGTCAAGGCGTTGCGCGTCCGGTGGGCTCGGGTTTCCGCGAGCCGCGACAATTGTATGCGCCCGATAGCGGCCGAAGGCCCCGCCATGCGAAGGTTGGTGCCCGGGCCTGAATCATGCAGCCATCGAAAGCCGGGCTGATGGTCTTTTTCAAACACCGTCGCATAGCCCTTGCCATGATCCTTGAAACTCCAGGAGCGAGACCAAAGGTCGGGATTGTCGGTGAGAAGCATCCCCCCTTCGCCCCCTGTCGAGATTATCTTGTCCTGACAGAATGAATAGGAGCCGAAATCACCCAGCGTACCCACATGCCGTTCACCGATCATCGCGCCATGTGCCTGGGCGCAATCTTCGATCACCCAGATATTGTGGGCGCGGGCAAGAACCAGGATGCCGTCCATGTCGCAGGGCCAGCCTGCCAGATGCACGGGCAGGATGCCGACCGTGCGCGAGGTGATGAGAGGGGCAATCGTCTCCGGCGTGATGTTCTGGCTGTCCGGATCAATGTCGGCGAACACCGGAACGCCGCCGGCCAGGAGCACACAGCTGGCTGATGCAACGAAGCTGCGTGGGGTCACGATGACTTCGTCGCCCGGCTGAATGTCGAGAATTCGCAGCGCGGTGTCCAGTGTTACCGAACCATTGGCCATTGCGATTGCGTGAGCAGCGCCGGTGTAGTCGCAATACTCCGTTTCGAAGGCAAAGACGTCCGGGCCGGTCCAGGCATTCACCTTGCCGGACCGCAGGACGCCGGTAACGGCGTCGATCTCTTCGTCAGTGTAGACTGGCCAACCGCCCATATCCTCTCTCCTCAGACCACATAACGCACGAGGACGAACCCCTCGGCGGCAGAACGGTGAACGGTCGCCCCGCGCAAGGTGGCCAGCGCCCGCAGGGACTCCACCGACCTTTCGTGGGGTGCCTCGCGAACCTGACTTGCGAACAGCTGGAAAGCCTCGAGCTTGCGGTCGAGCGTTGCTGAAATGTCCACGAACACATTGGGAACGAATGCCGGCGTGAGGTACGGCGCATTCCAATTGGTTTCCGAAAGAGTTTCGTAAGCCGCAATGACGGAGGGATGCCGGGCCTGATGGGGCCGGCTGGCAACCAGGGTGGACAGAAAGCAGAGCTGATGGTCGAGATGGATGTCGCCCGGATGTGGTGCCAGGACCAGCGTCGGGTCGAGATCCCGAACGAGCGCTCCCAGCCCGCCGTTCAGGTCGGCATGAGGATACTCTGCCAATTCAGCGGCAGGAAAATCGAGCCAGTGGGTTTGCGAAATGCCCAGATGGGCGTGCGCGGCTGCGGCTTCTTCGCGAACCGTGTGGATCTGCTCGGCTGAGAACCTGGGCGGACGTCCGCGTGTGACAATGGCGACATGCACTGCTCTGCCTTGGTCCGCAAGACGGGCAATTGTGCCTCCGGCACCCAGGACCTCGTCATCGGGATGGGGCGCGATTACAAGTGCCGGGCCGTCGCCGGTGAAAATTGGAGAATTCATGATTTTGCACGACTGCTGAATTTGGAGTGAAGACCTGGGCACCGGTCAGGGCCGGTCCATTCGAGAATTTCAAGACATTGGCCGTCGCCGCATGCGACGGTAAATACCGAACCGTCAACCGCCTGGACCTGGCCAGGAAGACCGATGTAGCGACCCTTGTGGGGGCAATGCCTGGCACGGGTCACAGTCAGCATGGCCCCGTCAGAGGTTTCCGTAAAAGCTCCGGGATAGGGGGGGCCGACGGCACGAATAAGCCGGTCGATCTCCGCCGCGGGACGGGACCAGTCGATAAGCCCATCTTCCGGCCGCCGCCGCGCACATATGCTTACACCGTTTTCAGGCTGCGGTTCGGACGGCACCTCGCCGGACTGGATCCGGGTCAACAAGGGCGGCAGCATCTGCGACACTGCGTTCCTCACGCGGTCATAGAGTTCACGAGCAGTGATCGTTTCCGGGTCGATGTCGTACCGCATCTGAGCTGCGATCGGGCCATCGTCCACGCCCTCACCAAGCCAGAACAGGGTTGCGCCAGCTTCGGTTTCACCCACGAGGATCGTCCAGGGGATGACACCTCGGCCGCGCAGGCGCGGCAGGGCAGAGGGATGGAACCCGATACAGCCGAGCCGTGGTATGGCGCGAAAGTCCGGCCCGCAGATCTGCGACCAGCCGATAACAAGTATCAGGTCAGGGTCGACTTCCCGAAGGACCTTGAGCGTCTCCTCGCTGTCGGATCTTGAAGTGTGGTGGACGGGCACGCCGTACTTTTCGGCCGTCGGTGCGAGATCGGCAAAATCCGAGTGCCGGCCGGACAGCTGCGGCGGCAGTGTCACCACGAGGGCAGGAACGTGACCGGCGGCGCAAATTGCGGCAAGAGCTTCAAGAGACCCTTCGACCGCACCCACAAAGACGGTCTTCATGCGGAAACCTGTTTGTTGTCGGCCCTGTTATCGAGACCTTTCCAGGAGCTTGCGGCATCGAGCCGGCTTGCATTCTTGTGCTCACCGAAAAGTGCAACCCCGATAGTTTCAAAGATAATCTGAAGATCGAGCGCTGCGGAGCGATGCGCGATGTACCAAAGGTCCAGTCGCAATTTCTCCTCGTTGCTCAACGACGTGTTACCGCTCACCTGGGCCCATCCGGTGAGCCCCGGCCGCACGGCTCCGCGCCGGATCCCGTCTGCCCCGAATTGCGCCACTGTCTCGGGCTTCAAGGGACGTGGTCCGACCAGGGCCATCTCACCGCGAAGGATTGACAGCAGCTGCGGAAACTCATCGAGCCGAAGGCGTCTCAGCCAAATACCGGATGTGGAGACGCGTCTTTCGTCGGGCAGCAGGTTCCCGCCGGCATCGCGCGCATCGCTCATGGTGCGCAGCTTGGCGAGGATAAACACCGTGCCGCCTTTTCCTGCTCGCGTTTGCGTGAAAAAAACCGGCCGACCCAACGTAAGCAGTGTGAGCAATGCCGCGAACACGAAAAACGGAAATGCAAAAACCAGCGCACAGAGGCACAATAAAATTTCAATAAACCTGTTCATCGGAATCCTTGGCTCCTGAAATTAAAAAACAGAGAAGATTCTGAAGGCCAATAAAACCAAAATAGAAAGAAAACTACGAACCTAAGATAAGCATCTACCTCGCAATATTGACACACTAGCCAAAATTTACAAGTGGAAGTCACATCACTGTTTAAGCACCTGGACAACAAACCGAATGCGCCCTGGGAATTCCTTTCCGAAGCCGCCAATTCAGCAACGGAAGGGTAGGGACGGACTTCCCGTTCCAAAGCCGGCAAAGAATTGGACAACACCTTTACAGAGGTGCCTCGAAATCCCCTGACAGAGCTCCATGGATAGTGTCTGTCCGCCGCCCTCGCTTCGCTCCAGCCACCCCGGCGGCAGGTCTAACCGAAGGGAAAACGAGTCGTCCGAATGCGGTTCGAACGGTAACAGGAAGGGCCCAAATTCATCATAAATCAGGCTCCGCGATAGTGGCGATGACGTTTTTTGCACTGTCAGAATGCTGCATCCTGAACTGGCTGATTTTAATTGTTTTTTCCGTATTTTTTGGGGGTTTGGAAACTCTAAAAAGGCCATCGGATCAATCCGTCCAAGAAATTTGTGGAAAAAAACTATTTATTAACCTTGCGTTATGTGTTACACCTTGGGTTGAAATTGCAAGACTAAATTTAACATGAAATGCTGTGACGTATGGCATTTTTTCATGCTCTGAAGATTTTATTTTTGAAACCTGATCATTATTTTAGATGATCTATGTCCTTCTAAGGGACTAATCTTCGGAAAAACTGAAAATATTTGTCGAAACTACATTCACGAAGTGGGAATCGTTTTATTTATTTTCCATTTTGTAAATACGCCACCGTCGCAGCAACAAAAAACAAAGAATAATCAGTCCGTTAAAAAATAGCGGACGGCGAGGCACAGCTATTTTTGTGCCTCAAGTGTTTAGCGGAGCGTTTGCTTATGGCGGATTTTTATTCTTCTGAGACGACGTCGAAGATTGGGATAAAAGCATCGGGTCACTCTGTCTTGGAAAGCCAGCCGAAGATTAATCGGTGGTTCCAACAATTATTGGCCGAGCTGAAAGCTAATCGCAGACTTGTCCTGGGTGACGTCGTTTCAATTACACTGTCTGCAGCGCTTGCAGTGCTCCTGACGGTGACCGGATCGGCTCAAAAGCAGTTATTGCCTGCGATACTGCCATTTGCGGCGCTGGCATGTGTCTGCGGTCTCGTGATTTTCCCATTGGCCGGGTTCTACCGCCGGGACACGCGATCAACTTCGTTGAGAGACATCGTTGTTCTGCTCAAGGGAGCCCTGCTCACAAGCGTTTCGCTTGCAATCCTGTCACGTTTCAACCTTGTGACAGCCACCGTTCCCATCCCTGTCGTAATTGTTCAGTTTTACCTCGCCGTACCTGCGCTCGGTGCGTTGCGGGTTATCGCCAGGGGCCGGGAGCTGACCCGTCAAAGCCGCCACCTCAAGGAGAAAGAGGTGGATTCGAGGATTCCGGTACTTCTGGTGGGGACCGGCGCAAGTTGCGATCTCTTCCTGCGCTCCTTGCGCAATACCGGCTCTCGCTACCTTCCGGTCGGAATTATCGATGATGCCCGCAACACCCAGGGGCTCTACTTCCACGACGTCCAGATCATCGGAACGCTGAGGGATCCAGAAAACGTGATCGAACGGCTTTCGCAGTGGAACGTACTGCCACAGCGGCTGCTCCTGACCGAACCGACGACCCATTTCGACAGCGACGGCATCCAGAAACTGACCGTCTGGGCCAGTGGACATGGGGTAACCGTTTCAAGGCTGCACGGGCTGGAGGATCTTGGCTCGCCAGACCTGGGCGAAGGGCAGAACATGAGAACCGTGGATCCGGATGACATTCTGGATCGGCCGCAAAAGGCAGTGGAACGCTCGTTGCTGTTCGAAGTCTTCAAGGGGCGACGCGTCCTGGTGACAGGTGCTGGCGGGTCGATCGGCAGCGAACTTACCCGGCAGATCGCGTCCTTCCATCCGGCAGAGATCGTGATCATCGACAACTGCGAATTCAACGCCTACTCGATCGATATGGATCTGTCGCAGCATTTTCCCGATGTGCCGCGGCGGATGTATGTGGCCTCCATTGTGGATGCGGACCGCGTCAACTCGATCTTCCGGCAACACCGTCCGGAACTGGTGTTCAACGCGGCAGCCCTGAAGCATGTGCCGATCGTCGAGCTCAACCCGTGCGAGGGCGTTCTGACGAATGTTGTCGGATCGAGAAACGTTGCCGATGCGGCCCGCGAAATCGGTGCTCTCGCAATGGTACAGATCTCGACCGACAAGGCCGTCAACACGACCAATGTCATGGGGGCAACCAAACGCGTCGCGGAATTCTACGTCCAGGCGCAAGACCGTATCACCAACGAGACGGAAGAACGCACCAGGTTCTTCTCTGTTCGATTTGGCAATGTCCTGGGGTCCTCAGGGTCGTTGATACCGCTGTTCCAGCGCCAGATCTCAAACGGCGGACCGATCACGATCACCGATCCCAAGATGGAACGGTACTTCATGACGATCCGCGAAGCTGTCCAGTTGACACTGGTATCTGCGGCGAGCGGCCTGAAGTTCGACACCAGCCAGGGTGAGATCTTCGTCCTGGACATGGGCAAGCCGGTCAAGATCGTCGATCTTGCAGAACGCATGATCCGTCTTGCCGGTCTCACACCTCACCAGGACATCAAGATCAATTTCATCGGCATGCGTCCCGGCGAGAAGCTGTTCGAGGAACTGTTCGACAAATCGGAAGCCCGCGCCGATTGCGGAATTCCCGGTGTCAGCGCCGCACGTCCGGAAGGCGTTCCGATTGCGCGGCTGCGGGCAATGATCCTGAAGCTGGAGCTTGCCGCACGGTGTCAGAACGGGTCCTTGGTCAACCAGTTGCTTCGGGACCTGGTGCCTGGCTACGGCACAAAAACCTCGTGCGCGGTGGAGCCGGCCAAAGTTGGTGCAAGCGCTGCATGGTCAGGTGCGAAGGAAATGACCGTGAAGTTGCCAATTCCGCCCCATGCCGTTCTTCGGCCGGTTGGTGCACCTGAAGTGCTGAGTACTGGCTAATGAGCGCTTCTGCCAACCATATGGACTACGCGGTCAGTGTGTCTTCCAAGACGGAGACAGGGTCTTCCGGCCGCCGTCGGCGGGCTGTGGTCGTCGGTAGCTTGGGGTATTCGCTGGTCAATTTCCGGCTGGATCTCATGCGGCGCTTCCAGGCAAACGGCTATGAAGTGACCGCTTTCGCCGCCGAGATCGATGCCGAGACCGCCAGAATTCTGGACGAGAACGGGATCGCTCATCGCGAAATTCCCATGAAACGCACAGGGACGAACCCCTTCAGCGATCTTGTCAGCCTCTGGGCTCTCATTCGCGCACTTCGCGAGGAAAAGCCGGAACTCGTCCTCGCATATACAATGAAGCCGATCGTCTATGCCTGCCTTGCAGCACAACTGGTCGGCATCCGGTCCCGCTACGCGCTGTTCACCGGGCTTGGATATGCCTTCATGGAAGAAAATCCAACCGGACGCAGGCGTTATGTCCGCAGCGCCTCCGTATTGCTGCACCGGATCGCACTGCGCAAGCTTACCGCGGCTTTCTGCTACAACAGCGCGGATCGCCGGGATATCCGGAACTATCGGCTGATACCGGACCAGGTGCCTCTTCACGACATTCCGGGTTCAGGCGTAGACACCGCACGCTTTTCGACGACACCTGTTCCGCAGGGGCCCGTCCGCTTCCTGTTCGTGGGGCGGCTGCTTCGGTCCAAGGGGCTTGCTCTTCTTGCCGAAGCCGCGAAGCTCCTCAAGGCGCAGGGGCTCGAATTCGAGCTCGACATCCTGGGCCCGACCGACAGTAATCCGGATGCGATCGAACCAGAGCAGCTCGACGCCTGGCAAAGCGAAGGATTGCTGCGATATTGCGGCGCGACAAACGATGTCGTCCCCTTCCTTCAGGCAAGCAGCGTGCTGGTTCTTCCGACGTCGCTGCGGGAAGGCATTCCGCGTTCCATTCTCGAAGCCATGTCCTGCGGGCGCGCTGTCATCACCACCGATGCGCCGGGGTGCGGAGAGACGATAGAACACGGTGTTTCCGGTTTCGTCGTCCCGCGCGGTGATGTTCAGGCTCTCGCCGCAGCGATGAAAAGCTTCATCGAAACACCGGCGCAGGCTGCAAAGATGGGAGCGGCCGCCCGGGCGCTCGTTTGCAGCAGGAATGATATTCACCGGGTGAATGCCAGGCTGATGCAGCTCATGGGCATCGAAGCCGTCCGATATGCTTCCGGCTCGCGTAGCCTGGGTTCTCCGGCCGAAGCCGAACAGGTCTGCCAGGTCTCGGAGGTAGCCCTCCCATGACGCAGTCCGTCACAACGGCCCGCACGGCATTCTCCGACCTGATGACTTCCCGGGTCGTTCGTTTTCTTGGCGCCGGCATAATCAATACAGCGTTCGGATACGGGGTCTTCGCAATCCTCGTCCTGGCAGGTGTGCACCCGCAGGTCGCTCTCGTGGCGCAGTTCGGTCTCGGGGTCATCTGGAACTATTCCATCCATGCCCGGTTTGTTTTCGGTGTCAGCGGCTTTGGCAGGCTTCCGCTCTACGGGCTCGCCTATGTGGCGGCCTATGCATTCAACGCGCTGTTGCTTGCGGCCCTGACCGGCGCCGGGATACCTGCGCTCGGTGCCCAGCTCCTGTCGCTGCCGCCCGTCGTGGCCTTGTCCTATATTCTTGTTGCCCGCGCCCTCGGCGTGCGGGCGGGCAGAAAGGACGCACAGCAATGAGTGTCCTGCAGTCCAACCAGTTGGCCGCCGCGGTGGATCAGGCTTCAAATGCCGGACACCGTCAGAAATGGCTGCGCCTTGCAGTCAGTGTGGCGTCGGTTGCGGGTGTTGCGCTGCTGCTTGGCGCTCTTTACGGCAGGCTGATGACCTTCGGTTTGCGGCGGGACGAGATGATGTTCGTTCCCCCCGCGCAATTTATGCCGGACTGGCAGCTATACCAGGACGTCTTCTTCAATCATGTGCCGAATGTCGCCTGGTTCTTCCACTCCATGCATATCGTCTTTAGCGATCAAGGTTTGCTGGGCGCGGCAAGGACAGGTGTCTTTCTTCTTTGGGTGCTGCTGATCCTTGCGATTGTCTGGACCACGCTGCGCATCTCGCGATCCTGGCTGCTGGCGCTCTTCTCGGCCGTGGCCATTCTCGCCGCGGATCCGTTGCTCGGCCAGGCCGGTATGGCCGCGACCAACAATCTGCTGCCGCTGCCGCTTGCGGTGCTGGGGCTAGGCCTTTTCGTGGTCGAGACCATGGAACAGCGGCCGCGATCCAGCCTGATCTTCGTTGCCGGAATATGCCTTTCGCTTGCAGCAGGCAGCAAGGTCAGTGCGGTGGTCTTCATTCCCCCGGTCGCGCTTGCCGCCTTCCTGCTTCCGGCACGTATTTCCTTGCGCACACGCCTGACCGGAACTGTTCTTCCGCTCGCCGCCGGCGGGCTGGTCGGAGCCTTGCCCGTCTTCTGGTATCTGCTGGACGATCCGCAGCTCTTTCTTGCTCATGTTCTGTCATTTCATACCGGCCCGCATATCGCCTACTGGACAGCGAACGCCGCCAGCGAACCCGGCCTGGCGATGGGGCTTGGCGGCAAGTTGCAACTCGCGTTCGGAGCCTGGCTGGCAGGTGGTTCGCTGATCCTTGCAACAGTGCTGGTTTACCTGCTCTGGATGTCGCTCCGGGCAGGGCACAAAGGTGAACGGCAGGACGGCAAATGTCTCGGACAGATTGTTGTCGTCCTCGCAGTCACGGCTCTTGCTGCCGTTCTAAGCTTCGTTCCGACACCCGGTTTTCCGCAGTATTACATTCAGCCGCTGGTCTGCCTTCCGATCCTTGGTGCGTTGCTTTACCGGCAGATCGGAACGCGGGACCGCCAGCAAGTGGTGCCGGTTGTTTGTGCCAGCATGTTTGTCATGCTCGTCATCACGCTTCCGCGGCTCATGCCCGGGCTCGCAAGCCTTGCCAAACCTGATGACTTTACCTCCGCACGCCTGGTTCGCGGCGGCCAGGAATTGCAGCAGGCGCTGGCCTCGCACAATGTGCCTGAAGGCCCTGTGGCGACCTTCATGCCGCTTTACCCCATGGAAGCCGGTCTCGACATCTATCCGGAATTTGCCTCCGGTCAGTTCGCGTACCGGATCGCGCCTTACACGGACGCCGAACTTGCCGCTTTCTATCGGATGGTCGGCGCCGACGGTCTGGGTGACCTGTTCGGCAACCAGCCTCCGGCAGCCATCCTCATTGGCTACGACCCCGACCTTGAAGCGCCGATGCTCGAGTATGTGCGGGCAAACAACTACCTGGAAGTTCCGGTTGCCGAACTGAGCAACCGTTACGGAGAAGGCCGACTTTTTGTTCGAACAACGGGAGGCCAGGACTGAGCCGCCGGTCTGTGGCTCTCAATGTTTTGTCAGTGCGATCGTTTCAGTCGGACTGACTTCGTTTCACACCAAGATGTTGTTTTCAGTGTTTAGACAATCAGGGAGAAGAAAAATGCAAACCGTACTTCTTGCCGGAGGGTTAGGCTCACGCCTGGCTGAAGAAACAGTCACCATTCCCAAGCCGATGGTCGAGGTCGGTGGTCGACCGATCATCGCTCGCGTGATGGATATTTACAGTCATTTCGGCCATCGCGACTTCGTTGTTGCGGCCGGTTACAAGGCGTTGCTGATTAAACAGTTCTTCGCCAACTACCATCTGATTGCCAACAATATTTCCGTTTCGGTGGATACAGGAAAGCTGCGTCTCGTACCGTCGGAACCGGGCGGCTGGAACGTCTGCGTTGTCGACACCGGTTCCCACACGATGACCAGTGGCCGCATTCGCAGGCTGCGTGACTGGCTCAACAACGAAACCTTCATGTGCACCTATTCGGACGGTCTGGGCAATATCGACATCAACGCCCTGCTCGACTTCCACAAGTCACATGGAAAGCTTGCCACCGTCACCGCCGTTCAGCCGCCTGCACGTTTCGGCAACATCGAACTCAAGGGTGATCGGGTCTTCGCGTTTACGGAAAAGGTTCGCAAGCGCGACACCTGGATCAACGGCGGCTACTTCGTGTTCGAACCGGGTGTTCTGGATTACATGGTCGATGATGCCGAACCGCTCGAGCAGTCGCCTCTGACCCAGATGGCCAAGGACGGCGAGCTGATGGCGTATCGTCACGACGGTTTCTGGCATCCGATGGATACCGTACGCGATCGGGACACGCTCAATTCGCTGTGCGATGAGCTTCCGCCGCCGTGGTTGCGGTTCAATGAGGAAATGCCAGCCAATATGCCGGCACTCGCGATCTGAGACGACGACCATGTCCGAGTTTATCGATCCTCATATTGGCCGAGCTTTCGCCGGCCGCCGGGTTCTCGTCACAGGCCACACAGGGTTCAAGGGCGGCTGGCTTTCGGCCTGGCTGCTGCACCTGGGAGCCGATGTCGTTGGCCTGTCCCTGCCACCCAGTGAAGGACCGGGTGTCTTCAAATCCTGCGGTCTCGCCGATCGCATGGACAGCCGGATTGCCGACATCCGGGATCGGGGAGCGTTACAGGAAGCTCTGCGCGGCGTGGATGCGGAGATCGTATTCCATCTGGCTGCCCAGCCCCTGGTGCGCCATTCGTACCGGCATCCGGCGGAAACCTTTGCAACCAACGTGTCGGGAACGGCCAATGTCCTGGATGCGGTTCGCCAGATGCCTTCGCTGCGCGCTGTCGTCGTGATCACGACCGACAAGTGTTACGACAACCGCGAATGGACCTGGGGCTACCGAGAGATCGACCCGCTTGGTGGCCACGACCCCTACAGCGCGTCGAAGGCGTGTACCGAACTTGTGGCGCAAGCCTACCGCCACGCCTACTTCGCCGATAGCAACGGACCGCAGCTGGCCACGGCCAGGGCCGGCAACGTCATTGGCGGCGGTGACTGGGGTGAGGAGCGGCTGGTGCCGGATATCGTGCGGGCAGCGTCAACCGGCGTTTCGCTCGAGATCCGCAGCCCCGAGGCGGTGCGCCCGTGGCAACACGTACTGGAGCCGCTTTCGGGCTATCTCCAGCTTGCGGCTCGGCTTGTTGACGACAGCTCCGAGTTTGCAGGCGCCTGGAACTTCGGTCCCGAGCTGGAAAGCACGGTCAATGTGCGCGAGCTGATGCAGATGGTGCGGACAGCCTGGGGGCAAGGCGCCCCGGAGGTTCGTTTTCCGGAGCAGCAGACGGGAACGTCATCGGCCCTGCACGAGGCCGGCATTTTGCGCCTCGACAGCACCAAGGCCCGAACCCGCCTCGGATGGCGGCCGCAGCTCAGGCTTGCCGAGGCAATCGGAATGACAATCGACTGGTACAAGGCACACGCGCTTGGCGACGACATGAGCGACTGCACCGAACAGCAGCTTGCCGGCTACAGCGCCCTGATGGCTGGCAGCAGTCTCACGCGCTACGCGATGGTCGCTGAATAGACAGCGCGACATCACCGGAGAAATTGACACATGCGAGTTAATTACGGTCAGACAGTACACGGACAGGAAGAGATCGACGCCGTGGTCGAAGTGCTCAAGACCTCGACCCAGATGGGTCCGCGTGTCCGTGACATGCAACAGAAGGTCGCCGAGCTTTTCAGCAAGAACTTCGGGATCATGGTCAACTCGGGTTCTTCGGCCAATTACCTGGCCGTGGAGATCCTCGATCTACCCAAGGGCAGCGAGGTCATCACACCGGCGCTGACCTTCGCCACAACGGTTGCCCCGCTTGTGCGCCAGGGCCTTGTGCCGGCATTCGTCGACGCTGCCGAAGGCACCTACAACATCGACGAGACAGCCATCGAACGCATGATCACACCTGCGACCTCCGCAGTGATGATCCCGTCCCTGATCGGCAATCTGCCGAACTGGAAGCGCATTCGCGAGATCGCCGATGCCCACGGCCTCAAGGTGATCGAAGACAGTGCCGATACTCTGGGCGCGACGATTTCCGGTGAAAGCACGGGTATCTACTCGGATGTCTCGACGACGAGCTTTTACGGTTCGCACGTCATCAACGGAGCCGGCAACGGCGGCATGCTTTGCGTCAACACCCCCGAGCTGGCGCGCAAGGCTTTGTTGCTGCGTTCGTGGGGACGCAGTTCATCGCTCTTTGTTGAATCGGAAGCAATCGAGAACCGGTTCAATGTCCGCCTCGATGACATCGAATATGACGCGAAGTTCGTCTTCGAAGCGCTGGGGTACAATCTGGAGCCTTCGGAAATCAGCGCGGCGTTCGGCCTCGTGCAACTCGGCAAGCTGCAACACAACATTGCAGTGCGCGAACGGCATTTTGAAGCTCACAAGCGGTTCTTCGCCGACTATGAAGACTGGTTTGTCCTGCCGCGCCAGTTGGAAGGTGCCAGGACGGGATGGCTGGCTTTCCCGCTGACAATTCGGGACGACGCGCCGTTTACCAGGCGCGAGCTTCAGATCTATCTCGAAAAGGCCGACATCCAGACCCGCCCGGTCTTTACCGGCAATATTCTGCGCCAGCCGGCAATGAAGAACATCGACTGCCGCGTCGATCCGTCCGGCTATCCGATCGCCGACAAGGTGATGCGTGGCGGCATTCTTCTGGCCTGCCATCACGGCCTCAACGACGATCACGTCGAATACATGCACGCGCGCGTATCCGATTTCCTGAACCGGTTTTCCGCCGGTTTCGGTGCCATGGCAGCGGGCAACGAGAGGGTGGGATGACGCCAAGCCTACCGCACCCTTCAGGAGGTGCCCGTCGGGCGATGGGCAGGGACTTTCGGGGAGGAGCGGCGCCGAAAGCTTGAATTGCCGCGAATTTTGCCTGGCAGAATTCGCAATGAACCTGAACCTGACAATGCAAGTCATTTTAAGAGCGATTGAAAAAAATGAATAAATTCGAGCTAGACAAGTCCATTCGCCGTACCTGCAGAACCTGCGGTTCCGAGGATCTTTTGCTGTTCCTTCCCATGGGAGCCCATCCGCCGGCCAACCTGTTTGCCAGCGCGGCTGATCGCGACCAGCCCCAGGTTGCCTTTCCGCTCAACACGCAAGCCTGCCTCGATTGCGGATTGATCCAGGTTGCGGATCAGGTGCCGGCCGATTTCTTCACCAACTACCTTTATGTACCTTCCGGTGCCGCGACGATGCACTCCCATTTCGCGGAGCTTGCGGAGGTTGCCGTCGGCAAGGCGAACGGTGGGCTGATCGTCGATATCGGCTGCAACGACGGGCTCATGCTGTCCCACGCCAACCGGCTGGGCGGCAAGACGCTTGGCGTGGACCCGGCTGCGAACCTTGCGACAATCGCGCAGGAGCGCGGCGTGAGGGTGCACACGGCATTCTTCAACCCCGAGACGGCAGCGGAATTGAGGGCGTCCGAAGGTCCCGCCGCCGTGATCACGACTTCGAACACCTTCAACCATATCGATGACTTGCACGGCTTCACCGAGGGCGTGCTGACGCTTCTTGACGACGACGGTGTCTTCATCATCGAGGTGCCGTGGGGCAAGGAGATCCTCGAGACCAATGAATTCGACAATGTCTACCATGAGCATCTGTCGGAACTGAGCCTGCTTTCGATTGTCCGTTTGGGCGAAAGCGTCGGCCTCGATGTGGTCGATGTCACCAAGCTTCCGGTGCACGGAGGCTCGATGCGCATATTCATGCAACCGGCCGCCTTGAAGGTGGAACGCGCGGCAATCGTCGACGAGATGCTTGAAGATGAACGCCAGGCCGGCATGACGGAGGCCGCGACCTACCAGGATTTCGCCGAGCGGGTTCACCAGATCCGCAACGATCTGACCGGGCTGCTTGCGGAATTGAAGGCAGAAGGCAAATCAATTGCCGGCTACGGTGCTCCCGCCAAGGGCAATACGTTGCTCAACTTTTTCGGGATCGGCACGGAGACGCTCGATTTCCTGGTCGACAGGAACACGCTGAAACAGGGTCTCTTCTCTCCGGGCATGCATATTCCGGTTCTCTCGCCGGATGCCGTCGCCGAGAGGCAACCCGATTACCTGCTGGTTCTTGCATGGAATTTCCTGGATGAAATCCGCGAGCAGATGGCCGAATTCGAAGCGAAGGGCGGCAAGTTCATCGTTCCCCTTCCGGTGCCGAAAATCGTTCCCTGAGGCAGAACTATGGCGCGCGTTCTCATAACCGGAGCTTCCGGTTTTATAGGATCAAACCTGACCCGGGCCTGCCTGAAGCGAGGTGACGAGGTCAGTGTGATCTTGCGGCCCCGTTCGTCCACGGGCCGGATCGCCGATATCGCGTCGCGCGTTGGCCTCTGCAGGCTCGACGTCACCGACGCTCGGGCTCTTCACAGCTGCTTGGCAAAAGCCAGGCCGGAGATCGTTTTCCATGTGGGTGCGCGCACCCGTTTCGAAACCCGGCCGGACTTGCAGGATCTCGCCGACAGCGTCGAGGAGAACGTCTCGCCGCTGATCGCGCTCCTGTCGGCCCTTGCCGCTTGCGATTGCCCGCCCCGGACTTTCGTCAGGACGGGGACGATCGCCGAATACGGGGACTGTCCGACACCCTTTACAGAAACCGAGCGAGAAAGACCGGGCGGATCCTATGCCGCCTCACTCCTGGCCGGGACGCATTATCTGGAGATGGCGCAACCGCGACTTCCGTTTTTTGCCGTTACCGCACGGTTGGCCCTGACCTATGGACCCGGGCAGTCGGAAAGTTTCCTGATCCCGCGCGCCATCACTCAGTTGCTGGCCGGCCAGAAAGTGAGTGTCCGCAGCCCTCTGGATCGCCGTGACCTGATCCATGTCGATGACGTCACCACGGCGCTCATGATGCTGGGCGACAATCCCGAAAGTGGCGGACCGGTGGTCAATGTGGGGACAGGCGATTCCCCGACGGTCGCCGAGGTCATGGGGACCTTGATCAAATTGACCGGCGCCGACGTCGATCTCGTGAAATTCAGCGATCAAGTCCGCGATCCCGTCGAATTGATCGTCTCTGCCGAACGCATCCGCGAACGCCTTGGCTGGTCAGCGGAAATCAAGCTTCAAGATGGCCTCGAAAGGACCGTGAAATGGGCACGAGAGAACATCATTCCAAACTTTGCAACGGAGATGCAGGCATGACTCTCGTCTCGATCCTGATCCCGGCACTGAATGAAGAGGACAACGTTCGCAACACCTACAAACGTGTCATGGACGTGTTCGAGCAGCTTCCCGACTACGAGCCGGAACTCATCTTCACTGACAATCATTCCAGTGATGAAACCTTCTCCATTCTCACGGAAATCGCTGCCGAGGACCCACGGGTTCGCGTGATACGGTTCTCTCGGAATGTCGGATACCAGGCTTCGGTGCTGACCGCCTACAGGGCTGCCGAGGGCGCCTGCGCCATACAGCTTGATTGCGACCTCCAGGATCCGCCCGAACTGATCCCGCAGATGCTCGATACCTGGCGCAAGGGCTACCACGTCGTCTACGGAATCCGGCGGAGCCTGCCGGACGGTCCGGTCGTCGCGTGGCTGCGCAGAACCTTCTATGCACTGATCGACGCGATCAGCGAGGACGACCTTCCCCGGAACGCAGGTGAATTCCGGCTGACCGACCGGCGCATTCTCGATGAGCTGCGCCGCGTGGAAGACCGCTCGCCCTATGTCCGCGGTCTGATCAGCGGTATGGGTTTCAACCAGACCGGTTTTGAGTACGACCGAAACGCTCGCGTGGCTGGAGATTCCAAGTTCCCGCTTCGTGCGATGATTTCCCTCGCGGTCGATGGCCTGATCAACCATTCGCTTGTGCCGTTGCGGCTGGCTTCCCTGATCAGCCTTCTGGGCGGCCTTTGCGCCTTCCTGCTGCTTTCGGGCTACCTCATCGGCAAACTCGTCTTCGGCCAGGAGTGGCCTGCCGGTTTTGCGACGACCACGACGCTGATCCTGCTTTCGATGACGGTGAACGCGATGTTTCTCGGCATTCTGGGTGAATATGTCGGACGGATATTCCTGCAGTCGAAGAACCTAAACCGGCCACTGGTTGAAATCGAACTGAATGGCAACGGACAACGAAATGATGCGGTTCCGAAGGGTCGACGTACCATGGTGGAGGCTGCGGAATAAACCATGAAACTGCTCTTCGTTCAGGCTAGTTTTGGCGCAGGCGGCACGGAAAAGATCGTTGCCATGCTGGCGGCACATCGTGCTGAGCTTGGCGATGAAGTGCACGTCGCAGCAATGACCTGCCCCGATGCAGGATCGTATTTCGACTATCCGGACAACGTCGTCCTGCACGTTCTCGACAGGGATAACGGCAGAGGGCTGCTTCCCCTGCCGTTGCGCCGGCTTGCCAGTATCCGCAAGCTGGTTCGGGCTCTATCGCCGAATGTGTGCCTCTCGTTCCTGACAAAGGTCAACGTTCTGACCCTTCTGGCCACCGGTTCGTCGGTGCCTGTGATCGCGTCCGAGCGCAACAATCCGCTGGCACAAAAGGCACACCCGATCTGGCGCCGTGCCCAGAATGCCCTGATGCCCAGGGCCGCCGCGATGGTCATGCAGACCGAGCGGGCACGGCAGGACCTGCCGGCGCGGGTACAACCCTGTGCCCAGGTGATCCCGAACCCCTGTGCGCCGATCGACGGTGTGGCCCCTTCAACCGGTGGCAAGAGGCTCGTTGCCGTTGGACGACTGGATCACCAGAAAGGCTTTGATCTGCTCATCGACGCCATGTCTCTGCTGCGCGAAAAACAGCCGGATGCAAGACTGACGATCTATGGAGAAGGCGCCGCCCGTGCTTCCCTGGAAGCGCAGCGTGACCGTCTTGGTCTTCAGGATATTGTTTCCCTGCCGGGCAAGAGCGCAAGGCACGGAGAATGGATCCGGACTTCCGACATTCTGGTTCTTTCGTCCCGTTTCGAAGGGTTTCCGAACGTTGTCGCCGAAGCTGTCGTCAGTGGGCTTCCCGTCGTGGCGTTCGACTGCGCCTACGGCCCACGGGAACTGGTCTTCGATGGCGTGAACGGACTTCTGGTTCAGGACGGTAATGTCGGGGCACTGGCCGACGCGATAGGTCGCCTGATGTCCAACCCGACCCTGAGGGCCGCAATGGCCGATGCGAATGTCCGCCTGCAGCAAAAGCTGGCACCTGAGACCATTCTAGCCCTCTGGGACCGGACGATTTCCGACGCGGCCCGGAAGGAAGCATTCAACCGCGGCAAACCGGCAGGGGAGGGCTATTCACATGCGAATGCGTGAGCCTTTCAGCTCTGCAAGTGCCGCAATGTCCGTGGCAACGGACCTGGCGCGAACCGATATCGGAGCGCCCAGCAAAATCGACTTCAATACCAGGACAATCCGGCGGAATTCGTCGGCATTTGGGGGATCTTCATGAGCAGTATTGTTGACTCGCAGCAGGAGCAATATGCATTCGCTGAACGTCCGATACAGTTCGGTTTCTTTGCCATTTTCAAGGTGTTGCGAAGAAACTGGATCTGGCTGACCTTGGCCATGTTGCTGGGTCTGGGGGCCGCCTATCTTGCCCTTCAGGTCATTCAGCCAAAATATGCCGCTCGGTCGACCATCATTCTGGCGAAGGTCGAAACGAGAATTAATCCGACAGAGACGACAATCGAGAATTCCGACACGTCGCTTATCCACATCGAGACCGAGATCGATTTTCTGCGCTCAGTCGAATTCGCCCGCAAGGTCGCCAGCGAATTGAACCTGATCTCAGACACCTATTTCAATCCGTACCTTTCGGCGACCGAAACGCCAGTTCCCACCGATGAACAGCAATTCGAAGCGGTCCTGGTACGCATGCTCAACAGCTACACGGTTGAACGGCGAGGCGAGAGCCTGGCGCTCGATATTCGTGTGCGGCATCCAGATGCCGTCATGGCTGCGCAACTGGCCAATACACTCTCAAGCACCTACATCGATGACTCTCTTCGGGACAAGAAGAAAGCCGTACAGTATTCAATCTCCGAATTGTGGGACCGGATAACGTTACTCGGTGGTCGCCTGAGCGAGATGGAAGCGCGTCTTGCGGAACTCATTCGCGAAAACGAACTGGACGACACCACCCTCGGCGACGAATTGAGGGCAGAGCTGAACAGATTGACGTCTATCCTCAATCTGGCGCGCGACCAGAATGCGTCTTCCATCCGGATCAATGAAAGCAAACAGCGCCTTGCCGAGGTGGAAACGAAGCTTGAGGAGCGAACGCGCGCCGAACTGACACAGTCCAAGCTGCAGAGGTCGCTGGATGCGGATCTTGCCAGGTACCAGGCACTTGTAGACCGACGTAACGCACTGGAAACACAGATCGACTTTCTTCAGCCCGATGCCCGGCAGGTGACCGTGGCTTCCGCTCCGCTGAAACCGGCGACACCCAACCGTCCCGTCATTTTTGCGCTTGGGATTGCCGGCGGCCTGATTGTCGGTCTGGCCTTGGTGCTGTTGCGCGAATTGTTCGACCGCCGGGTCTGGACCGGTACCCAGACGATGCAGTACCTGGGCCTGCGAACCATCGGCTACGTTCCGCGAATCCGGTACTGGCGGAAGAGGGACAAGCAGGAACTCTTTCTGAGCAGAACCTCCAGGCAGGAGAATTCACCGTACCAGCTGGCGTTGCGGAGCCTGCTCACACTGCTTTCCAACCAGATCCGAAAAAAGGACAGCATGGTCATGGCCGTAACGTCGGCACTTGCCAACGAAGGCAAGACGACCCTGACGTTCTCACTCGCAGTTTCCGCCGCCCAGGAAGGACACCGGGTACTGTTGATCGACCTCGACATCCACCGGCATGGCCTGACACGCATGTCAGGTTGCGAAATCCCAAAGGAAACGCCTCAGGAAATCTGGGAGGATCAGAACGTCTTCGACGCGCAGATAGTGCCTTGCACCCGTTTCGGACAGATCAATCTCCTGTCGTTCGCTCAGGATTCCATCATTCCGAGGCGCGTTTTCAATACGCCTCGTGGCAAGGCGATTTTGAGAAAATTGCGCGCGTCCTATGACGTCATCCTGATTGATACGGCCCCCGTTTTGGCAGCCGACGAAGCAAACCGCCTGGCGTCGCTTGCGGACTTCGTGATCCTCATCGCCCGCTGGGGACGCACGTCGGAAGATGCGCTTGGAACGGCGGCAGAAGCCTTGCGGTTCAATCAGATCCCACTCGCTGGCGTGGTGTTGAACGACATCGACATGCGGCGATATTCGCTTCGCGACTACGGAGCTCACCGGGCAGGAGGATACTACGCCTATAACAACGGCTACATCTACAAACCGCCAAGTTGAAACAGCTTCCGTCGCGGTGGCGCGACCCTTTCAGTCGACACGATCCACCGAAAAAACCGTGTCTGACATGCTGTTTTATCTGGAGTTTTTCGACATTTCGCTGCGCACCAGTGTTTCACGCGCAGCTTATTGAAAATTGCATCAAGTGCCGCGGCGCCGCTCAAGTTCTGATCTGGTGTTCCGCAATTTCAAGCGATCGCATGGTTCGGCGCACACGCGCGACACAATGAAGGAGACGATCCCTGTTTTTGATCAACACCAGCTCTCAAACCGCCGGCAAGGTGGCTGATCAGGTGTCAAAACGTGATCGCCATGCCGAAGGTGCTGCCGATTTCAGACCAGAGAATATCCAGATTCTGACGCTGATCTTCAGAAATGCGGTTCTGATCGTCCTGTGCATACTGGCCTCTGGCGCCCTGATGTGGTTCCGGCTCACCACCGTTGTGCCGACTTACAGTGCGCAGGCCACGCTGGTGCTTGATGACGCGGTCCTGCGTCTCGATCCATTCGGTGCCCGGTTGCGGGCCAGAACCTTGTCGATGCTTCAACTGGCCACCGAAATCGAAGTCATGAAGTCACGAGAATTCGCAGCAAGGGTAGCGGAGGAGGTCGTACCTGATGAGATTTCCGGGACGGGTCAGAGCGCCTTGTCCGGAAGAGAAAGCACGGTCGATCGCATTCTGGAGAGCTATCAGATCATCTGGCATCCCACGACCTTCGCCCTGGACATCCTCGCCACGGACGCCAGCCCTCAATTGGCAGCAGACATCGCGAATGCTGTCGCCCGGAACTATGTCGACTACACGCTTGAGATACAGCGCGCCGATGTCGAACGAACCAAGATGTCGATCTTGTCGCGCCAATCCGCGCTGCAAGAGACGTTGAAAGATGCGGAAGCCAATCTTCTGGAATTCACCAGAACCAACAATCTCGACGATCTGACCGAGACGGAAACCCTGACCAACAATCTTCGCCGCCTGCAAGCGCAATTGGCGTTGGCAGAAGAACGCGGAGTACCCTTGCAAGAGTCTGCAGAACTCAAGGCCGACCTAGATGCGACGCTGGCAAAACTCGACGCACGTTCGGCGGCCGAAGTTGAGAAAGCCGGCTTCGAACGGAGACTGGAATCGATGCGAAGACAGGATGATCTTCTGTTCGATCAGCTTGAAGCACTCGCATTGCAGGAAGCGCTACTGACCCCGGTCGCGCGGCAAGTGTCCATCGCTATCCCAACGACCAGACCTGTTTCGCCTTCTCCCAAAACCGAAATGGTGGGCGCGCTGATCAGCGGGCTCACTTTCGGTTTCCTTCTGGCGCTCTTGCGGGAAAACCTTCGCGGACGTCTGCGGTGGCCGCAGCAGATAACCGCGTTCCGCGCACCGGTTCTGGGGCAATTGCCTCCCCTATCACGGAAATTCGTAAACCGTATGGCATGGACGACCAGGAGCGGGAACTTGCGGCGGGCGCTGCACAAGATCGCACCCCTGCACACCGCCGTGCGGACAAACACCAGGGCGGACAACAGGACCGAGAATGGGACCGGTGCAATGGTTCTGATCACGTCACCGGGGAGCCGGGAGGGCCGGAGTACACTCAGTTTCGCACTTGCCGCATATGCGGCCGCGGGGGGTGAAGATGTTCTGCTGGTCGATCTTGATCCTTCGCCGAGGGACTTGATCTCGACCCTCTCGCGCAAACGCACTGCGAACGGATTTCTCGATCTTCTGAGCAACCCTCTGCGGATCGATGCAGCCGCGTGGCATCTGCCCGGCCATCCGCATCTGTCGATAGTCGCCCCTGCATCGGGGCCCGTACCAGTTCGGTTCAACAACATGTCCAGCGTCGAAGCGTCACTCAGCGTTCTGCGCCGCAAGTACTCGTTAATTGTGGTCGATTGCCCACCGGTACTGAGCGACGACACGACATGCCGCCTCGGCAGTGTCGCGCAGGCAGTGCTGCTGGTCGCGCGCATGAAGAAGACACGCTTCGAAGACCTTTCGAAAGCCGCTCAGCAACTCGAACTGAACAACGCCTCAAACGTCGGGATTGTGGTGAATGATGGCTAGGAACAGAACACAGGCCGCAGTCCTTATCGTCTTCGGCCTCTTGATGTCGCAATCGCTGGCGGCCGAGGCCGCGCCTCGAGCCTTTCCGGGGGCGGTCGGGTTCGGAGCATCTGCAACTGGCTGGACCGGAGGGGAGGTCATCCCCGTCACAACGCTGGCAGATGCTGGCGCCGGCTCTCTGCGAGCCTGTGTGGAAAAGGGCGAAATGCCTCGGATCTGCGTCTTCCAGGTGAGCGGAACGATCACGCTCGACACCCCCCTCTTTTTTCGCTCAAACCTCTACGTCGCAGGTCAGACGGCACCCGGGCAGGGAATCCAGATCAGACTGGGCAAGTCCCGCGCCACACCCGTCATCATCAAGAATGCCAGCGATGTCGTCGTCAGGTTTCTCAAGGTACGCCCGGGACCGAGCGAACAACCTTCGTCGTCGGTCGATGCGGTGACGCTTGAAAACGCGACGCGCGTTTATCTTGATCATCTGTCCCTGATGTTTTCGACCGACGAGAACCTCGGCATCCACGTTTCCCGCGAACGGTCCAGCGACATTACGGTCGCCAACAGCATTTCCGCCTGGGCTCTGGATCATGCCAACCACCCGAAAGGGCGCCACTCCAAGGGGGCCTTGATCTGCTCTGGAGACGGCCGGGATTTCGATTGCGGACGCGTGAGCCTCTGGCGAAACCTCTTTGCTCACAATCGGGACCGAAATCCCGATATATACGGCCATGATGACGGGCCGGTCGAGGTCGTGAACAGCGTATTCTACAATCCGATCAGTCAATTCGGAGAGTTTCGAAACTACTACGGCAACGCGTTTATCGTCTATGCCGGCAATGTTGCGCTGACCGGCCCGAGCACCGTCGACAGACGGCCTGCAGCAGTTGAAGCAATCATGGCAAGCGACCAGTACAGACTTGAAGTTCAGGTCGATGACATTCTCGCAATCGACCGTGGACGCTGCGACCAAGACCGCCCCTTTCGGCAAGTCGATGCCGATCCCGGAGCGGAGATCATCGAGGGTGTGACCGGCACACTGTCCGTCCCGCGCGTCAAGGCAAGCGAAGTGCTCGACCTTGTGCTTGAAGGGGTCGGCGACCGCCTGCCATCGGGTGGACATCGGGACTCGCTCGACCAGCAACTTGTCGAAACCGTTCGCGATTGCAAAGGCAAGGTGATCGATTCCCCATCCGAAGTCGGCGGCTGGCCGGACCTCCAACCGGAAGAACGGGTCGTGGACAGTGACGGCGACGGGTTTCCTGACGCTTGGGAGCAGTCAACAACGGGGCTTGATGCCGGCCAGCCGGACGATCCCTGGCAGATCGTTGCGGGCACGGACCAGTCCTACATTCAGCTTTGGCTGGCAGAGCTTGCCGGCGACCGGGAGCTGGAGGACTGATGGCCCGCCTGATCAACCTCTCTGCTGAAGACAGCCAGACCGCCGGTCGGCTCATGCGCAATTTTTCATGGGTCTTTTCGTCCCAGGCGGTCAGCGGGGTGATCAGCATCGGGACCCTCGCCATCATGGCTCAGTCGCTTGGTCCGGCAGGCCTTGGCCTGTTTGCGATCTTCCAGGCTTATGTTCGCATAGTCGACCGGCTGCTGCGGCTGGAGCCCTGGCAAGCCGTGATCAAATACGGTGTCGACGCTTTGTCCGATGATGACGGCGACAGGTTCATGCGGTTGCTGAAGGGTTCGGTTTACGTGAACCTTGCAGGCAGCACGCTGGCTGCCGGGGTTTCGATCCTTGCAGCTCAGGTGACCGCCCGAATGATGGGCTGGCCGGAGGACAGTGCCGCTTATCTGGCTTTGTTTTCCCTGGCGCTTCTCTTGAACCTAAAGCCGACCGCGGTCGCGGTCCTGAGAATTTTCGACCGGTTTGATGTTCTTGCCAAGGTCGATGTCGGTATCGCCCTGCTGCGTCTGGTGCTGTCGGCCGGCGTGTGGTTGATGGGCTACGGCCTTTGGGGGTTTGTCCTCGTTGCAGTGATCGAAGGCCTGGCGAACAGTCTGCTGCCGTTCGTCTATTCGCTCCGATATGTCCATCAGCGTGGCTACGGCAAGTTCATGCAACTGCCGATCAGGGGCATACGCGAAGAGAACCCCGGAATTCTGCGGTTTCTCTGGAATTCGAACTTCAATGTCATCATCCGCCAGACAGTCCAGCGTCTTGACGTGATCCTGCTGTCGGTTCTCGTTGACGAGAAATTCGTCGGATTTTTCCATATTGCCCGCAGGGTTGCCGACAGCGCGCTCAAGCTGGGACGGCCGCTGAACCAGGCGATCTTTCCGGAACTGGCCCGCAAATGGAGTTCCGGCGAGGAACGCGGGTTTTACAAGCTCGTCAATGGCGTGCTGCTGGCAATCGCTGGCCTTTGCATGGTCGTGCTGGTTCCTGCCGCTTTCCTGATGCCATACGTCTTGTCGGTCATGTTCGGCGCGGGCTTCAACGAAGCCGCCAACATGGTCAACGTCCAGTTGCTGGCGGTCATACTTCTCCTGGCAACCATGGTGCTCAATCCGGCCATGTTGAGCATGGGGCGCGACCGCGAGCTTCTGTGGGTGACCTTGCTCGGAAGCGTCATGTTCCTGGCCTGTTTCGCCCCACTGGTCGGGATGCTGGGGCCGGTCGGGGCTTCGGTCGCTCATGTTCTGTTTAATGGCACGCTTGTGGCAGGCACCTTGTTTGTCCTTTACTGGTCGCGCCGACAGCCCACCGTGAGGAGGCCGGCTTGACCCCAAGCGCGATACCGATCTCTTCCCACAGCGGTTCCCCTGTCCGGAGCACGACGAGCCAGGAAATCGAACGCCTGCTTGTCATCGCCGCGGTGTTCCTGTCGCCAATGACATATCTTCGAACCGACATCGTGTTCTTCACGCTGTCCGATCTCGTCGCCAGCGCCGCTTTCGTCGTGATGATTGCAAACAGGCGCGTGCCGCTTCGCCCGTTCGCGGACATGACCTCTTTCTGGCTGTTCTCGGTATTGCTTCTTTGCAGTGGCCTGATTGCCGGATCGTTGTTGAACGGCGATCCGCTTACGGGTGCGGTTGGCGTCATCCAGTACGTCTTTTCGTTTGTATGCATACCGCTGCTGCTTCTGGGGCGTCCTGCGCGGGAGACGATGTTCCTTTGCAAGGTGATGGCGTTTTCCCTTGTGTTCGTAATGTTGCACGGAGTGCTCTATTCGGTGTTCAGCCCGGACGATGCGCGTTTCTTTTCCAGAAACGGCCGACTGACCGGACTGATCGAGCGGGAAAACGGGGTCGGTCTCCTGGCCGGAGTAGGGATCGTCTACGTGATGTGGCTTTACTTCATCTCCCAGATATCCGGCATCGTGTTCCTGGCACTGGTGGCACCCGTTGCCTACGGCCTGTTGTTGTCTGCATCGAATTCAGGGTTCATCGTCGCGGTTGTCGGGATATTTGGAATCTCTTTTTTCCACGGCTCCGCCAAACATATCCTGGCTTTCATCGGGATTGGAGCTCTTGCACTGGCGGCCCTGTTCCTGTTCGGACAGTATTTCCTTCCCGAGGTGTTTCAGGAGCGGGTCTACGGCGCATTGACGACCGGCGATTCCAGCGAAGCGGGAACCTTCGATGGGCGACTGCTTCTCATCCAGGAGGCAATTTACCTGATCGATCGGTCGATCTGGTTAGGGGTCGGAGTGGATCAGCACCGGTTGATCAGCCAGTACGGAGCGCCGGTTCACAATACCTATCTGTTGCTGTTTTCCGAAGGCGGCCTCGTTTCGCTGCTCGGCTTCGTCTGCTTGCTGCTTACACTGGCATTCGTCGGCTGGCGGTCATTCAGCAATCCCGACACGCGCTGGTCCGGGGTCCTGATGTTCACGATACTGCTCATGTTCGCGGTTGCCCTCAACGGAGTGACCCACGTTTACGGCAGGTTCCTGTCCGTTCCCCTTCTGCTTCCGGCGGCGATCTGTCTGTCGGGTTACCGGGTTCGCCGGCACCGGAAACGGGAGCACAGATGACCCATGAAAAATGTCCTTACCAACGTTCGTCGAGACCATCGAATAAACCGGATGCAACTAAAGCATCCCGAAAGAATCATGAACGCTATTTCGGGAAAAATTTCTTTTTCGTTGTTTTCCGATTTTCGTGATAATCTTGGATATATTGATAATAATTTTGTTTCTTTAAGTTAAAAGATGGGAGATCGCGCATTGAGTATTCGGTTTATAATTGCCGTACTTTCATTATCGACTTTTCTTGTGTCGGGTCTCTCGGCCGAACAGTACAGGCTGTCCGGCGGTGAGACACTGGAACTGCGTGCTGGTGCCTGGGATGCCAGAAACAAGACCTTTGCCAACTGGGATGGCGTGGCCGGTTCCTACAAGATGGCACCGGACGGCAAAATTCATGTCCCGATTGCGGGAGCCGTGGAAGTTGTCGGCAAGACCCTGGACGAGGTCGCGGATACGATTGCCAGCCGCATGCAGCGCATCGTCGGCTTGACGGAATTACCCGCGGTCTCCGTCGAAGTATCCCGGTATGCCCCGGTGTTCGTGGGCGGAGCGGTTACGGCTCCCGGACAATTCGACTTCATCCCCGGCATGACGGTCGAGAAGGCCCTGGCAATTGCCGGTGGCTATTATCGCCTGCCGAACGAAGAGGGGACACAACAGACCTCGCTCACCCGAATAACGGGGGAGATCAATCAGCTTCGCGGAACCGCATCCAAACTGTTGCAGCAGGAGAAAAGGCTCGAGCAGGAAGTGCAGCTCTATTCGGCGGAGACATTGCCAGACGCCGTGGAGTCGCAATCATCCGACCCTGTGCAGTCGAAGATCCTTTCCGCCAACATCAAGGTGATCAAGGCCGAGCTCCAGAGCCTCAAGGATCTTCGTGTCCTGCTGAACGAGAAAATCTCTCAACTGTCCGAAGAAATCGTCCTGCGTGACAACCAGATCGAACTGGCCCGCAAGGATCTCGCATCGATGGAGCATCTGAAGGACAAGGGGCTGGCCGTGACGACCCGCGTGTCCTCTGCCAATACGGCGCTCAACGATCTGGAGGCAAAACGTCTGCAGCTCGAAGTCGCCCGTCTCGACGCACAGCAGCGTCTCAATCTTGCATCGAGAGACGCCGCGACCCTGTTCGACAGGACCCGCGGGGAAAAGCTCTCCGAACTCACGGAGGTGAAATCAAAGCGTTTCGAGGTCGAATCCCGTCTTGAATTGGCCCGAAAGGTTTACGCCGAGACGCTGTCCGCGAACTCGGTTGATACCACCACCCAGGACAGCATTGTCACACCTTCCTACAGGATATCGCGGCTCGAGAACGGCGAGATGCAGAGCCTGGACGTCGACCTGAATGCCTTCATGCGTCCGGGCGACAGTCTGACGATCAACCTGACGATTTCTGAACCAGCGTCCAAGTAGATCCGGAGCAGTGATGAGACGCATTCGAGTATTATTTCCGTTCGTAGGCGGACCTGTCCTGGGCGGCAGCCACATTTCGGCGCTCAGCCTTGCCGCTGCCCTGGATCCGAACCGTTTCGAGGCGCGCGTCCTCGTCCATTTCGAGCCTGGCGCCATTGGCCAAAAGACGCGGGAGCTGGGGCTCGATTACGAGGTGCTGGAGGACACGCCACTGATGTCGTCGCCCGGCCTGCCTCTGCCCGGCCGCGTAGGCGGGCTCGGCTATCTGACGCGAACACTGCCGGCCTTGCGACGAACGCTGAAAAAGATCGATCCCGATATCGTGCATACGAACGAAGGACGCATGCACGCCAACTGGATCATGCCGAGCAAACTGTCTGGCTGCCGCCACCTCTGGCATCATCGCCAGGATCCGGCTGCGAAAGGGGCGAACATGCTGGCCCCCTTGCTTGCCGACCATATCGTGAGCGTCTCACATTACGCCATGCCATCACGTCCGATCCGGCCGATTGGCGACCGAGCAAGCGTGATCCGAAGTCCTTTCGATTTTCCAGCCATACGGCCCGATCGCACAAATTCCCATGACAAGCTTTGCGACGAACTCAGCCTGCCGAGGGACGCGGTGCTGCTCGGGTATTTCGGCTCGATCATCAAACGCAAACGTCCCGATGGCTTTGTTCGGGCGGTCGATGCGGTTCGCCGCGCCTTGCCGGGGCGTCAGGTGCACGGACTGCTGTTCGGCGATACCGTCGATGCAACCCGGGGCCTGGACGAAACCTGCAAGGCGCTGGTCAGTAGCCTGGGGCTGAACGACAATTTTCATTTCATGGGCTTCCGCTCACCGGTTTTCGAGGCAATGAGCGGTGTCGATGTCATGCTTGTTCCCGCTGTCAACGAGCCATTCGGCCGGACCCTGATCGAAAGCATGTATCTGGGGACGCCTGTCGTCGCGACACGGCACGGTGGCAACATCGAAGCGATCTCGGACGGTCTGACGGGGTTCCTTGTTGAGCCGGACGATCCGGAGAGCTTTGTCGAACCTATTTGCAAACTGCTCAGTGACCCTTTGTTGCAAACCCGGATTGCCGACGCGGCGCAGGCAGATGCCGCGGCCAAGTATGGCGCCGAACGCCATGTTTCCGAAATTTCCGGCCTTTACGAACAGCTCGTCGAAGGCACCCAGGTAGCAGGTACCGCATATGCTTGACTCAAACATACGATTTCTGATTTTCGGCGCGGCCAAGTCCGCAACGACCTGGCTGCAAAGATCTCTGGAGCGCAGTCCGACGATATCGATGCCCAGCCCGGAGCTGCATTACTTTTCCGATGAGTATCACCGTGGAGCGGACTGGTACCTGTCTCAATTCGACTTCAGTAAACCGGACGCAATCGTCGGAGAGAAGTCGAATACCTATCTCACGCAGCCCGAGGCAGCAGAGCGCATCCGGCGGGACCTTCCCGATGTCCGGCTGATCGTTCAGATGCGGGAACCTTCGGCGCGTGCCTACTCCGATTATTGCATGCTCTTACGACGCGGGGAGGTGTCTCGTAACATCGAGGATCATCTCGACCCGGCGAAGGCCGCAGGACAGCGTTTCATCAACGACGGCCGTTATGCCCTGCATCTTCGCCGGTTCTACGATCTGTTCCCGCCGGAGCAGATCCTGCTGCTACTGTTCGAGGATATCCGGCGCCAGCCTGAAAATCAGCTCGCCCGCCTTGCCACGCATATCGGTCACGAAGCTCCGCTGGCTCCTCCGGTAGACAGCAAGGTGAAAGACAAGAACGCCGCCATCGTTCCACTGCCCTTGCGCAAGGTCCTGAAGCCGTTTCGCCCCGTTCTGGACGGCGTTCGGCACACCAGGCCAATGAGGGTGCTTCGCGATGCCGTCGCCCGGCCACAGGAATACCCGCCGTTGAGCCCCGATCTGGAAAAAAGGCTGCAGGACTTTTTCGCTCCGGAAGTCAGCGAACTTGAACAGCGGATCGGCAGACCGCTCGACGTCTGGCAGGGTGCACGAAAGGCGTGACCTGATGGACTACGTTGGCAGCGAAGGTGCCGGACTGGAGGTTGGAACGGACACTGCCGCGCCGGTCATGCATGTGATTACGAATTTCGCCGCCAGCGGCGGAGCGGAAACGATGCTGGCAAGGCTCCTGGCAGCGACATCCGAACCGGCAATCGTGGTCCCTCTGATCGGCGTTTCAGAGCGCAACCTGAGTTTGGCCGGACGACCGGACGTGGAATATCATCCGCTCAACGCACGCGGAGCGGTGCACATGCCGGGTGCAATCCTGAAACTGACAGGGCTGATGCGGGAGAAGCGCCCGCGAGCGGTGCTGTGCTGGATGTATCATGCAATGGTTGTCGGCACCTTGTCGGCGCGCTTGTCCGGGGCGCCGCCCGTCTTCTGGACGGTGCGCCAGGCACTTGACGATCCGCGCAGCCTGACGCGAAGCACACGCCTCGCCGTCGCAGGGGCACGCATGCTATCGTCTCGCGCCGCCGGCATCGTTTACAATTCGGCACGGGCAAGAGAACAGCACGAACAGTATGGCTATGCCGCGCGGTTCGGAAAGGTCATCCCGAACGGCGTCGTGGTTCCCGAGCAGGCGGACCCCACGCCGCGCAAGGCCCGTGTGTTCGGTATAGCCGCGCGCTTTCATCCTCAAAAGGACCACTTGAACTTCTTCCGGGCCGCAGCGCAGATCGCCGCACAATTTCCCGATGCTCGCTTTGTTGCCGCAGGTTTCGGTCTTGATGACCGCAACAGCGAAGTTCTGGCCATGATTGAAGACGCAGGGCTTGATCCGGCACGTCTGGAATTGCTTGGGGAGCTGCGTGACATGGGGGATTTCTATTCGCAGATAGATGTTCTCGTCCTGTCGTCCAGAACGGAAGGGTTCCCGAATGTCGTCGCCGAAGCTATGAGCCATGCCCGTCCGGTGGTCACCACCAATGTCGGCGACGCGGCACTTGTTGTCGCGGATACCGGCAAGGTTGTTTCACCGGGCGATCCGGATGCGCTGTGCGATGCGATGGCCGAATTTGCCCGAATGCCCCCCGAGCAGGTTGCCGATCTCGGCAAAAGGGCTCGGCAGCGCATCGTGGCGAACTACCAGGTGAAGCATATTCTCGGTGAATACCAGGAGGTCCTGTCGCAGCGTGGTCCAGCCTGAAGGCACACTTGCGGCCCACAGTTAGCTATTTCATCGAAACCGTCTGGACCGTCAACGCGCCGTCGAGTTCATCCAGCGACGTTATTTCGACATGGGCCGCGTGTGCATCATCTTTCGCGTGCGGCGGATGCACGGCGCCCGCCCGCCGGATCTGAACGGTGATCCAGCCGCGCGCTTTTGGCGTCACGAAGTCCTTGGCGGGATTGTCGGCGACGTAGACCATCGGCCCGCCGCCTGCCGCAAGTCCTTCCATTTCCTCGTAAGCGCGGGGATGTGGTTTGCCATATCCTTGAGGCCAGTCTCCGGTCTTGCGGATATTCTCAATCCAGCGGTCAAGACCAAGGGCAACGATCTTGGCGTTTTGAGTTTCCGGCGGACCGTCCGTAATCAGACCGAACGGACCGCGGTGACGCTCGAGAAAACGCGCCGCGTCCGGAGCCAGCGCAATTTGCGGCGGGTGGCCACGGTAAGCCGCAACAAGATCAGCGATCAAATGGCTGTCGCCGCAGTGTCCGAGCCTTTCAAGCGCGCGGTTGAAGATCTGACGCCGCTCGCCTTCCTCGAACAACACCCTGCAGGCGTTGCCAAAGCCTTCCAGGCTTTCGCGTTCTTTTACCCAACCGTCGAGAAAACGATAGCCGCTGAACGCAAACTCCCGCTCCAGATAGAGCGTATCGTCCAGATCAAAAACAATCATCGCAATCCGCCAGTTAACGAATGTGAGGTCGGCCGGACAACGCTACCGGCCAGGGCTTTTACTGCCAGAACAAAGCCGAGGTGCGGGTCCTGACAAAAGACCATTGCGGCTCCGGCAAACCTGAGACGATCAGCCGTCGTAGATCGCGCTGTCGTATCGGAGCATTTTGACATTTTCTCGCCAGTCATCGTTTGCGCTGCACGGGAGGCCCGACACTTCCTCAAGAAGCCATTGTGCAAAACGCGCGCCGGCCTGGTCGGCCAAGGGATACCCGCCCCCAAATCTTGCATTGATTTCAATGACACGCGGTCCCAGCTCCGGGTCGTCGATCACCTGGAAACAGGCGACGCCGGTCAGGCTTGGCAAGGCCCGGTGCACGCCTTCGGCGATTTGCCGGAAGTCATCCCGTCGCACCGTTCTTCCCTTCTCGACTTCACCAGCGCGGATCTGGATGCGCAGATGAGGAACCACCGTTCGCAGGCTGCCGCCTGAATCGACGAACATGTTGATCGTGTATTCCGGGCCACGCAGAAACTGCTGAAAGACCATTGGTTCCTCAAACCGGCCGGGCAGCTCTTCGATAGCCTGAAAGACCTGCAGTCCCCGGCTGGCGCTGCCGCCGCTCGGCTTGGCAAACACCGGCCAGCCGAGTGCATCCGGATCGGACAGCAACGCCTCGTGTCCCAGCGATTTCGGCACCGGCACGCCTGCCGCCTCGAGCATTTCAGACGTCAACCGCTTGTCCCTCACAATTTCGATGACTTCAGTCGACGCCACATGCACCCGCGCTCCCAGTTGAGTGAACGCGTCGGACACGCAGGCAAGCGCCATCAACTCCGTGTCAATCGTCGGGACCACCAGATCGACCCGGTTGTCACGCGCAATGTCGAGAATGGCGTTGGCATAACTCGGGTCGTCGCAACGCGGCACGGCAAACGCCCGATCCGCAGCTGCGCACGCTGCACTTAAATCCGGAGCAAGATCACAGGCGAGGATTTCCAACTGGATTCCCAGATGGTCAGCAGCAGATAGGAAACATTGAAGCAAACCAACGCGGCGTCCCGCAGAACAGAGCAGCAATCGTAATTTTTTGACCGGCACAACAAATTCTCCGGAAATGTGAGAGGCAATTCAAATGGAATATCAATTCAGTATACGCGGCAATTTCGACCGCAGAGAGAATATAACCAGCCTTGGCTAGTTTGTGAATTCAGATTCACGAACGTAAAGAAGTCAGCGTGATCTTTTTGATTGTTGAAATTCACCTGCGTAACAAATTTGCCGGCATGCTCATCTTGGTGTCGTCACGTTGTTGGAAGCGCTTCAGCCTTTCCACGTTTCTCAACGTCCCCCTGCGGTCCCTTGATCGAGACAAGGCCGGTGAGAAGCAGTGCGATGAGGTCTGCCTGACGATTGGTTCCGGTCTTTTCGAAGAGATTGCGCAAATGAAAAGCGACTGTCGTCGGTGCGATTGAAAGCTCCTGCGCGATGTCTTCCTTTCGCCGACCCTGCGCCAACGCACGGGCGACCTCCGATTCAGTCGGCGTCAGATCGAACAGGCCTGCCAGGATCTCGTCCGGCATCCTTGGCCGATGCGCGAGATCCGAAATGAATATCACCGCCTTCGCGTCATCGTTCGGCAATCCCGTACTGTCCGGGAGCGAACAGACCGTAAGCAGAAAATCACGGCGTCCGGACGGTCTTTGCACCGTCAGGCTGGCAAGGTGGTCCTGTCCGTTGCAGGCAGCCTCACAGGCATTCGCCAGCAGTTTCCTGATATCGTTGGCGAGCTGCGATGAACCGGTATGGAGTGTCCGGTCGATCACCAGCCCGTCCCTGGCCATATGTATTTCCCGAGCTGCTCTATTTGCGAAGACAACACCGGACAATGATACCAGCACGATACCGAAGGAAAGCACGTTAAGAACGCTCTCCATGCCGTTCATTCCAAGCGATCGGTCCGATCCGCTGCCTGCCAGGGCCTGCCGAAGCGTTTCCAGTTCGTTTTTTTGCCTGTCATCGATCCGGCTGACCTGGCGCAAGCGAGCCTCGATCGTCGCCAGCAACAGGTCATAGTCTATCGGTTTGACCAGATAATCGTCCGCGCCCGCGCGCTTGCCATGAATGATCTCGTCGCGCTGGTTTAGCGCCGTCAGGAAAACGAAAGGAACATCTGCGAGATGCGTGTGCCTGCCTCTGACGGTTTCGAGCAAGCCGTAACCGTCGAGCCGGGGCATGGAGATATCGCACAAGATAAGATGCGGGCGGATCGTTTCCAGCACGTCCAGCGCTTCGCGGCCATCAGCTGCACCGACCGCGTCATAGCCTGCAGCGGAAAGTTCATCGATGATATCCTGGCGAAGATGGCACTGGTCCTCAACACAGAGAACCGTCAGTTTCGAACCGGATTTGGGCATTGATTGCATCAACTGCTCTTTGAACCAGACCACGTTGAAATCTGACCGCGATGAGCCCGATAGTCGGTTCCATGGATGGCGGCGTCAATGGGCGGTCTTTCTTGACGCGATTTCATTCACCTGTCCCCGTTCAAACGCAGGGGGACAGCATTCACGTTCGACAATATTCTCCCGCCATATTGCAACAGAGCGTTCAAGGAGACGCCAAATATGTGGGATTTTTCTATTGGCCGTGCATTAGGCCTGATGTTTCAGACACTGCCTTTCATCATCTTGCGCATGGCGATCTATTTCGGAGCTGCCGTTGCCTACATTCTTGCAACGGGTATCGGCGCCGGCGTCGGCTGGGGCATCGGCGGGTTCGGCGATGCCGATTTCCAGGCAACGACCACGACCTGGGGCGGTGTCATCGGGTTCGGTTCGGTCGCCGTTGTGATGTATCTGCTGAGAGAATACGTTCTCTATGTCGTCAAAGCCGGGCACATTGCCGTTCTGGTCAAGCTGCTCGACGGCAAGGAGATGCCGGGCGGGAGGTCCCAGATTTCCTACGCCCGCGAAGAAGTCTCTCAAAGGTTTATGCAGGCCAGCGTGCTTTTCGGCGTCGACCAGCTGATAAAGGGTGTGCTGCGCGCAATCACGGGCCTGGTGCGAGGCGTCTTCACGCTTCTGCCGATCCCCGGTGCACGGCAACTGATCTCGATTGCCGAGGCCTTCCTGCGCATTGCCGTCGGTTTCATCGATGAGGTTATCCTCGCCTATGCGATCCGCACAAACTCGGACAACGTGTGGGCTTCGTCCCGGAGCGGGCTGGTGCTTTACGCCCAGAATTACAAACCGATGCTCAAGAATGCCGCCTGGCTCACACTTATCGTCTACGGCCTGTCGTTTCTTGTCTTCCTCGTCATGTTGGCTCCGGCCGCCCTGGTCGCATATCTCGTTCCAGGCAGCTGGTCTGCGGGTGGCATCGTGTTTGCTATTTTGTTCGCGTGGTCCGTCAAGTCCGCTTTGCTGGAGCCTTTTGCAGTTACCTGCATCATGGAGGTCTACTTCCGGACAATCGAAGGGCAACAGCCTGATCCGGCCTGGGAAGCCAAGCTCGAACAGCTTTCGACAAAATTTTCCAGTCTGAAGGAAAAGGCAGCGTCCTATCAGCCTCCCCGGATCAACGATCCCGTCAAGGCGGCTGGCTGATCATCACGCACGCAGTCAGGACTGCCTTGTCCTGTCTGCACCGGCATCCAGCATCCGGCATCCGGCAAATCAGCGCCCTGTTTCTTGTTGTTCGCGTAGCGGGAACTCGGGACAGGGCGAAATGCGCAATTTTCGGCGTGGTCAACATCGGAGGTCTGGCATCGGTTGAATGTTTGCAACATCGACAACCGGTGCCATAATGATTTTTTTGACCTTTGCGGGCCCGATCATTGATTGAAGCATTTGAAAAACAAGCGTTACCGGCAACGAGACGAAATGACATGGCAGCGGTGTTGTTCCGGTGTTGCAGTCACCTTCGCTGCTCCTTCAGGTTCAACAATCTGCTTTCTTCCCTCAAACCGTCAAAGGCATTTGCAGGGACAATGCTCATGCTGATCGGTGTCGGTTTATCCGTTGCGACAGCTCGATCGGAAAACATGTCATTGACCGCCCCAGCAGGCGAAGTCCGGCTGACGGTCACCGGCAATATCCGCAAGACAAACTCAGAGGCCGCCGCGCTTCTTGACGATGCAATGCTGGAAGCACTGCCCCGTCACACCCTCGAGACCTCAACTGTCGTCACGGATGGCGTAAAACGCTTCGACGGCTTCCTGATGCGCGACCTGCTTGAATTCGTCGGCGCCGACGGCAAGACGGTTACCGCCAATGCGCTCAACGATTATACCATCGACATCCCGATGGAAGACTTCGTGCGGTACGATGTTCTTGTCGCAACCCATATGGATGGCGAACGGCTACAACCCTCGGACAAGGGCCCCTTCTGGATCGTCTATCCCCGGGACGAGTATTCCGATCTTCAGGACATCCGTTACGACTATCGCTGGGTGTGGCAGTTGATCCAACTGAAGATCAAATGACGCGCAGAAGCGATCTTGTCGCCTATATCGTCGCAGGCACTGCATCCGTTGCCTTCGTCTTGCTGCTCGTTTTTTCCCTCGCACGGCTTCTCGATACCGAAGCGGAATTGCGGCGCAACGAGGGGGACAACATGCTGTGGGCGATCTCACGAACGCAGTCCGCCGCGCTCCTGCTGGATGCCGAGGTTTCCCGTCATGTCGGCACCATCTCCCGCAAGGCGGCTGAACTGGACAAACGATACAACGTGATGCTTAGCCGCTTGAACCTGTTATCGGAGGGGCCTCAACGACGCTACATGCGAGAGCTGGGCCTGGACGGAGAGCTGGAAAAGGTGGCTGGGGCGCTACGAGCGCTTGAGGCACAAATCCTGGAGATGTCATATGGCGACGCCCAGACGGCTTCTGCCGTTCACGACCTTCTTCAGCCTTTGATTGAGGATCTCGGCCGCGCCGGAAACCAGTCCATGGTCCGGCAATGGGAGGCCACGGGTGCGCGGCTCGACAATCAACGTGCCGCAATCGTGCAGGTCATCATTTCCATCGCAGCGATCATTGTTCTCGGCGCCTTTCTGTCCTTCACAATGTTGCGGGCGATGGCCGAACAGCAACGCATCCGGCTGTCGCTCTTGCGTGAACGCGAAACCGCCGAGATCTATCGCAGTTTCGTTGCTCTGGTTTCTCACCAGTTTCGAACGCCGCTCGCCGTCATCGATTCCGCGATGCAGCGCGTCTTGCGAAGCGGGAACCAGATGCCAACCGATGAAATCAGGCAACGGGCAAGCCAGGTGCGCTATGAGGTCCGGGGCCTGACAAGCCTGCTGGAAGCAACGCTGGATGTCGTTCGCCTCGAAGAAAGACAGGTGACGGCCAGACCCGGAAACTGCCATGTCGAGGATCTCATTCAACGGGTCGTCGCCCGTCAGAGTGAAGAGACACCGGAGCGGGCGTTTTCCCTGGAAATTGGCAACAAGGTTCCCCAATCGATCGAGACGGACCGGTTGCTGGCGGAGCAGATCCTCGACAATCTTCTATCGAATGCGGTGAAATATTCGCCGGTTACCGAGCCGGTTTCAGTGAGTGTCCGGGCGCAGAACAGGTCCATTTTCATCTCCGTGCACGATCGGGGTGTTGGTATTCCGCCGGAGGAGCAGGAGCGCGTGTTCAGCCGCTTCTTTCGCGGTCATGGCACTGCGGGAATTCCCGGCACGGGTATCGGGCTGAACATCTCTTCCCAGGTTGCAAGATTGCTCGGGGGAGAGTTGTCTTTTGAAAGTCAGGCGGGAATAGGATCGGCCTTTACTTTGAAACTGCCGGAGAAATGGCCGGGCGTGCAATAGATGGCGTTCTTGTCACCAAAACTGCTATGAGACTGGATTCACGGCTTTTGTTCGCACGTGAAGTGCGAGCATTGATCTGAGCACAAACTTACTTGCGCAGATTTTGCGAAATCAGGTTCTGAGCTCGGGATCCATCAGTTTCCAGGGGAGGGGAAATGAAGCGCAAAAAACCACTTGTAACCCTGCGCGATGTGGCAGAGGCAACCGGTGTCAACGTGTCGACAGTTTCGCGCGTGCTTCAGAACAAGGGACGTGTTTCCCAAAAGACCAGAACCCATATTCTGGAAACAGCCGAACGTCTCGGTTACCACGGCAACCCGGTTGCGAGAGCCCTGAAAACCGCAAAATCCTCGACACTTTTGATGGTAGTTCCCCAGATCGAAAACCCGATCTTTGCGTCGGCGATTGTGGGGGCCGAAATCGAGGCACGCGAGAAAGGTTTTGCCCTTCTGGTCTCCTATGACAAGGGGGATGGGCGCGAGATCATCACGGACATTTCTCGATCAAGCATCATCGAGGGTGTCATCATTGCGAGTTTCGATGAGGATGACCGGTTGCGACAGATGCTTAACAGCACGGGATTGCCGCATGTGATCCTCAACCGACATCTGGCCGGTGACCGGAATTGCGTTGCGATCGATACCCGCGAGGCAGCCCGCATCGGGGTTGAGCACCTCATCGCCATGGGGCATCGCCGGATCGGGCATCTGGCCGGGCGGCTCGGCCGGTTCAATGGCGACATGCGGCGCCAGGGATGGCAACAGGCTCTCGAAGCCGCCGGCCTCGACCACGGCGAGGAATTCGTTGCCCAGGCAGGCTACGATCCTGCAGCCGTACCTGCGGCCGTCGACAAACTGTTGGCCTGCGGCGTGACCGCTATTCACGCCGCGACGTTGCTGACCGCAGCTGCGGCCATTGCCAGATTGCACGAACTCAAGTTCCGTGTGCCGGAAGATGTTTCCGTCGTCACGATGCATGACGACCTGCTTGCCCGGGTCGTTTATCCCCAGGTGACCACAGTGGCTTTACCCTCCCAGGAAATGGGGCGCGCGGCAGCCAGCCGGCTCATCGACCTGATCCAGGGAACTGCGCCTGACGAGGGCTCAGCGCTCGAAAGTCTCCTTCTTCCTCCAGGCGATCTCATCGTGCGCGCATCGGTCGCCTCCATCTGAAATTCAGCAAACCGGGCTTGACATCCAGACCAAAGTGCAATTGTTTGTGTTTGAGCAAACGTTTGCCCAACTCGATTTCTAACAATCCGATTGGGCATGGAGGAGGAAAAATCTTTGAGTAATCGTGATCTCGTTTCCGAGCTTTCGGAGCTGGTCGGTGCGGAAAACGTCCTGGTGGACGAAGGTTCGCGCGCCGGCTATGCACACGACCGTCTGCCCTATGCGAACTTCCGTGCAAGGGAAGGCGCCCTGGTCGGTACGCTGCCAGGCCTCGTCGTGCGCCCCGCCACAACGGAACAGGTCTCGGCAATTGTCGGGAAGGCAAGCAAGGCCGATCACCCCCTCATTCCCTATGGCAGCGGCTCCGGTGTCCTCGGCGGGATCATTCCCCTGGGCGGCGAAGTCATGCTCGACATGCAGCGCATGAACCGCATCCTGAAGATCGACCGGGACAACCATCTGGTAACGGTCGAAGCCGGCATGAACGGCGAAGTGTTCGAAGACGCGCTGAACGCAGAAGGTTTTACATCCGGTCATCTGCCGCAATCGCTGACCATCTCGACGGTCGGCGGGTGGGCCGCCTGCCGCGGCGGTGGTCAGGAATCGAGCCGCTTCGGTAAAATCGAGAACATTGTCGTTGGCCTCAAGGCGGTCATGCCGGATGGGCGCGTGCTGGAAATCAGGCCGCTTCCCAAGCGGGCCTCCGGACCATCGGTTCTCGATATCATCGTCGGCAGTGAAGGCACGCTTGCCGTCATAACGGAACTGACCCTGCGCATCTGGACGCTGCCGCCCGCCGAAGAGGCCATCGTGCTGGCACTTCCCGATCGCACCGCAGCCCTCTCGCTTGCCAAGCGCATCATGCAGGCGGGGCTGCATCCGCGCATCGTTCGTCTCTATGACGAAAAGGAAACCGCCTCGCGCACCGAAGGCATCAGTGCTTTTGAAACGCGCCCGGTGATGGCCAACATCGTGGTTTGCGGCGAAGAAGCCATTGTGGCTGCAGAAGCAGCACTGGTACGCGAGTTTGCAAAGAGCGTTGATGCCGTGGAAACGGAAACACGTCCCTTCGACGAATGGCGGGCAAAGCGCTACGTCTCCATTACGAAACAGTGGCTTGATAAAGGGTACTACAACGACACGCTCGAAGTCTCGGTGAACTGGAGCAAGGCTTCGTCGCTTTACGACACGATCGCAGCCCGGATTGCTGCGGAAGTCTCCAAGGACGCTCATTTCAGTGCCCACTGGTCGCATGTCTATCCGGAAGGCGTGTGCCAATACATGACCTTGCGCCTTCCTCCCATGGATCAGTCTGCAGCCTTGCCGCTGCATGAAAAAATGTGGGACATCGTCAACGGTGAAACGCTCGCGCATGGCGGCTCGATCGCTCACCACCATGGAAGCGGCCTTTTCCGCGGACCCTGGATGGACGGAGAGCACGGCGTCGGAATGGATATTCTGCGCTGTATCAAGGCCTCCGTTGATCCGCAAAACCTCTTCAATCCCGGCAAACTCGGCTTTCCACCGCGCGCCGGCTCCATCGATCCGTACCGGGACAGGGGTGCCAATGTCTGACGCCCTTTTGCTTGGGATCGACCTCGGAGCAGGATCGCTCAAGTCGACGGTCATCACCACGGACGGGAAGGTCGTGGCTTCGGCCTCCTGTCCGGTCGAAACACTCACACCGAAACCCGGATTCAGCGAACAGGATCCGGAAGGCTGGTGGTCGGCACTCGTCACGTCCCTGCAGAAGATCTGGCAGGGCGGCCTGGAGCCGCATCGCATCGTTGCGGTTTCCGTGACGGCCGGAGCTCACACCCACGTGCTCGAAGACGGGTCAGGCAGCACATTGCGGCCCGCGATCATGTGGAATGACCAACGTTCCGGTTCTCAGGTGGTGCGGGAAAGAGCAGCGCGCGGGGCTCAGATCCTCGACCTTTCGGGCAATCGCATCAGCCCCACCTGGACGCTGCCGCAATTGATCTGGTTGCAGGAAGAAGAGCCGGAAACACACAGCCGCATCCGCCGGCTTCGCCCGGCCAAGGATTGGCTGCGCCGTCGTCTCGACGGCAGCGATGCAACCGACATCACGGATGCCTGGGGGCTCATGCTTGCCGATGCACGTTCAGGGGGCTGGTCTTCCGAACTCTGCGCGATGGGAGGGCTTGAAACCGAAGTTCTTCCGGAAATAGTTGCATCGACGGCGACGACGGGGACAGTGACACCGAGGGCCGCTCAGGAAACCGGTTTGCGGGAAGGCACACCGGTCATTTGCGGAACCTCCGATACCAATGCGGAAACCTATGCAGCGGGCATGACACGCAAAGGCATCGGGGCCCTGAAGCTCGCCACGGCAGGCACGGTCTCTACATTGACGGACGCTCCCCGTTTTTCCGACGATGTCATACATTACCCGCACCTGGTGTCCGATCATCACTACTCGATCCTGGGAACCAACTCGTGCGCCTCGGCCCATCGCTGGCTGCGTGACGCGCTTTTCTCGGATATGGGTTTCGAGGGCATGGATGCCAAAGCTGCCGAAGCCCCTGCAGGGTCGGAAGGTCTGCTCTTTCATCCCTACCTCAACGGCGAGCGGAGCCCCTACTGGGACCCCGACTTGCGCGCCTCTTTCGTTGGGCTGGGGTTCCAGCATGGAGCACCGCATTTCTGCCGGGCTCTCTATGAAGGCGTTGCCTATACGCTGCGCGATTGCCTTTCCGTTCTGCAACAGCGCGGCATGGGCTTCACCACCGCCCGTCTCGTCGGCGGGGGGACACGCAGCGCCTTGTGGCGGCAGATCATTGCGGATGTCACAGGACTGACGATCGAAGTTCCCGCCGAAGGCGACGCGTCCTACGGTGCAGCGCTTATCGCGGGCATTGGTGCGGGCGTTTTCTCGGACACGGACGACGCTGCTCGCGTCATCCGCGTGGCAGAGACTTTGACGCCCAACGCCCGGGCCGCGGCGACTTACGACGAAGGCTTCGTTCGGTTCCGGGAGGCAAAGGAAGCCCTCACACCGATCAACCACAAAACCGTGCGGGCAACCGGGGAGGCCAAGTAATGGCGGAAGTCAGTCTGCGCAAACTGCGCAAGACCTATGGGGCCGTGGTTGCGGTGGAAGGCGTCGACCTTGAGATCGCCAAGGGCGAACTCATCGTTCTGCTTGGCCCTTCCGGATGCGGGAAATCGACAACCCTGCGGATGGTCGCGGGGTTGGAAACGATCAGCGCCGGAGAACTGCATATCGGTGGCCGGAACGTGACCACCCTGGAGCCCAAGGACCGTGACATCGCCATGGTGTTCCAGAACTACGCGCTTTATCCGCACAAGACCATTCGCGGCAACATGTCGTTTGGTCTCAAGATGCGCGGCATGAAAGGGGGCGAGATCTCCAGGCGGGTCGACGCTGCAGCGGAAATGCTGGACATCACGCACCTGCTCAACCGCAAGCCCGGCCAGCTTTCAGGCGGACAGATGCAGCGTGTCGCACTCGGCCGTGCCCTTGTTCGCGACCCGGCGGTGTTTCTGCTCGATGAACCGCTATCCAACCTGGATGCGAAGCTTCGCTCCAGGATGCGGGAGGAAATCGCCCTTCTTCAGCGGCGCATCGGCAAGGCAATGCTTTACGTCACGCACGATCAAACGGAGGCAATGACCCTTGCCGACCGGATCGTGATCATGCGCGACGGACATGTTCAGCAGATCGGCTCGCCGCTGGAGGTATACGACCGGCCGGCAAACGCCTTCGTCGCGGGCTTCATCGGCTCGCCCGAAATGAACCTCGTTGAAGCTGACCTCAAGAACGGTTTCCTCAGCCTGTCGGCTGATGTCTCCATTTCTGCCGGCAGCGATACCGGTGAGCGGGAGGTGATTGCCGGCATTCGGCCCGAAGCCATCACGATTTCCGACGAAGGTCCGGAGTTCGCGGTCCGGGGCATCGAACAGCTCGGCTCGCAAACGCTTTTCATCGGCGAGACAGCTGGTCATCGCCTGCGGGTCATGACCCAGCGCAGGGACGACATCAAGGTTGGTGAGAGCGTTCATCTCGCTCTTCCCGCAGCAGCAATCCACCTGTTTGACCGCGCCAGCGGTGAACGCCTCGAGATGCCGGGAGGGGCAGCTTGAACAAAAGGGTTTAGCCGCACCTGAAAGCGGTCAATTGGAGGAGAAACATGACTAAGAGCAAATTCGAGACAGGTCTCTGGACTAGACGCCAGGCCCTCAAAACCATGGGTATCGCCGGCGCCGGGCTGGCAGCCTCGTCCCTTGCGGCCCCGGCGCTCCGCGCCCAGGGCAACAAGCCCATCCGGTTTTTGAACTGTGAAACGGGCAAGGACACGCTCGCCTTTTTCTCGAAGGTGGCCAAGGAATACCAGGAAAAGACCGGCGTTGAGGTCGTCATCGATTCCGTACCGCTTGGCGAAAGCTTCACTAAGATCACCAATGGCATTCGCTCCGGAACCCCTTATGACGTGGCAAACGTCGGTTTCATCGGCCACGTGCTGTTATTGGCCGAGCAGGAACAAATCGTCCCCTTGAACGAGCTGACGGACGAATACCAGTGGGGGAACAACATCCTCTTCCCCATCGACAACAAGGTGTACTGGTACCCGTTCGACTACAACCTTGCGCTGATCTATTACCGCAAGGATCTTTATGAGACGAACGGTCTGTCCTTGCCGAACACGTGGGATGCGTTCGTCCAGAACAGCGAGGCGCTTGTCCAGGGCCGCCAGAAAGGCGCGCTGTTCCCGATCGGATCGAACGGGGCAACCAACTGGATGTCGTTTGCCTTCCTGTGGGCCGAGGGCGTCAAGCTGTTCGACGACCAATGGAACGTGATCCTGGACAACGACGAGATGAAGCCTCGGGTAGCCGCCTACCTCGACTTCATGACCAAGCTCTACGGGACGATGCCTCCAGGTGCTCTTCAGGCCAGCTATTCCGATGTCCTGTCCAACCTGGTTGGCGGTGCCGTGGCCCACGGAGCCTATGCCGGACGTGTTCTGGAAGCTGCAGAGCGGGACAACCCGACCCTGGCCGAGAACCTTGGCGTCATGCCCTACATGGATATGTCCGGAAAGCAAAAGGCGGTCAGCCACGGCTACGACGGCTGGGTGGTCCTGAAGACGGACAACACTGGTCCGGCGATGGATTTCATGCGGTGGCTTACGACCGATCGCATGGTCGACTTCCTGCACACCGCACCGGTTCACTTCCAGCCGACGCGACTTGATATCTATGAAGACCAGCGCTGGCGCGACAACGCAATGATCCAGAAATACTCTGGTGTGGTCGAGCAGATGCGAGAACTTGTGACCGACGAGTCTGTTGTGCTCACGTCCATTGATACGCAAGGCCCGGCGCCTGACGTCAGACCCGGCAAGGTGTTCGAGTCCTTCGTCATGCCTGAAATGCTGCAGAACAAGATCCTTCGCGAGATGGATTCTGCAGAGGCCGTGGATCAGGCCGCAGCCAAAATGCGTGAAGTGATCAAGTGACGAAACGGAGAGGGGAGTGGAAGCTCCCCTCACTTTCACACCATCTGGAGTTCGTGAATGACTCGCTGGTTGTTGCCGGGTTTTCTCGGTATCGGGTTTCTTGCGACCCTTGTCCTGATCGTCGGGCCTGCGCTTTATGCGGTTTCGCTCAGCTTTTATGACATGCCGTCGCTTACTGCCGATCCGGTCTGGGTCGGTTTCGCAAAATACGCCAAGGTTCTTGCAAGCGCAGAGTTCTGGAACGCGCTTTGGAACGGCTTCGTCTATGCCGGGTTGGCGATTGTCCTGCAGGTGGTGCTGGGCATCGGCTTCGCGTTGCTCTTGAACCAGAATTTCATCGGCCGCTCTCTGCTGCGCGGACTGACATTCCTGCCGTATCTTCTGCCGACGGTAGTCGCGGTGCTGGTCTTCAAGTGGATGGTTGACGGCTCACTCGGCATCATCACCGTTCTGATGGATGACCTGGGCCTGCCGCCGATCTACTGGTTCGAGACCGAGACCGCATCCATGACGTCGGTCATCCTGATTTCGGTCTGGTTGTGGACCCCGTTCGTCACCACGACCTTTCTCGCCGGGCTGCAGACAGTTCCGACCCAACTCTATGAAGCGGCGCGCGTAGACGGTGCCGGGCCCGTTCGGCGTTTCTTTCACGTGACCCTGCCGTCGCTGCGCCCGATCCTGACCGTCATCATTCTTCTGCGGGGTGTTTGGATGTTCAACAAGTTCGACGTCATCTGGCTGACGACGGGCGGCGGCCCGCTTGGTGCCACGGAACATCTGCCGGTCCTGTCCTACCGGGAGGCATTTGCCCTTTATGACATCGGCAGCGGGGCAGCGATCGCAACGCTTTCCTTCTTCGTCCTGATGGTCGCCGTTGCAATCTATTTCCGGGTGTTCCCGATGGAGGAAGGCAAATGAGTGGACAAATCCAGGCTCGCCGCGTTGCCGGCCGGGCGGGACTTTACTTCGCGGTGATCGTTCTGGCGGTCTACAGCGCCTTTCCCATCTACTGGATGGTCGTTTCTTCCCTGCGTCCCACGCAGGAAATGCTCATGAACCCGTCTCTGGTTCCGCAGCGATGGACGCTTGAGTATTACACCAGCCTGTTGGCGCAGACCGACTATCCGCGGCAGTTCCTCAACAGTCTCATTGTTGCGGTGACCACCGTTGCCCTGACAATGCTTCTGTCCGTCATGATCGCCTATGGTGTCACCCGCCAGCGCATTCGCGGCAAACAGATGATCATCGCCGGCATGCTCTATGCCTACATGTTCCCGCCGCTGTTGCTGGCAATCCCGCTTTACGCAATGTTCGCGGCAATCGGCCTCAACGATACGCTGCTGTCGCTGGTCATTTCCCACCTGACCATCACGATGCCGCTCGGCGTCTGGTTCTTGTGGGGGTTCTTCAAGACAATGCCCTTCGAGCTTGAGGAAGCAGCCATGGTGGACGGTTGCACGCGCCTGGGGGCTTTCCTGCGTGTTGTACTGCCTCTGTCGGTCCCCGGGCTGGTAACGGTCGCGATCTTCGCCTTTCTCCTTTCCTGGACCGACTACACCTTTGCCCTGGTCATGATCGGATCGGACGCGAACAAGACGGTGCCCCTGGGTCTGGCTTCGATGATCGGCGCCTTTGACCTGAGATGGGGAGATATCATGGCGGGCTCCACACTGATTGCCATGCCGTTGTTCATAGCATTCATCACGCTCTCTCGTTACTTCGTCCAGGGCCTGACCGCCGGTGCGGTGAAAGGATAACTCATGACAATGCGCATTCTGGGCGCTCCACTGCGCTATGTGCAGGGACCGGGAGCCATCGACCGCCTGGCCGAGGAAATTGCCATCATTGGCGGTGGCCCTGCGGCGGTGGTCATTGATCCGGTAGCCCGCGACCTGCTTGGTGAACGTATCAGCTCCCAGCTTCCCGGCGCCCGCCTCATGGAATTCGGGGGGGAATGTACCGCGGCAGAAATCGCCGCCAGGGCAAGGGAAGCCGGCGATGCCCGGCTTCTTGTCGGCATAGGCGGGGGCAAGGCGATCGATACCGCCAAGGGAGCTGCAATCGAGCGCGGTCTGCCGGTTGCCATCGTGCCGACCATCGCCTCCAACGACAGCCCGACCAGCCATATTGCCGTTGTCTATACGCCGGACCATGCGGTTGAGGGCGTCCGTCACATGAAGACCAACCCCTCCCTTGTCCTGGTCGACACGGCTGTCATCGCCGGAGCACCACGTCGCTTTCTGGCGGCCGGTATCGGCGATGCGATGTCAAAGCCGTATGAGCTGGCAGGTGCACTTGCCGGAGGTGGTCTCAACTTCTTTGCAGGCCGTCCCACGGAACTCACCAAGGCCATTGTCGCACGTGCCAGCGACATTCTGCTTGCCGATAGCGAAGCGGCGATGTCGGCCGAAGGCTCGAATGAAGCTTTCGAGCGCGTGGTGGAGGCCACCGTGCTTCTCAGCGGCCTTGCCTTTGAAAGCGGAGGGTTGTCGATAGCCCACGCGATGGTGCGCGGCCTGTCGGTCACACCGGCGCTCTCTGGGTTGCTGCACGGGGAGATGGTCGCTCTCGGCACCTTGACACAACTGGCAGCCGGGCAAGGGTCCGAGGAGGAAATCCGCACCCTTGCAGCCTTCTTCCGACGGATAAATCTGCCCACATCCTTCGCAGAATTCGGCGTCTCCGGCGCAGCGGAACTGAAGCATATTGCCGAGGTTGCGCTCACAGCCCCCTATGCGCCGAACTACTACCGCAAACTCGGCGTCTCCGACCTCGTTCGCGCGATGCAACTGCTCGACGAAGGACATTGATCGATGCCGCCATCAAGAAATGTCGTGGTCACCGGCGGAGGTACAGGTATCGGTCTTGCAACAACGCAGCTTTTGACCGAACGCGGCTGGCAGGTAACGGCCGCAGGCCTGGAACGGGAGGAAGGCTTTCCGCAAGCTGCCCGGTTTGTCGAGGTTGACGTCACTGATGAGGCCGCCCTTGCCCATCTCCTTGAAGAAGAGCAAGAGCTCGGCGGTCTGGTCACCTGCGCGGGCACGATCCAGTACAGCCGGGAATGGGACGCAGCGGTATTCGAGAAGGTGATGGCGGTGAATGTCACCGGCGTGCTCAGCTCCTGTACGGCCGCGCGCGTTGCACTTCAACGCGGCAACGGTTCCGTCGTCAACATCGCTTCCATGTGGAGCTGGTTCGGCAACCCCGTTGCGCCTGCTTACGGCACCAGCAAGGGGGCGGTCGCTGCCCTCACCCGCTCCCTTGCCGTTGCCTGGGGAGGAACCGGAATAAGGGTCAACGCGGTCGCACCGGGTTGGGTGGAAACACGCATTTCCGAAGGCGCGCGATCAGACCCGGCACGGCGCGCACGGATCGACGCCCGCATCCCGATCGGCCGTTGGGCCGCGACTGTGGAGATTGCGCGGGTTGTCGCGTTCCTTCTTTCTGAAGACGCTTCCTACGTTCACGGCGCGATCGTTCCGGTAGACGGTGGCTATCTGGCGGCGTGAACCATGCAAGGTATTGCGTCGCTGTGGCATGCCTAAAACGCCGAAAGGCGTTGCCGGGTTCTGTTCTTCCAAACCCGGCAACGCCTTCTGATTTTACGGTCACACGACAGCCGCTTTAGAGTACGCGTTCTTCCCGGAACGCCCGTCCGAAGGACTGCAGCACAGGATCCAGCAGATAGCGCATCGGCGTATGGGCTCCTGTTTGAATGAAGACCTGCGCGGGCATGCCTGGCACCAGCTCAAAACCGCCTCCGGCTTCCCGGATGTCGTCGGACGTAACCCTAACCCGCACCGTATAGTATTGCTCTCCCGTCTGCTCGTCCGTTTCGGCGTCCGCACCAACCTGGAAGACTTCCCCTGTCAAAGGCTTCATGTGCCGCCCCATGAAAGAGGTGAGCTGAACTTTGGCGTCCATCCCGATCATCACGTTGTCGATGTCGGACGTACGCAGGCGCGTGTCGAGGATGAGTTCCTCGTTCTCGGGCACGATCGTGATGATCGGTTCGCCCGGTCGCACGACACCGCCGACCGTCTTGTAGTTGACCTTGAGCACCCGCCCCTCGATCGGAGAGACGATCTCTGTGCGGTTCAGGATGTCCGAAGTCGCGGAAAGCGCCTCGTCGGCTTGCGCAATCTCCGCGTTGATTTCCGACAACTCCTTGGCCACCTTTTCGCGTTCTTCGCTGACGGCCGTCAGTTCCGCGATCTTGATTTCCTCGATCTTCTGCCGCGCACGAGCGATCGTTGACCCGATGGCATTGCGCTCCGACCACAGTTCGGCCCGCTTGCGTTGCAGAGCCAGAAGCTCAGGCTGCCGCATCAGACCTTTGTCCATCAGGACCTTTTTGCTATCCAGCTCCTTGTCAAGCAGCAGGATCTGATCATCCATGCCGTCTATCTGGGCCTTCAGGCTGCTGATCTCGGCTTCAACCTGGCCTGCCTGCACATGATAGGTCGACTGCTGCCTTCCCAGCAGCTCGCGCCGTACCTTGAATTTTGTAATCTCGTTGGCAACGAACTGCGTGTAACTTTTGTCGGCCGACATGACCGACGGCATCTGGACCTCAAAGGTTTCATCGCCACGCTCTTGCGCCAGCAGCCGGTCTCTGGTCACCACATAGCGTTGGTGCTTGCGGTAGATCGAAAGATAGTTCGCCGTTGCCAATGCCTGGTCAAGAACCATGAGAAGCTGACCGTCCTTGACGACATCGCCCTCCTTGACATTGAGATGGCGTACAATTCCGCCTTCCAGATGCTGCACCACGCGCAAGCTTCCGTCCGGACTGACCTTGCCGGCGGCGATGGCGGCCGACGACAGCTCCGCGAAACTCGCCCAAATTCCCGTGCCGAAGAAACAAACCGCGACGACCAACGAACCCATGATCCAGTGTTGCCGGATGGAGCGACGGAGGGACGACGCCGGGTTATTTTGCTCTTTCATCACTGACCTCCCTGAGTTTCGTTGGCCGGCGAAGCGCCTTTCGCTTGCGCCGGCTGAACCTTGCCAAGTTTCTGCAGAATATCGCTGACCGGGCGGATGGCGTGCTTCATGAACTCCTCGCCGGTTTGCGTCTTCTGAATTGTGCCGTCCGCAAGGGTGATGATCAGATCGACTTTCGAGAGCGCCGAGGGTCTGTGGCTTACAATGATGACCGTGCAGCCTTGTTCCCGAAGGAGCACGAGACACTCCTGAAGCGAGGCTTCGCCATCACTGTCCAGGTTGGAATTCGGTTCATCGAGGATGATCAGCTTGGGCTTGTTGTAGATCGCCCTGGCCAGACCGACCCTTTGGGCCTGTCCGCCGGACAGACGAAGTCCGCCCGGGCCGATCAGGGTTTCATAGCCGTTCGGCAGAGCGTTGATCATGTCGTGGCAACCGGCAAGGCGCGCGGCAGTCACAACCTTTTCATCGTCCGGCTCGCCCATCCGGGCGATGTTTTCCTTCACAGTGCCGTATAGCAGTTCCACGGACTGCGACAGGTAGCCAATGTTCCGGCCGAGTTGCTGCGGGTCCCAATTGCGCATGGCGACACCGTCAAGACGGACCGAACCGGAACTCGGATCCATTGCGCCAATCAACAATTTGCACAAGGTGCTCTTGCCGGAGCCGGAATGGCCGACGATTGCATTCAGGGTTGCCGGCTTGATATCGATCGTGATGTTGCGCAGCAAAGGCCGTTCCTGGCCTGAAACGAGCAGATTGACACCTTTGAGCTGCAGGTGCCCACTGGGTTCCGGCTGCTGGGTCCGGTCGAAGTGGAGCGGAGCTGCCAGAAAGATGTCGTTCAGCCGACGATGGGACTGCATCGCGCCGACGATGCCTCGCCAGGCGCCGATGGCCTGTTCGGCAGGCGCAAGCGCACGCCCCATGATGATTGACGCTGCAATCATGCCACCCGGGGTGATTTCACCCAGCGTGGCAAAATAGGCACCGAGACCAAGGACACTGATCTGTGCCGTGAACCGGATGAACTTGGTGATCGCGGCTGTCTTCGCTGAAAAGGCGGCGACGGCGAAAGTCGAATTGGCCACCAGTTCGTTGTCGTTCCGGTAGCGGGCGAGAACGCCAGGCAGCATTCCCATGCTGTAGACGCTTTCCGCGTGTTGCGTCGCGATGTCAATCGTCTGCTGTGCCCGCACACGAGCCGCCGCAGCACCCGCCATCCGGCGGCGGGTAACCGTGTCGTTGATACCTGCGATTATCACCAAGAGCACACCGGCCGCGATGGCGACGAAGCCGAGGGCAGGGTGGATGAGAATAATGGCACCGACAAAGAAGGGCACCCAGGGCCCATCGAAGAAAGGTAGCACGCTCGAACTGCCAACGAACTGCCGGATGGTTGCCAGGTCGTTCATGGCATGAGAGTGGGACTTGCCCGTCGACCTGGCCGTCTGGATGACGGCATGCAGCAGGTCGGCATGTACGGTTTCATCCCACCATTTGGCTATGCTGGCGAGGATGGAGCCGCGGATTGCATCAAGAACCGCAATCACAGCCAGAAAAAAAATCACGATCATCGTCAGGAAGACAAGTGTCTCGAGGTGGCCGCTCTGCATCACCCGGTCGAAGATCTGCTGCATGTAGAGGGGTGAGGCCAGAGTTCCGAGATTGACAAAGATCGAAAAGAAACCAACGGCAAGAAACCCGGCCCAGGAAGAGCGATAAACCTTGAGAGCGGGATAAACGCTTTCCCTTGCGCTGCGTACAGCCATGTAGACTCTCCAAAAAAAACATAAAAAAGAAGAGAGGAGAGGGCGCGTGCGCCCTCTCCAGAAGTTTCATGATCAGACGACCAGCGGACCGTCGCCGTCTCCGTCAAATGTCGGGATAAGCATTTCAGGGATGTCGCCCGCACCGTCCGCGGTGGTCCAGTCGTCACCGCCGAAGGTGTTGGTCTTGTCCGGATCTACCGACAGTTCAATATCGAACTCGGCGGAGTTGGAGACCGCATCATGGACATCCACGACAGTCATGGTACCCGAGATGTTGGCGGTTTCGCCCTGATCCATTACCTGGGCCATAATGCGTTCCAGGTTATGGGTGAAGGTTACGCTGCCGTCGGCTTCACCGATGTTCAAAAGCCCTGCGGCTTCCAGATCGGCGATATCCAGCGTCACCTGATGGCCTGCGATGGACAGGCTGAGAGTACCCGAGATCTCATCGATCTGGAGCGTTTCCGTTTCACCATCATCAACGTCGTTGGCAGCCAGAAGCTCAAGAAGATTGAAGCTGCTTTCGTCGTTGTTGGAGTTGCTGTGAACAACAGTGAACGAACCCGTGTAGTCCTCAATAGTCGGGGCATCGTTCGTGCCGTTGATGGTGATGGTCACGTCGGTGGTGACAGTGCCGCCGTTGTTGTCGGATACGGTTACCGTATAGACTTCGTCGACGCTGTCGCCTTCGTTGAGGGCCTGAACATTGGCGTTGAACTGGTCAATGGTGTAGGTCCATTCACCGGTTTCCTCATCGATGCTGAATTGACCCAGTGCCCCGTCAACGACAGAGGCGGAGTAGGTCAGGACATCCCGAATATCGACATCCATTCCGACGATCAGGCCAGTGGCAACGTCTGTACCGTCTTCCCCGACGCCGGATTCCGTCACCTCGCCCAGGACATCCGCTTCGGAGATCGTGGGATCATCGTTGGTGCCGGTCACGACGACCGTCACTTCCCGCGTGTCCGTCGCTCCGCTATCGTCCGTCACGGTCAGGAGGTACTTGACTTCCAGTTGTTCGCCTTGGGCGAGGAAGTCGAGTGCCGTTGCGGCGATTGCAAAGGTCCAGGTGGCGCCTCCGTTGTTGGCGTTACCGGCCGATTGCTGCACCGTCAGCGCATTCGTGAAGGCAACCTTCTGTTCCGGCGTCAGCGCGAAACCACTGCCTGCGACTGGTTCGACAGAGGTGAACTGAGCGGTCACTTCCGGCGTGTCGGACAGGTCAAGGTCGGTGAAGAAGACCTCACCGGATGTTTCAAGCTGTGCCGGGGTATTGGCTTCCTCGAGAACGCCATCGAAGACACCGCCAGAGAACACCGGTCCATCATTGGTGCCAGTGATCGTGATGGTGATCTGTGTGGTGTCGGTGCCTTCCGGGAACCAGTTCCGATCGCTGACTTTGACGTCGAACGTCAGGGTCAGCGTTTCGCCGTCCGCCAGCCAGTCGAGTGGAGCCGAGCCGTTGTAGGCATAGGTGAATTCAACGTTCCCATCTTCGCCCTTCGGCACGGAGAAGATGTTGTCCAGTGCGTCTCCGCTGGTGAAGTTGAAGTTGCTGGTTGCCAGAAGGCTGCTGATATCGACGCCATCCGGAAGAGCGCCTTCCGAATAGGCCGGCGAACCATCGCCTTCGACCGAGATGTAGAGCGTGTCGCCCAGATCCGGATCGTCGACCACGATGTTGCCG